>NZ_CP012023.1:1200000-2400000 GCF_001308265.1 Celeribacter marinus
CCTGTGCGGCAACCGCAAACTCACGGATACCTTGCAGTGAAATCGCACGCACATTAAGGGCCAGATCCGCCATTTGCGACGACAACGGCGGATGTGCGTCCGCCACAGCTTGCGGCCCTGCATCGACAATCTTTGCGGTGGACACAGTGAACTCTCGCAACGACCCCATACGTGACAAGACCGAACTCCCGTCGAACACGCGCCCGAACGCATCCCCATTCATCACGGTTTCGACGCGGCTATAAAACACGTCAAAGCGTTGCGAAAACTCTCTCACGCGCACCGGATCATCGGGATCGAACATCAACAGCGCAATTCGCATCTGATCAAATTCGACCTCTAACTGGGCGAGGGACCATTGCTGACTATCGGAGTTCGCAATCGCGAGACTTTCGATCTCGGTACGCACAGCGCCGCCATAGCGCGCTATTTCCCAAATGGACATCGACACGACAAAGAACAGCAGCAAAGCCAAGGGCGCACCCTTGGCCTCCGCCGCCCGAACAAGTCGTGCGCTAAATCCACTGCGAAAAGACACCTAAGTTACTCGGAAGGCTCGACGCGAAGTTGCTTCACCTGCCAGACGCTACGTGAGTACACGACTTCGCTGCGCAAATCATCATCACTGTCGTAGGGGTATACAACCCAAATCGGACCTTTGTCGCGGATGGACATTTCTTCGCCATTGCGACGTGTCGCCAAAAGCGCCTCATCGGGACGCATTTCGGACACGGGCATCGACACCACGTAATCGTTAATAGCACTCACGAACAACTCACCCTCGGTCAATCCGAGCTCTTCCAAGATGGTGTTCACATAAACGCCTGAAAACGATTGTACACCCTCGGTCCAGATCGTGGTTGTCTCGAACGCGCCTTGCGTCATTGCGTCAAGACTGGCCAAATCAAAGTCCCGCATATCCTCAACACCGTCTGCGTCGAAATCCCCATAGACGGTCAAAATTGCTGGGCCAGTTAGCTCGGGCGCATCCTCGGCGACTGCCAAAAAGGGGACCAAAATCAAAGTGGCGCCACACAGGATAGATTTCAAATTCACGCTATAACTCCTCGTGCTGATGTTCACGCACATCATCACACGGCGCTATAGTTTTTCCTACATCTTCATAGGTATCGCATTATATCCAAAAGTATAGTTAACGCGACAAGAAGAGTTCAGACAAACGCGTACAACCTAAAGAAATTTCCTAAATTAATTAACCATAACAATATATTATCCAAAAATAGCCGCACCAAAGCCGATTAGTCGGAAGGATTCCTTAGTTATGAAATTGAAACTTTAGGATATCTCAACAATCCAAATTAGGTGAAAAATAATCTATTGCTCGTTTTTCAATTCAGGCCGGCCGCGTTTAGATACTGTTAGCGCATACATCGTAATCAATAGCACTTGTTTTGCATTTTGAGAGTTAAAATGAACCTTTTAGTTAATAGACTGTTAAATCGCTACGGCCCCTCGTTAAAGGGTGAGCAAAACGCGATGCGGCCAAATATGTCGTTAGAGACAGTTAGAAAACCACATGTCATTCCGATCGTCACCGCGCACACCAAGATTCTATTTATTGGATTTCCCACCGGATCAATCTTTCCACGCTCGAATGCAATGCCACTTGGATACCAGATCGCCAGTTGCGACCTTGAACGTGCGCGCGACCTATTCGCCGTGATGGCCTTTGACTATGTGTGTCTTTATTCCGATAGTATGTGCCCGCACCTGATCGACCACGTGCGCGACACAGCCAAAGCACTTGAGGAAACACCGCAAACACAGCTTATCGCTGTTGGCCCCCACTTCCCGAATGAATTCAAAAGCTTTCTTATCGCGCTTGGCGCACATGACGCCATTCAATGGCGCGGCGATACAAGTGCCCTCTTGTCGGCTCTGCATCATCGCATCCAAGAGGAAGTCGAGTGAGGGCAGGCTTAGCGAAACCCATCTAGAGCAACTATAACCTTCGCCTAACATTCCATGTAAATATTGATGCAAAGTCACACATGCCCAACACTGTCAGAACTTACACCCCACCAAGACTCGCCGCGAACACAAATGCACGCCCATCATCAAGTGACGCGCCTGACTGTCTTGTGAACTACTTTTTAGACATTCTCACGAATATCGATGACATGGACGCGCCCGAAATCGCTCACGCTTTGGACAGCTTCGGCATCCGCCTGACGCGCACGCTAAAAACCTAAGCGCGCGCGAGACTCGTCAATCGAACCAACCCATCTCGCGGGCGATCATTGCTGCGTGAGTCCGGTTGCGCGCCTCAAGCTTGCGGCCCAACGTGCGCACATGCAATTTGATCGTGACCTCACTTAGCCCGAGATCAAGCGCGATTTCCTTGTTCGCCTTGCCTTCGCACAATCCACGCAACACTTCGGTTTCACGCGATGTCAGGCCGGTCTCGGGCTTGGCTTCTTTTTGTGACATAAATTCAAATGGCGCAAAAACTGTACCTGAAACCATAATGTGAACCGCGCCGGCGATGGATTTTGCGGGCAGTGATTTAGGCACAAATCCAACCGCGCCACATTCAATCGCGCGGCGTGCAACCTCTGCACTGGCAGCACCCGATATAATGGCAATCGGTACGCCAGGATAATCGCTCAGCAATTGCTCCAACCCCTTGAGACCATTCATACCCGGCATTTGATAATCGAGTAAAATAAGGTCGAACGCTGAATCAGCCTGTAAGATCTCAATTGTTTGATCAACCGAGGCTGAGGTAATGACCTCTTCGAACCCTTCATTGCGCAGATATGCTGCGACAGAATCTCTAACCAAATCATGGTCGTCTGCTAGCAAAAGTTTCATTGCGTCCCCCTGCCATTTCCGGCGCGCATCGCGTGCGGCCCTATAAATCTATTCGCATCAAACATACTTAAATGCATCAAATCTCAACCTCTCGCTCAATCCACGCAGACTTCACTCGCACCCACAACCTATTACTGGTCGCCTTTATGCTTGCCGCCCTGAACGCTCACCTACCACTTTAGGTAGTATATGACGCTCCAACCGCACAAGCAAAGCGACAAAAGATACAATTCCGGAAATCATATAGCCTATCAAGGCCACCCAAATTCCCTGCCCGCTCACCAAAAACATCAGTGCAACAACTAGGCCAAGAACACTTGCGGCAAACAAGTACGCTAAAATTTTCATTGCCTCTCCTTTGATAGCGCCGATTTTTTCCGTAACGCACGGAACCTGCATCTATTTTTTGATCATACGGAAAAATTAACCATAGGTAAGCCGCGCAAAGGGTCGGGCGTAACGATTTTGCGCGGCATCTATATTCTATAGTTTTATCCTACGATTGACTACCCGCCACACCCCAAAGACAACTCGAGAAACTCATGCGCCACCCTTAAGACTTTCGCGTGCATTCACACCGCGGGGCCTACGACCTATCAAGTACCCCTGCTCGCATGAGAGGCAGCTCGACGGCGGCCCACCAACGTTGTCAGAGTAGCCATCATCGATCTGGCCCGATGCACCGTTGCCGCCCCCCAGTGGCACTATGACGGCGTGTCGGGCCAATTATCAACATCGCGGCCCAACTGTGCGCAACCTAAGTTGCGAAAGTCGATACGCCAAAAGTGTCAACGCCATCTAAAGATACATGATTAATGCTTTTGCGCGCGTCATGGTCTATCAAAGCCATGCTATCGTTTTACCAACTGTTAAGGAAAACGATATGTTTAGTATTTTTGATGGCTTCGATGCAAACTGCTGTTTGCTCACCACATCTTGTACACTCACGAGCTCAATGCTCACGATGCTGGAAAACGATGATGCGCAAGTGAAAGTTTGCGGAAGCTACGGCTCTCTGAAAGCCGCGCTAAGCGACGATACGACTATAAACTATATCTTTATCGACCTCGACAGCTTTGACGGCATCGCCGCGCAGTTTGACACAATAAAGAAGTTACGCGAAACGCACGCAGACAAGAGCGTTGTTCTGCTCTCCTCCGATTTTGCGATGAATGAGTATGGCACGCATCGCTTAATGCTTGCGGATGTATCGTTACGCCTACCAGTCACAATGTCATCGCTGGAAATTGCATTAATGCAAGCGCCAGTAAATAACAAAACATGGTGCCATCGTATGGCCGCAACACAGGATGTCGCGGCAACTCCGGCTCCAGTACGGCAGTTTCAACACGAAAGCAGCGCGGCCTGATCCGCGCGCAATAGTCCACTCTTGGGCCAACTCAAAAGGACGACCAACGCACTGCGATGGTCGTCCTTTTTTCAGTCTAATCGCTTTGAACTTTACCACTCAAAGGCGGATACCTGTTGGCGCTTGCCAAGGGTAAGCGCATCCGAGACGTGTAGCATGGGACGCAGATCAACTTCGCTTGCACCGCTAGAAACGAGGGCGGCCATATCGGCGTATAGTTGCGGGTATTCACCGTCGAGCTGACCGATTGCACCGGGTTGTTCAGTGCCGTCGATCAGCAGCACACCGCCGCCCTTCTCAAGCTTCAAAACTCCCTCTTTGCACACCGCCTCAATATCCCAAATATCCGCACCGCTATGATCCCAATTCATTTGGGCCGACACGGTAGCGCCATGTGGATGATAAAAATCGAGATCCGCCGCAATCGGCGTGTCGCGGTTGGCTGGGAATTTCAGAATTGCGCCCGTCAGATGGATCGGATCAGGCAAAATTTCGGTCACGATGGACAGTGCATTGATACCTGGATCAAAGATACCCATACCACCCGGCTCGAACACCCAATCCTGATTTGGATGCCATTTGCGTACGTCCTCTTTCCATGTCACCGTGAACCGCTCGATCGCCTTGCCCATAAGCCATGCTTTAGCCGTTGCGACCTGAGCGGCCTTGCGTGAATGCCATGTCGCGTACAGCGTCACACCAGCATCGCGTGCGAGCGCTTCAAGGGCATAGACTTCCGACAACGTAGCACCCGGGGGCTTTTCAAGCATCACGTGACGTCCTGCGGCAATGGCCGCACGTGCATATTCGAAACGTGGGACCGGTGGCATACACAAGCTCACCACCTCAATCTCGGGGTGCGCGCCAAGCATCTCGTCCATGCTCTTATAGTTTGGCACACCCTCTACCTGATGGTGGCGTGACACGGCCGCAGCCAGTTCCCAGTCGTCCGATTTGGCGAGCGATGGAATATGCTGATCGATGGCGATCTTACCGACACCGACCAGAGCAATTTTACGCAGCGCCATTAGTGACTATCCTTGCCGACAGGTGCCCCACGGCACCCTTTAAGAAAGTCGAGATCCGCGCCTGTGTCTGCGCCCTCAACGTGCGCTTGGTGCAACCACGCGTATCCGCCAGTCGCCTGTTCATGGGCCGGTGCCCACGCGGCCAAACGCGCGGCCAACTCATCATCAGGAATGTCGAGATGTAGACGGCGGTTTGGCACATCAAGCTCAATGAAATCGCCGTTTTGAACCACAGCAAGCGGACCACCCGCAGCGGCCTCAGGCGAGGTATGAAGTACGACTGTGCCGTAAGCGGTGCCAGACATCCGAGCGTCCGAGATACGAACCATGTCCGTGATGCCCTTGCGCAGAACCTTTGGCGGCAAACCCATATTACCAACTTCGGCCATACCTGGGTAGCCTTTGGGACCACAGTTTTTCATGACCATGACGCAGGTCTCATCAATGTCGAGATCCTCGTCATTGATCTTGGCTTTATAGTCATCGATATCCTCGAACACGACCGCACGGCCGCGGTGGGTGAGCAACGCAGGTGTCGCCGCAGACGGTTTAAGAACCGCACCTTTGGGGGCAAGGTTGCCGCGCACAACGGCAATTCCGCCCTGTTCCATAAGAGGTTTATCAACGGGCAGAATGACGTCTTCGTTGTGGTTCACAACGTCTTTGACCTCATTCCAAATCGTCTCGCCCGATACGGTGAGGGCGTCCTTATTCAACTGGCCACCCTCGCCCAAACGCTTGAGCACCACAGGCAAACCACCGGCGTAAAAGAATTCCTCCATCAGGTATTTGCCCGACGGCATCAGGTTCACAATGGTGGAGACATCGCGGCCACAGCGATCCCAATCGTCAAGCGAGAGATCAATACCCACACGCCCCGCCATAGCGAGCAAATGCACAACGGCGTTGGTCGATCCACCGATCGCACCGTTCGCGCGAATGGCGTTCTCGAACGCGGCTTTGGTCATAATGTCGGAGGGTTTCAAGTCGTCTTTGACCATCTGTACAATACGGCGGCCTGACAGTTGCGCCATCACGCGGCGGCGACTATCGACCGCTGGGATCGCGGCGTTGCCCGACAATGCCATGCCAAGTGCTTCGGCCATAGACGCCATTGTTGAGGCCGTGCCCATCGTGTTGCATGTACCCGTTGAGCGCGACATGCCTTGTTCGGCTTCCAAGAATTCCTCTTGGGTCATCTTGCCCGCTTTGACATCCTCGGAGAATTTCCAAAGGTGGGTGCCAGATCCAATACGCTCGTTTTTGTAAATACCATTGAGCATCGGCCCGCCGGTCACAACAATGGACGGAAGATCACAAGACGCGGCCCCCATCATCAAGGACGGCGTGGTTTTATCACAGCCCACAAGCAGCACACAGCCGTCAATCGGTTGTCCACGAATAGTTTCCTCGACCGCGAGAGCCGCAAGGTTGCGAAACATCATCGCGGTTGGGCGATAGGTATTTTCAGACGCGGAGAACACCGGAACCTCGACGGGGAAACCACCCGCCTCCCAAATGCCCGCTTTGACCTTTTCGGCCAGTTCTTTCATGTGGCTGCCATTGCATGGCGTCAATTCAGACCATGTATTGAGGACGCCGATAACGGGCCGCCCGTCGAACAAGTCATGCGGATAACCTTGGTTCTTGAGCCACCCACGGTGATAAATCGTATCGCGGCTATTGCCACCATACCAAGATTGCGAACGCAGTTTACGGGGCCATTCAGCAGGTTTGAAACTCATGATTATAGTGCCTTCACTTTGGTGGTGCCCGTAACTTTTGGGGCTTGGACAAGCGGGTTTCGCAAGGCCATGCCGAAATCAGCGGCTTCAATCTCGAACACATCGCCGTCTTCGGTTTTCACACCATCTGCAAAAGATAGCGTAGCGGTCCCAAAGAAATGGACGTGTAGATCACCTTGTTGGCGGAAGATGTCGTATTTGAAATGGTGGTGCTCAAGGTTGGCAAGCGTGTGGGACATGTTGTCCTCACCCGACACAAACGGCTTTTCCCAAATCAACGCACCATCGCGGTAAATCCGCGACATGCCTTGCACGTCAGCGGGCAAATCACCGATCAGCATTTCGGGACCGATGGCAGCAGGGCGCAATTTGGAGTGGGCCAGCCAGAGATAGTTACCGCGCTCGGTGATGTGATCGGAGAACTCGTTGGACAGGGCAAAACCAACTCGAAACGGCGCCCCATCGGGGCCGTTGATGTAAATGCCCGCAATCTCGGGTTCTTCGCCTGCGTCCTCAGCAAAAGACGGCGAATGCAGCGGTTTACCTGCGGCCACTGCCATCGTCCCGTTGCCTTTGTAGAACCACTCGGGTTGTGCCCCGACTTCGTTAGCTGCGGGTTTTCCCGTCTCGACACCCATTTGGAACATCTTCATCGAGTCGGTCATCACCGCCTCTTTGTCCTGTTTGGCATGCATAGAATTGCGGGTGGAGGCCGAACCCAAATGGGTCAGGCCAGTGCCCGTCAAATGGCAGTGCGCGGGATCGTCGTGGTGGATCGGCAATAACATCAGCCCGTCAGCATAAGCCGCTTCAAGATCGACAGCCTCTCCAAATCCGTGGTCACGAATGACATCGGCCAAGGGACGACCCGACGTTGCCGCCTCCATCGCCAAAGCATAGGACGATGTCGCCCCTTTGACCGCGTAGGCCTCAGACCCGGAGCGCACGACAACGGTAATTCCGCCATCTACATTTTGAATTTGCGAGAGAAGCATAACGGATCACCCCTGTTTTTGTTTATTATAGACGTCAAAGACTACAGCCATCAGCAGCACGAGACCCTTGATCATTTGTTGATAATCAATGCCGATGCCCATGATCGACATGCCGTTATTGAGCACCCCCATAAGGAACGCACCGACAACCGCACCCACAATGGTGCCAACGCCGCCAGACATGGATGCGCCACCGATAAACACCGCCGCAATCACATCAAGTTCAAGAGCAAAGCCCGCTTTTGGTGTGGCGGTATTCAAACGCGCCGCAAACACAAGACCCGCAGCAGCCGCCAAAACACCCATGTTCACAAAGGCGAGAAAGGTGAGGCGCTCGGTGTTGATGCCCGACAATTTCGCCGCTTTCTCATTGCCGCCCATCGCGTAGACACGGCGGCCAATTACGGTGTTCTCGGTGAGAAAGGCGTAGATCACGGTGAGCACGCCCATGGTGATCAACACGTTTGGCAAACCACGAAAGGTTGCCAGCTTCCACATGACAAAGATCAGCGCAAACGCGACAATCCCTGTGCGGGCGACAAAAAAGCTCTGTGGCTCATCTTCGATCCCGTAAGCTTTGTTGGTGGCGCGTTGTTTCATACCACGCCAGATGACAAAGGCGGCTGCGACAAACCCCATGACTACAGCCAAGACATTGACCTGTCGCACACCCGTCATGACGGCGAGGCTTTCACCCCATGCCGCCGGAAACACATCAGGGACAAACCCGTTTGCAATCACTGTAAATTCACGTGGGAATGGACCAACCGATTGACCGTGTAGCAACCACAACGACAGACCGCGAAATACCAACATCCCCGCGAGCGTGACAATAAAAGGCGGAATGCGCCAATAAGCGACCCAATAGCCCTGCGCCCCGCCAATGATGCCGCCTGCAACCAGACAGATAGCGATAGTGAGGAACGGGTTCATATCCCAATTGACGATCATCACGGCCGCTAATGCCCCGATAAAGCCCATAACCGATCCGACCGACAGGTCGATATGACCCCCAACAATAATCACCAACATGCCCAGAGCCATGATGATGATGTAGGAGTTTTGCAGCAGCAGGTTGGTGATGTTCACCGCCCGCAAAAGCGTACCGTTCGTGACGATTTGGAAAAACGCCATAACGCCGATCAGGGCAAATAGAAGACCGTATTCGCGCAAGTTTGCCGCGAGGTAGGCCTTCAGCCCCGTTTGATTAGTCTTGTCCATCCCTGCTCTCCTATTCGCTGACGATGAGCGACATAATGCGCTCTTGGCTCGCCTCGGCGGCGGTCAATTCACCGACCAACGCGCCCTCGTTCATGACATAAATTCGGTCGCACATGCCCAAAAGCTCGGGCATTTCCGACGAGATCATGACCACGCCTTTTCCCTGCGCAGCCAGATCGTTGATGATTGTATAGATCTCGTATTTTGCACCCACGTCGATTCCGCGTGTCGGCTCGTCGAGGATCAAAACCTCAGGCTCGGTAAACAACCACTTGGCCAGAACGACCTTTTGTTGATTCCCGCCCGACAGGTTCATCACCTTTTGAAACACCGACGGGGTGCGCGTGGCCAAGGCTTCGCGGTAGCGTTCCGCCGCTTTGGTCTCTTCGTTCTTGTTGAGAATGCCACCCTTAGAGACCTCCTCAAGGTTGGCCAATGTAGTGTTGAATCGGATCGTTTCCTCCAACACGAGACCAAGAGATTTGCGGTCCTCGGTCACGTAGGCCAGACCTGCATCAATCGCACGGTCCACCTTCGACACATCGACCTCTTTGCCATGCAGTTTGACGCTGCCCGAAATCTTTCGACCGTAGGATTTGCCAAACACCGACATGGCCAATTCTGTGCGCCCCGAGCCCATCAGGCCCGCAATGCCGACGACCTCGCCCGCACGCACATTGAACGATGCGTTTTTGACCACTTGACGATCGCCGTGCTCGGGATGCCAGACGTTCCATCCGTCCACTTCCATCAACATCTTACCCGGAGAGCGCACATGTTCGGGATAGCGGTGCGTCATATCGCGACCCACCATGTCGGCCACGATTTTGTCCTCTGACAGACCCTTTGCCGCTTGGGCAGAAACGGTTTGACCATCGCGGATCACCGTTACCGTGTCGGCAACATACCGGACTTCGTTAAGCTTGTGCGAGATGATGATACAGGTGACGCCCTGTGATTTCAGCTCCAACATCAGATCAAGCAATTTGCGGCTGTCATTTTCTTGAAGCGCCGCCGTCGGCTCATCCAAAATCAACAGCTTCACGTCTTTTGACAGGGCCTTGGCAATCTCGACCAACTGCTGTTTGCCCACGCCAATACTATCGACCTTTGTGGTCGGCGTTTCCGCCAAACCGACCTTTTTCAAAAGCTCTTCGGTGCGCGCATTGGTTTCGTGCCAATTGATCACGCCGTTCGCCGCGCGTTCATTGCCCAGAAAAATGTTCTCGGCAATCGACAGGTCAGGCACCAATGCAAGCTCTTGGTGGATGATCACAATACCGCGATTCTCACTATCGCTAAGCGTTCTAAAAGCCGCGACATCACCCTCATAGTGAATGTCGCCGTCATATGTTCCAATGGGGTAGATGCCCGAAAGCACCTTCATCAACGTCGATTTTCCGGCGCCATTTTCACCGCATATCGCGTGAATTTCGCCCTGTTCGACCTTGAGGTTCACCTGATCGAGCGCTTTCACGCCGGGGAACTCTTTGGTTATGTTTCTCATTTCCAGAAGTGTGGTCATGGCGTGCCCTTCTGCGGGGTATACGTACCCCTTTAATCAAAACCCCATCGCCACACGTGGCATTATGAGGTGCAGCCGCCCGAGCCTCTAGGGAAACTCGGGCGGCCTCGCGTAAGTTAAGATCAAGTCACTTACTTGATTTGATCCATTGTGTAGTAACCGGTGTCGATCAGACGCTCTTCCCAGTTGGACGCATCCACGGGAAGCGGCTCCAAAAGGTACGCGGGGATCACTTTGACGCCATTGTCGTAGGTCGTCGTGTCGTTGATCTCTGGCTCGGAACCGCCCAGAACAGCGTCAACCATGCCCACGGTCACTTTTGCAAGCTCGCGTGTGTCTTTGAAAATCGTGGAATACTGCTCGCCTGCGAGGATGGATTTCACGGACGGAACTTCAGCATCCTGACCGGACACGATTGGCATTTTCATATCGCCAGATCCGTATCCAACGCCTTTGAGCGAGGACAGGATACCGATGGACAGACCATCGTAGGGAGACAAAACACCGTGGACTTCTTTGTCGGTGTAATGCGCGGACAACAGGTTATCCATGCGCGCCTGTGCGACCGCACCATCCCAACGCAATGTCCCGACTTTGTCCATGCCCATTTGACCGGACTGAACCACAACGGTGCCGTCTGCAATCAGAGGATCAAACACGGACATCGCGCCATTGTAGAAGAAGTAGGCGTTGTTGTCGTCAGGTGAGCCGCCGAAAAGCTCAACGTTGTAAGGGCCATCACCAAAGCGGGCTTTGAGGCCTTCAACGATTGTTGTTGCCTGCTGAACGCCGACTTTGAAGTTGTCGAATGTGGCGTAGTAGTCAACATCGCCAGAATCGCGGATCAGGCGGTCATAGGCGATCACCTTCACGCCAGCAGCGGCAGCGTTGGCGAGCGCATTGGACAGCGTTGTGCCGTCGATCGCCGCAATCACGAGCACGTCCACACCTTTGGTGACCATGTTCTCGATCTGTGCGAGCTGGTTGGGGATGTCGTCCTCTGCGTATTGCAGATCGGCTGTGTAGCCCGCAGCTTCGAGTTCTTTAACCATGTTGTCGCCGTCAGCGATCCAACGTGCCGAAGATTTTGTTGGCATCGCGATGCCCACAGTGCCTTCTGCCCATGCAGAAATCGCAAGCGTGGAGACAGCGGCGGCAAGCGCTAGTGTTTTTGTAAGTTTCATGAATGTATCCTCCCAAGACCGGAAAAGCCGGTCGTCGTCAATAAGACCGGAATCGGTCCCGACGTACATAACGTCGGCGGTGATAAAGCCTTGGCATCTCATCCCAGTCAAATTATGTATAATTATTAAATCATACCATTTAAGATATCTTATGTTGCCTTTTTGACTGGAGCCCCGATGACCGATCTTTTGCGCAAGGGAATGAAAATCAATCATCTGCGTCTTGCAGCGGCCCTATTGACCGAAGCAAAACTCACAGACGCAGCTCATGCTTTGGGTATTGCACAACCGGCAGCATCGCGGCTTGCCTCTGAAATTGAAACCATCATTGATGCCCAATTTTATCAACGCGAGGGGCGTGGTATTGCGTTGACGCCCGAGGGGCACGCCTTAGCGATCCGCGCAGACCGTATTCTAAACGAGATTGGCGATGCAGGCCGCGAAATCGACGAGTTGCGGCGCGGGCTTACGGGCACGGTTGCGATTGGCGCCGTAACGGGGCCAGCAATTGATCTTGTTTTGCCAGTCGTGCGCCACGCGCGCATTGACATGCCTGCCGCACAGGTCGAGATCGAAGTGGCAACATCTGACCATTTGCGTGACATGGTTCTTGATCGCCGCCTCGACTTTGCACTCGCGCGGCTCCCCGAAGATTCAACCGCCACTTTGTTCGACTACACACCCATCGGCGTAGAGCCCGTAAGCCTCATCGCCCGGCAAAATCACCCTTTGATGCGCGCGCAAGCCGACACATCCCTTGAAAGCCTGTTAAACTACGATTGGGTCATGCCCGCATCTGGCGCGATCTTGCGCCAAACCGTTGAGCGGGCGCTGCGCGATTTAGGCCATGCTCCCCCGGCGCGCGTCCTCAACACGTCGTCGTTCTTGCTGACACTTGCCGCCGTGAGCCAAACCAATGCAATTGCACCAATCGCCTCAGCGGTCGCACATATTTTTGGTGCGGATGGTCAAATCCAAACGTTGAATACCACCTTGGAGTTGGCTGTGGACGAATTTGGGATTTTGACGCGCGCAGGGACACACCTCACGCCCACAGCGGAACGTCTGCGCGATCTCATTATGGATATGGGTAAGAGAAACCAAACAAATTGATCCAAACTTTACGCGATGCGAAACACCTTAGCCGCGTCCGCTTTTGATATCTCCGATTTTTCGTGGCGCGATGTGACCTTGCCACGCTCCATGAACACCAACTGATCAGCAAGATCATATGCAAACTCGAAATACTGCTCCACGAGGACAATCGCCATATCGCCACGATCGCGCAAAAGAGAAATCACTCGACCGATTTGCTGAATGATATTAGGCTGAATACCCTCTGTCGGCTCGTCGAGCAAAAGCAACTTTGGCTTGATGATGAGAGCGCGGGCAATGGCAAGTTGTTGTTGCTGACCTCCCGACAAATCTCCGCCGCGACGATGCATAAAGTCTTTGAGGATCGGGAAAAGTTCAAACACCTCATCAGGAATAAACCGCTCATCACGCGGCAAACAGGTAAAGCCCGTTTCCAAATTTTCTTTGACCGTGAGCAATGGGAAAATCATCCGCCCTTGTGGAACGACAGCCACGCCTTTTTTGGCCAAACCATCAGCACCCAACCGCCCCACGTCCTCACCATCGAGTGACATTGACCCGCCGGAGCGCGGATGCGTGCCGCAAATCGCCTTCAACAGGGACGTTTTCCCGACGCCATTCGTACCCATAATACAGGTCACTTCCCCCGCTTTGGCGGTGATGTCGACATCGTAAAGAATTTGAGAGCCGCCATAATGGAGAGACAGGTTTTGCACATCCAACATCGGTTATCTCCCCAGATAGACGTCGATGACGTCTTGGTTTTGTGTGACGTGATCAAGTGAGCCTTCGGCCAAAACAGATCCTTCGTGAAGTACGGTCACCTTGCACTCGAGGCGGCGAACAAATTCCATATCGTGTTCCACCACAACAACCGCGCGTGTTTTCGCCGCTTCCTTCAAAATATCCGTTGTCTGTTCTCGCTCGCCCAATGTCATGCCCGCGGCGGGTTCGTCGACAAGCAACAATTTTGGATCTTGTGCCAACAGCATTCCAATCTCCAACCACTGCTTTTGGCCATGAGACAACTCGCCGGACTTGCGTGGCAGGTGCTCTTGTAGTCCGATTTCAGCGGCCAATTCCTCAACCTTTGCGATATCCGCAAACTTGGGTTTGAAAAACAAAACGGCCAAGGGCGAGCGATCGTTTTTGACGGCCATCAGCAGGTTGTCGAAAACCGATTGATCCTCAAACACAGTGGGGCGTTGGAACTTTCGACCGATCCCCATGCGGGCAATTTTGGCCTCATTCATGCCGACGAGATTGCGTGACAAATCCCCCCATAAAACCGATCCCTCATCCGGTTTCGTCTTGCCCGTGACAATATCCATGAACGTAGTTTTGCCGGCACCATTCGGGCCGATGATGGCGCGCATTTCGGCGTGCCCGATAGAGAATGACAAGTTGTTGATGGCGCGAAACCCGTCGAAGGAAACACAAACGCCGGAAACTTCTAAAAGCTGGCTCATTTCTTTGCCTCCTCTTGACGCAACGCGCCCGCGTCTGGCCCAAGTGCCGCCCCGCGGCGGTTGGGTGACAAACGCCCCGATACGAGATCGATCAAACCACCAATCCCCTTAGGCGCGAACAGCGTCACCATCACAAACGACAAACCTAATAGAACCTGCCACCAATCCACCCATTTGATTGTGTAAAACCCAAGAGGGATATCTGGCGCCTGTCCACCCGTGAACCACGTCGAAACGAGCGAGACAAACGATGCGCCGATCACCGCTCCGTAAATGCGACCACGCCCGCCAATTGCCACCCAGACAGCAAGATATATTGACGCAATGGGGGCCACTTCGGCGGGATTGATGATGCCCGCTTGCGGATAGTAAAGCGCGCCACCGATTGCGGCGATGATCGCCGTGAGCACGAATACAAAGAGTTTGAACCCTTCGACAGAATAGCCAAGGAACCGAACCCTCGCCTCGTCATCGCGTATCCCGCGAATAACCGACCCAAACTTTCCCGATACGACAAATGCGGCGATGAGATAGGTCACGAGTAGGGCAAAGGCCGAGGCCCAAAAGAACCAAATCGAAATAAAGTCCTGACTGACCCCATCCGCACCAGGCAGGTTTTGCAAGCCCGACAAACCATTGTTCCCGCGCAACCCGCTATCGTTTTGAAAGAGATAGAGGGATAGCGCGAGCGTCATCGCTTGGGTCAGAATCGACAGATAGACGCCCGTGACACGCGAGCGAAACGCAAGCCACCCGAACACCAACGCAAGCACACCCGGAACGATGACGACCAGTGCAATTTGCGCCCAAAAACTGTGCGCGAACATCCAGACCAACGGGAAATCAGATGAACCGACGACCCCAAAGATTTGCGTGCCAATCGCATCCGACACCTCGGACGATGTCGGCGGCAAAGTGGCCTGTGCCATGGAGCCCGCAACAATTATTTTGGTGCGGGCATACATTAACCACATACCGATCATGTAGCCGCCAAGACCGAAAAAAGCGAAATGCCCGAGCGATAGAATGCCCGTGTAGCCCCACACCAAATCCATCGAAATCGCAACCAGCGCAAGACAAAGCGTCTTGCCCAACGTTTTCACAAACGAGGTCGAGATTGCCCCTGCCCCGTAAGCTTCAGACATCAACGTTACAGCTACCGTAAAGACGATGAGGACCGCGACAAAAACGGGTAATGACGGGTTCTTTTTCAGAAAATCCATTGGTTAATCTCCCGCCGCGCGACCTTTGAGGGCGATTATGCCCTTGGGTCTGAATTGAATGAAAATGATGATGAAAACGATCATATAGGTTTGTGCCGCCAAAGTGTTTGAGGGGTTGAGCCACTCAATGCCTTTTTGGAAGAACCCGATCATCCCAGCGCCCAAAAGCGTGCCCCAAATATTGCCCACACCGCCGACAACAACCGTCATAAAGGACTGAACGATGTAGTCTGCACCGAGTTCGGAGGTCACTTTGGCATAGAGGCCAATCGCCACGCCCGCGACCCCCGCGATGCCTGAACCAAGCCCGAAGGTGAGCATGTTCACTCTGTCGGGATTGATCCCCATAGAGGCCGCCATAGAGGGGTTTTGCGTTACGGCGCGCGTCTCCAACCCGAGGCGGGTTTTCTTCATGATAAAGAGGAATACGCCTAGAAAGATCAGCGCGAGCACGAAAATTGCAATGCGGATGTACGAAATCGCAAGCACGTCATTGAACACCAACGCACTGTCCAGCCATGCGGGAGATGTGAGCGGACGCGCTTGCGTGCCAAAGATGTTCTTTGCGATTTGTTGTAGCGCGATGGACACCCCGAATGTGGCGAGCAGCGTTTCAAGCGGGCGCGAATACAACCAACGGATAATCAAGCGCTCCATCGCGACACCCGCCGCGAATGTAACGGCAAAGGCCAGCGGGATCGCCACGATGATCGACGCGGTGTAGTTGGGAATGATCTGTTGGACGACATAGCCCGTGTACGCCCCCATCATGATGAATTCACCATGTGCCATGTTGATCACACCCATCACCCCGAACGTGATCGCCAGACCAATTGCTGCCAGAAAATAGATCGACGCCAACGATAGGCCATCCAATAAAAGATCCGCGGTTTGGTTGATGCCAACCGCTCGGTTGATGGATTTTAACGTGGCCTCTGCGGCATCTGTCACGGCCTTTGAGGGCTCGTCGTAGACCTCGACAAATCGGGCCGCTGTCGCCGCACGTTCCATTGTAAAGCTTGGATCATACGCAGGCACAGTGCCATTTGCAGCAAGTGCGCTATATGCGGCATCGCGCGCAGATTGGGTATTCAAATCGGCCACAGCGTAGCCACCAACTTTCCCGTCGACAATATTGGCCTCAAGTGCAGATTTGCGTTCATCCCGTGTCGGTTGCGCGGTCACAAGGCCAGCATCGACAAGCATGGCAAACGCATCGGAAATTGGTAGAACCTCGCTCCCCGCCTTAATCTGACCTTTGACGTTTGCTCCCTCGGGCAACGTGTCAGAGAGTGCGATCTTCGTCGATATGACGGGGTTAAGCGCCGCGCGTGCGTCTATAGACAGTGACCCGTCAAATCCATCAATAGCCGCGATGCGTGCACTGTCGTCGGTATCGAACGAGATCGTTAAAAGGCGCTCTGTCGTTTGTTTGAGCGCTTTGATCTGCACATTCGTTTCGCTCGCGATAGACGCACGCAAGGGCACAAGGTGCGCCGCTTCGCCATCGCGCTGAATGGCCAAAAGCGCCTCACGTCGACGCTCGGGGTCCGGATCATTGAGCTGGAACTGAACAAGTGCGGCACCAATCATGGCCCGAATGCCTGAATTGGGCTTAATCTGTTGTATCGCGGCTTTGTTGTAGTCACCAACGGGTGCGCCGTCCTCAAACGCAAAGAGCGTATACGTTTCTGCATCTAGGGGTTGCGCATAATAAAATGCGCCCTCGTCCTCGACAAACCAAAGGTTCTTTTCTTGCCATTGTTGCAACACCGTTTGCGCAGCTAGCAGTCCCGATGATGACACGGCATCAATAGCCGGGCCAATGGATTTGCGCGAAGATGCTACAATCGCGTCTGCGTGTTCTTGCAATACGTTTTGGATGGTTCGGTCTTGGGCGGAAGCGGTGCAGACAAACGTCATCATGCACACACATAAGGCAGTCAAAAAGCGGATCATTGCAGGGATCTTCTTGTTAGGATGCAAAAGGGGCGACACACGCGCCGCCCCTCAATTTCATTTTAAGTCAGATTAGTAGTTCGACTTGAGCTGAACGCAGGTTTCGGTTTCGGTGTTGTACATACCGCACCCGAGATCTTTCCAATCGGAGATCAAAACTGCACTTTCAGGCAAGAAGTCGGTCCATGCATCGCCTGGAACCGGATCAGTGGCAGAGATGATATCGAACTGACCATCCTCTAGGATTTCACCGATCAGAACCGGCTTGGACAGGTGATGGTTGACGCCCATCACAGCCGTACCGCCCGTGAGGTTCGGGAATTCCTGGCCGTACATCGCGGTGCGAACAGCATCAACATCGGTTGAGCCAGCAGCGGTCGCGGCGTTGACCCACATGTTAAAGCCGATGTAATGCGCCTCCATCGGATCGTTGGTCACACGCTCTGCACCCATCCGCTCTTTCCATGACGCAACCCATTCGGAGTTGAGATCGGATTCGGCGGATTGGAAGTAGTTCCATGCAGCGAGGTGACCGACGAGGTTCGACGTATCAAGGCCCGACAATTCCTCTTCGCCCACGGAGAATGCAACAACAGGGATGTCATCAGCAGACACGCCCGCAGCCGCAAGTTCTTTGTAAAAGCCGATGTTTGCATCGCCATTGATTGTAGAGATCACACCAACCTTCTTACCGTCAGCGCCAAGGGCAACCACGTCAGCCACAATTTTCGACCAATCAGAATGGCCAAACGGGGTGTAGTTCACAAAAATATCTTCTTGGGCAATACCTTTGGATTTGAGGTAGCTTTCGAGGATATTGTTTGTTGTCCGCGGGTACACATAGTCAGTGCCCAGCAATGCAAATTTCTCGACACCAAGCTCGTCAAGAAAGTAGTCCGTGGCGGGGATCGCTTGTTGGTTGGGGGCTGCACCTGTGTAAAATACGTTTTTGGAGCTCTCTTCGCCCTCGTATTGAACGGGGTAGAACAACAGGCCGTTGAGCTCTTCGATCACGGGCAATACGGATTTGCGTGACACAGATGTCCAGTTGCCAAAGATGACGTCAACATCGTGGACGGTCAAAAGCTCACGGGCTTTTTCGGCAAACAGCGGCCAGTCGGATGCGGGGTCGACAACAACCGCTTCCAAGTCACAGCCAAGAACACCGCCCTTTTCATTTTGCTGTTCAATCAGCATTTCCATCGTGTCTTTGAGAGTCGTCTCGGAAATGGCCATCGTGCCAGACAAGGAGTGCAGTACACCGACCTTGATCGGACAATCTTGGGCGACTGCGGCGGAGGCCAGTGCAGTGCTGGCGAAAAGAGCAGAGGCCAGAGTTGATTTGAGTTTGGTGTTCACGTCTAGGTTCCCTTGTTGGAACGCGACAAGTTGGAGGCGCCACCCGCATACGGGCGTCCATTCAATCATTTGAATTTGGAATATTATCGCCTACAGTCTCCTTGCAGCGCTGAGCAGTTGCATTAAGCGGTGGTGGTGACCGGCAAGTCTGACCGCCGCCGCTTTTTCTCACGGCCTCAGGGACAACTCTGTGTGTCCGTCATGAAGGCCGTGCAGCCACTGTGCCTCTTGACGCAGCGAAAGGAATATTGCGGCGCGCCAAAGGTATGGCTGCGCTACAACAAACCGCCCGACCTGCACAAAAAACATGCGAAAGACGCGCAACTGTGCGAAATAATAGCACAATCGAAAGCCACCGACCACGCGACCGCTTAGAGATTGTGCACTTGGGCTGGATACGAATCCATTTTAAGACCTAATTAAATTAGTCCTGCGCCCGCAAAACACGCGCGGGACGCACGCGCATGGCCCGCCACGAGAACCAAAGCGATGTGACCAAAGTTAGGGCAATACCGCCGATAACAATCAGCACCGCAGATCCCCACGCAAAATGAAACTCCGCGCTCATCACAAAGCGGATGACCGCCCACGCCGCCAATCCACCAGCAGCAAGAGCAACAATAGCGGCCGCAAACCCCATAAGTGCGGAGCGAAGCGCGAAACTCAATAAAATCGTCAATCGAGATGCACCAAGCGTTTTCAAAATCGCCGCCTCATAGCGTCGTTTGCTCTCCCCCGCAGCCGCAGCACCAACGAGGACAACTGCACCCGTTATAAGTGTCGCCAACGCACCAAGCGTGGTGGCCGCAGCAATGCCTTCGAGCACCGAGACAACACGCCCAATCGCATCTCGAACACGGATCGTTGTGATATTTGGATACGCCTTTGCAAGATCGCGAATAAGGGGGGCCTCGGCCTCTGGCGCCGCATATATCGTCGCGATGTGGCTATGAGGTGCGCCGCGCAGTGCGGTATCGTTCATTGAGAGCACAAACCCCATGCCCGCGCCCGAAAAATCCACCTCACGAAAGGACGTAATCTCGCCCGTAATGTCGCGCCCCAAAACGTTGACAGTCATTGTATCGCCGAGTTTGAGACCCATCTCTTCGGCTTCTTCAGCGGCAAAACTGATCTGTGGCGGCCCTGTATAGTCCTCGGGCCACCAGGCGCCTTCGGTAATTTCGGCATTCTCGGGTTTTGCCGCCGAATAGGTAATTCCGCGATCGCCGCGAATGACCCAATGCGGGCCCGCGTAGGTTTCCGCGTCCACACCATTGATCTGGGTAATGATCCCACGCAACATCGGCGCGCTTTCATAGTTCGTCACACCTGCGTCTTGCGACAGACGGGTGAGAACGCCCTCGATTTGGTCAGGTTGGATATCGACCACGAAATATGATGGTGCGACCTCAGGCAGATCTTGCGCAATGGCATTTCGCAGGTTGGTATCGATCTGACCAACAGCAGACAAAACGGTAAGGCCAAGTCCAAGAGAGAGCACAACAGACGTTGTCTCCCCGCCCGGACCACCAACCGAAGAGAGCGCAAGTCGAAGTCCCGTGCGCCCCTTGGAAAGGCGTGCTTTGGCCGCGCGTCGCGCCATCCACGCAACAGCGCGCGCCGAAAGCACCAACAACACGAACGATCCGACCACGCCGACAAACGACCATATGACCAACCGCGCGCTATCCGTAAACAAGATCGCAGACCCAAGCAGTGCGGCGATCATAATGAACATCGCAATGAGGTAGCGGAAGCGTGGAAGCCCGCGCAGTCCGAACTGTGCATCGCGGTATAGTGCGGCGGGGCGTATTTGTTCGACCCGCGACAACGGCCACAACACAAAAATCGCGGCGGACAAAATTCCGTATACACTTGCCTCAATCAGTGACCCGACATGCACACCCACGACAACAGGCACTGGGAGTTGCGCCTCAATGATCGGCGCGGCCAACAGGGGCGCAAGCGCTCCCAGCACCAATCCAATCGAAATAGAAATGAGCGTTAGCACACCCACCTGAAAGGCATAGACCATCAAGATCGTCGAACGTTCTGCACCCAATGTTTTGAGTGTCGCAATCACAGACGTTTTGCGGTCCAGATAGGCACGCACCGCCGCCGACACGCCCACACCACCAACGGCAAGCCCCGCAAGGCCGACAAGAACGAGGAACGACGATAGCCGTTCCACAAAACGCGCCACACCCGGCGCGCCATTGCGGGCATCGCGCCACCGGAACCCGCCATCAGCGACCTCCCGTTTGGCGCGTGCTTCAAACGCGTCAAGGTCAGTCTCAATTGGCAAGGTCAGTCGATACGCCGTTTCAAACAGCGTCCCCGCTGAGAGCAATGACGTGTCGCGCAACGCCTCAAGCGCCACGATAGAACGCGGACCAAGCGAAAAACCCGCCGATGCATTGTCAGGCTCACGCGTCAATTGCGCCATTGCCACGAAACGTTCGCCTCCGATTGCAATCTCATCGCCGACAGACAGGCCCAAGCGTTCAAACAGCATGGGGTCTAGGATCGCCCCAGACAGACCACCCTGCCCCGCAAGGGCTGCCTCGATTGTTATCTGAGGTGAAAGAGTCACCGCACCAATCAACGGATAGGCACCGTCTACGGCCTTCACCTGTGTGAGCGCACGCTCTTCGCCGATCGTAATCATGGACCGGAAATCCGCAATTTCGGAGACCGCCAAAGCGTTCTCATCCATCCATGCGCGTTCATCATCCGTGGCAAACCGATAGGTGAATTCCATCTCGCCCTGACCGCCAAGTAAGGCAGCACCTTCGCGGTCCAAGCCCTGCGCAATACTTTCGCGCACAGAAGTCACGCCCGCAATCGCGGCCACGCCAAGAGCAAGGCAGGCAATCAAAACCCAAAAACCCCTGATCCCCGCGCGTAATTCGCGCCGCGCAATTGTCCAAGCCAGTTTGACGTTCACGAGGTGGCCTCCGTCGCGTCCAAACGCCCGTCTCTTAACTGAATAACGCGGTCACATCGTGCCGCCAAATCGGGTGCATGAGTAACCATGACAAGCGTCGATCCGTGACGATCACGCAATCCAAACAAAAGATTGATGATTGCCTCACCCGTCGTGCCGTCTAAATTTCCCGTAGGCTCATCCGCCAATAGGATCGCGGGGCGCGGGGCCGCAGCTCGGGCTAAGGCAACACGTTGTTGTTCCCCCCCCGACATTTGCGATGGATAGTGATCCATCCGCGCCCCTAGGCCCACCGCCTCTAATTCCGCCCGCGCGCGGTCAAACGCATCGACAACACCGGCAAGTTCGAGCGGCGTTGCAACGTTCTCCAGTGCGGTCATTGTCGGAATGAGGTGGAAGGATTGGAACACAACCCCCATATGATCTCTGCGGAACCGCGCCAATTGATCCTCGTCCATCGACGTGAGATCGTGACCAAGCACAGATACGGTGCCGCCGGTGGCCTGTTCCAAGCCGCCGAGCAACATAAGGAGCGACGATTTGCCCGACCCAGACGGTCCAACCAACCCAACGGTTTCCCCTTGCGCCACGTCGAGTGAAATGTCGTGCAATATCTCCACACGACCCGCATTACCGTCGAGGGTCAGGCTTGCACCTGAAAGAGAAATAATGGCATCGCTCATAAACAGAATCCTTTTGATCTTTCACTTTGGATATGGGGTCTTGCGCAGCATCGGCAAGCGATCATCGAGTGTTTTCCTTTCGATAGCCCTAATCGCCGCAGCCCCGCTGAGCGCCCAAGACCAAACCGTGCGTATCGCGGCGTTGGGCGACAGTCTCACCCAGGGGTACGGCCTATTGGTGCATGAGGGGTTCACCGCACAACTCCAAGACTGGCTAGATGCGCATGCGGTGGCAGCCACCATTGTCAACGCGGGCGTCTCTGGTGATACGACATCTGGCGGCTTGTCGCGCGTCGACTGGACACTAACGGACGATATCGACGCTATGATTGTCGCCCTTGGTGGCAATGATGTCTTGCGCGGTAGTCCTCCCGAATTAGCGCGTTCAAACCTTGATGCCATACTAGCGGCAGGGGCGGCAAAGGGCATCCCGATGATGATCATCGGGATCGCGGTTCCAAGCAACTACGGCCAAGACTATCAAACGCAATTTTCAGAAATCTACCCTGATTTGGCAAAGAAATATGACGCGCTCTATGTCGAGAACTTTCTGGGGGCGCTCACAGATTTGGGCGAGATGAGTGAAACAATTAAAACCCATGTCCAACCCGATGGCGTGCACCCAAACGCGCGAGGCGTGTCGGTTATTGTTGACGCAATTGGACCCAC
Source organism: Celeribacter marinus (assembly GCF_001308265.1). GTDB lineage: Bacteria > Pseudomonadota > Alphaproteobacteria > Rhodobacterales > Rhodobacteraceae > Celeribacter > Celeribacter marinus. Next base: position 1,223,307 of record NZ_CP012023.1, read on the forward strand.
TGTCGCTGATTTGGCCGCGCGCGCGACACCCTAGTATTTGCGGTCCTAATCTTCGCGTGGATGATCATCGTAATCTGTCGTCAAGATGCGACTTGCGTCCCCTTGCGGGTCGTCGAATTGATGGGAGCGGATCGACCAAAAAAACGCCACAAGCCCGACCCCCCCAAGAAAAATGGATACGGGAATGAGGTATACGAGAACATTCATATCAAGAGGCCTTTTTACGCGCCCGCAGGCGCAGTGCATTTAGCGATACCGTAATAGATGAGAACGACATAGCCAACGCGGCCGCAAGCGGCGTTGCGAACCCCGCAAGCGCGAGGGGCACGGCAATCATGTTATATCCTGCGGCAATCGCAAAATTCTCTTTGATCCGGCGTGTCGCGGATTTGGCAACCTGTGCGGCCTCGCCGAGCGGGGCCAAAGATTTCCCAAGCAAAACAATGTCGGACACGACACGAGTCGCCTCAAGTGCCGATGCGGGAGAGATTGACATATGCGCCCCTGCGAGGGCCGCCGTATCATTTAAACCGTCCCCCACCATCAAAACCTTGCGCCCCATACGGGTCAATTCCCCGACACGCTGTGCTTTGCCTTCGGGGAGGCAATCCGCCTCCCAAGCGTCGATGCCAATGCGCTCCGCGATCTCGGCCACAGCCGCAGGTGCATCACCCGACAACAAAATAACCTCTTTACCTTGTGCTTTGAACGCTTCGACGGCTTGTGCTGCGCCATCGCGCAGATGATCAATGAACGCAAATGCAACCGCTGGCGCATCGCCCACCTGCAAATAAGTGGCGGTTTGAGCCAACGGCGCGGCCCCGACCCATCCTGCGCGACCAAGGCGCACAGGTGTTCCATCCAATAGGGCCTCAACACCGTGCCCCGGACGTTCAGTGATCGCGGTCAGCTTGGCTGGGATCACATCCGCCGTCCGACAGGCCTCGAAAATGGCGGACGACAATGGATGTGCAGAACCAGACGCCAGTGCCATTGCGATTCCGCGCACGCGCGGTTCAATTTCTCTGAGGTTTGCCAACTCAGGACGTCCCTCAGTCAAGGTTCCGGTTTTATCAAAAACCACCGTGTCGACCTCTGCGAGACGTTCAAGCGCGGTTGCGGATTTGATCAGCATTCCCGCGCGAAACAGCCGGCCAGAGGCGGCGGTCGTCACGGCAGGAACAGCCAAACCTAGCGCACATGGACAAGTGATAATCAAAACCGCCACAGCAATATTGAGTGCCAAACGCACATCACCGGTCGCCCACGTCCATCCCGCAAATGCGACAAACGCCAGAATGTGAACGGCGGGCGCATATACCTGAGCCGCACGATCCGCCAACGACGTGTACCTGTTGCGCGAGGTTTCAGCCATCGCAACCAGATCAGCCATTCGGTGCAGCGAGCTATCTTCTCCAGCGGCCGTGACGCACACGGTGAGCACGCCCGTGAGGTTCACTTCGCCAGCGCTCACAACAGTCTGGGGGCCAACGGCAACGGGCAAACTTTCGCCTGTCAAAAGCGAGCGATCCAATTCAGATGCTCCCTCAGTCACAATCCCGTCCACGGGGACGCGTGCGCCTGGAACCACGCGCACCAAATCACCTTTTTCAATGTCGCAAATCGGTCTCACGGTGCCATCGATCAAGGTGGCGCGGGGCACTTCAAGGGCGGCAAGCTCTTCGGCGGCAGAGCGCGCCACAGAGCGCGTTCGGTAATCAAGGTAGCGCCCCGCAAGTAGGAAAAAGGTGAGCGACAATGCGGCATCAAAATAGGCGTGCCGCCCTGATTGGGCCGTCTCGTAAATGGACATGCCCACGGCCAGAATAATCGCCAGCGAAATAGGGACATCCATATTAAGTCTGCGCACGCGCAGCGCTGACCATGCCGATTTGAAAAACGGCTGTGCGGCATAGGCAATTGCGGGCAACGCAATAGTCGCCGAAATCCAATGGAACATATCACGCGTGGCATCAGTCGCCCCAGACCACACCGCAACCGACAAGAGCATAACATTCATCATGGCAAAGCCCGACACCGCGATACGGGTCAAGATTGCACGTCCATGTTTGTCGCTCTGGGTCGCCGAAATCGCGCCGGCATCCAGCTCATATGCTTCGTAGCCGATCCCCTCAAGAACCTTGATCATGTCCTCAGGGGTCACGGTTTCATCAGCATTGATCAACGCGCGCTTTAGCGTGAGGTTCACGCGCGCATCATGCACACTATCAAGTTTGTTGAGCGCCCGCTCGACCGCGGAAATGCATGCGGCGCAATGTGCGGTTGGCAAGGATAAAACAATGCGGGCCTCTTTGACATCATGCGCTCCTGCAGCGCTTTGAGCGGCAGGAGCGGCGAGACATGCCGGACAAGCTGAAATTTGAACTTCGGACATCGCGCGTTTCCGATCACGTGAGGTTAATGTTTAACGTTTAGAACGATCCGCTGTTTGAATTCTGTGCCATCAAGTGCGGTGGCAATCATACGAAAGTTCCAATTTCCCTCACCGAGCTTTCCCGTGTGAGCCTCATAGGCTTGGCCGTCAAAAACGAACTCAGGGGTCTGATCTTCGACCACCGATGTGGCGCGGCCAATCGTGCCGCTGATCGTCTTCACCTCGACGGGGTCACCGTTTTCGTCACGAATACTGACGCGAAAAAGCTCCTCGTGAGTATCGGTCTCAATGGTCCACCCCAACGCGACTTGCGCGGCTTTGTCCGCATTAAAGTTTTGCGAAGCGACATAGGAGTTTTTCACCTCTAGCCCGGGAAATGTCCGCACGGCGCTGACTGCCATAAAGACATTCACACCAATGATCACAGAAAACGCCCCAATCATTCCAAACAACACATGCTTGCCTGTAATCTCGAACTCTTTTTTGGCCTCGGTCATTCTAGTTTCCTCGTCCGTTAAACACTGTTGCGGTATGTGCGCGGTCATTGTTGGAGATATCCGTCACCCAGATTGTGATGTCACTCCGGTCGGTCGTCGCGGGGCCGGATTTTGCGGCCGCCGTAATGTAGACCCGTTGAATTTTCATCTGATCCGCAGGCACGGTGACCACCTCATAGGGTGTCCCCTCAACTTGAACGGAGAGGGCCGGATCACCCGTCACAGAGATGCGGAACGGACGGTCATCACCATGTTTGTTGCGTAACCGCACATTGTAGATGTTGCGGATTGACCCGTCAGATTGCACTACAAATGTCGGGTTACGCTCTGGCGCCACAGTCATGTCGATGCTGGGACGAATGAACAAAGCCACAACAAGGCCGATGCCGACGGCGGCCCACAGGACCGTGTAAAGAATGGTACGCGGGCGGAAGATATGCTTCCAGATCGACTTGACCTTTTTGCCAGCAATTTCATTCGCTTCGTCGGTTAGCGCCATATAGTCGATCAAACCGCGCGGTTTGCCGATTTTGTCCATAATCTCGTCGCAGGCGTCGATACAAAGCGCACAAGTGATGCACTCAAGCTGCTGACCATCCCGAATGTCGATCCCGACAGGACATACGTTCACGCAGGCCATACAGTCGATACAATCGCCCATTGCCTCAGAGCTTTCATGATTACGGGCTTTGCCGCGCGGCTCACCGCGCCAATGGCGATACCCGACGACAATCGTGTCTTCGTCCATCATCGCCGCTTGGATACGGGGCCATGGACAGGCGTAGATACAAATTTGCTCGCGCGCAAACCCGCCAAAGAAGAACGTGGTCAGGGTTAAGATGATGACAGTCCCGTAAGCCAAAGTGTTTGCGTTACCTGTGAACAAATCAACCATCAAGGTTGGCGCATCGGTAAAGTAGAATACCCACGCCCCCCCTGTCGCAGCCCCGATGATGAGCCATGCAATCCACTTCGTAATACGAAGGCGCGCTTTGCGAAGATCCATCTTCTTTTGACGATGAAGCCGGAGGCGCGCATTTCGATCGCCCTCGACCCAGCGCTCAACCAAAATAAACAGATCCGTCCAGACCGTTTGCGGACACGCATAGCCACACCACACACGGCCAGCCGCAGACGTGAACAAGAAAAGGCCAAGCCCCGCCATGATTAACAAACCCGCGATGAAATAAAATTCATGCGGCCAGATCTCGATCCAGAAGAAAAAGAAGCGCCGATTTGCGAGGTCAATCAATACAGCCTGATCAGGCAGGTTTGGCCCACGGTCAAACCGGATCCAAGGCGTCAAGTAATAGACGCCTAACGTTAGAGCCATAATGATCCACTTTAACGAGCGGAATGGACCTTTTACGCGACGCGGAAATACGGGTTCGCGTGCTTCGTAAAGTTTCGGGGCGTCTTGGTTAGAGCTCATGGGAGCATGCCTTTTCACTGTTCGCATTTGCATCTTAATGAAGCCCAAGCAGCAATGTAGCCTTGATGTGGATCAAGAATTTCACGCGTGGGCACAAAGATGCATTAAATAAACATCTTTTGGTCGCGACATCGCACATTACCAAACATTTTGGCGCAGATTTTGCTCTCCCCTTCCGGGCGACCCCGAATCGTCGGGCGTACAGGACTGAGCCATAAAAAAGCACCGCAGCGTATCAGCTGCGGTGCTTTGAATGTTCGGGCACCGACCCTAAAGAAACGCGCGAACAGGATCACGGGTCGGTGCCTTAACCCGGGCGTTGCCGCCCGAATTCTGTTTGTACTATTCGCCGCCGCCCAAGTTATGGACGTAGAGAGCCGCAGCCTTAACATCAGCTTCCGACAAACGCAGACCCCAAGCCGGCATAACACCGTAGCGGGCATTGTAGACTGACTCTTGAACGTCCTCACGCGCACCACCGTAGAGCCAAATCGCATCCGTCAGGTTCGGCGCACCTTGGTAAATGTCGCCTGTGCCATCTTCGGCGTGACACGCTGCACAGTTCTCTTCAAAGACAATAGCACCTTCGGTCGCGAGGACTGCATCGTGCTCTTGATCAGAGATCGACAAGACATATTCGACGACCTGCAAGATCTGGTCATCTTCGAGCAATTCGTCAGCGCCAAATTTTGGCATCTCGGAATAGCGCGCATCATCGGTTTCGTTGCGCACACCGTGTTGGATTGTATAGGCAATCTCATCCACCGTACCGCCCCAAAGCCAGTCGTTGTCGAGCAGGTTTGGATAGCCTTTGTTGCCCGCCGCCCCAGAGCCGTGGCACTGGGAACAATTGGCGCGAAAGACCGCAGCACCCGCATTCACGCCGTAGCTGTGAACATCTGATCCGACCACAACTTCGGTTACATCGGCGGCTGCCAATTCGGCGTCCACGGCTGCGTTCATCTCCTCGAAAGAGGCGATTTTGTCAGCCACTTGAGCACGGGTTGAGAACCCTAAAAGGCCCGCTGTGGCTTCTTTGGCCAAAGGCCATGCAGGATAAGCGATAGAGTAACCGATCGCCCAGATGATGCACAGATAGAACGTCCACAGCCACCACCGTGGAAGGGGATTGTTATACTCTTCGATACCATCCCAAGAGTGACCCGTAGTCTCGACTTGGTTTTTATCTTTTTGCTTACTCATGTCCGAGCCTCCTCAGAGTTGGCCGGTTTATCTTCATTGCGAAAGATGGAGTTGGCGACGTCACGGTGCTCTTTGTTACTGCCCGGGCGGATCGCCCAGACAATCACACCAAAGAAGAACACAAACATTCCCAACAATACCCAGCTGTCAGCAAACTCGCGCAAGATGTGATAGTTCATACCAACCACTCCTTAGCGTGATGCATCGGGGATGAAGGTCGTGAAATCGACCAACGTACCGAGCATCTGTAGGTAAGAAATCAGCGCGTCCATTTCGGTGATGCCGTCTTTGGCATCGAAATTGCTGACCACTGCACCAGGGTAGCGTTCCACGAGCGCGTCATAGTCGCTATCGGGGTCCGCCTGCGCAAGAAAGTCCTCATCCGCGGCTTCGATCATCTCGTCGGAGTACGGAACCCCAACCATGCGGTGCGTCGTCAAGAGGTCCTGAACATAACCAGGCTCAATATAACGATCCGAAAGGAAGCCATATTTGGGCATCACCGATTCAGGAACCACAGATTGTGGGTCCGTCATGTGGTCGACATGCCATGCATCAGAGTAGCGGCCACCAACACGCGCGAGATCAGGTCCCGTACGTTTTGACCCCCATTGGAACGGGTGGTCATACTTTGACTCCGCTGCCAGTGAATAATGACCATACCGCTCCACTTCGTCGCGCATCGGGCGGATCATCTGTGAGTGACAGACGTAACAGCCTTCGCGGACGTAGATTTCACGGCCCGTGAGTTCCAGTGGCGAATAGGGACGCATTCCCTCGACATCCTCGATCGTATTTTCGAGGTAGAAGAGCGGTGCAATCTCTACGATGCCACCAACGGTGACCACCAGCAAAGAGAAGACCAACAATAACGTTGCATTGGTTTCGAGGATCTTGTGTTTATCAAGAAGTGCCATTTGCCAAGTCTCCCTTATTCTGCTGGAGCCATGGCCGCATCGTCAGCCACAGCTGGCGAACGACGAACGGTCATGATGAGGTTGTAGCACATGATGAGTGCACCAGTGAGATAGAGAACCCCACCCATGGCACGAACCACATACATTGGATGCTTCGCGGAAACGGTGTCGGCGAATGCGTTGACAAGGAAGCCTTGGCTGTCGACTTCGCGCCACATCAGGCCTTCCATAATACCCGTCACCCACATGGACGCCGCGTAGAGAACGATGCCGATGGTTGCGAGCCAGAAGTGCCAAGATACGAGACCCAACGAATACAGGCGCTCACGGTTCCAAAGTTTTGGAACAAGGAAGTACAGAGCACCAAAGGTGATCATACCGTTCCAACCAAGGGCGCCGGAGTGCACGTGACCAATGGTCCAGTCGGTGTAGTGCGACAAGGAGTTCACGGCGCGGATCGACATCATCGGACCTTCAAAGGTCGACATGCCGTAGAACCCGATCGAAATCACCATCATGCGGATAATCGGGTCGGTACGCAGTTTGTCCCATGCGCCCGAAAGCGTCATCAAACCGTTGATCATACCGCCCCATGAGGGCATCCAGAGCACGATCGAGAACACCATACCGAGCGTCGAGGCCCAGTCAGGCAAAGCTGTGTAGTGCAGGTGGTGTGGACCGGCCCAGATGTACAAAAAGATCAAAGCCCAGAAGTGGATGATCGACAGTTTGTACGAGAACACCGGACGACCGGCCTGCTTTGGCACAAAGTAATACATCATGCCAAGGAAGCCCGCAGTGAGGAAGAAGCCCACGGCGTTGTGGCCGTACCACCACTGCGTCATCGCGTCTTGAACACCCGACATCACCATCACAGAACGCGAGCCGAGGAACGACACGGGAATAACGAGGTTGTTGACGATGTGCAGCATCGCGATGGTCACGATAAAGGACAGGTAGAACCAGTTGGCCACGTAGATGTGCTTTTCCTTACGGGTCATCAGCGTCCCGAGGAAAACAAGCAGATAGGCAACCCAAACAATGGTTAGCCACAGATCGATGTACCACTCTGGCTCAGCATACTCTTTGGACTGGGTGACACCCATGACGTAGCCCGTTGCCGCAAGAACGATAAAGAGGTTGTACCCCCAAAACACGAACCACGCGAGATTGCCGCCCCACAGACGCACAGCAGACGTTCGCTGTACAACGTAGAAGGATGTCGCAATCAATGCGTTCCCACCGAAGGCGAAGATCACAGCCGAGGTGTGCAACGGACGCAGGCGCCCAAAGTTACCGTAGCCTTGCAAAAAATCAAAATTGAGCGCCGGAAAGGCGAGCTGGAATGCGATGAACGTTCCCACAAGGAAACCCACAACGCCCCAGAAAGCGGTAATGACCACACCGTAACGCACAACACCGTCAAGATAGCCGGTTGCGGCTGGCTTAACGTCTCCTGTGGTACGTAGGGTGTAGATAAAAGTTACGGCCGCGGCGGCCATAAAAATAAGCGCGTGCACTTGATATGCAAAATCGCGCCCGTAGTTCGCGGCAAGCCCAGCGAGAACCACAAAGATTCCCAGAGCTGCCAGCTTAGTATAATTCCACATGTTGCGTCCCTTCGTTCGGTGCCTCTTTTGTCGAGGCATAGTCTCAATCCTGCTCGGACACAGGTATCGACAGTGTGGGGTTTGAACGAAATCCCCGTCATCAACCTTGATCTGAGTCAAAATTGTCGAACTTAAACGATAGCTAAATCGACTGGCCGATTGCCCGCTCCGATCGCATCACGCACCAGTTGAGATAAGGAAATCATCCCTTGTGCGCTAAAATACCTAACAAAAACAGATCTCTAAATTCTGAATTTGGAAAAGGGCCGCGCTTCTTCGGCCCGACAAATCCACAGTGTTGATCCTGATCAATGCGGCCGCGAAAATTCAGGCCCACACTTCATTGACAAAGAAACAAAATCGGGAGGCATCAATGCCCTTCAAGACAGTAACAACAGTGGTATGCTCGATGGACGCGGACAGCCATGCGCTTGATGCTGCTATTGCCCTGACACGCCGCGAAGATGCCCATCTCGAGGTCATCTGCCTCGGCTTGGATCGCACGCAACCTGGATTCTACTATGCGGGAACGAATGCGTTGGTCCTGCAAGATAATCTGCAACAGGCACAAGCAGACAGCAAAGCCGTAGATGATGCAGTTATCAAGAGATTAACGGCCGAAGACATCCCATGGTCCACCAACCCGATCACGGCGCAAATGGCCGGTCTCACACCACAGCTTGCGCATTATTTGCGGTTCTCGGATGTCGTTGTACTTCCGCGCCCTTACGGCGCGGGTCGCGGCCATGAGCACGAGGAAATATTGGAAGCCGCGCTATTCTCCGGCCATGTACCCGTGCTCGTCATTCCGGATAACGCCACCTTACCGGACACAATAAAACGTGTCGTTGTGGCGTGGAACGAAAGCGCAGAGGCGCTTGGTACGATCCGCGCAGCTCTACCGATTTTGCAAAAGGCAGATCTGGTCGACATCACCATAATAGACCCGCCACAACACGGACCAGATCGTTCCGATCCTGGCGGATCATTGTGTCAGATGCTCGTTCGCCAAGGTGTGCGCGCAGAAGTGTCGGTTCTCGCCAAGACAATGCCACGCGTGGCAGATGTTCTCACGCGCCACATCAGCGACAAAGACGCTGACATCATTGTAATGGGTGCGTACGGCCACTCTCGGTTCCGCGAGTCGATCCTTGGCGGAGCCACACGCAACATGCTTGAAACCGTCGAAGTGCCGGTTCTCATGTCGCACTAACAGCGGCCTCAAAACGACGAAAGCGCACCAATACTTTGGTGCGCTTTTTCATGATATAAGCCACAATTGAAACCGCGCTACGCCATCATGCCGCCATCGGCATCATCGCCTGTTTCCATCTGAAGTCTGTCAAAATCAGGGATCAAAACGCGGCGTTTACCTTCGAGTATAATGATGCCTTCACGCTTGAGCGCTGAAACTTGACGCGACACAGTTTCCAACGTCAAACCCAAATAATCAGCCATCGCTTCACGCGTTAAAGGCAGCTCAAACACCATACCATCCTCGGTCTTTTTCAACGCCAAAGATGTCTCGCGCCGTGCAAGAATGGCCAAGAGCGACGCAATCTTTTCGCGTGCGGTTTTGCGGCCTAAAATTAGCATCCATTCACGCGCCGCATCCAATTCGTCGAGCGTCATCTCCAAGAGCCGCTGACCAATATGAGGTGTGCCCATCATCATTTTCTCAAATGGTTTTCGGCGAAAACAACACAGGGTCAGGTTTGATACCGCAACCACATCATAGGGGGCAGCATCACGGCCAGGGCGCCCCAAAAAGTCAGAGGGCAGCAATAGCCCGACCATCTGCGTGCGCCCATCTTCCATTGCCTGCGACAACGATGCAACGCCAGTGACGACTGAGGCCACAAAGTCCATGCGATCACCCGACCAAACGATCGGCTGACCGGCCTCGTAAGAGCGATAATACTTGATGTCATCTAGCACTGCGAGCTCGTCCGCCTCGCACCGCGCGCAAACCGCACGATGCCTAATCGGGCACGTCCCACAGTCTTTGTGGTCGAAAACAACTTTATTCATAACATGTGCGCTCGTAATTCGAGTTTTTGTTTCTTGATCTGAGTCAAGGGAGCCAGACCAAACATGATTTAGAGCCTACGCTTATGAACACGCATATTCAACTCCGCAATCTGGGCCTCTTTGACGCTCGTGTGCCACGCTACACGAGTTATCCAACCGCGCCCCACTTTAACACCAACGTGGGAACTCCCGATGTTACATCGTGGTTGTCTGCGCTCGATCCGGCGCAACCCGCTTCGCTTTATGTTCATGTGCCCTTTTGTCGGCGGCTGTGTTGGTTTTGCGCGTGTCGCACACAAGGCACCTCATCGGCTGGTCCCGTAGCGGCCTATGTTGAGACCCTAAAAGCCGAACTAAAACTGGTAAAAGAGCATTTACCAGAGGGACTTACACTTGGTCACCTTCATTGGGGGGGCGGAACACCTACCCTCCTTGAGCCGGACATGATTACCGATTTGGCCGGTGCAATTGCGGATGTTGCACCCTTTGCCAGCAACTATGAATTTTCGGTCGAGATTGATCCCAATGAGATCGACGATGCCCGCCTAGATGCTCTTGCTGCCGCCGGAATGAACCGCGCGTCGATAGGTGTTCAGGACTTCGACCCCGTAATCCAAGAGACAATAGGTCGCATCCAGTCCTACGAGATTACAAAAGCCGCGGTGGACGGTTTACGCGCGCGCGGCATTCGCTCCCTTAATGCCGACATTTTGTATGGCCTCCCAGGTCAGTCGCGGGAAAAGATTGCGCAAAGCGTACACAAGCTTTTGTCTCTATCCCCCGACCGCGTGGCGCTATTCGGCTATGCACACGTGCCGTGGATTGCACGCCGCCAAACCATGATCCCGACAGATCAGCTTCCAACGCCCGAAGAGCGCCTTGAGCTATTCAACACTGCGCGTGATCTTTTCGTTTGGGACAACTACACCGAAATCGGAATTGATCACTTCGCGCGCAAGGGCGATGGCCTTGAGGTCGCGTTACGCACCGGTAAATTGCGCCGGAACTTTCAAGGCTACACAGACGACAAATGCTCCGCCATGATCGGCGTTGGCGCGTCATCGATTGCAAAGTATCCGCAAGGCTACGCGCAAAACGCGCCCGCCACCTCAAAGTACCAAGAGGCCGTTCGCGCTGGTCGCCTCCCCATCACCAAGGGGCACGCATTTACCCCCGAAGATCATTTGCGAGGCCGCATTATTGAGGCCCTCATGAGCGAATTCCGTGTTGAACGCAGCGACCTCGTTGCACGTTTTGATCTGGGCCAAGCGGCCTTTGATGACTTTGGCAAAAGTGTCAGTGACGCGTTCCCCGCAATGCTTTCTGTTTCGTCTGACGAGATCGCTATTCTGGACCACGCCAAACCACTCACCCGCATGATTGCACGCCATTTCGACGCCTATGACATGGCACAGGCACAACATTCCTCAGCCGTTTAAGGGCCTCTTGCGCGACACTTAAGACTGACTGTCATGACCCGCCCTCGGCACATATGTCGAGGGCGGTTTTCATTTTTGAACCTTGTCTCCGGCGGTAATTTCCGTGAACTGTGGTCACATCACTCATTGCCGGACCATAAGGATATGACTTTGGATTTTCTCGACCGCCTGCGCGCCATCACCCCTTACGTTCTCACCGGCACCGATACCGCGTCCTATGCACGCGATTGGATCGGAAAGTATGAGGCTGAACCCATTGCCGTGGTTCGCCCTGCAACAACGGCTGAGGTGTCCGATATCCTCGCCCTGTGCAATGACACGTCCACGGTGGTTGTCCCTATGGGTGGAAATACGGGTTTGACGGGGGCCACATTGGCCAAAGGCGCGATCATTTTGTCTCTTGAGCGGATGAACACGATCCGCGATGTGCGTAAAGAGGCTAAAATTGCGATTGTCGAGGCGGGTGTGATTTTACAAGACCTCCACGACCACCTCGACGGATCAGGACTAAAATATCCAATGACATTCGGTGCAAAAGGATCCTGCCGTATCGGTGGAACCCTTGGCACCAATGCGGGTGGATCCAACGTTTTGCGTTACGGCAATACCCGCGATTTGTGCCTTGGGATCGAGGTCGTCTTGGCCGATGGGCGCATACTTGATCTGATGAGCGAGCTGCACAAGGACAACTCGGGCTACGATCTACGCGATTTGATTATTGGTTCCGAAGGGACGCTTGGCGTGATTACAGCCGCTGTTCTCAAACTGGCCCCTGCCCCAAAGGCCCACGCCACCGCAATGGTCACCGTCCCCGATCTATCCGGCGCGCTGCAGCTTTTGAATGCATTGCAAGAACGCACGGGCGGCATGGTCGAGGCTTTTGAATACATGCCGCGCAACTACATGCATCGCCTCAAAGCCTATCGTCCCGACCTCGTGCCTCCGCTCGGCTATGACGCCGAACACACGATTTTTCTGGAGATCGCCTCAACGATTCCGCGCGACTGCGCCGAGGACGACACGGGCGAAATCCCCCTGACCACCCACCTTGAAGACGCTTTAGGGACAATGTTCGAAGCCGGTCTGGTGCTAGACGCCGCACTTGCGGGGTCAGAAGCACAGCGCCGCACGATGTGGGAAATGCGCGAAGCGGCGGCGGAGGTGTCGACCAACACCAAGCCGCTAGTGATCAATGATCTGTGCCTCCCCGTCGATCAGGTTGCGGCATTTTGCGACGAGGCTATTGCACGCATTCGCCGCCTTGATGCGGGCGCGGTCGATTGCACAGTCGCGCACTTGGGCGATGGCAACGTTCATTACACGGTATATCCATCAAAAGACAATGGTGAGCTATCCGATAAGATCATGGAAACCGTCGAAGACATTGTGCAAGAGATGCATGGATCGTTTTCTGCGGAACACGGGATCGGGATATCCAAGCTGTCCTCTATGCGGCGCCGAAAATCGCCTGTCGCACTTGATGTGATGCGCGCTATTAAGGCGTCAATGGACCCCAACGGCATCCTGAACCCCGGTAAAGTCCTACCGTGATTGATGCGATCGCCATCATCGTCGCGAGCAAACGATTGCGCGCGAGTGCCTTGGCTGTCGTCTGTATAGGTGCGCTCGCCGCCGCCCTCGCCCCCTACCAAGGGTTGATCGCAATTAAGTTGTTTGGTTTCACAGATGCACAGTTCGCCGCGATCATGGTGATCGGGGCGGCCGCCTCGGTCGTCTCATCGCTGTACACCGGCATCATCACCGATCAATGGGCCTCTCGTCGCACCACCGCGTTAATCTGTGCGGGGACCACCGTGGTGGGTGTGGGTAGTGTATATCTGACCCGCTCTCCCATCGCTTACCTGATTGCCGCAACAGTCATGATCCCCATCGGCTTTGCTCTCATGGGGCAAATGTTCGCCATTGCCCGCCTCGCCGTGATAGAGCGCGCACCCGCACAACGCGACGGCGTCATGTCCCTCATCCGCGCGGGCTTTGCCCTACCCTTTGTCATTGTCTTACCGCTACTGTCGCTCGCCATTGGTCAGGGAATGGGTCTTATTCATCTTTATGGTGTTGTCACGCTGGCCGCGTCAGGGTGTTTGATCGTGCTCTTCACACTGCTGCCAAGGGACGGATTGGAAGGCGGCGAAGAGACAAAATCAGGCCTGTCGTTTACGCAATCCTTTGCCGAACTCGCACACCCACGCGTCCTCTCGCGTCTATTGTTGATTGCAACGCTTGTCGCCGCCAACACGATCTACATGCAAACAATGGGCCTTATTTTCGAGGCGTCTCACCCCGCTGGAACCGCCCGCACCGCGCAATTGGCGGCGTTAATTGCGGGGCTTGAAATTCCCTTTATGATGCTGATCCCATGGTATACCGCTCGCGCCACGAAAAGCACGATCCTGCTCGGGTCCGCTTTTGTATATGCGCTATTTTTACTGCTCTTCCCGCATGTAGCGGGGGGAGATGCGGTGTGGATATTGGCTATTCCTGCCGCAATGGGGGCAGCCGTCCTTTTGACTCTACCAATTGCGTACTTTCAGGATCTACTCGCCGCGCGCCCGGGGGCCAGCTCGTCACTACAATCAGTCAATCAGGTGACAAGCCAGTTGATCGCAGGGGGCATCTTTTGGATCGGAACGTCATTTGCCTCTTATGGCCTCGTCATGACCATAGGCGCACTCACAGCGATTGGCGCGGGTATAGCGTTGCGCGTAGCGGACCACCAAACGCCCTAGACGTTATTTCCAGTCGAAAAAGCCGTCACCGGCCCGCGCCAACAAACGTGCCGCAAGATCACGACCCAATTGTGCGCCATCTTCAACCGCGCCTGAAATCTCATCGAACAAGGCCTCGGATCCGTCCGTGCGCAAGATCTCCCCGCGCAGTCGCAGCGTGCCACCATCGAGGGTCGCCAAACCCGCAATTGGGGTCTCGCACGAGCCATCAAGCGCGGCCAGAAAAGCTCGTTCAGCGGCCAGACGCTGACCCGTTTCACGGTGGTGTAGCGCCTCCAAGAGCGCACCGGAGCGATGATCATCACAGCGCCGTTCGATGCCAATCGCACCTTGCGCAACTGCTGGGAGCATATCATCAACCGAAATTTCGGTGCGTGGCACATCGGTGGCATTCAAACGGTTCAAACCAGCCATCGCAAGAAAGGTCGCCGCCGCAACACCATCGTTCAACTTTTTCAAACGGGTCTGAACATTGCCGCGAAACTCCACAACCGTCAGATCGGGACGCTTATACAAGAGTTGCGATTTGCGGCGCAGGGACGACGTCCCCACCACAGAGCCGCTTGGCAAGTCGGCCAGCGTACCGCCATCCAAATGGATAAACGCATCGCACGGGTTTTCGCGCGGCAGGTAGCAATCCAACATCAACCCCTCGGGCTGATCCACGGGCATGTCTTTCATCGAATGCACCGCGATGTCGATGGAGCCATCTAGCAACTGATCCTCGATCTCTCGAGTAAACAGCCCCTTGCCGCCAATTTCTTTTAACGCGCGGTCCAACACGCGGTCGCCTTGGGTCGAGATCACAACAATCTCGAAGGCCTCGGCAGGCAGATCAAAATGAGCCATGATACGGGTACGCGTCTCATGCGCTTGCGCGAGGGCAAGCGGCGAGCCACGAGTGCCGATCTTGAACGTTTGGGCGGGGGTCGGGAGCGTAAATGTCATGCGCACACGCTTACCCGCGACAGATGCGCCTGACAAGTGATCCCTGACCTATCCGACCTTGACAAAAGCACGCAGGAAAGGGACCAACAGCGAAACGATTGGGAGAACGACATGACTGACAAGACTATCCTCAAGGCGCTCAAAGGCGAGACACAAGCCGTTCCCCCCATCTGGATGATGCGCCAAGCAGGCCGTTACCTACCTGAATACAAAGCCACACGCGCCCAAGCGGGTGACTTTTTGTCGCTCTGCTACAATCCCGATCTGGCCGCCGAAGTGACGCTTCAGCCGATCCGCCGTTTTGGCTTCGATGCCGCCATCCTGTTTGCGGATATTTTGTTGTTGCCGCAGGCCTTGGGCGCCGATCTGTGGTTTGTCACCGGCGAAGGACCACGCCTGTCTACCATCACAAGTGACGCTGATTTTGCACCGATGAAGGGCAAGGACGACATCCACGACACATTGGCACCTGTCTATGAGACCGTGAAAATCCTGTCACGTGAGCTGCCCAAAGAGACGACATTGATCGGCTTTGCAGGTGCGCCGTGGACCGTTGCCACCTACATGATCGCAGGGCGCGGCACACCGGACCAAGGCCCCGCACATGCGCTGCGCGAGGGCAACACCGCGTTGTTCGAAAAGATCATCGACCTACTGACCATCAGCACCATCGAGTACCTCGACATGCAGATCAAAGCAGGCGCCGAAGTCGTCAAAATCTTTGACAGTTGGGCCGGCTCGCTCAAGGGCGAAGCGTTTGAAAAATATGCCGTCGAACCCGCGCGCATCATCACCACCGAATTGAAAAAACGCCACCCCGGCATTCCGATCATCGGGTTCCCGCGCGAAGCGGGCGATGGCTACATCGGGTTCCACGCCAAAACCGGCGTCGATTGTGTGGCCCTCGACAACTCCGTCTCACCCGAATGGGCCGCGGCAAACGTACAAAAAGACGGCTGCGTTCAGGGCAACCTCAAGTCGTCGCATATGGTTACTGGCGGTCAGGATTTGATCGATGAGGTGCGCCACATCCGCGAAACGTTCGCCAACGGGCCGCACATCTTTAACCTCGGGCACGGGATCACACCTGATGCTGATCCTGACAACGTGTCGCTGATGATCGAAACGCTCCGCGAGAACGCCTAATGTTGATCCGTGACGCCGTTCAATCCGACCTGCCCGCCGTTGCAGCTATCCATGTCGCCAGTTGGCGTATGGCCTATCGCGAGTTGCTGTCAGACGACTACCTTGGCCAACCCGTGGCGGACGATCTCAACGGCAAATGGGTCGGTATGGACATCCCCGCCGAGGACATTTTACTTGTGGCGACCGACGACAACGCGGTGACGGGCTTCATCTATGTCAAAGGCGGCAAGCAGCCCGCCTATATCAACAACTTGCACGTTGATCCCACCCGCAAACGCGCAGGGATCGGTGCCGCTTTGATGAAGGCCGCCGCACAAACCCTGATCGCACGCGGCCACAATAGCGCCTACTTGACCGTTATCACAGACAACGCCGCAGCCGTGGATTTCTACCGCAAACTGGGCGGCGCGTTCGGGCCAAAACAAGACGAATTGCTCTACGGCGAACCCGTCCAAACCTACCCTGTCCATTGGGATGATTTACGCGAGTTGGCTGATTAGACCCACTTGGCCATAGGCGGCAAGCTCATGAGCACCGCGTTGGCATCATGGCCTGTCTCTAGTCCGAATTTTGTTCCACGGTCATAAACGAGGTTGTATTCGGCGTAGAGGCCACGGTGCACAAGCTGTTGATCCTTGTCGGCATCGGTCCATGGCGTATTGCGCCGCTTGTTCGTAGGCGCAAGGAAGGCGGGCAGAAACGCGCGCCCGACATCTTGCGTAAACGCAAAATCGTTCTCCCAATCGCCCGTGTTGTGGTCGTCGTAGAAAATACCGCCAACACCACGCGCGCGGCCACGGTGCGGCACGTAAAAATACTCATCCGCCCACTCTTTGTAGCGCGGGTAGTAGCTGGCATCGTGACGATCACAGTGCTCTTTTTGCACTGCGTGGAATGCCGCCGTATCATCGGCATATTCAATGCAGGGATTCAAATCCGAACCCCCACCAAACCACCACGCATGTGGGGTCCAAAACATCCGCGTGTTCATATGGACGGCTGGCGTGTGCGGGTTTTGCATATGTGCGACTAGAGATATCCCTGCGGCCCAAAACCGTGGGTCATCCTTCATGCCGTCAATCCCCTTACGGGCAGCCATCGCCATTTGTGCGCGCTCCCCAAGCACACCGTAAACCGTCGACACGTTGACCCCAACTTTCTCGAATACACGCCCGCCACGCATAACAGACATCAATCCACCGCCTGCATCTGAGCCGTCATCTGAGGCGCGCGTGGTTTCAGTCACCTCAAAGCGACCTGCGGGCAGGTGCGAGAAGGACCCCTCTGATTGCGTATCTTCGACGTTCTGGAACGCGGCGACGATGTCATCGCGCAAGGACCGGAACCATGCGGAGGCACGCGCTTTTTCATCGTTCATATCAGGTTGGGGCTGTTGGGTCATACTGGCGTCCTTCGTCGTGCGAATAGTGTGTTGCGCAGACCTAGCAGGAATGCGCCGATCCTGCCAAGCCCACTTCCCCTGCGGCCAAAAGGCGCTATGCTCAAACCACTGATCACGAAGAGTTTCTTATGGAGTTCCCTATGCGTTGGTTTTTGCCTTTGGCCGTTTTGCCGTTTCTTGCGGCGTGTTCCGAACAGCAAATGTGCATCTCTAGTGCAACAAAAGACCTGCGTGTGGTGCGCGGATTTGTGACCGAAACAGAGGGGAATTTGCGCCGTGGCTATGCGCTGATCGAAGTGGACGTCATCGACTTTGAAACGCGGTCGTGCGGCACAAAACAAGATGGATCAACGAAATATTGTCGCGTCCCCGTGCGCGACACTGAACTTAGGCCTAAGGCAATCGATCTCGACGCAGAGGCGGCAAAATTAGCCTCACTTAAACGCAAGGAAGCACAACTGGCCGCTGCCGCAGAACAACAAATTGCCGCTTGCAAAGTTGCTTACCCCGACGGCTAAGTGTCTAGTGAGTTGGGGCCTGAACGGAATCCAAAAGTGTGCGACCCCCATCTACGTCCAACACCTGCCCCGTAACAAACCCCGAGCCTTCAGAGGCGAGATACTGCACCGTTTCGGCCACGTCAGACGCGGGCGCGACACGCGCCAAAGGTGTCCCAAGCAAAATTTCATCACGGTAGTCAGGGTTCTCGGACAAAACATCACTCAAACTGGCGCTCAGGACAGAACCAAATGCCACAGCATTCACGCGAATGCGGCACGGTGCGAGCGCAACAGCCATAGAGCGCGTCATTTGCTCCACAGCGGCACTTGAGATCGAAAAGGCGAGCATTTCAGGTTGCGTGCGGCGCGCAGCAACCGATGAGAGATTGACGATAGATCCGAGCATACCCTCGGTCCGCTCCTCTTTTTCACCACACTTGATCATCCATTTTGCGACTTGCTGTGTTAGTCGCAGCGCCGTCAAAAGGTTTTGTTCCAACAGCGCCTCAACGTTATCATCATCTGCCGATAAAGGGTCACTTTGCGCCACTTGCCGTGACGCGTTCACCAAAATGTCGACACCGTCAAACGCATCCACTGTCGCCGAAAGGAGGTTCGCAATCGTTAGTTTTTGACGCAGATCGCCCGCAAAATAGGCAACCTTTGCGCCCTCACGTTCGGCTGCTTCGCCAACTTCGGCGATCAATCCCTCTTCGTCCATGTCGGCAAACATGACGTTTGCGCCTTGGGCCTCGAAATGCCGTGCGATCGCGAGACCAACACCATTTGCAGCGCCGGTAATGATGGCTGTTTTACCAGCAATCGAAAAGCTCATGACATCATCCCTGATTCTGTTCGCGCCAACTTACGAGGTTCACGCACGTGTGCGAAGAGGCCTCTTAGCGTAAAGCACTTTGAAGCCGCCCGTATCCGCGATCTTTTCCACATGCATAAACCGCTCAGACAAGGCCGCCTCGTAGGGAAGTTGCCGATTGGCGACCAACCATAACTCGCCATGCGGCGCCAAAAGACGCGCAGCAGCTGCGATAAACGCTTGTCCCAACGCCGGATCAGCGGCCCGCGTGGTGTGAAACGGCGGGTTCATAACAATGGCGTCAAACCGCACCTTAGCATCAAACTGTGTAGCATCAGCCCAATGAAACGTGGCACGCGGATCGACAACATTGACTTTAGCACACTCAAACGCAGCGTGTTCGGCCTCGACCACATGAAGCACTTTTACGCCATCCCGTGCCAGAATATGACGCGAAAGATACCCCCAGCCCGCACCTAGATCGGCGATTTTTGACGGTAGTTTTTGTGGCAGTGTGGCAATCAGTAGCTCGGACGCCTTGTCGATCCGGTCCGCAGAAAAAACACCCAAACGTGTTTCGAACCCGTCCACTGACGCGAGCGGGCCGACATCGGCCCAATCGGAAAAGTCGCCACCCTCAAATGCAATCGCTTTGCCATGGGATTTTGAAACCACACGCACAGCCTCACCGCGTTTTTTAAGATCGCGTGCAATACTATCTATACCGTCAGTCTTTTGACCATCAACAATCACCACCTGCGCACGGCTCGCGGCGTCGGCAATAAGAGCGCGGGCCTCCAGTTTGGAGCGCGGCACAGCCACGATTGCGACATCAAAAAGTCCCTCCGGCGCGACCCGAACATCGAACCCTGCATCGCAAAACGCATCATGATCGGGTTTGAACCCCTGAACGATTTGCACAGACGCAGGGTCAAACATCGACAGATCGGCGCCAATGCGGGGTCTATAGACCACCACGCGATCAGGCGTTCCATCAAGGAGTAAAGAGATGCGAGACGATATCATTACAAATGGCGCGGCGGGGGCCGCGCTCTAATCCTTTTCCATCGTGCATTGCAGCGGATGCTGATGCCGCTGGGCAAAGTCCATAACCTGACTCACTTTTGTCTCCGCAATCTCGTGCGGGAACACTCCGACCACTGCCAGTCCCTTTTTATGGACCGTCAACATGATCTCGGTTGCTTGTGAGTGACCAATTGCAAAGAAACGCTCCAGCACAAGGATGACAAACTCCATGGGGGTATAGTCGTCATTGAGCAGCATCACCTTGTAGAGTGGGGGGCGCTTTGTCTTGGGTTTGGTTTTGGTCGCAAGAGAGGTATCGCCGCCATCATCGAAGCGGTCGTCATCGTCGGACATCATGTGAGGCGAGAGGATCACTCTGGCGTCTCCGGATTGCGCAATACTAAACGTCGTGCTGTTAGCCGCTGTATATAGCCTCTTTCTCGCATCATTAAAGGGGGTTATCCACTCAGGGTAAAAGGGAGATGTAAATGAGCGCCAAAATTTCGACAATCGCCTTCGATGCGGACGACACGCTATGGGAAAATGAACAATTTTTTCGCATAACGCAGGAACGATTTTGCGAACTTCTGGCCGATTACACGCACGCCGATCATCTCGCTGAACGCTTGCTTGCGGCGGAGCGGCGCAACCTTGGTGGGTATGGATTTGGGATTAAGGGATTCGTCTTATCCATGATCGAGACAGCGATCGAAGTGACCGACGAGAGGGTGCCTGCCAAAGTGATCAAAGAATTGATCGAGGCAGGACAAGACATGCTATCGCATCCAATTCACCTGCTTGAGGGCGTCGAAGAGACCGTGCGCGCGCTCGCGGCGGATCATGAAATCATCATGGTGACCAAGGGCGATCTACTCGACCAAGAACGCAAACTTGCGCAATCAGGTTTAGGCGATTTATTTGATGCGGTTGAGATCGTATCCGCAAAAACACCACCTGTGTACGCGGATATATTCGACCGGCATGGCGTCACACCAGAGCGCGCCGTGATGGTGGGCAATTCGATGAAGTCGGATGTTCTGCCACCGATAGAGGTCGGCGCTTGGGGGATCTACATCCCGCATTCCATCACATGGACCATCGAACACGCCGAAGCTCCGGAAGGGCACCCCCGCTATAAACACCTCGAAGCCCTCGCGGATCTCCCCGCTTTTGTTGGGTCAATCTCACGGTGATTGAGATGTGATTCTCGCGTTCATTTGGGTGGCCACATGTGGCAAAAGTTTCGACCAAGCGAGCTATGCACCGTATTTAGAGGTCCATTGAAATCTCGCCACCATATGTGGCGTTGCATCAATACCATCGCCTAAAGCCTTATAAAATTGACTGTTTTCACGTTTCAAAGCCTGTGCTAGCGTCTTTTGTATAAGCTGGGCGAAATGATCCGGCACATACGAGGCAGAGTTATGATGTTGAGCAACGTGCAAGCGTGGGTACTCCCGCGTGCCGTGATCGGGCGTATTTTCCCAATTCTTTTAATCGCTCTCGCGATGCTAGTCGGCATCTCGGCCAAAGTTATGGCCGCTGAATATGCCGCATTGGTGATGGACGCACGCAACGGAAAAATCCTGCATTCGAGCAATGCCGACACGCGCCTACATCCGGCGTCCCTCACCAAAATGATGACGCTCTACATCGCGTTTGAAGCTGTTGAGAATGGTGAGATCGGCCTCGACACCCTTGTCACCATCTCCAAAAACGCCGCAGCAGAGCCGCCTTCTAAACTGGGGCTGAAGTCCGGCCAGAAAATAAAACTACGCTATCTCATCCGCGCCGCCGCCGTAAAATCCGCAAATGATGCCGCCACAGCAATTGGTGAAGCGATCGAAGGATCGGAAGCCGCATTCGCACGCCGCATGAACCGCACAGCCAAAGAACTCGGCATGTCGCGCACCACGTTCAAAAATGCCCACGGCCTCACGGCGAGCGGACACCTGTCCACAGCGCGCGATATGTCCGTCCTTGGACGCCACGTGTTCTACGACTACCCAGACTACTACAATATCTTTTCACGCACGACTGCCGATGCGGGCGTACGCACTGTGTCCCACACCAACAGCCGTTTTCTCAACAGCTATGCCGGCGCGGACGGAATCAAAACGGGGTACACATCTGCTGCCGGTTTTAACCTTGTCGCCTCGGCGGAACGCGGCGGCGAGCGCATCATTACGACCGTATTTGGCGGGCGCTCTACCGCGACACGCAATGCGCGCGTCACCGAGTTGATGGATTTAGGGTTCCAGCGCGCGCCCAACCGTGTCGCAGTTGTCAAACCCAAACGCCCCCCCTACTTGGGCAAAGCCGCTGGCAGCGCCGTTATGGTCGCAGGCACGCAAGACGCGCCGAGCGTGGCCTCCAAAATCATTCGCGTCACAATCAACGTCACGCAAAGCCCAATCCCCAAACCGCGCCCGATGCGCACCTTGGCACCCGAAGACGAAACCATGTTGTTGTCGATGTCGAATGACATTTTCAATGCCGTCACACAGGCGCAACACGATGAACAGGTTCTGGCCCTCGCCGAGGCCGCGACATCACAGGCCACGCAAGTGCTTGAACAAGTCGAAAAAGTCGCACAGCTAGACGCGCCCCTTGAGCCCTCTCCGATTAAAACTGCTCCCGCTGGCCTGTCCGACATAACCCCTAAGCCGCGCCCCGTCTCGCTTCAGCTGACCAACGTGACGCCCACCGCGGCGGTTATGCCGGCACGCGCGTTGGTGGCTCAGTCTGGCCCGGAAATCGTGACACGCATCTCTACCTCAGGATCGCGCCATTGGGGCGTCAACATCGGCACCTACGGCTCTGAATACGAGGCGCGCAAAGTCTTGCTCAAGACAGCATTGACAGAACTCGACATGCTCGATGGTGCCCTGCGCAAAGTCGTAAAATCAAAGCGCGGCTATCAGGCAAATTTCCTTGGCCTGACCGAAGACCTCGCGGGTATGACCTGTCGTCGCCTCGCAGCACGCGGCGTTGATTGCGATCCGATTGGCCCGACCTAAGCAGAACACACGACACCACAATCACCACCAGATGGGCGTGGGCGTTTAGACGCCTGCGCCCTCTTCAACTGTAAGATCAAACGCGGCGGCAACAAGCGCCTTGGTGTAGGGGTGTTGTGGCGCGTCAAAAATCGCATCCGCTTCGCCTGCCTCCACAACACCGCCACGCTTCATCACCATCACTTTATGGCTAAGCGCACGTACCACCCGCAGGTCGTGTGAGATAAACAGGTAGGCAAGTTTGTGTTTGACCTGAAGATCGCGCAACAAATCCACAATCTGCACCTGTACCGTCATATCAAGCGCCGAAGTTGGCTCGTCCAGAACCACCAAACGCGGGCGCAAAATCATCGCACGCGCAATCGCCACCCGTTGGCGTTGCCCGCCCGAAAACTCGTGGGGGTAGCGGTGGCGCGTGTCAGGATCGAGGCCGACCTCGTGCATAATCTCGATCACCGCTTCCTCTTTGGACGCATGATCGCCCAAGCCGTGCACACCCAAACCCTCAGCAATAATTTGCGCAATGGTCATGCGTGGCGACAGCGACCCGTAGGGATCTTGGAACACGATCTGCATATCAGCGCGTAAACCCCGCAGAGCACGGTTGTTCCACCCTTGTACGTCTTGCCCCATCACAACCACGGGGCCTTGTGAGGAAATCAGCCGCATCATTGCGAGCGCCAAGGTGGTTTTGCCCGATCCGGATTCGCCAACAACACCCACCGTCTCGCCCTCGCGCACGGAAAATGTCGCGGCATTCACCGCCTTCACATAGCCCGCTGTGCGCCGTAAAAATCCGCGCTGTATAGGAAACCAAATGCGCAGGTCTGTGGTCTCGGCCACAACCTTGGCATTTTGGGGCACAGGGATGGGACGCCCCGTTGCCTCGGCCTCCAACAACAGCTTGGTATAAGGGTGGCTAGGCGCATCGAATATCTCCGCCGTTTTACCCGCCTCCACGATCTCACCGTCTTTCATCACGCAAACACGATCAGCAAATTTGCGCACGATGTTGAGGTCATGGGTGATGAACAACATCGACATGCCCTCATCGCGTTTAATGTCCATCAACAGGTCAAGGATTTGCGCCTGAATAGTAACGTCCAACGCCGTGGTCGGCTCATCCGCGATCAACAGTTTCGGCGCATTCGCTAGCGCCATTGCGATCATAACGCGCTGACGTTGCCCGCCGGACAATTGGTGTGGATAGGCGCCCAAACGTTCCTCGGCATTGTGAATGCCCACACGGTCCAGAAGGTACAAAATGCGTTCGCGGGCCTTCGCGCCTGTCACACCTTGATGGACGAGCAGAATCTCGGCGAGTTGTTTCTCGATCGTATGCAGCGGATTGAGCGAGGTCATCGGCTCTTGGAAGATAAAGCTGACATCATTGCCGCGAATTTTGCGCAGCACGTTTTCGCTGGCACCGGCCAGTTCCCGACCCTCATAAAGGATCGATCCGCCGATGACAGCGTTGTCGGACAGCAGGTTCACCGACGACAATGCAGTGACGGATTTGCCCGAACCACTCTCGCCGACCAAGGCAACGACCTCGCCCTTTTCAACACGGAACGACACGCCTTTGACCGCCTCGACAAGACCGCCGTCCTGTTTGAACGACACACGCAAATCTGTGAACTCAAGAAGGCTCATTGAAAGGTCTTTCTCGGATCAAAGGCATCGCGCACCCCCTCGAAAACAAAGACGAGGAGCGACAACATAATGGCGTAGGTGAAAAACGCGGTGAACCCGAGCCACGGCGCTTGCAGGTTTTGTTTGGCCTGTAGCGTTAACTCCCCCAGTGACGGATAGGACGATGGCAACCCGAAGCCAAGAAAATCGAGCGAGGCAAGCGTGCCGATGGTCCCCGTCACAATGAACGGCAATAGCGTCAGCGTGGCGACCATCGCATTGGGCAACATGTGGCGGAACATGATGGTCCAGTTGCCAACGCCGAGTGCCCGCGCCGCACGGATGTATTCGAAATTACGCGCGCGCAAAAACTCAGCCCGCACAACACCAACCAAGGCGGGCCACCCGAACAGGATGGTCACAAAGACAAGGAGCCAGAAACTTCGCCCCAATATGGCAAACAGGATGATGATGACATAGAGCGAGGGCATGGAGCCCCAGATTTCCAACACACGTTGAAACACAATGTCGGTGCGCCCGCCAAAGAACCCTTGGATTGCGCCCGCGACGATGCCGATGGTCGAGGCGACAACGGTCACGATCAGCGTGAACAGGATCGACAGGCGAAACCCGTAGATCACCCGCGCGACCACATCGCGTTTGGTGTCATCGGTGCCGAGCCAGTTTTGCGTGGTCGGCGGCGATGGGGCCGCCCCGGGTCCTTCGACTTGGGTATTGAACGAGTAGCGGATCGGCGGCCACAATAGCCACCCTTTCTCGATCACATCGCCATTTACGGTACCGTCTTCAGCATCCGCGATAATGGCGTCTGGATCGTCAAAACACTCAACCAACCCGCCCGAAACGATCAGGCATTCCACCTCGGGATAGCGGTAGACTGCCTCGGTCGCGAAATCGCCGCCGAATGCGGTTTCGGGGTAAAAGTTGAAAATCGGCGTATAGTAACTGCCGCGATAATTCACGATGATCGGTTTGTCGTTGGCAAGAAATTCCGCAAACAACGACAACACAAACAGGAACGAGAAAATCCAGAGCGACCATAGCGCACGGCGGTTTGCCTTGAAATTGCGCCACCGGCGTTGATTGAGAGGGGACAGGCGCATTTCAGCTCTCCCGCTTTTCAAAGTCGATACGCGGATCGACAAAGACATACATCAGGTCGGACACGATATTGATCAACAATCCGATCAGGCCAAAGAAAAACAGCGTGCCAAAGATCACGGGATAGTCGCGTTGCAAGGCCGCCTGAAACCCCATCCGCCCCAAACCGTCAAGCGAGAACAGGGTTTCGATAATCACCGAGCCCCCAAAGAACACCGACAAAAACAGACCCGGAAATCCCGCGATCACGATCAACATCGCATTGCGAAACACATGCCCGTAAAGGACACGGCTTTCGGTGAGGCCCTTGGCCTTGGCCGTCACCACGTATTGTTTGCGAATTTCATCGAGAAACGAGTTTTTGGTGAGCAGGGTCAACGTGGCGAAGGACGAAATGAGCGAGGCCAGAACCGGCAATGTGATGTGCCATAGGTAGTCGCCCACCTTGCCCAAGTCGCTCAATTCATCAAAGTTCGAGGATGTAAGGCCGCGCAACGGGAAAATCTGCCAATACGAGCCGCCCGCAAATAGCACGAGCAGCATAATTGCAAACAAAAATCCGGGGATTGCATAGGCGACGATGATGATCGCAGACGTCCATGTGTCGAAAGATGACCCATCTCGCACCGCCTTGCGGATGCCCAGAGGAATAGAGATCATGTAGGAAATCAACGTAGCCCAAAGGCCGAGCGTAATCGACACGGGCAACTTGTCCCAGACCAGTTCCAACACGCCTTGGCTTCTAAAATAGCTCTCGCCAAAATCGAATTGCATGTAGTTCCACATCATCGACAAGAACCGCTCAAGCGGCGGTTTATCAAGGCCGAACTGGCGCTCTAAATCCGCAATGAACTCGGGCGGAAGGCCCCGAGCGCCGATGTAATCGGACTCCGCACTCGCGGCTTCAAGCTGTACCTCGACATCGCCGGAGCCGCCCGAAATGCTCTCGAACACATCGCCCTCGCCACGCATCTCGGCAAGCACCTGTTCCACCGGCCCGCCGGGAACAAACTGTGTCAGGGCAAAATTGATAATCATAATTCCGAGCAAAGTCGGAATGATCAGCAACAAACGCCGAAGGATATAGGCTCCCATGTGGGTCGCTCTCCTGCTCGATACCTCTTTGGGCGTTACTTGATGGCCCCTGCCGCTTTCAATTGCGCGGCTTTATCGGCGTTATACCACCAGTAATCCAGATAGCCTAGATCATAGGGCGCCATCTGGCTTTCTGGCGGGTGCTCATACATGTCGTAATAGGCGACCCAATGCTTATCGAGATACCATGTCGGAACAACAAAATAGTCGTAGCGGAACAGGCGATCGACGGCTTTGAGGGCTGAGGACATATCCTCATAAGTATCGGCCTCAACCACCTGCGCAATCAAAATGTCGGCGGCCTCACTGGCGTAGCCCGCAGGGTTGAACACATCATCCACGCCCTCGGAGCCGTATTTTTGCGCAAGCCCAACACCCTCCTCAAAACCACTCGTGTAGCCCCCAAAAATAATGTCGTAATCAAAGCTTTGGGTACGTGCCTGATAGGCGTTGGTATCCACACGGCTGTAAACGGCGTCCACACCCAGCGCGACGAGGTTCTCGACATAGGGGATCAAAATCCGGTCAAACGATGGCGTATTTTCCAAAATCTCGATCTTGAGAACTTGGTCATTTTCATCACGCAATTTACCGTCGGACCCGGGTGTGTATCCCGTGGCTTCCATCAACATAAGTGCCTGACGCATATTTTTACGATCCAAAGACCGCGCTCCTGACACGTGCGGCAACGCGGCCTCTTGTGTGAACACCTCGTCAGGAACAAGGCCGCGTACGGCCTCTAAATACGCTAGCTCCTTGCCTTGGGGCACACCCACTGCCTTGAGAGCATCGGTATCCCAAAAACTTTCGCGCTGTGCAAACAGTCCGTATTGCAACGTCTCGTTGGTCCACGTGAAGTTATACATCAGCCCCAGCGCGCGGCGCACATTGCGGTCTTGTAGCTTTTCTTGGCGCAGGTTGAATACGAACCCAGTCGCATTGGGAAGGCTCCCATCCGGCAACTCGGCCTTTATGACTGCGCCACTCTCAAGCGCAGGAAAATCATACCCTGTGGCCCAATTGAGCGACGAGTTCTCTTGGCGGAATGTAATCTCACCCGACTTGAACGCCTCGAACGCGCCAATGGTGTCACCAAAGTACTCAATGCGGATCGTGTCAAAATTTTCGGTGCCTTTTCTGAGCCAGAGATCGCGCCCCCAATAGTCGGGATTGCGCGTATATTCGACCCATTGCCCCGCCTCGAAATCGCCATGCGCATAGGCGCCTGTCCCCGGAGAGACATCAAACCGTTTCTCGTCGATTTTTGCGCCCGTCTCATCGAACCATGCCTTTTGCATCACAAGCGTCGAACCGGCTTGCGAGATAAGCCCGTTGCGGGGCGCGTCAGGCTGAAACTCAAACCGGACGGTATAATCGTCAAGCGCCTCAACCCCCGCAATCATATTGCCCACACCCGTGCGCCACGACAACGTCCCTTCCGCCATAAACTTCTCATGCGTGAACACCACATCTGCGGACGTCATGGGCGTGCCATCGGAAAACGTCACATCGCGGCGCAGATTGAAGATTACCCAATCTTCGCTCTCTGGGTATTCAATCGTCTCGCACAACAAACAGTAAGAGGCAGATAGCGCCTCGTCGGATACGCCCGTCATGAGACGCTCATAGGGAATCGATGAATTTGCTGCGGGTGTGCCCGAACGGGTCGAATAGGGATTGAGACTATCAAAATCTCCAACCGTCCCCAGAACGATTTTACCGCCCTTTGGTGCATCAGGGTTCACATAGGCCAGATGATCGACGGGCGCGCTATACTTCGCCTCATCCCAGTCCGAAAACCATGTCGCCGTTATCGTGTCTGTATCTTGCGCATGCGCGGCACTTGAGGAGACAACAATGCTTGCTGCGGTGAAAAGGGCGAGGCGAAAATGGGCGGCGGCCATGTGAAAGCTCCAGTCATTTGGGGCGACAGTGTGTTTGAACGTGATGCTATCAAACTGACCTGAAATTGCACGACTTCCAATGGGTAATTGGAGCAACTGTGATGAACCTGTGATCATGGCGTGATCGACGCACGAAAAAGCCCCCGTAGCACGCAGCTACGGGGGCTAGAAACACAGTCGAAAAGACGTTTTTAGTTCAACGTCTGAAGATAGGCGACGAGATCGGCGCGATCTGTGGCTTTGCTCAAGCCCGCAAACGACATCTTTGTGCCCGGCGCGTAATCTTTTGGTGCCTCAAGGAAGCCATTCAAGTGATCAGGCGTCCACGCACCATCCAAGCTGGCCAAAGCGTCCGAGAAGCCATAATCGGCCACGGATGCGATGTCGCGATCAACAACACCGTCGAGGTGTGGACCAGTGCCGTTGGAACCGTCCACTTTGTGGCAGGCTTTGCACTTGTTGAAAACTTTTTCGCCTTTGCCAACGTCAGCAGAGGCCAGAAGAACGTCAAATGAAACTTCAACGACCTCTTCTACTTCGGCTGGCTCACTATCACCGGTATCGATGATATAGGCTTGGGCGTGCTCGCCGTCATGACTTGCGCCACCGGAATGATAGATCGCATCAGCGCCCCAATTGGCGAAGAGAAAGATCAAGAGCGTGCCGCAGATAGCGCCGACGGTCTTAGTAAGGGTCATAGTGTTGAACATGTCGCGGTCCGTTTTGGTGCATGGGTTGCGCCGTATCTACCCGTTTCCAACGGTGCATTTCAAGGTATAAGACCTGCGACCTATCGACATTCCGCAAAAACTTGATTGAAAAGAGACGAAAATGACAAAACGCATCGCCTTTCAAGGGGAACTTGGCGCTTATTCCCATCAGGCTTGCGTCGAAACTCGCCCCGATTTTGATCCCCTACCCTGCCCAACCTTTGAGGACGCCCTAGAAGCGGTGCGCTCGGGAGACGCCGATTTGGGAATGATTGCAGTCGAAAATTCAACCTATGGCCGCGTACAAGACGTCTATCACCTATTGCCGAAAGCCGGATTGCACATCATCGACGAGACGTTCGTACGCGTGCATGTCAACCTTTTGGGCCTTCCGGGGGCCGAACTATCAGACATCACACATGCTCACGGTCATCCTGTGATTTTACCTCAATGCGGAAAGTTTTTGCGCGATCACAGCATCAAGGGCGTGACCAGTTCCGACAATGCCCGCGCTGCACGAGATGTGGCTGGTGGCGGTGACAAAACCCAAGCGGCTCTTGCGTCTGAATTGGCGGCAAAGCTGTACGGGCTTGAGGTGATCGCGCCCAAAATCGAAGATCACAAACTGAACACAACGCGATTCTTGGTGATGTCGCGCGACGCCGACACCTCGCGTAGGTCCAACAAAATGGTTACTGCGTTCATGTTTCGGGTGCGTAACATTCCGGCGGCTCTCTACAAGGCAATGGGCGGATTCGCCACAAATGGCGTCAACATGACAAAGCTGGAAAGCTACATGGTCGACGGCAATTTTTCCGCCACCCAGTTTTATGCCGACATCGAAGGCCACCCCGACGATGCCAACGTGCGCCTTGCTTTGGACGAATTAAGCTATTTCACCGAAATGGTCGAGATACTGGGCGTTTATCCCGCCGATCCGCGCCGTAAATAACCACAATGGGCGGTCACGCAATGCGGCGTACGTCCCCGCACCCGCCATTCCTCAGGACATCAATGACTTATTGTAGTCGTCGCTCATTGTAGCGCCATACTGATCTATTTTTCGATCAAACCGACGATCAAGCGTCCCTTTGGCGAACTTGATCGACTGCACAAGAATCCGCGCAGACAAGGTTTGCGGCTTGATATCATAGCTAAGCGACAAGCGCGTTCGTTTGGGGCTAAGCGCCACAATGTCCGCAGTGAGCACCATATCAAGGCCTCCAGACTTCGCAGCCACGACCAAATTGGTCGGGTCACAATACGTCACCACTTCGGCGACGATATCGCGGGTTTTGCCGCGAAACGGAACTTTCATAGTCCAACCCGCACCAACATCGCGCGGCTGGGCGGGATCTTTGCGTGACACGTCGATACCACGCCGCATTGCTTGGCGCTCCAACGCCTCGAAATTAGCAATGCGCTCAAACACGTATGCCGCAGGTGCGTCGATATCCTTGCGTGTCGAAAACTTCATACCGCTTCACCTCACTCAACCAATCACTGGAATATCCAATTATTCAATCTCGTCCGCAAGCCACTTAGCCAAAAGATAATGTGCAATTGCACCTTTTCTCGCGGGTTTAAGCGTTGGGTGCATCCCCGCCATCGACAACGCTACATCCTCGCGGGTAACCCACATCGCATCTTGCAACTCTAACGGGTCAATCGTGATTGTCTCGCTCGTCGCGCGAGCGGCACACCCAATCATCAAAGAGGCCGGAAACGGCCAAGGCTGTGAGGCGATATATGTCACATCAGCCACGACTATTCCCGATTCCTCAAACACCTCACGGCGCACTGCGGCCTCAATCGGCTCACCCGGCTCAACAAATCCGGCGAGCAAAGAATACATGCCTTCAGGCCAGTTTTCATTTCGCCCCAACAACACCGAATTGCCACGTGTCACCAACATGATCACAACGGGATCGGTCCGCGGGAAATGCGGCGCAGAACACGACGAACATGTACGCTGCCATCCGGCCTGAGTCATCGCGCTTTTGGCACCGCACGCGGCACAAAACCCGTGACGTCCATGCCACTCCAAAAGACCGCGCGCGGTTGATGCCACCTCGGCCTCCCAGGGCGACAAGAGTGTCATAACCGCACGCAGTTCTAAAAAGGCGCAATCAGGCAAGCCGTCCACACGCTGTTGCGATGGATCAAGAAACCCCTCTTGAAGCTCCGCGACCTGTGTCACAGTCCATGTGCGTGTCACATCAACCGCGAAAACGGCGGCTCCGGCATCGTCAATCCCCATGAAAATGGCATCCTGCGCCAAATCTACAACCGTGGGGTGGTCAGTCTCGAGGAACGCCAACCCACCAGAATCATTACAAAACGGCTTGTGCGACCACAGGGGAAGCACGCGCGCACCGTTTTGTGCCCACAACGAGGCCGCATCGCCGCGCAGATGCGCCGCGCGATCTAGCGTGCCCGCGCCCAATGTGACGGCGTCATCCGTTTGCTGTGTTGTGTTGTTCACGGTCGCACACCTCATGGTATCGATTTGGGTTAGACCCTGTCCAAACCGCACCGCACCCATGCGGTCAAGTCTAACGATTCAATTTGCCCACAATACGCCGTGCAGATTAATAGACCCATCGTGCGGAAATGCACGCTTGGGTTGTTACGTGACGTCAAATGCACCCATGAGATGTTGCAGCGCAGCGTAAGCATGATACATCACGCAAGTCGAAAACAAAAATCCATAAGCTCACAAAACATACCCCATAGCATATATTAGGTATCCAAAAGTGTTGCCCGACACACCTCTAAAACCGTAGTGTCTGACAAATCACATTTTCAAATCAGAATTTTGGCACGGCGCGTGTCAGCAGGACAAGCAGTGACCCAACCTCATACCTTTTCCACCGACACCCGTGCGGATCATGCGCACCTTCGGATTATGAGTACGACAGATCTGCACATGCAGATTTTTCCCTATGACTACTGTGGGGATCGCGCCACTGACGCGACCGGTCTCGCGCGGACGGCTGCGCTCATCGCAAAGGGGCGCGCCGAAGCACGCAACACACTTTTGGTCGATAATGGCGATTTTCTACAAGGGACGCCCATGGCCGACTTTGTCGCCGCAGATCATGCACAAGGGCGAGACACTCCTCACCCGATGATCGCCGCCATGAATGTCCTCGGCTACGATGCTGGCACTTTAGGCAATCACGAATTCAACTTCGGCCTCGATCATCTCAAATGGGCCATCTCGCGCGCAGATCATCCCATTGTGTCGGCAAATCTGATTGAGATACCCGATGAGACATCGACGCAAGACACCACAGTGTTTGACCCCTATGTCATTTTGGATCGCGAGATCATTGATGGAGCAGGAAAGAGTCATCCGATCAAAGTTGGGTTACTAGGCTTGCTGCCGCCACAAGTGACAATGTGGGATCGCACGCATTTGGCAGGAAAAGCCAGCACACGCGACATCATGCAGACAGCGCGCAAATTTGTGCCCCAGATGAAACAACACGGGGCCGATATCATCGTCTTGCTCTGTCATACGGGGATCGCGGGTGAGGATGAATACGAGGGCATGGAAAATGCTGCCATTCCACTGGCGGCCCTTGAGGGGGTCGACGCGTTGATCACCGGCCATTTGCACTTGCTATTTCCCTCCCCCCAGTTCGCGCAAACTCCTGTTGTAGATAGTGAAAACGGTTTCATCCACGGCAAACCTGCCGTTATGGCGGGCAGTTGCGGATCGCACCTTGGCCTCATTGATCTCATGCTTGAACGCACTGGCGATACATGGGCCGTCCGCAAAGCAAACGTCGAAGTGCGTCCGATTCTTGAGCGAAACCCGTCAGGCTGCGCGCGGCCTTTGGTCGAAAGTGTCGAAGCCATCATTGCGGCCGTGGAACATGACCACCTTGGCACACTGGACTTTGCGCGGCGCCCAATCGGCCAGACAGATGTGCCTCTCCATTCCTATTTTTCCCTACTTGGGACAGACCGCTCGATGAAATTGATCGCTGACGCACAACGCGATTATGTGGCGGACGCAATCGCACATAGCGAACACGCGCACCTGCCCATCTTGTCGGCCGTCTCACCGTCCAAAGCTGGCGGGCGCGCAGGCCCAGAGAACTACACAGCTATGCCTGTTGGAATTCTGGCGATCAAAAACATCTCAGACCTCTACCCCTTTCGTGACCGCGTGTGTGCCGTTCGCGTCTCAGGCGCGCAACTGCGCGCATGGTTGGAGCGCACTAGTACGGCCTTTAATCAAATCACCCCAAACACTGCTTCAACGGCCTGCGATCAAACCCTGCGCAACCCCCATGCACCGGCCTACTTTTTCGATGTTATTTTTGGGATCGACTATCAGATTGATCTGTCGCAACTCGCCCGCTTTGACGGGTCTGGCAATGAGATCAATCCTACCGCAACCCGCGTTCGCAACTTGTCCTACAATGGCTCGCCAGTGTCCGACGATATGGAATTTGTGGTGGTCGCAAGTGACTACCGCGCCAACGGCGGCGGACATTTTCCGGGCGCTGATGGCAGCACAGTGATCTTTGACGGACCTGATTTGATCGGTGACATTTTGGCTCGCCACATCCGCACGTGCGGCGTCCCGACGACACAAACCACACCCAACTGGTCGTTTTGTCCGATAGGCGGCACACCAGTGATGTTCGAGACATCCCCGAAGGCCAAACACCATCTCGACGAGCTCTCTCATTTAAACGTGACAGGCTTTGCCGTAGGCGCATCTGGCTTTGGCCAAATTAGATTGCTTTTGTAAAAAACAGGCAAAGCACACCTACGCGGCGCCCCTCTTGCCATTTCAGAATACTCCCCCTATATCCAAACGCGAGAGGTTGGCGCGGGCAAGCTCCTCGCCAACCCGGTCAGATCCGGAAGGAAGCAGCCGTAACGAGTCCCGCTTGGGTCGTTGTCCAGCCTCTCACCTTTATCTCCCTTAACATCCGCGCCTCTTGCCGTATCCCCCGCGACAGGCAATATAGGCCGCATGTTCATGAGCTCACCCAGATGACACCACACCTGAAGCGCCTCGGATGGTCACAACACTTCACCGCGCAAATGAGCGTGGACGAGGTCGAAACCTTGACGCCAGTCCGCATTTCCGAAGTGCGCCGCCGCAATATCATCGCCCTGACAGGTGAGCTTGAGCGGCTGGAACTGGCGCTAACGGGCGATCTTGTGGCCTCGGATTTCGCGGTGGGTGATTTCGCCCTCACAGATGGTGAAAAAATTGTCCGCCTACTGGACCGAAAAACCCTAATTTCGCGCAAATCCGCTGGCCTGACCTCGCAGACACAGCTCATCGCCTCCAACATCGACACGTTGTTTATCACCACCTCATGCAATGATGATTTCAATGAGGCGCGCCTAGAACGCTACCTTGCCATCGCAATCGAGGCCGAGGCCCATCCGGTGATCGTGATCACCAAAGCCGACAGGCCCGAATCCGGCAACGTGGATGACTTTATATCGCGCGCCAAAGCAATCTATGCGCCCGCCGATGTCATAGCCCTTAATGCCACGAATCCGGACGCTTTTGGCGAATTGATGCCGTGGTGCAGCACCGGTCAAACCCTTGCGCTTGTTGGCTCCTCAGGGGTCGGAAAATCGACAATTGCGCGCGGCCTTACCGGCCTTGACATCGAGATCGGTGATATTCGCGAAGATGACGCAAAGGGCCGCCATACAACCACGGCGCGCTCCATGCACGCAATGCTTGCAGGGGGATGGCTGATCGACACCCCCGGAATGCGCGAACTGGCCCTCCACGATGCAGCGGAGGGAATCGGTACGCTATTTGAAGACATCACCGATCTGGCAACCGCCTGTAAATTCTCCGACTGCGCCCATAATACAGAGCCCGGATGCAAAGTGCGTGCGGCCATTGAAAGCGGCGAACTGGACGCTGACCGTGTCGAGCGGTGGCGCAAACTGATCGACGAGGATGAGCGCAATTCCGAGACGGTGGCCGAAGCCCGTGATCGCGGTCGCAAGTTCTCCAAAATGGCAAAGTCCGTGCTCAAGGCGAAAAAGGCACGGCGCGGCGAGTGAACCCGCTTGCGGGGGGCTGCCTGCACCCTTACCTTGTGGTGCAACGAGGGAGATGAACGCATGAGCGAGACCAATGAAGGCTACAAGGTTCTGGCACGCAAATATCGTCCGGAAACCTTTGCCGACCTGATCGGTCAAGATGCCATGGTACGCACGCTCAAAAATGCGTTCGCCGCCGACCGCATCGCCCAAGCTTTCATCATGACCGGCATTCGCGGCACGGGCAAAACCACCACCGCACGGATCATCGCCAAGGGGATGAACTGTATCGGTCTGGACGGCAACAGTGGCCCTACGACCGAGCCATGTGGACAGTGCGAACACTGCGTCGCGATCACCGAAGGCCGCCACGTGGACGTCATGGAAATGGATGCCGCATCGCGCACAGGTGTGGGCGACATTCGCGAAATCATTGACAGTGTGCACTACCGCGCCGCTTCCGCGCGCTACAAAATCTACATCATCGATGAGGTGCACATGCTCTCGACGAGTGCGTTCAACGCACTCCTCAAAACCCTCGAAGAGCCACCGGCACACGTCAAATTCATCTTTGCCACCACCGAAATTCGCAAGGTGCCCGTCACAGTTCTGTCACGCTGTCAGCGGTTTGACCTGCGGCGCATCGAACCCGAAGTGATGATGGCCCACCTTTCGTCTATCGCCGACAAAGAAGGCTCTGACGTGGCGCAGGACGCCTTTGCCCTCATCACCCGCGCCGCCGAAGGGTCCGTGCGCGATGCGCTATCGCTTCTGGACCAAGCGATTTCGCACGGCGCAGGCGAGACCACCGTGGATCAGGTTCGTGCCATGTTAGGCCTTGCCGACCGTGGCCGCGTGTTGGACCTGTTCGACATGATCATGGCGGGCGACGCGGCAAGCGCGCTCGAAGAGATCGGCGGGCAATACGCCGATGGTGCCGATCCACTGGCGGTGCTGCGCGATCTGGCCGACATCACCCATTGGGTGTCCGTGATCAAAATCACACCAAACGCCGCAGACGACCCGACAATTTCGCCAGATGAACGCTCCCGTGGCCTAACATTGTCCGAAAAGCTGCCGATGCGTGTGCTATCGCGCATGTGGCAAATGCTGCTCAAAGCCCTCGAAGAGGTGGCCGCCGCCCCCAACGCCATGATGGCCGCAGAAATGGCGATCATTCGCCTGACCCATGTGGCCGACCTGCCTATGCCTGAAGATTTGGTGCGCAAACTCAATGAGCAAAACCCGCCACCGCGTCCGCCCGTTGGCCCCTCTGGCGGCGCGCCCTCTGGCGGTAACAGCTCCAGATCCGTCAGCACCCAAGGGACACCTGCAGGGGGCGGTGGAGGGATAGCACATGCCCCGACAATGATGGCACAGGCCGCCCCCGCACAAGCGCCGGATGTGGGGCTCGCCAAATATGCACGGTTTGAGGATGTTGTGGAGCTGATTGGCTATCACCGCGATATGAAACTCAAAATAGACGTGGAAAACCATGTCCGGCTCGCAAGCTACAAACCCGGACGTATCGAATTTGAACCTGTGGGCGATGCCCCCGCTGATCTCGCCGCCCGTCTATCAAGCCGTTTGCAAGCCTTCACAGGACACCGTTGGGGCGTGTCCATCGCGGCCGCACCCGAAGACGCCAAGACGCTTCGTGATGTGATGGACGCCGACCGTCTCGCCCTTGAAGCTGCCGCAAAAAGTCATCCGATGGTCGCGAAGGTGTTCGAACTTTTCCCCCATGCGAAAATCGCGGAAATCCGCACGCCCGAAAAGATTGCGGCGCAAGCGGCCTCAGAAGCACTTGAAGAAGTCGAAGACGAATGGGATCCCTTCGAAGAGGACTGATCCCCTCGCACCCTAAAATCAGGAGACACAGACGATGTTCAAAGGACTTGGCAATCTCGGCGATATGGCCGGCATGATGAAAAAAGCCAAAGAAATGCAACAGCAAATGGCTGACTTGCAAGAGAAGATGGATGCCATGACGGTGGTTGGTGAAAGTGGTGCGGGTCTTGTCAAAGCGACCTCAACCGTCAAAGGACAGTTGACTGCGCTTGAAATCGATCCGTCGATCTTTAACCCCGACGAAAAGGAAGTGGTCGAAGATTTGATCCTAGCGGCAATCAAAGATGCGCAGGCCAAAGCGGCGGATCGCGCCCAATCTGAAATGGCACAGATCACCGATGGCCTTGGCCTGCCCGCCGATTTCAAAATGCCGTTCTGAGGACGCACAGGTGGGGGATGCAACGCGCGAAATCGAGGCTCTGATTGATCTCATGGCGCGGCTTCCAGGTCTTGGGCCGCGCTCGGCACGCCGCGCGGTTCTACACCTGATCAAAAAGCGCACGCGCCTGATGGCCCCCCTCGCCACGGCAATGCAAACCGTGGCGGACAACGCTCGCGAATGCGTGCAGTGCGGCAATATTTGCACATCCGATCTATGTGACATCTGCACCTCTGGTAAACGTGCAAACGGCGAGATTTGCGTAGTCGAAGATGTGGCAGACCTGTGGGCGATGGAGCGTGCGAGCGTGTTTGGCGGACGCTATCATGTGCTCGGCGGTACACTGTCTGCGCTCGATGCAATCGGCCCCGAGGATCTGCGTATCCCTGCCTTGGTCCGCCGCGTGGGTGACGAGCAAATCACCGAGGTGATCCTCGCGCTCAATGCAACTGTCGACGGCCAAACCACGGCGCACTATATCGCGGACGAATTGTCAGGACGCTGTGCTGTGACATCTTTGGCCCAAGGCGTACCTATTGGTGGCGAGCTTGATTACCTCGATGACGGAACGATCACCGCCGCTTTGCGTGCGCGAAAGGGCGTCTGAACGCACCGTTCTAGACCTGATACAAACATCGTCCAAATATGCAAAAGGCCCGCCATATTGGCGGGCCTTCTCAATACGTTAACGCGCAATATTATGCGTCATCATCTTCGTTGTCATCCGCATCGGGAAGGTTAAAGAAGCTATCTTTGTCCGGCAGTGGCGCCTCTTTCTCATCGTCATCATTTGACAGGGAGAACGCTTCGAGACCGGAAATAGCCGTTGGCATTTTCGAATCTGTGCCCATGCCCAAAGACTGTTCCGTAGACAACAACTTGCGGCGCTCGTCGTCGGTCATCCCGGCGCCATCGGCG
The DNA here is from genome assembly GCF_001308265.1 of Celeribacter marinus. GTDB lineage: Bacteria > Pseudomonadota > Alphaproteobacteria > Rhodobacterales > Rhodobacteraceae > Celeribacter > Celeribacter marinus. The sequence continues at coordinate 1,262,087 of NZ_CP012023.1, forward strand.
GCGCGTTTGGCGGCGGCTTTTTGCACAGCGGCGTCAAGCTCGGTTTGCTTACACAGGCCCAGTGCAACAGGATCAATCGGCTGCATGTTCGCGATGTTCCAATGGGTGCGCTCACGGATCGCAAGGATCGTAGGCTTGGTCGTGCCGACAAGTTTGGCGATCTGGGCATCTGCCAGTTCGGGGTGGAATTTAACAAGCCACAAGATCGAATTGGGACGGTCTTGGCGTTTGGACAACGGCGTGTAGCGTGGACCACGGCGTTTTTCCTCGCCAGAGGCCGCTGGGTTGAACTTCAACTTCAGCTTTTGAATGGGGTTCTCTTCTGCGCCTTTGATTTCATCCGAGGTCAACTGGTTGTTGGCGATCGGGTCGAAGCCTTTCACACCAGATGCCACATCACCGTCCGCAATGCCCTGAACTTCCAACTCGTGAAGACCGCAAAAATCAGCAATCTGTTTGAAGCTCAGCGTCGTATTATCGACGAGCCAAACGGCGGTGGCTTTTGCCATAATCGGTTTTGCCATGGGAAACTCTCCTTGCGATGCCATAATTCTAAACACAACTTCTGCGTCGCCTGAAAGGGCTTTCCCGATTTGGGACCGTATCCGTTGTGGGGGAACTTAAGCGCTGTATAGTGTGGATATTGCGTAAGGGAAAGAGAAAATGAGTAAACGATTGGTAAGGGCCGTGACAGTGGCCATAGCTGCTTTGACGACACCCGCTTGGGCGGATGGTGAGCCTGCTGGAGATTTCGACTATTATGTGTTGTCATTGTCGTGGTCACCTACATGGTGTGCCCTAGAGGGAGATGCCCGCAACTCTGCGCAATGTGACCGCGAATTGGGGTGGGTGCTTCATGGGCTTTGGCCACAATATGAAAGCGGGTGGCCGTCCTACTGCCATAGTCCGGTGCGCGACCCGTCACGCCGTCAGACCGAAGCAATGGAAGACATCATGGGGACAGATGGCGCCGCATGGTATCAGTGGAAAAAACACGGACGGTGTTCCGGCCTTGAGGCGCAAGAGTTTCTTGATTTGTCGCGTGCCGCCTATGACAAAATCAAACGCCCCTCTGCGTTCATGAAACTGCCCCGCGACATCAAGGTCCCCGCCTCTGTGATCGAAGACGCATTTATGAACGTGAACGATGGGTTGGACGCCAACGAGATCACCGTGACGTGTCGCGATTACCGCATCCAAGAGGTCCGCATATGTCTGACGCCTGATCTGGAGCCGCGCAAATGTGGGGCCGATACAATCCGCGATTGCACCCTAACGGACGCGCTATTAGCCGATATCGAATAACGGCGAACAGGCGTCAAATTTCGAGAACAATTTTGCCAATATGGGCGCCGGATTCCATATGCGCGTGGGCAGCTGCAGCATCGTGAAGCGCAAAGCGGCTGTCCATCACCGGTGCAATACGTCCCGCAGCGATCAGGGGCCAAACCTGTGTGCGCAACACATCTGCAATCCGTGCTTTTTGCGCATCCGATTGCGGGCGCAATGTCGATCCTGTTAGGGTCAAGCGCCGCATCATCACTTGCGCAAAATTCACATCGGCTTTGGACCCTTGCAAGAAGGCGATATTGACCAGACGTCCGTCCATCGCGAGAGCTTTGAGATTGCGATTGATATAGTCGCCACCCACCATATCGAGGATGAGGTTTGCGCCACCTTCGGCCTTTAGAATTGTGACGAAATCCTCATCGCGGTAGTTGATCGCACGCTCTGCACCCAAACGGGTACAGGCCACACATTTGGTGTCTGACCCTGCAGTCACAAAGACCCGCGCGCCAAACACCTGCGCCAATTGAATGGCGGTTGTGCCAATGCCAGATGCGCCACCGTGAATCAAAATGCGCTCGCCCGCTTGAAGGCCGCCACGCATAAACACGTTCGACCAAACGGTGAAAAATGTCTCTGGCAGACACGCGGCCTGTTCCAGAGTGAGCCCCTTGGGAACGGGCAACGCATGCGCGGCGGGCGTGGCCACATATTCGGCGTAGCCACCCCCCGGAACGAGGGCGCAAACTGGATCGCCAATGGCATAGGATGACACGGACGCGCCAACGGCCGCCACCTCCCCCGCGACCTCAAGGCCCGGCAAATCAGAGGCGCCTACGGGCGGATTGTAAAGACCAGCTCGCTGCAACGCATCTGGGCGGTTCACGCCGGAAAACGCAACTTTGATCACAATCTCGTCGGCTTTGGGCGTGGGCACGAGGCGCGTGGTGAAGCGCAACACCTCCGGGCCTCCTGCTTGCGCAATTTCAACAGCGCGCATTGTTTCTGGGAGGGTCATGGCGATCTCGCTTTAGGTGGACCGTGTGCCGGGAATATCATCGCGATCGACCCCTGCGGGCGCTTTCACACGTGACAAAACGGCCGATGGCAGGGCGAACAGCGCCGAAAGCGCCTTGTTCTCGCGCACTGTGGCCTTCGCCTTTTCAAACTGCATAACATTGACAATGCGGCGGTCGATAAAGGCGCGTGTGTCCGCGAACCCTTCACTGTCATCGCCAAGCCAGAAGAGTACAGATGAGCCAAAAACACCCGATAGCGTGGCGCGTTTCGTGTACCAGTTCACGTCCCGCGAGGTGTCCCCCATCGCGTTCCAAATCGCATCTGCCGTTTCCCAAACCAACTTGGTCCCCTCGGGGGCATAGTGTGGAAGCGAAAAGAGCGACATGCCGCGCCGCACAACTTCACGATCAACCGCTTGCAACCGCAGCCAAACGGTATGCCCGATCCGGTCGGAATAGCGCATTGTGGAAAGGTCCGCTGTGGCGAGATCTGCCATCATCTTTCGGTCTCCGCGCTTGTGGTAGGCCGCGGCCAGATCAACCGATCCGCGCGGCGCACTCACATCCGCCAAGCCCTGCGAAACACCGGAATCAGCAACAGCCACTTTGAATGTCTCGGCCCCCCACCCGTCGAAAACCACGTTGGGCAAAGCCGAATCCAGCAGCTTTTCACGGGTCGGGTCGATATAAGCAGTCGTTTGCATCGGATCACTCCTCGTTGTCGTTGGCCCTATAGTAGACAAGGTAGAGCCGCTTTGCTATACGGCCAATTCCTGCAATTCATGCAAATCTAACTTAGGAAGGTGGTGACACCACATGCAGGTTAGCGTTCGTGAAAACAATGTCGATCAGGCACTCCGTGCTCTGAAGAAAAAACTTCAACGCGAAGGCGTTTTTCGTGAAATGAAGCTCAAGCAACATTTCGAAAAGCCCTCCGTCAAGAAAGCGCGCGAGAAGGCCGAGTCCATCCGCCGTACCCGCAAGTTGGCTCGTAAAAAAGCTCAACGCGAAGGTATGCTCTAAGGGCACTTTTGAAGTCCGGCATTTCGGACCGTAAAAGAATACAAACCCCCGCTGCCATATAGGCCGCGGGGGTTTTGTTTTTGTAGCGCGGCGATACGTGACATAGCCAGATAGAAAAAGGGCGGCTCGGTGGATCACCGCGCCGCCCTTATACTTGATTATTTCTTGCGGCTCAGAACAGCATCGCCGCCCTTTGGCCCACCTTTGGGGGCGGCCCCTTTGCGATGTGGCTTTTTACCTGCGCCCGCTTTGTCATATTTTCCAGCGGGCTTGCCTGCGCCCGTTGGCTTGCCTGCAGGTTTACCCGCACCTTTATAACCACCACCCGCACCCGCGGATTTTGGCTTGCCTTTGAACGTCCCAGACGGCTTATCGCTCGGCTTATCCTTGCGTGGCTTTGCAGGTGCGTGAACGGCATCGTCGCGCTCTTTACGAGCAGGCTTGGTAAACTTGTCGGTCTTGGGCTTGTCGTAGCTTGGCTTATCGCCACGCGGCTTGTCGAACTTAGGCTTGTCGCCATAGCTCTTTTCACCACGGGGTTTGTCGTAGGCGGGCTTTGCACCAAACGACTTTTCGCCGCGGGGTTTACCACTATGTCCGTCGAACCGCGCTTTGGGTGAGCGTGGTGCGCCAGCGCTGAACGATGGGGTTCCATCGACAGCACGGGCCGTCACACCATCCTCAAGCTCGCCACCTGCGCCAAGCTGATCCATAAATCCTTGCAAGGCGGCTTCTTGGAGTTCCACGAAAGTTTCCGTGTCTTCCATTTTGATCTTACCGATTTTCGACTTGTCGATATTGCCCGCACGACACAACAACGGCAGGAGCCAACGTGGCTCCGCGTTTTTGTCGCGACCCACAGAAAGCGCCACCCATCTGGACGGGCCAAATGTTTCGCGCGGATCTTTTTGCGGACCCTTACCGGTGTGGACGTTGATCTCTTCTGGGGCAGATAGACCAGCGCGGTACAAACGCAAACACGCGGTCGCGATTTGCTCGGGGCTGAACTTGCCCAAGAGGGTCGCCGCAAACTCGGCTTCGTTTTCGCTCAACGCCTCGGTCCATGCCGGGTCATCCATCAAACGCGTCTCATCTAGCGCGAGGATTTCTTCGGCGGTTGGCGCACCGCGCCATTCAGCGTCAATCTTCGCCCATTTGAGCAAACGCTGTGCTTTTTTGGCGACATTATCAGGTACGATCAAGACAGATGTGCCTTTGCGACCTGCGCGCCCTGTACGGCCAGAGCGGTGCAACAGACCTTCGGTATTGGTCGGAATGTCGGCGTGGATCACAAGTTCCAAGTTCGGCAAATCAATCCCGCGGGCGGCAACATCGGTAGCCACACAAACACGCGCACGCCCGTCACGAAGAGCTTGCAACGCATGGCTGCGCTCGTCTTGCGACAACTCACCCGACAGGCTCACAACCGAAAAGCCACGGTTGGCAAAGCGCGCGGTGAGACGCGCAACAGCGGCGCGGGTGTTTGCGAACACAATCGACGTCTGGCTGTCATGGTAACGCAACAGGTTGATAATCGCGTGCTCGGCATCGCGCGGCGCACATTGGATCACCTGATAGGAAATATCTGAGTGTTGGTTTTTCTCGGAGACCGTCGAAATGCGCACGGCATCGCGTTGGAAATTCGTTGCAATCTGGCTGATCGATTTGGACACAGTGGCCGAGAACATCAACGTGCGACGATCCTTGGGGCATGCGTCGAGCATGAACTCAAGATCTTCGCGAAACCCGAGATCAAGCATTTCATCGGCTTCGTCGAGGACAACAGCACGGATATCGTCAAGATCAAGCGCGCGGCGCATGATGTGATCTTTCAAACGACCAGGGGTTCCCACAACAATGTGTGCACCACGCTCCAATGAGCGGCGTTCCGCGCGGGCATCCATGCCCCCAATACAGGTCACAACTTTTGCGCCGGTTTTGGCGTAAAGCCACTCCAATTCGCGGGCGACTTGCATCGCCAATTCGCGCGTTGGCGCAATTGCGAGCGCCAAAGGCGAAGCAGCAGGACCAAAACGAATCTCATCGCCTAGGAGTGTCTTTGCAATGGCCAGACCGAAGCCTACGGTTTTACCCGATCCTGTTTGCGCGGAGACAAGCAAGTCTGCCTGTTCCAATTCTGGTGCCGTAACAGCGGTTTGCACGTCAGTCAAAGTATCGTAACCGCGCTCGGCAAGCGCGTCAGAGAGGGGCGTAATCATGTGGGAATGTCCAATCGGCGCGCAGTTCAGTCTGCGCAATTTGGGCCCATTTAAAGGGTTTTGCCGCGTTTGTCCATTGCTGTCAGAGAAAAGGCTACATCTTAAGCTTCTAATTGCGCGGTTTCGGCCTCTGTGAACAGGCGCGACTTCGACAAGAAGCACTTTCCACGCCCTGTATCCAAAGAGAAACCCGCACCAAAGCCTTTGCCCGCATCAAGGATCATTTGTGAATTGCGCCAGATCTCAAAGAGGCTTTGCGAAATCCAGACTGGCGCGCCCGCAACGTCCCCCAAATGAATGTCGCGTGAGCCGACAATGTAATCACCCGCTTTGTAGCACATCGGAGATGATCCATCACAACAGCCGCCTGATTGAACGAACATCACATCTCCATGGTCGCGGCGGATTTCATCCAAAAGTGCAAGGCCTGCATCGGTGGCGATAACGCGAGGTATAGTCATGTCAGATCCTCCAATCAAAAGCGGCAGCCCTACTATCTAGGGCCACCGCACATTGTGTCGAGGCGCAACACAAAGCTAGGGGAGATGTGTTGCGTCTCTCAAAACGGGATTTAGAAAAAGCCCAGTTTGTTCGGATTGTAGGAGACGAGCATGTTTTTCGTCTGCTGGTAGTGATCGAGCATCATTTTGTGGTTTTCACGACCAACGCCCGACTGTTTGTAGCCACCGAATGCAGCGTGCGCAGGATAGGCATGGTAGTTATTGACCCAAACGCGGCCCGCCTCGATGTGGCGGCCAAAGCGGTAACAAGTGTTCATGTCACGCGACCACACGCCAGCGCCGAGGCCGTACATGGTGTCGTTTGCAATCTCCAATGCTTCCTCTTCGGTTTTGAATGTTGTCACGGAGACAACCGGGCCAAAGATTTCCTCTTGGAACACGCGCATCTTGTTGTGGCCTTTGAGAATGGTTGGCTGGATGTAATACCCGTCCGACAGTTCGCCATCAAAGCGCGCAGCATCACCACCAACGAGGACTTCGGCCCCCTCTTCGCGACCGATTGTAAGATACGACAGGATCTTTTCCTGCTGTTCTTGCGATGCCTGCGCACCAACCATCGTGTTGATGTCGCGCGGATCACCTTGGATGATTGCTTGAACACGCGCGATGCAGCGCTCCATGAACTCCTCGTAGATATCCTCTTGGATTAGCGCACGCGAGGGGCATGTACAGACTTCGCCTTGGTTGAAGGCAAACAGAACAAACCCTTCGACGGCTTTGTCGAGGAACGCATCATCTTCGCGCATCACATCGGAGAAGAAGATGTTCGGCGACTTGCCACCAAGCTCCAGTGTCACAGGAATAAGATTTTCCGTGGCGTACTGCATGATCATGCGACCCGTTGCGGTGGAGCCGGTGAATGCGATTTTGGCGATGCGAGGCGAACGCGCGAGCGGTGCGCCAACTTCGGCGCCATAGCCGTTCACAATATTCAGCGTGCCCGCGGGGATCACATCCGCGATCAGTTCGGCCAAGACCATGATTGCGGCAGGTGTCTGTTCTGCGGGCTTGAGCACGATGCAGTTGCCGGCGGCCAATGCCGGTGCGATTTTCCACGCAGCCATCAAAATGGAGAAGTTCCACGGGATGATCTGACCCACAACACCAAGTGGCTCATGGTAGTGATACGCAACAGTGTCCGCGTCGATTTCCGACATGGTACCCTCTTGGCCACGCAGTACGGACGCAAAGTAACGAAAGTGATCTGCGGCCAATGGAATGTCGGCGGCCATTGTTTCGCGGATTGGCTTGCCGTTGTCCCATGTCTCAGCTGTAGCGATCAGTTCAAGGTTCGCGTCAATAATATCTGCGACTTTGAGCAACAGGTTAGAGCGCTCGGTTGCAGATGTCTTGCCCCATGCAACCTTCGCAGCGTGAGCCGCATCTAGTGCCAATTCAACATCCGCAGCGCCAGAGCGTGCAACGTCACAGACTTTCTGGCCCGTGATCGGGGTGATATTCTCAAAATACTCACCACCGACCGGGGCCACGAATTTGCCGCCAATAAAGTTGTCGTACTTCGCCTTAAACGGATTGGTGTATTTGCTATCAGGTTTGGACTGAACGTTCATAATTTTCTCCTCCAAGAATGCCGGCGTCCTCCCGCCGGTATGAAGAAGACCATGACAAGGTCCATGTGGCGCCGTCATCCCCTCAACCCCGTAGTGCACAATAGAAGTGTCTCACCAGTGAGACACTTTCGATCAGATTACGGAATTTTCAAACGTATCGGAGAGGATGTGCGCGCCTGCTAGGCCACGTCGATACCCAATCGCCCCATACGGCGATACAGGGTCGCACGCCCGATTCCCAACGCGCGCGCTGCCGCCGATAGATTGCCGCCCGAACGTGCAATCGCCCGTTTTAGCGCCGCGCGTTCAGCACGCTCCAACGCCGATGCAGTAGTATCGCGCCCTAAAATATCTGAGGCGGGGCGCGGCGTGAGTGCGCCGCCTTGCCCCAAGCCGAATACGCGGCGTGCGGCGCGGGTTGCACCCACGATCAGATCATCACTATCGACGGCCAATAACACCGCACCCTCAGGGCGCTCCTCCGGAGAGGTGACAATCCGCGCCTTTGGAAAGGCCGCACGAAAAGCTTCGGTTTCTATCTGCTTGGCGGTTTGGGCAACGACACCGGAAATCAGCCGCGAATAACTTTCCGTTTGATCAGCGCGACACGACGAGACGTCCAACGCGGCAATCAATTCGCCATCAGGCCCAAAGATGGGCGCGTCCATACAGGACATCGCAGTGTTGCGGCTCAAAAAGTGTTCGTTGCGATGAATGGTAATCTGGCGCGCTTCGGCAATACAGGTGCCAATGCCGTTGGTGCCCTCTGCTTCCTCGGACCAATCGGCCCCATACCACAGGCCCCATTTTTCAAAAGTTGCCGCATCGCCGTCCGAGGAGCGTAGATCAAGCACGACTCCCTCGCGGTCCGTCAGCAAAACGCAACATCCGGTTTGACCAACCATTTGGAACAGCTGATCCAGCTTTGGCGTGGCAACGGTCATAAACGATCCCATGCTGTCGCGACGATCATTGATTTCGGCACTTTCAAACCTGCGCGGGGCATGGCTTAAGGTCGGATCAAGCCCGTGCTTGTTAAGCGACCTGCGCCAACTGGCCGTTAGTCGCGATCCTACAGACCCCGATTCGACGGCGGAAATGATGTTATCAGCGTGGTTTATCCGTTTCATATGCCGCGCCCTCCCCGTTGCGACATCTCAATCGTAGCACGCATAAGGTGATTTTCCCAAATCCGATCTTTCACACAGGCAAAGCCGTGGTTTTAAAAACGGTGCGCATGGCAAAGGATGACTGCATTTTCTGAACGCCCGGCAAACACACCAAACGGCGATGCAATTGCGCAAAGTGTTCGGTGTCCGCAGCAACAACCTTCAACATGTAATCCGCCGACCCCGCCATGAGGTGACACTCCAAAACATCCTCGACCAAGGCCACGGCCCGCTCGAATTCATCCAATGTTTCATCAGCCTGACTATCGAGCGTGACCTCGACAAACACCGTTGCACGACGATCCACATGGCGCGGATCGAGCATCGCGGCGTAGTCCCGGATTACACCCTCGGCCTCCATCCGCTGCACGCGGCGATGACAGGCAGACGACGAAACATTGGCCTGAACAGCTAAATCTGCGTTTGAAATGCGGCCATTGCGCTGCAAAATGCGTAAAATACGGCGATCAGTATCGTCTAATGTAGTCATGGCGGATGATTATCCCAAACTGGCCCAAATCATGGGAGAGTGTTCCATACCATTTTTTCGTGCGCAAGGCGCGACGGAAAGCACGTGGTTACTCGTATGATCTGATGTGTCCCCCACAGTGCGTGGCATCCCAACCACGCAAAAGGCCCGCCGGAGTTCTCCGGCGGGCCTCAATGTCATCAAACCATATTCGAGTTTGACTTATTTCTTTGCAAGAGAATCGCGAATTTCGAGCAACACATCAAGTTCTGATGGTCCCGCGGGTGCCTCTGGTGCAGCCTCAACAGGTGTCTCTGCAGCCGCTTTGACTTTGTTGACGTAACGCACGAGCATAAACACCACAAACGCAATGATCAGAAAGTTGATAATCGCCATGATGAACGAGCCGTAGGCAAAAATCGCAGCCCCGCTTTCGCGCGCGTCAGCCAAAGGTGTCCCCGCCATGACGTCGCCCGACAAAACGATGTATTTATTCGCAAAGTCGATGCCACCCATGAACAAGCCAATGAACGGATTGATCAGGTCGTCGACCAAGGATTTTACGATCGCGGTAAAGGCTGCGCCGATGATAATACCAACAGCCATGTCCATGACATTGCCTTTGGCGATGAAGTCTTTAAATTCTTTCAACATGGTTTTTGTCCCACTTAAGTCCCACCAATGGCCGCGACAACCTGCCACAGCTCCGCACACTGCCTACCATACTTTTGAACAGTCGACAGCCCTTTTGACACCCCACCCGCGTCCTTAGGTACATAGACATCACAATCCTCATAGAAAGCTGATCCATGCCGCAGACCCTCTCCCACCCGATCACCACACGTTGGCCCGCCAAAAATCCGTCCATGTTACAATTCTACTCCTTTCCGACACCCAATGGCGTGAAAGTCTCGGTGGCCCTTGAGGAAATGGGGCTAGAGTATGAGCCGCATTTGGTCACGCTTGCGGATGCGGACGTGAAAAGCGAGGCGTTTTTAAGCCTCAATCCCAACAACAAAATTCCTGCAATCATCGATCCAAACGGCCCAGACGGCGCACAAATCGAACTGTTTGAGAGCGGCGCTATCCTAATCTATCTGGCCGAAAAGTCCGGGCAATTCCTCTCCGCCGACCCCAAGACCAAATACGAGACGATCCAATGGCTGATGTTCCAGATGGGCGGCGTGGGTCCGATGTTCGGGCAGTTGGGATTTTTCCACAAATTCGCAGGCGCCGCGATGGAGGATAAAACCGCCCGCGACCGTTACGCAAACGAGGCAAAACGGCTCCTATCCGTGGTCGAATCCCGCTTAGACGGGCGTGAGTGGATGATGGGCGAGTATTCCATCGCAGACATGGCCCTTGCACCGTGGCTTAATGGGCTCGATTTTTACGGCGCGCACGATATCACGGGGTTTGCGGATCTAACGAATGTTCCCGCGTATATCGAACGGTTTTACGCCCGTCCCGCCGTGCAGCGCGCGAAAAACATTCCCGCGCGCCCTGCATAATTTAGGACGGTAGAGTCCCGTTTTGCACATAGCGTAGCATATCAACCACCTGCTGCGGCGTTTCGCACACTGCGAGCGCCGCGGCGTCAACCTCTTTGAGAGCATGCTGATGATCGGCCCCGTGCATAACGATCAATGCCTTGCCTTTGGCCGCGGCATAGCCCGCATCAAACGCGGCATTCCATTGTTTGTATTTTTCACCAAACCGCACCACGACCACATCCGCCGCCTCAATCGCGGCACGCGTACGGATCGCGTTGAGTTTTGCGCCTTTGTGATCATGCCAAAACTTGTCAGGCTCCGCCCCTAAGATCGCGACACCGCAATCATCTGAAGCCGCATGATCAGTTACCGGCGCGGAAAATTCGACATCAAGTCCTACCGCCCCCGCCACAATTTGATCGCGCCAATCGGTGTGAATCTCGCCTGACAAATAGACCTTCATATCTCTCTCCCTTACCTGTGGAAAAGGAGGCCGTAGCCCCCTTTTCATGTCATAATCTTACTAGCGTGCGTTATCCGCGCAAGGTGCCGCCCGTAGCTTTCTCGACTTTCGCAACCACTTTGGCCGACAGTTCATCAAGGTCCTTTTCCTTGAGAGTCGCCTCTGTAGGTTGAATGCGCACAGTAATGGCGAGGGATTTCTTGTCCTCACCGAGCGACCCACCGACGAACTCATCAAATACGCTCACATCTGCAATCAGTGCCTTATCCGCGCCACCCGCCGCATTCACCACATCAAGCGCATTGACGGATTTATCGACGACAAAGGCAAAATCACGCTCGACCGTTTGCAGATCATTGGTAAAAAACGCCGAGCGCGCCACTTTGACGCCGCGCGGCATCGGTGCCGCTTCAAGGTACACGGTGAATGCCACAGCGGGGCCTTTAACGCCCATTTGTTTGAGCACTTTGGGGTGCACTTCGCCAAACTGCGCGAGGACTTTCTTCGGCCCGAGACAGATTTTGCCCGACCGACCAGGATGAAACCACGCCGAAGCATCACGCATGATCTGCGCTTTGGCGGGCGCGCCGATAGCGGCCAATACCGCCTCTGCGTCCGCTTTGGCATCATACAGGTCGGTAGCGCGGCGTTCACCATGCACATCTTTGGGACCATTCCCGCCGACGAGTAGGCCCGCCAGTTGCACATGTTGCTCACCCGGCTCACCACCGTGGAACGCAGGCCCGCATTCAAACAGAGACAAATCGGCAAACCCGCGGGCCTGATTGCGGCTCGCCGCTTGCAACAGGCCGATCAATAGATCAGGACGCATGTGGCTCATCTCGGACGAGATCGGGTTTTGCAATTTCACCGCATCCGTACCGCCGCCAAACAGCTGTGCTGACGCCTCATCCACAAATGAATAGGTGACGCATTCATTATAGCCCAACGCCGCCGCCGTGTGGCGCGCCGCGCTTTCGCGCACCTGCATCGGGGTCTGGATTTGCTTGGCCACACCCGTAGGACGCGGCAAGGGTTTTGGTTCCAGATGCGTGAGACTTTCAACGCGGGCGACTTCCTCAACGAGGTCCGCTGAGCCAAGCACATCGGGACGCCACGACGGCACCTTGGCCATATCGCCGTCCATCTCGAACCCCAAGGCGGTCAGAATGTCGACCTGACGCGCGGGCGTGATCTCCATCCCCACGAGCGACTGCACGCGGTCAGTATCAAGCGCATAGGCGCGGCTCACATCAGGCACGGACCCTGCGACAACAACCTCGGACGGCGCTCCACCGCACAACTCAAGGATCATCGCGGTGGCGTCTTCCAACGCTTGCATGTTGTAGGCGGGATCAATGCCGCGCTCGTTGCGGTACCGCGCGTCGGAATTGATTTTGAGCGCACGGCCGGACTTGGCAATGTCGAGCGTATTCCACACCGCCGCCTCAACAAACACATCTACGGTGTCGTCGGTACAGCCCGTTTCCAAACCGCCCATGACGCCCGCAACGCTTTCCACCTTGCCACTCGACGAAATCACCATCGCGCCCTCGGGCATGGTGTAGGTTTTCTCGTCCAGAGCCACGAGCGTTTCGCCGCCCTTGGCGCGGTGGATGGACAGGCCACCCTCCACTTTGCCCGCGTCAAAAACGTGTAGCGGACGGTTGCGATCATAGGTGAAAAAGTTGGTGACATCGACAAGCGCCGAAATCGGACGCAGACCAATCGCGGTCAAACGGTCCTGCAACCACTGTGGCGAAGGGCCGTTTTTCACACCCTTAATCAAACGCCCCGCAAAAACGAAACAGCCGTCTTCCGCCCCTGCCTCGATCGTCACGGAAATCGGATTGGCAAAGGTGCCCGCAACGGTCGGGGTCGCGGGGGTTTTGAGCGTCCCAAGGCCACGCGCGGCCAGATCACGGGCAATCCCGTGCACGCCAAGCGCATCGGGACGATTGGGCGTAATCGCGATCTCGATCACAGGCTCGACTTTGGACGGGTCATGTTGCGCCAGATAGTCGGCAAACTCCATGCCGATCTCGCCGCCCTCAAGCTCGATAATCCCGTCATGATCCTCACCGAGGTTCAATTCGCGCATCGACGCCATCATGCCAAAGCTCTCGACACCGCGGATTTTGCCGACAGAAATCGTAATATCCAACCCCGGAATATACATGCCCGGCTTGGCCAGAACGGCGGTGATGCCCGCCCGCGCGTTGGGCGCGCCGCATACGATCTGGGTTTCGCCCTCGTCGGTATCGACGGTGCAAACGCGCAATTTGTCGGCATCGGGATGACCCACGGCCTCGCGCACTTTCACGAGTTTAAAGCCCTTGAGCGCCTCGGCGGGGTTTTCCACGCCTTCCACTTCGAGACCCAGATCGGTCAGCGCATAAAGGATGTCGTCGAGCGGGGCATCGGTTTCGAGGTGCTCTTTGAGCCAAGACAGCGTGAATTTCATAGCGTTCTCTCCTTGCCCCTGCGGGCGTCGGTTTGCGTGTCGGGAGGGGGCGTTAGCGGACGCCCAAATCCTCAACCAATTCGAATGTTTCAAAAACCAAAAGCGTATCGCGATCCAGATCAAAGCCCTTTTCGCCGCGTGTGCCGAACGCTTTGGTAATGCGTTTGCGCCATGCGTCGATGTCTTTGTCCTCGCCTTCAAGCTTGGCCATTTGCGGCGTCACATGGCGGAACTTGATGCGGTCCACCTTGAGCGTGCGCACGACCATCGCGGGGGTGCCGTCCCAGTTGGCGATGATGTCAGCACGCCCCACTTGCGGGAGCGCGTCAGGGTCATTGTCAAACTCGGAAAACGGCAAACAGGTCGCAGTTTTCTTGCCCGATGCCACGAGCAGGTTCAACGCATTCACCCGCGCCTCATCCTCCGCCAACCGAAACGTCCCCGCGCCGGGATAGGTGATTTGGAGGTCTTCCATGTTGTCGTTTTGGTCGGTCATTTTATCCTCATCTAGAGCAATTGGTGGAGTTTAGCGTGGGAAACGTCCGAGAGAGACCGCAAGGCCCCTCGAAAACTCAGCTATCATTTCGAGGGAAATTTTTGAGCTTCCAAGAACATCCCCTCTCATCGCATGGATTGCTGCATCCATGACATCCTCCATACTCTTTATCCGCGCCTTTCTAACACTCGAATCACCCCCAAGCTCAGCGCCGGCAGCAATAATTGCTGTTGATACTGGCTTCAGCTTTTCGACGACCGCATCAGGAGCACAGACCAATATCTCAGCCTGAATTTTCCTAAATTCTCGGTATGAAGCAAAACTCGCTCCAACATCTTTATTATGAAACTCCACAATACAGTCATCAAATAGTGCTACAAGTTTTCGGTAGAGGTCACGCCTTTCAGCTCGCAGCTGATTAGACCGATCAATAGACCTTTGGATTTGGTAGACAATAGCACCACCAACAAGGCCCAAAATCGGTACAGCTATTGCGATCCAATTGCCAATACTCACCCGTGAATCCCCCCCGCCAACGTAGGCACGCCGAGCGGATTGAACCCGTAGTGGCGCAGCCAGCGCAGGTCGCTGTCAAAAAAGGCGCGCAGGTCGGGGATGCCGTATTTGAGCATGGCAAGGCGGTCGATGCCCATGCCGAAGGCAAAGCCTTGCCATTCATCGGGGTCGATCCCACCCGCTTTGAGCACGTTGGGGTGCATCATGCCGCTGCCCAACACTTCGAGCCAATCGTCGCCCTCGCCCACTTTGACGGTGCCGTTGTCCCATTTGCACTGGATATCCACCTCCGCCGAGGGTTCGGTGAACGGAAAGTGCGAGGCGCGAAAACGGGTTTTGACTTTGGTGCCGAAAAACGCGGTAAAGAACTCTTCGAGGACCCATTTGAGGTTGGCCATCGACACGTCTTTGCCAAGGCACATGCCCTCAACTTGGTGGAACATCGGCGTGTGGGTCTGGTCGTAATCACAACGGTAGACACGGCCCGGCGCGATGATGCGGATCGGCGCGCCCTGTTCGGTCAACGCGCGGATTTGGACGGGGGACGTATGCGTGCGCAACACATGCGGGGCGCGATCGTCGCCCTCGGCACGGTGCATGTAAAACGTATCATGCTCTTGGCGTGCGGGGTGGTGCGGCGGAATGTTGAGCGCGTCGAAATTGTGCCAATCGTCCTCGATTTGCGGGCCTTCGGCCACGGCGAATCCGAGATCGGCAAAGATCGCGTAAATCTCTTCGGAGACGCGCGAAATCGGGTGCAGCGTGCCTTGCGGACGCGCACGTGCGGGGAGAGTGACGTCAAGCCACTCTTCGGCAAGACGGGCATCAAGAGCGGCATCCTCAAGAGCGATCTTTTTGGCAGCAAGTGCAGCGTTGATCTCGTCTTTGAGCGCGTTGAGTTTGGGGCCGACCTCTTGGCGTTGCTCGGGCGTCATTTTGCCAAGCTCGCGCATTTTCAGAGCCACTTCGCCCTTTTTGCCGACAGCCTGAAGGCGGATGTCCTCAAGCGTAGTCTCGTCGCCCGCAGTCAAAATGGCGGTGAGGTATTTGGTCTTTAGGTCGTCCATCTGACACCCCTGTATTCTGGGCGTCCCTGCAATCGGTGCGCGCCCTCATTCATGTTCCCCCGCTTGGTATCACGGAAGGTTTGAAAAGCAAGAAGCCGCGAGCCTCCTGTGGAGGTCCGCGGCTTCAATTTTGCGGTTTTCCGTGTGGAAAACTTAGAGCGCGGCCTTCGCCTTATCGACGATGGCGCCAAACGCTTCGGGCTCGTGCACGGCGAGATCGGCGAGAACCTTACGGTCCACTTCGATACCGGCAAGCGACAGGCCGTTGATGAACTTCGAGTACGTCAAACCATCATCGTGCGCGCGAACAGCAGCGTTAATACGCTGGATCCACAAAGCGCGGAAGTTGCGCTTGCGATTTTTACGGTCGCGTGTCGCGTATTGGTTTGCCTTATCGACAGCCTGCGTTGCGGTGCGGAAGTTACGGCTACGGGCGCCATAATAGCCTTTCGCGGCCTTAACGATTTTACGGTGACGGGCGTGGGTAACGGTACCACCTTTGGTGCGGGACATATCCTAGCTCCTTCTTAGCGGTCGTATGGCATGTAGGACTTCACGATCTTCGCATCTGGTGCGGAGAGCGTGGTTGTACCACGTGCGTCACGGATAAATTTCTTGTGGCGTTTGATCATGCCGTGGCGTTTGCCGGCCTGACCTGCCATGACCTTGCCAGTGGCGGTCACTTTAAAGCGCTTCTTAGCGCTCGATTTGGTCTTCATCTTGGGCATTTCCATCTCCTATTTTTCGATGGTTAAAACGCGCGACTCGGCATGCCTTTGAGCCGGTCCCGCACCATGAGCGCGTCCAATTACACGCACGGACGTCTTTGACAAGTGGAATTGATGCAATTTACGGGTATTTCGGCCTATTTATTAGAAATAGCGGCCTAAAACGCGGGTCAATGCCATTGGGATGTCTCCCACCGCATATCCACCGGGGTGTTGTGTGACGGCGAGGATCAAAAGACCCCCGCCGATCATAACCAGTATAGCCGCTGCGCGGGGCGGCCGACTTTCAGACAATGCCCCAATCACGGTTGGAATAGCGAGGACCAAGATGACCGTGCCAAGTACAAGAAATAGATCGGTATCCATAAACCCCACCACCAAAATTACGACTTAAGTCCGCAATTATTCCGGATCGGTGTTGAAAATCAAGCGTTCGTCGCATGGAGCAACACGAAGAATGTTAGTCGAGCCAGGTTGATTGAACGGAATCCCCGCCGTGACCACGATCATATCTTTCTCGGTGGCAAAGCCCGCTGTGCGTGCCGCACGTGCCGCATTGACCACAGCCATTTTAAAGCGCTCGACCTCACCCGTTATCACACAGTGCATACCCCAATAGAGGCACAACTTGCGCGCGGTTTTGCGGCGCGATGTCATTGCGATGATTGGCACGTGTGGACGTTCGCGCGCCGTAAGAGATGCGGTTGTGCCACTCTCGGAGTAACACACGATCGCCTTCACGTTGGTTGTCTCTGCAATTTCTCGGGCAGCGGACACGATGGCATCGGCCACAGTGTCTTTTGAGGCAGAGCGTGACGCATCGATGATGGAGCGGTAGGTGTCGTCGTTCTCAACCTCCATCGCCACGTTGTGCATCGTCGTGACCGCCTCAATCGGGTAGTTGCCTGCGGCGGACTCGGCGGACAGCATAATGGCGTCAGCGCCCTCATAGATCGCGGTCGCAACGTCGGACACCTCGGCGCGGGTCGGCATCGGACTTTCGATCATGCTTTCGAGCATCTGCGTGGCCACGATCACCGGTTTGGCAGCGGCGCGACATTTGCGGATCAGGCGCTTTTGGATCGGTGGAACGGCGTGAACCGGAAGTTCCACACCAAGATCACCACGAGCCACCATAATCCCATCAGATGCCGCCAGAATGTCGTCGAAATTTTCAACGGCAGACGGCTTTTCAATCTTGGCGAGAACCGCGGCGCGGCCATTCACAAGCTGTTTGGCCTCAACCATATCCTCGGGACGCTGCACAAATGACAAGGCAACCCAATCAACACCCAACTCACAGGTAAATTCGAGGTCTTTGCGGTCTTTGTCGGACAGAGCGGCAAGTGGAAGCAACACGTCCGGAACGTTCACGCCTTTGCGGTCGGAAATGGTGCCGCCAACGATGACAACGCAATTGGCAAAATCTTCACCACAATCCTCAACCTGAAGGCGGATTTTACCGTCATTCACAAGAAGGTTTGCGCCGGGCCTGAGTGCCGCAAAAATTTCGGGATGGGGAAGCTGGACGCGTTTGCTGTCACCCGGGGTCGGATCGAGGTCGAGGCGCAACTTGTCGCCTTCTTCAAGATCGTGCGCTCCTGACGAAAACTTGCCAACGCGCAATTTCGGCCCCTGAAGGTCGGCGAGAATCGCAATTGGTCGACCGAGGTCGGTTTCGACCTTGCGGATAATCTCGTGGCGGACACGGATCTCTTCGTGCTCTCCGTGGCTCATGTTAAGACGGAATACGTCTGCACCGGCCTCCGCGAGCGCGCGGATCATTTCATAGTCGTTGGAAGCGGGCCCAAGTGTGGCCACGATTTTTACGTTCCGTAAGCGTCGCATACTGCCTTACATCCTTTTTGGTGAGTTCATTTCTATCAGGGCCATCCCCTATATGCCGCAAACACGAGGGCGGCACAACTGGCGTGTTTAGCGCAAACAGTTTAAGCATGTATAGCACAACAAACATGATGGACGCATGACGCACTCTTCTTATTTCGAAATTATCGGACCTGCCCGCTCGGGGCGTTGGCTTATCACCTGTGACCATGCGAGCAATCGCGTGCCTGACGAGATCGGCCTGAATGGCTCCGGTGATTTAGGCATCTCACCCGCCGACATGGCGCGCCATATTGCCTATGATGTGGGGGCGCGCGGCGTCACGATCGAGCTGGCGCAACTGTTGGACAGTCCCGCGATTGCTACCGACTTTTCGCGCCTTGTGATCGACCCGAACCGTGGCATGGATGATCCGACATTGGTGCGCAAAATTTATGACGGCTCGATCATTCCCGCAAACCGCCATGCGGATGCGGCAGAGATTGAACGCCGTCTGAACGCGTATTACCGCCCCTATCATGACGCCTACGAAACACTCGCAGCCCGCCAAAACGACACCGTTGTTGTAGCCATTCACAGCTTCACCCCACAACTCAAATCCCGCCCGCGCAGGCCGTGGCAGATTGGTATACTCTCAGCCTACGACAAACGATTGTCCGCACCACTTATCGCGGCCATGGAATCGGACCCCACACTTCTGGCCGAGGCGGATAAAATCGGCGAACGGTTGTGCATTGGCGACAACGAGCCATATGATGGAAGCCTCCCTGGTGACGCGATAGATCAGCACGCGCTCCACAAAGGGCGATTGAACGTCCTGATCGAACTGCGGTCTGATCTGATTGAGACACCAGACGCGCAACGCCGTTGGGCCGGTTTACTCGCGCCAATTCTTAGGGCCACATTGGCGACAATTGACCCGTAAAGGACACAGAACATGACAACTGATATCGACAACCAAACCCGTATTGAAATCGAAGCCGCCGCCTTTCGCGCGCTGCGCGAGCACCTAATGGTGAAACGTACAGATGTTCAGAACATCGACATGATGAACCTCGCGGGCTTTTGCCGAAACTGCCTAAGCCGGTGGTACCAAGAGGCCGCCAATGCGCACGGTATAGATATGACAAAAGACGAGGCACGCGAAATCTACTACGGGATGCCCTACGAATCGTGGAAAGACGTCAATCAGAGCCCCGCATCGCAAGAGCAACAGGCGGCATTCACCGCGGCCTATGAGGCCAATGTCGTCCCACTCAAGGCGGAATAGGGAAACAATCATCCGCATCGGCGCCCACTGTTTCGCGGCCTCACGCCAGCACCCTAAAGTTGCCATATTTCGTTGACAAATAGTTAACGCCGCCGATATCGATGGATGTCGGCCGCTATGGCGCGACCACGGTTTTTGCGTAATTTTTTTGAGTTGGAGTTCGCTATGATGTCCGCTTTGTTTCTTATTCCCATCGCCATAGGTATAGGGTTTTTGGCTGATGCGATCTCTGGCTGGGATGATATTTCAGACTACGATTTTGATACCGATAGCGAACCCGACATCGGCGCTGAGTCCGAAACACCAAAAGATATCGACCTCGTGCCCGAAACCACCGACCCCACAGAAGAGGGGGATGCGGACGCCGCTATAATTGGTGATGGGACAGCCAATACCCTCAATGGCACCAATGATGACGACATTTTATATGGCTTTGGTGGCAACGACATCATCACTGGCGGTGACGGTAACGATGAAATTTACGGCGGTGCAAACGATGACGTTTTAGATGGTGACGCGGGCGACGACCTAATCGAGGGGTTTGGCGGACGAGATACGATCAACGGCGGCCTTGGTGACGATATGCTGTTTGGCGAAGACGGCGAAGACACGATTGACGGCGGAGATGGCGATGACACCATCGACGGCGGTCTCGGTCACGACACTTTGACGGGCGGCGCAGGCGCAGACACAATCTTGGGCGGCATCGGCAACGACACGCTCACGGGGGCCACAGGCGCCGATATTCTGGATGGCGGCGCAAACAACGACACCATTTATGCGGGTCTGGGCGACGACCTTGTCATTGGCGATGACGGCGACGACATGCTGTTTGGTGGAGGCGGTAACGATAGAGTTGTTGGCGGCTTGGGTGACGACACCCTCAACCTCGGAGACGGGGACGATATCACGGCGCGAACGACCGATCTAAGCGTAGCGCTCACCGAAGGAGATGATGGCGGCGACGACACAATTAGTGGTGGCGAAGGCAACGATACTCTCATCGACGCGAGCGGCGTGAATGCCCTATTTGGTGATGCAGGCAATGACACAGTTTCCACAGTCGATCGTGGGTTCATCGGCGATGCCAACTATCTCTCCTCGGCGGATATCGCGGATGGGGGTGACGGCGACGATATCCTTGTCTTCGATAACGGCGACACCGCAACAGGCGGGGCAGGCAGTGATACGTTCGACGCGATCCGCTCAACCACGCTGGCCTCTGATGTTGTCACAATCACAGACTTTAACACCGACGAGGACGTATTGATCGTTGAGTGGGTTGGCGCGGCTCAAAACGGCGATACACTAATCTTCACTGAAAATGATGGCGGCCTTGTCGGGACTTACGAGGGCATCGTTGTCGTGCAACTAAATGGCCTTACCGCGGCTGACATTCCTAACATTACCGGATCATTCGACTACACTGCGCCCACGATCTAAGGCTACGCATCTTGCGCATGAATATGAAAAGGCCCGCCATATTGACGGGCCTTTTGCATTGCGTCTCAGTAAAACCGCGCGATTAGATCGCCGTTTTGATCATCTCTTCTGTATAGATTTCACGCAGGCGTTTTGAGATATCACCAGGAACACCCGTACCGATTGTTGCGCCGTCAATTTCGATGACGGGTTGAGCAAAGCCCGTAGCGGAGGTCACAAACGCCTCATCGGCCTGTTGCGCCTCTTCAATCGTAAAGGGGCGTTCCTCGACCTTCATTTGGGCCTCCACGGCAAAGCGCAGAATGGCCGCGCGCGTGATCCCGTGCAGAATATCATTCCCAAGCTGACGCGTGATGATCGTACCGTCTTTGACAATATAGGCGTTGTTTGCCGTGCCTTCAGTGACCAAGCCGTCCTCGACAAGCCACGCATCCGCACAGCCCTTTTTCTTGGCCTGCATCTTGGCAAAGGACGGGTAGAGCAACTGTGTGGTCTTGATGTCACGACGCCCCCACCGCTCGTCCGCAATCGAGATCACCTTGATGCCCTCGTCCATCACCTTGCTGTCGACCAGCGGTTTGTTGAACGTAAACAACACGATGCCGCACGGCACCTCTTCGGGGTCTGGCCATGCGAAATCACGATCCCCGGGGGCGCCGCGCGTGATCTGCAAATAAATCCCACCCTCGTCGAGATCGTTCTTTGTGATCAATTCGCGGTGGATGGCGAGCAACTCGTCCATCGTCACGGGAGAGACCATTTCCAACTCGCTCATCGAGCGTTGAAGGCGCACGGAGTGGCCCGCAAAATCAATGATCTTGCCGCCGATCACCGATGTGACCTCATACACCGCGTCCGCCATCAGGAAGCCACGGTCAAAAATGGATACTTTGGCTTCGGTCTCGGGCAGGTAGTCGCCGTTGACATAAACAGTGCGGGTCATGTCGCTCTCCTAAATCTAAAACGTATCTCAGCCCCACAATGCGGCGGCGGGCGGGTGCACGCCATCTACATCGTAGGCCAAGGGGTCCGCACGGTCTTCCGCCAAAAGCAGCGGCCCGTCAAGGTCCACGACAGCCGCGCCCTGTGCCACCAACACGGCGGGCGCCATCGCCAAGGATGACCCGACCATGCAGCCGACCATTAAACCATAGCCCTCGGCAAGCGCCGCAGTGCGCAGCGCCAAGGCTTCTGTCAGCCCACCTGTTTTATCGAGCTTGATATTCACCATGTCATATTTACCCTTGAGCGCGGGCAAGCTGGCGCGATCATGACACGACTCGTCGGCGCACACGGGCAAGGGGCGCGCGATTTCGCCTAACATGTCATCTGCCCCCGCTGGCATGGGCTGTTCGACCAGATCAACCCCCAGACGCACCATGTGCGGGGCAAGCTCGCTATAGACCTCCGCACTCCACCCCTCGTTTGCATCCACGATGATCCGCGATTTGGGCGCGCCGCGCCGCACCGCTTCTAAACGAGCCATATCGTCAGGCGTGCCAAGTTTGATTTTCAACAGCGGACGGTGCGCGTGCTTGGCCGCGGCCATCTGCATCGCCTCCGGCTCACCCAAAGACAGGGTATAGGCGGTGATCATCGCGATTGGCGCAGGAAGATCCAGCAGGGTCCAAATCCGTTTGCCCGCCGCCTTGGCTTCCAAATCCCATAGCGCACAATCGACGGCATTGCGCGCCGCCCCGGCGGGGAGCGCCTCTTGCAACTCTGTGCGGCTGATACCCACGGGCAGCGCCTCAATCTGTGCTGTGACACTCTCCATGCTTTCGCCATAGCGCGCATAGGGTACACATTCCCCCCGCCCGACGATGCCGCCCCGCTCAATGAGCGCGGTTAAAACCTTGGCCTCGGTGCGCGCACCGCGCGAGATGACAAAGGCTTCCGCCAAACGGAATGCCTGCGGCGTGACTGTAATGCTCATTGCGACCCTCGGTTATTGTGCAGCAAGGACAGTTTGCGTCCCCAAGAGAGCATCCACAAGCCGGTCTGCGCCTTGGCGGAACGGATCGACGGCCGGAAGCCCCATCTCCGCCTCGACTTGTGCCAGATACGCAAGCGCATCCGCGTCAGACAGGTGTTGTGTGTTGATCGAAATACCGACCACTTCGCACGCGGGATTGGCCCAACGCGCAAGCGGCAAGGCAGTATCATACAACTGCTGCAATGTCGGAAGGTCATAGTCTGGCAAACCACGCATGTGAGTGCGTGTTGGTTCGTGACACAAGATAAGCGCATCGGGCTGACCGCCGTGGATCAACGCCATTGTGACTCCAGAATATGAGACGTGGAACAAGCTGCCTTGCCCCTCGATCATGTCCCAATGATCCGCGTCATTATCAGGTGTGAGATATTCAACCGCACCCGCCATAAAGTCCGCGATGACCGCATCCAACGGCACGCCCTTGCCTGTGACAAGTATGCCCGTCTGACCTGTGGCGGCAAAGGTGGATTTCTCGCCACGCGCCTTCATCACCTTATCCATCGCCAATGCGGTGTACATTTTTCCGACCGAGCAATCCGTTCCGACCGCAAGGCACCGCTTACCCGTGCGCTTTACACCCGTTGCAATCGGATACTGTACAGATGGCACACGCACATCATGAAGCTGACGACCACAGGCCTCGGCAACTGCGACCAAATCCGCCTCATCACGCAACAAGTTGTGCAAACCTGATGCAATGTCAAAACCCTCTTCGAGTGCTGTGATCAGAACCTTTTTCCACGCAGGGCTAATGATGCCGCCACGGTTGGCCACACCGATCACCAATGTTTTCGCCCCTGCCGCTTTCGCGTCCAGCAACGTCATATCGGGGAGCTTCATATCAGCGTTGCATCCCTCCATACGCAACTGACCAACGGCATATTCAGGCCGCCAGTCTTTGATGCCTTGGGCAACTTTGGCGGCGAGTTGGTCTGGGGCATCTCCGAGGAACAAGAGGTATGGCGTTTCGATCATGGCAGCTCTCCGTGTGGGGTCCGTAGCGTCTACGGATCAATGCGTTTTGTCCAATATGATCGACGGCGGATGGCAAGTGCTCTCATTTGTGACGATCCGACACGCCAATTCGGGAGATACTCCCAAAAATCATAACTATTTCGGGATTTATTATCATGGGGTGGTTGAAAGGCGGCGCACCCCACCTGACATCGCTGCGGCGCAGAATGTCCTTGCATCGCATCGCGCAAGATAATACCAAACAATACATCAAATTGGAAATATCATTACCAAAAGGAATCGATCACATGTCCTTTCGCCTGCAACCCACGCCCCCTGCCCGCCCCAACCGTTGCCAGTTATTTGGACCGGGGTCGAACACCAAGCTGTTCGCGAAAATGGCGGCGTCCGCGGCGGATGTGATCAACCTTGATCTCGAAGATTCCGTAGCCCCCTCCGACAAAGACACAGCGCGCGCGAATATCATCGCGGCACTCAACACCATCGACTGGGGCACAAAAACCATTTCCGTGCGTATCAACTCGCTCGACACGCCCTACTGGTATCGCGATGTCGTCGACCTGTTGGAGCAAGCGGGTGAACGGATTGATCAGATCATGATCCCCAAAGTGGGCTGTGCCGAAGATGTCTATGCCGTCGACGCGCTTGTCACTGCCATTGAGCGCGCCAAAGGGCGCACCAAACCTATAAATTTTGAGGTGATCATCGAATCCGCTGCAGGTCTGGCTCATGTCGAATCCATCGCAGCCGCGTCCCCGCGCATGGTCGCAATGAGCCTTGGTGCCGCTGATTTTGCCGCCTCTATGGGCATGCAAACAACGGGCATCGGTGGCACGCAGGACAATTACTACATGCTGCATGGCGAGACCCGCCACTATTCCGACCCATGGCATTGGGCGCAAACCGCCATCGTCGCAGCCTGTCGCACCCACGGAATCTTACCCGTCGACGGCCCATTCGGGGATTTTTCCGACGACGAGGGCTACCGCGCCCAAGCACGCCGCTCTGCGACCCTTGGCATGGTCGGAAAATGGGCAATCCACCCCAAACAAATCGCACTGGCCAATGAGGTTTTCACCCCATCCGAGGCCGCCGTCGCCGAAGCGCGCGAAATCCTCGCCGCGATGGAGGTCGCCAAGGCCAACGGCGAGGGCGCAACGGTGTACAAAGGCCGCCTTGTGGATATTGCCTCGATCAAACAAGCTGAGGTCATCGTGGCCCAGTCCGAATTGATCGCAGGGTCATAAGAATTTCTCCAAACGGGAGGAGGAGCCCGCTTGTTGAGGATGACGCCGCGGGAGGCCCACCCCGCGGCGTTTTCACGTCCGCGACCCGCGCACTACGCCTCACCGATTGCATTTACCCGCGCGTGCCGCCATATACGAACCTAACTATCGGTTCGGAGTTCCAAAATGACGCAATATCTCGAGTTTGAAAAACCCCTCGCGGAGATCGAAGGCAAAGCGGAAGAGCTACGCGCTCTGGCCCGTGCCAATGAAGAGATGGACGTCGAAAAAGAAGCGGCCGCTTTGGACAAAAAAGCCGCCGACATGTTGGTCGATATGTACAAAAGCCTGACACCTTGGCGTAAATGTCAGGTCGCGCGCCACCCCGACCGCCCCCATTGTCAAAACTACATCGAGGCGTTGTTCACAGAATACACGCCGCTCGCGGGCGATCGCAATTTTGCGGACGACCACGCGGTCATGGGCGGCTTGGCGCGCTTCAACGATCAACCCGTTGTGGTGATCGGTCAGGAAAAGGGCAACGATACGAAATCTCGCATCGAGCGCAATTTCGGCATGGCCCGCCCCGAAGGATACCGCAAAGCCATTCGTCTTATGGAATTGGCCGATAAATTCGGCTTGCCCGTTATTGCTCTCGTTGACACCCCTGGTGCCTACCCTGGCAAAGGGGCAGAGGAGCGCGGTCAATCCGAGGCCATCGCACGCGCCACCGAAAAGTGCCTGCAACTCGGTGTTCCCATGATTTCTGTCATCATCGGCGAAGGTGGATCGGGCGGCGCAGTCGCCTTTGCCTCTGCCAATAAAGTCGCGATGCTGGACCACTCGGTCTATTCGGTAATCTCGCCCGAGGGCTGCGCATCGATCCTATGGAAGGACGCCGAAAAAATGCGCGAAGCCGCCGAGGCACTGCGCCTGACGGCTCAAGACCTCTATAAACTGGGCGTAATCGACCAGATCATTCCCGAGCCAATGGGCGGCGCACAACGTGACCCTCAATCTGCGATCACGGCCGTTGGCAAGGCGATCCAATCCATGCTGACGCCACTCTTGAAAAAAGAGCGCGCGGACATCATCGCGGAGCGGCGCAAAAAATTCCTGAACATCGGATCAAAAGGACTGGCCGCCTAAACCGCGTGTGACCGCCATATCCGATTGAGACCAAAAACGCTTACCACCAAAAACAAAGGGCGCACGTGATAGCGAGCGCCCTTTTGCAGTCCAGATATCCATTGAGCTAGACAGTAGGAGGATTGAACCCCGCCTCTTGCATCAACCTGTTTGACGAGCTTTCAACCGCCTGTTCAAGCTCCGTCATAAAGCTCGCGAGGGGCAAGCCTTGCTCAATGCGCGGCAAGAACTCGACAACGGCCAATCCGCGCCCACGGTAAATCCCGTGCCGCTTCCAGAACACGCCAACATTCGTGCCCGCCGGCACACAGGCCTGACCCGTTTGCTCATACAAAACACCTGTCCCAACCTTGTAGGGTAGGCTTTCGCCCGCACCGACACGCGTCCCTTGTGGGAATATCACCAATTGTCCCGCTTCAATCGCGCCCGACTTCACATCCGCCACCATCTTTTTGATCGCAACGCCACGCTTGCCGCGATCCACCGCGATACAATTGATACGCTTGGCGTAATAGCCAACGATGGGCGTCATTGTGATCTGCTTTTTCATGATGAACTTCGGGCGCGGCAGCGCTGATGTAATCATGATGATATCGAAAAAGCTCTGGTGCTTTGAGGCGACGATCACGGCATCGGTTGGCACCTCCCCACGGATTTCAGACCGCAATCCGACAATAATACGCGCGGAGAACCGCACCCAGTGACAATAGGCATGGATTGCTTTGAACGCGTACTCGCGCTCGAACAGGGCCAAAGGCGTGTAGACAATCGCGAGGATCAAAAGCACGACATACATCTGCACAACGAAGATGAGCGAGAGAACCCACTGAACCGGATAGGGCATTACATCAACCTCCTCAACGCTTGCGTGGCCGCTACACGGGTCGCAGCATAAGCAACGATAGCGGCAAGAAGCGGAATAATACACGGCCAAAGCCACTGCGCGCCTTGAAATCCTAGCCCCGTGAGAAATCCGCCCTCGACGTTCGCATCTGGCAAAAGGGAAATGGCGACAACGCCAAAAAACGTTCCAACCACTGCGCCCGTGAACCCGCGCACTGTAAAGCGCCGCACAAAAGCGCGTGCGATATACGTATCGGTTGAGCCGACAAGACGCAAAACACGGACCACCTGACCATTCGCCGCCAACGCCGCATTTGCGGCAAGCGTGATCATTCCCGCAGTGACGGCCGCGATCAGGACAAGCGACAGCAACCCGAGGATTCGAAGACGATCCGCGGCCTTGACCAGCGGGAGACGCCAACGGCTATGATCATCCAGAACAGCCCCCGGAACTTCGCCCGCAAGGCGCAATCGCAACCCTTCGGCATCATACCCCTCAGCCGTCTCGCGCACCTCGATCAACACCGGCAACGGGAGGTTTTCAATTGGCAAAGACGGTCCAAACCACGGCTCCAACAACGCACGCTCATCCTCATCCGATAGCGCCTCGGCAAATGCGATGCCGGGTGTTGTGCGCAACACATCCAAGGCCGCTTGCGTCTGTGCCGCGACCTGATCGTCAGGCGCGGAAATGCGTACCGTAGACGCCCGCGCCAGTTCACTGCCCCATTGATCGGCCAACCGACCCGTAGCGAACGACAACGCCATGGCAAACACCGCCAAAAACGCCATCGCGCCCGAGGTGAGCAGCGATAGTTGCGCCGTAAAGCCAGAGGGTGGGACAACGCGATCATGCTTGTTCTCATCGAACTGCAGAAATGGCAGAAGGATACTCTTCATAAATCCGCTCCCGCTTGATGAATACGCCGATCCGCGATTCTCAGGACGCGCGCGTTAACCTGTGATTTTGCCTGACGAATCAGATGCATGTCGTGCGTGGCAATAACAACGGTTTTGCCCATACGGTTGAGTTCCACCAGCAGTTGCAACAAGCGCAATGACATTTCCCAATCCACATTACCCGTAGGCTCATCCGCGATGATCACATCTGGCGACATGATTATGGCGCGCGCGAGGGCAGCACGTTGGCGTTCCCCGCCCGACATCTCGGGCGGCAAGGCATTGGCGTGATCACTTAGCCCCACCCACGCAATCAAATCAGCCAAATCACTCTCGACGATAGGGCGCCCTGACACCGTAAGCGGCAGCGAGATATTTTCCCAAACGCTTAAATGATCAAGAAACTGACAGTCTTGGTGCACGACACCAATCTTGCGGCGCAGCATGGCCACGTCATCGCGATCCAGACTACGGCTGTCTTTCCCCAAGAGCGACACACGACCAGCGGTCGCCTGAAGCTCATGATAACATAGTTTTAGAAATGTGGTCTTGCCTGCCCCAGACGGTCCCGTCAAAAAGTGAAACGACCCCGGAGCGAGGGAGACGTTTATTTGGGAAAGCAATTCACGCCCCCCGTATCCGTACGCTGCGTCATGAAACTCGATCACTTTGAAACCCCTGTCTCTCATTCGCGACAGTTTTGCCTCACAGTGAAGCGCGTTTCAATGCAACTGTCGCAAAAACATGGACAATCCAGCCTTAACAGTTAACATTTCGTAGGAATATGCAAGATATACCACGGACAAACTGTGGATGGGGTCAGTAATGCGGCTAGTGTGCCCAAACTGCGATGCTCAATATGAGGTCGACGAAAAGGTCATTCCCGAGAACGGGCGCGATGTTCAATGCTCAAACTGCGGTCATACGTGGTTTCAAAGCCCTGAACATATGGATGCCGATCTTGCGGAGGAAATGGGCTACGACCTTGCACAAGAGAGCGAGGCCGACCACACGCATGCTCCGCTCGCAGAGCACCCTCCCAAGCCTGACTTTGATACGGACGAGGACGCTTTTCACGAGGTCGAGCCGAACGAAGTGTCATCGCAGGATGATCAAGATGAGGAAGAATGGTCAAGCACGGCTGATCACGCCCCCGCCTACACCTATGATGACGACGACGAAGACGACGATGGCGAGGGACCAGCACACGATATTGTGGCACGTCCGCGACCGTCCATCGACGACTCGATCAAGGATATGCTGCGTGAAGAACAAGAATTCAGTGCACCACATGGCGCGCCAGAACCGTTAGAAATTCAAACGGATTTGGGACTGGAAGAAGCCGAAATCGCGACAGATCAGGCGATGCGTGAAAAGATGGCGCGCTTGCGTGGTCTCGATCCTGCCGACCCTGCGTTGACCGCAGGGACGTTGGGATCACATTCCAAGCGGCGCGACCTGTTGCCTGATATCGAAGAGATCAACTCTACACTGAGTGCGTCATCCGAACGTGATGCTGACGGCACTGTCCCAGACGAGCAAACCCGCCGCACACGTGCGCAACGCGGTATTTCGCGCTCAATCTTTGCGGTGTTTATCATCGTCGCGTCCCTGTTGGTCGCGCTGTATGTCTTTGCGCCAACCATCGCCAATGCCGTACCATCACTCGCCCCCCTCATGGACAGCTATATCAGTAGCGCAAACGTCTTTCGGGTTTGGCTCGATGGTGGCATGTCGGCCTTGAGCGACCGCCTGAATATCTTGCTCAGCCAACTCAATGGCTGATCATTAAAACCGGTCCAACAAGCGATTGAGATAGTCGCGCTCATCGTCGGGGCGCTGTTGCTCTGCGGATCGCCTCCGGATTTCGTCCAATAGCTCCTCGGCGCGCCGATAGACATCCTCACCCTCGGTCATCGCCTCATCAGAACCGGCTTGGCCCGTATTGCCTGCGAAGCGCCCCAAGGGATCGCGGCGCTCTTCGCCGCCAGTGGTCCCGCCAGATTGCCCTTGTTGTCCGTCTTGATCTTGCGCTTGGTTTTGTGACAGCTGGTCGCCCAATTGGCGCATCCCCTCGCGTAACGCTTCCAATGCTTGAGCCTGACGATCCAGAGCACCGCCCAAATCGTTTTCGCGCAGGGCCTGCTCGGCATCATCCATCGCGCGGCCCGCACCGTCGAGAGCCTCACCGATGCCTTCGGCATTCTCACCGTTTGGCACATTGCCACGCTGACGTTCCAATTCCCGCCGCAAGGCCCCTTGACGCTCTGACAACGCACCCATGTCTGATGCGCCATCCTCACCTTGACCTTGAGCATCAGAGCCTTGTCGATCTTGACCCTCGCCCTCTTCGCCCTGCGGACCTTGGTCTTGCTGGTTTTGTAGGTCAGAGAATGTATCGTCATTCAACTCTTGCTGGTCGCGCAACATATCTTGCATGCCCTGCATTGACGGATTGCCCTCGCCCCCTTGTCCATTCGGGTCTTGGGTCACACGCATGTTTTCCAAAAGCTGATTGAGCATATCCATCATCTGTTGCGCCTCAGCCATGCGGCCCTGCTCCATCAACTCCTGAATACGGTCCATCAATTGTTGGAGCTGATCGGCGGACATCTGTTGCGTCTCGCCTTGCGCAGCCTCGCTCTCTTGATCACCTTGCTGTTCCGCCAATTGCGCAATGTAATCTTGTGTCGCCTCACGCAACTCCTGCATCAGGCGCGCGATTTCTTCATCAGAGGCGCCATCACGCATCGCCTGTTGTAGGCGCTCTTGCGCGCGGCGCAATCTTTCCAACGCTTCCTTTAAATCGCCATCCTCAAGCAGGGTCGCAATCTCCCATAACTCTTTGGCAACCTGATCTACGCGCTCATCAGACATCGGATCAACACGATCCTCAATCAACGAAATCACAGCCCGCAGACGTCGCGTGACATCCCCGTCCCCCACAGTCTCATCTGGTTGATAGGACACCGCTCTGAGCACCCGCGCCGCGCGGGTTGCATTGGAACGGTTCCACAACAGCTCTCTACGCACATCAATAATCGCCGCCGCAAGTGGATCGAAGAAACGCCGCCCCGGCAAAATACCTTCGCCAATCGCATCCGTGCTCACCTGCCCCGTTTGATCGTAAGCCCTAAGTGACATCATCACGGGCAGGCCCGAAAACGGATGCTCGGAGACGTTTTGGGCGAACATGCCCTCAATCTCGGTGCGGCTCCCCGTCTGTGGTAATATAACGTCAATGACAAGGTCAGGACGCGGTTCAGGGGTCAGTGCAAACCCGTAGTGGCGCGTTACCGCTGCAACATCACGCTCGAACGCCATCACAGCTTTGGTGACACCAAAATCATCGCTGAGACGATACGACTGACGCGCCTCACCGCTGGCCGCACGGGTCATATCGCCAATCAGCTCGGCCGTTGGTGGCGCATCAGGAATAAGCCCCACACTCCACAACTGTCCAGTTGGACCATCAATTTCTATATCGCCAGACTGCGCCACCTTGAAATCCGGTGCGGCCCCATCGCCAATCCCCGACACCGTTTCACGCAACGTCAAATCGTCAGACGCGCCATCGCCGTATAAGCGCACGGTGACCTGTGATCCCTGTGGCGCTTCAAAACCAGCACCTAAATCCGCGAGATACAAGGTGGGCTTGCCCGTAAACGCAGGTGGCTTCACCCAGCCTTCCCATGTTGGCCCCGCAGCGATCTGGTCTGTGCTACTCGTCATCGCGACAGTTTTAGCATGGTCGATTGACCCGAACACCAACCCCATACCCAACACAGTCAACGCCACAAGGCGCAGCCCGTACGGATCTTTGGCTGCCATCATCGGCTCAGGAGCAACGGGGCGCGCCGCCGCAACGCGCGTCGACATGCGCGCCATATGCGCCGCCCAAATCGCACGCGACGGTGGATCAGACGCCCCCGACACAGGCGTGTCACGCAACGCTTGGAGAGGTTGACCACGCAAAGTGGCATCCACACGAGACATAGCAATCGCCCGTGACGGCCAGCGCAACCGCCAGACCCCCAAAACAAACAGACCCGCCAAGGCGAGGGCAACCATGCCCCAAATCGCTATGCGCCATCCAAGAGGTAGGACCTCATGCACCCCCAAAAGAGTCAGACCAATCACCACAGCAACACCAGAAAAAGACGGCCAAAACGCCGTGGAGACATGCTCGAACAACACACCGATATGGGTCGCGCCAATGGCGCGGCTCACCCGTTTTGCGGTTTCATCGGTCAGATGCGTTCGATAGTCCATTCACTCATCCGGTTTGGGCACATGCCGCACACGGACGCGTGCACAGGATTACAGCCACACAGGGATGGTATCGCGGTTTATCATTTCGTCATAGGTCGGACGCGCACGGATGACAGCGAATTGATCGCCGTGGACCAGAACCTCGGGGATCAATGGCCGTGAGTTATACTCGGACGCCATAACAGCACCGTATGCACCCGCCGAGCGAAACGCCACGAGATCATCCTCGCGAAGTGGCGGCATATCTCGGGCTTTAGCGAATGTATCGCCCGTCTCACACACCGGACCAACAATATCGAGCGGTGCTTGCTCAGCTCCGGCAAGCGGTTCGATCACAGGCACAATATCGTGGTGCGCATCATACATCGACGGGCGCACGAGATCGTTCATGGCCGCATCCACAATTAGGAAATCGCGCCCCTCACCGTGCTTGAGGTAGATGACGGACGAGACCAAAATCCCTGCGTTACCGGAAATAAGGCGCCCTGGCTCAATCTCGATTTCGCATCCCAGATGGCCGACCGTCTTGCGGATCACCTCACCGTATTCGACGGGCAATGGGGGGGCTTCGTTAGAGCGCTCATACGGGATACCCAAACCACCGCCCAAATCGAGGCGGCGAATGTCATGGCCGTCTGCGCGCAGCAGTTCAGTCAATTCAGCAACCTTGGTAAAGGCCAACTCGAACGGCTCCAGTTGCGTCAATTGCGAGCCGATATGGACATCGATGCCAACAACATCAATGCCCTCCATTTGCCCCGCGCGCCTATAAACATCGCGACATGTTGCAATCGGAATGCCAAATTTGTTCTCGGATTTTCCTGTGGCAATTTTTGCGTGCGTTTTGGCGTCGACATCGGGATTCACGCGCAACGCAATCGGTGCCTTGACCCCCAAAGACATCGCAACCGCGTTGAGCGCCTCCAACTCCGGCTCGCTCTCGACATTGAACTGGCGAATGCCCCCCTCAAGGGCCACACGCATTTCCTCGCGGGTTTTGCCCACGCCCGAAAACACGATCCGATCTCCCGGAAGCCCCGCAGCTTTCGCCTTAAGATACTCGCCCATAGACACCACATCGATACCCGCGCCAAGCTCACCCATGAGTTTGAGAACGGCAAGGTTCGAGTTTGATTTCATCGCAAAGCAAATGAGATGATCCATGCCGCCCAACGCCTCGTCAAACAACGTAAAGTGACGCGTCAACGTGGCAGTGGAATAGACGTAAAACGGCGTGCCGACAGCCGCGGCGATATCGCTCACACGAACATCTTCGGCGTGCAATACGCCGTCACGGTAGAGAAAATGGTCCATAGATTAGGGGCCCTTGAAATCAGGTCGCCGCAAAGGGCGGATCAGTTGGCGGGAAACGTTATCCCGATCTGCGTGCTCGAATATGCACCCGTGTTCGAATTCACACCGATGGTTTGCTTGCCCGAGATGACAGGTTTGGTCGGCTCGCCATTGGCGCCACATGCGGCCAACGTGGCAAGCGCCATCAACACAGTTGCGATACGGATCATTTCAACACCTCTTTCCAACGCGCGATCTGCGCACGCACCTGCGAGGGGGCCGTGCCGCCATAGCTTGTCCGAGATGCCACCGAGTTTTCAACTGTTAAGACGTTGAACACGTCCTCAGTAATCGCATCGTGAACAGATTTCATGTCGGCAAGGCTCAAATCGGGTAGGTCGCATCCCTTTTTCTCAGCCATAGCGACCAAGGCTCCCGTGACATGGTGGGCATCGCGAAACGGCATACCCGCCTCGCGGACAAGCCAGTCGGCCAAATCGGTCGCGGTCGAAAATCCGCTGGCGGCTGCGGCGCGAAGATTGTCGATGTTGCCCGTCATGTCGGACACCATCCCCGTCATCGCGGCCAAGGCCAACATGAGGTTATCGGCGGCGTCGAACACCTGTTCCTTGTCTTCTTGCATGTCCTTGGAATAGGCCAATGGCAGACCCTTCATCACCATCATCAAGGCGACATTCGCCCCGAAAATACGCCCAACTTTGGCGCGGATCAATTCAGCCGCATCCGGGTTCTTCTTTTGCGGCATGATCGACGAGCCCGTGGAAAAACGATCCGAGAGCGTGACGAATTTAAACTGCGCTGACGACCAGATCACCAATTCCTCGGCAAAGCGGCTCATATGCATGGCCGTAATGGACGCGCATGACAAAAACTCCAATGCGAAATCGCGATCCGCAACAGCGTCCAGCGAGTTGGCAGTCGGACGATCAAACCCAAGCGTCGCGGCGGTCATGTGGCGATCAATCGGGAACCCTGTGCCCGCAAGCGCGGCCGATCCGAGCGGATTTTCATTCATGCGCGCACGAGCATCTTTGAACCGCGACATGTCACGGCCAAGCATCTCGACATAGGCCATCATGTGGTGGCCCCACGTGACGGGCTGCGCCGTTTGCAAGTGTGTAAAGCCGGGCATCACCCAATCCGCACCCGCCTCAGCCTGTGCGATCAACGCACGGATCAGAGCATCAATGCCCGAAATCGCGGCGTCCATTTGATCGCGCGTCCACAGTTTGAAATCTGTGGCCACTTGGTCATTGCGTGAGCGCGCCGTGTGCAGACGCCCCGCCGCGTCCCCGATGATCTCTTTGAGACGCGCCTCGACATTCATATGAATATCTTCAAGAGCGGCAGAAAATTCGAAGTTTCCGGCTTCGATTTCTGACAATACCGTGAGTAGGCCTTCCCGAATGACCTCGGCATCGTTAGCGTCAATAATACCTTGTTGGGCCAGCATGGCGGCATGTGCACGCGACCCTGCGATGTCTTGAGAAGCGAGGCGTTTGTCGTAATCGATCGACGCATTGATGGCTTCCATGATCGCATCGGGACCGTCCGCAAACCGTCCGCCCCACATCGCATTGGATTTTTTGTCACTCATGGATCTGTCCCGCATGTTGAAAACTTCTCTTACCGCCACCCTTTATACGGCCCTGAGCCTATCTGCAATTGCTGCGCAAGGCGCGGATGCGGTGGATGTCGCGGCGTTGCGGGCGGACAGTATGAAAAAGCTTGTTGTGCACGCGGAACCAAAAGACACGCCGAGCACGCCGTTCATGCTTCAAAACGGCGAGGAGATGACGCTTGCGGGTCTTTCCGATAGCATAAAGGTCGTGAACTTTTGGGCGACATGGTGTGCGCCGTGCCGCAAAGAGATGCCTGCACTTGACGCCTTGGCAAAAGAGTTTGCACCCATGGGCTTATCGGTTGTTCCCATCGCGACAGGGCATAACCCCATACCCGCGATTGAGCGGTTTTTCGGGGACGCAGGAATCGAAAGCATCGACTACGCACTCGATCCCAAAAGCAAACTAGCGCGTGATATGAGTGTTCTTGGCCTCCCCGTCACGGTTATCTTGGACGAACAAGGCCGCGAGATTGCGCGCCTAACCGGCGATGCTGATTGGCATTCACAATCCGCGCGCGACATTGTTTCGGCGTTGCTTGGACAATCCGCCGGTCCTGAGGAGCAAATGCCCCAGAACTAGAACACTCCTACCCCACGCATCATAGTATCCCAACCGCGCGAGGATGTCCGATGGCACCACCGTGCTTGGGTGACAATGTACGATTGACTGCGCGTGGCATCGCGCGTTCGACAAGGTCCTTTCCGTCCTCAGCTTGCTCCATGATCTTTTCGAGCGTGTTATCAATTTCGACATGGAAGCGGTCGAGTTGATTGATGACGGGCGTGAGGGATGCAGAGTTTGCACCCAAACGCCCCGCTTCGACCCGACAAAGAACCCGAATAGAATCGAGACCCGTCACCAGTTGCTTTAGGTCTTTCGCCGATCGCCGCAACTGCGCCACATCTCGAAACACCGAAGCAAGAACCTCTGCGGTTGTTTTGGAATAACCATCGACCAAGGATGTCAAAACATCCACCTCCTGCTCAAAGCCGCCTCGCTCACCGCCAGAGACAAGCGCCTCTCGTGCAGCCTCGCTCACCTCACGCTGGATGCGCGATGCGGCGACCATAAACAATGCTTGATCAATCCGCCCCGAAATGGAGTCCAACAAACTGCGCTTGCCGCCATCGGACAAAAACGCACCTAGATGGTCCGTGACTTCGTTCGACATCAAACGGTAGTTTTGCGAAATCGCCGAAATTGGGCCACCGGCTGGCTCCAAACGAGACGCAACAATGCGCATATTTGACGGGATTCCCCGAATGGCCTCGAACGCCTGAAACAGCTTTATTTGGTTGCCTTCGATCGCTTTGATCACGGGCAAAAGGCGGCTCAGGCATCGTGTCCGGCCATCTTCG
The DNA here is from genome assembly GCF_001308265.1 of Celeribacter marinus. Lineage (GTDB taxonomy): Bacteria > Pseudomonadota > Alphaproteobacteria > Rhodobacterales > Rhodobacteraceae > Celeribacter > Celeribacter marinus. The sequence goes on from NZ_CP012023.1 coordinate 1,298,808, forward strand.
CCACGCCCCAACGCACCGTCACGCGCCATGGCCTCCTGCGCTAAAGCGGATGCACTAAAAGCTTCATAATTCGCGAAACCCAACCCGTGCAGCCGCTCGCAAATGCGCTGCGCACTCTGCGCGGGGGTCAATCCTTCGTCGCGCTCGGCACTCAAGGCCGCTGCGTATTCGGCAACAACAGTCTCAAACACCTGCGCAGTGGGTTTGAGACGCACAGAAACATATCCGCCCGGGATCGGCGAAATGATCGCATACACCCAATAGTATCGTCCATCTTTTGTACGGTTTTTGACGTAGGCTCCCGCAGGCACCCCCGTTTGGATGCGCGTCCACAGAATATGGAAAATACCTTTTGGCATGTCACTATGGCGCACAACCTTATGCGGCGCGCCAACCAGTTCGTCCCAGTCAAAGCCGGAGATACGGCGAAAAACGGCGTTGCCCGCAGCGATCACTCCGCGCTCGTCAGTGCGCGAGAAGAACAACTCATCCATCGCAAAAGCGACATCTTCGGTCTTTCGTGCAAACTCGGACGCTGTTGTCTGTATGTTCATTCTTCACCTTGCTGGCCTCTCAATGCGGCCGCCAGTTGGGCCCACACTCAATCTTTTCGCATAAAACCACCTGCGACTTTCGATTTGGTTAAGGCGCACCTCGCTGCGCCTATTTCAGGGTGATTTGCTTAAACTTCTCTACGTTTGGTCAGAAATTCAGAAGTATCGTTCAAAATCAGTGCGTTGTGGATTTTAGACAAACCTATGGCAAATCCGGCATTTTACCCGCTGTTAGCTCTCTTGGATACAAAGTGAACGCTAGACCCAATAGAGAAACTGCTCACCCAAAAGGGACCGTGCCCGATGATCGACTCTTACATGCAAAGCGAGATGGATTCCCCGCTGACGGCCGCAGTGGCCGAGCGCGATAAAAACACGCTGCAAATGGTGCGCGATGCGATCCGCAAGAAACAGGTCCTGTTGGCGTTTCAACCCATTGTTCAGGCCGCGCGCCCCGACAGGCCCGCCTTTTGGGAGGGATTGATCCGTGTGTTGGACGATAGTGGTCGCGTGATTCCGGCCCGCGAGTTTATCCACACGGCGGAAACCTCCGAAATGGGCCGCGTTCTCGACTGCCTCGCGCTTGAATACGGGCTTGCAACGCTTCGCGAAAACCCTGACCTGCGTCTTTCAATCAACATGTCGGCGCGCTCCATCGGCTACCCGAGGTGGATGGAAACGCTCAAACGTGGCTTGGAACGCGACCCCACAGGTGGTGAACGCCTGATCTTGGAGATTACCGAAAGCTCCGCAATTGTTATGCCCGACCTCGTGACTGTTTTCATGCAACAGCAACAAGACCGCGGTATTTCGTTTGCTCTTGATGACTTTGGCGCGGGCTACACCTCATTTCGGTATCTGCGCGACTTCTACTTTGACATGATCAAAATCGACTCGACGTTTATTCGCGGGATTGCACAGAATCCAGACAATCAGGTGCTTACCGCTTCGCTCATTTCCGTGGCACAGCATTTTGACATGTTTACCGTCGCCGAATTTGTCGAAACCCAAGAGGATGCGGCCTATCTCGTCGACGCGGGAATCGATTGTATGCAAGGTCACTACTTTGGCGCGGCCACAATTGATCCCCCTTGGGTCCGTCAATCCAATCAAAAAATCGCTGTGTAACCGCCATTTCATAACGTTTTGCGCTAACACCCCCATCGCATCTCATCGTTACGGTTGATTACGATGCACGTGCAGCATACACCTAATGCAATGGGGAGGCGCAACATTGTTGCAAATTCATTGCCCATTGGGCAATCTCCCTGAACACCAATTGGGAGAGAGTGCCACCATGACCAATGTCGTTATCGCATCAGCCGCACGCACGGCTGTCGGAAGTTTCTCGGGTGCTTTTGCCGCCACCCCCGCGCATGATCTCGGCGCCGCTGTGCTTGAGGCGCTCGTCGCCCGCGCAGGCATCGAAAAGGGCGAAGTCAGCGAGACTATTCTGGGTCAGGTTTTGACCGCTGGCCAAGGCCAAAACCCCGCCCGCCAAGCTCACATCAATGCCGGACTTCCCATTGAATCCGCGGCATGGAGCATCAATCAAGTCTGTGGCTCCGGCTTGCGCACTGTCGCACTTGGCGCACAACACATCATGCTTGGCGATGCCGACATCATCTGTGCGGGCGGTCAAGAAAACATGTCCCTATCCCCCCATGTCGCATATTTGCGTGCAGGTCAGAAAATGGGCGACATGCAAATGATTGACTGCATGATCAAAGACGGATTGTGGGATGCGTTCAACGGCTACCACATGGGTACTACCGCTGAAAACGTAGCCAAACAGTGGGACATCACGCGCGATATGCAAGACGCCTTTGCACTCGCCTCACAAAACAAGGCCGAAGCCGCACAACTAGCGGGTAAATTCGACGATGAGGTCATTCCCTTCACTGTCAAAACCCGCCGTTCCGAAACGGTCATCGACAAAGACGAATACATTCGTCACGGCGCAACCCTTGAAAGCTTGCAAAAGCTGCGCCCTGCGTTTGACCGCGAAGGCTCGGTTACCGCCGGCAACGCCTCTGGCCTCAATGATGGTGCCGCAGGTGTCTTGCTCATGTCCGCCGAAAACGCGGCAAAGCGTGGTATTCAGCCAATGGCCCGCATCGCGTCCTACGCCACCGCTGGTCTCGACCCGTCCATCATGGGGGTCGGGCCGATTCATGCCTCGAAAAAGGCACTGGCAAAAGCGGGTTGGAAAGCTTCCGACCTTGATCTCGTGGAAGCCAACGAAGCCTTCGCCGCACAGGCTTGCGCCGTAAACAAGGACATGGATTGGGATCCCGCCGTGGTCAACGTCAACGGCGGCGCAATCGCTATTGGCCACCCGATTGGCGCCTCCGGCGCGCGCATCCTCAACACATTGCTGTTTGAAATGATCCGCCGTGACGCCAAAAAAGGCCTCGCCACACTGTGTATCGGTGGCGGAATGGGCGTTGCACTCTGCGTTGAGCGCGACTGATCTCTTTCACATCGACGAGACTAAGGGGCGCCAAAAGGTGCCCCTTTTTTATTTGCACACCTAAAGCGTCTATTTTCCAAAATAGCGCTTGCTTCTTCATAGCTTACGCCTTGTCATGGAGCGACACGATGGGGGAATCCAATACGCTGATCGCACGCAGGGCAATGAAACCTCATGCTGCATGCGCAGAATATACGTCACGCAGGGAGGTAATTTTGTTGCTAACTGATTGCATTTTGGATAACAACATTACCAAATGAAATATGATAGGGAGGAGATATCATGTCCAGAGTTGCACTTGTTACGGGTGGATCGCGCGGTATCGGCGCAGCGATCGCCAAAGAACTGAAAGACAAGGGGTACACCGTTGCCGCGTCCTACGCCGGAAACGATGATGCCGCATCCGCATTTACCGCCGAGACAGGCATCAAAACCTACAAATGGAACGTTGCCGATTATGACGCCTCCAAAGCAGGTATTGAACAGGTCGAATCCGATCTTGGCCCTATCGACATCGTCGTGGCCAACGCTGGCATCACCCGCGATGCGCCATTCCACAAAATGACGCCGCAGCAATGGCAAGAGGTGATCGATACCAACCTCACGGGCGTGTTCAACACCGTTCACCCCGTTTGGCCCGGCATGCGTGAGCGCAAATTCGGCCGCGTGATCGTCATTTCCTCGATCAACGGTCAAAAAGGTCAGTTCGCACAAGTGAACTATGCCGCGACCAAAGCGGGCGATCTGGGCATCGTGAAATCACTGGCCCAAGAGGGCGCGCGCGCCGGCATAACCGCCAACGCCATCTGTCCCGGCTATATCGCAACTGAAATGGTCATGGCCGTGCCCGAGAAAGTACGCGACTCCATTATTGGCCAAATCCCTACGGGACGCTTGGGCGAACCCGAAGAAATCGCACGTTGCGTAGCCTTCCTCGCGTCCGACGATGCGGGCTTCATCAACGGCTCCACGATTTCGGCCAACGGCGCGCAATTCTTCGTTTAATCCATGCTCGAACAGTTTGATTGAGGCCGTCTTTCGGGGCGGCCTTTTTCATTGTCGTTTTACCTTGCGCACCCAAATCAATCGGGCTTAATGCGCCGATGTCGAAAACCACAGCCACACTTATCGGGTTCGTTGCCGTCTTGCTCTGGGCGCTTTTGGCGCTGTTTACCGTTGGCGCACACGAAGTCCCGCCTCTCCAACTCAATGCCGTTTGCTTTGCCATTGGCGGCGCAATTGGCGTTGTCTGGACGACGATTAGCAACAGATGGGGCGAACTGCGCGGTGTTCCGGTGTCCGTTTATGCCTTTGGGACTGTTGGACTATTTGGCTATCACTTTCTCTATTTCTCCGCCCTACGCGCGGCACCGCCCGCCGAAGCGGGCCTTATCGCCTATCTTTGGCCGCTCTTGATCGTGCTCTTTTCCGGCTTTTTACCCGGCGAACAGCTACGTCCGCTGCATTTGATCGGTGCGGGCATTTCCTTTGTCGGTGCCGCGCTGATCATCGCCCAAGGCGCGGTCTTTTCAGGGGCACACGGGCTTGGATATCTCTTGGCGGCGGGCTGCGCATTGACATGGTCAAGCTATTCCGTCCTGTCGCGCCGAATGGGCGATGTGTCGAGCGTGGTTGTCACCATCTTTTGCCTTGCCACAGCCGCCCTATCATTCGCCGCCCACCTTGCTCTTGAGCAAACTGTATGGCCCTCGTCCTCCTATGGATGGGCCAGCATGATCGCATTGGGCGTAGGCCCCGTTGGCGCCGCCTTCTATGTCTGGGATATCGGGGTCAAACGCGGCAATATACAACTCTTGGGCACCGCGTCCTATGCGGCACCACTCTTGTCGACCATGGTTTTAATACTGGCAGGCATTGCAGAACCGCGCACGACACTGCTTTTGTCGGCCGTATTGATCACACTCGGTGCTGGAATGGCGGCTTATGCCAGTCGCCATTCCCAATAGTGTGCGTTAGGATCGCCTCAGTCGCAATTAGGTCGTAGAGAGACGTGAAATCTCTTCTTTGAGGCGTAGCTTTTTCTTCTTGAGATCCGTAATTCGAACTTCGTCGGCACTTGGCGCGCGTTGCGCGGCTTCCACGGCCTCAGATAGGGTTTGGTGTTTTCGCTTCAATTCTTCCAGGTGGGAACTCAAACTCATTGTGTCTCCTCTCGCTGTAAAACGTCCATGTAAACCACAGCTCTATGTAAAAGCTGTGTAACAATCTCAACATAGAAATTGAGTCGTGTCACGGGATTGATTTGTAACTATGTGACCAGTTCACGATGACACGCGAAATATTGCCAATAGATTAAACGAAAATCGGAAATATTGAACCAATCGTGTGTTTTTCGCTCAAATCAAGGCAAGCGGATGCCCATTGCGCAAAATATCGCTCACCTGCGGCGTATAACTGTCTTCGTCCCGCTCATGGTGTGCGCCTTTATGCATCACCAACGGTGACAACAGACAAAAATCGGCCCGCCCACCTTTTCGCGCCTGCACGATAACCAACTGCGCAGGACGCGACAGGCGGGGGTGCACGGGCAAGACGCGCACCGACCCTAACCGCCCCGTGAGGGCATTGAGCAAATCAGCAAGTCGGTCGGCCTTTTGGATCATCGTCAGATAGCCCTTTGGCGCGAGGCGGCGCGCCGCCACATCCACCCAAACCTCCAATGGCGTATCACCGCCAAGCGCCACATCACGCCCCGCATCATGTGCAGATGTGGACGCTGCGCGCCGGTAATAAGGAGGATTGGCGATGACGTGATCAAAATTTTGCGCCTTGATCTGCGCGGGCAAGGCGCGAATATCGGCGTCAACGATCTCCATCTGCGCGCCATTCCCATCGGCATTGCGCCGCGCAAGATCGGCGTAGGCCGCTTGTAGTTCGACCCCTACAAAAGACAGGCCAGAAATACGCGCATTCAAACACAATGACGCGGCCCCTGCCCCACATCCTAATTCCAAAATACGTTGGCCCGCTTTGGCGTCAACCGCTGCGGCCAGCAAAACCGGATCAACCCCCGCGCGGTATCCATGCGTAGGTTGGAGCATACGCACCCGACCGCCCAAAAAATCGTCACAGGTCTCATCTGGCGCTGGGATCACGCGTTTTCCAACTCGAAACCGTTGTCTGTCAAAATCGCACGCGCGATAAAGAGATCTTGATCACGCACCATCAAACGGCGCGGCAATATGCCTATCGATCCATCAAGAACGCTCATATGGACGTCCATTTCAAAGCAAGCTATATCCTCACTCGAAAGCAATGCCTGAGCGAAAGCAATCTGTGTTGGATCATTGGTGCGAAGCAATTGTTTCATACGTCAATGTAATGTCACACGGTTGCAAATGTCGAGCGACTGACGCAGATATAGCGCATGCAAATAGAGATGGAGCCAGAGGGGTTTGGATAAGGTCGTAGAAAAACCGCACGAACGTTTGGCCACGCATCTTGCGCCTGAACTCTTGGATGTGAACACGTTGATCCGTGATCGCATGGCGTCCAAGCACGCGCCCCGCATTCCCGAAGTCACGGCGCATTTGGTGGAGGCTGGCGGTAAACGCCTGCGACCTATGCTAACGCTCGCATCGGCAAAGCTATGTGGCTATGGCGGCCCCTACCACATTCACCTCGCCGCAACGGTTGAGTTCATTCACACCGCGACCCTGCTTCACGATGATGTCGTCGATGAAAGCGCCCAACGCCGTGGGCGCCCCACCGCGAACCTGTTGTGGGACAACAAATCCTCCGTCCTTGTGGGGGATTACCTGTTCGCGCGCGCGTTTCAGTTGATGACCGACAGTGAAAACATGCGCGTTTTGCGCATCCTGTCGAACGCTGCCGCCACCATTGCCGAAGGCGAAGTTCTACAACTGACAGCCGCACAAGATCTCAAAACAAGCGAAGAGATTTACCTCCAAGTTGTACGTGGCAAAACCGCGGCCTTGTTCTCTGCCGCCACGGAAGTGGGCGGCGTTTTGGCCGGCTCCGACGAGAGCATCATTCAGGGGCTGTTCGATTACGGAGACGCGCTTGGCATCTCTTTCCAAATCGTCGACGACCTATTGGATTACTGGGGCTCGGACAAAACCGGCAAGAACATCGGCGATGACTTTCGCGAACGCAAAATGTCGCTTCCATTGATCAAAGCCGTGGCCAAAGCCGATGAGACCGAGCGCGCCTTTTGGGTCCGCACGATTGAAAAAGGCAAGCAAGAGGATGGGGATCTAGAGCACGCCATTGGCCTTTTGACCAAACATGGCGCATTGGATGACACCCGTCAGGTTGCAATCGAATGGGCCGACAAAGCCAAAGCGGCCCTTGGCAAAGTGCCCCAAGGCGACATTCGCGATATGCTATCCGATATTGCCGATTACGTGGTCGAACGCCTGCGCTAACTCTCACACCACGCGGATCAGGCGGGCGCAAATCAGGCCGGCAGAGTGCTTGCGGGTTTAACCCACCACCATGGATTGCCATGCGCCAGTTGCGCCGCCGCGGCCTCGGCCTCTTCACGGCGCTCAAATACGGCAAAGCAAGTTGCACCTGATCCCGACATGCGTGTCGCCAGAACGTTGGGCAAAAGCGCCAAAGCCGTGAGAACAGCCGCAATTTCCGGCATGACCTTCACAGCGGGGCGTTGCAAATCGTTGCGCTGCGTTGTGAGCCAGTCGGCAAAGGCAACCCCGTCAGGCCAGTCTGGCAATACCTCTGGCATCGGGGCATTGTCTTTAGCCTCTAACCTCTTGAACACTTCAGGCGTGGAAACCGCCACGCGCGGGTTCACCAAAACCATATGTAATGCGGGCAACTTTATCTGCTGAACATCCTCACCAATACCACGCATGCGCATCGGTTTTGCGGCCAAACATACAGGAACATCCGCACCGAGGCGCAGCGCCTGCGCGGGGGTCACGGGAGATGCTCCCAAACGTGCCGCCGCTTTCAGGGTCGCGGCCGCATCAGTTGACCCGCCGCCAATGCCCGACGAGGGCGGCAAGCGTTTGTCCAACCCCATTTGCATGTGAAGTCCGGAAATCTGCGCCGCTTTCATCACGAGGTTCGTCGCGTCAGTCGGTACACCATCCGCAAACGGACCCGTCACAATCAGGCTGCTTTGATCGGCGCGCTGCGCTGTGATCTGGTCGCCAATATCCACAAAGGCCACAAGACTATCGAGCAAATGATACCCGTCTGCGCGCTGTCCCGTGACATGCAAAGTAAGGTTGATCTTTGCGGGGGCAAAAATTTTAACCGTCATTGAGAGGACGTGTAGGCTCTGCGCCTTCTTGGGTCAAAACGCGGTCCAGACCGATATCTAGCTTGAGACGAATGCGCTCGGCCTCGACCTCTTCGGGGTCGAACGACAAGGCACGACGCCACTGAAAGCGCGCCTCGCGCTCGCGGCCAACGGCCCAATAGACATCCCCCAAATGGTCATTGACGATCGGATCGGTCGACATCAACGCGGCCGCTTTCTCCATCGGAGCGACCGCCTCGTCATAGCGGCGCAAACGGTACAACCCCCATGCAAGGCTGTCGGTGATATATCCTTCATTTGGCCGCGCCTCTGACGCCTGACGGATCATATCCATCGCCTCATCCAGATTGACGTTCAATTCCAAAAACGAATACCCCAGATAGTTGAGCACCGAGGGCTGGCCCGGCTCCAACTCAAGGGCTTTGCGCAAATCAGCCTCGGACTCAGCCCACATATCAAGCTGCTCATGAGCAATCCCACGGGTGAAAAATAACGGCCATTGCGCACGCGTTGGTGTCTCGAACAGATCAATTGCCCGCGTGTACACTTTGATCGCGCCAGCATTGTCCTCGGCGCGGCGCAATGCGTCGCCATACGAAATAAGGACATCTGCCCGCTCTGGGTGCGCCTCAGCCAGTTGACGCAGCACGTCCATTTCAGCGTCTTCACGCCCCGCATTGCGCAAGGTTTCCGCACGCCCCAACTCGGTCAGGTGAGAGTTCGGATTATCACTTGGCAAACTATCATAGACCTCGGCCGCAAGATCGAAGTTGCCCAAGGCATTCAAAAGCTCGCCCGTCAAAAGAACATATTGCGCGCGCTCGGGGCGCAACTCCAACGCGATACGCGCATAGAGCAACGTGTAGGCATTGCTCGGCCCGCCCGACAAAGCGGCGGCAATCTCGTAAAAGACATTGGCAAACCCATCAGTGGCCGTTGTCAGTTCAACGAATGGCACCGCCTCGCCCGCTCGCAACGCGTCGGCCAATTCGTCCAACTCAACATCACCCACCCCATCAAAGAATGCATCATACAGGGCCAATGCCTCGTCATTGCGTTCAAGCTGGCTTAGCATCTGCATCCGCGCGATCAGGGCATCACGGGTCTCTGGCGCGCTTTCATCCGACAAAAGTGCTTCGCCGCTTTCGAAATCACCCACCATCGCGTAGGCCATTGCCTTGTTAAACGGCCCAAAAAACCCGGAGGCTTGTCCTTCGAGCGTTGCCGCATCAAAGGCCTCGACCGCCGCGCCTATTTCGCCCTTACCAACAAGGGCCCAAGCCCGCATGAACCCGTCGACCACCGATGAGATGGATTGCCCGTCATCAAGAGCCGAGATAACGCCATCGAAATCGCCCGCTTTCACACGCAAGGCAAAGGACGCCATGGCCGCAATCTGATTGCCTGAATCGACACTTTCCAAAACGGCTGCGTAGCCCTTGATCCCGCCAAAATCTCCGCGCGCGATACTTGCCGATAACACCGCCTCAAGAAGAGCAACATCTTTAGGTGCTTCCACCAAGGCGGCTGTCGCGTACTGCGCCAATTCTTCAAAGTTGTTATCAAACGTGGCTTGTCGAGAGGCGAGGTAGGCACCTGCATCCGCATAGACCGGCGCAACACTGACGGCGCCTAGGCCCACGCTAAATGCGACGGTACTCAAGGCTCGGATCAAAAACGAAGCGCGTGTCGGCACGGGGCGGTCTCCTTGTATGAACGTGGTCCAACAGTAGCGACCCACCCTGACCACCGCAACGCAAACGGGAGCCAAATTTGGCTCCCGTTTCAATCGTCTTAGACACGATCGTGTGACAACTCACATATTGCCGTAGTTTGGCCCATCGCCCCCTTGGGGGACGGTCCACGTGATGTTCTGGCTGGCCTCTTTGATATCGCAGGTTTTGCAATGCACACAGTTTTGGAAGTTGACGACGAATTTGGGATCGCTGCCCGCTTCGCCGACATATTCGTACACGCCCGCAGGGCAATACCGCGCGGACGGGCCGCCATACACGGCATAATCCACATCCACAGCCACACGTGGGTCTTTAAGACGAAGATGTGACGGCTGGCTTTCCTCATGGTTGGTCGCGGCGAATGACACGTTGGTCAAACGATCAAACGACAAAACACCATCGGGCTTGGGGTAGTCGATCATCGGATAGTCAGCGGCCTTTCCCGTAGCCTCAGCATCCGCTTTCCCGTGCTTGAGCGTCCCGAATAGCGACACGCCAAAGAGAGTGTTGGTCCACATGTCAAATCCGCCAAGCGCCAGTGAGGCGGACAGACCGAATTTCGACCAAAGCGGCTTTACGTTGCGAACCCGTTTGAGGTCTTTGGCCACGGCACCAGTCCGCAACTCCGCCTCGTAGGCCTCCAAGGTATCCCCCGAACGCCCGTCTTTGAGCGCCGCAATCACGGCCTCGGCGGCGGCTTTGCCAGAGAGCATCGCGTTGTGGTTGCCCTTGATGCGCGGCACATTGACAAGACCCACGGAACAGCCAAGCAAAGCCCCCCCGGGAAACGCCGATTTAGGCATGGATTGATATCCGCCCTCCGAAATCGCGCGCGCGCCATATGCCACACGTTTGCCGCCCTTGAGCAGATCGGCCACCATCGGGTGATGCTTGAACTGCTGAAACTCCATGTAGGGGAACAGGTTAGGGTTTTTGTAGTTCAGGTGGACCACAAACCCGATGAAAACCTGATTGTTCTCGGCGTGATAGATGAATGCACCACCGCCCGCCTTGCCACCCAATGGCCATCCCATCGTGTGCGTGACAGTGCCCTCTTTGTGCTTTTCGGGATCGATCTCCCAAACTTCCTTCATCCCAAGGCCGAACTTTTGCGGCTCGCGCCCCGCGCAAAGATCATATTTTGCAATCACTTCCTTGGCGAGTGATCCGCGCACACCCTCGGACAAGAGCACGTATTTTCCGTGCAATTCCATTCCGGGCTCATAGCCCTCGGACGGGGTGCCATCGGGGTTCTTGCCAAATTCGCCTGCAACCACGCCTTTGACTTCGCCGGTGCCGCCGTAGACAAGTTCGGAACACGCCATACCCGGGAAAATCTCGACGCCCATCTCTTCGGCCTGTTCGGCCATCCAACGGCAAACATTGCCCATAGAGACGATGTAATTGCCATGATTGTTCATCAACGGCGGCATAGGGAAGTTAGGAATGCGAAGATGACCCGCTTCGCCAAGCATATAGAAATTGTCTTTCTTGACCTTGGTCTTGATCGGCGCGCCGCGCGTTTTCCAATCAGGCATCAACGCGTCAAGGCCACAAGGGTCCAGCACGGCGCCTGACAAAATATGCGCGCCAACTTCGGAGCCTTTTTCCAAGACAACGATGTTCAAATCCGCGTCCAACTGCTTAAGGCGGATCGCCGCAGACAGGCCAGCAGGTCCAGCCCCGACAATCACGACGTCATATTCCATCGTCTCGCGCTCAATATTCGACATTAAATTACTCCCTCAACTCGACGGCTCGTCGCGCCTTCCTACCCCCAACATAAGGGGATGGTCAATTTGATCCTACTGTTTCGCGGCGTCCAAACCAGCGAAAATGGAGCGTTTTTTGTCCCTTCGTCACGGAATGAACACCCTACCTCTTGCATTTGGTCTATGAGTGCTGTTGTGGTGGTACAACAAAAGCAACAACCGACGCGGGAGGCCCACCGGCCGATCTCGCGTTTTTCGTATCTGAGAATGAGTGCCATGGAAAAAATCTTGACGACCCGTGCGGGTCACGTCGCAATGAGCGCCGAGTTGAAAAACCTTAAATCCGTTGAGCGCCCCGCGATCATTCAAGCGGTTGCCGAGGCGCGTGAGCACGGCGATCTATCGGAAAACGCCGAATATCACTCCGCGCGCGAAAAACACAGCTTCATCGAGGGCCGGATCAAGGAACTCGAAGGCATCTTGTCCTTATCCGAAGTGATCGACCCGAAAACGCTGTCAGGCACCGTCAAATTCGGCGCGACCGTCACAATCGTGGACGAAGATACGGATGAGGAAAAAACCTTTCAGATCGTTGGCCAATATGAGGCCGATATCGAACGCGGATTGCTCAACATCCAGTCGCCTATTGCGCGGGCATTGATCGGCAAAGAGGATGGCGACAGCGTGGCTGTGCGCACCCCCGGCGGTGACAAGAGCTATGAAATCCTAAAAGTCGAATTTATCTAAATTTCGTTCTCTAACTCCGCGTGGAGGCCATTTTGGCTGACGACAAGACCAAACCACATATTGAGCTGGGCGTGTATCAGCGTCCGGATGTTGACCAACGTGTCACGGCCAGCGAGATAATCGCGGGCGTGCTGTCGTTGGTCTGGCTTGTCATGACTGCGGGCTATTTTTTGATCGTTGATGGCGGTGCCGCGCAGACCTCGTTCGATAGCATTCGGTTCGTGATGATTCTCATCGCGATTTTTATGCCTGTCGCCATGATCTGGGTCGGCGCGTTGGCCGTGCGTGCGTCCACAACCATGCGTGACGAAAGTCGCCGCCTTCAAACCGCTATTTCCGCAATGCGCCAAAGCTATCTTGCACAACAGCATAACAACCCCGCCAATAGCTCCGTTGAAAAGAAACTCGAAGAGATCGCAGCGGCTCAACGCAAAACCGAAAGCACGCTCGCCACATTCACATCCGTGCGCCCCTCGGCGGCACCGGCGGAGGATCGTTTGGCGATTCCATCGCCCATGCGAATGGATGAACAGGCCTCACTCGCACTTGGCACCCCGTCCGAGGCGCTCGCACCGCCCTTGTCGGTCGCTGATTTCATCAAAGCCTTGAACTTTCCAGAGACGGCCGAGGACAAAGAGGGGTTTCGCGCCCTGCGCCGCGCTCTGTCTGACCACAAAGTCAGCCAGTTGGTCCACGCTGCCCAAGACATTCTCACCCTGCTCAGCCAAGATGGCATCTACATGGACGACCTCACACCGGACCGCGCACGGCCCGAAGTCTGGCGCAAATTCGCCAAAGGTGTGCGCGGATCGGCCGTAGCCCCCCTTGGCGGCGTTCGTGACCGCTCGTCCTTGGCGCTCGCCGCCGCACGCATGAAGCAAGACGCAATTTTCCGCGATGCCGTGCACCACTTTTTGCGCAAATTTGACAAGACACTGGCCGAATTTGAAGACACGGCATCCGACGAAGAGATCTCGGCACTGTCCAACACACGGACCGCGCGTGCATTCATGTTGCTCGGACGCGTCACGGGCACGTTCGACTAACCTCATGGCCTCACTCAACACATCACAGTTCAAACGCGGCATTTTTGACGGCCTGCCGTTCCACTTGGTGCTTGTGCCATTTGGAGCCATTTTTGGCGTGATCGCCACCGAGGCCGGTCTGAACCTTGTTCAAGTTATGGGATTTACGGTTCTTGTGATTGCAGGCGCCGCACAACTGACGGCGTTACAATTGATGCTCGATAACGCGCCGACACTGGTTGTGATTGTCACTGCATTGGCGGTCAACCTTCGCATGGCGATGTATTCGGCGTCACTCGTGCCGCACCTCGGCCCTGCGCCGTTCTGGATGCGTGCCTTGGCCGCCTATTTCCTGTTTGATCAACCCTACGCTCTCTCCTCAATTGCGTTCGAAAAAGAGCCGTCCCGCACCGCGATTGAAAAAGTCAGCTACTTTCTGGGCGTTGGCATCCCTTTGGCCATATCGTGGTATGTCGCGACCTTGGCGGGGGCACTGCTTGGCGAGCGTATTCCGGCGCAAATGGGTGTCGATTTTGCGGTCCCCCTGACCTTTATCGCTGTTGTCGCCCCGATGATGCGAACCGTTGCACATGTTGCAACCGCCCTGACCTCGGTCGTCCTTGTTATCGCCCTTAGCTTTATGCCCTATGGCTCCGGCTTACTGGTCGCGGCTCTGATCGCGCTGTTTGTGGGCGCGCAGGTCGAGTTATGGGTAGAAAAGCGAAAGGCACGCAGCTAATGGAACCCGCGACTTCTCAGGTCTGGATCATCATTGTCGTACTCGGTATCTGCACCTATCTGATCCGCCTGTCCTTCATGGGATTGATCGGCGACCGCCCCTTGCCCGAATGGCTATTGCGGATGTTGCGCTACACCCCTGTGGCAGTCCTACCGGCTGTTGTGGCCCCAATGTTGCTTGGATCTGGGGCCCATAGCGGCGATGCGTTGCGTATTGGCGCAGCCCTTGCAACGCTCGTCGTGGGCCTCACGACCCGCAATGTCCTATGGGCGATTGCCACAGGGTTCGGACTGTTCTTCGGAATTGGTGCGCTACTGGGTTAAGGTCGCGATCAAATCGCCGCGCAAACGCAAATCAGGGGCCTGAATGAGACCCGTGTTGTCATCAGGCGAGTCGTCGCGGTGCATTTGCTCCACCGCCCCACGCGAAGCGAAATACGCGGTCAGTTTCTTTGGGAACATCGTACTTTTCACATCTTCAAATCCCGGGAGACTGGCCAAGATGCTTGAAATACTGCGCGCGCATTGTGCCTTTGGCACCGCGCCGTAACTTTGAATGCGCGCCAACGCAAATTCGGCCACCTGTGGCGACACAAAAATGGTTTGCTCGATCACGTCAAACGTCTCGCGCGCATGATAGTCGATGTAGAATGCAACAGCCGCGTCGCTCATGCCGTAGACGACATCATTGCGCTCTGGCAAATGCGGGTGCTTGAACGTTCCCGCGGGATCAAAAATCGCGCGCTGTGACGGCGCATTGACCAAAAGGCCGGAGTGCGCGCCTGCGCCGCTGCGCTTACCGATCACGGTAAACAACGTCAAAGACGCCGATCCGTCGCTCACATAGCGCGCACGGGTCACTTCGGCTTCGCCAGCCCAACGCGGCTCTGCCGCACCACACGCGCTAAGAGCCAATAAGGCAAAAACCACCAAGAGCCGCGATAGCGTCATAAAAGTGATCCTCAACCTATTTGGCGAACCAACGAATTAGCCGTTAAAAACAGCCAGAAAAACCAGAACTGCGATGGATGCGATTGCAACATACGTGGACCATTTAATGAACCCTGCGAATGCTTTTTCTTGAGTCGAAATATCCATTTCGCCGTGCTTGTGGTCAGCCATTGTGCCTTTTCCTTTTATCTTGTGGCGTCATATGCGCCTTTTCTCAGAGTGAATTAGACGATTCAGCGCCCGCTGTCACCGTTGGATTCACGCCTTTTTGCTCTCATCTGCGTCTGAATTCTCTAAATCAGCGGCCAAACGAAACCCGATCCGTGCCGGAGCGGCCTCCGGCTCGTGTTTTGGCAAGGCGCGCAGCATGACATTGAGCTGGGTGACGTGTTGAACAAGTTGCGTTTTGGCACCGGTCCCATCGGTTCCGTAAAAGGTCACGATATCAGGGTCAAAATATCCGATCCCTTCAATCCGCAGCACTCCGGATTCCGATCCGGCAAATCCCATCGCAATCTCGTGCTCGTTGTCGAGCTGCTGTTCAAAGTTATTGATGTAAAGAATGAGGCGTTCATAGGCCCATTCCGCCGGACTCTTTTGATCAAGCGGCTTGCGCGACAAGGCATCTGGGAGCGGCAGCTGTTCGGCCGTGCGTGGTGCATTTGGGTTGGCATGAACCGCGCGCCCGTATTGCAAGGCCGCCGCTTCGTGCGCTTCTGCCGTTGTTTGGATTTGATCGTAATCGCTCATGCCATCTCCCGCTTTTGCCAGATATACGCACCATCCCCTCTCATCGTGCGCGAGACAAGCCCCTGCGCAAATAAGTGATTGCAATGCGCCATCGCCTCGACCATCGCGAGCCCGTATTCGCCGCTCTTAATCTCGCGTTTGAACAGTACAGAAAAACAGTCACACGCGGTGCGCGGCTGTTCCAGAAATCCCAGCAGTCGCGTGAGCGCAGCATGATGATTGTCCGTCAACTGGCGCAACCGTGTCGGCAGCCCCGTAAAAATGCGTTTGTGCCCCGTCAAAATCAACTGATCGTCGGTCGCAAAGGGTTTGAACCGCTCACAGCTTTCCAACCACTCCCCCAACGGATCGGCATCCGGTTCGGTCGTATGCACACCGATATTCGGAGAAATCGACGCCAATAGCTGATCACCGCCAATAACCATCTCGCCATCACGGCTCCAAAAGGTCGCATGTTCGGGCGCATGCCCGTTGCCGCACCGCACATCCCATAACCGCCCGCCAATCTCGATCTCGTCGCCCTCGCGTATGCGGGTAAAGCCAAGCGGAATATCAGCCACCGCATCAGCGGTATTGAACGGACGGCTCGTTTCGCGCTCGGCGTAAATCGCCGCATCCATCCCGCTTGAGCGCCAAAAGCGCAGCATCTGGGGCGTTGGTGCGTCCTGAACATCCAGTTTGAGCATCCGCGCCATGAGATACGCGGTACGTGTTGTGACCAATGTCGCGCCGTGCTGCGCCATGAACCACCCCGCCAATCCGATATGATCGAGGTGGTGATGGGTGGCAATGACGCGCGACACGGGTTTGCCGCCCATCGGACCCGCCATCAAGTCGCCCCACACCGCACGGGTGCGCGAGGTGTCGATGCCCGTGTCGACCACGGTCCAACTGTCGCCCTCATAAAACATATAGACATTCACATGCTCGAGCGGTCCGGGCATGGGGATACGCGCCCACAAAAGACCGGTGGACACCTCGACCGCCTCCCCCGTAACTGGTGGCTCAACGGGGGTTCGGATCGGTGTTTTCATCAGGCTAAAAGGTCTTCTGGTGTGAGGGCATAAAGATCGCTGGCCCCAAGGCGCGCTTGCACCAAGAGGGACGTATACTCGGGCAACATACGCAGAATATAGAACCGCGCAAGACGCGTGCGCGTCCCCGCCTCACCCTCGGCCAGTGCCGATTTCAAATGGTAGTACCCACCTAAAACCCGTGCAAATGCGCGCAAAAACGCGGTCGCCCCCGCAAAGCGGTCATTGAGATCAAGCGCCAGTACCGCCTCAAGTCCCTCGCGTAGCGTTTCCGCCGCGCTCCAAACAGGTCCGGCCAGTTCGGGCAACGACACCCGCGCCGCTTCGGCAAAGGCTTCGATTTCGTCGAGCAATGCATTTGCGGCCTCGCCACCATCCATCAACTTGCGGGCCACAAGGTCCATCGCCTGAATGCCGTTGGTGCCCTCGTAGATCGAGGTAATGCGGGCATCGCGGGCGTATTGCGCCGCCCCCGTTTCCTCGATGAACCCCATGCCGCCGTGGACCTGTACGCCAAGCTGCGCAACATCATGACCAATGTCGGTCCCAAACGCCTTGGCAATCGGAATGAGGAACGCACCGCGCGCCTGCCATTCGGGATCGTCGCGCCCTAGATCAAGCGCCACACCGCAGGCCAGCGAAATACACCGCGCCACATAGGTGTCCGCCCGCATCACCGCGAGCATCCGGCGCACATCGGCATGGTCGATAATCGCACCCGTGCCATCCGCACCAAGCGGCGTGCGGCCCTGAACGCGGTCCGCCGCATAGGCGTGTGCCTTTTGCGTAGCGGCCTCGGCCACACCCACGCCCTGCATCCCCACACCAAGACGCGCATTGTTCATCATCGTGAACATGCATTTCATGCCTTCGTGCTCGTTACCGACAAGCCACCCTTTGGCCCCGTTGTAGTCCATAACGCAGGTGGGCGAACCGTGAATGCCGAGCTTATGCTCGAGGCTCACAACGCTGAGGCTATTGGCATCACCGGCCTCGCCATCCGCGTCAGGAAGGAACTTAGGAACAAGGAAAAGCGAAATGCCTTTGGTCCCCTCGCCGCCATCGGGCAATCGCGCCAAAACAAGATGGCAAATATTACCGGAAAAATCGTTGTCGCCCCATGTGATATAGATCTTTTGGCCCGTGATATCGTAGCTGCCATCGTCATTGCGCGTGGCTTTGGTGCGCAGTGCGCCAACGTCAGAGCCTGCGCCCGATTCCGTCAGGTTCATCGTGCCGCACCAGTCGCCCGACACCAGTTTAGGCAGGTACAGCGCTTTGATCTCGTCGCAGGCATGATGCTCCAACGCCTCGATCTGACCCTGACACATCAGCGGCTCAAGCGCCAAAGACAAGCACGCGCCCGACATCATCTCGTTGACCACAGAAGCCAATGTGAGTGGCAACCCCATGCCACCATTATCCGGTTCGGCCAACATGCCGATCCATCCACCCTCAGCGATTTGCGCGAACGCATCCGCAAAGCCAGGCGACGAAATCACACCACCGTTTTCAAGCCGCGCAGGGGTCAAATCCCCACCACGATCAAGAGGGGCCATCACATCATTTGAAAGCTTGGCCGCCTCGTCGATGATGGCCGCCACGACATCGCGGTCTGCTTCAGAAAAACGTGCCGTTGATGCAACGCGGGCGTAATCCACCACATGATCAAGAATAAATGCGTAATCCGAAACAGGCGCACGGTAGGCCATGGTACAGGCTCCTCAGATTGGGTTTGCGACAGGCTCACCCTCTTAACTATCCAAAGAACTGTAATGGATGGTCACCGACCGCCAACCCAAACGTGGCGTCACGCGTCCGGCATTGCGCGTTTAGGCGTGGCCTACCTCGCCCGATAGCAACGCAGGGCTGATCCCGATCGAACGCACAGAGGCCTCCCACTTTTGGTCATTGGGCACCTCAAATACGATTTTCGGCGTAGGATCGACCGTCAGCCAACCGTTCTGCGCCAATTCCGCCTCCAGTTGGCCCGGCCCCCACCCTGCATACCCCAAACACAGCAATCGTTCGCGTGGCCCACCGCCGCGCGCGATGTCCGACAATATCTCGCGCGATGCGGTCATGGAATACGTCGCATCCACCGCCAAAGAGGCGCTATCGGCTTGATAATCAACGCTATGCAACACAAACCCGCGCCCCAACTCCACAGGCCCGCCAAAATGGACGGGCAAAGGCGCCATCATATCGGTGACGTTTATGTCGAGTTGCTCGAACACATCATTGACCCGAATGTCTTGCGACACCTGATTGATAATTAGCCCCATAGACCCGTCATCCGAGTGCGCACACATGAAAATCACGCTGTTTTCAAACCGTGGATCACCGATCCCCGGCATGGCAACAAGCAACTTTCCCGTCAGGTTGTTAAACGTTGTTTCAGACATGCCCTACCTCACCTCATGTCGCCGCGAGGTGCAAGCGGAACCGCAACCGCGCGGCAACACAGCACCGTGTGAAACACCTCGTCTCCTATTTGTGAGTTTTGTATGTGCGAACACCCCCCTATATGTTCACACATGACACACATGCCCATCTTTTTGCGCCACGCGCTTGCCGTCACGACGATCGCGTGTTTCACCGCGACCGCCGCCCCCGTAACCGCGGCTGATGAGGCACAGGTATCTGTGCTGAACGGGTGGCGTATGGACAATGGTCATCATATGGCCGCCTTGCGGATTTCACTGGCGGACGGCTGGCACACCTATTGGCGCGCCCCCGGAGATGCGGGTATTCCACCCCGATTTGACTGGAGCGCCTCGAAAAACGTCTCGGGCGTACATGTGCATTGGCCAACCCCAAACGTCTACGCGCAAAATGATATGCGCTACGTTGGATACGAGGGCGAGGTGGTTTTGCCCCTTGAAATCCGACCCACGGCAAGCGGCGCAATTCACCTTGAGGGCGTCATCGAATTTGGGGTGTGCGATGACATTTGCATTCCGATGACTGCGCAACTGCGCCTTGATCTTGACGGCACAGCACCCCAAAGCGATTACCCCGCAATCACAGCATCACTCAACGACGCACCGACACGAATTACCGATGCAAAATGTGATGCGGCCCCCATCGAAGACGGATTGAAAGTCACTGTGACGCTTGGCGTCCCCTCACTTGGCGCGCGCGAAATCGCCGTCATTGAACACCCTGACGCCGCCATTTGGGTGTCCGAGGCCATGACCACGCGCAAGGATACATCGACCCTAACCGCCGTCAGCGAGCTGGTTCCGCCACACGCCAAACCCTTTATGATCAACAGGTCCGATCTCACGATCACCGTGATCGGTAATGGCACGACTTATGAGGCGCGCGGCTGCACCGGTCGGTAGGTCATTTACCCCGCGCGGCGGCGCGACATGACACCCGCAAACACCGCGTAAATCGCCGCATAGGCGACCATGATCCCGACAGAAAACACGCCAACCGCGCGCGCCATTGTCCCGCCACCCAACACCTCTGGCATTGATCCCGATACCACCACCGCTCCAACAGTTGCCATCAGCCACGTGACGGTCGCAACGCCCGCCGCGACCGTGGCCACGCCCGCCGCACCGACACGGCGCGGGTGGGACAATGTGCGGCGCGTCGACGCCATCGCGCGACCAACGTCCAATTGCATCGCCACAATCGCCGGCACCATCATCAACACGATCACCATTCCGAACCCCAACCCATAAGCAAGCGTCACAACGGTTGGCTTGAGAAATTGCGCATCGGCGGATCTCTCATAGAGCAACGGCGCAAGGCCCAAAACCGTGGTCATTGTGGTCAAAAATACAGGCCGCAAGCGGTCAACCGTGGCGTCCACAATCGCGGGCATGAGCCCCCGATCTTCGGCGTATTCATCAATCGTCGTCACCAACACAATCGAATCGTTGATGATAATCCCCGTCATCCCGATCAGCCCCACAACCGAGAACATCGACAGCGGAATACCCCATGAGGCATGGCCATAAATCGCACCGATCAACCCGAATGGTATGATCGACATGACCACCAACGGACGCGTCCAACTCGAAAAAATCCACGACAATGTCAGATAAATCCCAAGGAGCGCCGCCATCATACCCAACAGGGCATCGGACAAAAATCGGTTCTCTTGCTCGGCAAGACCCGCCACCTTGTAGGTGACGCCATAGTCCTCTTCGATCTGCGGCATTATCGTGTCGGCAATCGCCAGCTGTATCTCGCTTGCGCGCTCGGCGTTGTCTTCGCTTAGATCACCCGACACGGTCACGACCCGTAGACCGTTTTCGCGCCGCACCGTTGAAAAGCCCGTCTGGCGAGTCACCGATACAATATCGGCAAGCGGCACATATTGCCCTGAGGTTGCACGCATCTGTGTGCGATCAAGAAAATCAGCCGTCAATTCGCCTTCGGGCAACTCCACACGCACGGTCGCGGTGCGTGTTCCATCAGGATAACTCGCCGCCTCGATCCCGCCCAAACGATTGGACAATGTGCGCCCCAAAGCATCGATGGTAAAGCCAAGCGCCTCGCCTTGCGGCGTCAGCTCCAAAATCAACTCTTCTTTGTCATAGGACAAACTGTCCTCAAGAGCTGACACCTCAGCGAACAAGGCAAGCTTGGCTTTCAATCCTTCTGCGGCGGCCTTTAGCGTCTCGGAATCCGCCCCGACCAACTCAATGTCAATCGCATCACCACCGGGGCCAAAGTTGCCGCGCCGAAACGACACTGTTTCGGCAAGCGGGTGATTTACAACTTCCTCTTGGAGCGCTCCGACGAAAGCGAAGGATGAATAGGGACGTAGATCCGCGTCGATGAGCTCGACGGAAATCCCACCCAATTGATCGCTGTCTTTCGTGTCCGACCCCGACAAACCACGCCCCGCATTTCCGCCCACTTGGGCCAACGCATACGCGACGGGGTTAACCCCGTGTTCCTCTTCGAACTTTAGTCCGGTCACTTCGACTGCGCGCTGTAACTCCATCATCATCGCATGGGAGTCGTCGCGCGTCGCACCGGGTGCCATGGCAAAATTCCCCGAAATCACGGGCTGCTCGGGCGAGTTGAAGAAACGCCATTGCACCGCACCTGTGATCAGCTGCGAAATCTGCATCGCCAAAAGGACAAAAACGGCGGCAACAACCGGATAGCGAAGACGCACAACCCACGTCACGAACGGGCGAAATGCACGCTCGCGCACAACCCGAAACCCTTTGTCGACCTGCCGCGAGGGCCAATCATACCAATGCAATTTTTGATGGCTCGCAACCGTATGGCTCAGGTGGTTCGGCAATATGATGAAACACTCGACCAAGGAGGCCAACAGCACCACAATGACCGTAAACGGGATGTCGGAAAGCATGTCGCCAAAACGACCCGAAATGGCGGTCAAACCAAAGAACGCGATGATCGTTGTCATGGTCGAGGAGAACACTGGCGCAAACATACGCCGCGCGGCATTCTCGGCGGCCTCTACCGGCCCTTCGCCCAAACGGCGTGCGCGAAAATCGGCGTGTTCACCCACCACAATGGCATCATCGACGACGATGCCCAACGTGATGATAAGGGCAAACAGCGAAATCATATTCAACGTCAAACCCGCCGCGTACATGAGCGCAATAGCCGACAACATCGACACAGGAATGCCCGCCGCAACCCAAAGCGCGGTGCGCGCGTTCAGAAACAAAAACAAAAGTGCCGCAACCAGCGCCAACCCCATCGCACCGTTTGTGACCAAGATGTCCAAACGCGCCTTGATGGCCTCGGCGCGGGTGCGAAACAGATCAAGTGTCACACCATCGGGCAGGGTCAATTGCATCTGTGCCGTGACGTCCTCAACGATCCCTTGTAGCTCAATCGCATCGCCCTGATCAGAGCGGACGACTTTGACGCTCACCGCACCATTGCCGTTGACGAAAAAGGCCTCATCACGGTCGATCCCTTCGACGCGGATATCCGCCACATCGCCAATCGTTAGCTTTGAACCATCGTCATTCGAGCGCAGCACAATATCGGATATTTGTGAGGCCGTCCGTTTCTCAACACCGGTGCGCACACGCGATGTGCCGCCGCCAACACTCCCCGCAGGACTGGTGTCTACCTCGGCCGAAATCGCCGCTGCGATATCGCTCATGGTGACATCATATTTGATCAGATTGATCGTCTCGACTTCGATAATTGTCTCGGGGGCTGCGACCCCTGAAATGCTCGTCCGCGTCACACCCTCGGCAAACAGACGTATCACCAACTCGTCCGAAAACCGCGCGAGTTGATCGAGGCCGACAGGGCCGGTAATGATCACATCCGTCACGGAATCAGTCCACCCGCCCCAGCGCACGGTGGCATCCTCTGCGCCCTCAGGTAGATTGGAGACGCCATCAATCGCCGCCTTCACATCATCGGCGGCGCGCTGCATGTCCCAATTCGGCTCAAAATCCAAACTGATGGATGCCCGACCCTCGGACGAGGTAGACGCACTTTCCATCACCCCCTCAACGGCGAGTAACGTCGGTTCCAAAATCTGAACCACAGCGCGGTCAACATCCTCCGCACCCGCCCCCTCCCATGCCACTGAGACGCGCACGGTATCGACAACGACATCGGGGAAAAATTGCGCCCGCATACGCGGCAGAGAAAACAGCCCCGCCGCTATCAGCAGAACCAAAAGCAAGTTGGCCGCCGTGCGGTGGCGGGTGAAATAGGAGAGCACACCGCTCGCCTTAGACATGCGCAGTGCGGCCATCTTTAACTCCCCATCCGGCTTTCTAGGCGCGTGATCAATTCGGCGGGCACCTCATCGGCGGCAAGCTGTTCTTTGATCCGCGCGCGCGCCTCTTCGGGCATACGTGTATTCCCATCGACAAAGGCGATGAGTTTCGCGCGCTGGTCGTCGCTCAGAGCAACCATGTCACTGTTCGCATCAGCTGCGCTTTGCGCATTTGTGTCCGGCTCGGCACCGTTTACGCGCACGCGGATACCCGCCCCTAAAAGCGGGCTGCGCTCCGCTACAATCTGACGTCCCGCAATCGCGGTCGCATCGACTATCACGTCATCGCCTTGGCGTCTTAACACCGGTGCATCGCGCACTTCGAGGCGGCTCTCATCTGTGATAGCCAAAACGGTCTGTGAGGCATCAACGGCACTTGATGGAATACGCGCCACATTTGTCAGTTCGGGTTCATCAATACGGACATTTACGAAATCACCCGGACGCAGCCCCGCCGAGACATCGAGACGCGCAAAGAGCAATCGCCCCGTTTGACCATCGCCAACAGCCGCACTTTCACGGGTGACTTCGCCCGTGGCCGTTAAATCCACACCCGCAACATCCAAAGATACCGTCACAGGCAACCGCGGTAGGGCACGCTGATCTCCTACGAGACGGGAATATTGCTGTGTCGAAATCCGAAAAGCGACCTGAAGCGCATCGGGCGCAATCAACGATCCAACCTGTTCGTTTGCATTCACAATCGCCCCCAGCGCCCCGACAACACCCGTCAACACACCATCGAACTCCGCAACAAGGGTCGTGTCGCCCAATGACCGCTCGGCCTCTTCAAGGGCGATTTGAGCCCGAAGAACCCCTGTCTTTGCTTGGTCCACACGGGCCTCTGCATTGGCAAGAGATTGACGTTTGGACAAGACGGCTTGGCGCGCAGACGCCTCCGACAGGGCCGCCGTTTCAACCGCACTGGCAGAGCCGACACCACGGGTTTGTAAGTTCTCTTGCCGCTCTAACGCGGCTGTGCGCAAATCAGTCTGTGCACGCGCCGCCGCCAGATCATCTACGGAAATGAGCAGCGCGCGCTCGGCCTCGCTCAGTTCGGCCTTGGCCTCTTGCACGTCCGCTTGCGCCACGCGCAGTGCGGCGGCCGCGTCAGCGGGATCAACGCGCATCAACACGTCCCCCGCCTTGACCGCACCGCCCTCCTCGAACCGCTCCGAAAGTTCGATAACGCGTCCACCGGCGGGCATACGCAACTCCAACGTGCGGCTTGCTTCAACCTCACCGTAGGTCGACAACACGGGGACAAGGCGCGATGGCGTGACAGTCACGACATTCACCGCAAATTGCCGCTCGCGCGCAGGCGCAGAGGTGCCTTCGCGTGCCTGCCGCTCTTGGAACGCAGAATAAAATCTATACCCACCAGCGATTAAGAGCGCTGTGGTCAGTGACATAAGAAAGAGGCCTACAAGAGAGCGGCGCAGAAAACGCATTGCGTGTCCCCGGATATAAGTTGAACAAGTAAGACAGACCTAGCACATCCGCCCAAGTCGTCCATCTCCATCATTCTACGATCTGCTCACGCAATTCCGTCGCATTTTTTTATCACTGTTTCGTGCGCAACAGATCTGCGGGCTATGCGAGGCGTTTGTGCTCTTCGAGGCGCGGGATCATTTGCACGAAATTACACGGCTTATGACGGTGATCGAGTTGCCAAACGAGGATCTCGTTCCACGCATCTTTACACGCGCCATTCGATCCGGGCAGAGCAAACAAATAGGTGCTTTTGGCAATTCCACCCGTTGCGCGTGACTGCACCGCCGAGGTGCCAACGCTTTTCATAGAGACAATCGTGAACATCGTCGCAAAGGCTTCGATCTCTTTCTCATAGACATCGCGGTGCGCCTCAACCGTCACGTCACGCCCCGTCAGGCCCGTGCCCCCCGTTGAAATCACAACATCAACCGCCTCGTCGTCAACCCACGCTTGCAATGTGTCGCGAATAAGCGGGCGATCATCGGTGACAATTTTACGCGCGCCAACCACATGCCCCGCCGCCTCGATCAGCGACACCAACGTGTCTCCCGAGGTATCTTGAGCCATTGAACGCGAATCAGACACGGCCAAAACGGCAATCCGCAGCGGGATGAATTCTAGGCTCTCGTCAATATCGGCCACGTCGAGGCTCCTTTAGCTGATAGTGCGCAACCGCGCCTGAATTTCCAAAAGATCGGCCCACGCCTCGCGCTTGGCCGCGGGGGTGCGCAACAAATAGGCGGGATGCGTCATCGGCATCGCGGGTTTACCCAGCACCTCTTCCCACGTCCCGCGCAACCGCGTGATCCCCGCGCGGCCCGTGAGCGCCTGACACGCCAGATTGCCCATAATGACGATGATATCCGGATCGGCCAATTCGATATGCTTGATCAAAAACGGCGTTAGCATCGCAATCTCGTCAGGTGTCGCATCGCGGTTTTCGGGCGGACGCCACGGCAAGGCCGTGACAAGGTACAACCCGTTTTGCGTATCGGGCGATGCGCGATCCAAACCGATTGCCCCGAACATCTTGTCCAAAAGCGCCCCTGAGCGGCCAACAAACGGCGTGCCCTCGCGATCCTCATCGCGGGTAGGTGCCTCGCCAATGACCATCACCCGTGCCTGAGGATTGCCATCCCCAAACACCAAATTATGCGCGCCGCGTTTCAGGGCACAATGTTCAAATGTCGCCAACGCCTCACGCAAGGCATCCAGTGATCCGGCTGATTTCGCCGCCACCACGGCCTCTCCCACACCGTCAACCTCAGTCTCGACTTGCGGACGTACGGGGGGGGGCGCTTTGCCCTTTGTCGCAACTGACGCTGGCGGCGCAGGTTTGGGTGCGGCTGCGGGCATGTCGTAGCGATTCACCGGATGCTCGCCAATCGGCTCGGACACGCCAAGCTCGACTTGCCAGTCCAACAACGCGTGCGCGTCCCAAAAATCGATGTGATCCAGATGAGTCTCCATTGCGTCACGCTACATCGCCACGCAGCCAAGGTAAATCTACGCATTCGATAGTGCGCGCCATTGCCGCCCCGCCTCGCAGTTTCTATAAGCATGAGAAACTCGCACCGCCGCGCAGTCGATAAACGTGGCAAACCTGAACCATCGCGCTTTAGGGAGGCACACATGGCATTCCGACAGAAACACCTTCTGGGGATTGAACCGCTCCACCCCGAAGAGATTAAAACTATCCTCGATGTGGCCGAGACCTATGTCGATCTCAACCGCCAAGCGCACAAACATTCAGATGCGCTCAAAGGTCTGACCCAGATCAACATGTTCTTTGAGAACTCGACGCGCACGCAAGCCTCATTCGAACTTGCGGGCAAACGCCTTGGTGCGGATGTGATGAACATGGCGATGCAAGCCTCCTCGATCAAAAAGGGCGAAACCCTGATCGACACCGCGCTGACGCTCAACGCCATGCACCCCGACCTCTTGGTGGTGCGTCACCCGCATTCGGGCGCTGTGGATCTGCTGGCGCAAAAGGTGAACTGCGCCGTGCTCAACGCGGGCGATGGCAAACACGAACACCCGACCCAAGCGTTACTGGACGCATTAACCATTCGCCGCGCCAAAGGCCGCTTGCACCGCCTGAACATCGCGATTTGCGGTGATGTCACCCATTCGCGCGTGGCCCGCTCCAACCTGATCCTGTTGGGCAAGATGGAAAACCGCGTGCGCCTCGTCGGGCCACCAACATTGGTGCCAAGCCAGTTCAAAGAGTTCGGATGCGAGATTTACGACAATATGGAAGAGGGTCTTAAAGACGTCGATGTCGTGATGATGCTCCGCCTGCAAAAGGAACGCATGGACGGCGGATTTATCCCCTCCGAGCGCGAGTATTTTCACCGCTACGGGTTGGATGCCGCCAAACTGGCCCACGCCAAACCCGACGCCATTGTCATGCACCCCGGCCCGATGAATCGCGGCGTCGAAATCGACGGCACAATTGCCGACGACATCAACCGCTCTGTGATCCAAGAACAGGTCGAAATGGGCGTGGCCGTGCGCATGGCCGCCATGGACCTGCTGGCGCGCAACCTCAAAGCTGACCGCGAGGCGGCGAACACAGGAGTGATGGTATGACCGATTCACTCACCATCCCTGACGGCTATCATCGGTATGTCTGGGTGTTTGCCGTTGATTTGCCCGCCGACGCATTGCGCGCGTTCGGGCATGAGGACCACACAGGCAAAGACACGGTACAGTGGCCGCTTGGGGACGCACTCGGACTATCGCCCCACCCTAATCAGGAGTTCGTCGAACTTTTCGACCTTGAAACAGTGCGCGATTACGGCTTTTCGCGCTACCTGTCCGAGGCCAACGGAATGGATATAGGCGCCGATGCCAGCAAACTTGACGCGCTGTCAGGCGGTATTGCCTTGGTCTTTTCTCAGGCTCTGGACAACGGGCAAACCCAGTTTGCGCCCAAAGACCCACTGACGTTTATCGGCCGCTACGCCCGCCCCGTTGAAATGCCCGTCCATGACGCACTCACCTCAAAGGGTGCCGAGGGCATGCTTCCCCAAGGGATGCCCCCAAAATCAGATGCGCGGATCGGCGGTATGGTCGCGACATTGGTTCTGGTTTTTCTAGCCATATTTGTCGCCCTATTTGTCTGGATTTCGGGATGACGAACGGATGGGATGATATCTTGCGCTCTGGCGAGCGTATTGTGTGGCAAGGGCAACCCGTGCCGTCTCAATCCATGTCCAAACACGAAATCATCACGATGATCGCGGGCCTCGGGTTCGCCCTGTCGGCCGTGCTGTGGATGATTTCGGCCTATAAAACCGGCGGCTTCTGGCCCTTTGGCCTGATCCATATGGCGGTCGGCCTCATCGTTGGCTTTGGCCCCAAATGGCTCGGCATGTATGCACGGCGCAACACGTGGTTTTCGCTGTCCACCTCACGCGCGTTCTTTGCCATGCGCATTCCCTTGGCCGGTCCATCGCTCAACGCCATCGACCTTACACCGCACACGGGCATCGATTTTGACGGCGACGATCCCGGCACGATCCGCTTTCGCGCAAAGACCGTGAGCCTGACAGGTAATCAGACGCTCACCACGCCGCAATTCGACACCATTCCTGACGCACGCGCGGTTTTCTCGCTTATCCGCGACATCCAAAGAGGCATCGCATGACCATTTTCACCAATGCCCGACTGATCGACCCCGAAGCCCTCACCGACCAACTTGGGTGGTTGCGCGTCGAGGGCAACCGCATCGCCGAGCGCGGCACAGGCACGCCGCCGCGCGGCGAGAGCATCGATTGCGGCGGCAAATGCCTCGCCCCTGGCATCGTCGATCTGGGCGTCAAAGTCTCCGAACCGGGGGAGCGCCACAAGGAAAGCTTTGCCTCCGCAGGGCGTGCGGCCGCGGCGGGGGGCGTCACCACCATGATCACACGCCCCGACACAATCAATGCCATCGACACCCCCGAAGTGTTGGAATTCGTCCAACGCCGCGCCGCGACCGACGCCATCGTCAACGTCAAACACATGTCCGCCCTGACCAAAGAGCGCGCAGGCCGCGAGATGGTTGAAATCGGATTTATGAAAGACGCGGGAGCGGTGGCCTTTACCGACTGCGATCACGTGGTGGAAAACGCCAAAGTGTTACAACGCGCACTGACCTACGCGAAATCTTGCGGCGCTTTGGTAATCGGCCACCCCCAAGATCCGTGCCTGTCCAACGGGGCCGCCGCCACATCCGGCAAATTCGCCGCCCTGCGCGGATTGCCCTCCGTGTCCCCCATGGCCGAGCGCATGGGGTTGGACCGCGACATCGCCCTGATCGAAATGACCGGTGCCTCCTACCATTTCGACCAGATCACCACCGCTCGCGCTCTCCCTGCGCTTGATCGCGCAAAGGCTAACGGGCTTGACGTCACAGCGGGCGTATCGATCCACCACCTAACGCTCAATGAGTTGGACGTGGGCGATTATCGTACCTTCTTCAAAGTCAAACCGCCGCTGCGCTCCGAGGAGGATCGTCTCGCGATGATCGACGCAGTTGAAAGCGGGTTGATCGATGTGATTTGCTCCATGCACACCCCACAAGACGAAGAGAGCAAGCGCCTGCCGTTTGAAGAAGCCGCATCAGGGGCCGTGGCGATGGAAACGCTGCTGCCCGCCGCCCTACGCCTTGTCCATGCGGGTCAAATCACCCTGCCGCAACTCATGCGGGCGATGTCACTCAATCCCGCCAAACGCCTCGGCCTCGCCTCTGGCCGTTTGGCCGATGACGCGCCCGCCGACCTGATCCTGTTCGATCCCGATGCACCCTTTGTTCTGGACCGCTTCAAACTCAAATCCAAATCCAAAAACACACCTTTTGACGGCGCACGCCTACAGGGCAAAGTGCGCGGCACATGGGTCGCGGGTTTCCGCGTTTACGAGGGCTGATCAATGACAATGCTACTGACCGCACTTGCCGCCTACCTGCTTGGCTCCATCCCGTTTGGCATCGTCATGGCGCGCCTGTTCGGCCTTGGCGATCTACGCGCCATCGGATCGGGCAACATCGGGGCCACCAACGTTTTGCGCACCGGGAACAAACTCGCCGCATTCCTGACCCTACTGGGCGATAGCGGCAAAGGCGCGGCTGCGGTATTGCTCGCCCGCGCTATCATCGGCGAAGAGGGCGCAGGCATCGCCGCGCTGTGCGCTATGCTCGGCCACCTCTATCCGGTATTTTTGCGCTTCAAAGGCGGCAAAGGCGTTGCAACGTTCCTTGGCACGCTCTTGGCGTTGTCGTTCCCTGTGGGCCTTTTGGCCTGTGCGACATGGCTCGCCGTGGCGGTCCTAACACGGTATTCAAGCCTCTCGGCACTGGTCGCGGCCCTCATGGCACCGATCTACACCGCGTGGATCTACCACCTGCACGGCGCAATTATTGTGCTGGCCCTCACTGGCCTGATCTTTGTCAAACACCGCGAAAACATCGCTCGGTTGCGCGACGGCACAGAGACGAAAATCGGCCAGAAAGACAAAAAGAAAGAGGCTTGATCACACGACCAAGCCTCTCTTTGTCAAAATGTCCTTTGGACGTTAGTAGCTGAACTCACCAAACACTTTGGTGACATCTCCGTTCCAGTCATCTTCAAACCGCTCGATCAACTCGTCGGCTGGCGCTTTTCCTGTTTCAAGGCTGTCTTTGAGCGCATTGAGAAAATGGGTCTCGTCAGGCACCAAACCGCCCGCGCCCTCGCGGCCACGCGCCACCAGACCCGCCTCGGAAATCGTCACGCATTCGCGTGCCAGATCAAGCATCTTCACGCCGCCGACTTCGGCCTGAAGCCCGTCGAGAGAAGCCGCAACACGCAACTCTTCGCGCAACTGGGGCGTCCAATCCTTGAACAGATCACTCGCCGCATCGAGCGCGTTTTGGTCATACATCATACCAACCCAGAACGCAGGCAACGCACACAAACGCCGCCACGGACCACCATCGGCCCCGCGCATTTCCATGTACTGCTTGATCCGCGCCTCGGGGAAAATCGTCGTGAGATGATCGGCCCAATCGCTTAGAGTTGGCTTCTCACCAGGCAAAGCAGGCAACTGACCCTTGAGAAAATCGCGGAACGACTGGCCCAATGCGTTGATATACTTGCCATCGCGGTAGACAAAATACATCGGCACATCGAGCGCGTATTCGGCGTAACGTTCAAACCCCATGCCGTCCTCGAACACGAACGGCAACATGCCCGTGCGCGATGCATCAAGGTGACGCCAGATGTAGGAACGCCACGATTTATGCCCGTTGAGCTTGCCCTCTTTGAACGGCGAATTGGCGAACAGCGCCGTGGCCACGGGTTGCAACGCAAGCGCGGCGCGGAATTTTTGCACCATATCGGACTCGGACCCGAAATCGAGGTTCACCTGAACCGTACAGGTGCGCCGCATCATCTGTGTGCCCGTGGTGCCAACGCTATCCATATAAGCGTCCATCAGTTTGTAACGCCCCTTGGGCATCAACGGCATCTCGTCATGCGTCCAATGCGGAGCCATGCCCAGACCGATAAAGCGCGCGCCAATCTCGTCGGACACGCTTTGCACGTCCCGCAAGTGCTCGTTTACCTCATCACAGGTCTGGTGGATGGTATCGAGCGGAGCCCCCGACAGTTCCAACTGACCACCTGGCTCAAGCGAGATATTCGCGCCATTCAACTCAAGGCCGATCAAGTATTCGCCCTCAAAAACAGGGTTCCACCCAAAGCGGTCTTGAAGCGATTCCAAGATTGCCTTGATCGAGCGATCCCCATCGTAGGGCAACGGTTTGAGCGTGTCCTTACAATACCCGAACTTCTCGTGCTCGGTTCCGATCTTCCATGCATCTTTCGGCTTACAGCCCTGTTCAAAGAAGGTGACAAGATCGTCATAGCTTTCGATCAGGCCGCCGCCAGATTGAGGAATGGACATATGGGAGGTCTCCGAAACGTGAGGTTGTTGCCTAACAAGTGGGTCAAGGCATGCGGGAAGTCAATGCAGGGCGACTGTGCGTTTACGCCAGATCACCACAGGGCTGTCTGGTGCAGATTTGATTTGACGTAACATCTTTTCCGTCTCGATCCCGTTAAGAGTGACAAACACATCAAAGAGTTTTTCGGCTCCAAAGGCATCAAGCGGAATCAAAAGCGGGGCTTGCGCGGGCGCATCAAGTTGCCAATGCGCAGGACCGCGCACAGCGGGCAACAACATCACGGAGGTCATCGCGGCAATCTCGATCTGTCCGCCCGTTGTGGCGGTAAAATAGCTCACCACGCCCTCGTCGAACTCCACCGCACCAATGCCGCCCTCAGTGCGTCCAAACCGTGCGCGCTGCACAGCCGCAAACGCAAGAAACAGCGCAGCGATAGTGACGACAAGCGCCACCCAGCGCACCACGCCAAAGGACGATGCAGCCCACCACGCCATAAGCGCGACAACCAAAAGGGCGATGAGAACTTCGCGCCATTGCCAGATCAGCGCACGGACTTCAGGACGCATCAGGACCAATCCCCCAAATGTTGCTGCCAGATCGTGAGCGCCGCCACCGCCGCCGTATCCGCACGCAAAATACGCGGACCGAGAGAGACAGCATGCGCGAACGGCAACTCGTGAAGGCGTGCACGCTCGGCCTCGGAAAATCCACCCTCTGGCCCGATCAAAATGGCCCACTTGTCCGCCGCCACATCACCCAACACCTGCGCCGCGCCCACAAGGGCCTCGTCGCAAAACATAATGTGCCGCGTCTCGTCCCAATCCGCCAACACGCGATCAAGCTTTTGCAAATCCGTCACCTCAGGCACATAGGTGCCGCCACATTGCTCGGCCGCCTCAAGGGCATGGGCCTGCAACCGGTCCTGACGGATACGCTCGGCGTTTGTAAATTCGGTGTTCACAGGCACAATACGGCGCGCCCCCATCTCGGCGGCTTTCTCGACGATGAAATCCGTGCGCGCTTTTTTGATCGGCGCAAACATCAACCACACATCGGGCGGCATCAACAAATCGCGCGTTTTCGCACGACACGCCATTTCGCCGTTCTTTTTGTTCGCCTTTGTGACCTCGGCCAGAAATTCGCCGTCCACGCCATTAAACAAGGCCACAACGGCCCCATTGTCCTGACGCATCACCCCGAAAAGGTAATGAGACTGCTCCTTTGTGAGAGGAACGGTTTGCCCTTGGGCCAAGGGCTGATCTACATAGAGGCGTATTTTTGCTTTATCCATGAGACCTACATATGACCGACGAGCGCACAACGCCAGAGACAGACGGACAGGTTTTTGATGCCGTCAAAGGCAATTGGGTCGATACACTGGCCCCCGCATGGACGCGCCCCTACCTGCGCCTGAGCCGCGCGGACCGCCCCGTTGGCACATGGCTCTTGCTGATCCCCACATGGTGGGGTGCCCTTTTGGCGGCCTCCGCTGCGGGGGAAATGACCCTGCGCACGGTCTGGATTCTCATAGGATCTGCCATCGGCGCGTTCCTCATGCGCGGCGCAGGGTGCACATGGAACGACATCACGGACCGCCACATTGATGCAAGCGTCGCCCGCACGAAAAGCCGCCCCATTCCCTCGGGCCAAGTCAGCGTAAAACGCGCATTGGGCTGGATGGGACTTCAATGCCTCTTGGCGTTTTTCATCCTGCTCACCTTTGGAAAACTGGCCATCGTATTGGGCATAGCGTCCTTATTGCCCGTGGCGATCTACCCCTTTGCCAAACGGTTCACATGGTGGCCGCAAATCTTTTTGGGCCTCGCGTTCAACTGGGGTGCCCTTTT
Source organism: Celeribacter marinus (assembly GCF_001308265.1). Taxonomy (GTDB): domain Bacteria; phylum Pseudomonadota; class Alphaproteobacteria; order Rhodobacterales; family Rhodobacteraceae; genus Celeribacter; species Celeribacter marinus. Next base: position 1,332,826 of record NZ_CP012023.1, read on the forward strand.
GGCCTATGCCGCCGTGGCGGGCGAGATCAATTCCGCTCCGGTATTTCTCTACCTGTCAGGGATTGCATGGACCCTGTTCTACGACACAATCTACGCCCACCAAGACAAAGAGGACGATGCACTTATCGGCGTGAAATCGACCGCGCGTCTGTTTGGCGACAATACCGCCGTGTGGCTGAAACGCTTTTTGATCGTCACGGTCTTGCTCATGGCAGGCGCAGTGATCGAGGCCCTGTCTGGCCGATCCTTGTTGGCCACGGTCATCGCCATTGGCGCACCATGGGGCATGGGGTGGCATTTGGTCTGGCAAATGACCCGTTTGGACATCAACGACCCCGACACTTGCTTGCGCCTGTTTCGGAGCAATCGCAACGCTGGGCTTATCGCTGCGCTGTTTTTCGCCGCATCGGTTTTCGTATGATTGCAGGGGGAGACTGAACCCCCTAAAGACTTGCCTACGTTTAGAATAATTTCGGATATTTCCCGTTTCATGCGCATATCAAACTATATTCCCACACTCGTCGCGTTTCTATTTGCTGCGGTCATTGCGCTCTTTGGTGCGAACCTAAGTTCACGCGCCATTGAATCAACGTCCGAAAGTGCCGTGGCCAAACAGCTAAAACTCGAAGGCTACGAATGGGTCAATGTCGAGGCGGACGGGCTACAAGTTGTGCTAACGGGCACCGCGCCAGATGAGACCAAACAGCTCGCGGCCCAACGCGCCGCAGGTCACATCGTTGATCCGGCCCGCGTCATCAACGTGATGGATATCGAAACACAGGCAAAAATTGTTGCGCCACGTTTTTCCATCGAAATCTTGCGCAACGACGAGGGAATTTCACTCATCGGTCTGGTTCCAACCGCATGGCCGCGTGATGTGTTCGTCTCTGATCTAAAATCAGCGGCCTCCACCGGTTCGGTCACCGACCTGCTCGAACACGCGGACTACACCGTGCCCGACATGTGGGACGCCGCGATGGAGTTCGGGCTTGAGGCCATCACGCTTTTGCCTCGCTCAAAAATCTCACTGTCCGCAGACAGCATCATCGTCACAGGTCTTGCCGATAGCGCCGATCAAAAACGCCGCTTCGAGCGCGCGCTCGATGACAAAAAACCGTCAAGACTTGACGTTGCAATCAACATTAGCGCGCCACGCCCGATCATCACGCCCTTTACCGCACGGTTCCTCATTGACGAAACCGGCCCGCAATTCGATGCCTGCTCTGCCGAAACGGTTCAGGGTCAGGCGCGCATATTGGCCGCCGCGCGTGCGTCTGGCATTGAGGATCCCAGCTGCGTTATTGGCCTTGGCTCACCGACAACCGATTGGGCCCGCGCCGTCGAGGCGGGAATGCGCGCCGTCCAAGACCTCGGCGCAGGCTCCATTACATTCTCCGACAGCGAAGTGTCCCTTGTCGGCACATCCGGCCTAAGTGCATCACTGTTCGATAAGGTGGCGGGCGAATTGGAGGCGGCGTTGCCCGCAGCATTCACCCTATACACCACACTGCCAGAACCCGAGGACAACGTGAGCACGGACGCCGTGCAATTTGTCGCCCTGCGCTCCCCCGAAGGCCAAGTTCAACTGCGCGGCAGAATTGGGGACGAACGCAGTCAAATCGCCGCGGAAGCCTACGCAAAATCCGCCTTCGGGTCCAACACCATCTATTCCGCACTGCGCCAAGTGGATGGCCTCCCCGAAGGCTGGTCCATCCGCGCGCTTGCCGCAATCGAAGCCCTGTCCAAATTGGATAACGGCTCTGTCACAATGCAACCAACCTCGGTGCGCGTCCGTGGCCGCACGGGTGATGTTACCGCAAAAGCAAGCATAACACAGCTTTTGGCCGACAAGCTTGGAAGTGGTCAAACCTTTGACATTGATGTCGATTATGTCCGGCAACTGGACCCCATTCTCGATTTACCAACGGCTGACGAATGCGTGGCGCGCGCCAATGATGTGATTAATGCCAACAAAATCGTTTTTGCACCGGGCTCGACAGAGGTAGACGAATCCTCAACCGATACACTTGACCGTCTCGCCAAGGCGCTTGATAAATGTGAGAAAATGGAGATGGAAATCGGAGCGCATAGCGACAGCCAAGGCGGCGAGGACATGAACCTGTCCTTAAGCCAAGCGCGCGCCAATTCCGTGTTGAACGCCCTGATTTCGCGCCGCATCGTCGGGGTCGATTTCACCGCCAAAGGCTACGGCGAAGAACAGCCAATTGCAGACAATGACACCGAAGACGGACGTGAGGCCAACCGCCGTATCGAATTCAAACTCCTTGGTGGTGATGCGCCCCAAGATGGGCAATCCGACCAAACAACCGACACGCCACCGGCCGAAAACAACGAGAACGAGACTCCAAATGAATAGAACCGAACTGATTTTCGCGACCGCAATCGTCCTGTTTTTGGCGTTTCTATTAGGGTGGTTTGCCCATTGGCTCGTGCACCGGTTTGTCCACGTTGGACAAGGCGAAATGAGCGATCTGGACCAGATGGCGCAACAGGTCCACGAAGCCGAAGAGCAACGCGATCAGGCCATTGCCTATTTCCAACAACGCGAATCTGAAACGACCAATCAACTCAACCAAACCGAGGCCGAGTTGAACGCGGCCATGGGTGGACTACGCGAGGCCCGTCAAGAAGCCGAGGAATTGCGCAGCTACATCGAACGCCTGAACGCCCCGCAATAACACGCCCTCACGCATCGACGATCCATCCCTTGTCACGCGTCACCAGCCCCGTGATGTAGTCCGACACGACCTTGAGACGGCGTAACTCTTTTTGCGATTCATGATAGGCAAGCCAGTATTCGCGGCGCGTCTCGACGGGTGATGCAAGCCGGACCAATTCGGGTTCATGCACCGCAAGATAGTCGTGCAAAACACCAATGCCCGCGCCTGCCTTCACCGCCTCCATTTGCGCGATCGCGGATGAAATACCCAGCTGTGCACGCGTCCCGCCAAAATAATCGGACGCGTAATCCAATGAAGGTGAAAACAGCAAATCCTCGACATATCCGATGACCCGATGCCCCGTGAACGGCGGCTCTGACGGCGGCACCCCGTGGTGTTCAAGATAGCGCTTGGACGCATAAAGTCCGAGGGAATAGGACGTCAACTTGCGCGCGATCAGCCGACCTTTTTCAGGCCGCCCAACCATAATGGCCAGATCCGCCTCTCTCTGAGACAGCGAAAAACTGCGCGGTATAGCGACAAGCTCGATTCGCAAATCGGGATAGCGATCCAACAGCGGCGACAAGCGCGGCGTGAGGTAGGACACCCCAAACCCGTCAGGCGCACCGATGCGAACCACACCACTTGGCCGCGTATCGGTAGAATTAAACAACGCCTGCCCCTCAAGCATCGCACTTTCAGCGCGCTCAAGTTTGGTCACAAGCGCCTCGCCATCGTCGGTCAACACGCAACCGGATGGGCCACGCACCAAAAGCGTGGCTTGCAACTCTGCCTCAAAGGCCGACAAACGGCGGCTGAGCGTTGCTTGGTTCAACCCAAGCTTTCGCGCCGCCGTGAGCATCTTGCCCTCGCGCGCCACAGCTAGAAAAAGTTTACCGTCTTCCCAATTCATTCAGAGCTTCTAGCACCCATTCAACACCTTTTACTATGCATATTTGCATACCTTAAATCACAATTGCCGAGGTTTGTTGCAAAAAGCAACGCGTGTAATGTCTTTGCAATCGCCGGACGCACGTTGCGTCACGGCACGCCTATAGCGCAACCCTCACGCAAGGAACTTCCCCATGACCGAGATCGCACACTTCATCAACAACGCGCATGTTGCCTCCACCTCCGGCCGCAGCCAGCCCGTGTTCAACCCCGCGACAGGCGAAAGCGAGAAAACCGTTGCACTGGCCACAACCGCCGAAGTGGACGCCGTTGTCGCAGCCGCCAAAGCCGCATGGCCAGCATGGTCGAAAACACCGCCTCTACGCCGCGCACGCATACTCGACAAATTCAAAAGCATTTTGTGGGACCGCGCCGACGAATTGGCCCGCGCTATTTCTAACGAGCATGGCAAAACCCATGATGACGCCGTGGGCGAAGTGACCCGTGGTCTCGAAGTGGTCGAATTTGCCGTTGGCGCACCCAGCTTTCTGAAGGGTGAGTTTTCCGAAAACGTTGGCACAGGCGTTGATAGCTTCAACATCCGCCAATCGCTTGGGGTTGTGGCCGGCATCACACCGTTCAACTTCCCCGCAATGGTGCCAATGTGGATGTTCCCTGTCGCTTTGGCCACGGGCAACACCTTTATCCTGAAACCCTCCGAACGCGACCCATCCGCATCCCTGCTCATGGCCGACTGGCTGAAAGAAGCGGGTCTCCCAGATGGTGTATTCAACGTGGTCCAAGGCGACAAAGAAGCCGTAGATGCCCTGCTGAACAACCCGGACGTCAAAGCGATTTCCTTTGTCGGCTCGACGCCCATCGCCCAATACATCTACCAGACGGGCACAGCCAACGGCAAACGCGTTCAGGCTCTTGGTGGCGCGAAAAACCACATGGTCATCATGCCTGACGCCGACCTCGACATGGCCGCAAACGCATTGATGGGCGCGGCATTTGGCTCTGCGGGCGAGCGCTGTATGGCGATCTCCGTGGCCGTCCCCGTAACGGACGCCGTGGCCGATGCGCTCATCGACAAACTCACCCCGATGATCAAAGCGCTCAAGGTTGGCCCCGCGGCTGATAGCGCCTCCGATATGGGGCCAGTCGTCACCAAGGCCGCCCAAGAGAAAATCCTAGGCTACATCGATAGCGGCGAGGCCGAGGGTGCAAAAGTCATCGTTGATGGTCGTGACTTCAAACAAGACATGCAGGGCTATGAAAACGGATATTATGTTGGCGGCACCTTGATCGACAACGTAACCACCGACATGAAAATCTGGAAAGAAGAGATTTTTGGGCCTGTCCTGTCCGTGGTGCGCCGCAATTCCTATGACGATGCGGTCGCCCTCATTGATCAGTGCGAATTTGCCAACGGCACCGCGATCTTTACCCGTGACGGCGACACCGCGCGCGCCTTTGCCCAAGACATTGAGGTCGGAATGGTCGGCATCAACGTGCCGATCCCCGTGCCAATGGCCTTCCACTCCTTTGGCGGTTGGAAAGCGTCGATCTTTGGCGATCACCACATGCACGGGATGGAGGGTGTTCGATTCTACACCCGTATCAAAACCACGACACAGCGGTGGCCCTCAGGTCAGCGTACCGAGGCCGAGTTCACAATGCCGACCCTTGGCTAAACAAAATCCGTTCAAAACAAAAGGCGCCTCTCGGGGCGCCTTTTTCGTGATCGTGCCCGACGCAAGGCCGACGAAAGGCCGACGAGTGGCCGACACGTTCACCAGCGCCGCAAAGCGTCCTCATCCACGTCCTTAGCCGCGACCCAATCCGCACCTGATTTGGTCACTTCTTTCTTCCAAAACGGGGCGCGCGATTTGAGATAATCCATCAAATATTCCGCCGCCTCAAACGCCTCGACACGGTGACGCGCGGCGGTGGCAACCATCATGATTTGCTCTGCGACCACGAGTTTTCCGTAACGGTGAATAACCAAACAATCAGACAGCGACCACCGCGCCACAGCGTCCGCCACAATGGCCTCAATCGCCGCCTCACACATGCCGGGATAATGCTCAATTTCCATGTGCTGAAGGTCGCCAGTGTCATCGCGCACAAGCCCCGTAAAACTCACCGTGGCACCCGTGTTTGGCGCGCGGCCAAAGCCATCAAGTGATCGGGCCAGATCGAAGTCCTCCGCCTGAACCGAGATCCGCATATCAGCCCCCTGTCATAGGCGGAAAGAAAGCCACTTCGCGCACCCCATTGAGGGGCGCATCAAAGTCCACCAATTCTTGATCAACCGCCACGCGCAGTGCGCTTAAGTCCTCGAATGCAAAGGCATATCTCTCTTCGCGGGCCTTTAGCTCATCAATGAGATCCGCAACCGTTGCCGCCTGTGTCTCGACCTGTTCACGCGGCAAACCAATGCGCTCACGCACCCATGCGAAATAAAGCACATCAATCATCGGACGCATCACGCAAATAGGGCATGGCTTTGCGCAAATAATCCGCACCCGTGATGACCGTCAAAAGCGCCGCAATCCAGAACAAAACGATCCCGCCCGTGTAGGTCCAAACCATCCCGAAATATTGCCATGCAAGCCCGTGCACGTCCTCGATGTCGCCCGACAAAATACCGTCCACGGTCACGCCATCCATGCCGAATGTTCCCATACCCACATAGTGAGAAAACAGGCCATACGAGAGAAGCACCGCGATAGAGACCATTTGCGAGGCCGTCTTCCATTTGGCCAGTTTTGTGACCTTCAAAAGACCTGCCGTGGCGCCCAAAAACTCGCGCAAACCCGACACAAACGTCTCACGCAAAATGATGAATGCAGCGGGGAAAATGATCAAAAAGGACGCACCAAAATTCATCGCCAAAACCGCAATCGCCGTCATCACCATCGCCTTATCAGCAATAGGATCAAGCATCGCTCCGAACCGCGATGTTTGCTTCCACGAGCGCGCTAGATAGCCGTCCACATAGTCCGTCAGCGAGGCACCAATGAACAACAAAACCGCCGCCCAATCGGAATAAGGATGCGGCAAAACGAGAAAGACGATTGCAATGGCAGGCGCACACAGCAACCGAAATACGGTGAGTATATTAGGGATGTTCCAAATCATGTGTACGTCCTTACAACCTTATCCGCCCTCATGGAAGAAGTCGTAGAGTGTCTGTGCGACCGTTTCCGAAATTCCATCCACCGCCTTAAGGTCGGAAAGGTTTGCAAGCCCCACCGCCTTGGCCGAGCCAAAGTGCGCCAACAAGGCGCGTTTGCGCATGGCCCCAACGCCCGGAACATCATCCAGAGGCGTTGCACTAATGGCCTTGGACCGCTTTGCGCGGTGTGTCCCGATTGCAAAACGGTGCACCTCATCGCGGATGCGTTGAATGAAATACAGCACAGGGTCATTGCGTTGCAGCGCAAAGGGGCGTTTGCCCGTGCGGTAGAACTCTTCTTTGCCGTGGTCGCGGTCCACGCCTTTGGCCACACCGACCATCGGGATATCCGTTACACCCAATTCCGTCATGATCTCTTGGACCGCCGACACCTGTCCGGCGCCCCCATCAATCAACAACAGACTTGGCCATGTGTCGCCCTTGCGCTCAGGATCGTCTTTCAACAGACGTTTGAAACGGCGCGTCATGACCTCTTTCATCATGCCAAAATCATCGCCCGCCGTGATCCCGTCTCCCTTAATATCGAACTTACGGTATTGGGATTTCAGGAACCCCTCTGGCCCCGCTACAATCATCGCGCCGACGGCATGCGCCCCTTGGATGTGGGAGTTGTCGTAAGCCTCGATGCGCGTTGGCATGGAGGGCAAGCCGAATGCCTCCGCCACGCCCTTGAGCAACTTGGTTTGCGCCGCACTCTCGGACATTTTGCGGCCAAGGCTTTCACGCGCGTTGCGCACAGCACCCGATACCAATTCGGACTTCTCTCCCCGTTGGGGAACGAGCACCTCGACCTTGCGCCCCGCCTTCTCAGATAGTGCTTGAGCCAACAGCTCCTTGTCCTCGACATCATGGCTCAAGATCAATTGGCGCGGCGGCTCTTTTTGGTCGTAGAACTGACCGATAAAGGCCCCCATGACTTCGGCTTCGGACACATCTGCACCGATACGCGGATAGAAATCCTGATTGCCCCAGTTTTGGTTCGCACGAATGAAAAACACCTGAACACAGGCCTGTCCGCCCTCCATGTGAAGGCCGATGATATCCCCCTCCGACACAGTTTTAGGATTGATCCCTTGGGCCGTTTGCACGTTTGTCATCGCACGGATTCGGTCCCGCAGGGCTGCGGCCTTTTCAAACTCCATCGCTTCGGACGCTTCGCCCATCTCCTTGGCCAAGCGCGCCTGAAGTCCTGCGTCTTTCCCTTGCAAAAAACGCTCGGCGTCCGCCACCAATTGGGCGTAGTCCTCTTTGGAAATCTTCCCAACACAGGGCGCCATGCACCGTTTTATCTGATGTTGCAGGCAGGGCCGCGTGCGCCCCTCATAGTCACTGTTCGAACAATTGCGCAGCAAAAACACGCGCTGCAACTGGTTGAGCGTGCTGTTGACGTTGCTCGCGGATGCAAAGGGACCATAATAAGCTCCTTTGCGTTTCTTCGCGCCTCGATGTTTTACGATCTGTGGAAAATCATGGTCTTTCGTCACGAGAATATTCGGGAATGATTTGTCGTCGCGCAGCAGCACATTGTAGCGCGGCTTGAGTTGTTTGATGAGGTTTTGCTCTAACAGCAGCGCCTCGGTCTCTGTGCGCGTGGTCAAAAACATCATCTGGGAGGTTTCTGAAATCATCCGCGCAATACGCGCGCTGTGCCCGTGGGTGCGGGCGTAGTTGGACACGCGGTTTTTGAGGTTCTTCGCTTTGCCGACGTAGAGGACGTTATGTTCGGGATCCAGCATCCGGTACACACCGGGAGATCCGTCAAGCATCCGCAGATACCCGTCGATCACCTTGTGACCGCGCGGTACATTTTTGTCCCGTTTTTCATCCGTCTGTATGCTCATGGCTACCCAAGTATGATTCTTCTGTCTGGCTGCAACCTTACCGCACCTGTCGCAAGAGGAAACTCATCCACGGAATCTGTGGATAACTCTGATGATAAGTTTTCGTGATCGCGGTTTTTCCGTTGTTATAAGGCGGCTTCTACGGGTTGCCTAAAAAATAGGCACATAAATAACTAATTGATAATAAACAATATTTTTTATCACAACCGCCAAGTCATTGAAAATATTTACATTTTATTCATATTAACGCGCGCTCGAATTTGGCAGTGCACAACTTTGCGCCCGAACCTATACCCAATAGTATTAATCGGTCAAAATATCGGGTGTATTCCACGCAAGATGCTGACCGCCATCTACACATAAAAGCTGACCTGTGACGCCATGGGCATCGATGAAATACCCCAAAGCTGCGGTGATATCTTCGAGGTTGGACCCTCTGTTCAGGATAGTCGCGGCGCGTTGTGCGGTGAACATATCTCGGTCTTGATGCACGCCCTGTAGTGTCGGCCCGGGACCAATGGCATTTACACGAATGCGCGGAGCGAGGCCCTGCGCCGCCGTCTGGGTAAACGCCCACAACCCCATTTTGGCAATCGTGTAGCTCATGAATTTCGGCGTCAGTTTTTGAACGCGCTGATCCAGCATATTGATCACAAGCGCGGTGGCACGCGCCTCACCGCGCGTGTCTGTCTCCACATCTGGAGCCTGAGCGGCAAACGCTTGGGTGAGTACAACAGGCGCGCGCAGGTTGCTCTCTATATGGCGATCCCAACTGAACCGCGTGCCGTCCTCGATGCTGTCCGCCTCATAGATCGACGCGTTATTCACAAGCAACGTCAATGGTCCACCAAGGGCTTGTGCAGCACGTCCCACCAATCGGGCAGCTTCGTCTTCGATCAACAGATCTGCTTGAACGGCCTGCGCTTTGACGCCCATCTGGCGCAGCTCGGCCACGACCTCATCGGCTTCGACCTTGGACGTTGCATAATGTACGGCAACGTCGAATCCGCGCTCGCCAAGATACAAAGCCATTGCACGGCCAAGCCGTTTGCCTGCGCCCGTGACCAATGCCCGCCGTGGTTTCATAGTGTTCCCCTTAAAAGACCATCACAATGTAGAGGACATATAGGGCTGTCAGGGTGAGACCCCAGATCAAAGTGATACTTTTACGGCGCAGCACAAACACACCCAACAAAAGTGACGATGCAATCATCACCCAGATATCGAACCGCATAATTTCGGGTGCGACAGGAATGGGACCGACGAGTGAGGCCACACCGATAATGCCCAACAGGTTGAACATATTGGAGCCGATCACGTTGCCAAATGCCACATCTGCCTGACGGCGCAGCGCGGCCATCACGGTTGTCGCAAGTTCTGGTAGCGATGTCCCCAAAGCTACAAGCGTCAAACCGATCACAGTGTCCGAGACCCCGAACGATTGTGCAATATGAGTTGCGGCATTGACCAAAAGCTCGGCGCCAATAGGCAAACCAATCAAACCTGCAACAAGGAAAGCAATGATTTTGGGCCACCCCATATGCGGGTCGGCCCCTTCGACGTCTTCCTCATCCATCGCACAGACTGCGGCATCTGCCGCGTTGGCACGATGCGATCTCGCTGCACGTGCTGCATGGACAAGCATAAACCCTAGCGCAGCGAGTAAAATCAAACCCGAGACCTGACCAAAGGGGCCAATAAACGCCAAGGCCGTGAACAGTGCTGTTGCGGCTATCATTTGAAGATAGCTGGCGCGGGTCGAATTATCGACCACATGTAGCGTGGTTATCAATGCGGGAATACCCATTACCAGTAGCACATTCGCAGTGTTCGAGCCCACAATGTTGCCAAGGGCAAGCCCCGGAACCCCTTCGTGAATAGCCGAAATAGAGATGAGAAATTCAGGCGCGGATGTCCCGAATGCAACGATGGTTAGGCTAACAATCAACGCGGGCACGCCAAGGCGAAGCGACAGATTCACAGCCCCGCGGACCAACGCATCCCCCGCGAATAGCAGCACTACAAGCCCTACGGCAGCAGTCAAAAAGTCCATTAGGGCTTCCCTTTCTTACAGGCGCATGGGCCTTTGCCAATGACATAGCGTCCGCATTTGGGACAGGTCATAGAGGCGAGTTTTGTCTGACCCGGAAAACGGACACGCCCGAACAGCGCCAACACCGCAATAAAGATCATAAAGACAGAAATAATTTTAAAGATCATGTCACAGCCCGTAGCGCGCCCAAAGACCGCGCTCTTCGACGGTGTTGACCGCCTCATCGATGATCTGTGCGCCAAACCGACCCAAGAATGGTTTTTTAGGGCCAAAGACCGCAAACCGTGTTTTGGCGCCAAACATCTCTTTCATGATGGGCAACAGATGTCCGATCCCATCGGCCAAGCCAAGATCAACACTTGTTTTACCCGTCCAATACGTACCGTCGAACAGCTCGACATCTTGCGACAACCGATCCTCACGAGAGGCTTTTACATGCTCGACAAAGGCCACGTGAATGTCTTCTTGCAGGGCTTTGAGGCGCACAACATCTTCGTCGCGTTCGGGCTGAAATGGATCAAGCTGGCTTTTTGAGCCGCCCGCGGTGTAGACGCGCCGCTCAATACCATATTTGGCAATCAATTGATCGAACCCGAAGCCCGCAGAAATCACACCGATGGAGCCGACGATAGAACTGCGATCCACGAATATTTTATCAGCCGCGCACGCGAGCCAATAACCGCCCGATGCCGCGACATCCTCAACAAAGGCAAACACGGGAACGTCCTTTTCGTCTGCCAGACGGCGGATGCGTGCCGCGATCAACGACGACTGAACGGGGGATCCTCCCGGAGAATTGATCGACAAGGCAACTGCCGATGGCTTGCCCTTACCGAAGGCACGTTCAATTGCGGACGCAAGCGCCTGATCATTCAATCCACCGCGCTTGGTCACAATGGTTCCGCTAAGCCGCACAACGTTCACGCGCGGCTGAGACTTCAAAAATGGGATCCAGTTTTTCATACAACGGATGTAGAGCCCCAAACCGCCCCAAACAAGGGGCGTTAGCATCCCTATTCTACTGGCACGACACAAACGCCTGAGTGATGTGATCCAAAAGAGCGATATAGAACTGTGGCCCCGCCTCTATATGTGCGCCAAGCGGATCAATGACGGCACGCGCACCGACACTTTTACCAAGCACTGTATCAACAAGCTGACTGTTGTATTGCGGCTCACTGAACGCGCAGGTGACGCCTGATCGTTCCACCGCGTCTTGCAACTGGGCAATCCGTTTGGGACTTGGCGCACTTGCATCGCTCATAGAAACGGCCCCAACCGCCTCAACCCCAAAGCGGGCTTCGAAATAGTGGTAGGCGTCATGAAACACGATAAACCGCAGGTCATGGAGTGGCTCAAGCGCTTTGGAAATCCGCACGATAGCAGCATCGATTTCGGCAATCCCCGCGTTCGCGTTTGCCTCGTAGCGAACCGCGTTTTCTGGATCTTTCTCGGCCAAGGTCCGCGCAATCGCCTGCATCCAAACCTTTGCGTTCTCTGGGTCCAGCCACATATGGGGATCGTCCGCTCCAGCGCCGTGATCATGCTCGTCGTGCTCGTCGTGCTCGTCGTGCTCGTCGAACACAGCATTTTCTCTAAATGGCAAATGGATAACACCCTCAGCTGTAGACAAAGGGATCGACAAGGCGTCTGGCGCGACCTGCTCAATCGTTTTGGACAACCACGGGGCAAGCCCTTCGCCCGTCCAAAATACAATATCAGCATTCTGCAACGCGGCCGCATCGGAGGGGCGCAGCGCGTAGTCATGAGGTGATGCGCCTTGCTCAAGCAAGTTCAACGGCGCTCCAACCCCCTCCATCACACGCGACACGAGGCCATGAACGGGGGGGATATCAGTGACAACATCGGGAGCCTGCGCAAAAACGGGGGCCAATGAGCCTAGAAAAGCCAAAGTCGAAAGACGGATAAGAGCCATCACACTAATTCCTGTTATGTTATTACATTTGACGCCTTGATATATGCAATAATATAACATATCAAGACCGCAAGCTTAAAAAGGATACTCCAATGGAGCCGCTTGGGTTCGTACGCCACGATCATAGCCATTGCGTCACGGATGCCGTGGCACAGGTCGACGCGCGATGTGACACCTTGGGGTTGAAGCTCACACCAGTGCGGCGGCGCACCTTGGAAATCCTTCTTGAAGAACACCGCGCATTGGGTGCCTATGACGTTTTGGAACGCCTGCGTGCTGACGGCTTTGGCTCTCAACCCCCAGTGGCATATCGCGCCTTGGACTTTTTGACGTCCAACGGATTTGCCCACAAGATCGAGCGCCTCAATGCCTTCATCGCCTGCGCGCATCCAAGTGAATCCCATACTCCTGCATTTTTGATTTGTCGCGACTGCGGCGCGGTGGCCGAGGCCGAAACCAACCCCGAGACAGGGATGCTCAACCAAATTGCGCAGACCACGGGTTTCAGTATCGAGCGCGCCGTACTGGAGGCCGAAGGTCTCTGCCCGAACTGTCAAACGGAGCCACAAACATGAGCTTGGTCGCACTGAACCACGTTGGCGTGACGCTTGGCGGACGGTCTGTCCTCACGGACGTTTCGTTTGAGATCAACACGGGCGAAATCGTCACGATTGTTGGCCCCAACGGGTCAGGAAAATCCACGATGCTGCGCGTGATAATTGGGGCCGTCCCGCCCAATAGCGGCAGCGTGACGCGCAAAGCCGGCCTAAAGATCGGCTACGTACCGCAAAAACTTCATATTGATCCAACGCTACCGATGACGGTGCGCCGGTTTCTCTCCCTGCCCCGCCGCGTCTCGGACAATGCCGCAGATATGGCCCTCACCGAGACAGGCGCGGGGCACCTGCATGACCGTCAAATGGCTGATCTCTCCGGCGGCCAGTTTCAGCGCGTTCTTTTGGCACGTGCCCTCTTGGCCAAACCTGACCTCCTTATTCTCGATGAGGCTACACAAGGCCTCGACCAACCCGGATCAGCGGATTTCTATGACCATATCGACCGCGTGCGCCGCGACTTTGGCTGTGCTGTCTTGATGGTCAGTCACGAATTGCATGTTGTTATGGCGGCCTCTGATCGGGTGATTTGCCTCAACGGCCACGTATGCTGCCAAGGCGAGCCTGAACATGTGGCCTCCGCCCCAGAATACCGCGCCTTGTTTGGCACAGGAACGCATGGGGCATTGGCCCTCTACCGTCACGAACACAGTCATACCCATGACGCGTGTGACGATGAGGTCTGCGACCATGATCATACACACGCCCCCGCGCATCACACCCACCACGGAGATAGGCCATGAGCATGCTAGACGATTTCATGGTGCGCGCCGTTCTTGCCGGTATCGGTGTTGTGGTGGCAGCAGCACCCCTAGGCTGTTTTGTCGTATGGCGGCGCATGGCGTATTTTGGTGACGCCACAGCCCACGCAGCGATCCTCGGGGTTGCCTTGGCGCTTACGTTTAACGTCTCCGTCCTTGGAGGAGTTATGGCCGTGGCGCTCATCATGGCTTTGACCGTCTCGACACTCAACGGACGCGGCGTTGCGATGGACACGATGTTAGGCGTAATGGCGCACGCGTCTCTCGCCTTTGGCCTTGTCGCCGTGTCGTTCGTTGACGGAGTTCGTGTCGATCTCATGTCTTACTTGTTTGGTGACATCTTGGCCGTGGACCGTATGGATATCTTGGGTATCTGGTTGGGTGCAGCATTGGTGATCAGCTTGCTCGTATGGCGGTGGCAAGGATTGCTGACCTCGACGCTCAACCCTGACCTTGCAACATCGGCAGGGCTATCCCCGCGCCGAGAACAATTGATCTTATCCGTTGCCCTGGCGATGGTTGTAGCCGTCGCGATCAAGGTTGTTGGGGCGTTACTCATTGCGGCAATACTTTTGATCCCCGCCGCTGCTGCGCGTCCCTTTGCCCAATCACCCGAACGCATGGCCGTCATCGCCGTGGCAATCGGAGTCCTATCGGTCATAGCAGGAATAGAAGCCGCGTTTATCTTCGACACGCCCACAGGTCCGACCATTGTATGTGCGGCTGCGGTGGTCTTTGCCTTGGGTCAAATCACACGGGTGATACGCGCGAATTAAGAGGCGAGATACTTATCGATAGCCGCCTCGGTTCCGTCCGCATAGATGGTAATGAGCCATGCTTCGAACACATCGGCAAAGCGCGCATCCTCGGCCAAATCGCCATAGATGTGACGCATCGACAGCCACGCCTTGGGCGTTTCTTGTGCCTGTTCTGCCAAAGATTTGAGATCATCCCAAAACGGATCATTCGGCTCAACTGTTGTGCCGTCTTCGCGAATACCAAGACAGTAGCGCGCCCAGATTGCGGAACACAGCGCCAGTCCCTCGACCGTCCGGCCCGCGGCCAAGCTTTCGCGCACCGATGGAATGATGAACCCTGGCTGGCGCGATGATCCATCAAAGGCCACACGGCGCGTGGTATCCACGATCTTCGGGTTCGAGAACCGATCGTGGATCAACTTGACGTAATCCTCGGGCGTGAACTCCGGAACAGGTTTCACGTTAGGCATGATCTCTTCGCGCTCGACCTTGTCAAACAATGCCGCAATCTTCGAATGCTCCATACAGCCCGAAATCGTCTCGACACCAAGCACTTCGCCCGCGTCAGAAATCACTTGATGGCCACCATTGAGGATACGGATTTTCATCACTTCGTAGTCATGCACATGGTCGGAAAATGTAGCACCTGCCTTGTCCCAATCGGGACGGCCCGCACAAAAATCATCCTCAATCACCCATTGGCGAAAGTTTTCGTGCGTCACAGGCACATCATCACTCACTCCAAAATCACGGGCGAACTCAAGCTCGCGCGGACCCGTGGCGGGCACGATGCAATCCACCATTGAATTCGGGAAGGTACAATTTGCATCAATCCAGTCCGCCAGATCAGGATCAGACATCCGCGCAAGTGTCACAATCGTTTGACGCAAAATGCCGCCGTTGCCCTGAAGGTTGTCACACGACTGTCCGGTAAATGGCCCAACCCCACGTTCACGGCGCAATTTCAGCGCGGCGACAATGGCCCCGAACGCCGTGCGCGGCGCGGCTGGATTGGCCGCATCATGGACGATATCAGGGTGAGTTTGGTCAAAGCTCTGGGTGGCAGGGTCAATAAAATAACCGCCCTCAGTGACGGTCAGTGCAACGATGCGAATGTCCGGCTGTGCCATGCGTTCGATCAATGGACCATGCCCCTCAACCACGGGAACGTAGTCGATCATGGAGCCTACAACCTCAGCAGAGGAACTGGACGGGTCCAATTCGATCAGCGTGGTCAGATAGTCCTGCGCCGCCATCTTTTGGCGCATGACCTCGTCATAGGGCCGAACCCCCGCGCCAACGATTGCCCAATCTTGCGCATATCCTTGCTGCATCAGCCGGTGAAGATACCACGATTGGTGAGCACGATGAAAGTTGCCAAGACCAATGTGCACGATCCCCGCCGTCAGTGCAGACCGGTCATAGGTCGGGCGCACAATCGCGTCAGGCAGATCATTTAAAGTGTCGTTGCACAGTTTCATCGTCATATTCCCAATCGTCAGGAGCCTATGCTCCTAGCTTTTCAAACGTTGTGTGGCCGAACAGGGCGACCTATTCGTCGCCAATACGCAAGCCGTCATCGCCAAAGCGGTGAAGGTGCGTCGCGTCTGGAGTGAGATAAACTGTCGCGCCATACGACAACTCAACTTCGCCTGAGGCCCGTACCGTCAGCGGCTCGGAAAAGCCCTCGACAGTGACATGGAAAAACGTGTCGGATCCAAGGTGCTCGGATACGCCAACAGTCCCTTTCCAGTCCCCTTGTTCACGATCAATTTCAATGTGCTCGGGGCGAATGCCGATGGTTTTGGCATCATATTTCGCGGCCTCAGCCCCTTCGATCAGGTTCATCTTTGGCGACCCGATGAAGCCCGCGACAAAGATGTTGCGTGGCGCACGGTAAAGCTCCATCGGCGAGCCGACTTGCTCGATGTAACCTGCGCGTAGTACGACGATTTTGTCGGCCATAGTCATGGCTTCGACCTGATCGTGGGTCACATAAACCATCGTCGTGGCGAGACGTTTGTGCAGCTCGGAGATTTCCAAACGCATGCCAACGCGCAACGCGGCGTCGAGGTTGGACAGGGGTTCGTCAAACAGGAAGGCAGAGGGTTCACGCACAATGGCGCGGCCAATTGCAACACGCTGACGCTGACCACCCGAAAGCTGTCCGGGGCGACGATCAAGATAGTCGGTGAGGTTGAGCGCTTTGGCCGCGCTCTCAATGCGACGATCCTGTTCAGCCTTGTCCATGCCCGCCATTTTCATCGGGAAGGCAATGTTCTTGCGCACCGACATGTGCGGGTAGAGCGCATAGGATTGAAACACCATAGCCAGACCACGTTTGGAGGGGGGAAGCTCGGTAGAGTCCTGTCCATCGATGAGAATATCCCCGCCGGAGACATCCTCAAGACCCGCAATCAGGCGCAAGAGTGTGGATTTGCCACAACCCGAGGGTCCAACAAAGACGGTGAATTCGCCGTCTTCGATTGTGAGGTTGAGAGGTGGAATGACCTCAACCGTACCAAAGGTTTTTGTGACGTTTTCGAGTTTGATTTGTCCCATGGTATCCGTTCCTTATTTCACAGCGCCAAAAGTAAGGCCGCTGACAAGCTGTTTCTGGCTGAACCAGCCAAGGATGAGAATTGGTGCGATAGCCATCGTCGAGGCTGCGCTAAGTTTGGCGTAAAAAAGGCCTTCGGGGCTAGAATAGCTCGCGATGAAAGCCGTCAGAGGAGCCGCTTTCGCCGCCGTCAGGTTGAGGGTCCAAAACGCCTCGTTCCAAGCTAGAATTACATTCAAAAGCAAGGTCGATGCGATGCCCGGAATGGCCATCGGCGTCAGGACGTAAAAGATCTCTTCCTTCAGGCTTGCACCATCCATACGGGCAGCTTCGAGAATTTCGCCGGGGATCTCTTTGAAGTACGTATATAGCATCCAAACGATGATCGGGAGGTTGATCAGCATCAGAACGATAACGAGACCCACACGGCTGTCCAAAATCCCCATACGAATGAAGATCAGGTATATCGGGTAAAGAACGCCAACTGCGGGGAGCATCTTTGTCGAGAGCATCCACAGGAGAATGTCTTTGGTACGGTTAGAGGGCACAAAGGCCATCGACCAAGCGGCTGGAACCGCAATGATGATCCCGAGGATCGTAGACCCCCCCGCGATGATGATCGAGTTCCACAAGAACCGCATGTAGTTCGAACGCTCTAGAACCACACCGTAGTTTTCCAAAGTCCAGTTGAACCCGAGGAAAATGGGCGGATCCGCAATAGCCTGTGCTTCGGTTTTGAAGCTCGTGAGGATGGTCCACAAGATCGGAAAGAAGATCAGGAACCCGATCGACCAAGCAGCCACTGTATTGATCGTTTTGCGCTGTGTTGTAACGGCACGTGACATGTGAGCCCCTCCTTACGCGTCTAGGTTTTTGCCGACGATGCGCATCAAGAAGATGGCAACGATGTTGGCGAGGATGATGGCATAGACACCACCGGCGGAGCCCAGACCGATATTCTGGCTTTCCAGAACGCGCTGGAAGATCAGATAGCTAAGCGTTTTTGTTCCAAAGGCACCGCCAGTGGTCACAAAAATCTCGGCAAAAATCGAAAGCAGGAAGATCGTCTGGATCAAAATAACGACCGTAATTGAACGGCCAAGGTGTGGCAGGGTGATAAAGGCAAAGCGTTTG
Source organism: Celeribacter marinus (assembly GCF_001308265.1). Classification (GTDB taxonomy): domain Bacteria; phylum Pseudomonadota; class Alphaproteobacteria; order Rhodobacterales; family Rhodobacteraceae; genus Celeribacter; species Celeribacter marinus. Next base: position 1,351,260 of record NZ_CP012023.1, read on the forward strand.
GTCGCAGGCGCTCCATCCATTTCAGCGGCTTCAAGTTGCTCACTGTCTAGCGACTGAATTGCCGTCAAAAGGATTAGGGTTGCGAAGGGCAGCCATTGCCAACTTACGATAATGACGATCGACGGCAGCGAGGCTTGGCTCAGCCACTCAACCGGCGCTGCACCGAAGAATTTCCAAAGATATGCGAATAGCCCGTAGTTGGGGTCCATGAACATGTTTTTCCACACCAGCGCCGAAACGGTTGGCATGACAAAGAACGGTGCGATGACAAGAATACGTACAAAGCCGCGTCCCCACATCGGTTGGTTCAAAAGGATCGCAAGCAACACACCGAGGACCACGGTGATGGCGAGAACGCTACCGACGATGATCAATGTGGTGAAGATGGACGGCCAAAACGCGCTGGAGGTTACGAAACGGGCGTAGTTGTCAAAACCCGCCCACCCAAGGTCGCCGCCACGCATTGGCAGGTAATTTCTAAACGAAAAGTAGAGAGTCATAATGAGGGGAACAAGCATCCAACCAAGAAGAAGGACAACTGCGGGCGCCATCATTATACGGGCTGCAGATCGGGAATGCTGGGTTGCCATGACGCACCTCTATTGCTGACGGCCTATGTGCCGCCGTGGGATGAGTTGGTCGATAATCGGAGAATGGAGAGAGGGCAGCGCTTGGCTGCCCTCTGACGTAAAGCGCTAGCTTAGTAGCCGGCGGCTTCCATTGCATCGGTAGTGATCGCTTGAGCTTTCGCAAGAGCTTCTTCAACGGTTTGTTGACCAGCGTAAGCTGCCGAGAATTCTTGGCTCACATCAGTAGCGATGCCTGCGAATTCTGGGATCGCCGCAAACTGAACACCAACATATGGTGACGGCTCAACGGTCGAGTTGTTCGGATCAGCCGACAGGATCGAGTCCAGTGTCTTTTGAGCGAATGGAACAGCTTGGTAGTTGGGGTTTTCGTAGAGCGATGTACGTGCGCCCGGAGGAACGTTTGCCCAACCTTCGTTTGCGGCTACGAGATCGATGTAGGATTTAGACGTTGCCCACTCGACGAACTCTACAGCTGCGTCTTGTTTCTGAGTGCCGGCAGGAATTGCCAGTGCCCATGCCCAGAGCCAGTTCGAGCGTTTGCCCAAACCAGTGTCGGGTGCCAGTGCGAAACCAACGCTATCTGCAACAGTTGAGTCGTCAGGGTTTGTCACAAAGGAGGCCGCAACAGTTGCGTCGATCCACATGCCACATTTGCCTTGTTGGAAGAGCGACAGGTTTTCGTTGAAACCGTTAGTCGCGTAACCAGCAGGACCAGACTCGTCCATCATGCCTTTGTAGAAGTTCAGCGTATCAGCCCAAGGCTGCGTGTCGAACTGTGCTTTCCAGTCCATGTCGAACCAGCGCGCACCGAAGGAGTTGGACATAGCTGTGATGAAAGCACCGCCCTCACCCCAACCCGCTTTGCCGCGAAGGCAAATACCGTTGATTTCGGCGTCACGGTCGGTCATCGCTGCAGCGGCTTCGCGGATGAAGTCCCAAGTTGGCGCGTCAGGCATTTCAAGACCGGCAGCTTCCATCAGGTCGGTGCGGTACATGATCATCGAAGATTCGCCGTAAAACGGTGCCGCGAAAAGCGTACCGTCGTGGGACAGGCCACCAGCCATTGCGGGCAAAATATCGTCAACGTCATACTCTTCGGACAGGTTGTCCAATGGGACCAACCAACCGTTTGCGCCCCAGATAGGCGTTTCGTACATGCCGATGGTCATGATGTCGAACGCGCCACCTTTGGTGGAGATGTCCGTTGTCACGCGCTGGCGCAGAACGTTTTCTTCCAAAGTGACCCACTCAACAGTGTGGCCTGTTTTGGCTGTGAAATCATCTGTCAGACCCTGCATGCGGATCATGTCGCCGTTGTTCACAGTTGCGATTGTCAGAGTTTCGGCTTGTGCGGTCAAAGCAACAGCAGACAGAGCCGTGGCGCCCATAAGGACGCGGATAGTTGTATTCATGGTTTCCTCCCGTTGGACGGTGAGCAATTGCTCAGCCGTTGAACAAATATTCACCCGAGGACATGATTCTTGTCAAGGTGATTCAACGCCATTTTTTTCAGGCAAATAAAAAGTTAATTATTTATAAGAGCTTGCGCCGTAATTTCGTCTGTCACCAGATCAGAAATTAGCCCGCCGCGCAGGGCCGCGCGGATTGCCGACAACTTTTTCGCACCGCCGCCGATACAAATCACGCGCATATGGGAGACGTCAGGCAGCAATCCGACCATCTGCCGGATGACCGGATGATCAATCATTTGGCCATTTTCGTCGAACATGTGACTGCAAATTTCGCCCGCCGCCCCTAGCGCCTGAACTTCGCTAAGCTGCTGCGCCGAGATGAACCCGTCGACGAAAAGCGGTGCATCGTTCCCCATCTGCCCAACGCCGACAATCGCCGTACTCGCTTGTTTGGCCAGTGCGCGCGCCGCGCTCACATGCGGCAATGACAGGTAGAGATCCATCTCGGCGTCATTACGCGCCAAAACGGGGACTGACATTGGATAGTGAGGTGCATTGACCTTTTCCGCGAGCCGCATAATCACCTCGTAAAACGAGGCAGATCCATCGGGCGAAACGTTCCCGATCAGCGAGGTAAGTTTGTGATGCGAGCCGTCGACGGCCTGCATCTGATCCACGACCATACTCAGGGTCCGCCCTGTCCCCAGTGCAATCACCTGTGGATCAACATCCTCAAGAATGCGCTCAACGAACGGCGCGGCAAAGGTTGCAATTCCAATACTGGGGTCGACGGAGTCACCTGCATTGGGGGCCACGCGCACCGAATTCAATGCAAACCGGCTCTTTAATGCCCGCTCTAATTCGAGACATTCCGCGATCGGATGATCAATGCGCACGCGTATCAACCCTTCGGCTCCGGCTCGCGCGACGAGGCGCTGCGCCCGTTGGCGCGAAATTCCCAGCTCTTGGGCAATCTGATCTTGTGTCATGCCGCCGACATACGACATCCACGCCGCCCGTGCCGCTAACCCGCGGTTAGAGCGTTCACCATCGTCTGTGTTTACCTGCGCCATGTTATGTGGCCTCGCCCGTTAGTTCGGGCGCAATCTGAAATAATTCGTCGAAATGTGCAAACACACGGTGTGGCTGCGCCGTCTCGTCGATCGGAAGTTCAAGACCTATCAAGTGGCTGCCCCCCACAAACCGCCAAACCGTCATCCCCGCCGAAAGCCCCGCACGAACACCCGCCAAAGAATCCTCAATCACCAGACACCGCGAGGGTTCAACGCCAAATCGTTTGGCTACATGCAAGAACAAATCGGGTGCAGGTTTGCCACGCGCAACCTCAGATGCCGTATTAGAACGTCCCTCGAAAAAGGCGGTAAGTCCGACCATTTCCAATGAGCTTTTGAGGCGCACGGGACTAGAACTTGTTGCGACACAATAGGGCGTGCGGATGCCGTCAAGAACCGCCTTAATACCAGGCATGGCCGTGAGTTTTTGCTCAAACGCTGCCAATAAACGGGCGCGATAATCCGCCTCGAACCCCTCCGGCAAAACAACCCCAAACTCGTCACGAATTTGCTGCAAGACCACAGGATAACTACGCCCTAAAAAGTGCCGCGCAACATATGCGCCGTCGACATGGACATCGTAATGTTTCAACTCGGCGATCAACATTTGCGCTGAAATCACTTCGCTATCAACGATCACGCCGTCGAAATCAAAAATCACCAAATCGAAATCAGCCATAGCCCCGCCTTTGCATCGCGTCAGTGGATGGTCTGCACTATAATCGGCGCGACCGCGACCGTTATGCGCGAGGAGCAAAGGGTTTCCAAGGCGTAGTTACGCATCTCGTCAATTCTCTCCAATGGGTCTATACCTGTCTTCAACGCATTTTTGAGTGAGTTTTTAGCTATGATCGATCTAGAATCCGACACCCTGACATGTGACGTATTGATTGTTGGTGGCGGCCCTGCGGGATTGGCCACCGCGCATACCCTTGCGCCTCACGCCAAAACAATTGTCATCCATCAAGATCGCGAAATCGGCAAACCCGTGCGCACCTCCGGCGGGACATGGGTGGCTGACATGCAGGCTTTGGGTGTTCCACCGCACTTATACCAACAGATTGACGAGTTGATGTTTCGCTCTGACAATCGCGAGGTCATCCAACCGCTGGCACAACGTAAATGCGCCGTATTGGACATCACGGGGACGTATCAATGGCTCGCTGATCTGGCGCGCGGCGCAGGTGCCGAGGTCTATACAGATACCAAATTCATGCAGACCGAAGAAACAGATGATGGGTTCGTTTCTACCATTCGGTCGAGGTCCATCACGGCCTCTCGCATAAAGTCTCGTTTCATTGTTGATGCCTCCGGGACGCCGCATGCAGTTTTGTCCAATTTGGGATTGGTGGAAAAGCCCGACCGTGTTGGTGTTGGCATCGAGCATGAGTTCGAAATCAAATCAGCGCCTAAAAACCGCGCTGTTTTATTTGTCGGACAAGCCGTCAAATCAGGATACGGGTGGATTTTCCCTGCGCCAAACAACCATATCCGCATCGGGGTCGGCATCATCCAACCCGACAGCGACCTGTCTCCGCGCGACATCTACAACAGCGTTGTGACACCCGAATTTCTGGAAAGTTACGGCCTTGAACTCGGGCCGCTCGTGCAAGTCAATGCTGGGATTATCCCCTCCGTGCCTTACGATCCCAAGTTGGTATTCGGCAATGTCATCCGCGTTGGTGATACCGCCAACTTCGCGACACCCACAGTAGGCGAAGGCATCCGAATCGCGATCAAGTTCGGTCGCATTTTAGGTGAACGATTGGGCGAGGCGATTGCCCAAGGGTGCCGCGCGCCATTGGTGCGCTACGAATTGGAATGCCGCAAAGACTTAAAACGCAATTACAGTTTCGGCTTTACCGCAAATGAGCGGATCGCCACATATGACGCCGCAGATTGGGATCGAAGCCTTGACCGCCTTTCACGCCTTGATGAAGCCGAAGTAGTCTCGCTCGTGAAAAGTGAGTTCACCGCAAGGATGATGCTCAAGGCCGCATGGAAACAAGTACGCCATAAGGTGTTCGACTGACGCCCCACATGGTGCGCTGAACAACGCTCACCGCATCATAGCTTCGACTTTGATAGCTTTAGTAGCACTACGCATTTTCAAACGAGCCAGATGATGGATGGCTCGAGCAATGCGGGCACAGCTACACAAATCCAGATCGACAGTGCAAGACACTGAGAGTTAAACCTTATGTTAGAGGTTTCGATTGTAAGCATGCAGCAACCTTAAATTAGGATCTCAGCATGTTTCACTTTCGCCAATCCAAAATCGCTCCAACGCCCCACGATGCCCCCATAGCGGCCCTGAGCCGCTCAATGGCTGTTGTCTGGTTTGACCTAGAGGGCACGATTTCGGACGCAAGTGAGCCGTTTTGCAAAACAATGGGGTACACCCGAGACGAGATCGTAGGGCACCATCATTCGATGTTTTTGTTTCCACAAGATGCAAACTCGGCAGTGTACCGGCAGTTTTGGAGCGAACTGGCGGGCGGACAAGCACAGCAACGCACCTTTGCGCGCCGCCACAAATCTGGAGACCGGTTGTTTATTGAGGCCTCGTACGTACCGATTTGTGATGCAGACGGCACCGTCACAGGCGTTGTAAAAGTCGCGACAGATGTGACAAAATCCGCAACCGATGCATCACGCGCGACTTCAATAATTACCGCAATTCATCGATCAACAGCAGTCATCGAATTCACCTGTGATGGGTACATCACCGCCGCTAACGACAATTTCCTGAACCTGATGGGGTACACTCTTGACGAGGTGCGGGCGAAACACCATTCGATTTTCATCCACGACGATGAGAAAAACGACCCGTCATACGTTGCATTTTGGGACAAGCTAAAAGCTGGTATTTTTCAAGAATCAGAATTCACGCGGCGCGCGAAAGACGGCTCTGACATCTATATCCGGGCGTCCTACAACCCAATTTTTAACTCAAATGGTGACGTACAAGGCATCGTGAAGATTGCTACCGACATTACCGACGAAACGGTACGCAGGCTCGACATTGCAGGCCAAATGGCAGCCATTGATCGATCCGAGGGCATCATCGAGTTTTCACCCGAGGGTATTATCCTACAGGCAAATACGAATTTTCAAAACGCCATGGGATACACAGAGGCGGAAATCTTAGGGAAGCATCATTCGATGTTTGTGACTGCTCAGGAGCGCGATTCCGCAGACTATGCAGCCTTTTGGAAGAGCCTGAATGACGGCGACTTTCAAACACGTGAATTCCACCGTGTTGCAAAAGATGGCCATGACGTATTCATTCATGCAACCTACAATCCGATTTTAAACTCGAAAGGCCGCGTGACAAAGGTTGTAAAATTCGCAACCGATGTCACGCCGCAAAAAACAGCGATCAACGAGTTCCAAAACGCAGTGGCACGCTTGCGAGACGGCGATCTGACTGTACATTTACCTCATGAGATGCCCGGCGAATTGGAACATTTGCGCAATGATTTCAACGACACGATCAAACGCCTCTCCACCCTCATCAGTCAGATCACGGTTGGAACAGGCCACATGCACAATGAGGTCGAAAGCATCGCGGCGTCTTCCACAAATTTGGGACAACGCACAGAACGCCAAGCCGCCGCACTTGTTCAAACGGCATCGGCGATTACGGAAATGACCGAGTCTGTCGATATGGCGGCCAAACGCGCCAAAGATTCAGCCGAAACAGCATCGCGGGCGCACACCCGATCGAGCGAGGGTAAACATCTTGTCGATCAAACGGTCAAAGCAATGGCAGATATCGAAACCAGCTCTCAAGCAATCTCAAAAATCACTTCGGTCATCGACGACATTGCCTTTCAAACAAACCTGCTTGCCTTGAACGCAGGCGTCGAAGCAGCACGCGCGGGCGAGAGCGGTCGCGGCTTTGCCGTTGTGGCCTCCGAGGTGCGCGCACTGGCACAGCGCTCATCCGATGCTGCGCGTGAAATTGCGCGTTTGATCGAGACATCCGGAAAACAAGTAGAGTCCGGCGTCGGTTTGGCGAATGAATCTGGTGCGGCACTCACGGACATTGAAAGCCTGATCACGGCCGTAAACACCTTGGTACAAGACATCGCGACCTCCGCGTCGGAGCAGTCCATCGGGCTTTCAGAGATCAATGCCTCGGTCCATCAGCTCGATCAGGTCACGCAGCAAAACGCAGCCATGTTTGAAGAAAGCTCTGCCGCGGTCACCGTCCTCACACAACAGGCCCGCACACTAAATGATGAGGCAAATTACTTTAGGCTCTAGTCAAGATTGTGCGCCATACAAAGCGCCACGTTCAGGGGTAGATTTTCCGCATATTGATCACACAGTCGGGTTAGATGCGCCCAAAGTCCTCACCGGCCGCCCCCTGTCGATCTGCCTAATACTGGTCCCATCTTGTGTTCGTGTGTTGGCACCGGCGTCAACACCATCTTGCGCGCGGCCCAAGAACAGGGTTTGATGCCCGTATAGGCCGTGGATGCGGCATTGGGCGCAGAGACAAACTGTGGCTCGTGCAGTCCCAAAATTGCGGCCCTTTTGACAGAAATTTCCGAAAAGGACGCCGCAGAGTGACACTCGCCTCTCACGTGCGCACCTTGGGCCGAGGCCCGGGTCGCTCCCGCTCTCTTACCCAAAGCGAGGCCCATGAGGCCATGACCCAAATGCTATCGGGAGACGCCGCCCCTGAAAGCATCGGCGCGCTTTTGATGCTCTTGCGTATGAAGGGCGAGGTTGCGGACGAGATCGCAGGATTTGTTGCGGCCGCACAGGATAATCTACCCGCACTGCCCTCCATCGATCTTGATTGGTCAAGCTATGCGGCGGGCCGCACACGCGGTTTGCCATGGCTTTTACTTTCCGCCAAACTCGTTGCCATGAACGGTCACCGCGTTTTGATCCATGGGTGGAATGGCGCAGATCCGGCTATTCGCACCGGACTTGCGGATGCCGAAATACCCTTGGTCGAGTATATGAACGATATTGCTCCCGCACTTGACGCGCACTCTATAGCCTATGCCCCTCTCGAAATCCTACATCCTGCGCTGTTCCACCTTTTAGGGCTACGTGAGAAATTCGGGCTGCGTTCATGTATCAATACAGTGTGCCGCATGCTCAACCCTGCGCGCGCTGCTGCCAGTGTCCAAGGCGTATTCCATCCACCTTACCGAGAGTTGCAACAAGATGCCGCGGCAAAACTGGGTTGGAGAAACCTGACGATTATTAAGGGTGGCGGCGGAGAGTTTGAACGCACACCATCCAAGCCCGTGGCGGGGTTCGGCCTGCGCGAGCATTTAATGTGGGAGCAGAACTTTGCACCACTGATCACCGAAACCACGCGTTTGAGCGATGGCCCAGCCTCAGACACCACGTTGCGCGGGCTGTGGGATGGATCCACAACTGACATGTTCGCGCAAAATATCGTCATTGGTACGGCGGCTTTGGCGCTGGACACATTGGGCGATGGTGACGCATTAAACACGGCGCACTCCCTATGGGACGCGCGCCGTGCAAGGTGATGCTAGAGCGTGGGAAGCCACACAGATGTCCCACCACCTGCACGTTGCGCAATAGTCTGGCGCACTATGCAGATGTGCGCCGCACAATCTCAAACCCGATATCTGTGACTGATTTGGGTCGCTGCGTGCCATTGATACGCGCCAGCAATGCCTCAGCGGTAACATGACCAAGGCGCGTGCGATCAATCGCTACGGTGGTGAGCGACGGCTCGACATCACGCGCAAAGTCCTGATCGCCAAATCCCATGATTGAGATACCTTGAGGAACAGGTATACCGCGAGCCTGCGCCTCGATGAGTGCGCCTTGTGCCAGTAAATCCGAACTGCAAAAAACCGCGCCTGACGTGAGGCCATGGTTCTCGATAAGATCACTCAGCGCATCCCTACCTGCCCGAATACTTGCAGGGCCACCCGTATTTGACTCTGCAACGTGCCCTTTGCTTAGATACTCAAACCTATTGGCAAATGCCGATTGCCGCCGAACGGCCCGTTCGTCTTTCGCCGTAATAGTCGCAGCACGCGTGTTGCCCTGTTCGAACAAAAATTCTGCGGCGCGCCGCCCCGCCTCGACGTGATCAAAGCCTACGCACATATCGACCGGACTATCGGTAATATCCCAAACTTCCACAATCGGGATGCCCGCACCCAATAGCATTTGACGTGCGCGCGCGCTGTGATGGATGCCCGTCAACAAAATCGCATCAGGGCGGCGCGACAAGTGAGTTGCCACAAGCGCTTCTTCGGCTTCTGGTTCAAAGCCCGTTTCAGACAATAGAATTTGGTAGCCGTGTTCGCGCAGCTTCTCTGAAAAGGCCGTAATAAAAGTCGCATAAACGATATTTGTAAGAGACGGGATGAGTGCCGATATCAAGTTGGATTTCTTGGACGCCAAAGCACCCGCAAGTGCATTCGGGACAAATCCCGTCACCTTGATAGCGTCATTGATCCTAAGCAGCGTCTGGGCGGAAACTTTGTCCGGATGAGACAAAGCACGCGACACCGTAACCTGCGACACGCCAGCCAGTCGCCCGACCGCCGCCATCGTTACCTGACGTTTGCCGTCCTTCTTAAACTCATTGTTTTCCATGACACCCATAATCGAAAATCACACGTGCGCTTACAAGCACTAATGCGACACGTCTTGATTGCGCGCTCTACGGCTTAGGAGAGTCGAGCCAACCAATGAGCCAAGAATCAAAACCCAAAGCACGCCCGCAATCCAGCTTTTGGTAAAAAAGATCGATAGATCCCCAAAGGATTCCAAACTTTTCACGAAATACACTTCTGCGGACGGGCCAAGTATGAACCCGATGATGAACGGTGCGATTTCCAGCCGCAGCTTTGTCGCGAGCCATCCGAAAACGCCAAAAATCAAAAGTGTCCAAACGTCGAACATGATGCCGTAGTTAATCGTGTAAGCACCGATAACACACATCATAAGAATGATCGGAAATAGCAAGTGTTTTGGAACGGTGACAACAAGCGCAAAGTAGCGAATTGCGAAATACATCAAAACGAACATAGCAATGTTGGCGATCAGCATCGCGAATATGATGGCGTTCCACGTATCAGGACTATTGCCAATAAACAGGGGGCCAACCTGAATACCTTGTAATGTGAAGGCCCCAATCAATAGTGCCGTTGTGCTATCACCAGGAATGCCCAAAGACAAAAGTGGGACAAGCGCGCCTCCAGTCAGTCCATTGTTCCCACTTTCGGACGCAATAATCCCGGCTGGCTCTCCCTTGCCAAAGTTTTTTGCGTTTTTAGAAAACGTCTTTGCGTTAGAATATGCGAGGATCGAGGCGGCTGATCCGCCCACACCGGGCAAAATACCAACAAACGTTCCAATAAGCGATGAACGCACCAAGTTAGTTCCCTGACCTTTGAACACCGAAAACTTGAACCGTGACTGTTTGCCAACTTTTAACTCGTCCGCCGTGTGCCCCTTTGGTACGCCCAGTTCGGCTTGATCAAGGATCGCGGCAAGACCGAACAGACCAATGAGGACGGGCAAAAGGGAGAACCCGCTATCAAGCCAATACTCCATACCCGGCGGGATCAACCGGTGCTTTCCGTTGCCCCCGTCCGATATGTCATACACACCAATCAGCGCAACAAAGACACCAAGAACGCCAGAAAATATCCCCAACAGCAGATCCGTCGAAAGCGCCGCCATAACCGTAAGCGCAAACAAAATGATCAAGAACTTTTCCACATAGGAGAACTTAATTGCAAAATCAGCCAGCGTAGGAGCAAACAAATACAGCACAAAGAGCGAGATCAAGCCACCGACAAGAGACGCGACGATACCGATCCGCAAGGCCGCTTCTCCCTCGCCTCTCTTGGCCATCGGGAACCCGTCGAATGTGGTAGTAATGGAACTTGGGGTTCCCGGAATCCCAAGCAAGATTGCCGGAACCAGCCCGCCCGAGATGCCGCCCACATACAAGCCCAACAATAAGGCAAGCCCGTTTTCAAGGCCAAGCGAGTATGTCAGCGGCAAACAGATCGCAACGGCCATCGTTGCCGTCATGCCGGGAATGGCGCCAAAAATGATGCCAACCGTTGTGCCGCCAACGATCAAAGCCAGAAACATCGGTGTGATAAATTCAATCATGAGCGCATCTCAAGGCAATGTGAGGTAAAAAGGATTGGTGAACAGCCACCAGACACATGTCGGCCCTACGATTGCGATCAGGGCCAGAACACCCAATGCGCGTTTTGGACGGTCGTGCATAAACAAAGCTCCTACGCAAAAGACGAACGGAACAGAGCAGAGCAAAAAGCCCATGCCGGTATTTGGCCACACGTTGCCCACAGGAACCATGCATGAAAAATACATCAGCGTAAGAGCTATCGCCCCGAAAAAACGAGGCTTGTCCATCCGGTTCAGTGTGATGCGCCACGTCTGTCCCGCATTCAAAATGCGTTTGCGGTCGCGCAGCAATATCGTCAGCAACAGCAGCCCAAGGACAGTCGCAACCAGCCGCGGGAATAGTAAGTGTGACTGCTCGAAATCAATCACCACTTTTGTCAGGTCGCCCATAGTGCTTTCCTCCCAACACTGACGTTTGTCTCACGCACATGCCCGATATCGCGTTCAAACAATATCGGGCACGCGGGGAGTATTGGTCTATTTGCCTGCGATGTCGGCAATCACCTTTGCATAGGTGTCGCGCTTTGCCGTCAGGTGAGCAAGCGCTTCATCCGATGGAAGGAAGTTGGGGATAAAGAAGCTTTCTTTTTGACGTGTCTGGATGTCACCCGCGCTGTAAATTGCGGTGAGCGCCTCATCAATTTGCGCGATGATTGCAGGATCCATATCCTTGTTGAACAAAAAGAAGAACTCTTTGTCGAAGGTAAAGTCCTGTGCGCCGTCCAATGTCACAGAGGTCATTGGGGATGCATATTGCAGCATGTCATCGCGTGTTGTGCCGCCCATACCTGCCTCTGGCGCTTGTTTGAGCGTAGCATCGCGCGCGGTGATCCACGTAAACCGCATGCCTTTGTTATCGTCGTCACAAAGCGCGTATATTGCTCGTTGGCTTGGACAGAGCCGTTAATCACATCGGCCAGATCGTCCCACATCGCTTGGTTTTTATCAGATTGCGAGCCGGTGTTTACAGCCACGAGATTGGCCTCCGATCCGGGCGCACGCACTTTTGCCGCGTTTTTCATTGCGGAAAACCCGATTTCAGATACGCCACCTGGCTGAATAGCGACACGGACGCGGTCACCGTTCGCAGCGGCACTCAAAATGTCTTCCATCGTTTGGTAGGGGCTATCAGATGCCACGAGGTAGGCGTTTCCGGGGTTGATCGCAACAGTTGGACCAACGGTATAACTGGCGAACGGATCGTCATAACCTTCGCGACCATACAGGTTCCCCAAATACGCCTGGTCATGGAAAATCATGATGGTTGAGCCACGGCTGTCACGGCTTAGTGCCTTGAATGCCTCGGTAGAGCCAACCGCATCAACCTTAATATTGATGCCCAGTTGCTCTGAAAGCGCCTCTGCGACGATCGCCGAGTTTTGGTAAGTATCGCCGCCAGTGGACGTTGATCCGATGACCATACGAACATTGCGCGGCAACTCTTGCGCGTAGGATGCAACGGGGGCTACGAGTGCAATCGCGGCCGTCGCAAGAAGTGTTCTGCGTGTTAGGTTCATAGTTTCCTCCCTATGGCCCCATGTGAGGCCCATTTTAGCTACCGCGAATTTTCCCGCAGTCAAACGCAATGTATGCGCATACTTCAATTACACACACAGACTCTTGTTTCTGTCAACAAATACCTTTTAATTGTCAAAACAGACAATATTTACGCGTATTTAGTTGACGATCCAATATGTACGCGCATACATAAATTCAAACATAGAACCGAATCCTTCGACATCGAGAGACCGCACATGTCTGAAAAAAAACACATCACGCCTGACCAACTGCGTTCAGCTCGGTGGTTCGAACCCGATGATTTACGCAGCTTTGGGCACCGTTCACGGATGATGCAGCTTGGCTATTCTGACGCCGAGTATCGCGGGCGACCCATTATTGGCATCCTCAACACATGGTCCGAACTCAACTCGTGTCATAGCCACTTTCCAGAGCGTGTGCGCGACGTCAAACGCGGCGTCCTACAGGCAGGCGGATTTCCTGTGGAAATGCCCGCCCTATCGGTGGACGAAAGCTTTAACAAACCAACTTCGATGCTGTACCGCAACATGCTGGCCATGGAGACGGAAGAGCAAATTCGTGCGCACCCCCTTGATGGGGTTGTCCTCATGGGGGGATGCGACAAGACCACGCCAGGCTTGGTGATGGGCGCAATCACTGCGGGTATTCCCATGATCTTTCTCCCCGCAGGTCCGATGCTACGCGGGCACTACGCGGGCAAAATCCTCGGCTCCGGTTCAGACGCTTGGAAATACTGGGACGAACGCCGCGCGGGCAACATCACGGACGAAGAATGGCTTGGCGTTCAAGGCGGCATCGCACGCTCCGCCGGTACATGTATGACCATGGGCACCGCATCGACTATGACCGCAATTGCGGATGCAATGGGTCTCACATTGCCCGGTGCATCCTCGATTCCTGCCTCCGATAGCGGACACCAACGCATGGGCGCCGATTGCGGTCGGCGCATTGTTGATATGGTTTGGGAAGACCTCAAACCTTCCGACATTGTGACACCAGCCTCGGTGACGAACGCCGCCAAGGTTGCCATGGCCACGGGATGCTCGACCAACGCAGTTGTCCACCTTATCGCAATGGCGCGCCGCGCCGGTGTTGATTTGACACTTGATGATTTGGATGCGCTTGGCCGCACCACGCCCTTGATCGCAAACGTGCGACCCTCGGGCAAAGACTACCTCATGGAAGATTTCTACTACGCGGGCGGGTTGCGCGCGCTGATGAAACAGATGGAGGCGATGCTCGACACCTCTTGCATCACCGTTACGGGACAGACCTTGGGTGACGGCATTAAGGACGCGCAGGTCTACAATGACGATGTTATTCGCCCCCTTGATAACCCCGTCTACGCCGAAGGCTCGCTTGCACTCTTGCGCGGGAACCTGTGTCCGGATGGGGCCGTAATCAAACCCGCGGCCTGCGACCCCAAGTATTACGAACACGAGGGTCCCGCACTCGTCTTTGACAGCTACCCGGAGATGAAAGCGGCCATTGACGATGAAAATCTAGACGTGACTCCGGATACGGTTTTGGTTCTTCGCAACGCTGGGCCTCAGGGCGGGCCGGGAATGCCGGAATGGGGGATGCTACCGATCCCTAAAGCCCTGATTAAACAAGGGCACCGTGACATGCTGAGGATCTCAGACGCGCGTATGTCAGGGACATCCTATGGCGCCTGTGTGCTTCATGTGGCACCTGAAAGCTTTATCGGCGGGCCGCTTGCGCTTTTGAAAACGGGCGACATTGTCAAGCTGGATTTGCCCAACCGATCGCTGAACATACTTGTCAGCGATGACGAGATCGCCGCACGCAAAGCCGCATGGGTCGCCCCCGAACCACGATATGAGCGCGGCTACGGCTACATGTTCTCGCGCCATGTCACGCAGGCTGATAAGGGATGCGACTTTGACTATCTGGAACGCGATTTTGGTGCCCCCGCGGGCGAACCCGACATTTTTTAAGACGAACGTTTTCAAGGAGGCCACCCCATGGCTTTGACCCTCGACCAAGCTCTCACGGGCATCTCCGGCATTCTCGTCACCCCGTATGATGAGGCGGGCGATATCGATCCCTACCGCCTTGCGCCGATCATTGACCGCGCCTTAGGCGCAGGCATGCACATGCCGGTGGTGAACGGCAACACGGGCGAGTTTTATGCCCTCACCACAGATGAAGCCTGCGCCATGGCGCAAGAAGTCGTCGACATGGTTGACGGCCGCGCGCCGGTGTTGGCGGGTATCGGACGCGGCATTCGCGATGCGGTCAAGTTAGCCAAAGTATCAGCTGAGGCGGGGGCCACGGCCTTGATGGTTCATCAGCCACCAGACCCGTTCGTCGCCCCGCGCGGCGTGGTCGACTACCTCAATGCCATCGCAGACGCATCGGGTGGATTGCCCATGATGGTGTACTTGCGCAACGATACAATCGGCACTGGCGCAATTGCGGATCTGTGCGCGGTTGAGGGCGTGAAAGGCGTCAAGTGGGCCACACCAAACCCGATGAAACTGGCCGCCGCCAAAGCGGCGTGTGATCCAAGCATCGTTTGGGTGGGCGGCTTAGCTGAGGTCTGGGCACCAACGTTTTACGCCATTGGCGCGCGTGGATTCACATCCGGCCTGATCAACATCTGGCCCGAGCGTTCAATGGCGATCCACGCCGCGTTGGAAGCCGGCGACTACCCCAAAGCCAACACCTTGATTGCCGACATGGAACCCTTTGAGGACGTGCGCGCCCAAGAGATGAATGGTACCAACGTGACGGGTGTGAAAGCTGCGTTGCAAGCTATCGGCAAAGATTGCGGCCCCACCCGCGCACCCTCCGCATGGCCGCTCACCGCCGCGCAGCAAGCGACGATGGAAGGCTTTTTGAAAACCAACAAGTTGATCTGATGTTCGTGAGGACGTTCGCAAGCTCTGCGGCCGGATCGACGAAGGGCGCCGGCTGACGGGATCAGGGCTGATTAGCGTATGCCGATCCTGAGGGCATGTGCGCTGATCCGTGATCCGCCCCTACGCATGGCGAAATCAAGAATGCGCAGGCAATCGCCTGTGTCATCGATATTAACAGCGTCAAGTTTCAGTCGCCCCCTCATGGTCAAGGACTCTAGCTGCGCGGATACCCTCTGACCTGAGCCCCTAAAGTTCCTCCAAATTTGTGTAGAGTCCGCCCAACAAAAGGACGGACAAATGAAGGCACGATTTACGGACGAACAGATCATTGGGATGATCAAGGAACAGGAAGCTGGTGAGAAGACCGCTGATGTATGTCGGCGGCACGGGATCAGCTCAGCGACGTTCTATAAATACAAATCGAAGTATGGTGGCATGGAGCCGTCGGATGCGAAGCGATTGCGTGCGCTTGAAGACGAGAACGGCAAGCTGAAGAAGCTTTTGGCTGAACAGATGCTCGACAACGCGATGTTGCGAGACATCAATTCAAAAAATGGTGACGCCTGCTGGGAAGCGGCAAGCGGTGGTTCACCTGTGCGAAGCGCACGGTGTGAGCCAGCGGCGGGCGTGTGATGTGCTGCAAATTGATCGGTCAACGGTACGGTATCTGTCGCGTCGTGGCGATGATGCTAAACTGCGGGATGCCATCAAACGAGTTTCGAGGGAGCGGCGTCGGTTTGGTTGCCGCCGTATTCACGTGATGATTGCGCGGGAGGGCTTTGAGGTGAACCACAAGAAAGTGAGGCGCATCTACCGTGAAGAGAAGCTGCAGGTGCGCCGCAGAGGTGGCAGGAAGCGCGCTTTGGGCACAAGGAAGCCGATGGTGCTTCCGGATGGCCCAAACCAACGCTGGAGCTTGGATTTTGTGTCTGACGCCCTGACAGACGGTCGCAGGTTCCGCATTTTGGCAGTCGTTGATGACTTCAGTCGCGAGAACTTGGTTCTGGTGGCCGACACATCACTGTCTGGTCACCGTGTTGCACGTGAACTGGACAAGGTGATCGCTGAACGCGGCATGCCAAAGACGATTGTGTCGGACAACGGAACTGAGTTCACCAGCATGGCGATCCTCAAGTGGGTTCAGGAAACTGGTGTTGATTGGCACTATATCGCGCCCGGAAAACCCCAACAGAACGGCTTTATCGAAAGCTTCAATGGCAAGCTGCGAGATGAATGTTTGAATGAAACGTTATTTGGCACATTGCGCGATGCCCGCAAAACGCTTGAAGAATGGCAGGAGGATTACAACTGGCGCAGACCACATTCAGCATTGGGCAACCTCACCCCGATGGAATTTTTGCAAAGAAAGGCAATGGACAAGATGGCGGCCTAACGCCAAAGATTTAACCCCAAGGACTCCGCACAAAGCTGGAGGAGACTTGGGGCTCAGGTCAAAGGGACTGACCTTTTCGCCGTGCATCGCACATACCTTTTGCCAGACGGTACAGGGAAGGCCGAGATCGCGCCGGACAAGGCTATGCTTGGCCCAAGCGCAAGTGGGGCTGTCCGACTCTCTGACAACCCCTCAGGGCCTTTTGTGATCTGTGAAGGGATCGAGACCGGCCTAAGCCTTGTCGAGCTGTTACCTGAGCCTGCCAGCGTCTGGGCGACCCTTAGCACGGCGGGCATGAAATCCCTCAACCTGCCAAAGACACCCAGCCGCCTGATCCTCGCAACCGACGGGGATGATCCGGGCCGCACAGCCGGACGCCACCTTGCCCAGCGCGCCGCCGCGAACGGCTGGGACATCGAGACCCTAGAAGCGCCAGAAGGCACCGATTGGAACGACTACCTTCGAAATGGAGATCAATCATGACTGCCCCCACACTCCCCAATCCCGCTGCATTCGATCCTTCCATCAACTGGCCTTTGCCGGACATGAGCTTGCGTCATCCGATGCGCCCACCTGCCCCGCTGCTTTCACAAGATGAAATACAATGGATCTTCGGCCCTTGGGCTTCATGGCTGCAAACCTCCGCAAGAATTAAGGGGGCACCTCTCGACTACATCGCGCTGGGCCTTGTGGTCGCGGCAAGCTCGCTCATCGGCAATGCTCGATGGGTATCGCCTTGGAACGGTTGGGAAGAACCTCCCGTGCTTTGGGGAATGCTGGTTGGCGATCCATCCGCTGGAAAGAGTCCCGCGCTCGATGTAATCACGACCCCCCTTAGCGAAATAGAACGCACCCTAGCAGACACCTTCGACAAGACATCTCGCGATTGGGAAGCCAAGAACCAAATCGCCAAAATTGTCGCCGCTGAATGGGCGGACTCAGCCAATTCTGTTGAAAAAGTCTTCCTTGATCGAGGCCCTATTCGCTGATTCAATTGCTATATTGATTGGAGGATTTGGCGATGATGGGACCAAAGCAAGAAGCGCAAGCGGCGCTGTTCTATGAGTTTTCTCTGGATGATCATGTGCCCCAAGATCACCTGCTGCGGTCGATTGATCGGTTTGTGGATCTGAGCGACATCCGCCAGTATTTGGCCGAGTTTTATAGCTACACTGGCCGCCCATCCATCGACCCAGAGCTTCTGATCCGGATGTTATTGGTGGGTTATTGTTCTGGCATCCGCTCAGAGCGCCGCCTTTGCGAAGAGGTCCATCTGAACCTCGCTTATCGTTGGTTCTGCCGTCTTGATCTGTCTGATCCGGTGCCGAACCATTCGACATTCTCCAAGAACCGGCATGGGCGCTTTCGGGAAAGCAAACTTCTGCGTCACCTGTTCGAGAAGACTGTTGCTCGGTGCATCGCGGATGGTCTGGTGAGCGGGCAAAGGCTTGCCGCTGATGCTAGCCTGATCGAGGCAGATGCGAACAAGCAGAACTCTACGCCAAAGGAAGATTGGGATCGCAGCGCCATTGATCCAAACGATGCGCCACGCGCTGTGAAGGAATACCTCGACGTCTTGGACAATGCAGCTTTCGGAGCCGCCTCGGAAGTGGAACCCAAGTTCACGTCCCACTCCGATCCAGCAAGCCAGTGGACTGCTGCCCGTAAAGGCCCTGCATTCTTCAGTTATTCGACCAACTATCTGATCGACACCGATCACAGCGTCATCGTGGACGTTGAGGGCACACGGTCGATCCGACAGGCTGAAGTCGGTTCAGTGCGCACCATGCTAGATCGGATAAAGGATCTGTATGACATTGACCCAGAGCGATTGATTGCAGACAGCGCCTATGGATCAGGGCCGATGCTGGGATGGCTCGTTGATCGCGACATCAATCCCCACATTCCCGTACTGGACAAAGCAGGCCGGACTGACGGCACATGGTCCCGCACTGACTTCGAATGGGACGCCGAGAACAACCAATACATCTGCCCGGAAGGGGAACCGCTCAAACAGTTCCGGCGCAATTATTCTGATCCGAACCGGAAACCCACGGGCAAGGGCGTCGCCAAGTATCAGGCTTTGAAACACACCTGTCAGGCCTGCCCATCGAAGATGAAATGCTGTCCAAAAGCCGATGCACGCAAAATCACACGTGAAGAACATGAAGACGCCCGTCAAGTTGCCCGCGATATCGCCAAAACCAAGCAATATGTGGTCTCGATGCGGCTGCGCAAAAAGGTGGAGATGCTCTTTGCCCACCTCAAACGGATCTTGGGGCTGGGGCGGCTCCGATTACGAGGCCCAAACGGCGCTAATGACGAATTTTTACTCGCGGCAACCGCCCAAAACCTCCGCAAATTAGCCAAGATCTTTCCTGCACCGCAGCAAACGCGCAAAGCCTGACAAGAAAGGCGCTCGCCCTCAGTTTTGAGCCGCACTTTCTGCGCCAGCAACACGGTGTTTTTCAACAGAATCGGCCGAGAACGACGATCGATAAATCTGCATGCCGCGTAATGGCAATCCTACGGGCAGAAGATCTCTTTAGCGTTGGGGTGATAGGCACGAAGTCAATCGAACAATGCGCCCGACCAGTTCGAATACTATTGGGGGAAGGAATGGGGGAAGGCAACGATACATGATCCATATTTCTGCGCATTTCCAATGCGTTGAGAAAGTATGGTGGCGGAGACGAAGGGATTCGAACCCTCGAGACCCTTCCGAGCCTACTCCCTTAGCAGGGGAGCGCCTTCGACCACTCGGCCACATCTCCGTCGACCCGTTTAATGACCTCATCTGTGGGTGACAAGTTCAAAAGCGCGTGTTTTTTGATTTCCTTGCGAATAGCGCCGGCATGAGATTGCAAACGCTGCGTCAGAGCGCGCACAATGCGCATTCCAGGCTTTTCAATCGCCGCGCTCTACGGTTGTGTAGCTTGCACATAGAACCGGAGGCCGCATGAGCGATCTTATTTCGACATTTCAGAACATGAAAGCCGCGCACGCCACCGCGCGCGCAACGTTGTCCGTAACAACTGCCAAACAACGCACCGCCCAACTCACGGCACTTGAAACTGCACTACTGGCACATGAGGACCGACTGATCGCCGCTATGAATACGGATTTCTCACACCGGTCTGTGCAAGAGTGCCGCACGTTTGACATCACCACCTCGTTGTCGGAAATTCGTAGCAACCGCAAACAACTCAAGTCTTGGATGCGGGCGCGCCGCGTTCGGACGCCGTTGCAATTTAGGCCAGCGACCTGCGAAATTCGCCCTCAGCCGCTAGGTGTTGTCGGCATCATCGCGCCTTGGAACTTTCCAGTCTATCTTGCGGTGGCGCCGGTAGCCGCAGCGCTCGCCGCAGGCAACCGTGTTATGATCAAGCCGTCTGAATTGTCGCCACGCACCTCAGAGGCATTGGCAAACATGATGTACGCAACATTTGCACCAGACGTGGTGAGCGTTATCACCGGCGGCGCGGACGTTGCTGCCACGTTTTCGGCCCTCCCCTTTGATCACCTGCTATTCACAGGATCGACCGCGATTGGACGGATCGTCGCCCAAGCTGCGGCACAAAACCTCACTCCTGTCACTCTTGAATTGGGAGGGAAATCTCCCGCGATCCTTATGCCGTCCGCCGACTTAGACCGCGCGGCGCGGCGCATCGCATGGGGCAAGGCGGCAAGCGCAGGCCAGATTTGTGTCGCACCCGATTACGTCCTAGTTCCGCGCAGCCTGATGCAGGCTGCCGCCGATGCCATTTTGGGCGCATGGGCAAAGTTCTATCCCGATGGCTCAAAGGGCGATGACTATTCTGCAATTATATCCGAACGGCATCTTGAGCGGCTGCACACATTACTCAACGAGGCAAAGGGACGTGGTGCACAGAGTCTTTCAAATGAGCCTGACGGCCCAATCGCAGGCACACGTAAATTTGCACCCGTTGTGCTTCTCGACCCTCCACTCGATACGACACTGATGCGCGAAGAAATCTTTGGCCCTATTCTACCTCTTATCCCGTATGACACACCCCAAGAGGCCTTGGACTTTGTTGGCGCACGCGATCACCCTCTGGCGCTTTACGTGTTCGCCAATGACCGTGACGAACAGGAGTTATGGCTCAATGGATCGATCTCTGGCGGCGTGACGATCAACGACACAATGATCCATGTCAGCGTTGATACGCTGCCCTTTGGCGGGGTTGGCGCATCGGGGATGGGCGCGTACCACGGACGCCATGGGTTCGAGACTTTTTCTCACATGAAATCTGTTGTCCGCCAGGCAAAATGGAACGGTATGTTTGTCACTGAGCCCCCTTTTAAGGGATGGAAGGCCCGCACGCTAAACGCACTGCGCAAAGTGATATAACGACAAAGGCCGCCCCAGATGGAGCGGCCTTTTTTCAACTCTGTCACACAGATATTAGTTATTAAAGAGGAAGTGCATCACATCGCCATCTTGCACGATGTAGCTTTTGCCCTCAGCGCGCATTTTGCCCGCGTCTTTCGCGCCTGTTTCGCCCTTACAGGCGATATAGTCGTCATAGGCGATGGTTTCGGCGCGGATGAAGCCTTTCTCGAAATCACCGTGAATGACGCCCGCGGCAGCGGGGCCAGCGGTACCTTGCGGGATCGTCCATGCGCGCGCCTCTTTGGGACCAACCGTGAAATAGGTTTCGAGATGCAATAGCTCGTAGCCCGCACGGATCAGGCGGTCGAGACCAGCCTCTTCCAATCCCATTTCGCCCAAGAACATTTCTGCTTCCTCAGCGTCGAGTTGGGAAATTTCCTCTTCGATCTTGGCGGAGATCACAACCGCGCCCGCGCCCTGATCGGCGGCCATTTTGGCCACGGCATCGGAATGTGCGTTGCCCTTCGAGGCTTTATCTTCCTCGACGTTGCACACATACAGGATCGGTTTTTGCGTCAACAGTTGCAGCATTTTCCACTGTTTCATGTCGTCGGCATCGACCACAACGGAACGGGCGGGCTGATCGCTTTCGAGCGCAGCTTGGGCTGCTGCCAAAAGACGGTCCTGAACCGCTGCCTCTTTGTCGTTGCCTTTGAGTTTGCGCACGAGGTTGGCGCGGCGTTTCTCGATACTTTCCAAATCGGCGAGCATCAATTCCATCTCGATGACCTGTGCATCGTCCACGGGATCGACGCGACCCTCAACGTGGACCACATCGCCATCCTCAAAACAGCGCACCACATGGGCAATCGCATCGCACTCACGGATGTTGGCGAGAAACTGGTTGCCCAAGCCTTCGCCCTTGGACGCGCCTTTGACCAGACCCGCGATGTCCACAAAGGTCATGCGCGTTGGAATGATTTGTTTGGACCCTGCGATCTCGGCCAGTTGGTCAAGTCGTGGATCAGGCACTGCGACCTCGCCCACATTCGGCTCGATCGTGCAGAACGGAAAGTTCGCGGCCTGTGCGGCTGCGGTTTTTGTCAGTGCGTTGAAAAGCGTGGACTTGCCGACATTCGGCAGACCTACGATACCCATTTTGAAGCCCATCTCGGCCTCCTTTGTCTACAAATTCCACGCGTGTCTAAGCCGCAATGGGGTCTCGCGCAAGCCTAGCCCATTGCACTTATGCGCAAGATCGGCGAAACCCGACAGGAAGTTTGCTAAGGGAGCGCCAAATGACCCGTATCGATGCCAAATTTGCTCAACTTAAAGCCGAGGGTAAGAAAGCCTTTGTGGCCTACGTCATGGCCGGCGATCCCGATGAGGCGAAATCACTAGAGATCGTCAAAGCGCTACCGGCGGCAGGTGTCGATATCATCGAACTTGGCCTGCCCTTTACCGATCCGATGGCGGACGGCGAAACGATCCAAATGGCGGGCCAACGCGCGCTTGACCACGGCATGACGCTGACCAAAACACTGGCCATCGCAAAGGCCTTTCGCGAAACCGATGACACCACGCCGCTTGTTTTGATGGGCTATTACAACCCGATCTATAGCCGTGGCGTGAATAGATTTCTAATCGACGCCAACGAGGCGGGTATCGATGGGTTGATCATCGTGGACCTGCCCCCCGAAGAGGACGAGGAGCTGTGCATCCCTGCGCAAGCTGCGGGTCTGAATTTCATTCGTCTGGCGACCCCTACTACGGACAACAAACGCCTTCCCAAGGTTTTGGAAAACACCTCCGGCTTTGTGTACTACGTGTCCGTGACGGGCGTAACGGGCGCTGCGGAAGCCTCAAGCGGCGATGTTGCCCCCGAAGTTGCGCGGATCAAGTCACAAACTGACCTGCCCGTCATTGTTGGCTTTGGCGTTAACACGCCCGAAAAAGCCCAAGAGATCGCATCGATTGCGGACGGCACTGTGGTTGGCTCAGCCATCGTCAAACAGATCGCTGACGGTAAATCCGTGGCTGATATTGCAGCCTTTGTCAAAGCACTGTCCGACGGCGCGCACCGCGCCTAAACTGGCAGCATATTCAATATAAATAGGGAGCCGCACCGGCTCCCTTTATCGTTTCTTCAGCGATGGCTTGTCGGCGCGTTAGAGTCGTTTGAGGAAATGCGCAGCCCGCTCGATAGAGCGCAAGGACGGGGAATAGAACTGGCCAAAATGGTTGAACCCGTGATTAACGCCCGTGAACAGATCGTAGCTGTGATCAATTCCTGCCTCAGCGTAGAGTGCCGCGAGCCAACGGGTGTCATCGGCCAAACAATCCAACTCGGCCTCGCACATCCACGCAGGTGGCAACCCCGTAACATCGAGTGCGCCGAGATCACCGTAGGGGGCCGCAACTGAATCCTGCCCGTCGAGATACCAATCCCAACAGTGCCGCATTGCCTCGGTCGTCAGGCCGAACTCACCACTCCCAAACTCCGCATGTGACCGCGTGTCGAATTTGGCGCGAAAACAACCGTACCACAGCAACAACGCCAACACCGCGCCACCCTGACCCGTATCGCGCAGCTTGGCCGCAACCGCCAAGGCGAGGTTCGCACCCGCGCTATCACCCGCCAATACCAGTTTGACATCTGGCCGCGCCGCACGGGTTTTTGCCACGAGATCCATCACATGATCAAGCCCCGCGGGGTAAGGGTGTTCAGGAGCAAGCGGATAGTCAGGGCCGAGAACCTCGTGGCCCGTGAGGTACGCCAGATCGGTCATAACCGCGCCGTGGGTAATGCTATCGCAATTCACCCACCCGCCGCCGTGCACATAAATAATGACGCATGACCGATCTAGACCTGTCTTGGGCGTGAACCGCCGCATCGCGCCCACCTGCGCCACCTCAACGTCTGCGGCATGCCGCCCCACCAAACCGCGCCTCGCCTCGGTCGCGGCTTTGCGGATTGCGGGCATCGCCGTTTTGCTCTCATCGATAAAGCTCTGTGTGGAAAAGCGAGCTGCAATTTCCAACAAAGCGGGGTCGGTACGTTTGGTCATTGTGGCCTCCTGTTTTCAACGACAATCCACCGCCGCGCGTAGGGGTGCAAGAGGCAACAACTCCCACCGAACAAACACCAAGACATCAGCTTTTTCTTGCGCGGGTGACGCAATCACCTTAATTCCACCCTTCAACGCAAATATGAGCGGTAGGAAACGGGCATGATCCAGACACCATATTACCTGATCGACAAAGAGCGCCTTTTGCCGAATTTGGAGAAAATCGCCCGCTTGCGGGAGCAGTCAGGGGCTAAAGCCCTCTTGGCGCTCAAGTGCTTTTCCACATGGCCCATATTCGACTTCATGCGTGACTACATGGACGGCACCACCTCATCATCGCTCTACGAATTGCGCTTAGGCGCGGAAAAATTCGGCAAAGAAACTCATGCCTACTCCGTCGCGTGGGCTGATGATGAAATCGAGGACGCCGTGCGCCATGCCGATAAAATCATCTTTAACTCGCTAGGCCAACTCGACCGCTTTTCCGCTCAATCCGAGGGGGCCGCACGCGGCCTGCGCCTTAATCCGCGCTTTTCCACATCGGGCTTTGATCTAGCCGATCCTGCGCGGCCCTTTTCGCGTCTGGGCGAATGGGACATGGCGCGACTGGAACAGGCCGAGGGGCGCATCAACGGCGTGATGATCCACTACAATTGCGAGAACAGCGATTTCGACCTATTTTCGGCCCAACTCACACGGATCGAGACCGAATTCGGCGCGTTTCTCAAACGTCTGGATTGGGTGTCGCTCGGCGGTGGCATTCACTTCACAGGCGACGATTATCCGCTCGACAAGTTGGCCGACCGGCTCAAGGCCTTTTCCGATGCGATGGGTGTGCAAGTCTATTTGGAACCCGGCGAGGCGGCAATTACCCGCTCGACCACACTTGAAACTTCGGTGCTCGACATCATTGATAACGGCAAAAAAATCGCCATCGTCGACAGCTCCATCGAGGCACATATGCTCGACCTGCTCATTTACCGCGAAACCGCCAAGCTACCTACGCAAGGCGCGCACACCTATCAAATCGCCGGAAAGACCTGTTTGGCGGGGGACATCTTTGGGGATGCATCCTTTGACAAACCGCTCACAATCGGGGACCGCGTCACTATTGAGGACGCCGCAGGGTACACCATGGTCAAGAAAAACTGGTTCAATGGCCTCAAGATGCCAAGTATCGCCATCCGTGAACTTAACGGAACGGTTCGACTCGCCCGCGATTTCGGGTATGAAGACTTTGTCGCGGCTCTCGGTTAAGCTGCATATTTCATGTCCCAACCATAGGGGGTTCTAGACAGTTGAAACGGAACGTTCTCATCATCGGCGCAGGTGGCGTCTCTCAGGTCGTGGCGCATAAATGCGCGCAAAACAATGACGTGCTCGGCGATATCCACATCGCAAGCCGCACGCAATCCAAGTGTGACGACATCATCAGAACAGTGCATGATAAAAGTGCCATGAAAGAGAACGGTGTGTTGCGATCCCACGCCGTTGACGCGACAAAACCCGATCAGGTTGCCGCTCTTATTCGCGAAACAGGCGTCGAGATCGTCATCAATGTTGGCACAGCTTTTGTGAACATGCATGTGCTTGAGGCCTGCATAGAGACGGGCGTGGCCTATATCGACACCGCGATTCACGAAGAGCCGAACAAGATTTGCGAAACGCCACCTTGGTACGGAAACTACGAATGGAAACGCCGTGAGCGGTGTGCACAAAATGGCGTCACTGCCATTTTAGGAGCCGGCTTTGATCCCGGTGTCGTAAATGCATTCGCGCGGTTCGCGATTGACGAATACATGGACGAGGTCAAATCGATCGATATCGTCGACATTAATGCCGGAAGCCACGGCAAGTATTTCGCCACCAATTTTGATCCCGAGATCAATTTTCGCGAGTTCACCGGTGTCGTCTATTCATGGCAAGGCGGCGCGTGGCAAACGAACAAGATGTTCGAAGTCGGCAAGGAGTGGGACATGCCTGTGGTTGGTCCGTCCAAGGCCTACATGTCGGGTCATGACGAGGTGCATTCGCTCTCTGCCAATTACCCGCAGGCGGACGTGCGGTTCTGGATGGGGTTTGGCGACCACTACATTAACGTGTTCACCGTCCTTCAAAACCTTGGCCTACTCTCTGAGCAGCCTGTGACAACGGCCGAAGGTCTAGAGGTAATACCGCTCAAGGTGGTAAAAGCGTGCTTGCCTGATCCGTCCTCCCTTGCTCCCGAGTATACCGGCAAAACCTGTATCGGCGACTTGGTCAAAGGCACCAAAGACGGTCAAGACGTCGAAGTGTTCGTCTATAATGTTGCTGACCACAAAGCGGCATATGAGGAAGTTGGCAGTCAGGGCATCAGCTACACTGCGGGACTACCACCCGTAGCCGCAGCGATGCTTGTGGCGTCTGGCGAATGGGATGCAAAAACGATGGTCAATGTCGAGGAATTGGATCCTAAACCCTTTTTCACCATCCTTGACCGGATCGGCCTGCCCACTCGCGTACAAATCGGTGGTCTCGGCGGGATCGACCAAGCGTGGAACGCCTAGTCACGCGGCATTTGTGCGCTTGCGAGATAACACAAAGGCCCGCCAATCTGGCGGGCCTTTTGCATGTTAAAGTTGAGCGCTATCATGCCGTCGGTATTTGACTGGCCTGACACGCCCCTATCCGAGCGTCACGTCCAAAAACATCATCATAATAAGCCCCACTAACAGTCCAGTTGTGGCGTAGTTTTGATAGCCCTTACGGTGCGTTTCAGGAATGATTTCATGACTGATGATGTAAAGCATAGCGCCCGCTGCAAACGTCAGCCCCCACGGCAAGACGTGTTGCGAGATATGGATCAAGGCAACACCCAAGGCTCCGCCAACAGGCTCAACCAATCCGGTCAAAAGTGCGATGAAAAAGGCGCTCTTTTTCGAATACCCCTGCCCGCGCAGTGCAACGGCAACCGCGAGACCTTCGGGGGCGTTTTGTAGGCCAATTCCAGTGGCAAGGCTCATACCATTCGCAATGTTTCCACCACCAAACCCGATCCCAACGGCCATACCCTCGGGGAAATTGTGGATGGTTATTGCGATGATAAACAACCAGATTTTAGAGAGCGCGCCCGGATCTGCCCCCTCCGGCCCCACGATAAAATGCTCATGCGGCAGCGTTTCGTTGAGTACGGCCACGAGAATCGCGCCAAGTGCGATCCCACACGCCGCAATTGCTGCCGAAATCCACACCACACCATACAGGTCGTCCGCCGCATCCAAGCCAGGGACAATGAGTGAAAAATATGAGGCGGAGATCATCACGCCAGCCGCAAAGCCCAGCAATGTATCATTGGCGCGTTGGGACATCGTTTTTCCGAACAATACCGGAATTGCGCCAACGCCAGTCATCAAACCAGCCCCCAACGAGGCCAAAATCCCGAGCCAAATCACACTCATTCTAATGCTCACACTTCGATTGTTTGCTTTGTTACCGCCAACACCTAATCTTTTTGAGAATGACTTGCAACTAAGTTTCTTTCTGCTTGGTTTTTGCGCCTAAAGATGCAAATTGGTCGACAAATCAAACCAATTCGAGGGATAGGGAAGCGGTATGCCCGTCATTACAAACATCGACGACCTCAAGCGGCTGCATAAAAAGCGCACGCCAAAAATGTTCTACGATTACTGCGAAAGCGGCGCATGGACGGAACAAACATTCCGCGAGAACGTGACAGACTTTGACAAGATTCGACTGAGACAACGGATCGCCGTCGATATGGAGGGGCGCTCGACAGCAACTCAAATGATCGGCCAAGACGTGTCGATGCCCGTTGCGCTCGCCCCCGTTGGGCTGACAGGCATGCAACGCGCTGATGGCGAAATCAAAGCGGCCAAAGCGGCCGAAAAATTCGGCGTTCCATTCACCCTGTCTACCATGTCAATTTGCTCCATCGAAGAGGTCGATAAGCACACAACCAAACCATTTTGGTTCCAGTTGTATGTCATGCGCGATCAAGATTTTCTCGAAGGCATTATTCAGCGCGCAAAGGATGCAAAAGTATCCGCACTTGTGCTGACGCTTGATCTGCAAATTCTGGGTCAACGCCACAAAGATCTTAAAAACGGACTCTCGGTGCCCTTGCGCCCGACCTTGCCAAACATCGCAAACCTCGCGACAAAATGGCAGTGGGGCTTGGAAATGCTCGCGACCAAAAACAAAAGCTTTGGCAACATTGTGGGCCATGCTAAAGGCGTGTCCAACATGGGCTCATTGTTCACATGGACAGCCGAACAGTTTGACCCCCGCCTCGACTGGGACAAGATCAAAAAAATCAAAGAAATGTGGGGCGGCCCCCTCATCTTGAAAGGCATCCTTGATGAAGAGGATGCACGCCGCGCAGTCGACGTCGGAGCAGACGCAATCATCGTGTCCAACCATGGCGGTCGCCAACTTGACGGCGCTCTTTCGTCCATTCGCCGCTTAGAGCCGATCATCGCCGCCGTGGGCGATCAAGTCGAAGTGCACATCGATAGCGGTATTCGCTCTGGCCAAGACGTTCTAAAAGCCACAGCTATGGGGGCAACAGGCACGTACATCGGTCGCGCATACATCTACGGGCTTGGCGCGATGGGCGAAGCGGGCGTGACAAAAGCACTCGAAGTGATCCACAAAGAACTCGACATGTCGATGGCGCTATGCGGGCGGCGCAACATCAACGATGTGGACCGCGACATACTCTTGGTGCCCGAAGACTTCGCAGGCCGCTGGGCCTAACCAGTACCTAACTATACCAAAACGGCGCCTCGATAGAGGCGCCGTTTTTTATGCTCTATGGAACTGCTTTAGGCCGCTGCCGCGCGCCGTGATTTGATGGTCACGACAGCGGGAATTATAAAGGCGACCATGATCGCCACACAGACAAACGCGACCCGCAATCCAAACCCTTGTGAGACAAATCCAATCAAAGACGGCCCGATGAAGTAACCTGTAAAGCCGATCAGCCAAGCGCGTGAAATCGCGATTGCCCGCTGTTGCCGGTGCACCAGCTTACCCAAAAGCGAGTTTGCGGTGGGCACAATCACCGCCATACCGATAGCCGTGATCCCGATCCCGACCAAGACCACGCCTTGGCTTTGCGCAGAGGCAATCACCAGTGACCCGATAACACCGAGCACGCCCGACCAAAACACAACACGTTCCTCGCCGAGTTTTTCGGTGGTCACCTGCCCTAAGAGACGAAAGGCAGCCATGACAAATCCAAGGGTCGATGGACCAAACCCGCCGTGACCTACCGCACCGCCCAACTCGCGCTCGATGAACAGAGCGGACCATGCCTCGGTCGCATTTTCACCCACGAAAGACACAAATAACATGACCCCCGTCAGGATGATGTAGAGCCATGGAAGTTCGGTCGGCGTAACTGCTCCCTCCGGCTCAGGATCCACCGGACGCCAGTTGCGCCCCTCCCACGTCATAACCCCCATGATGACCACGGCAACGCCCATCAACGGGAATACCTGTCCAACAGACCAGCCCGCCTGTCTCAATCCAGCAACGAACAACGCGGCCACACCAAAACAAAGCGAAAACATCGCGTGATTGATGTTCATCAGATGCATCCCATGACGCTCTTCGAGTTGGCTCAGCCTCATGTTTGCGTTGATATCGAGACTGGAAATCGTAGCTCCAAGGGCGACGAGAACCACAAACAGTGCAGGCACAGAGTGCGCGAAGGCCGGCATTTGCATCGCTACGAACATCACCGCGACAAGCAACGGCAGGATATAGCGCCCAAGTGCAAGCGATATCCGAGGCGCGAGATACATTGCAACCATACCCCCGATCGCGGCGCCCAATAGTGCCAAGCCAAACTGTGCATCACTGGCCTGCGTTTGTGCCTTGATCGCCGGGACCATCGCCGCGAGCGTGCCCCAATAGACACCGATTGCGCCAAGCGCCATAAAAGGCGCACGCGAAACGCGCACCGCAGTGATAAGTGACATGATCGTCCTCCCTAACGCTTAACTTTGGAGATGTTACAATTTCTCAAAGCGCTTTGGCGAAAAGGCTACTGGCGAAATCCCTCGCTCGCAACGATCATTTTTGCAAGCCACGCTGCCCGTATGAAATCAGGACTTCCAATAATAGAGATTCTCGCCTATACGCGCGAGTTCACGCGGGTCTACAGCCTTGGAGGAGGCCCGCCCTAAAACATTGGAGATTATTATGGCTGGTGAGATTCCTGATCTTATTGCCCACGCACGTACGGGGACAGGCAAGGGCGCCGCTCGTCAAGCACGTCGCGACGGCATGGTTCCTGGTATTGTTTACGGTGGCGAAAACGATCCGCTTCCGATCAACATTCCATTCAACGTGTTGCTTAAGCGCCTCAAAGCGGGCCGCTTCTTGTCCACGTTGTTCAACCTGAAAGTCGAAGGCCAAGACGACGTTCGCGTCATCTGCCGTGGCGTTCAGCGTGACGTTGTGAAAGACCTTCCAACACACGTAGACTTCATGCGCCTCAAGCGCACGTCGCGCGTCAACCTGTTCATCCACGTTCAGATTGAAGGCGAAGACGTCGCACCAGGCATTAAAAAAGGTGGCGTAATCACGCACATCCGGACTGAAGTCGAATTGATCGTGACTGCGGGCGATATCCCCGATCACATCACGCTCGACGTATCCAAAGGCGAAATCGGCGATGTATACCACATCTCCGACGTTAAATTGCCTGAGGGTGCGCGCGCCGTGATCGATCGTGATTTCGTAATCGCAAACATCGCAGCGCCTGCCGGCCTTGGTGGCGGTTCCAGCGATGATGACGCCGCAGAAGCCGAAGACACCGCAGAAGAGTAATCTTTTGCCGCAAGGCTTGGTCAAATTTGAAACGCGGGGGCAAAAGCTCCCGCGTTTTTCTTTGCATTCACAAAACTGTGCCTTAAAACGCCCAACAAAGGAGACATCACATGCGCCTATTCGTCGGTCTCGGAAATCCGGGTGGAAAGTATGCGGAGAACCGCCACAACATTGGATTTATGGCCGTAGAGCGCATTGCAGACGACTATGGGTTTGCGCCATGGCGTAGCAAGTTTCAGGGCAAAGTCTCCGAGGGAACACTCGGGCATGAAAAGGTGATTTTGCTCAAACCGGAAACCTTTATGAACCTGAGCGGCCAATCCGTTGGCGAGGCCATGCGGTTTTACAAACTCACCCCAGCCGATGTGGTTGTGTTCCACGACGAGCTTGATCTTGTTCCCGGAAAAGTACGGGTCAAAACTGGCGGAGGACACGCAGGACACAACGGGCTACGCTCCATCCACCAACACATCGGTGCGGACTATGACCGCGTGCGTATGGGCATCGGGCATCCTGGGCATAAGGACCGCGTTGCGGGCTACGTGTTGTCAGACTTCGCAAAGGCCGAACAAAACTGGCTCGATGATGTGCTACGTGGTAGCTCGGACGGCGCTGCGGCTTTGGCGTCAGGTGATGGTGGGAAGTTCTCAAACGCGGTCGCCATGCGCGTAGCCCCTCCTCGCCCGTCGACAGGTAAGAAAACGCCAGACACGACGACAGCACCCAAAAAAGACACACAAAAGGACGATCCACGTAGCGCAATGGAAAAGCTGCGCGACAAGTTCAAGTCTTAGGTCCATAAAAAAGCCCGACAAACGCCGGGCCTTTTCTCATCGACGTGGGGACTTCACTTAGTCCGTATCGCGACCTTCGTCACCTGCGATATCGAACCCAAGATGCCGCGCCACGGCAAAGATATCCTTATCGCCACGTCCACACATGTTCATCACCAAAATGTGGTCTTTGGGTAAAGTTGGTGCAAGCTTCATCACATGGGCTAGTGCGTGCGATGGCTCAAGTGCGGGAATAATTCCCTCGGTGCGACACGAAAACTGAAAAGCTTCAAGCGCCTCTTTATCGGTGATCGACACGTATTTCGCGCGCCCCGTATCGTGAAGCCACGCGTGCTCAGGCCCGATACCGGGATAATCCAACCCCGCAGAGATCGAAAACCCTTCGAGAATTTGACCATCATCATCTTGCAGCAAGTATGTCCGGTTGCCATGCAGCACGCCAGGACGCCCCCCCGTCAAAGACGCGCAGTGCTCCATCTTTTGATCAACGCCCTTACCGCCAGCCTCGACACCAATGATGTTTACACTCTCGTCATCAAGGAACGGGTGGAACAGCCCCATAGCGTTAGAACCACCACCGATGGCGGCAATGAGGGTATCAGGGAGACGTCCCTCCCCCTCTTGCTCAGGCAATTGCCAGCGCACTTCTTGGCCAATAATTGACTGGAAATCACGTACCATGGCGGGATAGGGGTGCGGGCCTGCCACTGTGCCGATGCAATAAAACGTGTCGCGCACATTGGTCACCCAATCTCTTAGCGCATCGTTCATTGCATCTTTGAGCGTGCCGCGACCAGAGGTGACAGGAACAACCTCAGCCCCCAACAGACGCATGCGAAAGACGTTCGGACGTTGGCGCTCAACATCATGCGCCCCCATATAAACCACGCACTTCATGCCAAACTTAGCACAGACAGTAGCGGTCGCAACACCGTGCTGACCCGCGCCCGTCTCGGCGATGATGCGGGTTTTTCCCATGCGGCGCGCCAGAATGATCTGGCCAAGCACGTTGTTGATCTTGTGTGCACCCGTGTGGTTGAGCTCGTCGCGTTTGAGATAGATTTTTGCGCCACCCAACTCCTCTGTCATCTTCTGCGCGTAATAAAGCGGGCTGGGGCGGCCAACGTAATGCTTCCATAGATCGTTCATCTCGGCCCAGAACTCGGGATCGTCCTTGGCCTTGTTGTACTCTTCCTCAAGTGAGAGGATCAGTGGCATCAACGTCTCAGACACAAAGCGCCCGCCGTAATTGCCAAAGCGGCCTTTTTCGTCGGGGCCGTTCATAAAAGAGTTGAAAAGATCGTTCATTGCGATGCTCCAATCTAGGGTCCATCGGGATGTAGCCCATGCATGCCAAGCGGTAAAGCGCGGGTGACGTTTTCGCCCGTGAAATACTCAAAACACGGTGCCGTGCCCTACTGCTAAGCCGCGCGAATAGCGTTCATAAAGGCTTGAATTTTGGCGGGATCTTTTACTCCAGGGGCACTTTCAACACCCGAGGAAAGATCGATTTGTTTCGCGCCCGTCATCTGAATGGCCTGCACCACGTTTTCCTGTGTGAGGCCGCCCGCAAGCATCCACGGCGCATTCCAGCCGCGCTTTGAGACAAGGCGCCAGTCAAATGACACGCCATTTCCACCGGGGAGATCGGCACCCTGTGGCGGCTTTGCGTCGACCAAGAGCTGATCGGCGACCATACCGTACGCATTGAGCGCCTGAAGGTCGGCAGGGCCAGAAACCCCAACGGCTTTCATAACGGGCAAGCCAAAGCGCGTGCGCACCTCGGTGACCCGCTCTAGGCTTTCCTTACCATGCAACTGGATCATATCGATGGGCACCTCGCCGGTGATACGCTCCAGCGCCTCGTCGGATGGATCAACCACAAGCGCCACTTTTGCCACGCCCATTGGCACATCAAGTGCAAGTGCCCGCGCCGTTGCGATATCAACATTGCGGGGACTTTTCGGGAAAAAGACGAACCCAAGATACTGCGCGCCTGCCTCAACAGACGCAGAAACCGCGTCGGACGTGGTGAGCCCGCAAATCTTAACGCGTGTGTCCATAAGCCTGAATTAACGTTCGAGTAGGGCCAACACTTCGTCGCCCTCGCTCTTCGCCTTCGCCGTTTTTAGCTTGGAGATTTCGCGTGCAAGACGGTCTTTGGCTAAACGGTTGTCGCGCGCTGCGGCGCGATGTTTGCCCTCACGCATCCATTCCCAAAAGAACCCGATCAAAAGGCCTGCAACCACTGCGGCGAAAATCACTGAAAACAGCGGTACAGTCAAAGCGTATCCAACACCGACCAATTGCGCCAATTCAGCAGGCAATAGGTTGAGCGTCACCATATCGCGATTGGCCAGCGCCAAAGTGATTAGAACCACGGCGATGGCCGCGAGAAATGCATAGCGGATGTAGCGCATGGGGCGCGTTCCTTTTATTCGTCGTTCAGTCGGTCGCGCAGCAGCTTACCAGTCTTAAAGAACGGCACGTGTTTTTCGTCTACAGAGACACTCTCGCCAGTACGTGGGTTGCGTCCCATTCTGGCATCGCGTTGCTTGACAGAGAACGCGCCAAATCCGCGCAGCTCCACACGATCACCATTGGCCATTGCCTCAATCACTTCTTCAAAGATCGTATTCACGATCCGCTCAACATCTCTTTGATAAAGATGCGGGTTTTCATCCGCGATCTTTTGGATCAATTCAGAACGGATCATATCGTCTCCCCTTTGTCGTGTTTGGTGCCGACCGTATCGGCATGCGAGCAAGATCGACTATAGGATGGGGAATGTGTTCGGGGAATAGTCTCACATGCCCGAAATCATTTTTTTCGGCCTAATCCACTGACATAAGATGAAAATTTAACTCGATTCAGCGCGTGATCAAACATTGAGCGTCCAAAATGCCCCTGCTGCACCGCGGCAACCCACACGCGATTCGGCAGGGTTCAAACAAAAACGGCCCCGCTTACGCGAGGCCGTTTCCAATCATTTGACAGATAAGCGCGTGGCTTACTCGTCCGAGCCTTTAAGAGCGCCGCTGAGAATGTCGCCCAAAGTCGCACCAGAATCTGAGGAGCCAAACTGTTCGACGGCCTCTTTTTCTTCTGCGATTTCACGTGCCTTGATGGACAGACCCAAACGACGGGTTTTCTGGTCCACGTTGGTCACGCGTACATCGAGCTTGTCACCGATCTGGAAGCGCTCAGGGCGCTGCTCTGCACGGTCACGCGACAGGTCGGAGCGACGAATGAAGGATTTCGCACCCTCATACTCGACTTCGATACCGCCATCTTCGATGGCTGTCACAGCTACGGTCACGATGGAGCCGCGCTTAACACCTTCGACTGCGCCGGAGAAGCTATCGTCCAAAGCTTTGATCGAGAGGGAGATACGCTCTTTCTCGACATCAACTTCGGTAACAACGGCTTTAACAACATCGCCTTTTGCGTAGTTCTGGATCGCGTCTTCGCCACGGTCTTCCCATGACAAGTCGGAGAGGTGAACCATGCCGTCGATCTCGCCTTCGAGGCCAACAAACAGACCGAATTCGGTGATGTTCTTGACTTCGCCTTCGACCTGCGTGCCCTCGGGGTGAGTTTCCGCGAAAACTTCCCATGGGTTGCGCATGGTCTGCTTGAGACCCAAGGAAACGCGGCGCTTGGCGCTGTCGATTTCCAGAACCATGACTTCCACTTCTTGCGAGGTAGACACGATTTTGCCGGGGTGTACGTTCTTCTTGGTCCAAGACATCTCGGACACGTGTACGAGACCTTCAACACCTGGCTCAAGCTCAACAAATGCACCGTAATCGGTGATGTTGGTCACGCGACCGGTGTGTGTTGTTTCGAGCGCGTATTTCGCTTCAACAGCATCCCATGGATCGTCCTGCAGCTGTTTCATGCCGAGGGAGATACGGTGGGTTTCTTTGTTGATTTTGATCACCTGAACGTTGATCGTCTCACCAATTGTGAGGATCTCGGAGGGGTGGTTTACGCGACGCCATGCCATGTCTGTGACGTGCAGAAGGCCGTCAACGCCGCCGAGATCGACGAATGCGCCGTACTCAGTGATGTTTTTGACCACGCCTTCGACGGCCTGACCTTCGGTGAGGTTGCCGATGACTTCAGCGCGCTGTTCAGCACGGGACTCTTCGAGGATTGCACGGCGCGATACAACGATGTTGCCACGACGACGGTCCATCTTGAGGATTTGAAACGGCTGCTTGAGACCCATGAGGGGTCCAGCATCGCGCACGGGGCGCACGTCAACTTGGGAGCCAGGCAAGAACGCAACTGCGCCGCCGAGATCAACCGTAAAGCCGCCTTTAACACGACCGAAGATTGCACCTTCAACGCGCTCTTCAGCGGCGTAGGCTTTCTCCAGACGGTCCCAAGCTTCTTCACGACGCGCTTTGTCACGCGAAATGACAGCTTCGCCACGGGCGTTCTCGACACGGTCGAGGAACACTTCAACTTCGTCGCCAACAGCAACGGAAGGAGCTTCACCGGGGTTTGCGAATTCTTTGAGGTCGACGCGACCTTCCATCTTGTAGCCTACGTCGATGATGGCTTGGCCTGCTTCAATAGCAAGCACTTTGCCGCGGACAACTGAACCCTCTTCGGGTGT
Organism: Celeribacter marinus; assembly: GCF_001308265.1. Classification (GTDB taxonomy): domain Bacteria; phylum Pseudomonadota; class Alphaproteobacteria; order Rhodobacterales; family Rhodobacteraceae; genus Celeribacter; species Celeribacter marinus. Next base: position 1,388,016 of record NZ_CP012023.1, read on the forward strand.
GTCAATTTCAAAGCTTTCTGCGAGAAGAGCTTCGAAGTCTTCCATAGATACGTTCTGAGCCATGTGGTCTCATTTTCCTTTTCAAACGGTTATTCGGGCCGTGCGGTTGTCTCCGCAGGTCTTTAGGGTTGATTTGGTCGTTGAAAACAAAGCACTTTTGCAAAAAATAAAGGCCAAAAGTTTCCCTTTGGACGCAGTTCATATGCATCAGCGACTCTTAATGGTCTTCTAGACAGGGCGCGTATAGGCCGATTTCTAATTGGGAGCAACCCTAGAGACATCGCAAACCCCAATGTATACTGATCCTGACGGCTACGCGGTCACCAAAGACGATAACGCGTGCGCAGCCAAACTCAAAGAATGCAATTGGGCTGTTTGGTCATAAATCATCCCGGTCACCATCAACTCGTCAGGGGCATAGCGTGCAACAATATCCGACAATTGTGCCTGTACCGTCTCCAAACTGCCCACTGCCGAAATCGACATCGCGTTTTGTACTTGAGCCAAGACTTGTGGGGGGATTTGGCTTTGCACCTCGTGGCTGGGCTTACACATCAACCCCGGCTTTCCTGTGATCACCTTTGCGAATGACAGCAATTGCGAGGAACGCAAATATGCCGCCTCGGCGTCAGTATCGGCGGCAACAACACCAGCCGCCATAATCGCGTAGGGCGCATCCAATGCGGCGGAGGGTCTAAATGTCGTGCGGTAAGTGTGTAGAGCTTGCTCCAAATGAGCTGGGGCAAAATGCGAGGCAAATGCATAGGGCAAACCTAAATATGCGGCAAGCTGAGCGCCAAACAGGCTCGAACCTAGAATATAAACCGGCACATGGCTGCCCTCTCCAGGAAAAGCACGCACGGGTGTAACATCAGGATTGTCACCCAGATAATCCATCAATTCGACTACATCATCGGGGAATTGATCACCTGCTTGCATATTGCGGCGCAAAGCACGTGCCGTATTCATATCCGACCCAGGCGCACGCCCGAGCCCAAGATCAATGCGATCAGGATACAGCGCGTTCAGCGTACCGAACTGTTCCGCCACCATCAACGGGGCATGGTTGGGCAACATGATGCCCCCAGCGCCCACGCGAATGGTTTTTGTAGCTCCCGCCACATGGCCAATCAAAACGGCCGTAGCTGCGCTGGCGATGCCTGGCATGTTGTGATGTTCGGCTAACCAAAACCGATGAAACCCCAAGGCTTCTCCGTGCTGCGCCAAAGTCACAGAATTAGCGAAAGCGTCAGAAACTTGACGCCCTTCGGCCACAGGTGCGAGATCTAGAATAGAGTATTTTTGCATTGCATGCCCTGATGGCTGTTGAGGTTTTCGCTCATCGAATACCTTACTTAGGGACCACGCCACCATTTTATTAGACGGTGGCGTGGCGATAAATTCACCTGACCCCATCTCAAACAAAAGCCGGACAATTTGCCCGGCTTCTATATTATTAACAGATGGACTTCGATCAATCCAAGTTAGTCACTAGTTCACTCAAAGGTTTGCGCACTTTCTTCATACCCTGAAGCCAGTCCCCCTCGTCGGCCCGTGTCCCGAGTGGCAACAAGACAAGCGATGTCAGTCCCTGCTCTTTCAGGCCAAGGATCTCGTCGACAGCGGCGGGATCAAACCCCTCCATCGGCGTGCTATCCACGCCCAATTCGGCAGCGGCGGCCAAAGCAAAGCCAAGCGCGATATAGGCCTGACGGGCCGCGTGCTCGGAATTGGTGCGCGCGTCACGGGGCAAATAGCCCGCTTTGAGGTTGTCGTAATAGGCGTCGAGCGCCTCACGTGTTCCGGGGCGTTCCTCGGCGTGCTGCGCCACAACGGCCTCAACGCGCTCTTCGGTGTAATTGTCCCATGCTGCGAAAACCAATAGGTGCGAACCATCGGTGATCTGCGCCTGATCCCATGCCACGGGGCGGATCTTTGCACGGATATCAGGGTTGGTGATCACAAACACTTTGAATGGCTGTAAGCCAGACGAGGTTGGAGCCATTTGGATCGCTTTTAGAATTTGAGCGACGTTTTCTTCGGAAACGGGCTTGCTCGCGTCCATCTTTTTGACGGCATAACGCCAATCGAGTTTATCCATAAACATGGGAGAGTCCTTTGTTGCTTATGACGCTCATATGGAGGTTCCAGACCGAAGTGCAAGTCCTCTCACACCCCTCAAACGCATGGGGTAAATATAATAATTTGCTTATTATCAGAGGCTTACCACGCATCCGATCACCAATGCACACTGACCGCGCAACTATGCACCAATGAAATGACCGATTTAGCCTCGGACCGCTTCAATCAACGCGATGACTTTCGCAATAGCCTCATCGATAGTCATGCTAGAGGTATCGATCACGGTCGCGTCATCTGCCGGCTTAAGCGGCGCAGCTGCCCGTGCACTATCGCGCTCGTCACGCTCGCGCAGATCTGCCGATACACCCTCTTTCGTCACGTGCTCGCCCTTGCCGATCAATTCGGCGTAGCGGCGCAGCGCGCGCACCTCGTCAGATGCCGTAATGTAGAGCTTCACCTCGGCATCTGGGCAAATCACAGTGCCAATGTCGCGCCCATCCAAAACGGCTCCCCCATCGCGGCGCGCAAACGCCTGTTGAAAATCAACAAGCGCACTACGCACTTCGGGAATTGCGGCGACACGGCTTGCCGCCTGTCCCGCGTCACCCGAACGCAAATCATCACGCTCAAGGTCGGAGGTGGTCAAGCTTAACGCCGCATCCAATGGCGTCAGCCCCTCAAAGGTTTTTGCTCCCGTCGCACGGTAAAGCAGCCCTGTATCAAGGTGCGGAAACCCAAAATGCTTGGCAACGGCTTTGGACACAGTGCCCTTACCTGCCGCAGCCGGCCCGTCGATGGCAACACAAAATGACATAACGCTCTCCGTATGTGGGACGCTCACGCTGCCCGTTCAGGCCCCGTGGGTCAAGTCAGCCGCGTGAAATTTCTGCGCCAAGGTCCGCCATAAGCCGCTCGAACACCGGAAACGAGGTCGCAATGGGGGAGCCATCATCAATGGCAACGGGGTCTTGGGAGGCCATGCCGCAGACAAGAAACGACATCGCGATCCGGTGATCAATGTGCGTGGCACAGGTGGCACCGCCTTTGACCCCGTTTGCGCCGCGTCCATGCACGATGAAGGTATCCTCGTCCTCTTCGATCTCAACACCACAGGCCTCAAGCCCGCGCGCCATTGCATCAATGCGGTCGCTTTCTTTCACGCGCAGCTCTTTGACGCCGCGCATGGTCGTTGTCCCTGTTGCAAACGATGCAACCACGGACAAGACAGGGTATTCGTCGATCATCGATGCGGCGCGTTCGGGTGGCACCTCAACCCCGTGCAGGTTGGAGTACTTAACACGCAAGTCCGCAACAGGTTCGCCACCCTCCTCGCGTGGGTTTTCAAAGGTGATGTCCGCGCCCATTTCCACCAGTGTTGTGTAGATGCCGTTACGAGTGGTGTTCTGGCTTACCCCCGGCACAAGGATGTCGGAGCCGCTGACAATAAGTGCCGCACAGACCGGAAACGCAGCCGAACTTGGGTCGCGCGGCACGGCTACAACTTGTGGCTTTAGCTCTGGCTGACCTTTGAGGGTAATCTTATTGTAGCCTTCTGGTGTCGTCTCGGTACGTATGTCTGCACCAAACCCTTTGAGCATCCGCTCTGTGTGATCGCGCGTCGCTTCTTTCTCGATCACGACTGTCTCGCCGGGTGTATTCAGCCCTGCGAACAATACCGCCGTCTTGACTTGCGCAGACGGCATTGGCGTCTCGTATGTCACCGGCACCGGAGTCGCAGTCCCAACAAGCGTGAGTGGCAGACGCCCACCTGAGCGTCCATATGAGGTCGCGCCGAACTCGGCCAGTGGATCGGTGATCCGCGCCATGGGGCGTTTGCGCAAGGATCCATCGCCCGTAAATGTCGTTGCAAAATCATAGGTGCTAACCAACCCCATGATCAAACGCACACCCGTGCCGGAATTACCGCAATCGATCACTTGTTCCGGTTCAGAAAACCCGCCGACCCCGACACCATGTACCGACCACGCCCCCTCGCCATGACGGATCACATCCGCACCAAGCGCTTGCATCGCCTTACCTGTGTCAAGAACGTCCTCGCCCTCTAGTAGCCCCGTGATCTTGGTCTCGCCAACGGCCAGCGCGCCAAAAATCAACGCGCGGTGTGAAATGGATTTATCACCGGGAACCGCAGCTGTGCCTTTAAGGGGGCCGCATTTGCGAGAGATCATCGGAATGGGATTGCCGTGAGCGGACATTGGAACTCCTCGTTTTGTCGCGCGAGTGATAGCGCAACCGTTGATCATGGTCTATCTACGACTTCTTGGAGCCGCAAATACGTATAGGTCTACTGGCCGCGTCGAAAACTCATGTAGTGCGGGGTGCGCCCTTCGCGCAGTGCTTTTTTCTCATAGCGCGTCGACAGCCAATCATCTGGCGCAGTGCCCCAGTCTTCAGCGTGCGCACCAAGCCACTCAAATCCTGCGAGCGGCACCTCTTCCATCGTTTGACGAACATAATCGGGTATGTCAGTGGCGACACGAAATTCAGAACCCGCTTTGAGCACACGGTGCAATGGCCCAAGATGTTCAGGCGTCACGAAACGGCGACGATGGTGGCGCGCTTTTGGCCACGGATCAGGATAGTTGAGAAACGCCTTTTCAACCGATGCATCTGGCAACACATCAAACAGATCGCGGGCGTCACCGGCATGGATCGACACATTATCAATCGGCCCCTCGCGGCGCAATTTACCCAAACACGCCGCAACACCGTTCACGTAAGGCTCGCAGCCAATGATTTCGACGTTTGGGTATGTCTTTGCCATATGCACAAGATGCTCGCCTGCACCAAACCCGATCTCGACCCAAACAGGCTTGCCCTTGAACCGCTTGTCCATGTCAATTTTTATACGGTCGGGGTTCTCATCCCAACCCACACCACCCGGAGACAGGCGCGGAAGATCCTCGTCCAGATACTCCTTTTGGGCCTGATTGAGCGTCTTACCATGCAAACGGCCATAAAAGTTGCGCCACGGCGAACCGGATTCATGTTTGGTTTCGTCAGACATCAAAAAGCCCCGCTGTTGATCAGCGGGGCTTTTCGCAAATCTACGCCCAATGGGCAAGGCCCGTTGGGCCAAACGTTTACACGGCCTTGCTCAGCGCCTCGACCAAATCGGTGCGTTCCCACGAAAAACCGCCATCCGCCTCAGGCGCACGACCAAAGTGACCGTAAGCCGCGGTGCGTTGATAGATCGGCTTGTTCAGATTAAGATGTGTGCGAATGCCGCGCGGCGTGAGGTCCATCACCTTGGGGATCGCGGCCTCAATCAGCGCGGGATCAATATCGCCCGTCCCGTGTAGATCGGCATAGATCGACAAGGGCGCGGACACACCAATTGCGTAGCTCAACTGAATGGTACATTTTTCAGCCAGACCTGCTGCTACAACGTTTTTGGCCAGATACCGCGCCGCATACGCCGCAGAGCGATCAACCTTGGTCGGGTCTTTCCCTGAAAACGCGCCGCCGCCATGCGGGGCCGCTCCGCCGTAGGTATCCACGATAATCTTTCGTCCTGTGAGACCTGCATCGCCATCAGGACCGCCGATCACGAATTTGCCCGTTGGGTTGACGTGCCACACAGTCTCGTCGGTGAGCCATCCCTCGGGGAGGACTTCGGCGATGTAAGGCGCGACCAAATCGCGGACATCCGCGCTGGTCATGCTTTCATCAAGGTGCTGGGTAGAGAGCACCAACGACGAAATCCCCACAGGAACACCATCAACATATCGTACCGAAAGCTGGGATTTGGCATCAGGGCCAAGGCGCGGCTCAGTCCCGTTTTTACGCACTTCGGCCAAGCGACGCAAAATAGCGTGGGCATATTGGATGGGTGCGGGCATCAAAGCCTTGGTTTCGTTGGTAGCGTACCCAAACATGATCCCTTGGTCGCCTGCCCCCTCGTCTTTGTCTCCACTGGCATCCACGCCTTGCGCGATATGTGCGGATTGTTCGTGCAGCAGGTTCGTGACCTTAAGAGTCTTCCAGTGGAATTTATCCTGCTCATACCCGATATCGCGCACGCATTCGCGCACGATGTCATCAATATTGCCCATGTATTCGGCAAGCTTGGCTTTATCGCTCAACCCAACCTCACCGCCAATCACAACGCGATTGGTTGTAGCAAAGGTTTCAGCGGCAACGCGTGCCTCGGGTTCCTCGGTGAGGAAAGCATCGAGAACTGCGTCGGAAATTCGGTCACATACTTTGTCGGGATGGCCTTCGGATACGGATTCCGAAGTAAAAACGTAGTCTTTGCGAGACATAGGGGACGTGCTCCAATGGTTGTCGCCCTCACGTCAGGAAGCCGTTGTGAGAGCCGATAATTAAAATGCGATATAGTCGTGCACACACCGCGTCAATCAGTTTCCCGATCCCTGCGGCGCCACACACCTCTAGCAGTTAGTAGCAACAAGATCGCAATCAATAGTAAAGATGGCATCTCTTTTGTACGCACGTAAAACGTTGGCTGTGTCGGCGCGGGTAGCGGCGCGGTAAAGGCCCCCGCCCGCCCCAGCGCAAGCGATTGTCGAACCGTACCACGCACATCAATAACGGCAGAGATCCCCGTGTTTGCCGCCCGCACCATGGGCAACCCTGTCTCAATCGCCCGAAAACGCGACTGTGCAAGGCTCTGTTGTGGACCCGAAAACGTCCCGAACCATGCATCATTTGTGATGTGGAGCAACCAGTCAGGACGTGCAGTCCCACGCAAATCGCGCGGAAAAATAGCCTCGTAGCAGATCAAGGGAAGCGCCTTGCCAAGGGCGCCGAAATCCATCAACGCAGGCCCATCGCCCGCTGAGAACCCGTACCCGCCATCGGCGGTAAACGTGCGGAATCCAAGGGCGGCGAGCAATCGCGGAAACGGAATGTATTCGCCAAACGGCACGAGGTGATGCTTGTCGTAGACTTGCGCCACTTCCCCTTGAGGCGAAAGTAAAACGGCGGAATTATAACCGCGATACCCGTCCACACGGCGCAGACCGACGACCGCTTGTGCTGGAGAAATCCGCTCGTGGATAGCGCGCAAATCGTCTCCCGCCGCGTCAAGAATTGGTGCAACAGCCGTTTCTGGCCAAATCACAAGGTCCGCACCCTCGGGGTCGGACATCTCCAATGCACGATCAAAAAATATCGGAATGTAGCGCGGGTCCCATTTCAGCGCTTGTGACGCATTCGGTTGCACCACGCGCACAGACACGGTGAGATCCGCCGGCATAGGCTGCACCTTAGCCCACGTACCAATCCCGAACAAAAGAGCAACAGTCACAATCGCAGAGAAGCCCGCCACCAAAGACCGCGAGAGTACCGCACGCGAAATCTGGGTCGCCGCAAAAAGTGTCACAACAGTTAGGCCATATGGACCAATCCATGCCGCCAAGTGTGCGATTGGCGTATCAAGCCAGATATAAGCCGGAAGGGCCCATGGAAAACCGGTGAACAGATAGCCACGTATCAATTCGGCCAAGCCCCAAAGTGCCACAAGGCCCATAGGCCCGACCCCCAGCCGCTTGGATGCAAAAAACGCAGCGCCCCACAAAAGCGCCAATCCTCCACACATGGACAACAATGCAAAGGGGATCATCCATGCCGTCCGCAGGGGATCAACCAAAAACGGGTTCACAATCCACGATAAGGATATAAGAAAATGGCCAAGCCCAAACGCCCAGCCCCGAAAGGCCGCGTGGCGCGGGGATGGACTTTTTTGCCACATCGCCACGGCCACAGCAAAAGCTAAGAACGCCAAAGGCCAGAATCCAAAAGGCGCCTGACCCAATGCCGCAATTGCGCCCGCACCAACAAAAGCGAGCGGACGCGCGGCCATGCGGATCAGACGCGACATCGCAACTTACGATGCGTCGTCAAATTGCGCTGCTTGTGGCAAGCGCACGCGCACACGTTTGATGCGGCGCGGGTCAGCATCAATGATCTCAAACTCTGCCCCTGACGGGTGTGGGATCATTTCGCCCCGAGCAGGGACGCGGCCCGATAGCAAAAAGACCAAACCGCCGAGCGTATCGATTTCTTCGTCATCAACATCATCCGTGAAACTCATTCCCGCAGCGTGCTCAAACTCATCGAGCGGTGCCTTGGCCTGGGCGATGAAGGCACCCGGACCCGTCTTGGTCCAAAATACATCTTCTTCGATGTCGTGCTCGTCTTCAATTTCACCGATCACTTGCTCAACAAGATCTTCGAGCGTGACCAAACCGTCGACCCCGCCGTATTCGTCAATCACCAGCGCCATGTGCATCCGGTCGCTTTGCATTTTTTGCAACAGCACACCGATTGGCATGGAAGGCGGAGCGAACAACAAAGGACGGATCATTTTGGACAAGTTAAAGCGCCCTCCATTCCCGTTGAACCCGTGTGTCAGTGCAAAATCTTTGAGGTGCACAAGACCAATAGGCGTATCAAGTGTCCCTTTGAAGACGGGCAGGCGCGTGTTGCCGCTTTCGCGGAACTTGGCAACAAGGTCATCTTTTTTGATATCGGCCGAGACGGCAACGATATCCGCCTTTGGCACCATAACGTCATCCACTCGCATATGACGCAGGTTGAGCATGCCCAAGCGCGCGCGCTCCGCCTCGGCGGGTGCAGGGTCAAGCACCGGTTGCTCTGTCTCTTCAGACGTGTTGGAAGAAAAGCCGGACCAAAAGCGGGTCAAAAAACCTGACCCTTTTTGTGGCTCTGTTAAACTGTCTATCTGCTCCATTGGCGCGCTCTGCGCTGCCGTAGAAGACCCAGGCTCTGTGTCGCCCATATTCCCTTTCCAACTTATCTTGCCCAATTTCGCGGGCTAGCCCCTAATATGGGTCCGGCACCCCCAAAGATGCAAGTATCTCTGTCTCAATACGTTCCATTATATCTGCATCAGCGTCCGTGATGTGATCATAACCCAACACATGTAACAGACCATGAACGATCAAATGCGTAATATGGTGCTCAAACGGCGTCCCCGCCGCCTCGGCTTCACGCGCACAAGTGTCGAAAGAAATCGCGATATCACCAAGTTCGACACTTCCGTCAAAGTCAGGTTCAGGTAGCGGAGGGCGCATATTGGGTGTCGCACGCTCGGCTGCGGGCCAAGACAACACATTCGTCGCCTTGTCCTTTTCCCGAAACTGGGTGTTCAGCTCTGTGATTTTTTCATCATCGCACCCAAGAACCGATCCTTCGCATACCTCGGGATCGAGGCCTAGGTAGGCAAGGGTCGCACGCTCGGCCACGTCCACCAACGCCTCTAACCCCGCCTCATCCCAACGGGTATCTTCAATGAGTGTCTCAAGTGCCATACCAGTTCATCGCCCAACGTTGCCTATGCTTCGTCGGCCTCATACGCCTCGATGATTGCCGCGACAAGCGGGTGGCGCACAACATCTTTCGATGTGAAATAATTGAACGAGATTTTCTTGACCCCTGCGAGAATGCGCTCTGCATCTCTCAGACCCGATGTTTGACCGCGTGGCAGGTCCACTTGTGACCGATCGCCTGTGATCACCATGCGCGAGCCCTCGCCCAGACGGGTCAAAAACATCTTCATTTGCATGGTCGTGGCGTTTTGCGCCTCATCGAGCACGACAAAGGCTCGGCTTAACGTGCGTCCGCGCATAAACGCGAGCGGGGCAATCTCGATGGTTTTGTCTTCGCGCATTTTCGCAAGTTGCTTGGCTGGTACAAAATCGTTGAGCGCGTCATAGAGCGGCTGCATATACGGATCAACCTTTTCGCCCAAATCACCTGGCAAGAAACCAAGCCGCTCTCCGGCCTCGACTGCGGGACGCGACAGGATGATTTTGTCGACATTGCCATTGATCAGCATATTCACACCCACGGCCACCGCGAGGTAGGTTTTACCCGTCCCTGCAGGACCAATCCCAAATGCCATTTCATTGTCAAATAAGTTTTGAACATAGGACTTTTGTGCTGCGGTGCGCGGTTCAACCAGTTTTTTGCGTGTTTTGATCTCGACATGCCCACCATTGAACATTTCGATTTGATCTCCGGGAAAGCCCGACTCGGACGCACTTTCGCCCATCCGGATCATGCCATCAATTGCGCCTGCATCTATTTCACGGCCCGCTTCGAGTTTGGCGTAAAGCTCTTGCAGCGTTGCAGCGGCTTTGCCCCGCTCCACACCTGCGCCCATGACCGACAACACGTTACCGCGCCTCACGATCTGAACGCCGATCTCATGCTCTATCTGGGCAAGGTTGCGGTCGAACTCTCCGCATAGATCGATCAACAATCTATTGTCGTTGAATTCCAACAATGTCTCATGGACGCTGTCTTGTGAGTTCGGGGGGGTCAACGTGTTAAAGCCCAAATGTCTCTCCGTATCCGAAGTTGTGATACGGTGATGGTGCCAAGGGATTGCGCGCAACGCAAGTCCTCACACCATATCTTCGCTAAAAGTTCAAATTGGGCGCGCTGTGACGGGGGCGAACCGCTTAGTCTTTTGGCAAAAATGCGCACAATTTGGCAGTGCCGACCAACCAAGCACCGAAACGAAAAAGGCCCCCGTGAAACCACGGAGGCCTTTGTGCATTACTTTAACCGAAAACTAGAGCGGGTCAGAAACCGTTTGGCTGCCTTTGAACGGCCCCACGGCCATATTCGGCGGCGCAATACCTGAGCAAATTGGCTTGCCATATTTGTCGACGCGCGATGACAAATAGCCCTCGACACCGTCATCAATGATCCAATGGTCACATCCTTGCGGGTCAACCCAGATTCCGGCGACTAGGTTGGACAGGTGCGAACCGTTTGGTCCATCGCCCTGACCGTAGTCGCGGGTTTTGTCGGTTTTAACCTTGCCGCGACCGCCCTCTCCGGACAGTCCAGCCACAATACCTTCAGAACATGCGGATACGAGAAGAACGCTAATGAGGAGCGCGCCTGTTTTTATGCTTTTCATAGGTCCAGCTCCTTATTTCACGCAGATGATTTCAACGCGACGGTTTTGCGCCATGCCACTCGATGTGCCGTTAGACGCGATCGGCATGCGTTCGCCGTAGCCGCGAACATCCGCAATTCGTGCACCTGTTTGAGCGGCGATTTTAGCCACTGCATTGGCGCGATTATAACTTAGGCGCATGTTGTATTCGTCAGACGCACGGCTATCGGTATGCCCGATGATGATGTAAGCCATCGCACCCGCTTGAGCAAAGAACTGCTCGAGGCGCTGACGCCCACCGGCAGAAATTCCATATTTATCTGTTGAAAACAGTTGATCGGAATTCATCACTGCGCAGGACTGAACTTTGTGGCAGGTTGGCAAACCTTGACGATTTACTTTCAAATCCATGTAGCCCTCAAATCCGTCATCCATGACCCAGTGCTCACACCCGTCTGGATCGATCCAGATGGTCGGGGCGTAGACTTCTGCGGTTGCATCTTGGGATTGCGCAGACACTGCGGATGCCGAAACAGCAAGAGCCGCCATAGCCGCCGCGACGAGGCCTTTTTTCATTAATTGGTTCAACACAGCTTGCCGTCCCCCACATCTAATTTTTAAATCACTTACCAACCCATTAGTTTCGCTTGGGTTAAAAGTCACTCTTTAGTGTCAAAGGATAGCAATCTTTATGGGTTTGTGAAGAAACAATTACTATATATTGTGGCCGACTTGCGAACTTTCGCGACATTTTTGATGAATTGTTGCCGCAAAGCCAAGAAATCAGCCTCAATGCGTAGACCTAACGTCACGCCACCAACACACCGCCCAACGAATTCGTGGCACTTTCTACGATTCTCACACGATGGATCTCGCCTATTTGAACATCGCCAGTGATGTAGACCGCGTGCAAATACTCGGACTTGCCAACCATTTGGCCCGCCACGCGCCCTACGCGCTCGAACAAAACTGAAACCTCGCGTCCGACCATAGACTCTTGGAATGCGCGCTGCTGCGATGTTATCAAGGCCTGCAATCGCTGTAGCCGCTCAGAAGCGACGGCGGCATCAACCATCTTGTCGCCCTTTTCGGCCGCAGGAGTGCCTGGGCGCGCGGAATACTTGAATGAATACGCGGATGCATATCCGACCTCGCGTACAAGGTTCATGGTGTCCTCAAAATCCTGATCTGTTTCGCCCGGAAACCCCACGATAAAGTCACCTGACAATGCGATATCAGGGCGCGCCGCGCGGATACGCTCAAGCACCTTTAGGTACTCTTCGGCCGTATGCTTGCGGTTCATCGCCTTGAGAATACGATCGGAGCCGGACTGAACTGGCAGGTGCAGGTACGGCATCAGTTTTTCGCAATCGCCATGCGCCGCGATGAGATCATCTTCCATGTCGTTGGGGTGCGAGGTCGTAAAGCGAATGCGCTCCAATCCCTCGACCTCGGACAATCGACGGATGAGCCGCGCAAGACCCCACGTCCCACCACCATCGGCGTCGGAAGCAATTCCGTGGTAAGCATTCACGTTTTGACCCAACAGCGTAATTTCACGCACGCCACGTTTAACCAAGTCCTCAGCCTCACGCAAAATACGATCCACAGGGCGGGAGCTTTCGGCACCACGCGTATACGGCACAACACAGAATGCACAAAACTTGTCACATCCTTCCTGAACCGTCAGGAAAGCGGCCGGAGCGCGCTTTGCCTTTGGCCGTGCTTTGAGCATCTCGAATTTGTCTTCCTCGGGGAAGTCGGTATCGAGCGCCTTGACGCCGTTACCCGCTTTAGCCTCAAGTTCGGGCAAACGGTGATAAGACTGCGGCCCGACCACGAGGTCGACCATAGGCTGGCGCCTCATGATCTCTTCGCCCTCAGCCTGCGCAACACACCCCGCCACGCCGATTTTCACATTCGGGTTGGCGATCTTATACTCTTTGAGGCGTCCCAGTTCGGAATATACTTTTTCGGCAGCTTTTTCGCGAATATGGCATGTGTTGAGGAGGATCATATCCGCCTCTTCAGGGCCAGACACCTCGATATACCCAGATCCCCCAAGGCTTTCGGCCATGCGCTCGCTATCATAGACGTTCATTTGGCACCCGTAGGTTTTGATGAACAGTTTTTTGGGGTCGGCCATGGCTTTGGATCCGTGTATCGTGAGGAATTCAAGGCGCCTATGTATAGGACGGCGCGGAGTGGGGCAAACGGGTTTTAAGTGCGTATCGACGCCCCCACACCCTGTGGCCATGACCCGCAACACCTGCGCCTATTGTGCCCCACGTTTTCACTGCGCTTGAGCATCGCAGCCCGTTCTCTTGCAATCTGCACATCTTCATGGCCTTTTTACCGCAATCGCGGACACTTAGTGCCACATGAGTCGGAGACCAAATGCGATACGAAAGCCTCGATATCTTTCTAAAGGATGGCATAGACCGCTTTGGCAAAGGACCGGTCGCGTTGATCTTTGCTGAAGACGAAGTGGAGGTTGCCTCAACCCTGCGCCACCACCTATCGCAAGGATTCGCGGCTGTGGTCTTGTTCGCTCCGGATGAGATCAACGTACCAAGGGGCATCATGACCAAGGTCGTGCGCGTTCGATACAACACACGCGCCCCCGCAATGTTATCGAATGCCATTAACGCAGTTATCGCTCATGCACCCAACCTGTGGTTCTACTACTGCTACAACGCCGAGTATCTATTTTTCCCGTTTTGCGAAACACGCAGCATCAGCGATCTGCTCGCATTTCACACAGAGGAACGTCGCAGTGCGATGTTGACCTATGTTGTCGACCTCTATGCTGGGAACCTGTGGGACAGCCCAAGTGCAGTCGCCTTGGAAGATGCCCACTTGGACCGATCTGGCTACTACGCGTTGGGACGCGCCGGAATCAAAGGCCCAAAAGAGCGACAACTCGATTTCTTTGGTGGTCTGCGTTGGCGTTTCGAGGAACACGTCGAACCGAGCCGCCGCCGCATTGACCGCATTTCGATCTTTAAAGCGGCAAAGGGATTGGAACTGTCCGAGACCCATCTGTTCAACGATGAAGAATACAACACGTTCGCCTGCCCGTGGCACAACAACCTGACTGCGGTCATTGGATCGTTTCGCACCGCCAAAGCCCTCAAGGCCAATGCGGGGTCAACGTTCGATATCGACACATTCATGTGGCACAACTCGACCGAGTTCAAATGGCACAGTCAACAACTGCTCTCATTGGGCTTGATGGAGCCAGGTCAGTGGTTCTAGTTGTGCCCCTCGCCTCTCGGTGAACTTGCTTGCGCACGAACACGCCGTAGCGTCAAAAAGGCTCCAAAAGCCGCACACCTTTACATCATGGTCTTAGTCCCTATCTTAGGGCCAATCGTAGAGTGCTTGCCAGCGGCAGCCTCAAAATCCACCTCGACACGAAAGAATTCCTAATGACCGAAGTAAAATCGGGCGACAAAGTTCGCATCCACTACACTGGCACCCTCAAAGACGGTACTGTTTTTGACAGCTCGCAGGGCCGTGACCCGCTTGAGTTCGAAGTTGGGTCTGGCCAGATCATCCCGGGCATGGACAAACACCTTCCCGGCATGACAGTCGGCGAAAAGAAAACCATTCTCGCGGAATCAAATGAGGCCTACGGTCCGCGCCACGACGAGGCACAGCAAGCCGTGCCACGCACGCAAATCCCTGCTGAAATCCCCCTCGAGGTCGGCCTACAGCTCCAGATGCAATCGCCAGAAGGTCAGGTTGTCCCTGTAACTGTCGTTAGCGTTTCTGACGAAGAGGTTATTTTGGACGCAAACCATCGTTTGGCTGGCGAAGATCTGACATTTGATATCGAACTTGTTGAGATCGTGGCCTAAGGCCACATTTCAAATCGGTACGGTATAACGAGGCGGCGCACAGAAATGTGGGCCGCCTTTTACTTTGACACGGCCCCCTGAGAAGACGACAACTCCACCATGACCTCCGCCGACTTCATCCCAGATTGCGCCAATTGCACCGCCCTATGTTGTATCGCGTTCGCGTTCGACAAGGGGGAGCAATTCGCCCACAGCAAAGATGCCGGGGAGCCATGTAAGAACCTAAATCATCGCCTATGTTCGATCCATTCTGATCTGGACAAACGGGGGTATAGCGGCTGCACCGCCTATACCTGTTTGGGTGCGGGGCAAAGAGTCACGGCCATGTTTGGTCAGTCTTGGCAGGATCAACCAAAGCTGACGGCCCCCATAATAAACGCCTTTCGCACGATGAAAGACATCCAAGAGTTGCGCCAACTTCTTGAGGCGAGCGCGTCACTTTCGCTTCCCGCAATTCAGTCGGGGGAACGCACGGCGTGGCTAGACGCTTTGAGTGGGAATTGGACTCGCGAAAGTCTTGATCAGTTTGATCGCAGCCGGACATCCGCGTCTATCCGCGTGTGGTTGCGCGGATTGGCTGCGTATCTGCCGCGCTAAAGACGGTGTGGCCGCTCAAACTTCGCGCGGTCCCGTTCGGATTTTGCATGACTCGCACATCCGACCATATGATCGTTGACCATCCCCATCGCCTGCATGAACGCATAACAGGTGGTCGGGCCGACGAATTTCCAACCGCGCGCTTTAAGGTCTTTGGACAGGCGTCTGGACGTTTGCGTCTGTGCGACAAAAATCTCTCCGCCCTTTTCTAAGGCTTGTTGCTGCGCACTGGGCTCGAACGACCAAAAATAGGCCGCAAGCGACCCGAATTCTTCCGTCATCTCGACGGCTCGGGCGGCGTTATTGATCGCTGCCTCGATTTTGCCGCGATGCCGCACGATGCCCGCGTCCTGAACGAGCCGTTCAATATCATCATCCTTGAGCGCCGCGACTTTACAAAAGTCGAACCCTGCAAATCCGGCGCGAAAGTTTTCGCGCTTTTGCAAAATGGTCCACCACGACAGCCCTGCCTGAAATCCCTCGAGACAGATTTTCTCGAACAAACGTTGATCGTCGGCGACTGGGTAACCCCATTCCTCGTCATGATAGCGGATATACTCAGGGTGAGCCGAGCACCACGCACAACGCGTCACACCGGCCTCAGCACCAAAGACAACCATCATCGGTCCTTACGTGTTGCATCATAGGCGGACCAGAACGCAGGCGGAGCATCCTGTTGGTTCACGATGCAAACCGTGCGCTTTGCTGCAAACCGATATCGCGTCAAGAACACTTTCAGTTCTGCATCCAATTCCAACGGAGTCACATAAATCGGCGCGGGATCCGTCATCTTGCTGCACGCCCCCGTCACAAACCAAACTTCATCGGCATTGAATTGGCGGTCGGTAAATGAAACAGAAAACGCGTCAGGATCGGGCCTACCGATAAAGTACAACGGGATTGCCCCTTGTGCACATGCTGAACCTACTAGTCCAAAGACGGTGAGTGCCGCCGCATATACACAAGCTGTCAGTTTGATTTTGCACGCAGACGGATAACCACATCGACGGATGCGATCTCCATCCCCGCAGGTGGCTCTGGCAGCCGTGTAATTTCAAGCTCGGTCGCCGGCGCATCGGTCAATTCGCCGGACTTTTCCCAAAAGAAATGCGGGTGCTCGGCCATATTGGTGTCGAAATACGATCGCGAACCGTCCACAGTGACTTCCTGCATTAGGCCGGCCGCACAAAACACGCGCAAGGTGTTGTAGACAGTCGCAAGAGACACCTTTTCACCTGCATCGCACACGGCCGCAAATAGACTTTCCGCCGTCACATGGCGGTCATACCCATCGCCCACCAACAACGTGGCCAAGGCGATACGTTGACGCGTGGGGCGCACATCAGCCTTGGACAGCCATGCTTCGCCGCGTTGGGCTTGAGGATCAATTATCTCGGTCATCTTGGCTCGCACTCTTTCATATTGCACATCAATATAAGGGGGATCAGCGCCCTTTTTCAATGAGTTTCCAAAGGCACACCCGATCAAACGCCAAATGGTGCGCCCTTGCGTGGTCCGCATTTGCAATGATAAACGCTAATGGACTTTTAAAAATGACAGAAAAGGCATGATAAATGGCCGACTATCCTACGAGCTTTGACAAAGAAGACCTGTTGAAATGCGCCCGCGGCGAGTTGTTCGGGGAGGGCAACGCCCAACTCCCCGCCCCGCCTATGTTGATGATGGACCGCATCACCGAAGTGTCCGCCGATGGCGGCGCGCATGGCAAGGGCCACATCGTGGCCGAGTTCGATATCACGCCCGACCTGTGGTTCTTTGACTGCCACTTCCCCGGCAACCCGATCATGCCCGGCTGTCTGGGTCTTGACGGCCTATGGCAGCTCACAGGATTTAACCTCGGCTGGCGCGGTTGGCTTGGCCGCGGCTACGCGCTTGGCGTTGGCGAAGTGAAACTGACAGGCATGGTGCGCCCTGATCGCAAAATGCTGACCTATAAGATCGACTTCACCAAAGCGATCCAAACCCGCCGCCTGACCATGGGCGTGGCCGATGGCATCGTCGAGGCAGACGGCGAAGTGATCTATATGGTCAAGGATATGAAAGTAGCGTTGTCCGAGAGCTAATTTGCGTTGAGCTTAGAAGCTGACTTAATGTTTCGAGACAAGCTCATCTGCGTTTTTGCTTGGCCAATGACTCCCCGCGACAACGCGATCAAATCGTAGAATCTCAAGTCTGTTGGAAGGGACCACCGCTGTTGTGGTCCCTTCCAAAGTTTATCAAATTAATGACGCGCGGCATTTCCGCCGCGTTTTTTGGGTTCGGAGCCTCGATTGGCGTTGGTACGGCCCGCATTTTTCGAATTTCCGCGCGCATTGTCGCTCGCCAATCCTCGCATTTCATTCTCTCCTGGAGTGCCGATGCTCTTGGCCTGATTGATGTCATGATATTGGCTAAGTACAACGTCATCTTCTGTCGCCCATGGGTTGCCATGGTCGGCAAAAACGGGAGCAGCCAAAAGTCCAAGTACGGCCGCGAGGGTCAAGTGTGCTTTCATCTTATCGATCCTTTTTACTATAGGTTTTAAGCTCAATTAACTTATATTCAAATAAATGAATATCAATGCCATGCAATGCCAACAGGCAACATCCCGCTTTAAACGTCACCGATCATATGCCAGCATCTTCATCTTTAATGGCTTTCAGACGCAGGTTTAGCTCACCCAAACGTTAAACTTTGCAACGGGTAAGCCCATACAAATCACACCCCCCTTGCACGCCCCTCCCCCCCTGCCTTACAACCGAGCCAAGCAAATAAAAGGAGCACGCCATGCGTCGCGTCGTCGTTACAGGTCTGGGGGTTGTCTCCTCAATCGGCAATAATGCCGAAGAAGTTCTCGCCTCGCTCAAAGCAGGCACATCGGGCATCACCGCCAATGAGGATATGATCGAGCACGGGTTCCGCAGCCAGATCGCGGGCAACGTCAAACTCGACATCAAGGACCATGTGGACAAACGCGCTCTACGCTTCATGGGGCCGGGGGCGGCCTATGCCTATATCGCGATGCAACAGGCGATCACGGATTCCGGTTTGGAAGAGAGCGACATCATCAACCCGCGCACGGGTCTGATCGCGGGCTCTGGTGGTCCGTCCACCTCCGCGATGTTCGCCGCACACCAAACTGCGCTCTCGTCGGGCGCCACCAAACGCATCGGGCCGTTCGCGGTGCCCAAATGCATGGGCTCGACCATCTCCGCCAACTTGGCGACTGCCTATCAGATCAAAGGCATCAACTACTCGATCACCTCCGCATGCTCAACATCCCTGCACTGCATCGGGTCTGCGTCAGAGCAGATCATGATGGGCAAGCAAGACGTGATGTTTGCGGGCGGCGGCGAAGAGTTGGATTGGACCCTGTCGTGCCTGTTCGACGCCATGGGCGCGATGTCGTCGAAATATAACGACACGCCAACCAAAGCCTCCCGCGCGTTCGACGCCAACCGTGACGGTTTTGTCATCGGCGGCGGCGGTGCGATCCTCGTGCTTGAGGAATTGTCCCACGCGATTGCACGCGGTGCGAAAATCTACGCCGAAGTCACAGGCTACGGCGCCACATCCGATGGGGCCGACATGGTAGCCCCGTCTGGCGAAGGTGGCGAACGCGCCATGCGTGTGGCCCTGTCGACACTCGCAGAGGATCGCAAGGTCAGCTACATCAACGCCCACGGCACATCGACCCCCGTTGGTGACGTTGGTGAAGTTGAGGCCGTGCGCCGCGTCTTTGGGCCTCTAGAGGCATACAACGGCACCACACCGCTGATCTCGTCCACCAAATCGATGACAGGCCACAGCCAAGGGGCCACAGGCGCACAAGAAGCCGCCTATTGCTTGCTGATGCTTGAGAACGACTTCATCGCGCCGTCGATCAACGTCGAAACGCTCGACCCCGCAATTAACGCAGGTGAGATTGCCACCACCCGCGTCGACAACGCAGGGCTTGATAGCGTCATGACCAACTCGTTCGGCTTTGGCGGCACCAACGGATCGATGATCATGTCGAAATACCGCGACTGATCTAAACACGCTAGGTCTGCAAAACGGCCGCGCCATAACCCGCGCGGCCGTTTTTTGTCACACATCCCGCAACGATCTGGTGGCGGTCACATCAATAAAACCCGACAGCGCGTACAGACAGGTCCGCGTCATGGTCGCGACCAAAGGCCACGACAGCAAGGCTACGCACGGTTTCAACATCGAATGTCTTTGCCAACAACCGCCCATATGGCCCGAAATCCTCAAACGGGATACGGACCTCTGTCCACTCTTGAGTGACCTCGAACGAAGCTTGGTAAAATTGCCATGGCAGCACGGTCCATCGGGTTCTCAAGTGCACAAAGTAGGTTTGATCGTTGCCGCGCACGTTCAAGATGACGCCTTGCACAGTTGCGGGCAAAGCGGCGTCCAATTTGCTGCGCGCCTGTATAAATCCCCCGCGATTTTCTGTGCTGACGCGCCCCGTCAGGCGCAAAACCGGTTGATCATTCGACACGTCAAAGGTTGCGCGGCCTTCGGACACGCCCCCCATAACTTGATCACTGAAATAGTCCCAGCGCGATTGATCGGACAATGATAGTTGGATCACGGCGTTCTCCGCAGTGCTAAGGGTGGGTGTTATTAAAGCAAGAGTCAGGACAAGCCTGCGTACTATTGATAAGATCATAGAATACTCCTTGGTCATAACAGACCTAGGAACGATCGGGCGTCACTTCAATGCGACATCGCCGACCACACCGCGTCGAAAACTTGACCTTAGGGCCTGAAAAGGCGACATAGCGAAAAACCAACAAGGGTAACGTGAACACATGGCAGATCTTCTCAAAGGCAAACGCGGGCTCATTATGGGTGTCGCCAACGAACGTTCCATCGCATGGGGCATCGCCAAAGCCTGTGCCGAAGCAGGCGCTGAACTTGCGTTCACCTACCAAGGCGAGGCCTTTGGCAAACGTTTGGCTCCTCTGGCCGAGAGCGTCGGATCTAACACCATGGTCGATGTCGACGTGACCAATCCCGAACAAATGGACGAAGCATTCGCCGCGCTCAAAGCCAAATGGGGCACTCTCGATTTCGTGGTCCATGCCATCGCCTATTCGGACAAGAACGAACTCACAGGACGCTTCCGCGACACCTCTGTGGAGAACTTCAAAAACTCGTTGCACATCTCGTGTCATTCTTTCATCGACGTGGCCAAACGTGCTGCTGAAATGATGCCAGAGGGCGGCTCAATCATCACGCTCACTTATGGCGGCTCCAACCGCGTCACACCGAACTACAACATCATGGGCGTAGCAAAGGCGGCGTTGGAGGCCTCTGTTCGCTACCTCGCAAATGATCTCGGCCCCGAAGGCATCCGCGTCAACGCAATCTCTCCCGGCCCGATGAAAACTCTTGCCGGCGCGGCCATTGGGGGTGCGCGCAAGACGTACCGTCACACAACCGAAAACGCGCCGCTACGCTCAAACGCGACACTCGAATCCGTGGGTGCGACAGCCGTATATCTGAACTCTGATGGCGGAGCCTTCACCACGGGTGAGATCATTCGCGTCGATGGCGGCTTTCACGTGCTCGGCATGCCACAAGAAGAGAACCTCTAACCCTTCACCGCATCCACATCATGCATCCAAAAGCCCCGCTCGTTGCGGGGCTTTTTCATATGGCCAGACTAAGGATCAATGGCACCCGTCACAGCCCTCACAGGCCCGAGCCTTGTCTTTCATTGCTATGAATTTTTCGTCCCAGCTTTCGCCATCACCGTATTCTAAAAAATGTTGGTACTGCTCATGACGGTCAGGCAAGTGGCGCGCATGTTTGATCGGACACCAATAGTATTCCGTACGCCCCGCAACCTCACGCACATAGGCCAACAGACCGTTGCAATACCCGCAATAAACGCAGTTCAGCTTTTGCATGATATTTAGATAGCTCAATGTCTGGCGATCTACAGCGATGTGGGTTTTGCGATCCACCTTTGGGATACCATACACTGGAAAACACACAGCTTGGTAGATCGTCACGAACACATCCAACAGTGAAAACGGAATGATCAGAGCATAGATAAAAGGGGCTGTGACGATTTCCCAAGGACGCGCACGCCGCAAGAAAACCGACCACCGCACCTTTAGCTCGCGCCCCCTTTTTCGCGCTTCATCCTCAAAAATGACTTTGCCGTTTTGATAGCTGTATCGGAACCGCTCTCGGGCTTGCGCTGCTTCTTGCTCCAATTGAGCTTGCAGATTGCGCCAGTTTTCGCGCAGTTTTTCGACTGTATCGTTCATGAGTTTACGGGCCTCCCAACGTGGTCACTGGATCACAGGCATCAAGTCCCATCAACAGTGCTCATTTAAGTATCTTATGTAGACTATTGCGCCTTTGTTAACCAATTTGAAACACTCCGTTTTTAAGCATAATCTGGAGGTCTACGCGCATGTGCGCCACAATCTCGCCACATTTCGACCCCAAATTCGACCAAATATGAAACTCTCAGACCTTAGGGTTCTTTTATGTCATTTCTAATGCTTGCCCTCGCCTTAAGCGCGTTTTCATTTCCTTTGCTCAAAGGTCTCTCACTGACTCATGGGCGCATTCAACCCTCAGGGTTCAATGGAGTGAGTGTGGTTGTCGGTTTCGGCATTACCGCTGTTGTCGCGGCAGCAACGTCACCGCTCATGGCGGTAGCGTTCATTTTGGCAGTGTTGATGCATGATATAGGGGCAGCGTTGGCATGTCGGTTTATTGGTCATGATGTGGCGCGCGTACGCCTCGTTCCAATCCCGTATTTCGCCGCACCTCGATCCGACCGTCACTTTGATACCGCACTCGAAGAGAGCTATGTCGCACTCTACGCCCCCGCACTCGCCATTGCGCCGATGGTGTTGTGTTTTGCGTTATTTCACACTTTGGCTGCGCCATTTCCGGCAGCTGCCAATATATTCCGTGCTGCGGCTATTATGATTGGGGCATTTAACTTTGTGATGCTCCTTCCGTTCCTGCCCTTTGGTGGCGGACATGTCGTGCGCGCGATTTCAGAAGCATTTTGGCCACGCATGGGCACCGTCATCACCGTATTTATGACTGCTGCATTCTTTTCGGCGGCATTGAAAGACGGATCGATTGCAATGCTCATTCTCACGGGCGCGGGCCTACAAAGTCTCATCCATAAACGCCGCCAAAAGTTGCTAACACTTTCCGTCAACCACGCCCTTTTGGTCATGTCGGCATATGCCTTTATTCTATGTGTCCACTTCACTGGCGGGTGGTGGCTATTGAACAGTTTGATGTAGGGGCTTTTTTCTTTATGTCCCACATGCAAGCGTTGCGGGACACAAAAGGAAGCCACGATGCGTACATCTCACTTATCATTCGAAACACAAGACGGTGTAACTCTTGCCTATGATGATATCGGCAGCGGCATCCCCCTTTTGTGTCTCGCTGGCCTGACCCGAAACATGGATGACTTTGAGCCTGTGGTCGATCACTTCGCGCACCGTGCGCGGATTATCAGACTCGATAGCCGTGGGCGTGGCGCGTCACAATTCACCGACCCTGCAACATACACCATCGCCCAAGAGAGCAAGGACGCTTTGGCCCTGCTCGATCACCTCAAAGTTGATCGCGTAGCCCTCTTAGGCACGTCACGTGGCGGGTTGATTGCAATGGTGTTGGCGGCAACGGCGAAAGAGCGTTTGTCTGGCGTGTTGCTTAACGACATTGGTCCCGAACTAGACTCCTCAGGCCTTGCCCACATCATGACATACCTCGGGCGCCCATGCCCTTATAGCTCGTACTCAGATGCCGCGGACAAACTACCGCTCGCTCTTGGTCCGCATTTTTCAAACGTATCGCGCTCTCTGTGGTTGACTTACGCGCGACGGCTTTGGAGCATTGGGCCAACTCATTTGGAATTGCGCTATGACCCCCAGCTGCGTGATGCGGTCGAGGCAGCGGCAATGGACAAAACACCCGATCTATGGCCCTTATTTGACGCTCTTTGCGACCTTCCACTTGCTGTCCTGCGGGGCGCAAATTCTAATCTTCTATCCCGAAATTGTTTGGAGCAGATGCAGGTCCGGCGTCCGGATATGATTGCCGCTCAAGTCGCTGATCGCGGGCATGTCCCATTCTTGGATGAACCTGAAAGCGTGTCCGTTATTGAGCGCTTTTTGGCTCAAATTGAAGAATCCGCTGCGTAACATCCTTTTATTCTTGTAGAAGATTTGGCGGGGCGGCTGTATAGTCAGGCTATCGTTAACAACAACAAGAGGCCATATGTTTGCCTATGCAGTACCGCAATCCGTTCTTTTAATCCTAGTAGGGTCAAGCTACGCGCTGGCCACCATGGGGATGAAACTTGTCTCAGGTATACAATTTGCTTGGGGAGGAGCCGCACTCATCCTCGCGGGTCTCGCACTCGCCGCTTCTGGCGAGATTGCGCTTTTGAAAAACAACTCGATGAGTCAATTGTACCTCATCTTGGTGGGTGTCGAGACGGCACTCGTTCTCGTCTTTGCATTGTTTATGGGAGAAAAGTTTACTCCCCGAATGATCCTCGGTGGCGGCCTGATAATTTCGGGCATGATCGCTGTCGCTCATTGAAGGCGTCGACGCGCGCCGCTACTGTTTGAGGCAATCACTAGATTGCCGGCATGAGGTAAGCGATGCGCGTCGAAGTTAACGGAACCCAACTCAACGTTAGAGACACAGGTCCAAGAGACGCCCCCGTTGTCGTGTTTTCGCACGCATTGGGCGTCAATCTATCTGTTTGGGATGCCGTCCTTGCGCATCTTCCGACGGATACCCTACGCATTATCAGATACGACATGCGGGGCCACGGCGATTCTGATGTGCCGCGCGGCCCCTATTCTATGGGAAGCCTTATTTCGGATGCCGAGCAACTTCTTGATGCTCTCGACGTGCGCGATTGTGTGTTTGTCGGTAGTTCTATTGGCGGCATGATCGCGCAGGGGCTCGCAATCAAACGCCTTGATCAAATTCGCGCGCTCGTCCTGTCCAATACTGCTGCCAAAATTGGCCTACCCTCGGTTTGGGATGCGCGCATCGCACAAATTCGCGCCCGCGGATTGGAGAGTATCGTTGTTCCGACTCTGGAGCGTTGGTTCGCGCCTGATTTTCGCACCACCGATGAGGCAACACATTGGGGAAACACAGTTTTGGACACAGACCAAGCTGGCTACTTGGGATGCTGCGCCGCCATATCTGGAACAGACTTCTACACACCAACGTCAGGCTTGCGATTGGCCTGCCTCGGGATAGCGGGAGGACATGATGGATCGACCCCGCCAGATTTAGTGCGTGAAACCATCAATCTCATCCCCGGGTCGCGATTTGAATTGATGCGCAAATCTGGCCACCTTCCTTGCGTAGATGCACCCAAAGATTTTGCGGCTTTGCTATCCGCGTTTTTAACCAACATTGGTCACACAGTGTACCATGATACAAACTAACCCCGCGTATTTATTCATTCATGGATCTGGCCACGGCGCATGGTGTTGGAGGGATGTTTTGACCGCGATGTCAAAGCGCGGCCTACAGGCCCGCGCATTGGACCTGCCCTCGCACGGCGACGACACTACGCGCCTCGAGGATGTGACACTCGCAGCTTACCGTGATGCGATTTTAGCAGATATCGAGGCCCATGGCGGCGCGCCCGTGGTCCTAGTTGGCCACTCTGCTGGGGGCTATCCGATCTCCGCCGCGGCAGAAGCGGCACCAGATAAAGTGTCCCGCCTTGTCTACGTCTGCGCCTATGTTCCCGCCGACGGGATAAGTCTCGCGGACCGCCGCCGCTCCGCGCCAAGCCACCCTGTTCTCGATGTCATTGAACGCACAGATGACGGATTGGCCTTTCGATTTATTCCGGGAAAGGCTGCCGATGCCCTATTTTACGATTGCGGACCCGAAATCATCGACTTTGCGATCCCAAGACTTTCAGCCCAAGCCATTGCACCGCAAGAAACCGCAATTGCGTTAACGGGCAATTATGCCAGTGTACCGCGCCGCTACGTTATCTGCGACCATGACCGCATCATTCCTCCAGCCTTTCAAGTAACGATGACCAAGAACTGGTCAACAAGCAGTGTGGACCACTTACCATCGTCACACTCACCCTTTTTCTCAATGCCAGACCGCTTGGTCGATTGTATTGTCAAAGCGCATTAACGCACCGTCGGGGACCAAGAGCCCGCCCCGCGCGCACGCGCACATTGCGTCAGGTGATTGCTCACAAAACTTCGCGCTAAGCCGTATGCACAAGAACGACAGAAGTTCGCGAAAAGACAACTCGGAACATCAAGCCCCATTGGTCCTTTTCACCGCATTTGTGTTCTGATAAGTACCAAAAAACGCAGATGGTCCCGTAGCTCAACTGGATAGAGCACCTCACTTCTAATGAGGATGTTGGGGGTTCGAGTCCTCCCGGGATCGCCAAATTATGGATTGCTATCCTCGCGACCATTCCCATCCTCACGACCGCGCCACCCGATGCGCTGAGGTGACGCAGTGCTTTCTACTAGTCGCCGCAAGACATGCATTGAAACGCTCTGCGGGAGTTTAGTATCCTAAATGCCCTATAAACCCAACCACGCTTCGACCTTGTTGCTGTATCCGAAAGTAGGTTACCAGCCTCAACATTTCGGTGTAGTCCCGCGTTCTCTGGCTCGCTTCAGCGACAAATAGTGCTTTCCCGCATGCTCCACCAACTTGAGCCAGTAGAGCATACATCAGTCACGAACTATCCGCTTCAGGGCCAGTCTTTCGGCTTTGTCCTGTCCAATTCTGGCGTGATCGGGATGAATTCAGCATCATCACCGAGCGGCAATTTGAACGGGCCTTTTTCCCAATCGCCTGCCTTCCAGTCTTCCTTTGCCTGCTCAATCCTGTCTTTCGAGGACGAGACGAAGTTCCACCATAGATAGCGCTTTTCGTTTAGCGTTGCACCGCCAAGGGCCATGAATCGTGCGCCCTGTGGGCCAGCTTTTAGCGTCATCTTATCGCCTGGGCGGAACACCATCATGCGGCCTTTCTCGAACACATCACCCGCAATTTCTACGCTGCCTTCACTGACATAAACACCGCGATCCTCTTGGTCATCGGGCAGTGGAAAGGATGTTCCCGCCTCAAGCACAACGTCCAGATAGAAGGTTTCAGATTGCATCGTAACAGGGCTGGTTTCGCCGTAGGCACTGCCGAGGATGAGGTGCGCGCGGGTGCCGGTGTCGGTGATCAGCGGCATGGCGCCTTCTTTGTGGTGCTCGAAATCCGGCTCCATTTCTTCTTTGTCCGAGGGTAATGCAAGCCACGTCTGAATGCCGAACAGCTTGTTCCGCTTAGCACGCGTCTCGTCGCTGGTCCGCTCTGAGTGGGTGACGCCTTTGCCCGCCGTCATCCAGTTTACCTCGCCAGGATAAATCATCTGGTGCGTGCCAAGGCTGTCACGGTGTTCAAACTCGCCTTCATAAAGGTAAGTGACGGTGCCCAATCCGATATGCGGGTGCGGGCGCACGTCAATGCCGCCCTCGTCGATGAACTCAGCCGGTCCCATCTGATCAAGGAAGATAAACGGACCCACCATTTGCCGCTGTGGTGCAGGCAATGCACGGCGTACGTCGAAGCCGCCAATGTCACGTGCGCGAGGAATAATCAGCGTTTCAATACTATTGGTTTCAGATGAAGGGCATTCAGGGTTTTGGATCGGATTCCAACTCATGTCAGTTCTCCATTTTGGTGGCTTCAATGTTAAAACGCGGGCAGTCACGACACTGCCGACGTTTTGGGGGTTATGGTGCGAGGTCGAAGAACAAAAACTCAGCATCTTGGCCTTGATCGAAGGTCAATGCGCCTGATCCGTCAATCGCGAGACCATCGCCTTTGTTCAAAATGACATCATTCACACGGACGGAACCGCCCGCAATTTGAACCCACGCCTTGCGCCCCGCACAGAGCCCCTGCGTAATCATTTGGTCCCCGTTTAAGGTAGCAGCAAAGACGCTTGCATCGGCTTGCGTTGTCATCGACCCGGCACGTCCATCTTTTGACAGGAACAGCTTCAGTTTGCCGTCTTTGTCAGCAGGTGTCAGATCAATCGTATCATAAGCCGGCGGTGTGTTCTCCACCTCGGGCAACAGCCAGACCTGCAAGAAGCGCATCGCGGCCGTCTGGGACGGGTTGAATTCTGAGTGTGTCACACCTGATCCTGCACTCATGTATTGCACGCCACCTTCACCAACAACCGATCCGTTGCCCATGCTGTCTTTATGCTCAAGCGCGCCGCCCAAAACATACGAGAAAATCTCGGCGTTTTTATGGGGGTGTGCGCCGAAGCCTTTACCGCCATCAACAAGGTCATCATTGATGACGATCAGGTTGCCAAAGCCAAGGTGCTTGGGGTCGTAGTACTGACCAAAGCTAAAGCTATGGGCGGATTTGAGCCAGCCAAAGTCAGCCTTGCCGCGCTCACCTGCGGGACGTTTGGTGAGACGAAGGGTGTCTGATGTCGTGATATCTTGATGAAGTGTCATGTGATCATTCCTTATCAACGCGCGATGAAAAAACCTGCGCGTTAGGTGTTATGTTTGAGCGCGGCAGTGGTTTTAACCAACTGCGCTATTGTTGTTTTCAGCATTCCCGCAGGTATGTCAGCGCCAAGCGCGCCGTTCTCGTCAAAGGCGTTAAATCCGTTTGATACGGCAACTTGCGCAGGGACAACCGTCACACCAATATTGCCAAGCATCATGCGCAATGGAACAAGGCCGAGCAGTCCACCTAAAGCACCGGGGGAGACCGAGCCGATGGCAGCAACCTTACCCTGAAAGGCCCAGAGACTGAGTTCGTTTTCAGTATGCGGACGCGAGATCCAATCCAGCGTGTTTTTCAACAAGGCAGAGATTGAGCCGTTGTATTCAGGCGACGCGATGAAGAACCCGTCGTGTTCAACAAACAACTGCTTCAAGCGTTTTGCATTCTCAGGCAGGCCTGTGTCCGCTTCGATATCGCCATTGTAAATCGGCATGTCGAAATCAGCGGGGTCGATCAAAGTGACCTCTGCGCCAGCTTCTTGTGCGGTGCGCGCAGCCAAGGCTGCGAGCTGTTTGTTGGTGGACGCTTTGCGAGCACTGCCCGCGAACATTAGGAGCTTTGTCATGGTTCTGGCTTTCTGTGTGGTATTCGTTTTCAACTTAGGCCTTCAACACGGTTGGCAAGAACCCATCAACCACCGGCAGCTTGCGCAGGGCAAATGCTCCGCCACCTTGAACGGTGACCGCGACGGCCAGTACCACAAGCACCAACGGGAATTCCCAGCCGCCATTTGGCGCGCTGAACAACCAACCGTTTGCCGCATGAGCCCAGACGGAGCCGATCAAAAGCGGCAAGGACAGCGCGGCGACAAGGCGTGAATAGAGACCCAAGATCAGTGCCGTACCGCCCACAAGTTCCGCAAAGATTGTCAGATAGGCCGCGATCGGAGGCAGTCCAAGGCTGTCAAAATAGCCAACCGTGCCGGGGATTGTGAATACGTAGACCTTCAAAAGCCCGTGGGCCAGAAGGACAACGCCAAGGGAAACGCGAATGATGAATGCGCCGTAGTTCAGTTCGTTTTGCTGTGCCATGGTTTCTCTCCAGAAGTGTGTGAGTTGTTCTGGAACTGATATTGAATATGGTTATTGATTTGATAATACTGGCAAACAGAAGTTTACTCATTCCATTTGGTTGATAATAAGCATGGATCATATCTCTCGTATTGGTGTATTTATCGCCGTCGTGAAGGCCGCTAGTTTTGCAGGCGCTGCGCAGGCTTTGGGTATCACCAGCTCTGCGGTGTCTAAACAAATCCAAAACCTTGAACAGGATTTGCAGGTCAAATTGTTGAACCGCACCACCCGAAATGTGTCCCCAACCGAATAAGGGGCGATGTATTTCGAGCGCGCAGAACTGGCTCTGGAAGACCTCAAGGAAGCAGAAGATGAGATCAACGAGCTAAAATCGCGCCCCCGTGGGCCGCTCAAAGTTAGCTTACCGCAAAGCCTTCGTATCAAATATTTCGGTGATGCTATTGCGCGTTTTGCAGCTCAATATCCAGAGGTTGAACTTGACGTAAGCCTTGATGATCGTCTGGTAGATGTCGCCGCCGAACGGTTCGATTTAGTCGTGCGCATCGGATATTTAGCGGATACGTCATTAATCGCCCGACGCATGGCAGACTGCCCGCTCGTACTGTGCGCCAGTCCCGAATATCTTCGGGTTCACGGAACGCCACAAACCCCAGCCGACCTGACAAAACACAATGCCCTCGCGTTCACGGGAAACCGCGGGCCGCATGAATGGCGATATACCAATAACGCGGGCGAGACGGGTCAGGTTGCGTTGCAGGGCAGTTTTAAATCGGACTCTGGTGACATTCTGTGCCGGGCCGCGTTGCGACACGTCGGGATCGTTCTGCTGCCGATCTTCTATGTCGCCGAGCATCTGGAAAGCCACCGCCTTCAGCATATGTTGCCAGACTTCACAACGTCGCCGAAACGAGAGATCTACGCCGTATTTCCGCCAAACAGGTTCCAATCGACGAGATTGCGTCTGCTTGTCGATCATCTGGTTGCAACGACAAAACAGCTTCCTTGGCTGACTTGAACAAGACCAAAACAAAGACCTCTCTGGCCGCAAGACGGTCTTGCCCCGCTCTAGTTCCGGTCCTTTTCGAGCAATGTTGTAATGGGGATCTACAGCAGAGCGCAGAGCGCGCCGACGGACAAACTCTGAATATTCGGCTCAACCATCATGCACTTCGCTGGCCTGATCAAGGTATGAGCTTTCCAACCAACGCTAGGGGGCCTTGCCGTTAAATTCTGGGTGGCGTTGCGTCCGTTTCGACATTCCAGATGCCCTTCGTGTTGAAGATCAAAAAACTATAACTCACAGCTGATGCCGGTATCTGAATTTCGGAGGCTCACTCGCTCATCATGCTGAATGCCTGCGCAAACGACTGCATTCGCTATTTTGCGCGTGTCAGTGATGACCCAACGACTATGGCATGAGAGCGTAGAAAACTCAGCCGCATCCAAATTACTCCACAACATTGATGGATTAGTACTTAGCTTGGATCCAATTTCGCAATCTCGCGATCTTCCTCAGAGACGTTCAGTGTCGACCATGCAATATCATTGGACGGTGCCGGTGGCGCACTACAAGACCGCAGATGAATATTCACTTTTGCAATGAAGTTCGCCGAAATCGGAGCCGTGACGAACAAAAACACCATGATGAGCATCTCGTGAATCGAACTGTCTCCCAACACAAACGAATGGGCCATCGAAGCCAATAGCAAAGCACCAATTCCCACAGTGCCGACTTTTGTCGGCGCATGCAGACGGGTCATTGAATCGTTGAATTTCAAAAGCCCGATAACTCCGACCGCTACAAACCCTGAGCCAATCAGTAAACAAATCGCAACCGCGTAAGTTCCAATAATCTCTATAGTCATTCGATGATGTCTCCCCGCAGAACAAAGCGCGCCAATGCTACGGTTGAGACGAAACCCAACATCGCAATCAGCAGCGATACCTCGAAATAGATCTGTATGCCCTGATAGATGCCTAGCAGAACCACCAGACCCAGCGCATTGATCACCATTGTATCCAGCGCAAGAATGCGGTCGCCTGGTGTCGGGCCAAGCACGAGCCGCACCATCGACAATATTTGCCCGAGGGCCAATGTCCCAAACGCGATAATCAACGCGATATTCAAAAACTCTGTAGCAGCTGTCATGCGAATATCTCCTTGAGGCGGCGTTGATAGCGGTTCATGATTACGTCTACCTCCGCGTCTGGGTCGGTCGTGTGCAACACATGCACAAGCAAGCTGCACCCTTCGGACGACAGATCGGCCGACACGGTGCCAGGGGTCAGTGTGATGGTTCCAGCCAGCAAAGTGATCGCCTCGGGCTCGCGCAGCTCAAGTGGAATCACGATCCAAGCAGGCTTTAGTTTGGCATTCGGAACGCTCAGAACAATCCAGGCAACTTGAACATTAGCAACCAGAATATCCCACATCACCATGATGCTATAGGTCACCATCTTGCCAAGGTGGAATCCTTTGGGCCTATCTGGCCACCAGATCGACGTCATACGCGGAATAATTATGCCCAGTATAATGCCGAAAACAACCATCCCGGCCGAAACGTCGTTCTGCAACATGGTCCAGATAATCGCTAGCAAAAGCGTCAGCACCGGATGTGGCAAGAGCCAGTTATATGCGCGTGCCATTTCAGTGATCCCCCTTTGGTTTACTCAGCTTGCCGGGTGTGTCGACCACAGTTGAAATATAGGGCTGCGGTGCGAATAGTTGAGCCGCCATAGTGGTGGTGTAGCCGTGAACCTGACCAGCAAAAACAGTATGCGCCGCCAGAAGCGAAATTAGCCCGCCGACTGCGACATAAGACAGAGCCGCTGGGCGTTGCAGTGACGCTTCGCCCTGTGGCGCTTGCGCGTCATCGCTACGCTCGACGCTATGAGCCTTCCAAAACAGAATGCTGCCTGCACGAGCAAACCCGACGATGCTGATCAGGCTCGAGCCTAAAACAATCGCCCAAATCCAAGCCATCAAATTACTGTCATAGCTTGCATCCAGAATCAGAAGCTTACCCAAAAAGCCCGACAGCGGCGGCAGGCCCGCCATTGCGATGGCACCCACAAAAAACAAAGCGGCTGTGAGGGAGTTTCCAACAATGACGGGTTGTGGAGTCAGGTTCAAATCCGCCCGCCCACTGCGCACCAGATCGGCAATCAAAAACAATGCGGCTGCCGCCAGCGTTGAATGGACAATATAATATAGCGCGGCCGCAATGCCCGCTGGCGTAAAGAGCGCGATCGACACTATCACCATTCCCATGGAACCAATGACCGAAAACGCAACCAAACGATCAAGCTTTTTAGCAGCCAAAACGCCAATCATCCCGATGGCCAGAGACACTAAGGCTGCGGGCAGCAACCAGACATCATGCAATCCTGAGGTCACGTCGAGGTTCGGCGGAAAGACCATCGTGTAAACGCGGATGATCGCGTAGGCGCCCACCTTGGTCATGATCGCAAATAGGGCGGCCACCGGTGCAGGAGCTTCGGCATAGCTCGACGGCAGCCAGAAATGAAGTGGGACCACCGCCGCTTTGATTGCAAAGACCAGCAACAATAGCACGGCAGCTACTCGGATACCGACGGTTTCGTCCGGGCTGATCAGGGTCACACGATTGGCCAGATCGGCCATATTCAGTGTTCCCGTTTCCGCATAGATCGACCCGAGCGCAAAGAGAAATAGGGTTGATCCTATCAGATTGAACAGCACGTATTGCACACCGGCCCTAAGCCGCGCATTTCCGCCTGCATGGATCATCAACCCGTAAGACGCGATGAGCAGCACTTCAAAGAACACGAACAAGTTGAACAAATCGCCCGTCAGGAACGCGCCCATGATCCCCATCACCTGAAACTGAAACAGCGCGTGAAAATGTCGTCCCCTGTTGTCCCATCCCGAGCCCATGGCATAGAGCAGCACAAAAAGAGCAAGCACCGAAGTCAGCAGAACCATCATCGTTGAAAGACGATCAGCAACCAACACGATGCCAAAGGGGGCCGCCCAGTCGCTCATCTGATAGAGCGTGATTGTGCCATCTGAAGCCTGTAAGGCCAGCGCGATCGACACCAAAACCAGTGCCGCAATGCCGGATAACGACAAGACGCGCTGGATGCCAATATGATAGCGCGCCGCGAGCACAATAAACGGTGCGACCAACGCAGGCAGAATAACGGGAGCTACGACCCAATGGATCATGACGTGCCCTCCGGACGAAGTTCATCACGATCAGGTTGATCATCCACATGGTCATCGTCAGACCCGAGAAATGCGCCAAGGCTGATCATCACCACAACAGCGGTCATCCCGAACGAAATTACGATCGCCGTCAAAACCAGCGCCTGCGGAAGCGGATCGGTATACGTTTCGACTCCCTCACGCAAAATGGGCGGTGCGCCCACGGTCAAGCGCCCCGTGGCAAACAAAAAGACATTCACCGCATAAGTCAGTAACGAAATGCCTAAGATCACCGGAAATGTCCGCAGGCGCAGCGTAAGATACAGCCCCCCTGCGGTCAAAATTCCGATGGCGGATGCAACAAGCAGTTCCATGTTAAACGGCCTTCTCTTTAGATGCAGTGAGATCAGTAGGATGATCATCGCGTGACGGGTCAACGTCCATCGGGTTATTGTCATCGCTTGGCCCGTTTGCGAGCCCTGCAAGCCTTGAGAAACTTTCAAGCGACAGCATGACAGCCCCCACAACGGCCAGAAAGACCCCCAAGTCGAAGAGGGCCGCTGTGGCCAACTCGAACTTTTCAAATGGCGGAATACGCACATAGGTAAAGGCCGATGTCAAAAATGGCTTTCCGACGAACCAAGACCCGATGCCCGTCAGGCCCGCGATCAAGACGCCGGCCCCGATCACCCCGTGATACGGATATCGCAACCGCGCCGATGCCCAGCCAAAACCGCTGGCCATGTATTGCATAACCACGCCAATCGACACGATCAGGCCCGCAATAAATCCACCGCCCGGCTCATTGTGGCCACGCAGAAAGATGTAGAACCCTACCATTACAATAATCGGAAAAAGAACGCGCGTGAGCACGACCATCATCATCGGATGCCTCATGCCCGAACGCGCCTGATCTGGCTTGCGATTCAATAGGCGCGCCCGCACAGGGCCATTTAGCAACGTCTCGGTCAATGCGTAGATGAGCAGCGCCGCAATGCCCAACACAATGATTTCGCCGTAGGTGTCAAACCCGCGGAAATCGACAAGGATCACGTTCACCACGTTTGTGCCGCCGCCGCCCTTATAGGAGTTGGCCAGATGAAATTCCGAAATAGGCGTGCTGATCGGGTCGCGCAACATGTAATGATAGGACAACCCAAAGGTTGCCAGACCACCAACCACGGCCACACCCGTATCGCGCACCCGTCTCAAAACAGAACTTTCCACCGGCGTTTTGTTTGGAAGGAAATTCAGTGCGAGTAGCAGCAAAATGATCGTGACGACTTCGACAGTGAACTGTGTCATCGCCAAATCGGGGGCGCTCAGGAATACAAACCCAGTCGACACCATAAGTCCGACAATACCAATCAGGATCAGCGACAACAGGCGGTTACGATGCATCATGACCATGCCCGCAGTTGCCGCCACCAACATCAGCCAGCCCGCGATCGGCACGGCACCGGCAGCTTGCATGCGGTACGTTGCTGCGCCGACTGTTCCTGTGGTCCACGCATAATAGCCCGCCGCGACCATTGCGACGATTGCGATCGCTGCATAGCGCGAAAATGAACCGTTGTGCAGCGGCAGGGTAATGGTGCGGGCTAATCGGACGACAAAGTTGATGAGGCCCTCGAAGATCACTTTGGCTTCAGGGCGCGGTGCGCTGTCCCACAGACGCAATGCTGGATTGAAAACAAACAACAAAAGTAAACCACCGATAACCGCCGTGATCGACATGTAAAGCGCAGGCACCAGCCCATGCCAAATTTTGAAATACGCCTTGGGCACCTCGGCCGTGTCGCCCAAGACAGAGGCCGTAACCAGCTTCACCAGCGGCTCAACAATGAACGGTGCAACGCCGATGAGCACAACCAGCACAACAAGGATCGAAGGCGGCAACCACAATCCCGCCCCTGGATCATGTGGCTTGGCGGGATAGTCATCGCGCACGGGCCCTAAAAACACATGCCCGATAAGGCGGAAGCTATAGGCGGCTGAAAACAAGGCCCCGACAACTGCCAAAGTAGGTACCAGCCATGGAGAGCTGAACAGCACCGTATGATATGCTTCTTCCAGCATCATTTCCTTTGACAAGAACCCGTTGAGCAAAGGTATCCCCGCCATCGACAAAGCCGCCAAGCTGGCGACACCAAAGGTCACGGGCATCAGTTTTCTCAAACCGCCCAGCCGTCTGATATCGCGCGTGTGCGCTTCGTGATCGATGATCCCGGCAGACATAAAAAGCGCCGCCTTAAATGTCGCGTGGTTGAGAATATGAAACACCGCAGCCATCGCGCCAAACGCTGTACCCGTGCCGAGCAGCATGGTGATCAAGCCTAAATGGCTGACGGTTGAAAACGCCAACAACGCCTTTAAGTCATGCTTGAACAGAGCGATGACCGCCCCCAAAACCATGGTGATCAAGCCCACCGAGGTCACAATCATGAACCACTCTGTCGTGCCCGACAGAACGGGCCACATGCGCGCGAGCAAAAAGATACCCGCCTTCACCATCGTGGCAGAATGCAGGTATGCAGATACTGGGGTGGGCGCGGCCATCGCATGTGGCAACCAGAAATGAAACGGGAATTGTGCAGACTTGGTAAAAGCTCCCAGCAGGATCAGAATCAACGCAGGAACGTAGAGCGGGTCAGCTTGGATCAGATCACGATGTTGCAAGATCACACTAAGATCATAGCTACCCGCGATCTGACCAAGGATCAGCATGCCACCAATCATTGCAAGCCCGCCCATGCCTGTAACGGTCAACGCCATTCGTGCGCCTTGGCGCCCCTCGGGCAAATGCTTCCAATATCCGATCAGCAAGAATGATGATAGCGATGTCAGCTCCCAAAACACTAACAAAAGCAGAATATTGTCGCTCAAAACAATACCAACCATGGCGCCCTGAAAGAGCAGCAGGTAGGTAAAAAACTGCCCCATGTTGTCATCGCGGCTGAGGTAGTGCCTCGCAAAAGCAATGATTAACAGCCCAATTCCAAGGATCAAGAAGGCAAAGAAAAACCCTAAGCCGTCCAGCATCAGCGAAAAGTTCAACCCAAGCAGGGGTACCCAGTCGACGCGGACCATCACGACATTACCCGCAAGGATCGCAGGCAGGTTGGTCAACAGGCCGACAAAGGCTGCCAACGTGACGGTGAAGGTGACGCCGGCTGTTGCCGACCGACCCGCGGCATTCATCAAACCTGGCAGCAACGCGCCGAACAACGGTAAAGCAACGATAAAGAAGAGGGACACGTGAATTCCTGACTCAATTGCAATGTTATTTAGTTAAATGTGCGATAATTGGTCACAATTGCAAGGGCCACACCGCATCTATTCACCTAAATCTTGTTAAAAGCACTAGTGAAACACGAAAACTGGTATTAGCCGCGCCCAATCAAGCGGTAAAAATGCATCAGACCAATACCCACTATGAATAGCCCCAGCTTTTACCGACGACAATCATCCTTACTAAGGTTGATGGTCGTCGGTAAAAGCACAATGGAAAATCGCCACTTATCAGGGGTCCGCGCACGGGCGGTCCGAACGGTGTTCGAGTATCAAGGCTATATGAAACGCAGGCCGACGCGATAGCGGCCACTGTACCCGCTGCACAACAGGGCATTGCATGGCAATGGCCCGAGAGGCGAACATCGGCTGTAGTTTCCAGACCTTGAATGGCCAGGTTGATTGGTTCGACAACCACCGACTGTTCGGCCCCATTGGGGGCATCCCGTCAGCACAGGCTGAACAGAACCTCGAAGCACAGCGCGACGTGCTCAATATGCCCGCATGAAATGAAGCTCAAGGTCTCCGGTAAAACCGGGGCGATTCAGTATGTCGGCGGCACGGGATCAGCTCAGCGACGTTCTATAAATACAAATCGAAGTATGGTGGCATGGAGCCGTCGGATGCGAAGCGATTGCGTGCGCTTGAAGACGAGAACGGCAAGCTGAAGAAGCTTTTGGCTGAACAGATGCTCGACAACGCGATGTTGCGAGACATCAATTCAAAAAATGGTGACGCCTGCTGGGAAGCGGCAAGCGGTGGTTCACCTGTGCGAAGCGCACGGTGTGAGCCAGCGGCGGGCGTGTGATGTGCTGCAAATTGATCGGTCAACGGTACGGTATCTGTCGCGTCGTGGCGATGATGCTAAACTGCGGGATGCCATCAAACGAGTTTCGAGGGAGCGGCGTCGGTTTGGTTGCCGCCGTATTCACGTGATGATTGCGCGGGAGGGCTTTGAGGTGAACCACAAGAAAGTGAGGCGCATCTACCGTGAAGAGAAGCTGCAGGTGCGCCGCAGAGGTGGCAGGAAGCGCGCTTTGGGCACAAGGAAGCCGATGGTGCTTCCGGATGGCCCAAACCAACGCTGGAGCTTGGATTTTGTGTCTGACGCCCTGACAGACGGTCGCAGGTTCCGCATTTTGGCAGTCGTTGATGACTTCAGTCGCGAGAACTTGGTTCTGGTGGCCGACACATCACTGTCTGGTCACCGTGTTGCACGTGAACTGGACAAGGTGATCGCTGAACGCGGCATGCCAAAGACGATTGTGTCGGACAACGGAACTGAGTTCACCAGCATGGCGATCCTCAAGTGGGTTCAGGAAACTGGTGTTGATTGGCACTATATCGCGCCCGGAAAACCCCAACAGAACGGCTTTATCGAAAGCTTCAATGGCAAGCTGCGAGATGAATGTTTGAATGAAACGTTATTTGGCACATTGCGCGATGCCCGCAAAACGCTTGAAGAATGGCAGGAGGATTACAACTGGCGCAGACCACATTCAGCATTGGGCAACCTCACCCCGATGGAATTTTTGCAAAGAAAGGCAATGGACAAGATGGCGGCCTAACGCCAAAGATTTAACCCCAAGGACTCCGCACAAAGCTGGAGGAGACTTGGGGCTCAGGTCACCATCAGCAATGGCATGTTCCATGCATCAATGAAGGGAAAGATGGACACATTGGAGGCACGCAAGGCAGAACTGGACGCTAAGCCAGCGGAAACCGCCGCAGAAGAACCCATTATTCTCCATCCCGCCCTTGCGGAGATTTACGGTGCCAAAATCAAGGCATTGGCTGGCAGCCTTGGCGATGAGGATACGAAGGCAGAGGCCATCGAACTTCTGCGAAGCCTCGTGACAGAGGTGCGCCTTTATCCCGATGCGGAAGCATCAGATGGCCATATTATTGAGCTATACGGAGAATTGGCCTCGATCTTGGATCTCACCACCCCCAGAAACAACAAAACCCGCCGTGTTACCAGCGGGTTGTCGTATTCAATGGTTGCGGGAGTAGGATTTGAACCTACGACCTTCAGGTTATGAGCCTGACGAGCTACCGGGCTGCTCCATCCCGCGACAGGGTATTGAACCGGAGGTTGTTATTTTCATCGTTGAGAGAATATGTGGCTCTTTATTAGGTTTGGCGGTGACCTACTCTCCCACGTCTTAAGACGCAGTACCATCGGCGCAACCGTGCTTAACGGCCGAGTTCGGGATGGGATCGGGTGTTTCACTAGCGCTGTGACCACCAAACCGAATAAAGAGCCAAGTCAAGTATACTGTGTTGTGTGTATGCTTTTGATTAATCTAGTAAGTTTTGCTTTTACTGGATCAAATCAAGCCTATCGGGCAATTAGTACTGGTCAACTGAATGCATTGCTGCACTTACATCTCCAGCCTATCGACGTGGTGGTCTTCCACGGCCCTCAGGGATACCTTGTTTTGAGGGGGGCTTCCCGCTTAGATGCCTTCAGCGGTTATCCTTTCCGATCATAGCTACCCAGCACTGCTCCTGGCGGAACAACTGGTACACCAGTGGATCGTTCACCCCGGTCCTCTCGTACTAGGGGCAACTCCTCTCAAGTATCCTACACCCACGGCAGATAGGGACCGAACTGTCTCACGACGTTCTAAACCCAGCTCACGTACCTCTTTAAATGGCGAACAGCCATACCCTTGGGACCTGCTCCAGCCCCAGGATGAGATGAGCCGACATCGAGGTGCCAAACACTGCCGTCGATATGGACTCTTGGGCAGTATCAGCCTGTTATCCCCGGCGTACCTTTTATCCGTTGAGCGATGGCCCTTCCACTCGGGACCACCGGATCACTATGGCCGACTTTCGTCTCTGCTCGACTTGTCAGTCTTGCAGTCAGGCTGGCTTCTGCCATTGCACTCAACGAGCGATTTCCGACCGCTCTGAGCCAACCTTCGCGCGCCTCCGTTACTCTTTAGGAGGCGACCGCCCCAGTCAAACTACCCGCCACACAGGGTCCCGGATCCGGATAACGGACCGCGGTTAGACATCAAGCAGAACAAGGGTGGTATCTCATATTTTGTCTCCACAAGAACTAGCGTTCCTGCTTCAAAGACTACCACCTATTCTGCACATGTTCGGCCTAATGCCAGTGTGAAGCTGTAGTAAAGGTGCACGGGGTCTTTCCGTCTAACCGCGGGAAGCCTGCATCTTGACAGGCAATTCAATTTCGCTGAGTCTATGTTGGAGACAGCGGGGAAGTCGTTACGCCATTCGTGCAGGTCGGAACTTACCCGACAAGGAATTTCGCTACCTTAGGACCGTTATAGTTACGGCCGCCGTTTACCTGGGCTTCAATTCGACGCTCTCACATCTCCTTTTAACCTTCAGGCACCGGGCAGGCGTCAGACCCTATACGTCGTCTTACGACTTCGCAGAGCCCTGTGTTTTTAGTAAACAGTCGCCACCCCCTGGTTTGTGCCCCCAGCCAATACTTGCGTAGAAACTGGGCCTCCTTCTCGCGAACTTACGGAGGTATTTTGCCGAGTTCCTTCAACATAGTTCTCTCAAGCGCCTTGGTATTCTCTACCTATCCACCTGTGTCGGTTTAGGGTACGATCTAGCGATGGAGCTATTTCCAGGGACCTCTAAGCAGCCCATTCAATCCAATAAGGATGAACTACCCTCGAGATCCGTCACTTCCATCTGGCCCAGGAATATTAACCTGGTTCCCATCGACTACGCCTTTCGGCCTCGCCTTAGGGGTCGGCTTACCCTGCTCAGATTAGCTTTAAGCAGGAACCCTTGGATTTTCGGCGAGGGAGTCTCTCACTCCCTTTGTCGCTACTCATGTCATCATTCTCACTAGTGATCTCTCCACCGGATCGCTCACGCGCCGGCTTCACAGAAAGCCTCTTGTGTCCAATCCTACCGAAGTAGGCAAGGACACATGAGACTATGTCACACTACGCTCTGCTACCGCAGTACACAAAGTGTACTACCCTAAGCTTCGGCTCATGGCTTGAGCCCCGTTACATCTTCGCCGCAGGACAACTTATCTAGACCAGTGAGCTGTTACGCTATCTTTAAAGGATGGCTGCTTCTAAGCCAACCTCCTGGTTGTTTTGGTCGTCCCACCAGCTTTCCCACTTAGCCATGAATTGGGGGCCTTAGCTGTAGGTTAGGGTTGTTTCCCTCTTCACTACGGGCGTTAGCACCCGCAGTGTGTCTGCCGTCTAGTACTCCCGGGTATTCGGAGTTTGGTTAGGGTCAGTAAGGCTGTATGCCCCCATTGCCCATCCAGTGCTCTACCCCCCGGGGTATTCGGACGACGCTCTACCTAAATAGATTTCGCAGAGAACCAGCTATCTCCGAGTTTGATTGGCCTTTCACCCCTAGGCACAATTCATCCCGACCTTTTTCAACAGGTGTGGGTTCGGACCTCCAGTAAGTGTTACCTTACCTTCATCCTGATCATGCCTAGATCACTCGGTTTCGGGTCTGATCCCACAAACTCATTCGCCCTATTAAGACTCGCTTTCGCTGCGCCTACACCTAACGGCTTAAGCTTGCTTGTGAGACCAAGTCGATGACCCATTATACAAAAGGTACGCCGTCAGGACTCAAGGTCCCTCCGACTGCTTGTAGGCGTCCGGTTTCAGAAACTGTTTCACTCCCCTCGTCGGGGTGCTTTTCACCTTTCCCTCACGGTACTGGTTCACTATCGGTCAGTAAGGAGTACTTAGCCTTCGGGGGTGGTCCCCCGATCTTCAGACAGAATTTCACGTGTTCCGCCCTACTTAATACGTCAATCGAAGCTTCCTATACGGGGCTGTCACCCGCTATGGCCACGCTTTCCAACGTGTTCTAGTCACTTCTCATGCTCGGCTGGTCCCCGTTCGCTCGCCGCTACTAGGGGAGTATCTATTGATGTCCTTTCCTCCGGGTACTTAGATGTTTCAGTTCCCCGGGTTTGCTCTTAAAACCCTATGTATTCAGGTTAAAAGTACCTGTTTCAGCTCATTATAAATTACCCAAGGGTAATTATAACAAACTGTCAGGTGGGTTGCCCCATTCGGAAATTTGCGGGTCAAAGCCTATTCTCGGCTAACCGCAACTTATCGCAGAGTATCACGTCCTTCATCGCCTCTTACTGCCAAGGCATTCACCAAACGCCCTTCTCGCGCTTGATTTGATCCAGAAAGAGCAAAACTAAGATCCGAAGATCTTGCCATTTTGCGAAGGGTAGAAGCTGGTAAGATCTACACCTTATACTTTCTAAAATCAAAAGCATACTTTCCCGCTCCTACTCTGGGTAGAGTAGGAACTTACAGTGATATCCTATGCGAGGAATATCACCTTTGGTTAGTTTACTTGACTTGGGCAACATTGCCATGTTTCAGAAGGGATACACTTAACAAACCGAGGATTGGTTTGCATAAATGCCTCCGCCGTAGCGGACCAACTGAGATCAACCAAACACTTATGGTGATCAACAATGTTGCATTATTCTCTCTATACGATGTCAATTCATCTGAACGATCAGATGAGCAAACATTCAAACAGAATGCTTGCTGATATGATCAATCTACGCGGTCTTGGTGGGTCGAGGAGGACTTGAACCTCCGACCTCACGCTTATCAGGCGTGCGCTCTAACCAGCTGAGCTACCGACCCTAGCGACCCGGTTGGGTCTGCGTAACTGGTGGAGCCTATCGGGATCGAACCGATGACCCCCTGCTTGCAAAGCAGGTGCTCTCCCAGCTGAGCTAAGGCCCCGATGCACATCCCTTGCGGCATGTGCTGGTGTTTGAAGAGATATGAGGACGGCCTGGCCCGAGTTTGATCAACTATTACGTTGATCTTATGCTACCTAAGTAGCTGCTAAGTGTTTCACGAGGAAGAACAAGTTCTTCTTGCTAGAAACATCCTTAGAAAGGAGGTGATCCAGCCGCAGGTTCCCCTACGGCTACCTTGTTACGACTTCACCCCAGTCGCTGAGCCTACCGTGGTCCGCTGCCTCTCCGAAGAGTTAGCGCACGGCCGTCGGGTAGACCCAACTCCCATGGTGTGACGGGCGGTGTGTACAAGGCCCGGGAACGTATTCACCGCGTCATGCTGTTACGCGATTACTAGCGATTCCGACTTCATGGGGTCGAGTTGCAGACCCCAATCCGAACTGAGACAGCTTTTTGGGATTAACCCATTGTCACTGCCATTGTAGCACGTGTGTAGCCCAACCCGTAAGGGCCATGAGGACTTGACGTCATCCACACCTTCCTCCCGCTTATCACGGGCAGTTTCCCTAGAGTCCCCGGCCGAACCGCTGGTAACTAAGGATGTGGGTTGCGCTCGTTGCCGGACTTAACCGAACATCTCACGACACGAGCTGACGACAGCCATGCAGCACCTGTGTGATATCCAGCCGAACTGAAGGAAAGTATCTCTACGATCCGCGATATCCATGTCAAGGGTTGGTAAGGTTCTGCGCGTTGCTTCGAATTAAACCACATGCTCCACCGCTTGTGCGGGCCCCCGTCAATTCCTTTGAGTTTTAATCTTGCGACCGTACTCCCCAGGCGGAATGCTTAATCCGTTAGGTGTGACACCGAATAGCATGCTACCCGACGTCTGGCATTCATCGTTTACGGTGTGGACTACCAGGGTATCTAATCCTGTTTGCTCCCCACACTTTCGCACCTCAGCGTCAGTATCGAGCCAGTAAGTCGCCTTCGCCACTGGTGTTCCTCCGAATATCTACGAATTTCACCTCTACACTCGGAATTCCACTTACCTCTCTCGAACTCAAGACTAACAGTATCAAAGGCAGTTCCAGGGTTGAGCCCTGGGATTTCACCTCTGACTTATTAATCCGCCTACGTGCGCTTTACGCCCAGTAATTCCGAACAACGCTAACCCCCTCCGTATTACCGCGGCTGCTGGCACGGAGTTAGCCGGGGTTTCTTTACCTGCTACTGTCATTATCATCACAGGCGAAAGAGCTTTACGACCCTAAGGCCTTCATCACTCACGCGGCATCGCTAGATCAGGCTTGCGCCCATTGTCTAAGATTCCCCACTGCTGCCTCCCGTAGGAGTCTGGGCCGTGTCTCAGTCCCAGTGTTGCTGATCATCCTCTCAAACCAGCTAAAGATCGTAGACTTGGTAGGCCATTACCCCACCAACTATCTAATCTTACGCGGGCCGATCCAAATCCGATAAATCTTTCCCCCGAAGGGCGTATGCGGTATTACTCTTCGTTTCCAAAGGCTATTCCGCAGATCTGGGTACGTTCCCACGCGTTACTAACCCGTCCGCCGCTCCACCCGAAGGTAGCGCTCGACTTGCATGTGTTAGGCGTGCCGCCAGCGTTCGTTCTGAGCCAGGATCAAACTCTCAAGTTGAAAAGCAATTACTTGCTTATCCTTGACGTCGAACCTCTGCACATCACACATCAACCTAAAAGGTCAATATGCACATCAATCCGGAAAGATTGATGTTAACTGTTTGTTGTGCTTTAGTTTCAAAGAAACAAAAGCCGTCCAAACAGTGAAGCTGACACTCTATAATCAGAACCTAAGTTCCTAAGAGCGCGATATACAGACGTTCTTGTCGTTAAGACCAAACCGCCCACATATCTCTTCAAATAT
Source organism: Celeribacter marinus (assembly GCF_001308265.1). Classification (GTDB taxonomy): domain Bacteria; phylum Pseudomonadota; class Alphaproteobacteria; order Rhodobacterales; family Rhodobacteraceae; genus Celeribacter; species Celeribacter marinus. Next base: position 1,432,218 of record NZ_CP012023.1, read on the forward strand.
CTATCAATTTCAAAGAGCGAAGAGACAAAAACCAGACCGATGCGCCAAATCTCTTCGGCGCGCCTGCCTAACATCAACCTCTAATTTTATTCTTCCGAACCCTCAGTTCCGCGTCTCCGCTTCCCGTCTTGTCCGCCCCGTCTGCAGTGTCTCGCTTCCGGTAAGGGGGGTTCTAAGGCTAACACCCAAAGCCCGCAACCCCTTTTTCATCGAAAATCACGTTTTTGTAAAAAATACGACCAAGCACCTGATAATAAACAAACTTTATTCCAATCCCCGCCCCAAAACAAACACCCCGAACAACCTGACCCTAGGTCAAACACGCCGCACCCCAGAACACACAACGCAACATTTTGTGCTTATCAACAACTCCATACGCAAGAATACGAAATGTGAGGCATGAAGACACCCGACTCGGACAAGAATCGCGAGTCGGAATCACGGTGCGAGTCGCACCTAGCGCGCCCAATTTTCGTCGATCGCCCGAAGTTTCCGCCAAAACTTGTCGTTTCGACACAAAAAAGGGCGACTCATTTACGAGTCGCCCTCTTTAAACTGTATATCGCTACTAAATCAGGCGTAGCGCACGTCGTCCCCGTCGCTCTCCAAAGGTTTGAGCGCGTTGATCGCATCATCCAGTGAGACCGCCCCCAAAGGAACGCCCTTTGCCGAGACCACTGGACAGGTTCCACCAGGTGCTTTGTGTAATTTGGGGAGTGCCGCTTCAATTGACATGCCACCGGAAAGGGTTTGCCCCTCGCCTGTTGCCCCTTTGCGCACAATAGACCGCAGCCGCACAACCTTGGCGCGGTTGATGTCCTTAATGAAGTCGGTGATGTAGTCATCCGCCGGCTTCATAATGATATCTTGCGGATCGCCCGACTGGATAATCTCGCCGTCACGTAGAATGGCGATGCTATCTGCAATGTTGAGCGCCTCATCGAGGTCATGCGTAATAAAGATGATCGTCTTGTGAAGCTCTTCTTGTAGCTCCAACAAAATGGACTGCATATCCGTTCGGATTAAAGGGTCCAGTGCAGAGAATGCTTCGTCCATAAGAAGGATATCAGCATCCGTTGCCAACGCGCGCGCAAGGCCCACACGCTGTTGTTGACCACCAGAGAGTTGAGACGGGTATTGCTCCTCAAATCCGTTGAGCCCCACCCGATCGAGCCATTTGCGTGCCCGCTCGTCTCGCTCTTCCTTGTCGACACCTTGAATTTCAAGGCCATATTCTGCATTTTCCAAAACCGTGCGGTGCGGGAAAAGACCGAACTTCTGAAAAACCATCGACATCTTGAACCTGCGCAAATCACGCAGCTCTGAGGCACTCATCCCCATGACATTCTCACCATCAACCCAGATCTCACCCTCGGTAGGTTCGATCAGACGATTGAGGTGACGGATCAATGTCGACTTGCCGGACCCCGACAACCCCATGATGACCTGAACCTTTCGGGCAGGGATATCGAGAGTAATGTCTTTGAGCCCGAGCGCGTGACCATGTTGATCCATCAAGTCAGGCTTGGACATTCCAGCGTGCACATGAGTCATGGCACCATGAGCATCATCTCCGAACACTTTATATAGGTTGCGAATAGACACCTTAATCTCGTCTTGGTCGTCATCCGCGTTTGCAGGCTTCATATTGAGATCAGTCATGTCCAGTCTCCCGATACGCCTGAAGGCGTTTGCCATACGTCTGGCTTACGCGATCAAAGATGATCGCAAGAGCCACAATCGCCAGCCCGTTCATAATACCCAATGCAAGGTACTGATTAGCGATGGCCTGTAATACAGGCGTGCCTAAACCTTTCACACCAATCATCGATGCGATCACGACCATAGAAAGCGCCATCATGATTGTTTGGTTCACACCAGCAAAGATGTTTGGCAAAGCCAGCGGAATCTGGACACCAAATAGCTTTTCACGGCTCGAGGCCCCAAAACTTTCAGCGGCTTCCATCACATCACGATCAACCAATCGGATACCGAGGTTCGTCAGGCGCACGATGGGCGGGATCGCGTATATACATACAGCGATCAAACCCGGAACCTTCCCGATGCCCAAAAGCATAACAACGGGGATAAGGTAAACGAATGACGGGATCGTCTGCATCACATCGAGGATAGGTGTGATAATCCGCTGCGCCCAATCTGACCGCGCCATAAATATCCCGATAGGAATGCCCACAGCGATACACACAAATGTCGCAACTGAGATAATGGCGAGGGTCGCCATCGTGTTTTCCCACATGCCCAGACGTCCGATGAGCAAGAACGCGATAATCGTGCCCAGAGTAATCTTCCATGACCGCGCGCCGAGCCAAGTCAGCAAAGCAATCACAGCAATCACGAGCGGCCATGGCGCACCCGTCAACAACTTCTCGAAGAAGATCAAGAATTTCAAAAGCGGCGTAAAAAACGCCTCAAGTTCGTCGCCAAAAGCTCGCGAAAAGGTGCGGAAGCTCTCGTCGATACTTTGTTTCAACAGCGACAGGTCGCGGCGACCCATCGAAGGAAACTCAATTAGCCAATTCATAGGTATTGATTCCCGTTTTTTCTAAAAAAAGGGCCCGCGATAGACCGTAAACCGGATCGCGGGCCCTCCATTCATATTTCAGACCACATTAAGTCGGGTCTTCACAGTGCGCTTTTAACTTTCTCGGCAACGTCTGCTGGAACCCACTGCATCCAAATGTCTTCCTGAGTTGCGAGGAATTCATAAGCGGCATCTTCGCCGGACGCTTGGTTTTCGTTCATGTAGACGAGCATGCCATTCATGACTTCACCTGGGTAAACACGTGCTTTGAAGTAGTCCGTTGCAGGGCCAGCCTTTGCGATGAACTCGTCTGTCACAACAGACTCAACTGCGGATTCAATCCACGATGTCGGTTGTGGGTCGAGGCAATCCTGCTCTGGCAAGGAAATACAGTTGTTCCAGTTGTCGTCACCTGCGTACTCGGCTTCGAATGGCAACATCTGTAGGTCATATTTGCCGATAATCGCGGTAGGAGCCCAATAGTAACCAAACCATGGCTCATCACGGTCGACCGCTTTCGCAATGGAACCGTCGAGACCTGCGGCGGAACCCGGATCAACCAAAACCCAGCCTTTTGCTTCCATGTCAAATGCGCGGAATTGATTGGCGTTGATCGACTGGCAGCCCCAACCCGCAGGGCAACCCATAAAGGCACCTTTGGATTCATCTTCGATGAATGGGAACATCTCAGGGTGAGCAAGTACCTTTTCAACGGTGTCGAGCTCGGGGTGATCTTCTTTGAACTTTTTGGTCACCCACCAACCTTCTCCGAGGCCCGTGATAGGACCATCGTTGAGGGCGACAAGCGAACCGGCTTCCTTGGCTGCTGCCAAAGGCGTTGCCACGGCGTTGATCCATAGCTCAGGTGCGATGTCTGGCTGACCCTTTTCGTTCATAGATGTAAATGTCGGCGTCGTGTCCCCTGTGATGAGTTCTACGTTACATGCGTAGCCCTCTTCGAGGATAATTGCATCTACGTTCGCCATGAACGAGGCAGAGGCCCAGTTCATTTCGGCGATTGTGACATCGCCACAATCTGCGGCAAAAGCAGCACCGGCGGATGCCACAATGGACAGAGCGCTGGCAGCAATAAGTTTAGTCATAGTCATAAGAGGAATCCTGCTTACTTCGTGTGTGTTCAGCGATCCGACGCCATTGAGACGTACAAATTGAACCGCGCACCACCCCGAATTGGGCGATTTCTCCACACGTCCGTTCGCTGTTCCTCGTTAGGAACGCCCCTCTATATAAAGACAGGCACGATCGGCGGAGCGTGGGGTGAATCTACATGTTGTGCGCTCAAATGCAACCCGATTGCCTAAACCGCTCCCGCTGGCCGCATAGTGCGGACCTCGAATGTCGCGAAAAAACCATTGTACCAAAGATGATTAGGTACTGAATCCGTGTGTATCGCGACAGTCTTCGGGAGGCTGCGTCATCATAGCAATCCGCCAAAGGTTGCCCAGCCATTGATGCACCGCTATCAGTCGTGCGCAAGATAAAGCCCGAGAAGGAAATGAGATGGCCGACGATCGCACACTTCAGGACGCCGCTGACCGCGAAAAATCCAAGCGCGTTGGCGCATTGGCGGAACTTTGGCCATTTATCAAACCCTATAAAATCGTAATGATCGGTGCGATGATGGCATTGGTCCTCACGGCCTGTATCTCACTTATCTTACCTGTTGCGGTTCGCCGCGTGGTTGATGGCTTTCAAGCGTCACAAGGGCTTTTGCTCGACAAATACTTTGGTGCGGCGTTGGCGATTGCCTTCTTACTCGCGCTAGGAACCGGGCTTCGCTACTACCTTGTGACACGACTGGGCGAACGCGTTGTGGCCGACATCCGAAAAGCGGTATTCGATCGTATGATCCGCATGTCCCCCGCATTCTATGAGCGGATCATGACCGGCGAAGTTCTATCGCGCATCACCACTGACACGACACTAATCCTCTCCGTCATAGGCTCATCCATTTCGGTAGCGCTACGCAACTTCCTTATTCTAATTGGTGGTCTCATTTTGATGATGATCACATCTGCTAAACTCACCGGGCTGGTGTTGCTCATTGTGCCAATCGTCATCGTGCCCATCATCGTTTTAGGCCGCAGATTGCGCAAACTGAGCCGCGAAAACCAAGACTGGATTGCGTCCTCGTCCGGCACCGCCTCCGAGGCGCTGCTCTCCGCCCAAACAGTTCAGGCGTTTACTGCTGAAGATGAACAATCCTCACGGTTTGGTTCCGTGACGGAAAAAAGTTTTGTGTCGGCACATACCCGCGTCAAAACCCGCGCCGTGATGACGGTGATCGTCATCACACTCATCTTCTTTGGCGTTGTTGGCGTCCTTTGGATCGGCGCGCGCGATGTACGCGAAGCCACATTGTCGATCGGTGAGTTGGTCCAGTTTGTGATTTATGCGATCATGGTCGCGGGTGCGGCGGGCGCGCTTTCCGAAATCTGGGGCGAGCTGCAACGCGCGGCAGGCGCGACCGAACGTCTGATCGAGCTTTTGCGCTCACAAGACCCCGTGCAAGATCCCGCGACGCCCCTACCCCTGCCCGCCCCGGTGAAAGGCGCAATCGCTTTTGACGCTGTGCGCTTTTCTTATCCTGCACGTCCAACACAAGCGGCCCTTGATGATGTGTCGTTTGAGATCAAAGCCGGTGAAACAGTTGCCCTTGTTGGCCCTTCAGGCGCAGGGAAATCGACGATAATCCAATTGTTGCAACGGTTTTATGAACCGCAAGAGGGCACGATTTCAATCGACGGCGTGGCCATTTCAGACATGGCACGCAGCGATTACCGCCGACAAATTGCCTTAGTGCCGCAAGACCCTGTTATCTTTGCAGCCTCGGCCGCCGACAATATTCGGTTTGGGACGTCTGATGCACCGTTAGAGCGCGTTATCGCTGCGGCCAAGGCAGCAAATGCCGATGACTTTCTTGCCAAACTGCCCGAGGGTTACGACACCTATGTTGGCGAGCGCGGCATCATGCTTTCGGGCGGACAAAAGCAGCGCGTTGCAATCGCGCGTGCGATTTTACGAGATGCGCCAATCCTTTTACTCGACGAGGCGACATCCGCGCTCGATTCTGAAAGTGAACAAGCCGTCCAAAAAGCCGTCGAGGAGTTGGCGCGAACACGCACCACGCTTATCGTCGCACACCGCCTTGCGACAGTCAAAAAAGCCGATCGTATCCTTGTGTTCGAAGACGGCAAAATTGTAGCCACCGGAACCCACGACGATCTCGTTGCACAAAGGGGGCTCTACGCCCGCCTTGCAAAGCTCCAGTTCACACATGGCGAATAAAGCGTGCCAATCAAATCTGTTCGCCACATCGGGCGGGCAGCTTTTAAAAATTATCCTTTAGTTTCTCCTTTTCTTTCCTAAAGTTTCGATATTTTATGCGCCCAATCGTAACTTTACCATTTGGAGAATGACTATGGGTTTGTGGAATTTCGCGAAAAATGCAGGCAAAGCCGTCTTTGGAAAAAAAGACGACGCGCCGAACAAAGATGATCTTCTGGCCGAGATCGAAGCTCTCGGGCTTGAGGCCGAAGGTGTCGAAATCGAAGTGGACGGTGATACTGTGAAAATTGGTGGCTCCGCAATTTCACAAGAAGCCAAAGAAAAAATCATCATGGCGGCTGGCAATATCGAAGGCATCGCATCTGTTGAGGATAACCTTGGTGGCGACGATCCCGTATTCCACGAAGTTAAAAAGGGCGACACACTCTGGGGAATTTCAGCTGCGGCTCTTGGCAACGGCGCGCGCTACGAAGAAATCTTTGAAGCAAACAAACCTATGTTGTCGCACCCTGACAAAATTTATCCAGGTCAAATGCTTCGCATCCCGCAAGATAAAAAAGCCTAACCAAGCCAAATCGATATGTTTAAGGGCGTCCCATTGGGGCGCCCTTTCTACATCTTACATTCGTGTTGGATGAACGAGATACACGCGTATCTCAAACACGCTCGACCAAGATCGACCCAACCGAATAGCCCGCACCAAAAGAGCAGATGAGCCCACGCGCACCGCGCTCTAAATCGGACGAATGTTTCGAAAACGCGATGATGGACCCTGCCGATGACGTATTGGCATAGTCTTGCAAAATATTGGGTTGCTCACCGTGCCGAGGCTCACGCCCAAGTACCTTTTTCCCGATGTAGTCATTCATGGTCTTGTTCGCTTGGTGTAGCCAGAGCCGCGCTAGATCATCGGGCACAACTCCGTCGCGTTTGAGGTGGTCTGCGATGTGTTTCGACACGAGCGGAAGGACCTCTTTGAACACCTTTCGCCCGTTTTGTACGAACTGCATATCGCGGCGGTCATCCATTTGATCATGCGCGCGCCGCAAAAAGCCGTTGTTGTTTCGGATGTTGTTTGAAAACTTAGTGGCGCACGCAGTCGACACCACTTTGAACTGAGCAGTTTTGGCGACATCGCCCGATTCCAACAACACAGCGGTCGCCACATCACCAAAGATAAAGTGACAATCACGGTCCCGCCACTCCAAGTGGCCCGATGGCAACTCGGGAGAGATCACCAGTGCACGGGTGGCAGACCCACCACGGATCATATCAGCGGCAGCTTGAATTCCGAACGTGGCCGAAGAACATGCAACGTTCATATCAAACGCGAAGCCACCCGCACCCAATATCTGTTGAATTTCGACAGCCATCGCAGGATACGCTCTCTCCATATTGGAGGCGGCAACGATGATGAGGTCGACATCCGAGGCAGAAATCCCTGCACGGGCGAGCGCATCGTTCGCAGCACTACACCCCATCTGCGCCATAATAGACGGCTCATCGTCGCTGCGCGGTGGAAGGCGCGGACACATGCGGCGTGGGTCCAAAATGCCATCTTTTTCCATCACGTACCGCTGCTCGATTCCTGACGCAGCGAAAATAAACTCAGACGTTGAGGGCAACTTTTCTACGACATTTCCTGCCGCAATGGCCTGTGCATTCTCTTCATTGTGCAAGCCGACATAGGCATTATAGGAGGCGACCAACTCATCATTCGTGATCACATGGGGTGGCGTAAACACACCTGTTCCGCTTATGAATACGTCTGTCATAATGTCATCTCTCCCTATGGACTGAACCGAAGGCTACGCGCCAGACCGGCCAAGGTCCACAACTGCGCGGCGACAGTTGTATGAATGACGTGGCGTTCTAGGTGAGCCTTGGGGCGATGACGCTGCGTAGGACACGGACCAGCAAGGCTTGCGCGGGACGGTGTTTCTACGCACTATCATTGCAAAGGGGAGAGGCAATCCGCATGCACGACTTGTGCGGACAAGCTTACGCACAGAAAGGGAGGAACCATGGCGTCTGATTTCAGTTCAATTGCCGCACGCGACGCGATCCACAATGAGATGACGTGGGAAGATCGCGATATACCGGCAACCATTTACGGACTTTTAAGTGATACGGCGTCCAAATTTCCGGACCGCCCCGCGTTTTCATACCAGATAACGTCAGGCCCAACGGACAAAGCGGAGACACTGACATGGCGCACGTTCCATAAACGCGTGACGCAGGCCGCAAACATGTTCCGAGATCTCGGCATCCAAGACACGGACACAATTGCGTACATCATGCCAAATTGCCATGAAACCGCGATAACCTTTGTCGGCGGTATGGTCGCGGGGATCGTAAATCCGATCAATCCGCTGTTAGAACCCGAACAGATTGCGGCAATACTGCGCGAGACGAATGCCAAAGTCGTTGTCACGCTGCGCGCATTTCCAAAAACCGACGTTGCCCAAAAGGTCGCAGAGGCTGTGCGACACGCACCCAATGTAAATACCGTACTTGAGGTCGATCTTTTGTCGTATCTCAGTCCGCCCAAAAGCTGGATCGTGCCCCTTATTCGTCCAAAAAACGTGATGGCACAGACAAATCACGCCGACTACTTGAACTTCACCGCCGAATTGAACCGCCAGTCAGATACTCTTCAATTTGCGGATGGTGACGCCGACCGTGTGGCCGCCTATTTCCACACGGGTGGGACAACAGGGATGCCAAAGGTCGCTCAACACTGCTACTCAGGTATGATCTACAACGGCTGGCTCGGCGCGCGTCTATTGTTTGATGAGACGGATGTGATCATGTGCCCTCTGCCCATGTTCCACGTCTTTGCGTGCCACGTCATCATCATGGCGATGCTATCAAGCGGTGCTCAAGGCGTGTTTCCAACGCCCGCGGGTTACCGTGGCGAAGGCGTTTTCGATAATTTCTGGAAACTTTGCGAACGTTGGAACGTGACATTTGTTATCACTGTACCAACCGCTATTTCCGCCTTGATGCAGCGCCCCGTGGACGCTGACATCTCGTCGGTCAAAATGGCGTTCTCTGGATCTAGTCCTCTCCCAGTCGAGCTCTACAAGCGATTTGAATCTGCGGCGGGTGTAGAAATCGTCGAGGGGTACGGACTAACGGAAGCTACCTGTTTGGTATCCGTCAATCCCGTCGGCGGGCCAAAGAAAATCGGGTCCGTAGGCATTCCGTTGCCTCACACCGATGTTAAGATTTTGGTGCAGACACCAGATGGCCCACGAGAGTGTGCAACGGACGAAGTTGGTGAAATCTGTATCGACAACCCAGGTGTCTTTGCTGGATCAACTTACACCGAGGTGGACAAAAACCACGACCTCTTCCACCACGACACCTATTTGCGCACGGGCGATTTAGGCCGCATCGATGACGAGGGCTATTTGTGGATTACTGGGCGGGCAAAAGACCTGATCATTCGCGGCGGGCACAATATTGACCCCGCCGAAATCGAAGAGGCCCTAGCTGGCCATGAAGCCATAGCAATGGTCGGTGCAATTGGCCAACCCGATGCACACTCAGGCGAGCTACCATGCGCCTATGTGGAATTGGTCGATGGTGCCTCCGTCACGCCAGACGACCTTATGGCATACGCGCGAGTCCATATCCATGAGCGCGCCGCATATCCCAAACACATTGAAATCTTGGACGAGCTGCCAAAAACTGCGGTCGGCAAAGTGTTTAAACCTGATCTGCGCAAACGCGCAATTACGCGCATCTATAACGGTGCGTTGGTGCAAGCCGGAATTCCAGCTTCTATCGTCAAAGTTATTGACGACAAAAAGCGGGGTTTGGTTGCTCAAATTGACCCCACTGCGAAGTCACACGCCGACGCAATCGCGGCCTGCCTTGGTGAGTTCACAAACCCATGGGAATGGTCGGAATAGCTTTTTTCCAAGCGCGGCACATTACCAAGCGATAAACAGAAAAACGCCCCGAGGTCATAAACCTCGGGGCGTTTCTATTCGTAAATGCGTTAGGATTTAGCCGCGCTCTTCAATGATCTCGACGAGGTGTGGGATAGAATCCACCATGCCGCGCACGGAAGGTGTATCTTCCAATTCGCGAGTTTTATGCATTTTGTTGAGGCCGAGGCCAACAAGTGTCGCACGCTGTTTGGCGGGACGACGGATCGGGGAACCGATCTGTTTTACAACGATAGTTTTAGCCATGTGTCCGATTCCTTACGCTTCAGCGGTTTCAGCAACCGGAGCATCATCCTTGCGGAGGATTTCGGCGACTTTTTTGCCACGACGCTGAGCCACGGAACGTGGGGAGGCCTCTTTACGAAGGCCGTCCAGCGTAGCGCGGATCATGTTATACGGGTTCTGTGAGCCCGTAGATTTCGCAACAACGTCCTGAATGCCGAGCATTTCGAACACAGCACGCATTGGACCACCGGCGATGATACCAGTACCCTGTGGGGCGGTGCGCATCACAACTTTGCCGGCGCCGTGGCGACCTTCCATGTCGTGGTGCAATGTGCGGCCCTCTTTGAGAGCAACACGGATCATCTGACGCTTGGCTTGTTCGGTGGCTTTGCGAATGGCCTCGGGGACCTCTTTCGCTTTACCTTTACCGAAACCAACGCGGCCTTTTTGGTCGCCAACAACTACGAGTGCGGCGAAGCCAAAGCGCTTACCACCTTTCACAGTTTTGGAGACGCGGTTGATCGCGACAAGGCGATCAGCAAACTCTGGTGTTTCTTCACGATCGCGACGTGGGCCGCGACGATTTTCACGTTCTGCCATAGAACTATCCTTTCAAGGTGGCGCATGTGCGCCGCTTATCTCGATCGCAGTGACGGGCGCGACTGGCGCGCCCGACCTGGATCATCGGGAGGACAACGTGTCGTCCCCCACAAGTGCTTAGAACTTCAGACCGCCCTCACGCGCGGCTTCAGCCAAGGCTTTCACTTTGCCGTGGAACAAGAAGCCACCACGGTCGAAGTAGCACACTTCGACGCCGGCTTTTTTAGCCCGCTCCGCCAGTGCTGCGCCGACTTTGGCTGCTGCTGCGACATTGTTCGTTCCGATCACGCCGAGATCTTTCTCGAGCGAAGATGCGGACGCGAGGGTTACACCCTGAACGTCGTCGATCAGCTGTGCGCTGATGTTCTTGTTGGAGCGATGGATCGACAAGCGAAGCTTGCCGACATTGCTCTTGCGAAGTTTGTTCCGGACGCGCAGGCGGCGCTTCAAGAACAGGTCTCTTTTGCTGTTTGCCATTTTGAGCGTCCTTACTTCTTCTTACCTTCTTTGCGGAAGATGTACTCGTCTTTGTACTTGATACCTTTGCCTTTATAGGGCTCGGGCTTGCGCCATTCGCGGATATTTGCCGCGACCTGGCCGACGAGTTGTGCGTCAGCACCTTCCACAATGATTTCGGTTTGTTTCGGGGCGGTGACGGTAACGCCGTCAGGCACCTCAAAATTTACCTCGTGCGAGTAACCAAGCGACAGCTTCAGGGTATTCCCCTGCATCTGCGCACGATAACCAACACCGTTGATTTCCAGCTCTTTTTTGAAGCCGTCAGACACACCGGTCACCAAGTTGGCGATTACTGTGCGCGACATGCCCCACTGCTGGCGAGCACGCTTAGAACTACCACGAGGTGTGACAGTAATAACGTTTTCGCCGAGCGTCAGGGTGACGTCATCGGTTGCTGTGAAGGAAAGGGTTCCTTTGGAACCTTTAACTTCGATAGTCTGGCCGGAGACAGAAGCAGTTACGCCGCTGGGCAGGTCGACCGGTTTTTTACCAATACGAGACATTGCGCTCTCCTTAGAAGACTGTGCAAAGCACTTCGCCGCCAACATTGTTGGCACGAGCGTTTGCATCCGACATCACACCCTTGGGGGTGGAGACAATCGACACACCGAGACCCTGACGGACCGTTGGGATGTCTTTGACACCGAGGTATACGCGACGGCCAGGCGTGGAAACACGCTTGATCTCACGAATAACAGGGGTGCCTTCGTAGTACTTGAGGCTGATCTCGAGGGTCGCGTGACCGTTGACATCAGTGCTACCTTCGTAACCGCGGATATAGCCCTCATCGAGCAGCACATCGAGGACCCATGCGCGCAGCTTGGAAGCTGGCGTAGAGACCACGGATTTGCCGCGCATCTGAGAGTTGCGGATGCGGGTAAGCATATCGCCGATAGGATCGTTCATAATATCTCTCCCTTACCAGCTCGATTTCACGAGACCGGGGATCTGGCCCATGGAGCCGAGTTCCCGCAGCATGATACGGCTGACCTTGAGCTTACGGTAGTAAGCGTGTGGACGGCCTGTCAGCTGACAGCGGTTGTGAAGACGCGTAGCCGAGCTGTTGCGCGGCAGGTCTGCAAGCTTCAAGGATGCGCGAAAGCGCTCTTCCATCGGCTTCTCTTGATCATAGATGATCTCTTTGAGAGCGGCGCGTTTGGTAGCGTATTTTGCCACCAATTTCTCGCGCTTGACCTCACGTGCGATCATGGATTTCTTAGCCATGTTCTCTAACTCCTCGCGCGATTAGCTGTTGAAGGGCATGTTGAACGCAGTCAACAGGCTCTTGGCTTCAGCGTCGGTTTTCGCCGTAGTGGCGATTACAACGTCCATACCCCAGACTTCGTCCACTTGGTCGAAGTTGATCTCGGGGAACACAATGTGCTCTTTGATACCCATGGCGTAGTTGCCACGACCGTCAAAGGACTTACCCGGCACGCCGCGGAAGTCGCGGATACGAGGCATTGCAATCGTGATCAGACGATCGAAGAATTCATACATACGGTCGCCACGCAAAGTGACTTTCGTACCGAGAGGCATGTCCTCACGAACGCGGAAACCAGCGATGGATTTCTTAGCGATTGTGGTGAGTGCCTTTTGGCCGGCGATCGCTGTGAGATCTTCCTGAGCGGATTTCGCTTTTTTGGAATCACGTACAGCTTCAGCACCGCAACCGATGTTGAGAACGATTTTGTCCAGACGCGGGATCATCATATCGTTTTTGTAGCCAAACTCTTCTTTGAGTGCGGCACGAATGGTGTCCTTGTAGAGCGACTTGAGACGCGGGGTGTATGTGTCAGCGTCGAGCATCAGATTACGTCCCCTGTCGTTTTGGCGAAGCGCACTTTCTTGTCACCTTCAAATTTGAAGCCAACGCGAGTTGCTTTGCCATTTTTGTCGAGAAGCGCGAGATTGGACAGGTCGATTGGCATAGCAACCGGCTGACGGCCGCCCTGCTCACCCTGTGTCGCTTTCGCGTGACGGAGGGCGACATTTACGCCTTCCACAATTGCTTTGCCTTTGGCAGGGTTTACAGAGGCGATTTCGCCCTGTTTGCCCTTGTCCTTACCGGCAAGTACGACGATCTTATCGCCTTTACGGAGCTTAGCAGCCATTACAGCACCTCCGGAGCGAGTGAGATAATCTTCATAAAGTTTTTCGCGCGAAGCTCACGAACAACTGGTCCAAAGATACGTGTACCTACGGGCTCGTTGTTGTTGTTGAGGATCACAGCAGCATTGCTATCAAAACGGATAGCAGTGCCGTCATCACGACGAACTTCTTTTGCTGTGCGAACGACGACGGCTTTACGCACGTCCCCTTTTTTCACACGGCCGCGCGGAATGGCTTCTTTCACCGAAACAACGATGATGTCACCCACGGACGCGTAACGACGGTGCGAACCGCCGAGGACCTTGATGCACTGAACACGGCGAGCGCCGCTATTGTCAGCTACATCCAGATTGGTCTGCATCTGGATCATTTAGTTTCTCCCGACCTATGGGGTAGGCTGCAGTGCCGTAAATCCCCCAGGGTTTCGATTAAGCTGGTGAGCAATTGCTTACGCAATAACTTCCCAACGCTTGGTTTTCGACTTTGGTGCACATTCCTGAATACGGACGGCATCACCAATGTTGAATTGGTTTGTCTCATCGTGAGCCCGGTATTTTTTGGACTTACGGATCGTCTTCTTGAGAACCGGATGCTTGAAGCGACGCTCCACAGACACGGTTACAGTTTGTTCGTTTTGGTTCGAGGTTACGACCCCGGAAAGAATACGCTTAGGCATAGGTGTCGCTCCTTATTCAGCCGCTGCTGCGGCTTTTTCGGTCAGAATTGTTTTCACGAGGGCAGCCGAACGGCGCGCCTTGCGGATCTGAGCGGTATTTTCGAGCTGACCCGTGGCCTGCTGAAAGCGCAGGTTGAAGGATTCTTTCTTGAGGTTTGCCAATTCTTCGCGGAGCTGGTCCGGCGTTTTGGCACGCATTTCTTGGGCGTTCATATTCGCCTCTCCTTAATTCCTAGTGGCACTGGTAGGCGCCCGTTTCGGGGTGACCATCGGCCCAGTGGGTTATGTCAAAGCACACGACTCCCCTGACGGAGAATCTGCGCGATGACGCTCTATAGGGGATGCAATCACGCGGGGCAAGCGAAAGCTGAGGATTTATTGGGGTGCGGCGCCGCCAAAATCATAGCGCGCGCCCCTGCCTCGCTCTCAACCGAACACGCGGCCTTGAAACCACAGGATCGACGGGTAGGCGCAGATCCAGATCCAGAAGAAGCGGTTGAGACCAAAGAACAGCGCGTTGGACAGATGAAAGCTCGCCGCCACCAAAAGCCCTGCGATGAGGGCAAGCGGATGCAGGAGTGTGAGCGGAAAGGCCAGCTCGAACCCCATCACGCCCCATGACATCGCCCAGAGCGCACGCGGGCGCGCTGCCCATTCACGCAATCGCTCGGACACGGGGTAGGCGGAGAAACGGAACACATCGGTGAGCGCCGCACCGGAGCGCCATTCGGGTCGGATCACTTTGACGTAGCCCGACACGAAATAGGACAGGGTTAGTTGCGCCGCGAGATAGGCCACGGCCAGTTCGCGACCGCGCTCGGTCGGCGCGATGTGGTAGGCACCAAGACAGGCAATGATCAGCAGCGTCATTTTCGACGACCCGCCATTATACGGCCCCTGAAACCGGTGCAGCATCACAAGTTCAACGGCAAACAGCCCCGCAATCGATGCTCCCGCATTGCCCCCGAACAACAATGCAAGAGCGATGAGAACACGAATACCAAAGATGAGCCGCTCCATGCCCGCACGGGTCATATGCTCAGCGCTTTGTTGGATGACGGCAAGGGATAGCAACACCTCGGTGAGGCGCACGGTCTCAGACAGCGACAGGATCACGCTCACGGGTGGGCCTCATTTTGGCAGGCCATTTGGCGTAGGCGCGGGAGCGGCACAGGGTCGCTTTCATACTCGATGGTTTTGATAATCTGCGCCCCCTCTTTGTCGAGAAAGGCGACGCGAAATTGTAGTGACCCACGCGCCTGCGGCGCCACACCCGCCGCGATCAACGCATTGAGGCTGTCCACACTATGCGCTGACGGCGCGATGATCAGGCGCTCAGAGAGCGACACCAAATAAAGTGCCTCATTCCACCGCGGGTTCCACGCCATGCGGCGCAATTGCTTCGCAAACGGGATGCGGGCAGGGCGTGGACGGGCGTCTTGCCACAGCCCCCACTGCGCCCCCTGCCCCAATCGGAACTCGACACGCGGCGAGGCCTCTACCGTTTTAAAAAAGCTCCACGAGGGCATCAACGCGGGCAAGAGAAGATAAATCAATCGAAGCAAAGGCGCAGTCCGTTATTGAGTGTGTCGAGCGTGTATCGCAGGGGCAAATAGATGCCGAATGATTGCGAGACTAGGCGATTGTGCTTAAGACATTCTTGTCACGCGGCGGCGACCTTTGGTTGTCCACGCCTAATCCCGAGGGAAATCCCATGTCCGATATCGAAAGCCTCTTCGTCACCCGCCTGTACAAAGCGCGCCTCAACGAGGTCGGCGCGCAGATCAGCGAGGATGAGTTGTTCGACAGTTGCTATTCCATCGCAGAGGACGATGAGGCAGGGCAACAATGGTGTGAGGACAACAACTTCCCTGGCTATACATCCTATGCCTCTTTGACCGACCTGCCGTGGCGGTTCCCGATATTTAAGGACATCGTGGCGGCCCTCGACAAACATGTCGCGGCCTTTGCTCAGGATTTGCAATTCAACCTCGATGATCGCAAACTCGTTCTGGAAGACCTGTGGATCAATGTCCTACCCGAAGGCGCATACCACTCCGCTCACATCCATCCTCACTCGGTGATTTCGGGGACAACCTATGTGGCAATGCCCGAGGGCGCGTCTGCGCTTCGCCTCGAAGATCCGCGCCACGCGATGATGATGGCCGCTCCACCCCGCCTCAAAGACGCGCGACGCGAAATGCAAAACTTTATCTATCTGACACCCGAAGCTGGCGATGTTATGCTTTGGGAAAGTTGGCTGCGCCACGAAGTCGTCACGAACCAAAGCGAGTTCGATCGAGTAAGCGTGAGTTTTAACTATCGGTGGGGAGAATAGTTCAAAGAGTAATAGCTACAGTATTCGGCACTCGCATCTTCGGCTTTTCAGCGCCGCTCCAATAGCGCTTTTTCAATTCGATCAAGGCGGGCTGTGATGTCTTCGCGGTAGCTGTCAGTTGCTGCGTGCTCTTCCTCGGCATGCGCGTCTTGCATGGTAGAGACAATAAGGCCCACCACGAGGTTCATCACCGCGAAGGCTGTGATAAGGATAAAGGGTATGAAAAACAGCCATGCGTGCGGGTGATGCTCAATCACGGGGCGCACGATGCCCATGGACCAGCTTTCTAGCGTCATAACCTGAAAAAGCGTGTAAAGTGAGGCACCCAGTGTGCCGAACCATTCAGGAAAACTCGGACCGTAGAGTTTGGTCGCGATGACGGCACCGATATAAAAAATAATCCCTGTGAGTAGAAAGACTGAGGCCATGCCCGGCAACGCCATAACGAAGGCTTCGACCACGCGCCTTAGGCTTGGCACCACCGAAACGACCCGCAACAAGCGAAAGATCCGCAAGGCGCGCAAGACCGACAGGCCAGCCCCCGCAGGCACCAAAGATATGCCAACAATCGCAAAGTCGACAATATTCCATGGATTGTGGAAGAAACGGTGACCTTGCGCGTAGTGCTTCGCGGTCAATTCAATGACAAAGACCGTCAAGCAGAGTCTATCCAGAAAAAGGATCAATGGTCCTGCACGCTCCATAATGGTCGCGGAGGTTTCCATGCCGAGAATAACGGCGTTGAACAAAATGACCGCCATAATGAACTTGCGGGTGAACGGTTTGTCGAGAATGTCGGAAACGGTTGCGCGCATGTCGGCCTCTACGGGTCTGTTATGGGAGATATGCGTACAAAGGCGTGATGGTTCAAGGGCGCATCGTATAAAACAAAACCCCCACCGATAACTCGGCGGGGGTTCCTATTTTTTAGACCTTGGTAGCTAGCCAATCCGCTTTCGCAGATCGCACCGCCTTACCAGTCTTCGCGAACCACGGTACGGGTTTTAATCGGGAGCTTCATTGCGGCGAGGCGAAGAGCTTCGCGCGCGATGTCGTCCGATACACCGTCGATTTCAAACATGACGCGGCCTGGTTTGACCTTACATGCCCAATAATCCACGGAACCTTTACCCTTACCCATACGAACCTCGGTGGGTTTCGATGTAACGGGCAAGTCAGGGAAAATCCGGATCCAAACACGGCCCTGACGCTTCATGTGACGCGTCATGGCACGACGTGCAGCTTCGATCTGGCGTGCGGTTACACGCTCGGGCTGCATGGCTTTGAGGCCATACGTGCCGAAGTTCAGATCAGAACCGCCTTTAGCCTCACCGTGGATACGGCCTTTGTGGGCTTTGCGGAATTTAGTACGCTTTGGCTGAAGCATTGTTCAGTTCTCCTTAGCGACGGCCGCGGTCGCCGCGAGGCGCCGGACCAGCTTGGGCTTCTTCAGCGCGACGGTCACGAGCCTGAGGGTCGTGTTCCATAATCTCGCCTTTGAAGATCCATGTTTTAATACCAATGATGCCATAAGCCGTCATCGCCTCATACGGCGCGTAGTCGATGTCTGCGCGCAGTGTGTGGAGAGGAACGCGGCCTTCGCGGTACCATTCGGTACGCGCGATTTCTGCACCGCCGAGACGACCCGCAACGTTCACTTTGATGCCGAGGGCACCCATGCGCATTGCGTTTTGTACGGCGCGTTTCATAGCACGCCGAAAGGACACACGACGCTCGAGCTGCTGAGCGATGCTCTCGGATACGAGAGCAGCGTCAAGCTCGGGCTTGCGCACTTCAACGATGTTGAGGTGCAGCTCGGATGCTGTCATCGAAGCAATTTTCTTACGCAGAGTCTCAATGTCTGCGCCTTTTTTGCCAATGATGACACCGGGACGTGCAGTGTGGATCGTGACGCGGCACTTTTTGTGCGGACGCTCGATGATCACACGGCTAATGCCGGCCTGCTTGCATTCTTCCTTAACGAATTCACGGATCTTGAGATCTTCCAAAAGAAGATCGCCATAATCCTTTGTATCGGCGTACCAGCGGCTATCCCAGGTGCGGTTTACCTGGAGGCGCATGGCAATCGGGTTGACCTTATGACCCATTAGTTTTGCTCCTCAACTTGGCGCACCTTGATGGTGATTTCAGCGAACGGCTTCATGATCTTGCCGAAACGACCACGAGCACGCGGGCGACCGCGTTTCATGGTTAGGTTTTTACCGACCCAAGCCTCAGCGACGACGAGCTCGTCGACATCGAGGTTGTGGTTGTTCTCGGCATTCGCGATTGCGGACTGAAGACATTTCTTCACATCTGCGGCGATACGCTTGTTCGAGAACGTTAGGTCGATAAGAGCCTTGTCGACTTTCTTGCCACGAATCAACTGAGCCACAAGGTTCAGCTTTTGCGGGGAAACGCGAAGCATGCGAGTTTTCGCCATTGCTTCGTTGTCTGCCACGCGGCGGGGATTTTTATCCTTGCTCATGGCTTACTTCCGTTTCGCTTTTTTGTCTGCGGCGTGACCGTGGTAAGTGCGGGTAGGTGAATACTCGCCAAACTTCTGGCCAATCATGTCCTCAGAGACGTTGACGGGGATGTGCTTGCGGCCGTTGTAAACACCAAAGGTGAGACCAACGAACTGCGGCAGGATGGTTGAGCGACGCGACCAGATCTTAATGACCTCGTTGCGGCCCGACTCACGGGATTTTTCAGCCTTCTTGAGGACATAAGAGTCCACAAATGGGCCTTTCCATACAGAGCGTGCCATATTTTAGCGACCCTTCTTCTTAGCGTGACGCGAGCGAATGATAAGCTTGCTAGACGCTTTTTTCTTGTTGCGCGTTTTTGCGCCTTTGGTCGGCTTACCCCATGGCGTCACTGGGTGACGACCACCAGACGTACGACCCTCACCACCACCGTGTGGGTGATCGATCGGGTTCATAACCACACCACGAACCGATGGGCGCACGCCTTTGTGGCGAATACGACCAGCTTTACCAAAGTTCTGGTTAGAGTTGTCAGGGTTGGACACAGCACCAACGGTACACATGCATTCCTGACGGACCATACGAAGCTCACCCGAAGAGAGACGGATCTGAGCGTAGCCACCATCACGGCCAACGAATTGGGCGTAGGTGCCTGCAGCACGCGCAATCTGACCACCCTTGCCAGCTTTAAGCTCGACATTGTGGACGATTGTACCAATCGGCAGACCGGAGAACGGCATTGCGTTGCCCGGCTTCACGTCGGCTTTTGCAGATGCGATAACTTTGTCGCCTACAGCCAAACGCTGAGGAGCAAGGATATACGCCTGCTCACCATCTTCATACTTCACAAGCGCGATAAACGCGGTGCGGTTCGGGTCATATTCGATACGCTCTACGGTAGCGGATACGTCAAACTTATTGCGTTTGAAATCAACGATACGATAGAGACGTTTTGCCCCGCCGCCTCGGCGGCGTGATGTGATCCGTCCGGTGTTGTTCCGACCGCCTGATTTCGTCAAACCTTCAGTGAGGGATTTGACGGGGCGACCTTTCCAAAGCTCCGAACGGTCGATCAGAACCAACCCGCGTTGGCCAGGCGTAGTCGGTTTATACGACTTGAGTGCCATTCTTTCTGTCTTCCGTTTGCTCTGGGCCTTGTTGCGCTCTCTCGTGAGCGCGACCCGTTCCGTTTAGGCCCGAGTTATAAAACCCGTTCCGCACAAAATGGCCCACGCGACCGCCCGAATCGGGCAACCGTGGACCGCTTTCCATCCAAGATACTGAGGTAACAGTACTTTTTTGAATAAAACCGGCCCCCACTACATCAGCGGGGGCCGAGATTTCCGTCTCTCTATCAGAGACCTGTCGAGACGTCGATAGAATTGCCGTCTTCGAGCGTCACATAGGCTTTTTTAACGTCCTTACGTTTGCCGGCAGTGCCGCGAAAACGCTTGGTTTTACCTTTGGTGATCGCTGTGTTGACCGCTTTGACCTTTACACCAAAGAGCGTTTCGACCGCTTCTTTGATCTGCGGTTTATTGGCGTCGATCGCTACTTCGAAAACAACTGCACCGTGCTCGGACGCCATTGTTGCTTTCTCGGTGATGATCGGCTTGCGGATCACATCGTAGAGTTCTGCTTTGTTGGTCATTTCAAACGAGCCTCCAGAGCTTCGATACCTGATTTCGTGATCACGAGAGTGTCACGCTTCAGGATATCATACACGTTAGCGCCCATTGTCGGCAAAATGTCGATGCCAGCGATGTTCGCAGCCGCAGCTTTGAAGTTCGCATCAATTTCGGCACCGTCGATTACCAGAACGCGTTTCCAACCCTGCTCTTTGATCGCTTTAGCAAGCAATGCAGTTTTGGCGCCTGCGAGTTTCGCATCTTCCAGAACCACGAGATTGCCAGTTGCAGCTTTCGCAGACAGCGCGTGCTTCAGGCCAAGCTTACGGAATTTCTTCGTAAGATCGTGACCGTGTGAACGCGGGGTCGGGCCTTTGTAGATACCACCTTTACGGAAGATTGGCGCCTTGCGAGACCCGTGACGTGCGCCACCGGTGCCCTTTTGGCGATAGATCTTTTTGGTGGAGTAAGACACTTCCGAGCGGGTTTTCACCTTGTGAGTGCCGGCCTGTGCGTTGTTACGCTGCCAACGGACCACACGGTGCAAAATGTCGGCGCGTGGCTCAAGTCCGAAGAGTGCTTCGTCTAGATCCAAAGTGCCGGCAGTGCCGCCTTCAAGTTTGATTACGTCAAGTTTCATGCGTCACCTCCTTCAACCGGAGCGTCTGCGGCGGGAGCCTCAGAAACTGCAGCAGCGGCAGCAGATTTCAGACCGGCGGGAAGCGGCGCATTCTCAGGGAACGGCTTTTTCACGGCATCTTTAACTGTGACCCAGCCACCTTTGGAGCCGGGAACGGCGCCTTTAACCATGATCAAGCCACGGTCGGCGTCGGTACGGACAACCTGAAGGTTCTGCGTCGTCACACGGACGGCACCCATGTGGCCCGCCATCTTCTTACCTTTGAAGACTTTGCCCGGATCTTGACACTGACCAGTCGAACCATGCGAACGGTGAGAGATCGACACACCGTGAGTAGCGCGAAGGCCCCCAAAGTTGTGACGCTTCATCGCACCAGCAAAGCCTTTACCAATCGACGTGCCGGATACGTCAACAAATTGACCGTCAAAGTAATGTTCAGCGGAAATCTCTTCGCCAACGGCGATGAGGTTTGCCTCGTCTACGCGGAATTCTGCAACCTTGCGCTTGGGCGCAACGTTTGCAGCGGCGAAGTGACCGCGCATAGCTTTGGAGGTCCGCTTAGCTTTAGCGGAACCTGCACCGAGCTGAACAGCAACGTAGCCGTCTGTCTCGGTTGTCCGCTGAGCAACAACCTGTAGGTTTTCGAGTTGAAGAACGGTAACAGGAATCTGCTTTCCGTCTTCCATAAAGAGACGGGTCATGCCCACCTTCTTCGCGATTACACCAGAGCGCAACATATCTGATTGCCCCCTTATACTTTGATTTCGACGTCAACGCCGGCAGCAAGGTCGAGCTTCATCAGCGCGTCCACAGTCTGCGGTGTTGGGTCTACGATGTCGAGGAGACGCTTGTGCGTACGGATCTCGAACTGATCGCGGGATTTCTTATCAACGTGAGGGCCACGGAGAACCGTGAACTTCTCGATTTTGTTAGGAAGCGGGATCGGGCCACGAACCTGAGCGCCAGTGCGCTTTGCCGTGTTGACGATTTCCTGTGTCGACGCATCGAGGACGCGGAAATCGAATGCCTTCAGCCGAATGCGAATGTTCTGCGACATATGTCTGAGCCTTTCGCGGCTAAAAAGATTGAGAGGTCGAAATGGCACCATTGCCACCCCCACATCGAACCTAATGAAGCGGGATGCGAATCCCCCTTCGGGCGTTACCCCGTAGGGCAACCAGCGCCCTATACTAGGGTGTCGTGGCTATAGCAACAGTTTTCCTGAATTGCCTGTATTTATATCGGCCCATCACGCCCTCCTCGATACAAAAAGGCCCCGCGCATGCAGGGCCTTTTCTATTCGATCAATCGCGTAAGGGCGCTAAGCGCTCTTATTCGATGATTTTGGACACAACGCCGGAGCCAACTGTGCGGCCGCCTTCGCGGATCGCAAAGCGCAGACCCTCTTCCATCGCGATCGGTGCGATCAGCTCAGCGGACAGTTTCAAGTTGTCGCCGGGCATAACCATTTCCGTACCTTCGGGCAGAACACAAGTGCCTGTCACGTCGGTCGTGCGGAAGTAGAACTGTGGACGGTAGTTCGCAAAGAACGGCGTGTGACGGCCACCCTCTTCTTTGGTCAAAATGTAGACCTCAGCTTCGAACTTCGTGTGTGGCTTAACTGAACCTGGCTTAACCAGAACCTGACCACGCTCAACCGCATCACGGTCAACGCCGCGCAACAATGCGCCGATGTTGTCGCCAGCTTCACCGCGATCAAGCAGTTTGCGGAACATTTCAACACCCGTACAGATCGTTTTCGTGGTGTCTTTGATACCAACGATTTCGAGCTCGTCACCAACGTTGACAACGCCGCGCTCAACGCGACCCGTTACAACAGTACCGCGACCGGAAATCGAGAACACGTCCTCGATCGGCATCAAGAACGGCTTGTCAACCGCGCGTGCCGGTGTCGGGATGTAGCTGTCAACAGCTGCCATCAGTTTGCGGATCGACTCTTCGCCAATCTCAGGATCGCGACCTTCCATAGCCGCAAGCGCGGAGCCTGGGATCACAGGAATGTCGTCACCCGGGTAGTCGTAGGACGACAACAACTCACGGATTTCCATCTCAACCAGCTCGAGCAACTCTTCGTCGTCAACCTGATCAACTTTGTTCATGTAGACAACCATGTGCGGGATGCCAACCTGACGACCGAGCAAGATGTGCTCGCGCGTCTGTGGCATCGGGCCGTCAGCGGCGTTCACAACCAAGATCGCGCCATCCATCTGCGCCGCACCCGTGATCATGTTTTTTACGTAGTCCGCGTGACCAGGACAGTCAACGTGGGCGTAGTGACGGGCTTCCGTCTCGTACTCAACGTGGGCTGTCGAAATCGTGATCCCGCGTGCTTTCTCTTCCGGCGCGCCGTCGATCTGGTCGTAGGCTTTAAAGTCACCAAAGTACTTGGTGATCGCTGCCGTCAGCGTCGTCTTGCCGTGGTCAACGTGACCGATCGTGCCAATGTTCACGTGCGGTTTGTTGCGTTCAAACTTACCTTTAGCCATGATGGCCTCCTTAATAATGGGTTAGGGGAGCAGGATCCTGCTCCCCGAATGCTATTAGGCGAATTTCGCCTGAATCTCTTCGGAGATGTTCGAAGGTACCGGCTCGTAATGATCGAACTGCATCGAGAACTGCGCGCGGCCCGAAGACATGGAACGCAGCGTGTTGATGTAACCGAACATGTTGGCAAGCGGAACAAACGCATCGATCGCAATTGCGTTGCTGCGTGTGTCCTGACCCTGAACCTGCCCACGACGGGAGGTGAGGTCACCAATGATGCCGCCAGTGTATTCTTCTGGAGTAATCACTTCGACTTTCATGATCGGCTCGAGCATTTTCGCACCGGCTTTTTTCATGCCTTCGCGCATACACATACGTGCTGCAATTTCAAACGCCATGATCGAGGAGTCCACATCGTGGAACTTACCGTCGAGCAACTGAACCTTGAAGTCGATCACAGGGAAGCCCGCCAAAGGTCCGTTGTCCATCACGGACAAGATACCTTTTTCGACACCAGGGATGTATTCCTTTGGAACAGACCCGCCAACGATTTTGGATTCGAAGGAATAGCCTTCGCCCGGTTCGGTTGGAGAGATAAGCATTTTCACTTCGCCGTACTGACCAGAACCGCCAGACTGCTTTTTGTGCGTGTACGTGTGCTCGACTTCATGCGAAATCGTTTCACGGTAAGCCACCTGTGGCGCGCCAATGTTGGCTTCCACTTTGAACTCACGCTTCATGCGATCAACAAGGATGTCGAGGTGAAGCTCGCCCATGCCCTTCATGATTGTCTGACCGGATTCGATGTCAGTTTCCACACGGAAGGATGGATCCTCAGCAGAAAGACGCTGAAGTGCGATACCCATTTTCTCTTGGTCGGCCTTAGTTTTTGGCTCAACCGCGATCTCGATCACAGGCTCAGGGAACGTCATTGTTTCGAGAACAACAGGCTCGGATGGCGAGCAAAGCGTGTCACCCGTTGTTGTGTTCTTGAGACCACCCAAAGCAATGATGTCACCAGCGAATGCTTCGTTGATTTCTTCACGCTCGTTCGAGTGCATCATCATCATACGGCCAACGCGCTCTTTGTTACCCTTGGTAGAGTTGAGCAGGTTGTCACCTTTATTGAGCACACCAGAATAAATCCGTGTGAACGTCAGGGTGCCCACGAACGGGTCGTTCATGATTTTGAACGCAAGGCCAGAGAACGCCATATCATCGTCCGCGCGACGCGGGATGTTACGTGTTTCTGTCTCATCGCCAGGCTTAAAGCCCATGTAGTCGATGACGTCGAGCGGGCTCGGCAAGTAGTCGACAACAGCGTTGAGCAAAGGCTGGACACCTTTGTTTTTGAACGCGGAGCCGCCCAACACAGGAACGAACGACAGGTTCAAACATGCTTTACGGATCAGCGCGCGCAATGCTTTCACATCAGGCTCGGTACCCTCAAGGTAAGCTTCCATCGCTGCATCGTCTTGCTCAACAGCAGCTTCGACGAGCTTTTCGCGATATTCGGCAGCCATGTCAGCGAGGCTATCACGGATCGGTGCTTTGACCCACGATGCGCCAAGGTCTTCGCCTTCCCACAACCATTCTTCCATGGTTACGAGATCAACGAGGCCTTCGAGTTCTGTTTCTGCGCCGATCGGGAACGCCACCGGAATAGCGCGCGCGCCGCAACGGTTTTCGACCATCTCAACACACTTGAAGAAGTCGGCGCCGATTTTGTCCATCTTGTTGACGAAAACCATACGCGGAACTTTATAGCGGTCAGCTTGACGCCATACAGTTTCGGTCTGTGGCTCAACGCCAGCGTTCGCATCCAAAACAACGATCGCGCCATCAAGAACAGCCAAGGAACGCTCAACTTCGATTGTGAAGTCAACGTGGCCAGGCGTATCGATGATGTTCATGCGGTGCTTCAGCGAGTCTGGCTCGGTGCCAGTCTCGGTACGCTCCCAGAATGTCGTCGTTGCAGCGGAAGTAATTGTAATACCCCGTTCCTGCTCCTGCTCCATCCAGTCCATTGTCGCCGCGCCATCGTGCACTTCGCCAATGTTGTGTGATTTACCTGTGTAGAACAGGATCCGCTCGGAACAGGTGGTTTTACCCGCATCAATGTGCGCAATAATACCAAAGTTCCGGTAGCGTTCGAGGGGATAGTCGCGTGCCATATTGGTGCTTCCCTATTACCAGCGGTAGTGGCTGAACGCTTTGTTCGCGTCGGCCATCTTGTGCGTATCTTCGCGTTTTTTCACAGCGGAACCACGACCGTTGACTGCGTCAAGCAGCTCACCGGCAAGACGTTCTTCCATCGTGTTTTCGTTGCGACCGCGCGAGGCGGTGATCAACCAACGGATCGCGAGTGCTTCGCGGCGCTCAACACGCACTTCAACGGGCACCTGATAGGTGGCACCACCGACGCGGCGGGAGCGAACTTCGACCGAAGGCTTCACGTTTTCAAGAGCTTCGTGGAAAACCTCAATTGGGGCTTTCTTCAGCTTATCTTCGACGCGAGTCAGGGCGTTGTAAACAATGCGCTCGGCGGCAGATTTCTTGCCATCGATCATCAGGTTGTTCATGAATTTTGTCAGAACCTTATCGCCATACTTGGCGTCAGGCAGGACTTCGCGCTTTTCAGCGGCGTGACGACGGGACATACCAGTCTCTCCTTACTTAGGACGCTTAGCGCCGTATTTCGAACGACGTTGCTTACGGTCTTTGACACCTTGAGTATCAAGAACACCGCGGAGAATGTGGTAGCGTACACCTGGAAGGTCTTTTACGCGGCCGCCACGGATCAGAACCACGGAGTGCTCCTGAAGGTTGTGGCTTTCACCGGGGATGTAAGAGATGACCTCGAAGCCATTCGTCAAGCGCACTTTTGCAACTTTACGCATAGCCGAGTTCGGCTTTTTCGGGGTAGTGGTGTAGACGCGCGTACAAACGCCACGCTTCTGGGGACACTGCTCCAGATGCATGGACTTGGAACGCTTGACTTTAGGCTGACGCGGCTTGCGGATCAGCTGCTGAATCGTTGGCATGGGCTTTTCCCGTTCCTAACTCATGTGCTGCCTCGACATATGTCGAGACGGTGAAAATTCGAAGCGTCACACGAGGTTCGCATAACGCAAAACGCCGCAATCGTTTCCATTCCGAGGCAAACGACGCGGTGAGTTCGCAGAGGACCAACACCGATTAAGTGGTGCAAATCTTGATCACTACAATTTAGAATTCGACACGTTCAGGGATTGCCCCCTCTAGTCGGATTGAGCGCCGTATATGGAGAGTCGGCTTCCTTGTCAACAGGCGCTCAGGGGCGCGGTCTCCGACGTCCCAACTGTGCCTCGCGAAACACCGTGAATATACCCGTTCCCGCAATGATCGCAGCCCCCAGCAACGACCACGTGTCAGGCCATTCGTCAAAAAACACCTGACCCAAAATAAGCGCGGTAACCACCGACGTATATCGAAAAGGTGCCGTGGCGGTCATGTCCCCAACCCGCATCACAACAATAGAACAAACATAGCCGATGATCAAAAACGCGCCCGCGGCAACGATGCCAAAAACGAGCGGCATCGTCATCGGTGCCCATGTCACCACCATTGATGCAGCGCCCGCGCACGCCGTCACAAAAAGAACAGTTGTTATTGCGATGGTCGCGGTAGGCACCTGATCAGACATGGCGCGCACACACATATCGCGTCCTGTGATAAAGAAAACGGTCACAAAGGCCCAAATTGACGCGCCATTGAAATCACCACTCCCCGGCTTGACGATCAACAGCGCCCCCAAAAAGCCAACTAGAACAGCAACGGAACGCCGCCACCCTAGCGGATCGCGGAACACCACAAACCCCGCAAGCACAATCACGAGAGGTACCATTTGTTCAATCGCCACAGCATTGGCGAAACTCATGCGCGTCACCGCGTACAAAAATGCAAACGCTGCACCCGTTTCACAGGCCGCTCGTGCCAACACTAAACCCCGATCACGGGTCGACAGGTCGAAACGCGGCGCACCCAATAAGCACACAACTATGGTCGACACCAAAACCACATTGACTAGACCGCGCAGAAAGATCGCCTGCATGAGTGGGATATGCCCAAGCACAGCCTTCATGATCGAGTCATTGATCGTAAAGGCGACCATGCCACAGACCATGATAAATGCAGCTCTCGTAGACGAAGATTGTTGGGTCATTAGCATAGCTACCTAAATTTCATGCCTGATGCGCTATCATTGCCCCCGCCCCTTGGAAAGGGATTTACATTTAGGACCGACACAGATGAAGTGGTCACAAAGAGGCCCGCTCACCATGCGATACACCGTAGCAGCAACAGTTCGAAACGAAGGGCCATTCCTATTGGAATGGCTGGCTTGGCAAAAGATGCTCGGCTTTGACGATGTGTTGTTCGTGCATAACGACTGCACAGATCATTCGACCGAGCTAATGCGCGTTCTTGCCGATGCAGGATGGTGTCTTGAACAAGAACACTTTCCCGAGGACACGCCCCCAGTACGCTCTGGTTTGGACGCTATGCGCGCCCATGACGTTATGCGATCGACCGACTGGCTCTTCATCTGTGATGTCGATGAATACCTCATCCCAAAGGTTGGGAACCGCACCATAGCGGCGTTTTTGAACGGAAAGGAAACGCAATTTGCGGGCGTGGCCGTCCAATGGAAAGTGTTCGGGACATCTGGCCTGATCCTCTATGATGATACGTTTTTGCACCGGACCTTTACGCGCGGGGCAAGAACCAAGAGCCATCCAAATGCATTTTTCAAAAGTTTCTTGTATCAGCCGCTGCGCTTTCAAAAATTTTCTCCGCACTCGCCGCGTGGCATGACCCTTGATGGCGACTGGAGCAAGGCGCCGACCAACTGGGGACGGGCGAATGGGCGGCCGTTCGAGCTTGACCCCAATGGCGAACACCGGCAACGCACCAAGCGTCCGTTCATCACGCATGACGGCGCACAACTCAATCACTACGTTACAAAGTGGATTGAAAGTGTGGATTTCAAAATGGGGAACGTATGTCCGCTACGAAAAGGCGATGTTCCGCGCTACAGCGAAGAATTTTTTGATATTCACGATCGCAATGACGAGTATGACGGCAAGGCTTTGCGGTTCGATGACCGCTTTGATACCGTCTACGCGCAGATAACGGCCGTGCCGCGCGTTCTGGAACTGCACCACTTGTGTTGCGCCGACTATATCAAGGCTATTCACGACAAACGCGGATCAAATGTGAATGATGACCCGCGCTACCGTGCTCGCCTAACACAGGCCAAAAACGCAGCAATGTGACGCAAAGGCCAAGCCGCAATGCAAAAGGGCCCCGCACTGCGGAGCCCTTTTCTATTTTTGATATCACGTATTTTACGCGTCGTCGCCCTCGGGGGTCTCGATCGGTGCGGCGTCCATGACGTCGACTGAGACATCCTCAGATGGAGCCGCGAGTGCGGCTGCCGCTTCGGCTTCAATACGAGCACTCTCCACCACTGCACCATCGCGGTCCGCAGCAATTTTGCGCACGCGCATCGTCGCGCCACCGGTACCGGCAGGGATTAAACGGCCAACGATAACGTTCTCTTTGAGACCGACAAGCTTGTCGCGTTTACCCTGTACAGACGCTTCCGTGAGAACACGCGTTGTCTCTTGGAAAGAGGCCGCAGAGATAAACGAGCGGGTCTGAAGCGATGCCTTCGTGATACCAAGCAAGATTGGCTGACCTTTAGCAGGACGACCACCTTTGCTTTCAGCTTTCGCGTTGGCTTCTTCAAACTCGATCTTGTCGACGTTTTCGCCTTTGAGAAG
Organism: Celeribacter marinus; assembly: GCF_001308265.1. Taxonomy (GTDB): domain Bacteria; phylum Pseudomonadota; class Alphaproteobacteria; order Rhodobacterales; family Rhodobacteraceae; genus Celeribacter; species Celeribacter marinus. The sequence continues at coordinate 1,461,585 of NZ_CP012023.1, forward strand.
TGTGGTATCACCGCTTTCGAGGATCTCCCATTTCTGCAACATTTGACGCACGATCACTTCGATGTGTTTATCGTTAATCTTCACGCCCTGAAGACGGTAAACATCCTGAACCTCGTTGATCATGTAGTCAGCCAAAGCCTCGACACCCATAATGGCAAGAATATCGTGCGGCGCGGGGTTACCGTCCATCAGATACTCACCCTTCTGGATGAAGTCGCCTTCGCCCACTGGGATGTGCTTGCCCTTAGGTACCATGTACTCGACCGGCTCCATCGACTCGTCTGCAGGTTCGATGGAAATGCGACGCTTATTCTTGTAGTCGCGGCCAAAGCGCACGTAACCGTCAATCTCCGCGATGATCGCGTGATCTTTCGGACGACGTGCCTCGAAGAGTTCAGCAACACGCGGCAAACCACCGGTAATGTCTTTCGTCTTCGCGCCTTCGCGTGGAATACGTGCAACAACGTCACCCGCTTTGATGTCTTGACCATCTTCGATGGACAAAATTGCATCTACAGACATCAGGTAGGTAACTGGATTGCCGCCATCATTGCGCATTGGCTCGCCATCATCGCCCAAAATAAGGACCTCAGGCTTGAGATCACCACCTTTGGGAACAGAGCGCCAATCGGACACGATTTTCTGCGTCATACCCGTTGCATCATCGGTCACATCACGCACCGACAAGCCAGAGATGAGGTCGACGAACTTCGCCTTACCCGCCTTTTCTGCGATGATTGGGAGCGTATAGGGATCCCACTCAAACAGTTTGTCGCCACGCTTGATCGTATCGCCTTCTTTGATGAAGACCTTTGTGCCGTAACCAAGCTTGTAAGACGCACGCTCGGCGCCATGCTCGTCAACCAATGCCATAGACATGTTGCGACCCATGACGATGTTCTCGCCGTGAACGTTTTCAAGTAGGTTAGGGTTGGTAAAGACAACCTTACCTTCTTGGTTGGCTTCTTGGAACGACTGTTGGCCACCCTGTGCAACCCCACCAATGTGGAATGTACGCATGGTCAACTGTGTGCCCGGCTCACCGATGGACTGTGCGGCGATAATGCCGACAGATTCACCTTGGTTCACCATGGTGCCGCGTGACAGGTCACGACCGTAGCACATGGCGCAAACGCCCTCTTCGGCCTCACAGGTCAATGGGGAACGGATGCGCATGGATGCAACACCGGCCTCTTCGACTAGATCAGCTTTGCGCTCGTCGATGAGTTCGTTCTTGGCCAAAAGCACTTCGTCTGTGCCTGGTTTGAGAACTTCATCGGCGGAGACGCGACCGAGGATACGCTCGGCCAGCGAGGATACCACTTCGCCATCGTTCACAGCCGCTTCAGCGGTGATCGCGATGTCGGTGCCACAATCGACCTGACGGATAATGCAGTCTTGTGCAACGTCCACGAGGCGGCGTGTGAGGTAACCGGAGTTCGCTGTTTTAAGCGCGGTATCGGACAGACCCTTACGGGCACCGTGTGTCGAGTTAAAGTACTCAAGAACGGTCAGACCTTCTTTAAAGTTCGAGATAATCGGTGTTTCGATAATCTCACCAGAAGGTTTCGCCATCAGGCCGCGCATGCCGCCCAACTGTTTCATCTGTGTGACCGAGCCACGCGCACCGGAGTGGGCCATCATGTAAACCGAGTTCGGTTCCATTTCGGCGCCATTCTCGTCGCGCTTGCTTGCCGAAATCGTCGACATCATGGCTTCGGTGACTTTGTCGTTACACTTCGCCCAAGCATCGACAACTTTGTTGTACTTCTCGCCCTGAGTGATCAGGCCGTCCATGTACTGTTGTTCGAAATCTTTGACGAGGCCACGGGTCTCATCGACCAATGTCCACTTGGTGTCGGGGATCACCATGTCGTTCTTGCCGAACGAAATGCCGCCCTTGAACGCTTCGCGGAAACCCAAGGTCATGATCTGATCACAGAAAATCACGGACTCTTTCTGACCACAGTAGCGGTAGACAGTGTCGATGACTTTTTGCACGTCTTTCTTGCGCAGCAGCGTGTTGACCAAGTCAAACGGTGCCTTTGCGTTCAGCGGCAACAGGCCACCAAGGCGCAAGCGGCCCGGCGTGGTGTCGAACAAAACAGCGACTTCCTGACCGGTTTCGTCGATCTGTGGAATACGCGCTTTGATCTTCGCGTGCAGGTGCACTTCGCCAGCGTTCAAGGCGTGCTCTACTTCTTCGATATCAGCAAAGATCATGCCCTCACCGACCATGCCCTCACGTTCCATCGTGACGTAGTAGAGACCCAAAATCATATCCTGTGACGGAACAATGATTGGCGCGCCGTTGGCGGGCGACAGAACGTTGTTCGTGGACATCATCAAAACGCGGGCTTCAAGCTGTGCCTCAAGAGAGAGCGGCACGTGAACAGCCATCTGGTCACCGTCGAAGTCGGCGTTAAACGCGGAACACACGAGGGGGTGAAGCTGAATGGCTTTGCCTTCGATCAGCGTGGGTTCGAACGCTTGGATCCCGAGACGGTGAAGCGTGGGTGCACGGTTCAACAGAACGGGGTGCTCGCGGATCACTTCGTCGAGGATGTCCCAGACTTCGGGGCGCTCTTTTTCAACGAGTTTCTTCGCCTGTTTCACGGTCGAGGAATAGCCTTTGGCCTCCAGACGCGAATAGATGAACGGCTTGAACAATTCGAGCGCCATCTTTTTGGGCAGACCACACTGGTGCAACTTCAACTCGGGACCGGTCACAATGACCGAACGACCGGAGAAGTCGACGCGTTTGCCCAAAAGGTTCTGGCGGAAGCGACCTTGTTTCCCCTTCAGCATGTCGGAGAGCGACTTCAACGGACGCTTGTTGGCACCGGTGATGACGCGGCCACGACGGCCGTTGTCGAACAGGGCGTCGACGGATTCTTGCAACATACGTTTCTCGTTGCGCACGATGATATCGGGCGCTCGCAGCTCGATGAGGCGCTTGAGACGGTTGTTGCGGTTGATCACACGACGATAGAGATCGTTGAGGTCGGAGGTCGCGAAACGACCACCATCAAGCGGCACAAGAGGACGAAGCTCTGGCGGGATCACGGGAACCACGGTGAGGATCATCCACTCGGGACGGTTGCCGGATTCAAGGAAGCTTTCAACGATCTTCAAACGCTTGATGATCTTTTTGGGCTTCAATTCGCCAGTCGCCTCTTTGAGATCTTCGCGCAGTTGCTCTGCGGCGGACTCAAGGTCGATGTTCGACAACATTTTACGGATCGCTTCGGCGCCGATGTCGGCCTCGAATGCGTCCATGCCATAGATGTCTTGCGCGTCCATGAACTCCTCTTCGGTCATCATCTGACCGTAGGTGAGATCGGTAAGACCCGGCTCAATTACAACATAGTTTTCAAAGTAGAGCACACGCTCAAGATCGCGCAGCGTCATGTCGAGCATGAGGCCGATACGGCTTGGCAGTGATTTCAAGAACCAGATGTGTGCAACAGGCGCGGCCAGTTCGATATGGCCCATACGCTCGCGACGCACCTTCTGGAGGGTAACTTCGACACCACATTTCTCGCAGACAACGCCGCGATATTTCATGCGCTTGTATTTGCCGCACAGGCATTCATAGTCTTTGATCGGGCCAAAGATACGCGCACAAAACAGACCGTCACGCTCGGGTTTGAACGTGCGGTAGTTGATGGTTTCGGGCTTTTTGATCTCACCGTAGGACCACGACAGGATGCGCTCGGGCGATGCGAGAGAGACCTTGATCTCGTCAAACGTCGACGGCTGCGCCAGCGGGTTGAACGGGTTGGTTGAGAGTTCCTGGTTCATATTATGAGTTCCTCATACGGTTGCGGAAGGGAGAGAGGGATAAGAGCCGAAGCCCTTATTCCTCATCCTCCGCATCCAGGAGTTCCATGTTCAGGCCGAGGCCACGGACTTCTTTGACAAGCACGTTGAAGCTTTCGGGGATCCCCGCTTCAAAGTTGTCTTCGCCCTTGACGATCGACTCGTAGACCTTGGCACGACCTGCAACGTCATCCGATTTGACTGTAAGCATCTCTTGCAGCGTGTATGCCGCGCCATATGCTTCCAGTGCCCAGACTTCCATCTCACCAAAGCGCTGACCACCGAACTGCGCCTTACCACCGAGCGGCTGCTGGGTGACGAGCGAGTATGGACCCGTGGAACGGGCGTGGATTTTGTCGTCCACAAGGTGGTGCAGTTTGAGCAGGTATTTGACGCCAACGGTGACTTTACGTGCGAATTGCTCGCCCGTACGGCCATCGAAGAGCACCGATTGTGCAGAGGTGTCGAAACCGGCGCGCATCAATGCGTCGTCGATATCGGCCTCTTTCGCACCGTCAAAGACAGGTGTTGCAATCGGAACACCGATCGCGGTCACGTTCGATGCCGCTTCGAGCATCAAATCGTCATCCATGCTTTCAAAGCCTTCGGCGTACACGTCATCGCCGTAGACGAATTTGAGCGCGTCACGCACAGGAGTCATATCGCCGGAACGACGGTATTCCTGAAGCGCTTCGTCCACTTGAATACCAAGCGCACGGGACGCCCAACCCATGTGTGTCTCAAGGATCTGACCGACGTTCATACGCGATGGCACGCCGAGCGGGTTGAGACAGAAATCGACGGGAGTACCATCGGCAAGGAACGGCATGTCTTCCATCGGAACAACGCGGGAAATAACACCTTTGTTGCCGTGACGACCGGCCATTTTATCACCTGGCTGAAGCTTGCGCTTCACGGCGATAAAGACTTTGACCATCTTCATCACACCGGGTGGAAGATCGTCACCGCGGCGCACTTTCTCGACCTTGTCTTCAAAGCGGTGCTCAAGCGCACGTTTTTGAACATCGTACTGGCCGTTTAGCGCTTCGACGATTTGCGCATCAGCTTCACCCTCGAGGGCGAGTTGCCACCATTGACCTTTGGATAGCTGCGACAGCAAGTCCTCATCAACAACCACATTGGCTTTCACACCTTTGGGGCCTTTGACGGCAGTTTTGCCGAGCAACTGCTCTTTGAGACGGGCGTAGATGTTGCGATCAAGGATCGCCATCTCGTCGTCACGGTCGCGGGCGAGGCGTTCGATTTCCTCACGCTCGATCTGAACCGAACGCTCGTCTTTTTCGACGCCGTGACGGTTAAAGACGCGCACTTCCACGACTGTACCGTAGTCACCGGGCTTCACACGCAACGAGGTGTCGCGCACGTCGGAAGCTTTTTCACCAAAGATGGCGCGCAGGAGTTTTTCTTCCGGCGTCATCGGGCTTTCGCCCTTTGGTGTAATCTTACCCACAAGGATATCGCCGGGCTCAACGTGAGCACCGATATACACGATACCGGCTTCGTCGAGGTTGCGCAGGGCTTCCTCGCCAACGTTCGGAATATCGCGGGTGATTTCCTCTGGGCCGAGTTTCGTATCGCGGGCCGCGACTTCGAATTCTTCGATGTGAACCGATGTGAATACGTCGTCACGCGCGATGCGCTCGGAGATCAGAATGGAGTCTTCGTAGTTGTAGCCATTCCAAGGCATAAACGCGACGATCACGTTTTTACCCAGAGCCAGCTCGCCCATATCTGTGGACGGACCGTCAGCGATAACTTCGCCTTTACCAACAGCTTGGCCTACTTTGACCAATGGACGCTGGTTGATACAGGTGTTTTGGTTGGAACGCTGGAACTTACGCAGACGGTAGATGTCCACACCAGCATCGCCAAGACCTAGATCAGACGTGGCGCGTACAACGATACGCGTCGCATCAACTTGGTCAATGATACCAGCACGAGCGGCTTGGATCGCAGCACCAGAGTCGATAGCAACTTTGCCTTCCATACCGGTTCCCACCACAGGCGCTTCAGCACGCAACAAAGGCACAGCCTGACGTTGCATGTTAGAACCCATGAGAGCGCGGTTGGCGTCATCGTTTTCAAGGAACGGGATAAGCGCCGCAGCAACTGAGACCAGCTGTTTTGGCGATACGTCGATCAAATCCACGTTTTCAGGCGGGTTGAGCGCGTGCTCGCCCGACTGACGTGTGGATACGAAATCGTTGGTAAAACGGCCGGTTTCGTCGAGCGATGCGTTGGCCTGAGCCACAGTGTGACGCATCTCTTCGGTTGCGGACATGTATTGAACTTCGTCAGTCACCTGACCGTCAACAACGCGACGGTATGGTGTCTCGATGAAGCCGTACTTGTTCACCCGTGCAAAGGTCGCGAGCGAGTTGATCAAACCAATGTTCGGACCCTCGGGAGTCTCAATCGGACACATACGACCGTAGTGCGTGATGTGAACGTCACGGACCTCAAAGCCTGCACGTTCGCGCGTCAGACCACCTGGCCCAAGCGCGGAGAGGCGGCGCTTGTGCGTCACTTCGGAGAGCGGGTTGGTTTGGTCCATGAACTGCGACAGCTGTGAGGAACCGAAGAATTCGCGAACGGCAGCCGCCGCAGGTTTCGCATTGATGAGGTCTTGCGGCATGACCGTGTCGATCTCAACGGACGACATACGCTCTTTAATCGCGCGCTCCATACGCAACAGACCAACGCGGTATTGGTTTTCCATCAATTCGCCAACAGAACGCACACGACGGTTGCCGAGGTGGTCAATGTCGTCGATGTCGCCACGACCGTCACGCAATTCAACAAGTGCTTTGATACACTTGACGATATCGTCACGATCAAGCGTACGCTGCGTGTCTTCTTTATCGAGAGCAAGACGCATGTTCATTTTCACACGGCCAACCGCGGACAGATCATAACGTTCGCCATCAAAGAACAGGCTATCAAAGAGATTGCCTGCCGCTTCAACGGTGGGCGGCTCGCCCGGGCGCATCACGCGGTAGATGTCCATGAGCGCGGTTTCGCGGTTCATGTTTTTATCTACAGCAAGCGTGTTGCGGATGTAGGCACCCACGTTCACGCCATCGATATCAAGAACCGGAAGGTCCGTGACACCTGCGTTTTGCAGATCGAACAAAGTACCGCCAATAACGTCACCGTCTTTGTCGTACTCGAGCGTCAACTCGTCGCCAGCCTCGATATAAATCGCGCCGTTGTCTTCGTTGATGATGTCTTTAGCGATGTAGCGACCAACGATGTTGTCGTAGGGAACGAGCAACTCGGTGATTTCACCACTATCGATAATCTGTTTGACCTTGCGAGGGGTCATCTTCTCGCCAGCTTTACAGATCAACTCACCTGTAGCTGCGTCGACCAGATCGAATGTCGGACGCGTTCCGCGTACACGCTCAGGGAAGAACTTGGTCACCCAACCTTTGTTCTTCTCAAGCTTGTAATCAACGGTTTCGTAATACGCGTCACAAATGGACTCTTGATTGAGGCCCAGAGCGTACAACAAGGTTGTAACAGGAAGCTTGCGGCGACGGTCGATGCGCGCAAAGACAACGTCTTTGGCATCAAACTCGAAGTCCAACCAAGATCCACGATACGGAATAATGCGGCAAGCGAATAGCAATTTGCCCGACGAGTGGGTTTTGCCCTTGTCGTGGTCAAAGAACACGCCAGGCGAACGGTGCATCTGGGACACAATCACGCGCTCTGTGCCGTTAACGACAAACGTGCCGTTCGGCGTCATGAGTGGCATATCGCCCATGAACACGTCTTGCTCTTTGATGTCCTTAACGGACTTCGCGCCTGTATCCTCATCCACATCAAACACGATAAGGCGCAAAGTGACTTTGAGCGGTGCGGAGTATGTCATGTCGCGCTGCTGACATTCTTCGACATCGTATTTGGGAGTTTCCAGCTCGTATTTTACGAACTCAAGCACGGACGTCTCGTTGAAATCCTTAATCGGGAAGACCGACTGGAAAACGCCTTTGATCCCTTCGCCGTCGAGAGGCTCGGGCGCATCGCCGGAGTTCAAGAACAGGTCATAGGATGCCTTTTGAACCTCAATGAGGTTCGGCATTTCGAGAACTTCACGGATTTTGCCGTAATACTTGCGGAGCCGTTTCTGGCCGAGGAAGGTCGAAGCCATTCGCGTCTTTACCTTTCGAATTTTCGAGAGCCACATATACCGGTGGGCGCCGGCGCATGTACCCTTACGAAACGAAGCTGTCCGGTCTATTCCTGCATTCGTCCCACCGAATGCTCCCGACCATGGACCCTTCTTAGAAAGCGTCTTCCCACGGACATCCGAGGCAGGCGCTTACTGAGAGGGGTATCTTAAGGTTTTGCAGCCCCAAGACAGGTTCGGCTGGACCCCGAAATTCGGGATCCAGCCTTTTGTTTTGATGCCCCGAAAGGGCAATATCGCTTAGGCGACCTCGACGGTTGCGCCAGCTGCTTCCAGCTTGCCCTTAACGTCTTCAGCTTCGTCCTTGGACACGCCTTCTTTGATTTTTCCGCCAGCTTCAACGAGCTCTTTGGCTTCTTTGAGGCCCAGGCCAGTGATGGCGCGAACTTCTTTGATGACGTTGATTTTGGAGCCACCAGCATCTTTGAGAACGACGTCGAATTCTGTCTTCTCTTCTGCTGCAGCACCACCAGCGTCGCCGCCACCGGCAACCATTACGGCGCCGCCAGCTGCTGGCTCGATGCCGTATTCGTCTTTGAGGATTTCTTTCAGCTCTTGAGCTTCGAGAAGGGTGAGACCTACGATCTCTTCTGCAAGTTTCTTCAGATCAGCCATTGTACTGTTTCCGTTTAGTTAAAGGTGTGTTCCAGCGGGTGTTTGACAACCCACGCAGATACAAAAGATTGCTTAAGCAGCCTTTTCCTCGATTGTGGAAAGGATACTCGCGATATTCGAAGCGGGTGCGCCAATCGCGCCGGCGATGTTGGAAGCAGGTGCCCCAATGCAGCTCGCGATTTGAGCAAGAAGCTCGTCGCGCGAAGGCATTTTGGAAACGCGTACAACACCAGCAACGTCAAGACCTTCGCCACCCATAGCACCACCGAGAATTTGAAGCTTCTCGTTGGTTTTAGAAAATTCCACAGCAACCTTAGCGGCCGCAACGGGATCTTCAGAATAGGCGAGGACTGTCATGCCGTTGAGAAGGTCGCCAACAGGTGCGTTGGGCGTGCCTTCCAAGGCGATTTTAGCAAGCCGGTTCTTGGCAACGCGAACTGCACCACCTGCGTCACTCATACGAGCGCGCAAATCTTGCATTTCAGCAACCGTAAGACCTGCGTAGTGTGCTACCACGACCACGCCAGAGCTTTCAAAGATCTGGCCGAGTTCGTCGACCACTTTTTCTTTTTGTGCTCTATCCACAGTTTTACTCCAAGTATGGAGGGTTTCCCCTCCGGCTCATTGTACCGGATCTCTCCGGCGGTTCGGTCCTTGTTTACGGGAACGTCACCGCCGTAAGCTCACGGGAGCTCTTGGCTAAATGGCCTATCCCGTCTCAGGCAGGAAATTATGGACCCAAATGGGACCACCCACCGTCTCGGACGAAAGCAAAAACAGCGCACGACGAATCTCACGCTGGTTGCAATCTTGTCTCTAAAGAGAAACGGCGCAGCGCGCAAGGGCTACACACGCGCGCTACGGACAAGTATTCGGCGCGAAAAAAGGCGCCCCAATCTGGAGCGCCTTCATTATCTTAGTGTCCGTATATCAATCAATGCAAATTAAGCATCAGATCAAACGGGCCGCCGTAGTTTAGTTGCCGGCTGCGTTATCGATGTCGAGCGTCACGCCTGGACCCATTGTAGAAGATACAACGATCTTCTGCATGTAAGCACCTTTGGCGCCAGTTGGCTTGGCTTTAAGTACTGCACCAACAAAGGCACGTACGTTCTCAACCAACTGAGCATCATCAAACGACAGCTTGCCAACGCCAGCATGCACAACGCCTGCTTTTTCGGCTTTAAACTGAACTTCGCCACCTTTAGCCGCGTCAACAGCCGCTTTCACGTCCATTGTCACTGTGCCAATTTTCGGGTTCGGCATCAGGTTGCGTGGACCAAGGATTTTGCCGAGACGCCCGACGATTGGCATCATGTCAGGAGTTGCGATGCAACGATCGAAATCGATCTTGCCGCCCTGAATAGCTTCCATCAGATCTTCTGCGCCAACAATGTCTGCGCCTGCTGCCGTTGCTTCGTCGGCCTTGTCGCCGCGAGCGAATACAGCAACACGGACCGTTTTGCCTGTGCCATTTGGCAAAGTCACGGCGCCGCGAACCATCTGGTCGGCGTGACGTGGGTCAACACCTAGGTTCATTGCGATATCGATTGTTTCGTCAAACTTTGTGTTCGACGCACCCTTGATGAGCGCAACTGCGTCTTCAACGGAAAGATTTGCTTTGCCTACAAATGCGGCACGAGCTGCGGTGGTACGTTTGCCAAGTTTAGCCATTACTTCACCTCGATGCCCATAGAACGCGCGGAACCGAGGATGATTTTCATCGCTGCCTCGATATCGTTTGCATTCAGGTCTTTCATTTTAGCTTCGGCGATCTCTTTCACCTGAGCAATAGACACGGAACCTGCTGTATCGCGGCCAGGGTTTGTTGCACCCGACTTGAGCTTCGCAGCCTTCTTAAGGAAATAGGACGCTGGTGGCGTCTTGATTTCCATCGTGAACGATTTGTCTTGGTAGTACGTAATTACGGTTGGGCACGGGGAACCCGCTTCCATGTCCTGCGTCTTGGCGTTGAACGCCTTACAGAATTCCATAATGTTGATACCACGCTGACCAAGCGCCGGACCCACGGGTGGGGACGGGTTTGCTTGACCGGCGGGAACTTGCAGCTTCATCTTGCCTGCGAGCTTCTTAGCCATTGGCTTTTTCCTTTTCCAACCTCCAGCGAGACGCGTCTCACGGAGAACTATGTTGTGTGGTCAGGTCCGAGACTCGCGCGCCTCTCGCCTCCCACGGGTACTGCGTCCCTTTTCGGGACGCGTCTCGCTCAGGACCTTTTCATGACCTGAGTGAATTCCAATTCGACCGGCGTCGCGCGACCAAAGATCGACACAGACACTTTAAGGCGCTGGCTTGCCTCATCAACATCCTCGACCATACCATCAAAGCCCTCGAATGCACCCTCGGAGACAGAGACTTGCTCGCCAACTTCAAAGGTGATTGTGGAGCGCGGCGCTTCTGCGCCCTCTTCTACACGGCCAAGGATTGATTCAACTTCGCTGTCGCGCATTGGCACAGGTTTGCCAAAAGACCCAAGAAACCCGGTGACGCGATTGATCGAGTTGATCAGGTGGTAGCCTTGGTCGGTCATTTCCATGCGGACAAGAACATAGCCCGGCATAAAACGACGCTCGACGGTTACTTTTTTACCGCGGCGTACTTCAATAACTTCTTCTGTCGGGACCAGAACTTCGTCGAACTGATCCTGAAGGCCCTTTTCTTCCACAGCCGTTTTGATCGCTTCGGCAATCTTTTTCTCGAAGTTCGAGAGAACGCTTACCGAATACCAACGCTTAGCCATGGGGTCATTGCCTTTGTCTAATCCCGACGCAATCGTCGGATCGTGTTTCAATCTCAAGCACTTAAGTGCCACTCTCCCGAACAATAAAGCGGCGCGCAACTCGAATCGCTGCACGCCTTGTAAGGTGAGTGCGCCCGCTCTACCGCCTCAAGCATGTAAGTTCAAGCCTTTAGGGCGCAAACAGGCCCACCGGCGTCACCCCGCTCGCCCCGTCAGGTGTCGTCAAAAACACCGGTCGGCAGACCGTCCATCGAGGTGCGGTTTTTCTCGCCCCAATAGGCGCGGATATCGGCATCGCTTTTGTCCGCAGCCCAATTGCGCAACGCCGGACGCTCGCGGGTATACTCGAAAAGTGGCACGCCATAACCACAGGACGTTTGCACCAGATCGATGTCCTGAATAAAAATCTGACGCGCATTAACCGGTATGTCGCCACCGATGTGTTGCGCGAACAGTGGTGTAAACTCGGGCGCATCGCGATGCACCACGCGGCCACGCCCATACAGGCGCAAAATCATCGGCGGCCCCTCAAAGGCGCAGAACATCAGCGTCAAACGCCCGTCCGCGATCACATGCGCCGCTGTTTCGTTTCCCGACCCGGTGAGATCAAGAAATAGCGCCTCGTTTGGCCCAGTTATGCGCAAGGAGTCGGTAGAGCGCGGCGTGAGGTTGACGCGCGTGTCCTGCGCGGCGGAAGCGCAGAAAAAGATATGCTGGCGCTCGACAAAGGCGCGCAATGTATCGGAAATGGAATCGAATTGTTTAGCCAAGGGAGCCCCCTACTGCAGCCCCGACCCTATTCGCAAAGCGCAGTGGCTTATCCGACGAAATTCAACAGGCCCTGAAGTCCGGTTTTAATGATCAGATCAACGAGGAAAAAGAAAACAGCCGTAAGAGCCGCCATGATAAAGACCATAACCGTGGTCAACATGACTTCGCGGCGCGTTGGCCAGACGATCTTCGAGACCTCAGCGCGAACTTGCTGGATGAACTGAAGTGGGTTTGTCTTAGTGGCCATTGTCTATTCCTGAACCTGATGTGGTTTGTGGCATCTACGCCAGTGCGCCGTAGAATTCAAGCCCAACGCGCCGTGAAGTCTTTCAGGCGACGTAAAAGGCCGATGAATGTGCTGCTGCGATAACGGGTTTGCGCGGCAATATCACTATCTGAGGCGCGTTGCGTTACAAGTTGCTTGGCACTGCGGCGTGCAATCAAATCGGGATGGGCACGGCGCAGCCAGTTGTGCGCCCCGTCGACATGCATAGGTCCACCTAGTGGATCGCCCGCCTCACGGCCGAGCATCGCATCGAGATAAGGGATGGCACGGGCGATTGCGCCACTGCGCCATACTATGGCATGGGCGCAGGTAATGTCCGTCTCTGGGGACACATCGCACCAACCTTGAATGCTTGAGGTGCTCTCGCTCATGAGGCGAAACCCGAGATAGCACATATCCCAATCAGCGGCATCGAGTTGCGCGGACAATGTGGCACCGCCCCGACACAACCGCCGCGTTATCAATGCGTCATCTTCAAGAATGAGTACCTGCTTGTGGCCCGCCCCGTGCGCGGCCTTAAGCGCGGTGAGGTGACTAATAAAGCACCCACGCGCGCCACGTGAGGGAAAGCTGCCTTGGCTTTGAGGGCGATAGGCAGCGTGGCGGATCACATTCATTGACGCAAACGACAGCCCAATTCGCGCCAACTCGGCCTCCATCGCACGCAAACGGTCGGGACGACTATCAAGATTGATCACATAGACCGCATCGAGTTGGGCAAGGGGATGGGGGGCCAAAATAGTCTCCACACAAACGGTTCTGAACCACACATTGGTAGCTGCGCGTTCGGGTGGGCGCAATCACACGCGGACGTCTTGGTGTAAAATGGCAGGGGCACCAGGGTTCGAACCCGGGACCTACGGTTTTGGAGACCGTCGCTCTACCAACTGAGCTATACCCCTACTTGGTGCGCGATGGGATACGAGAGGCCGGATAGGTTTGCAAGCGCGAATGTGCGCTGCGCATGAAATACTCCGCACACGCACCCAATGCGCTACGATCAGCGGGACGGTCGTCGTGTGCGCCGCATCCAAAACACCGCACCCGCTTGCACGGCAACAACACCCACAAGGGATGCACACAGCCAGAAAAACGCCGCGTTGCTGGCAAGGCCCGGCATGCCACCGACATTGACGCCAAACAGGCCCGTCAGAAATCCCAACGGCAAAAATACAGCCGAAATCATCGACAAAACGAACATATTGCGGTTTAGGCGATCAGAGAGCTGACCGGAAAGCTCCTCACGCAACACGATCGCTTGATCGCGCAACTCATCAAGGTCTTCGATCACGCGCGTCATTTTTTGAGCTTCTTCTTCAATCTCGCGACGAGTCTCCTCATCTATAAAACTGCACTGGCTCAATGCGATTGCATGGATAACATCCCGCTGCGGCGCCATAAAGCGGCGCGCTGCAATGACCTGCAAGCGCAAATTTACAACATCAGACCGCAATCCATCGCTTTCATCGCGCACAATTTTATCTTCAAGTGCCTCGGCCTGAACGTCGAGATCCGATTGAAAATCCGCAATTTTTCCAGTCACATCCTCAATCAGACGGGTCAAAAACTGTCCCGCCGTTTGCGGCCCAATGCCTGCGCTCAACGCGTCACTCATGCGCTCAACCGCTCGCACACGGCGTAGTGATACGGTCACGATCCGGTGCGCATCAATCCACACACGCAAAGACACCATGTCCTCGGGGTCTTCGCCTTCGTTAAAGTTGATCACCCGCAGAATAATCATAAGGCCATCGCCAAGCGGTGTAATACGCGGACGCGAGGCGGGATCAAGGAGTGCCTCAATGGCCTGCGGGTCCAAGTAATCCAGATGACTGGCGATCCATCCCGCAGAGTCAGCATGCGTCCCATCTAAATGAACCCAGCCAAGCGTTTCGGCACGCAAAACCGTGCGCATTGCCTCATCGTCGAGGATGGCTCCCCGCGCCCCTCCCGTTAGGACATGAGCATACTTGATATGGGCGTCTCGCATCGGACTGTCCTTTTGATCGCACCTGCGCGCAAATGATACGGGGTCAGGCGCGAAGTGCAATTTATTACGGCACCGCTCATCACGCCCCCCTCGATACAAAAAGGCCCCGCGCATGCAGGGCCTTTTCTATTCGATCAATCGCGTAAGGGCGCTAAGCGCTCTTATTCGATGATTTTGGACACAACGCCGGAGCCAACTGTGCGGCCGCCTTCGCGGATCGCAAAGCGCAGACCCTCTTCCATCGCGATCGGTGCGATCAGCTCAGCGGACAGTTTCAAGTTGTCGCCGGGCATAACCATTTCCGTACCTTCGGGCAGAACACAAGTGCCTGTCACGTCGGTCGTGCGGAAGTAGAACTGTGGACGGTAGTTCGCAAAGAACGGCGTGTGACGGCCACCCTCTTCTTTGGTCAAAATGTAGACCTCAGCTTCGAACTTCGTGTGTGGCTTAACTGAACCTGGCTTAACCAGAACCTGACCACGCTCAACCGCATCACGGTCAACGCCGCGCAACAATGCGCCGATGTTGTCGCCAGCTTCACCGCGATCAAGCAGTTTGCGGAACATTTCAACACCCGTACAGATCGTTTTCGTGGTGTCTTTGATACCAACGATTTCGAGCTCGTCACCAACGTTGACAACGCCGCGCTCAACGCGACCCGTTACAACAGTACCGCGACCGGAAATCGAGAACACGTCCTCGATCGGCATCAAGAACGGCTTGTCAACCGCGCGTGCCGGTGTCGGGATGTAGCTGTCAACAGCTGCCATCAGTTTGCGGATCGACTCTTCGCCAATCTCAGGATCGCGACCTTCCATAGCCGCAAGCGCGGAGCCTGGGATCACAGGAATGTCGTCACCCGGGTAGTCGTAGGACGACAACAACTCACGGATTTCCATCTCAACCAGCTCGAGCAACTCTTCGTCGTCAACCTGATCAACTTTGTTCATGTAGACAACCATGTGCGGGATGCCAACCTGACGACCGAGCAAGATGTGCTCGCGCGTCTGTGGCATCGGGCCGTCAGCGGCGTTCACAACCAAGATCGCGCCATCCATCTGCGCCGCACCCGTGATCATGTTTTTTACGTAGTCCGCGTGACCAGGACAGTCAACGTGGGCGTAGTGACGGGCTTCCGTCTCGTACTCAACGTGGGCTGTCGAAATCGTGATCCCGCGTGCTTTCTCTTCCGGCGCGCCGTCGATCTGGTCGTAGGCTTTAAAGTCACCAAAGTACTTGGTGATCGCTGCCGTCAGCGTCGTCTTGCCGTGGTCAACGTGACCGATCGTGCCAATGTTCACGTGCGGTTTGTTGCGTTCAAACTTACCTTTAGCCATATCGAGGCGCCTCTTGGTTTGAAAGGGCCACAATGACCCGAATTAACATCGCGGGCTAGTTATTGGCTATCGAGACAAAAATCAAGCACCAGTTGCAAATTCAGCCATTCTATTCGTTGCCTTGTGCGCGCAAGCTACTGGGACTGCGGTTGCGTCTGTGCCGCGGCCTGTTGTTCAGCCGCAACCTTTTGCGCCGCTGCAAGCGCGTCAGGGTCAGCATTAGCGGCCAATAGCTCTAACGCTGCAGCCGTGTCATCTTCTTGTGTGATCTCGGCACCCACAGCCGCCACGCCGAACCAGTCTCCGTTTTCTTCAAGCCAGCGCTCAATACGGCGCGCCGCGTTGCGGCTCAGGACATCGATTTGCTCTTGTTTGTTGCGCGTAATGCCCGACCCGATCAAGGTTTGTGCCGACGTGCCTTCGAAGATCGTCAACAAACGCGGTTCTTCGTTGAGCTTGCCGCCGGCGGCATCATCCCATGCCGTAACCGTCAAAATATACGCCGACTTCGGTTTAAAGACGATCGGTATTCCCGGCATTGCAAGGGCATAAGCCTCGACCTTGATGCCAAGGTGATAGAGTTTATCGCCATCATACCGCCCAAGACGCTCCGCCAACGCCGCTGTAAGGGAGTCTTTGATTTCTTCCGGCTCCGCTGTGCGCGAAAACACACCTTTTTGCATACCATCAGCGACAACAATATTGTGGCCAAACGAAAAGTCACCAAGTTGAAGTTTCGGGGTCTCTTGCGTGACCATTTTAGCCTCCCCACACGCGACAAGCGTAAGTGCGGCGAGAAAGGCGAGAAACGTCCGAAATACCAACATGTAAACCTCTTTTATGAAAACGTATTGTCGCGCGGGAAACCGTGCGGCGGCTGTTTGCCAACGCCCGCCCGCTTGCCAAGCCATGGCCCTAAGTCTTTTTCAGTGCGGGTGTTCCCCCCACCCATCGTCCAGCTCAAACCCTCATCGAGCACGAAGGTCGTGAGATCGGACAAGCCGCCGTCGAGCTCAAGCATGCCTTGCGCACCACGGGCTTGACCATACTTTTGCAAACGCACGCCCTTGCCGCGCCCCATTTCGGGAATCTCGGACAGAGCAAACACAAGAAAGCGCCTATTTTGCGAAATCACTGCAACGTGGTCGCCATGAATACGATGCGCGATTTTGGTCACTTCGCCATCCTTCACGTTGAGAACTTGTTTCCCGCTGCGTGTCTGTGCCACGATCTCTTTTTCGGCCACGATGAAGCCATTGCCAACGTTTGACGCCATAAGGAGCTTGGCCTCGGGATCGTGTTTTAGGATGTCAACAATATCGACCTCATTGGGCAAATCCACCATCAACCGCAATGGCTCGCCCATACCGCGTCCACCGGGCAACGTTGCAGCTGATAGAGTAAATATTCGGCCATTACTCCCGATCACAAGTAACTTGTCTGTCGTTTCAGCGTGGAAGGTAAACCGTGGCCCATCGCCGTCCTTAAACTTCAACTCGCGCGTCAGATCGATATGCCCTGACATCGCGCGAATCCACCCCATTTGCGAACATACAACAGTGATCGGCTCGCGCTCGATCATGGCCTCTAAAGGGACATCCTCGACCTCAGTCGCCTCAGCAAATTGCGTCAAACGCATGCCGCGCGGGTAGTCTTTGCCAAATGTCTTTTTGACCTCGCGCAACTCATCGGAGATCCGCACCCATTGCACATCTTCGTTGAGAATCAGGTCTTCGAGAATCGCACGCTCCGCCATCAAGGCGTCGCGCTCCTTAACCAACTCTATTTCCTCAAGGCGGCGCAAGCTACGCAAGCGCATGTTGAGAATGGCTTCGGCCTGAACCTCGGTCAACTCACCTTGATCATCAGCAGCGGGAAGAGGCGACACATAGTCTTTTTCGGTCATGGCGCGCGCCACACCGCGCCCCCATTCCTCGGCCATCAATGCGGTTTTAGGATCATCATCATAGCGAATGATATCAATCACGCGGTCGAGGTTTAGAAAGGCAATGATAAAGCCTTCGAGCACCTCAAGGCGGTGGTCAATCTTGTCCATCCGATGCTGGCTTCGACGGTGCAGAACAATACGGCGATGATCAAGCCAAGCACGCAACACCTCTTTGAGCGAACAGACCTTGGGCGTGCGCCCGTCAATCAGCACATTCATGTTCATCGAGAATCGCGTTTCCAGATCGGAATTGCGAAACAGCGTGCTCATCAACACATCGGGATCAACGTTTTTGGACTTGGGCTCCAATACAACGCGAATATCCTCAGTGCTTTCGTCGCGTACATCGGCAAGGATCGGGACTTTTTTAGTCTGGATCAACTCGGCAAGTTTCTCGATCAATTTGGACTTGGCCACCTGATAGGGAATCTCGGTAACGACGATCTGCCACACACCACGCCCTAGATCCTCGACCTCCCATTTGGCGCGCAGACGAAACGATCCACGCCCTGTGGCATAACTCTTTGCCATGCTCTCCGCAGGCTCGACGATAACACCGCCAGTGGGAAAATCTGGCCCCTTCACGTAATTGAGCAGAGTCTCGTCACGCACATCGGGAGTCTTGATCATGTGCAGCGAGGCATCAATCAGCTCAACAATATTGTGTGGCGGAATGTTTGTCGCCATGCCAACCGCGATGCCAGTCGATCCGTTGGCGAGCAAATTTGGAAAGGCGGCGGGGAGAACAACCGGTTCGGTCAGCGTGCCGTCATAATTCTCGCGAAAATCGACCGCATTCTCATTGAGGCCCTCAAGCAACGCCTCTGCCGCCGCCGTCATCCGCGCTTCAGTATACCGTGATGCCGCGGGATTATCGCCATCGATGTTGCCGAAATTCCCCTGACCATGCACCAGTGGATAGCGCACGTTAAAGTCCTGAGCCAAGCGCGCCATCGCATCATAAATCGCCATGTCACCGTGGGGGTGATAGTTCCCCATGACGTCGCCCGAAATCTTTGCCGACTTGCGAAACCCACCCGTAGACGACAGGCGCAACTCACGCATCGCGTACAAAATACGGCGGTGAACCGGCTTCAACCCGTCACGCGCGTCAGGCAATGCACGGTGCATAATCGTTGACAGTGCATAGGTTAAATACCGTTCACCGATGGCACGGCGCAGGGGTTCAAATACTTCGCTGCCCTCGGGCACGGTGTCTGTCAAATCATTGCTCATGGCAATTGAATACAGGCCCACGTCCGCGCCGACAAGCGGCCCTGTCGCAACACTCCCTCAAAGAAAGGACTTTCTAGTGGTTGCCCCGATAGCGCCGTCCGCGTAAAGGGATACAATAATATATACTTTCGTTTGTGTAATTGGTGACTGGGGGGTTGCTATGATACGTTTGACTGCCTGGACCTTGGTGGGTCTTTTTACTGTACTTTATACCTTTGGCGATGATTTGTCGGGCGCGGAAATCGCTGAGCGCGACGCCCGTCACGCCAATCGCACGCCGATCATGGCAATGGTTCAAAACGCTTTTGACGACCATAGCAAACGAAAGGGCGACTACGTTCCTGCGCTTGCACAAATCGAATCAGGCCATCAGAATTTAGCGTCTCCCGATATAAAGGTAGCGTCTCTCGAGACGTCAGTGTCAAAGCCTAATCGTCCGACGTTCTCGCAAGTGAGCTACACTCAAGAACCACGTGCCGATCTGATAAAGGCCGCATCTCACGTCACAACAGCCGCCAGCGAACCTGAGCGGCTCGCGGCTCTTGTCGCCCCCGAGGGCGACGTCACAAATATGATGCTCGGCGTTGTAACCGGCAAGCGCGTCAACGTGCGGTCAGGTCCGTCAACCTCAGACGAGGTTCTCGGCCAAGTGATCCAGGCGGACATTGTGCGTGTCATGCCCTCCCCCCACAACGGTTGGGTTAAAATCTCTGTCGAGGGCGAAGGCGTCGAGGGTTACATGTCGGCACGTTTTATTGACGCCATTGACCAGTAGACGCACCTTCGGGTTTCCAGTCGGTCACGTGTTGAGCTAAGCCTGTTGCACCCACGCAATCGAGGTATTCATGCAAAGCATTCTAATCACCGGCTGTTCCACAGGCATAGGGTATCACGCGGCACATGCGTTGCACGCAGATGGATGGCGAGTTTTTGCGACCTGTCGCAAAGATGGCGATTGTGCCCGCTTGCGCGAAGAAGGCCTTGAAAGCTTTCGGATAGACTATGAAGACTCTGCCTCCATCAAAGCGGGATTTGACGAAGCCATGTCGAGAACGGGCGGAACCCTTGATGCGCTGTTTAACAATGGCGCATACGCTATTCCCGCCGCCGTCGAAGATTTGCCCGTCGATGCATTACGCCAAAACTTTGAGGCCAATGTCTTTGGCTGGCACGATCTCACCCGCCGCGTCATTCCCGTGATGCGCGCACAAGGGCATGGGCGCATCGTGCAATGTTCGTCAGTTTTAGGGATCATGGCGATGCCGTGGCGCGGCTCATATAACGCGACAAAATTCGCGATCGAGGGACTAACCGATACAATGCGCCTTGAAATGCGCGGCACGGGAATTGATGTAATCTCCATTGAGCCTGGACCAATCGGAACGGCCTTTCGCCTGAATGCACGCAAGCAATTTGATGCATGGATTGACTGTAAAGCGTCCGCGCGGGCGGATCATTACCGCAATGTGCTTGTACCACGCTTATATAAAGCTGCCGAAACCAGCACACCCGATCCTTTCGAACTTGGCCCCGATGCGGTCACAGCGAAGCTCAAGCGCGCCCTGACGTCTCGCCGCCCAAAAGCGCATTACTATGTGACAACCCCCACCTACATCGCGGCACTCGCACGGCGCTTTTTACCGCAACGCGCAATTGATGCGTTGATGGCGCGGGCATAACGCTAGAACGCGCCGCGGCGTTTCGCGTGTTTTGACACTGAGAAAAATGCGCTATGTCCCTCTTAACATCTATCCAAACACTCCTCGACGTTACAAAGGACACTCCATGAGCCCGTTCATTTATCTCATAGGCATCGGCTGCGCTATTGTCGTACTCATTTTGGCCCGCGGCATATCCCACATGGGGCGCGGCGGCATCGATGGCGCCAAGAAAAGCAATAAAATGATGAAATGGCGGATCATCGCACAATTGGTCGTCGTGATCATGGTCGTGATTTTTGTTGCACTGGGCGGAAACAAATAAGGGAGCGCAACACAATGGTTGTCCTAAACAAGATCTACACACGCACCGGCGACAAAGGCGAAACAGCTCTCGGTGACGGAACCCGCGTGGCAAAACACTCCGCACGCGTAGAGGCCTACGGCACCGTAGATGAATTGAACTCTACACTGGGGCTAGCGCGCTTGCACGCAGATAGCGACATCGACACCGCCCTGTCGCGTATCCAGAACGATTTATTCGACCTCGGCGCAGATCTGTGTCGTCCAAACATGGCGAGCGATGCCGAGGCGGAATACCCACCGCTGCGCCTGATCGCCTCGCAAACCGATCGTCTTGAGAAAGAAATTGATGCGATGAACGCAGATTTGGAACCGCTTCGCTCCTTTATCCTGCCCGGTGGGTCCGCTTTGGCGGCACACCTGCATTTGTGCCGTACCGTGTCGCGCCGCGCGGAGCGTTTGTGTGTCGAGCTGGCAACCACAGAAGACGTCAACGATGCCGCCATCAAATACCTCAATCGCCTGTCTGACTGGTTCTTTGTTGTCGCGCGAGTCGCCAATAACGGCGGCAAGGATGACGTCCTGTGGGTGCCCGGAGCGAACCGATAAGGTCGCAGTTCCACATGTGAGCGCTATCGCTACGTCACTTTTCCTCCAAACGTCACGTCTTTGGAACGAACCGCGACGTTTTGGGGGTGTTTTCTGCAAGCGCGAAAGAGTAATAAAGTTGCTGAACGATGACCCCTGCGACACTCGCGGGGGCTGCTAAAGGAGTTTACGCCGATGAAGGTTATAGTGCCTGTCAAACGCGTGATCGACTACAACGTGAAGGTCAAAGTTAAGGCCGATGGCACGGGTGTCGATCTCGCCAACGTCAAAATGTCCATGAACCCGTTCGACGAAATTGCCGTCGAAGAGGCAATTCGCCTGAAAGAAGCGGGCATCGTTGAGGAGATTGTTGTCGTCTCGATTGGTGAGAAAAAATCGACTGACACGATCCGCAACGCGCTCGCCATGGGCGCAGATCGGGGCATCCTTGTTGTCGACGACCAAGGGGTCGACATAGAACCCCTTGCCGTTGCCAAACTCCTTGCCAAGATTGTCGAACAAGAAGCACCACAAATGGTGATCCTTGGAAAACAAGCCATCGACAATGACATGAACGCAACGGGTCAGATGCTGGCCGCCCTGCTCGGCTGGGGACAGGCCACATTTGCCTCTGAAGTCAAAGTTGAAGACGGCAAAGCGATCGTGACACGCGAAGTGGACGGTGGCCTTCAAACCATCTCCGTTAACTTGCCCGCGATTGTGACCACGGACCTGCGCCTAAATGAACCGCGCTATGCGTCCTTGCCAAACATCATGAAGGCCAAGAAAAAGCCGCTGAGCGAAACCTCAACTGCCGACTACGGCGTAGATACAACGCCGCGTCTTACAGTTTTGACCACAGAGGAACCCGCCGCTCGTCAGGCTGGCATCATGGTTGCGTCCGTTGACGAGCTTGTGTCCAAACTCAAAGAGGGGGGCCTTATCTGATGTCCGTACTTCTCCTTGCCGAAGTCGCAGGCAGTGAACTTGCCGTCGATGCAACCGCGAAAGCCGTATCGGCCTGCGCTC
The DNA here is from genome assembly GCF_001308265.1 of Celeribacter marinus. Classification (GTDB taxonomy): domain Bacteria; phylum Pseudomonadota; class Alphaproteobacteria; order Rhodobacterales; family Rhodobacteraceae; genus Celeribacter; species Celeribacter marinus. Next base: position 1,484,145 of record NZ_CP012023.1, read on the forward strand.
CCCTTGGCGACATCGCCGTTTTGGTTTGTGGCCCACAGGCCGCTGCCGACACCGCTGCGCAAATCAACGGCGTAACAAAGGTGCTTTGCGCCGATGACGCCGCCTATGCCAACGGGTTGGCCGAGAATATCGCTGATCTGATCGTATCTGTGGCTGCCGGCGTCACGCACATCGTCGCCCCTGCCACAACAACAGGTAAAAACGTGCTGCCCCGCGTTGCGGCTTTGCTAGATGTCATGATGATTTCCGAGGTCATCGACGTGGTCGACGCCGATACGTTTAAACGCCCTGTTTACGCCGGCAACGCAATCCAAACCGTGAAGTCCGGAGATGCCATGAAAGTCATCTCGGTTCGCACGGCCACCTTCGATACCGCGGGCACCGGCGGGTCTGCATCGATTGACGCCACATCAGGTGCAGGTGACAAAGGTCTCTCCACATTCGTTGAGGACAAAGTCGCCGTTAGTGATCGCCCTGAACTCACCTCCGCAAAGGTCGTCGTCTCTGGCGGGCGCGGCGTAGGATCAGAGGACGATTTTGCAATCATCTCCGCGTTGGCCGACAAATTGGGCGCCGCCGTTGGGGCATCTCGTGCCGCCGTCGATAGCGGCTTTGCTCCAAACGATTGGCAAGTGGGTCAAACCGGCAAAGTTGTTGCTCCTGATCTCTACATCGCCGTTGGTATCTCTGGCGCGATTCAGCACCTTGCGGGCATGAAAGACTCGAAAGTCATTGTCGCGATCAACAAGGACGAAGAAGCACCCATTTTCCAAGTTGCCGACTTTGGCCTTGTAGCGGATCTCTTCGAAGCCGTGCCTGAGCTGACAGGTAAACTGTAGGCTTTCATCCACCAAGACGCAGAAAGGCCCGCCAAATTGGTGGGCCTTTTTCATGATTATACTCACATCGGCAAACTTGGAACGGCGCATACTACCTTTTGATTGCGCTTAATGCCGTTTGGATGTCCGTTGCGGCACGCGCATGCACGATCGGGCCTAGCATCTCCTTGGCTGCTGCGGCCTCCAGTTCCGGGAACGCCAATAGATCATAGCCTTGTTCAATCTCGTCTCGCGTCCCAACGATCTCGACAATATCTTTGACCAATGGCCGGATTTCCTCGATCATTGCACGATCCACAAACAACGGATCTCCACTGATCACGTTCGTCGCGTCCTTGTCGTCAGGGGCATGATCGGACATCCACAGCAAAACAACGTCACCCGGAATGCGTTGCACCATCGTTCGCATCCGTGCGACCCAAGCGTCTTTCAACTCCTGACGGACCATCGCGAATTTCTCAACCGATGCTGCTTCTAACGTACTCAAAAGATGTCGTGTAAAATTGAAATCGGTAAAGTCGATTTCACGGTAGATCGTTTTAAGAAGGGTCGATGCCCGTAAAAATCGATCATTGCGGCGGGGATGCACGGCGTAAAACCGGTTCGACATGTTTTGTGCACCCGTCATTTGCAACACGGTGACTGACGATGCGTCACACATATCCATGACGGTCTCATCATTGAGAAACACATCTGTCCCCGCATTCACACACCCAAGGTTGACGGTCGTCATTTGCGCGCCCGCACTTACGAGATCGACAAAAGGAACAGGGACATATTTTCCGTATGTCTCGGTCCCGCCAAGAAAGGCGATATAGTCATCGCGCAGATCTTTTTGTGGTCCACGAAAGAGCAACTTGGATTTTCCGTATCGACACGGAAGATAGTTCAGAGACCCCTCTGAAGGATATTGATAAGCCATTTAACCACCCACTGGTTTGTATTTCACCCGAGATGGAGATTCGCACATACATGTTGCGAATTCGCTAAAGCCACAATTCATACCAAATTTTCACGAGTGCTTGCCACTCGCGGCCCTTGCACCACGTTCATGCCAAAGCGTAAGGTTCTAAAGTCATACAAGGAGTTCGGCACCATGAGCATTACAACCGTAGGAATCGTCGGCGCCGGTCAAATGGGGAACGGCATCGCTCATGTTTTTGCGCTCGCGGGGTATGACGTCCTGCTAAATGACATTTCAGCTGAAGCGCTTGAAAAATCCGTGGCTGTGATCTCCAAGAACCTTGATCGACAAGTGAGCAAAGATAAGATTTCTGCCGCAGAAAAAGACGCAGCTATGGCGCGGATCAAGACGACGCAAACACTTGAAGATTTGGGCAAAACCGATCTTGTGATTGAGGCCGCAACAGAGCGCGAGGATGTAAAGAACGCCATCTTTGCGCAGCTTCTTCCTCACCTGCAAGACCATACGATTCTAACGTCGAACACCTCGTCGATTTCAATCACGCGTCTGGCGTCCCGCACTGATCGACCCGAGAAATTCATGGGTTTCCACTTCATGAATCCGGTCCCGATTATGCAACTGGTCGAACTCATTCGTGGCATAGCGACCGACGAGCCAACGTATAAACTTCTTCTCGAAGTTGTTGAGCGTCTGGGTAAAACAGCCGCAAGTGCCGAGGATTTTCCGGCATTTATCGTCAACCGCATCTTGATGCCGATGATCAACGAGGCCGTATATACGCTCTATGAGGGCGTGGGATCCGTAAAATCCATCGATGAGTCAATGAAGCTTGGGGCGAACCACCCGATGGGGCCGCTAGAGCTTGCCGATTTCATCGGGCTAGACACCTGTCTGGCGATTATGAATGTGCTGCACGATGGCTTGGCGGATACCAAATATCGCCCCTGCCCGCTTTTGACAAAGTATGTTGAGGCCGGTTGGCTTGGCCGAAAAACACAGCGCGGGTTTTACGATTACCGAGGCGATGTCCCCGTCCCGACCCGTTAAACATTAGTCCGTTCGCCCACCAAGGGCGAGCGTGTGGCCGCGCAACCAATCCATGAATCCACGCGGATTGGCTTTCCAATCGCCAAGCTCGTCTGCAATAATCGGATCACCAATAATGGGCGACTGCGGCTTGTTCATCGAGCGCGCGATTTCGTGGAGCAATAACCCTTGCCGAAGCGTCGCTGAAATTTTGTCCGCGATTTGATAAAGACGCGTGTTGCGGCCTGGAAAATAGATTGGCAAAACCGTAGCGCCCGATTTCAAAATCATCTTTGCGGTAAACGGGTTCCACTCTTTCTCAACCACCGGCCCAAACAGGGTCTGCGATGTGGCCACTGCGCCGGCGGGAAAAAGAACGATCACGCCCCCTGACTTTAGCTGGTCCATTGCCTCGTTGCGCATCGTGATAGATTTGCGATGACTGTCCTCCTCGTGCGGAAAGGGCACGGGCAACATAAACGGATCAATTTCGGGGATACCTGTCAAAAGCGAGCGCGTCAGAATTTTGTAATCCGTGCGGACCTGACCAATCAGCTCGGCCATTACAAGCCCGTCTGTCAAGCCGTGCGGGTGGTTGGCCACGACCACCAACGGTCCAGTCGTGGGGATTTTCGCCGTCTGATTAGGGGGCGTTTTCACCTCGATATTCATCACATTGAGGGTCTGGGTGAAAAACCCGTGACCATGAGGCGCACCTAATTTTTCAAAACGACGAATACGGCGCAACAGCGGCAATTTCCCCGTCACCCACTCGATGGCGCGGATTATGACAATCTTGAACGGATCAGAAAACGTATTGGCATATGACAATCTGCGCGCATCATAAGGTGCAAAATCAGCATCGCGCGACGCGGCCTCGTCTGTGACGGCGTTCTGATCGGTCATACTACCCTCATATCCCGTTGGAGCATTCACATGCCTTCGCCAAATCGGTCCTTGATCAATGCTTCAAGTGCATCAGCGAGCACATCGGCTTGCGGACCACTCGTCGTCACATCAATAGTGGTTCCCTTGGAAGCTGCCAACATCAAAAGCCCCATGATGCTATCGCCGCCCGTGCACATTCCATCCTTACAAACCTCAGCCGAAGCATCAAATTCCTCAACCTTTTCAACAAACTTGGCAGACGCGCGCGCGTGCAAACCTTTGACGTTGATAATCTCGTGGGTGCGAAAAACTGACGACATGTTCAATCCTAACTTTTGCGGCCCTATTGACCGGCGACATCGAAACTGTCGATGTACTTGCGCCCTGCAACGAGCGCTTTTGACACGGCTTCATCGACCGTTGTATGGCGCGATTTTGCAAGCTTGATCAGCATCGGCAAATTGGCCCCATAAATGATTTTTCGGTCACTATGATGGCAGGCAAGCAAGGATAAATTGGATGGGCTGCCACCAAACATATCGGTCACCACGACCACGCCGCTTCCGGTATCTACGGCATCAGCGGCCAAGCAGATTTCTTGTTGCTTGCTGACACGATCATGGTCTGGGGCGATTGCGATGGCCTCAATCCCTGACTGTTTGCCGACAACATGCTCGACGGCGGCAAGATATTCTTGGGCCAGCCCACCATGTGCGACGATGACAATTCCGATCACGCCAACGTCCCCGTTTCTTTCTCGGGCGCGGTCAAATCGCGCCGTTCCATTTCCCGATGCCTAACTGACACTCGAGAGCCACGTTCCGCAAGAGCCTGTGACAAGTTTTCCGCAAGAGTGACGGAACGATGTTGCCCGCCGGTGCACCCAAACGCGATTGACAGGTGGCGTTTCCCCTCTTCTTCATATGCTGGCAAAAGCAATTCCGTAAGGTCACACACTTTTTCGAAAAATGCAGCGTAACGCGGGTCGGCCTCGACATAGGCACGCACCTTTTCGTCTAGCCCGTTCAAGCCACGCAGACTTTCTTCCCAATACGGATTGGCAAGAAATCTTACGTCGAACACCATATCGACACCACGCGGCATGCCGCGTTTGTAGGAAAAGGACTGTACTGAAATCGCCATATTGGCGCGGTCATCGGCGGCGAACCACCGTTCGACCTCGTCGCGCAATTGGTGCGGCGTCAATTCGGATGTATCGATTAAAATATCCGCGCGGGTGCGGATCGGAAGCAAAAGGTCTTTCTCTCGGCCGACACCGACAAGGGCAGTTTCCGCAGGTGCCAACGGATGACGGCGACGCGTTTCCGAATACCGCCGCACCAGTGCATCCACCGACGCGTCGAGGTAAAGTAGCTCGACCTCATAAGTCGAACTGCCCGTGAGGCCGTCAATCACCTCAATCATACCTGCAATTGAGAAGTCACGGTTTCGCACATCGACCCCGAGCGCGAGTGGACGACGCGTTCCACCTGCTTCAAGTAACCTTGGCACGATAGACAACGGTAAATTGTCGATCGTCTCGTACCCTAAATCCTCAAGAACGTTAATCGCGGTCGAACGACCGGCTCCCGATGGTCCTGTCACCAACACTACGCGGTGGCGCGGCGCCATTATGCTTATTGCCTTACCGTCTTCGGTCACGCGATCCGGCCTCCTTTGAGCCATTGGATCAAAGCGGGAGCAAACTGTGGCCCATCCACTTTGTAAAACAAGGGAATCGAAACACCAATAACGCGCTCATTTCGCACCGGAGGCAAGCGTTCATCCTCGATTTTTGATAGATCAATGATAGCACGAACGCGGCAGGCATCAAACGGTGTTGCACTCAGTATCCCGATACCGCGCGCCTCTATTTGCCCCTTTATGGTCGGGGGCGCGGTCGCGATCACCGCCTCTGCGTCATCATCGGTGCGCAACAGTGTTTGATCATCACAGACGAGCGTGGCACCCAATGCCATCAGGGTCAAAGATAGCGTAGACTTTCCACTGCCCGATGGTCCGACAATCAGTAGCCCCGCGGACGGTGTAAGTGCCACACAACTGGCGTGACACAACTTTGCGGGTGCGGAGTTTGGGGACGTAAAACCCAAACCACTCACACTGGCAGACCAACCACGAAACGCGCACCCAGCGGCTCAGACGTGATGTCAGCATCAGTCGGGCGAATATTTTCCGCCCAGATCACGCCTCCATGTGCCTCGACGATCTGTTTAGAGATCGCCAAACCAAGGCCCGAGTTGTTGCCAAACTGCCCTTCGGGGCGTTCTGAATAGAACCGCTTAAAGATTTTTGACAAGGCTTGATCTGGGATGCCCGGTCCTGTGTCCTCGACAACGACGAGCACTCTGCTGTCGCGCTTACGCACCCAAACACGTATCGCATCGCCGTCTTCGCAAAATGATACCGCATTGGTGATCAAATTTACGAAAACTTGAGCAAGGCGCGCCTCAAGACCGGCAACAATGATCGGCTCATCCGGCAAGTCGGCAATAAAATCGACACCTTTCTCTTGCGCATCCTGACCGAGGAACTCGGTCAAATTGGACAGCATCTTGAGAAGGTTAAATTCTTCCTCTTCTTCCTTGACCAGCTCACTATCAAGGCGTGATGCATTAGAGATATCGGAGACAAGGCGATCAAGGCGGCGCACATCATGTTCAATCACATCAAGCAATTTGATGCGATGCTCTTCTTTTTTGACCATCCGCAGCGACCCAACAGCGGAGCGAAGTGACGCTAATGGGTTTTTGATTTCGTGCGCCACGTCTGCGGCGAATTGTTCGTTTGCGTCAATCCGGTCATAGAGTGCAGAGACCATTCCGCGTAAAGCACTGGACAGACGGCCAATTTCGTCGGGCCGCCCTGACAGATCAGGAATGCGCACGCGTCCTGGCGATACCTTACGACTATTTTTGTCCCGACCAACTTCGGCCGCTGCGGCAAGATCCGCAAGGGGGTTTGCGATTGTTGAGGCAAGTACGAGGCTCAATCCGATCGACACGAGAATAGCGATGATAAACACCTGTAAAATCTGCTCACGCTCGACACGAACAAGCTCGTCAATTTCGCCCTCAGCGGAGACCAACCCCACAACGCCCACGGTTTCAATTCCGTTTTCGCCTTGTAGCGTAATCGGGGCCGCAACGGCAAAAACCGTCGAACCAGTGTTGGAAAGCCCTGTGTCGACGCCGATCTGATTGGCAAGAGCTCCATCAATCAAGGGGGCAACATTGGCCGCATCATCATGTGCGAGGTTGCCCTCGTGCGCCCCCCCTGCCGACGAAAACGTCATCGCAGTCCACACCTTGTTCAAAAAATCGGAGATGACGGTCGGACGGCCACCATTGGTATATCCCGCGAGACCCGATGGGCTAAGGCGCGGCTTACCCAAGGTCGAGGCCACCAATTCACCCTGCGCATCGTACAAAAACACATTCTCGCGCAACGGGATTTCGAGAACCGCCATGACGGCTTCATCTTGCGCGGTAATCTCCGGTGTACCGTTGGCGGTTGCTTCAAGCATGTCGGCGATAAGCGCCGCCTCTGTCACCATCGCGATTTCGCGCTGTGTCACGAGACTATCGCGAAACGGGTTCAGATAGAGGATGCCCGCCACCATCAAAATGATCGCAACGAGGTTAAAGGTGATAATCTTTTGCGCCAAGGGCGACCGATTTACAGCAATGAATTTGCGTCGAGCACGCTTTTCGCGCAAATCGATGTCGGAAATTTTTGGCGCAATCCAATCATCGCCAAGGACAACATCCGTATCCTTGGCGCGTTTGCGTGATCCATCAACTCGGGAGGACAGTGACATGCTCGCCCCTTATTCCTCGTTGTAGCGATAACCGATGCCGTAAAGCGTCTCGATTGCGGAAAAATCGGAATCTACCGTGCGCATTTTTTTGCGTAGGCGTTTGATGTGACTATCGATTGTACGATCGTCTACGTAAACCTGATCGTCGTAGGCCACATCCATCAGCTGATCGCGGGACTTCACAAAACCGGGCCGCTGCGCCAACGCTTGCAGCAAAAGGAATTCCGTCACTGTAAGTGTAACATCCTTCCCCTTCCACCGCACGGCATGCCGCAATGGATCCATGACCAACTCGCCACGCTCCATCAATTTGGTTTCTTCGGTTTCCGCAACCTCAACACCGTCAAGGGCCTCTTGACGCCGCAAGAGTGCACGAATCCGCTCGACCAACAGGCGCTGTGAAAACGGCTTTTTCACATAGTCGTCGGCTCCCATGCGCAGACCAAGCACCTCGTCGATCTCATCATCCTTTGATGTTAGAAAAATCACAGGCATATTTGTTTTTTGCCGCACGCGCTGCAGCAAATCCATCCCGTCCATACGCGGCATCTTGATGTCAAACACCGCCATATCGGGAAGCTTTTTGTTAAAAGCATCTAGGGCTGATTGACCATCATTATATGTTTCGACCTCGAACCCTTCGGCTTCGAGTGTCATAGAGACGGACGTGAGGATATTCCGGTCGTCATCGACCAAGGCGATCCGAGACATGTTCGGTTTCCTTCAACTGCTCAATAGTTTCGTTTTTTGCTCATTCGTTTTGTCAGGCATATTCATCCAGACACCTATTCAAATCAAGTGAAACCGCGAATCACTGCGTAGATGGACTCATTGAAATGCTAAAAAATTCAATGTTTGACTAATTTGCCTCACTTATTATCTCAAACGCGCTCATTTCCTTGGGCCACGCGGCAAATCTGCACCGTGATTGCGCTAACCCCATTATGGTTGCGCTAACTTTGACTTGGCTCCTGTTTACGGACGATTTTCGCGTGCTATAGCCTTCATGTCTCTCGGCCACGATAGACCGCGAATGGCCCTTCGCGTTATTATTTTAGACATCAGGACGCCCACATTGGCGGGGCGGGGAGCTTGGAACTATGGCAACCGGACGCGTGAACCCAGATTTTACATTGGACACCCAAGGGATCTCTGATCTCGGCAATGTGTATTACAACCTTCTTGAGCCAGCCCTCATCGAAGAGGCACTCAAACGCGGCGAAGGGACGCTTGGTAAAGGTGGCTCACTCTATGTCACCACAGGCGAGCATACGGGACGCTCTCCCAATGACAAATATGTTGTCCGCACACCCAGCGTCGAAGACACAATCTGGTGGGAAAACAACCAACCGATGGAAGCGGACAAGTTCGATGTCCTCTATGCGGACATGGTTGAGCACATGAAGGGTGGCGATTATTTCGTCGAAGACCTTTACGGCGGCGCCGATGCGGCTCACCGTCTTGACGTGCGTATGGTGACCGAACTGGCATGGCATGCCCTGTTCAACCGCACGATGTTGCGCCGTCCCGCGTTAACAGAGGTAGATCACTTTGAGGCGGATTATACCGTCATCAATTGCCCAAGCTTTAAGGCAGACCCCGCAAAACACGGGTGTCGCTCCGGCACCGTGATCGCGCTCAATTTTGATCGCAAACTCATTCTTGTTGGCGGCACCTCTTACGCCGGCGAAAACAAGAAAGGCGTGTTTACGCTTCTCAACTACATTTTACCGGGTAAGGGCGTCATGGCGATGCACTGCTCCGCCAACCACGCCCCCGGCAATCCCGTAGACACCGCGATCTTCTTTGGCCTGTCTGGCACGGGCAAAACCACACTGTCCGCTGACCCTGACCGCGTATTGATCGGTGATGACGAACACGGGTGGTCCGAGCGCGGCACCTTTAACTTTGAGGGCGGTTGCTACGCCAAGACAATCGATCTGTCCGCTGAAGCAGAGCCCGAAATCTATGCGACAACAACCAAATTCGGCACCGTCATCGAGAACATGGTTTTTGATGAACATACCAAGGATCTCGACTTTGAGGATTCCAGTCTGACCGCGAACATGCGCTGCGCATACCCGCTGCACTATATCTCAAATGCGTCAGAGACCGCGCTCGGCGGCCACCCTAAAAACATCATCATGCTAACATGTGATGCATTCGGTGTGCTGCCCCCGATTGCGCGCCTATCACCTGCGCAAGCCATGTATCATTTCCTCTCCGGCTTTACGTCCAAAGTCGCGGGCACAGAAAAAGGGATTACGGAACCTGTTCCCACGTTCTCAACCTGTTTCGGCGCGCCGTTCATGCCGCGCCGACCTGAGGCCTATGGAAATCTGCTACGCGACAAAATTGCCAAACACGGTGCCACCTGCTGGCTGGTAAACACGGGTTGGACCGGCGGCGCATATGGCATTGGCTCTCGTATGCCGATCAAGGCCACACGTAACTTGCTTCACTCTGCCCTTGATGGCTCACTATCCGGAGTTGAATTCCGCAAAGACGAGAACTTTGGCTTCGAAGTCCCCGTGTCTGTTCCCGGAGTGGCCGACATCCTACTCGACCCGCGCCGCACTTGGGCCGACAAAGAGGGCTATGACGCCCAAGCTGAAAAGCTGGTCTCAATGTTCTCGGAAAACTTTATCCAATACCTCGATTACATCGACGACGATGTGAAATCCGCAGCGATCGGATAGAGGGTTACCATACGAATATGAAAAGGCGCGCCACTCGGCGCGCCTTTTTCATGTCTACTACATGCCTGCTGGCGCCTACATGACCGCACGACGGATCAGATTTAGTCCCGCAATAATGAGTACGAACAAAGTCATCCGCCTAAATTTCTTTTGGTCCAGCCGATCCTGAACCTTGTTGCCGATGGATTGACCAATCATCACAGGAACGATCATTAATAATGACAGTGGCAGTGTTTGCGCGCTCAAAACGCCTGAGCGAAGATGCGCAAGGCCAAGCGTGATAGCACCCGCCCCGAAAATTACGCCGGTAATTCTGATCTGCTCTTTCTTGGGTGTGTCAATCGCGGTCAGATAGGTCACTGTAAGTGGCCCCCAAATCCCCGCAAGCCCACCTAAAAATCCCGAGGCGGCTCCAACCAAAACGTCCATCCGTCCGCGCTTGCTCGGATCAACATACATCACCCGTCCTTTGAGCAAGAACAATGCAAGAGCGACAATTGGGACACCTAAAATAAGCAAGACTACGTTTTGCGGCAACGCAGCGACAAGCTGTGCGGCGATAACGATGAAAACGAGCAATGTCGCGATATAGAGTTTGAACGCGCCGGCCACATCTACCGCCGCTTTGATCCCACCGCCCCGCAACGATTGCCACACATTGGACAGAACAGTTGGTACAATCATCGCCGCAATCGCCGTCTCGGGCGGCAGAACCGAAGCCAAGCCAGAAACCATAATCATAGGCAATGCAAAGCCTGTAGCGCCTTTTACAAACCCCGCCAACACTGTGATCGCGAAAGCGAACACGAGTTGCGGGATGGTCAGTAATTCGGTGAGTGCTTCAATCATCATAGTGCGGTTTTATCATCAAAATCACAGGGGTCACCAAAATTCCGTCGCGACGCTTTCGCAATGAAATTATGCCTATTTGTAAAATATTATTGCGCTGCAACTGCAAAAAGCCTAGGTCTACACTACCTTTGCTGGAGAGATTCCTATGGCCCTAGACAATCACGACACCCAAATGACGCCCGCACTCTTACCCGAGCTTTTGACGCTGACGGCCGCGGCCATTCCTGCGGCGCAAGACCTTCAAGAGCGCGCCAAAGCCGCTTTGCGTGTCGAGTTCTTAGACGGGGACCGGATTTCAGGCGCGAAAATCGACGCCAACCAGACAGCGGCTCACGGCCTTGCGTGGCTGGCGACATATGTCGAAGCACTGCGTCAGATGCAAAAATGGGCCACGTCACTTTGTGATGAAGGCAAGTTTGGCGAAATGGAACAACTCATTTTGCAGATCTCATTTGGTGAATACCTCAGTCAGATATATGGCGGCATTCCGATGAACCAAGGAGAGATCGTGCGTCTGTCCGATCTGGGCCTCGGTCTCGTGCAACCCTCTGAACAAAGCGTGACGAAGCTCATGTTGTCGGGCAACACCGTACAGGCCAGAACGCGCCTTGTTGAACTGATGCGCGACAATCACGGCCACGCGACATTTGGCGCCTCTGGTCTGGATGACGAGCTCGAAATGGTCCGCGATCAGTTCCGCCGCTATGCCGACGAAAAGGTGGTCCCGTTCGCGCATGAGTGGCACCTCAAAGATGAATTGATCCCAATGTCCGTCATCGATGAATTGGCCGAAATGGGCGTATTCGGACTGACGATCCCCGAAGAGTTCGGAGGCTTCGGCTTCCCAAAGGCGGCGATGGTCGTCGTCTCAGAAGAATTGTCGCGCGGATACATCGGCGTTGGCTCATTGGGCACGCGTAGCGAAATTGCCGCCGAACTTATCTTGTCCGGCGGGACACAGGCCCAAAAGGAAAACTGGCTCCCTAAACTCGCAAGCGCGCAAACGCTACCTACCGCCGTCTTCACCGAACCAAACACTGGATCGGACCTCGGCGGTTTGCGCACACGCGCCGTGAAAGACGGCGAGACCTATACGGTGACAGGCAATAAAACATGGATCACGCACGCCGCGCGCACCAATCTGATGACCCTCTTGGCACGAACAGACTCTGCAACATCAGACTACAAAGGCCTATCAATGTTCTTGGCGGAAAAGACCGCTGGCGATGACGCGAACCCGTTTCCAACCGATGGTATGACGGGCGGAGAAATCGAAGTACTCGGCTACCGCGGCATGAAAGAATACGAACTTGCTTTTGACGGATTCAAAGTGGATGCGGCGAACCTTCTTGGTGGCGAAGAGGGCAAGGGCTTCAAACAGCTGATGGAGACATTCGAGTCCGCGCGCATTCAAACCGCCGCCCGCGCCATTGGGGTCGCCCAAAACGCCCTAGAGGTCGGCATGCAATACGCCGAGGACCGCAAACAATTCGGCAAATCAATTATCGAATTCCCCCGTGTGTCAGGAAAACTCGCGATGATGGCCGTCGAAATTATGGTCGCGCGCCAACTCACCTATTTCTCCGCGTGGGAAAAGGACAACGGGCATCGCTGTGACGTGGAGGCCGGAATGGCAAAACTGTTGGGAGCGCGTGTGGCATGGGCCGCCGCCGACAATGCGTTGCAAATTCATGGCGGCAACGGCTTTGCCCTTGAGTATCAAATCAGCCGCATTCTATGCGATGCGCGGATTCTCAACATCTTTGAGGGAGCCGGTGAAATTCAGGCGCAGGTTATCGCGCGCCGCCTTCTCGCCTAACTCTACCCACCTAAACTGTCTAAAAAGGCGGCGCTGCTTGTGCCGCCTTTTTTGCAAGCCGGTCCAACAACCGTGCACGGGCCTGCGGCAACGGCTTGTCTGACAGCTCGGCAAGAATTTTCGCTATAAAGTGTCCGGTGGTGGTCATGCCTGCAATGATTTCGGCATAGTCCAAAGAAGACTGGCCAAGCAATGATTGCGGCAACGGCAACAGTCGATCCGCCCATTCACCTGCGCCCTGACGGCTGACGGCCCTGCCCGATTTTGGCGAGACATAGGCGAGGTCATCGGGACTACCCGTCACCGCGCACGCAGACAAATCAAGGCCGAATCCCAACTCCTCAAGCAAGGACACCTCCCAATGCAGGTAGGCCAAGGGCCAATTGGGATCGGTTCCAAGCCGGTCGAATAACCCCATGGTTTCGGCGTACAGATATGCATGCGGTTCGCGTTCGGGCAGCGTCGAAGTGAGCAACGCGGCGAGCGTGTTGAGCCCCTCTAACGCCAAAGCGTCATTCATGACATCCGCGGCGCGAGAGCGGATTGGCTCCACCACAAAGCTCCCCAAATGGTCCTCAAGTCGCGCTTTCCATGTCACCGATATATGACCACCCGGTTGCAAGTGCGGCGTCATTTTGCGTGACACCCCTCCACGCACGACAGCGGCATGACGGCCATGGCCTTCGGTAAATACCTCGACGACGACAGACGTTTCGCCGTACTTACGGACCGCTAATACTGTGCCATGATCCTGCCATTCCATGCGCGCATATTCCGTGGGACGCGTGGCTCTTGCAAGCGGTGTTTATGCGTGACGTGGGGCAGGTCTTTAGTCTGACAGACCAACCTCGTCCAAAAGTGTGCGCCCGTGGCGGTCCTCTACCTCGATGATCCACACATCCGCATCAAAGCTTCTTTGTTTGGTCAAAGTCGCATCCACATCACGCTCATCACCCTGTGTCAGAACCTGCCATTCGCGGCGGTCTTCCATAAGGTTGAACTCGCGTTGAAACGCCGTTGCTTGTCCGTCCAGTGTATTGAGTTTGATCAAAATCGCGCCCGCGGTGGCATCGCCTTTTTTGACCACGAACGCGGGGATATCAGCGAGACGCAGGCGCGACAGATACGCCGACACCCAAAAATCAGCCGTCAGACGTGCCACAGATCACGCGTTTCCGTCTTTGAAGTCGAGTCCCATTTCGCCGTAGCGCTCAGCTTCTTCAAGCCAGTTTGGACGCACTTTGACCTGTAAGAACAGGTGGATTTTGCGGCCAAGAAACTCAGACAATTCCTCACGCGACTGGCGCGAAATCCGTTTGATTGTCTCTCCGCGCTTACCCAAAATAATGCCTTTGTGACCATCGCGCGCCACATAGACAATCTGATCCACACGCGCGGACCCGTCAGCACGCTCTTCCCACTTTTCCGTCTCGACCGTGAGCTGATACGGCAACTCTTGGTGCAGGTTCAGCGTTAGCTTTTCGCGGGTCATTTCCGCCGCGATCATGCGCAATGGCAAGTCGGCGATTTGATCCTCGGGATAAAGCCACGGCCCCATGGGAATCTCTTTTGCAAGCCACTTGCGAAGATCATCAACCCCGCGCCCTTTTTCTGCGGAGATCATAAATGTCTCCACAAAATCAAACCGCTCATTGAGCTTTTGTGTCATGGCGAGCAACTTTTCAACGTCGACCATATCAATCTTGTTGATGGCCAGAGCGATTTTGCCGCGCACAGGGTTTTCGGCCAACGCGGCGAGAATGCCCTCGACGCCTTCGGACAAGCCGCGGTGCGCCTCTACCATTAACACGGTGATATCCGCATCAGCGGCACCTCCCCATGCGGCCGTAACCATCGCGCGATCAAGCCGCCGCTTGGGCTTAAAAATACCCGGCGTGTCGACAAAAACGATTTGGCTATCGCCCTCAATCGCGACACCGCGAATACGCGCGCGGGTTGTTTGAACCTTGTGCGTAACGATTGAAACCTTGGCGCCAACCATACGGTTGAGCAATGTCGATTTCCCTGCGTTCGGCTCACCAATGAGAGCCACAAAGCCAGCACGGGATTGGTCGTTTGCGTCAGCCATTTTCGGCCTCCAGTTTATTCAAAAGCGCCTTTGCGGCGGATTGTTCTGCGTTGCGTTTAGAGGCAGCTTTTGCCTGTTCGCTCTCGCCGCTTTCCAGCACTACTTTAATAGTGAAAACGGGTGCGTGATCTGGGCCCGTGCGTTCAACTGTCTCGTAACGCGGCGGGTTTTGTTTGCGGGCCTGTGCCCATTCTTGAAGTGCAGATTTCGGGTCACGGGCGTCATCCTCCACACCCTCGATCCGCTCCCCCCAAAGGCGTAGAACCATATCGCGTGCGGTTTCAAACCCTGCATCGAGATAGACGGCGGCAATGATCGCCTCCATGGCATCGGCCAACAGCGCCTCTTTGCGGCGCCCTCCCGACAACATCTCGGAGCGCCCAAGTTTGAGAACATCCCCAAGGTTGATTTGACGCGCAACATCCGCACAGGTCTCTTTGCGTACAAGCGCGTTGAAGCGTGGCGCAAGCTGCCCCTCGGCTGCGGATTTGTCTGCTTGGAACAACGCCTCGGACATCGTCAGCCCCAGAACCCTATCGCCCAAAAACTCTAAGCGCTGATTGTCGGGGCGCGTTGCCGATGACAACGAGCTATGCGTTGTGGCGCGCGTCAAAAGCTCGGCATTTTTGAACTCATGCCCGAGACGCGCCTGAAACGCTTTGAGATCCGCTGAAATTTTCAATTGATTTTCTCGTAAAAACGATCAAGTCGCCACGTCCAAAAGAACAGGAGGGATTTACCGGCGGCGGAGAACATGACGCGATCCACTCGACCGAGCAGAAACTCCTCGGGGACAAAACCGACACCGACCGGCTGTGCCACGCGGCTATCGGCGGAGTTGTCGCGGTTGTCACCAAGGAAGAAATATTGACCAGCTGGGACGGTAAACACGGCGGTATTATCCACGCGAGACTCACCGATATTTAAGATCGAGTGCGACGTCCCTCCAGGGAGAGTTTCAATGAACTTCTCTTTAATGCACTGGCCACCCAAACCCGGCGCAGGGTTGGAGCAACGCGGCGTATTGCCTGCCGACCCCTGCCCCTCATAGGTCTCGACAAAGACGCCATCGGGCGTTTGTTTGGCCTCTTCACCATTGATAAACAGCACGCTGTCTTTCATCTGGATCTTATCACCCGGCAGGCCAACGAGACGTTTCACAAAGGCGCGGTGTTGGGTCGGGTGCTCGAACACGACAACATCGCCACGCTCGGGTGCCTTGTCCAGAATGCGGCCCGATACGGGGCACATGAACGAGAACGGGCACGAGTATTTAGAATAGCCATAGCTCATCTTGTTGACGAACAAAAAGTCGCCAATCAGTAAGGTGTCTTTCATCGATGAGGATGGGATAAAGAACGGCTGAAAAAAGAAGGACCGAAAAATTCCTGCAATCAATAGGGCGTAGACAACCGTTTTTACGGTTTCTGTCGCACTGTCTTTAAAGCTGCTCATCTGTGCTCAGGTCCGTTCTGTCAAATAAGGGCGCGCCGATACGCGCGTTAGGTCGCTCAATGATTGGCGCGGGGCATGGAGTCAAGGTGAAGCCGTGCCACACCGCGCACTTGGGCAAGGAATAGGAGAGAATACTCGCACCAAGCGTTGCGTCACTCTTCGCATTTTCGCGCCTCAATCACAACAAAAGCCTGTGCCCATGGATGATCATCCGTCAGGGTAACATGAATAACCGCCTCATGTCCGGCGGGCGTCATGGCGTCGAGCCGATCCTTGGCCCAACCCGTCACCCGCATAACGGGTTGCCCCGTTTCAAGGTTGCTCACAGACATGTCGATCCATGAGATCCCCATGGCGAGACCGGTACCGAGCGCCTTTGAGCAGGCTTCTTTCGCGGCCCAGCGTTTTGCATACGTTCCCGCAACATCACACCTACGATCCGCTTTTTGTTGCTCGGCCGGCGTGAAAACACGGTTCTTAAAACGCGCCCCGAACCGATCCAAGGTGCCTTGGATACGCTCGATGTTGGCCAAATCTGTCCCGATACCAAGGATCATTTGCACGCCAAACATAACGCGTTCATGCAAGCCGCACGGGTTGGGGCTATCAATTGTCGCGACATCTAACCACGCACCTCATCCATGAGGCGTCTCATCTCCAAAATAGCCGGTTGAATGCCCCGAAAAATTGCCTCTCCGATTAGAAAATGGCCGATGTTCAGCTCCACGATCTGTGGAAGTGCGGCAATTGGTTGAACCGTATCATAGGTCAGGCCGTGCCCTGCGTGGACCTCTAGGCCGAGACTGTCGGCAAAGGCAGCCATCTGAGCAAGGCGTTCCAATTCTGCATCGCGCTCGTCAAATCGACCCTCGGCATGCAGGTCACAATATGCGCCGGTGTGCAGTTCAACAACCGCCGCCCCGATCCGCGCAGCCGCTTCAATTTGCGGACGATCCGCCGCGATAAAGATCGACACACGGCATCCCGCATCCCGCAATGGCGCAATAAAATGGGCCAAACGGTTTTCGTCGCGCGCAACTTCAAGCCCGCCCTCTGTCGTGCGCTCTTCGCGCTTTTCCGGCACGAGGCAAACCGCATGGGGTTTGTGACGCAATGCAATGGCGTGCATTTCATCTGTTGCAGCCATCTCGAAATTGAGCGGGACAGTCAGCGCCTCCATCAGGCGTTCAATGTCGGCGTCCGTGATGTGCCGGCGATCTTCGCGCAAGTGAGCGGTGATACCGTCAGCCCCCGCATCCTCAGCCAGTTTTGCCGCGCGGATCGGATCAGGATATTCTGATCCGCGCGCGTTTCTAACAGTGGCAACATGGTCAATATTCATACCAAGACGAAGGGGCGCTATTTCAGTCATGACGGGCCTTTTCTGCGCGTTTGAATGTTCTTTTCATGCGACAATACCCCTCGAAGATCAAAACCGAAACGAAGAAATTGCGCACTCGATCAACTCTTATTGTAGCTCGCGTGCGCCTTTTTTCTCAGCTTTTCGAGTTTGGCTTTCAACTTTTTACGACGACGCGCCTGATAGGCCGCGATCATCGGCAAGGTGACGTAATAACCGACAAGTCCCGCCACAATGCCCGGCACAATCCCACCAACGAGATAGGGCAAAAACACCTCGTAAAAGAACCGAATAAGCGCATCCCAATTGGCGTCTACATCCGACAGAACCGCGAGGAAGTTAAGCCAAAAGTCGTCCGCCGCGTCTATAAATTTGCCCATGAAGGAGCGCTCATTAACGTGATCAAACTCGGTGCCCAAAATGAAGTGGCCCATTTTCAGAGACACGACACCGATCGGCACATATGTCAGCGGATTTCCGACAAACGTTGCAAGCAGCGCGGCAACAACATTTCCACGCATCAGCTTTGCCAATATGTAGGCGACCAGAAAATGCAGCCCAAACAAAGGCGTAAAGACCGAGAAGATTCCCGCAAAAACGCCCCGGGAAATTGTTTGAGGAGTGTCAGGCAGGCGGTGAAGCCGATGTTGCAGATAGAGAGCCGCACGATGCCAACCGCCCTTGGGCCAAAGTGATCTCGCAAGCCAGATCAATGGGGTCAGTTTTTTACGGCGTTTAAATACCACGTGTTCCCCGCCCCTTCCCTATGGCTTTCGATCAAGGTCGCGGTAGCGACGAATGCGAGCAACGTCACTCTCGGCCTCAAGCGCAAGCATCACGGCATGGAGGTGTTCAAGATCGCGCAAATCAACATCGACAATCAGACGGTAAAAATCAGGTTTGCGGTCGACAAAATTGAGGTCCGAAATGTTTGCCTTTTGCTCACCAATGAGGGTGCATATGCGCCCCAATACGCCCGCACCGTTGGCGATGGTCACGTCAAGTGACACAGTATGCTCAGCGGCATGCGGTCCCGCGTGCCATTGCAAATCAACCCAACGGCTTGTTTCGGCTTCGAGTTCTTCAAGGGCGGGACAATCGATCGCGTGGGTGACAACCCCCTTGCCACGATACGTGATGCCCACGATGCGCTCGCCCGGAATAGGCTGGCAACAATCGGCGCGGTGATAGGTCTGCCCCTCTTGTAGGCCTAACACTGCGCGGGTTGCGGCAACTTCGTCACTCTCATGGATCAATTCGGGATAGACCGTGCGCACAACGGCGGACGCGGCCAATTCGGCAGAACCGACACGCGCCAACAACTCTTCGCTTGATGAGAGCGACAGCTGGTTGGCAGCTGTTTTCAGGGCTTTGTCTGTTGCTTTTTTTCCGATGTGATCAAAGGACACGCGGACCAATTCGCGACCCAGTTTGACAAACCGTTCACGGTCCTCTTCGCGTAGCGATTTGCGGATTGCAGCCTTTGCACGCCCCGTCACAACAATATCGATCCATGTGCCTTGAGGGCGCTGGCCCTCGGCCGTCAGAACGACAACGGATTGACCATTTTTGAGACGGGTCCAAAGTGGCACGCGAATGCCATCGACCTTGGCCCCAACACAACTGTCCCCAATTCGGGTGTGAATGGCGTAGGCAAAATCAAGTGGTGTCGCGCCCTTGGGTAAAGAAATCACCTCGCCCTTTGGTGTAAAACAAAACACCTTATCGGCGTACATTTCGAGCTTCACATGCTCAAGAAATTCACTGTGGTTTTCAGAGTTTTCAAACCGCTCGGTCAGCTGCGCCAACCATTTGGCAGGATCGACCGCAAACGGGTTTTGTGCGCGCACACCATCACGGTACGACCAATGCGCGGCCACGCCACTTTCGGCAACTTCATGCATTTGGCGCGTGCGGATCTGTACCTCGACACGCTTGCCATCTCGTCCCGAAACCGTGGTATGAATGGACCGGTAACCGTTTGATTTAGGTTGGCTTATATAGTCTTTGAACCTACCCGGGACGGCCTTCCAACGTTGATGAATGACCCCAAGGACGCGATAACAATCGGCTTCGGATCGGGTGATAATTCGGAATCCATATATGTCTGACAAACGTGAAAAGCTTTGCTGCTTTTCTTCCATTTTGCGCCAGATGGAATAGGGTTTTTTGGCGCGGCCAAACACATCGGCGTCAACGTCCGCTTTCTCCAACGCCGCGCGAATGTCCGTGGTGATTTTATGGACCACATCCCCCGTTTCACGCTGCAACGTAATAAACCGGCGGATGATCGAATTGCGCGCCTCAGGGTTGATCACGCGAAACGAGAGATCCTCAAGTTCCTCGCGCATCCACTGCATCCCCATGCGACCCGCAAGCGGTGCAAAGATATCCATGGTCTCACGGGCTTTTTGGAGCTGTTTTTCAGCCCGCATAGATTTGATCGTGCGCATATTGTGGAGGCGGTCGGCAAGCTTAACGAGGATAACCCGCAAATCTTTTGACATCGCCATGAACAGCTTGCGAAAGTTCTCCGCCTGCTTCGTCTCGTTCGATGAAAGTTGTAGGTTGGTCAGCTTTGTAACGCCGTCAACAAGCTCGGCCACGTCTGTGCCAAAGCGTCGCTCAACTTCTGCGTATGAGGCGCGCGTATCTTCTATGGTGTCATGCAACAGCGCGGTGATGATCGTGGCGTCATCAAGGGCCTGTTCGGTTAGAATCGCGGCAACGGCAATGGGATGCGAAAAGTACGGCTCACCCGAATGGCGAAACTGTCCCTCGTGCATCTCAAGGCCATACGCGTAGGCCTCGCGAATAAGATCGGCATTTGATTTGGGGTTATAGTTGCGGACCAGTGCGATCAGGTCTTCGACATCGATCATGTTCGGTCCGCAAACTCCGTTGGTTTGACCTACTTGGAGGTCTCGTTCTTACTGCTGGCCTTGTGCTTCCATCAATGCACGTAGCAATTTCTCTTCGGACATTTCGTCATCAGCAGGCTTGTCAGTTTCTTGACCCATAAGAAGTGCCATTTGGTCTTCTTCTGGTTCATCCACCTCGATTTGTGTCTGGTGAAACTCAATCGCGCGCTCACGCAGGGCATCGGCAGATTGTGTTTCGTCCGCAATTTCGCGCAATGCAACAACAGGATTTTTGTCGTTGTCGCGGTCCACAGTCAGTGGGGAACCAGCCGCGATCTCACGTGCTCGGTGGGATGCGAGCATAACGAGCTCGAAACGGTTCGGTACCTTGTCGACGCAATCTTCTACGGTGACGCGAGCCATGGGATCTCCAATTCTTAACTGTGCGGGGCAACAAAGGCACTATCTAGGTGCAGATACCTAGCATTGCAAGTTGAGAATAGCATGAAACGGCGTGCAAAACCCCTCGTTACAGAGGTTTTACGCCCGATCGTTCACTTTCAGGCAGTTCATCACACATCTGCGTCACCGTTTTACCCAACAATGGATGTATCCAGTCCGGCGCAACATCACGCAGGGGAATCAGAACAAATCCGCGTTCGTGCAGGCGTGGGTGCGGCAAAATAAGCTGATCCGGTGCCGTTTTCATTTGTTGATCAATGGGCAAGCCCATCCAACCGCGTACGATTTCGGGGGTGGGACAAACCTCTGCCCCCATCGCAATCAGATCGATATCAAGGGGCCGCCCTGCCCAACGGACCTCGCGTGTACGCCCGAACGCCGCCTCTATCTCGTGCAAAATCTGCAAAAGAGGCTCCGCACCGAACGGTGATTCGATGTGCGCGCACGCGTTGACAAAGTCGGGGCCAGCACCCTTTGGAAAGCAGTCGGTGCGATAGAGTGCACTCACGGAAACTACCGACACCCCAGCGCCCGAAAGCGCGTTCAGTGCGGCGCGCAAAGTGTCCTCAGGCGCGCCAACGTCCGAGGCGAGATTTCCACCAAGTGCAATATACGCGTTTTGTCGCTGATTTTTGTCGCGCAAATCTCTCGCCCCTGTATATTCCGCACAAATTGGGTAAATTGAATTTATCTATACTGATCATTTGATATCGACGGAATACTTGAAGGCATACGCAATGTGTCTGACGGGCACAAAAGGGCAAAATATGTTTTATAAAGACGAACGGCTAGCTTTGTTCATTGATGGATCAAACCTCTACGCAGCGGCAAAAGCCCTCGGGTTCGACATTGACTATAAACTTCTACGCCAAGAGTTCATGCGGCGCGGCAAAATGCTGCGCGCGAACTATTACACCGCCTTATTGGAGAACGACGATTATTCGCCTATTCGGCCGCTTGTCGACTGGTTGAACTACAACGGATTCACAATGATCACTAAGCCCGCCAAAGAGTTCACTGACTCGATGGGACGCCGCAAGATCAAAGGCAATATGGATATCGAACTGGCTGTTGATGCCATGGAGCTTGCGCCCCGTATTGACCATATTGTGATCTTTTCGGGCGATGGCGATTTTCGTCCGCTTGTTGAGAGCTTGCAACGCCAAGGCGTGCGCGTCTCTGTCGTCTCCACGATCCGTAGCCAACCGCCGATGATTGCCGATGAATTGCGCCGTCAGGCGGATAACTTCATTGAGCTGGATGATTTGCGTGACGTAATTGGCCGCCCGATGCGCGAACCGCGCGAGGCCGACACCAATACGAACGACTAAACAGCGGCCAACGCCACGGTTCACATAACGCCTCCGCATCGTCGGGGGCGTTTTCATTTCCGCCGGAACGAGTGGCGCAGGCATTGCCAAGCCGCGCTCAAGCCAATACCTCTAGGGCCAAGGAGCGCACAGCATGACACAATCCCCTCTCACCCTCTATCTCGCCGCCCCGCGCGGGTTTTGCGCCGGCGTTGACCGCGCGATCAAGATCGTCGAAATGGCGATCGAAAAATGGGGGCCACCCGTCTATGTGCGCCACGAGATCGTCCACAACAAATTCGTGGTCGACAGCCTCAAAGACAAAGGCGCCATTTTCGTCGAGGAACTGGACGAATGCCCCAATGATCGACCCGTCATTTTCTCTGCGCATGGCGTCCCCAAAGCGGTGCCCGCCGAGGCAGCAAAGCGCGAAATGATCTATGTCGACGCCACCTGTCCGTTGGTGTCCAAAGTCCATATTGAGGCAGAGCGCCACCATGCGGACGGCTTGCAAATGGTCATGATCGGCCACGCGGGGCACCCCGAAACCATCGGCACAATGGGTCAACTGCCAGATGGCGAAGTGCTCCTTGTCGAAACCCCCGAGGACGTTGCCGGTCTTGAGGTGCGTGACGCACATAAACTGGCGTTCATCACCCAAACCACTTTGTCGGTAGATGACACGGTGGACGTGATCTCCGCCTTACGCGCGCGCTTTCCCGACATTGTCGGCCCCCATAAAGAAGATATCTGTTACGCCACCACAAACCGCCAAGCCGCGGTGAAAGCCATTGCGTCAAATATTGAGGCGCTCTTGGTCATTGGTGCGCCGAACTCGTCGAACTCGCAACGTCTGGTCGAGGTCGGCCGCGCTAACGGGTGCAGCTACAGCCAGTTGGTGCAACGCGCCACGGATATTGATTGGCGTGCTCTTGACGGGATCTCAAACGTTGGCATTTCGGCGGGTGCCTCCGCCCCCGAAGTCCTCGTCAACGAGGTGATCGACGCGTTCAAAGCGCGGTTTGACGTCACCGTCGAACTGGTCGAAACCGCCCAAGAGAACATCGAATTCAAAGTGCCGCGCGTGTTACGAGAGCCCGCATGAGTACATACGTTCCAAGACAGGCAGCGTTGTTAACTGGTCTGGGTGTGCTTCCCTTTGCATGGGGTGCGCTTTTGTCGTTTTCCGGATCGAATGACGCCGCGCGCGAGGTGGGCAGCTACCTTGTGTTTAGCACCTCCAATGGCCTTGAGCTTCTGCTGATCTATGGGCTAATCATCCTCAACTATATGGCGGGGTGCCTGTGGGCCTTTGCCGCAAAGTCCGAGCGTGCTCAGCCGCATCACTATGTGCTGGCCGTTATACCGGCGCTCTATGCGTTGTTCACAGTCGGCCCATTTTTGTTTGACCGCCCATCCCATGGCGGCGCCCTGATGGCTATGATCCTAGGATTCATCGGCTTGCTTGCCTTCGATTTCTGGTTCAAACGCGAGGGGCTCGCACCCGTGTGGTGGATGCGCCTGCGCCTGCCTGTAACAGCGGCTGTCGTCACTTGCCTTGGCCTCGGCTGGACCAACGCATAACCAATAGAAAGATCAAGATGCCCGAAATTCACGCATGGACAGATGGTGCTTGCTCCGGAAATCCCGGCCCCGGGGGATGGGGTGTTTTGATGCGCGCGATGAACGGTTCCGAGGTCGTCAAGGAACGCGAACTCAAAGGTGGCGAGGCCGACACGACCAACAACCGCATGGAACTTTTGGCCGCGATCAACGCCCTTGAAACCCTGACGCGCCCCACCGACATCACCATCACCACCGATAGCGCCTATGTCAAAAACGGTGTGACGGGGTGGATCCACGGATGGAAACGCAACGGTTGGAAAACCGCGAACAAAAAACCCGTCAAGAACGTGGACCTGTGGCAGCGCATCGAAGCAGCGCAAGAAACCCATACCGTGACGTGGAAATGGATCAAGGGCCACGCAGGTCACGCCGAGAATGAACACGCCGACGAGCTGGCACGTGCGGGCATGGCTCCTTTTAAAAAGGCAGGCAAATGACCCTCATTGAAGCTCTCGATTATGCGGCGGTTGTCGTATTTGCCATCACAGGTGCACTGGCGGCGTCACGCGCGCAACTCGACATTGTGGGCTTTGCTTTTGTCGCATCCTTGACGGCTGTTGGCGGCGGGACAATGCGCGACCTTTTGCTCAAACGCGATGCTGTGTTTTGGGTTGAGAATACGAACTACATCTTCTTTGCTGTGCTCGCCGCCTTTGTGGTTTTTTTCGCAGCTCACCTGTTTGAAAGCCGCCTCAAAGCGTTGATGTGGCTCGATGCTGTGGCGCTTGCTGTAGCGGTATCTGCGGGAACGGGTGTGGCGATGGAATTGGACCAGCTACCGCAAGTCGTCATTATCATGGGTATCGCCACGGGTTGCTTTGGCGGCCTGATGCGCGATGTTGTGTGCAACGAAGTACCACTTGTTCTCAAGCAAGGTGAACTTTACGCCTCTGCGGCATTTGCCGGTGCATTTGCTGCTGTCATAGCGTCGTTTATCACACCCTCACCATTGGCCATTACGGCCGCGTGTGCCGCCACGACATTCGTCCTACGCGCGGGCAGTCTCAAATTCGGATGGTCGTTGCCGGTCTATAAATCGCGGCCGCCACGCGCCTAAGGCGTTAGAAAAAGTCGGCGTAGTACTCGGTTGCAAGCAGAGCGACAACACAGGCGACGGCCCATCCGCCAGGACGAAACATCAGCCAAATACAAGTGCCCACCACGATGCGTAGGGCCAAACGCGGGATCGCCAAAATCGCAAACATTTAGCAGCGGTCCAACAGTTTCTTCCAGATCCAGATCAACGCCATCGCCCCAAGGATCGCACCGACAAACCCCGCAGCCATGCCGAACAACGCGCCGATAAGGCGCAAAATAAGCGTCCCGAATAGCGCCCCTGCAATGCCAATAGCGATTGTCACGGGAACTGATGATCGTAGATCTAAAAGCCGCGTGGCAATAAATCCGGCAGCAGCACCAACAATCACAAGCAACAAAATGGGCATGGGTTACCTCCTACGCCAATGGGTCGGGACAATAATAAGCGCACCAAGCGACGATACGATCGCGTTCAAACCCGCCGGACGCAAGCCAACACCGAACATCAACTTGATGAAGTAGGCGAGAAAGGCACCCCCAACACAAATGATAATAGATTGAACGTAACCATTGTGGGTGAAACCGGTTTTCTCGGAGGCGTATCCAACGATACCGGCGATCACCACCGTGCCTATCATGACGGGAAACATATGCGATCCTTTACGTGAACTGGGTGCCCTTGGGCATGTGCAACCCTTTCAGAATTTCGCCCACAGGCATAGCCCGTTTGCCTTCGCGTTGCGCAGTTGTGATCTCAACGGCATCTTTGCCGCACGCAATGGTAAAGCCGTCAACGACCTCGCCCTGCGCACCGCTGGCATCCACGACACGCGACATGTGGAATTTGATCCGCTCGCCGTTCAGATCCGCCCACGCACCAGGAAACGGCGTGAGGCCTCGGATTTGGCGGTCGATCTCGGCGGCGGGGCGCGACCAATCAATCTTTGCCTCAGCCTTGTCGATCTTTTTGGCGTAGGTCACGCCCGCCTCTGCCTGAACCTCAGGCGTCAAAAGCCGCAGCGTATCAAGCGCCGTAACGATGGCATCCGCGCCCATATCCGACAGGCGGTCGTGCAAGGTCGCCGTGGTGTCGTCAGCTGCAATCTCAGTCTCTTGGCGCAACAATACAGGCCCCGTATCAAGGCCCGCCTCCATCTGCATAATGCACACTCCTGTGGCTGCATCGCCCTCGATCACCGCGCGGTGGATCGGCGCAGCCCCCCGCCAGCGTGGCAACAATGACGCATGAATATTGAGACATCCATGTGTGGGCGCATCAAGTAACGCTTGTGGCAAAATCAACCCGTAGGCCACCACAACCGCCACATCCGCGTCGAGCGCCGCAAAGGCCGCAACATCTGCCGCATCTTTGAAGTTCAACGGATAACGGACGGGTAGACCAAGCTCATCGGCACGGGCCTGTACAGGCGTAGGTCGGTCCTTTTTGCCGCGTCCTGCGGGACGGGGCGGTTGGCAATAGACACAAGCGATCTCATGGCCCGCCGCGACCAAAGCATCCAACACAGGAACGGAAAACTCGGGCGAGCCCATAAAGATCAGTCTCATTTGATCACCCCAAGCTTTTTGGCCTTTTTGAGGAACATCTGACGTTTCACAGGCTTAAGGTTGTCGAAATACATTTTCCCGTTGAGGTGGTCGATCTGGTGCTGCACCGAGGTGGCCCAGAGCCCGACAAAGTCACGCTCTTCTTGCGCGCCTTGTGCGTTCATAAACGTGACCGTGACAGCACGCGGACGCGAAATAACGGCGGACATCGTAGGCAGGTTCGGGGAGGCTTCCTCGTGCTCACGCGGTTGCGCGGAGGCGTGCAAAATACGCGGATTGGCCATGCGTACAGCCTTGCCGCGTTCGTTGGAACAATCCACAACGGCCAATTGCATCATCACGCCGATCTGCGGCGCGGCAAGCCCGTAACCGGGCATGGCGTCCATCGTTTCCACCATGTCGTCCCAGATGACGCGAACCTCATCAGTGATCACCTCTACCGGTGGCACAACCGTTTTCAGGCGCTTGTCAGGATAGGGAATAAAAGGTCGGGCCGCCATTGTTGTCACCTTTGGAAATAGGGGTCATCTGCGTCTTTTAGCTCGCAGGCATTGCCATCTGGGTCCACGAATGTGCCGACGGTGCCCCAGTCAAATCGGGTCACGTCCACCGTAACACCCTTGGCAATCAAAGCTTCGGCAGCCTGATCGACGTCCGTAACATTGAACCGAAGCATGGTAGGGTTTTCGCTCTGGGCCTTACGCCCGTTGCGCGCCACACCACCGGACTCAATCATCAGATACCCGTCTCCGAATCGCAGGCACACCAAATGCCCCTTATCGTACCAAACGGGCAATCCGATCACGTCACGATAAAACGCTACACAGGCCTCATAATTCTCGGTTCCGAGAATGATCCCATGCGTGCGGATACTGAGGGTCATTCGCGCATTTGCTCGCGTTTGAGTTTTTGCATTTTGCGCGTGATCATCTGGCGCTTCATCGGCTTCAGATAGTCAATGAATAGCGTGCCGTTGAGGTGATCGATCTCGTGTTGCACACAGGTCGCCCAAAGTTCATCGAACTCTTGTTCGTGGGCTTTGCCCTCAATGTCCTGCCACGTCACGCGCACCATTTTCGGGCGCTCGACATCGGCGTACTGACCCGGGATCGACAAACAACCCTCTTCGTACACATTGCGCTCTTCGCTTTCCCAAACAACGTGCGGATTTACCAACGTCATGGGCGCAGGCGTGCCACCCTCTTCTTTGACGCAATCCATCACCATCACGCGGTTCATCACCCCGATCTGGGGAGCCGCCAACCCGATGCCCGGCGCGTCATACATCGTCTCAAGCATGTCATTGGCCAAAGCGGCCAGCGCTTTGTCGAACTCGGTCACGGGATCACATGCTTTTTTAAGGCGCGGGTCGGGGTGTATCAGGATGGGCTTTAATGTCATGTCTGTGCATGTAGTCAATGCGCTACGATTTCGCAACTACGCGTGATCACGTGACGCAATAGCCCAATTCAAAAATTGTGGTTTTCTCTGTGGGGGAATGCGCACTAACGTGGTGAAAACCCAAATAAGGAAACGCCATGACCAATCCGCTATTCGACGATGTCATCGACCGCCACGGAACGCACTGTGCAAAATGGGACAGCATGGAAGCACTCTATGGCGTCCCCGCGTCTGACGGGATTGCGATGTGGGTCGCCGATATGGATTTTCGCCCGCCCGCCTGCGTTCAAAAGGCAGTCGAGGACATGGCCGCGCATGGCGTCTACGGCTACTTTGGTGACGAAAGCGACTACAAATCAGCCATTCAGTGGTGGATGCAAAACCGCCACGGATGGACCATTGATTCCGACTGGATTTTCACCACCCACGGCTTGGTGAATGGAACGGGGATGTGCCTTGACGCGTTCACAAAAGAGGGGGACGGTATCGTCCTGACAACCCCCGTCTACCACGCCTTTGCCCGTACAATAAAAGCGGCGGGACGTGCGGTGGTGGAATGCGAACTGGCGCTCACCGATGGCCGTTACGAGATGGATTTCGACGCGTGGGATGCCCAGATGACAGGTACGGAAACCATGTTCATTCTGTGCTCGCCCCATAACCCCGGTGGTCGGGTCTGGACGCGTGACGAGTTGCAAGGTGTTGCGAATTTCTGCAAGCGTCACGATCTCATACTGGTGTCCGACGAAATCCACCATGACCTCGTCTTTTCGGGACACACCCATACGCCAATGGCGCAGTTTCGCGATATCACTGACCGACTGATCATGATGACGGCGACAACAAAGACCTTTAACATTGCCGGCACCCATTCGGGAAATGTCATCATCGAAGACCCCAAGTTACGGGCACGGTTTGCATCACGGATGATGGGATTGGGCATTTCGGCCAACTCGTTCGGGCTAAGCATGGCAACGGCGGCTTACTCACCCGAGGGCGCGCAATGGGTCGATGACTTAGTCGCCTACATCGACGAAAATCGCATGCTGTTTGATGAGGCGATCAACGCAATTGCGGGCGTCACATCGATGCCTCTTGAGGCCACGTATCTCGCGTGGGTCGATTTCTCAAACACGGGCATGTCACGCAAGGAATTCACGGACCGCGTACAAAAGACCGCGCATATCGCGCCCAATCACGGACCAACATTTGGCGCGGGCGGTGGCGGTTATCTCCGTTTCAACCTCGCCACGCCGCGCAGTGTCGTCAAAGAGGCCTGCGACCGCCTCACCGATGCGTTCAGCGATTTGCAGTAGCCTAGCGCGGCAACAATGCGATCGGCGCGTCATCGGGCCGATCGTAATCAAGTGGTGCTTTGTCAGCGGCGGCCGTGGAGCGTTTGAACTCGAATTGAACTTCGTTGTCTTCAAATTGGCTTGCGACGATCAACGCCTGATAAAGATGCTTTGTCCCGTCAAAGACGTCGACCAATCCGCGCAAATGCGCGGTATCATCGCTGTCCAATGCAAATCCGGTATCCCACATCCGCAACACAGGGTAGCTGGCGTCACCCGCACGCACCCGTAGACGCGACCGCTTTTTCAGACCAGCCTTGCGGGCAAGTTCCAAACCTTCGCGGACTTCTTTGGACAAATACTCGGACATCGGCGCGTCTCCCTTGTGTGTTACGTCAAAGGATGGACCTATCTTTGTAACGGTCAAGTTAACCAAGCGGACATTCCACAGGTTAACGCAGCGACAGTCACCCTATTGCCGCACTTTCGGGCGTAAAACATGGGGCATATCAGGGTCGTATAGCGCGCTATCCTTAAAATCAGCGACTTCGCCAAGAGCCGGACCAACGAGAATCAACGCCGTGCGTGTAATTTTTTGGTCGCGCACTTTCTCGCGAATATCGGCCAATGTGCCACGGATCAGCATCTGGTCGGGCCACCCAACACGGTAGGCCACCGCGACAGGACAATCCGCGCCATAATGCGGCGCAAGTTGTCGTTCAATTTCGCGCAGGTTTCGCACACCGAGGTGAATGGCCAGTGTCGCGCCGGTACGGGCAAAGTTTTCCAATGTCTCGCCCTGCGGCATCGACGTGGATTTCATCGACACGCGGGTGAGCACGATGGATTGCGCAATTTCGGGGATGGTCAATTCCTGACCTAATGCGGCGGCAGCGGCGGCATATGCCGGCACTCCGGGGATAATCTCATAGTCGATCCCGTCCGCGCGTAGACGCCGGATTTGCTCGGCGATTGCACCGTACAAAGACGGATCGCCACTATGCACCCGCGCGACATTCTGGCCTTTATCGTGGGCCGCTTTGATCTCGGCGTGGGTGTCGTCCAATGTCATAGACGCAGTGTCCATGACCTTTGCCCCCTCGGGCGCACAGGCGACAACTTCGGCGGGGACAAGCGATCCTGCGTACAGGCACACAGGGCATTCACCGATCAGACGCTCGGCCTTTTTGGTCAACAGTTCGGGATCGCCGGGGCCAGCCCCGATAAAATAAACAGTCATGACGCGTCCTTGTCATCAAGGTGGCGGTTGCCAACGTTTTCGAGATCGCCGTCGATGCGGCGTGAATAGCCGCGCGGTGTGTACATGCGCGGACCTTCACCAAGCTGGGCAAGGCGCGAATTGGACGAGCCGATCAGCACAACGGTGAGCATATCCACCTCGTCGACCTCCAACTCATCAAGGCGGCGATAGCGCACATTCTCGGTCGGGCGACCAAGGTTCGAGGCAAGCATCACGGGCGTGTCGGCGGGGCGATGTTGCAACAAAATCTCACGCGCCTCGGCCAAAAGCGTGCGGCGCGTTCGGGACACGGGGTTGTAGAATGCGATGACGAAATCGCCCTCAGCGGCGGCCTTGAGACGGCGCACAATGTCGGCCCGTGGCGTCAGCAAATCCGACAGCGATATGGCGCAGAAATCATGGCCAAGCGGCGCACCCGCGCGGGCCGCAGCGCCCTGAAGCGCCGAAACACCGGGGGAACAAACGATCTCTGAACGCCGCGCCGCATCCGACACGCCCTGTGCCTCGGGGCCGCGATCGAGCAATTCAAACACAAGTGCGGCCATGGCGTAAATGCCCGCATCGCCCGAACACACGAGGGCAACATTCTTACCTTTTGCTGCTTGTTCAAGGGCATAGCGGCAACGGTCCTCTTCGCCGCCAAGCGGGAAATCGGAGCGCGTTTTGCCAATCGCCAAGGGCCCAAGCAGGTCAAGGTAGAGGCTGTAGCCTACAAGCTCTTCGGCCTCAGCCACGAGTTTGGAGACTTCCGGCGTGCGCCATGCGGCCTGACCCGGACCGATGCCAACAACCGACAAGCGCCCACGGGGGCGGCCGTTGAGGTCGGTGATAGGCGCGTCTGCTTTGGTTAATGCGCAGGTTGTGTTGGCCGTTTTTTGTTTTGCGGCGATCAGTTCACCGCCCGCCGCCAGTGCAGCGCCTTCGGCCACGCCGTGGCATCCGACTTCAGCAAAAACAACGTCAGACGGGTTGGCCAAACGGTCCGCTTGGGCTTCCAATTCGGCAGCTGTGAACAGGCGCAGCGGTACACCGAAACGTCTCGCTAGCACATTCATCGCGGGTTCGTCCGCCTTGAGATCAATCGTGTTCACAGACGCAATCGCTCCCGCCGCAATCCCCGCATCCGCAAGCATCGCAGAGACGTTTTGCCATAGCTCCTCAGGGTCGGCATTGCGCGCACATCCCACGCCAAGCGCGTAGCGCTGCGGGTGGTAGACAAGCCGCGCTCCGCTACCCTCCGTAGGCGCATCTGTGACGGTCAATTCGACATCGCCACCCGTGTCGTCAAGGTCGAAAATATTGTTCCCCGACAAGGAGATACCACTGCCTGACAGCAAGTTGGCCATCGCGTCTTTAGCGTCCTCAGGATTGGCAAGGCGGTAGCCCAAAGGCGGCACATCGAGCGCCACGCCAAGCGCGATATCACCCGCCGTGGTCAGCGCCGCTTTGGTCCCCAAAACCTCTGCTATTTCTTTGGCCAAACGGTTGGCCCCACGGTGTCCGCCAAGCAACGGGATCACTACCGAGCCATCGTCGGCCACGGACAGCACGGGCGGCTCGGATCGCTTATCATTGAGCAGGGGGGCCACGGCGCGGATGAGGATGCCACTGGCACAGACGCCGATTACCGGAATGCCCGCCGCAAACAGGTCACGCACGTGGTCTAAGGCATTGGAAAACGTGACCTTTGCACTGGTGCGACCTTCGCGGCCATGAAGCTGTGCACCCAAGGCGACAGCAATGCGGGCGGCAGTTTTTTCGCCCGAAGCGTTGAGGGCGATGACGACAGGAGTTAGAGCCACGGGTCGGCCCCTTTCACGATTAGGATCATTGAAAAATACGGTGCTTTTGCGGGGGCCTCGGCGAGCGGTAAAACCACCTCGTCAGGCGTGGAGGCGCGTTCGATATAGACGGCTTTCTCGGTCAGGCCCGCGTCCGAAATCATGGTGCGCACCGCGTCGAAATGGCGGCCCAATTTCATGATCACAAGGGTGTCGGCCTCCTGTCGGACTTTCGTCGGACTTTCGTCGGGCACGAGCGCGCCTTGGGCCACGAGTTGCGGCGCGGGAATAATGGTCACGACCTCGTTGCGGGCCGCCATTGGCAGTCCTGCCGCGGCGGCGCAGGTGGTCACAGACGTGACGCCCGGAACGACCTCAACGGCGTAGTCGGATTTGAGACGGGCAAAGAGATACATGAAGGAGCCGTAGAAAAACGGATCACCCTCGCACAACACAACCACATCGCGGCCCGCGTCAAGTTCGGCACGGATTGCGGTCGCGCCCGTGTCATAGGCGGCTTGGGCGGGGGCGCGATCCACCGTCATCGGGACGTCCATCACGATCTCCGTGGTGCCCGCTGTGATGTGATCCGCCGCGATGGCGCGGGCAAAGGATGTTCCGCCCGCGAGGGTCGGGTAAGCAATGACATCCGCGCCCGCGATGAGACGCGCGGCTTTGAGGGTCATCAGCTCGGGATCCCCCGGGCCAAGGCCGATACCGTAGAGTGTTCCGCTCATTTGCTTAGGCTCCATTGGGTGACTGTCATCGACGGCTTCCACCCCGTCAGGCGACCTACGGGAACGGCGCGCTCAACGGCGATGCGCGATAGGGTTCCTCCGAATTGCGCGCGCAGAGCCAACAGCACTGCCTCGCCCTCAAGCGTGACAGTGTTGGCCACCAACCGCCCGTGTGGTTTGAGGGTTGACCATGCGACCGCGAACACCTCGGGCGTCAATCCGCCGCCGATGAACACCGCGTCTGGCGCGGGTAGGTTTGCGAGGGCCTCGGGTGCGGTGCCATCGATCAGGTTGAGTGCGGGTGCGCCAAGCGTGACGGCATTTTCGGCAGCAAAGGCGCGGCGGTCGGCGCGGGTCTCGATCCCGATGGCGCGGGCATCGCGGGCGGCGCGCATCCATTCGATTGCGACAGACCCCGAGCCACAGCCGATATCCCATAACAGCGCCCCGCGTGCGGGGGCCAGTTTGGCGAGGGTCACCGCGCGGACCTCTTGTTTCGTCATCGTGCCATCGGAGGCAAAGGCGCTATCGGGCAGGCCCGTGCGCGGCAAGACCGCCACGCCATTGTCCGCGATGCAGGCGACCGCGAGGGTGTGAAAATCAGGCACGTCATGGGACCAATCGGCGGCCGTGCCATCGAGGCGCGTCTCATTCGCGCCGTTCATATGCGCCAGAGCCGTCAGGCGTGATGCGCCATAGCCACGCTCACGTAATATCCGTGCGACCTGTGCGGGACTGGTGGCGTCTTTGGTCAGGATCAGCAGGGATTGATACGGCGCGAGAAACGGGATGATCTGTTCCGTGGGGCGCCCGTGGATGGTCAGCGTTTCGCAATCGGCAAGGCTCCACCCCATCCGCGCGGCAGCGAGTTGGAAGGCAGAGAGTTGCGGGTGGAACAGGATTTCGGACGGGTCGATGTCGCGAGCGATGCGCGCCCCCACGGAATACCAAAGCGGATCCCCCGTTGCGAGGACGACCACACGCTTACCTTTGAGCGATTTGAGGTCAGAGATAAGCGCGTCAAAGGGCGAGGGCCATGCCCGGCGCTCGGCAGTCAAATGGGCAGTCAAATCGTGGTGACGGTCCGCGCCAAAGATCACTTCGGCGCTCTCAAGGATGGAGCGTGTCGCGGGCGACAGGCTGTCCAATCCGTTGTCGCCGATGCCGATCACGTGCAGCCAGACGCTCATGTGCTTTCGCCGATCTCGGGTAGGCCAACCGCAAGGGCGTTCACCGCCGCCGAGGCAATGGCGGAGCCGCCACGGCGACCGCGCAGGGCGACGAACTCACAGCCGCGCGGGTTGGCGGCCAGTTCGGCTTTGCTTTCGGCAGCACCGACAAAGCCCACAGGAAATCCGAGGATCAGCGCGGGTTTTGGCGCACCTTGGTCGATGAGTTCCAACAGGTGAAACAGCGCGGTGGGCGCATTGCCAATGGCCACGACAGCACCCGCGAGATGGTCGGCCCAAAACTCAACGGCAGCGGCCGAGCGGGTATTGCCGATGGATTTGGCGTGATCGGGCGTGCGTGGATCGTTGAGGGTGACGATCACCTCGTTGTCTGCGGGTAGGTAGCGGCGGATGATGCCCGCGCCGACCATTTCGCAATCGCAAAGAATCGGCGCGCCGCCCGCGAGGGCCGCGTGACCCGCCGCGTAGGCATCGCGCGAGAACGCCAGACGGTCGGCCACCTCGACCATGCCGCAGGCATGGATCAGGCGAATGGCAAGCCGTTCCATCCCTGCGTCAAAGCGGTCCAAACGGGCCTCTTTGCGCACGGTTTCAAAGCTCGCGGCGTAGATCGCGGCGGGGTCTTTCACATAAGGGCGCACGGTTTATCCCTTTGCCTTACGGGCGCTTTCGGGACCGTGGGGGTGTTTGGCGTGCGGGTAGACGGGGTGCGCATGATCGTGGTCATGGTGGTGATGGCCGTGATCATGTGCGTGGTCGTGGCTGTGTGAATGGCCGTGGTGATGATCATGATCGTGATCCGCTTTTACGAGACGGCACACACCCGTACAAAAGGTATCACACAGGGTGCAATCGGCCACGTTGGATCCCGGAGCCGATGCGCCTTGGCCCTCGACGTGGTGGTGGTGGCTTTCTTGGATTGCGCCGACTTCGCCCTCAAAACCGAGCACTTCGACGCGGTATTTGCACAACACGCATGTGGGGGGTGGAGCCGCGGCGAGGGCGGGATGGGCCGCCGCGCGATCTTCGGCGGCGATTTTTGTCCCGTCCTCGGTGGCGAGTTTTTGGGTACGAAACGGGCAGATGCCACAGTTCGGCACAGGCACGGGGCCGGTTTGCTCGATGATACGCTCCGCAAAGGTTTCGAGCACTTTGGGGTGGTCGTTGAGATAGCCCGCTTTGACGAATTGAATGTCGGGATGGGCGGCGGCCACTTGATCGGTGAAGCCGTAAATACGGTCGATCAGAATGCCGGTGAACAGAAAGTACGGAAACACGATGACGCGTTTGTAGCCCAATTTTGCGACATGTTGCAGCGCGGGTTCCACGAGCGGGAAGGTGACGCCGGAATAGCCGACCTCACACCAACCAAAGCCCATGCCCTCCCACAACATCCGTGCGATTTTGGACACGTTGCCGTTGGCATCAGGATCAGATGCGCCGCGCCCGATCACGACCAAGGCCGTTTCGTGCAGTGGCAAGTCGCCGTGTTCGGCGTTGGCCGCATCGACGGCGGCGCGCACGCGTGCACCTGCGGCGGCGATCATTTTGGGGTCCACGCCCAACTCGCGGCCATAAGACACGTCAATGCCATGTGTGGCGGCGTAGGTGTTGAGCACGGTGGGGATATCGTTTTTGGAATGCATCGCGGCGAACAACATGCCCGGAACGGCGAGGATGCGGTCACACCCCGCCTCACGCAAACGGTCAAGGCCGTCACGGATCACGGGGTTCGCGAACTCCAGATAGCCGTAATCGACCATCCAATCGTCGGGCAACAGCGCGGGCAGTTTTTCGGCCAGAACGGCAAATTCGTCCACGGCGGCTTGGCTGCGTGACCCGTGGCCGCAGATCATAACTCCGGTTTTCATAATAGCTTCAAGCCTCCTGCGGCTCGGCGTCGATATGACCATCTGTCTCGGATGCGTCCTCGGCTTGCGCCTTGTCCTCTTTAGCTCCTTTTATGGCACCCCATGCCGCAACACCGACCGCGATGCCAAGGGCAATGCCCGCGACCCAATGATCATGTCCTGCCACGTCGGTGATGTGACCGACATGGGCAAATGTGGGGGATGCGAAAAGAGCAAAGAAGAACGCGAGAACGCGGGTCATATCTAGTCCTTGTTGTTTGCCCCGATGATCGGGGCGTTGCACTCAAGGAGGCTAGGAACAGCGTTAAGTCCGTTCCTTTGACGATGCTGCATGAGATCCCCGAATTGGGTCAATCTACGGTCAGCCAACCTCTCTGGCCCCCCGAACGGGGGCGTCGTCATGCTCTGTATAGGGATGGGCGCGGGGATTCTCAAACGCTTTAGCGATAACATTACTGCGCGGCCCTGCGGCACTTTGTGCGCATTCGCACCCTTCTTGCGCTCTCACACCTGTTTGCGCGCATACCTGCCTGCCTTAAGTCTAACGAAACGCGAAAGGAATGCAGATGGGTTATTTACAAGACGGCACATGGAACGATGGTTGGTATGACACCAAAAGCTCTGGCGGTCGGTTCGAGCGCACCACGGCGGGGTTTCGCAACTGGATCACGCCCGATGGCGCGGCGGGTCCATCAGGGGTCGGTGGATTTGAAGCCGAAGCAGGGCGTTACCATCTCTACGTATCGCATGCCTGCCCATGGGCGCACCGCACCTTGGTCTTTCGTGCACTTAAAGGGTTGAACGGCCTGATCAGCGTGAGCGCTGTGCATCCAGACATGCTTAGCGATGGATGGACGTTTTCGCGCGACTTTGAGGGAGCGACAGGCGACGATCTATTCGGGTTCGATTACTTGCGTGAGGTCTACACAAAGGCAGACCCCGAGGTGTCGGGACGCGTGACTGTACCAATTTTGTGGGACAAAAAACGCAATACGATTGTATCGAACGAAAGTGCTGAAATCATCCGCATGTTCAATTCGGCCTTTGACCACATCACAGGCAACACGTTGGATTTCTACCCTGACGCGCTGCGCC
This sequence comes from Celeribacter marinus, assembly GCF_001308265.1. GTDB lineage: Bacteria > Pseudomonadota > Alphaproteobacteria > Rhodobacterales > Rhodobacteraceae > Celeribacter > Celeribacter marinus. Next base: position 1,521,429 of record NZ_CP012023.1, read on the forward strand.
CGCGCATCGATGAGATCAACGCGCGGGTTTATAGCACAATCAATAACGGCGTGTATCTGGCGGGGTTTGCCACATCACAGTCCGCCTATAACGAGGCCATCGCGCCGCTGTTCGAAAGCCTTGATTGGATCGACGGATTGCTTGGCCAATCGCGCTATGTGGCGGGCGATCACATCACAGAAGCCGATTGGCGCCTGTTCACCACGCTCATCCGGTTCGACAAAGTGTATCACGGTCATTTCAAATGTAACCTGAAACGGATCGTAGACTACCCAAACATATGGGGCTATCTGCGCGAGTTGTATCAGGTTGAGGGCGTGAAAGAGACGGTGCACATCGAACATTTTGTGCGTCACTATCACTACAGCCACGATACGATTAACCCCAACCGTATCGTGCCGATCACACCGCACATCGACTTTGATGCGCCGCACGGGCGCGGCAATATTTAACTTGCACTCGGGCGCGCACAGGGCAAAACACGTCTCCATGACAACATGGATCACAATTTGCGAAACCTGTAAGCGCGACGATTGGGCCGCGCGAGGCATGGAGCACACGGACGGCGAATTGCTCGCCGCCGAGATTGAAACACGCGCTGGCGCGGCGGGGGTCAAAACCCGCCGCGTGGCCTGTACGATGGGGTGTGAGCGCGCTTGCAACATCATCGTCCAAGGTGAGGATGAGACGGGCACGGCCAAGATGGGCTATAGCTTGGGCAAGTTTGATGGCACGGCTGAGGACGCCGCCGCAATCGTCGAATACGCCGCACTGCACGCCGCATCCCCCACGGGACAAGTTCCGTTTCGCACGTGGCCACAAGGGGTAAAGGGACATTTCGTGTCGCGCCACCTGCCACTGCCGACCGAGAGCGACACATGAGCAAACACCGCGATCACGGGGGAGGTCTAGACGCCGCCGTGGCGCGGCATGGTGGCGAAAAATCGGACTGGATTGACCTGTCCACAGGCATAAATCCTGTGCCTTATCCCATTGGGGATATCGCCCCGAATGCGTGGGCCGCCCTTCCTGATGCGGCGGCACAAGACGGATTGATACAGGCTGCACGAGCGTTTTGGGATGTCCCGCACGAGGCCGCGATACTGGCCTCCCCCGGAGCATCAAGCCTGATTGCGCGCCTGCCAGCGTTGTGGCCCAAAGGTCGCGCAGCCATTGAGACCCCGACTTATAATGAACACGCGGGCGCGTTCGATACGCATGGTTGGGATGTTGTGACGCACGCCCCCGAGAAAGGCGTCACGGTTCAAGTCGTCGTTCATCCCAATAATCCAGACGGGCGCGTCTGGGATGCGGACGCGTTCACCGCGCCGTTCACGATTATTGACGAAAGCTTTTGCGATATCGCACCTGAGCAAAGCCATATTGCGCGAACACGCCGCGACGATACCATTGTGCTCAAAAGCTTTGGCAAGTTCTGGGGCCTTGCGGGGTTGCGATTGGGGTTTGCGATTGGCGCCCCTGATTTGATTGATCGTCTCGCGTCCTTGGTCGGGCCGTGGGCCGTATCTGGTCCTGCGCTGTCAATCGGTCGTACCGCGCTCATGGATGCCGCGTGGACCGAGGCGACACGCGCGCGTTTGGCGCAAGACGCCGCGCGGATGGATGGACTATTTAGCGCCAAAGGGGCCACGCTTGTCGGTGGGACCACGTTGTTTCGCCTGTATGAGGTGGACGATGCGCGCGCGTGGCAAACACGCCTCGCACAGGGGCGCGTCTGGTCGCGGATATTCCCGTATTCAGAGCGTTGGATTCGCATCGGTCTACCCGCACCTGATGGATGGGATCAATTGGAGGCGGCCCTTTGACGACAGCTTTGGCATTGGCTCTTGCGATGGTGATCGACGCACTTTTGGGCGAACCAAAATGGCTCTGGTCGCGCCTCCCCCATCCCGCCGTCTTGATGGGTCGCATGATATCCGCGGGCGATCGCCGCATGAACCGTGGCTCCGCGCGCCTTATTGCGGGTGGTCTACTTGTTGTTGGGTTGGTTCTGATGATGGGCGGCTTGGGCTGGGTGCTGTCCCATATCCCCTTTGTCGAAATTATCCTTGGTGCGATCTTGTTGGCGCAACGCTCGCTTGTCGATCATGTGCGGGCGGTGGCGGTGGGGCTTGGCGATACTGTTGCGGCGGGAAGGTTTGCCGTGGCGCAAATCGTTGGACGTGATACCGCCGACATGGACGCCCCCGCAATTGCGCGCGCCGCCATTGAGTCAGGGGCCGAGAATTTTTCAGATGGGATTATCGCACCCGCATTTTGGTTTTTGATTGGCGGCTTGCCAGGTATTTTGATCTACAAAGTGGTGAACACCGCCGACAGTATGATCGGCTACCGCACCGATAAATACGAGGTCTTTGGCAAAGCTGCGGCACGATTGGACGATGTGCTCAATTGGGTGCCCGCGCGCATATCCGCGCTGTTGATCGCAATTGCAGGCGGACGCATTGATTTGGGCGGCATTGTCCGCGATGCAAAGCTACACCGCTCACCCAATGCAGGATGGCCGGAGGCCGCAATGTCACGCGCCCTTGGCGTTTCTTTGTCTGGGCCGCGCTCGTATGAGGGCACGATGACGTCATTTCCATGGGTCAACTCAGAGGGCCGCCGTGATGCGAGCGCCGCAGATATCGATACCGCGTGCCGCATGCTTTGGCGCGCATGGGGGGTCACCCTCGCGATTGTGATCGCTCTTGCATTTGCCTAGCGCGGCCTCCCCCCGTAGGCTCTCACCACATTTACAATCAAAGAGTTTTATATGCGCCATTTTGCACTTGCGGCCCTCCTCGGCCTGACACTGATCCAACCCGCCCATGCCAACATCGCGTGCGGTGGAGATTTCGCATCTTTCGTGCAAGGCATGAAAGCCGAAGCCGTAGCCCAAGGGCATGATGCATCCACCGTGGATGCGTTTTTTACATCAGCGCAATACAGCCCCGCCGTGATCAAGGCCGACCGTGCACAAGGCGTGTTCAAGAAATCCTTTGTCGATTTTTCGCGGGCGGTGATTAGCCAGAACCGCATGGACAACGGTCGGCACTATGGCGGAAAATACGCCTCCGTGTTTGATCGGGTTGAACGCGACTACGGGGTGTCGCGCGGCGTGCTTTTGGCGTTTTGGGCGTTGGAAACCGACTATGGTCAGGTGCAGGGCAACTTTAACACGCTCAATGCGTTGATGACCCTGAGCCATGATTGTCGTCGCCCCGAATTGTTCCAGCCACAGGTGTTTGCAGCCCTCGAGTTGTTCACGCATGGCGATTTTGATCCCGCGTTGACCGTTGGCGCATGGGCGGGCGAAATCGGTATGGTCCAGATGCTCCCCGCAGACATTTTGGAGAACGGTGTTGACGGCGATGGGGACGGACATGTGTTGCTTAAAACCTCCGCCCCTGACGCATTGATGTCGGGCGGAAAAATGCTGCACGCGTTGGGGTGGCGCGCGGGGGAGCCGTGGTTGCAAGAGATCACGGTGCCGCGCGATCTGGATTGGTCACAGACAGGCCTTGAGACCAAGTTGACGGTGGATCAGTGGGCGGACATGGGCGTGACGGCGCGGGCGGGGTCGCTCGGCGCGGGCGGCCTGCCTGCCTCGGTGGTTTTGCCGATGGGGCGCAATGGTCCTGCGTTTTTGGCCTACCCAAATTTTGACGTTTATTTCGAGTGGAATCAAAGCTTTGTCTATGTGACCACCGCCGCGTATTTCGCAACCCGCCTTGAGGGTGCGCCCGTTTTTGATGCGGGCAATCCCGACCAAGGGTTGAACGATGACCAGATGAAACAGCTACAAACCAAGCTGCAATCGCGCGGCTATGATGTGGGTGATATCGACGGTATTTTGGGGGCGCGCACCCGCTCGGCTGTGCGCACGGAACAGGCGCGTTTGGGACTGCCTGCGGACGCATGGCCCACGGCGGCGCTACTCTCAAAATTGTAAACGCGCGCGCCGCTTACGCCACCATTTGTTCGGCCTTTTTGAGGTCGACGGAGACCAGTTGGCTGACGCCCTGTTCCTGCATCGTCACGCCATAAAGGCGGTCCATACGGGCCATGGTGACGGCGTGGTGCGTGATGATCAAAAACCGTGTGTCGGTCTGGCGCGTCATCTCGTCGAGCATATCGCAGAACCGCGTCACGTTGGCATCGTCCAGTGGCGCGTCGACCTCGTCGAGCACACAGATCGGCGCGGGGTTGGCAAGGAACACGGCAAAGATCAGCGCAAGGGCGGTGAGCGTTTGTTCGCCCCCTGACAAAAGCGACAGGGTGGAGAGTTTTTTGCCCGGCGGCTGACACAGAATTTCGAGGCCGGCGTCCAAGGGATCGTCACTTTCGACCAAAGCCAGCTTGGCCTCACCACCACCAAACAGATGTTTGAACAGGTTGCCAAAGCTTTCGTTGACCTGCTCAAAGGCGGTCAAAAGCCGTTCACGCCCCTCTTTGTTGAGGGCGGAAATACCGCTGCGCAGGGTCTTTATCGCCTCTTCGAGGTCCTGCTTTTCGGTCACGAGGGTGTCGTGTTCAACACGGACCTCTTCGCTATCTTCCTCGGCGCGCAGGTTCACCGCACCAAGGCTATCACGCAGACGTTTAAGGCGGTTCACGTCCACCTCGATTGCATCGTGGCTCGGGATTTTGTCGGGATCAACCGCCAACTCTTGGAGGAGCGCATCGGGTGTTGTCTCCAATTCCTCGCGGATACGTTCGACCGCCGCCTCAACGGTTTCACGCGCGGCGTCACGGCGCGCCTCGGCGGCCGCGCGTGCCTCGCGGGCATCAGAGGCCACGCGCTCAGCCTCACGTTCGGCGTTCACCCCATCGCGTAGCGTAGTTTCGGCTAAGGCCAATGCATCAGCGGAGGCTTTGCGGCGGGTTTCAGCCTCATCAATTTTGCTCATCAAAGCATCTCTGCGCCGTGCAATCTCAGCCGGTTGTGCACCAGCATCATGTAATTCGGTTTCAGACGCCTCTTTGCGGTCGTTTAACTCGGAGATCCGTTTTTCAGCGGTTTCAAGACGATGACGCCACCCCGAAAGTTCCTTGATCACCTCTTGGCTACGGCGGGTGCGTGCCTCGCCCTCGCGGCGCATTTCGTCATGTGAGGATCGTTTGCTCATCATGGTGATCCGCGCGGCCTCAACGGTCAGTTTAATCTCTTCGATCGTGTCACGGGCGGATTGCAAATCAGGCAATTGTGAGAGTGCGCCCTGCGCCTCATCCAGACGGGTTTGCGCCGCACGCGCCTCTTCGTCATGGCGCGACACAGCGAGGCCAAGGTTTTCCACTTTGCCCTCAGCCAGCGATTTTTCATTCTCGGCTCGCGATAGCGCACGTGCGACATCTGATAGCGCACGATCCGCATCGCGGCGGGCATCACGTGCGGCTTTGTCGACCTCGGTGAGACGCGTCAGTTCGGCTTTGAGATGCTCGTGGGCCTGAATTGCGCCTGCGGCTTTTGCCTCCTCGGTCACCAACTCTTGTTTGAGAACTTCGAGGCGATTGAGTTGTTGTAGGCGCAGGGCTGCGGCGGAGGGCGCGTCCTCGGCCCCTGCGCGGTAGCCGTCCCATCGCCACATATCGCCCTCGACGGAGACAAGCCGTTGACCCGGTTCGAGATCGGATTGAAGCCGCGCGCCATCCTCGGCCTTGACCAGTCCAACCTGACCGATGCGGCGCGACAAAACGGCGGGGGCATCTACGTAATCGTGGAGCGGCTCGACGCCCATTGGCAGGTCTTGTTCGTCGGGATAATCGGGCAAGGTGACCCAGCCTGATGCCTGATAAGCCTCAATCGCGGGTTGGCGCAATTCGTCGGCAAGCGCGGCACCAAGCGCCTTTTCATAGCCCGACTTTACCTTGATGAGGTCAAGCACTTGTGTGCCTGCGATTTGATCGCGGTCGAGCATTTTGGCAAGGGCGGCAACTTCGGCTTTGAGGGCATTCACTTCGCCTTCGGCCTCGGAACGGGCGGAGCGTGCCAGACTTTCGCGCGTGTGTGTTTCGGTGCGTGCATCATCGGCGGCGATGAGAGCGGCCTCGGTTTCAGCCGCACGCCGCGTTGCCGCCTCTTGTGCGGCGGTCGCGTCGATCAGTGCCGCCGCAGCGCGCAACTGGGTCGCTTTTGCATCCTCAACGGCCGCGCGTGCGCGGTCCGCCTCACCGCGCCCACGATCCAGCGTTTTACGATTATCCTCAACCAGACGGTTGGCAGATTGATGACGCGCGGCCAAACGCGCCACATCCTCGGTCATCTCCGACAACTGCGTTTCGCGGTCTTGCAGGATTTCATTCGCTTCAGTGGCGGCAAGGGCGGCGCGTTCCAATCGCGGACCGTGACCCTCGGACGCCTTTTGCAATTCGCGCTGTTCCCATTCGAGACGGTCGATGGTTTCGCCGGCGTCTTTGTTTAGCTGCTCCTCGCGGGCCATGTCGGCCACCAATTGGTCGATACGGCGCGAGAGGGTTTCGATCATATCTTTGGCGCGGGTCTCTTCCTCGGTCAGCTGATCGCGCTCGACGGTCAAGCGTTGCAATATGGCACCCGCAATCGCCTCTTCCTCGCGCAAGGGCGGCAGAGCGGCCTCGCGTGTCTCGCGCTGTTTTGTCGCTTCGCGCGCGAGACGTTCGGCCTCGGCGGCTTGTTTGAGACGCGCGCGCAACAGATCGTCAGCCTCGGCGCGGGCCAGATCGGCATCGCGCCACCGACGATAGAACAACAGCCCCTCTGCATGGCGCAACTCGGCGCCAATTTCGCGATACCGCGCGGCTTGGCGGGCTTGGCGGGCGAGGGATGCAAGTTGCGCTGCCATTTGCTCAATCACGTCATCGACACGAGCAAGGTTGGTTTCCGCGCCTTTGAGTTTCAACTCGGCCTCGTGGCGGCGTTGATACAGGCCCGAAATCCCTGCGGCTTCCTCAAGGATGCGGCGGCGGTTTTTCGGCTTGGCGTTGATCAGTTCGGAGATCTGCCCCTGACGGACAAGGGCGGGCGAATGTGCCCCCGTGGAGGCATCGGCGAACAACATCGAGACATCACGGGCACGGACATCTTTGGAATTCACTTTATAGGCCGAACCCGCGTCACGGGTGATACGGCGGATGATTTCGACGCTATCGCTTTCGTTGAACCCCGAGGGCGCGAGGCGTTCGGAATTGTCGATCATCAATGCCACTTCGGCAAAGTTGCGGGCGGGGCGCGACGAGGCCCCCGCAAAGATCACGTCCTCCATACCACCGCCGCGCATCGCCTTGGGACGATTTTCGCCCATGACCCAGCGCAACGCCTCTAAGAGGTTGGATTTGCCACAGCCATTGGGACCGACCACACCTGTGAGCCCGTCCGCGATCACAAGATCGGTCGGGTCAACAAAGCTTTTGAAGCCATTCAATCGCAGGCGGGTAAAGCGCAAGGATCGCCCTTTTCGCTGATTCCAAGTTAACCATTAGCTTTTGCGGTTGAGACGCGGCTGTCAATGCTACGTGCTCGATATCTCGGCGGGGCGGTCAAGTTATCCACAAGATATTGTTTGGGCCCGCCCCAAGTTGGGCAATATTATTGCGCTGCGGCGTGAAACTCCTTGACCCGTGCCACCTAGGTACGCCAAATGGGGCCGCTAAGGTTCCCCGCTATGACGCCAAGCGTTAGGGGAGAATTGGGAATTCGGTGAGAGCGACCCACATCGGGGTTCAAAACCGGAGCCGCCCCCGCGACTGTAAGTGGTGAGCAGGCTGTCGATTGACCACTGGAGCATCCGCTCTGGGAAGGTGACAGTTCTGCATTGACCCGCGAGCCAGGAGACCAGCCTTGCCTCATATCAACCCGCCGTCGGGGATGACGGCTAAGGAGACTGTATAAATGCATATCGAACCCGGACTCGTAACTGGCGCGAAACTCGCCCTATCTGTTGTCACAGCTGTTGGCGCGGCGGGCTTTACCGTCAAGCACGCATGGCAGGCTGTCAAAGAAAGCGGCGTCACATCGCTCGCGGCACGTTCCGCACTGGCCATGATCGCCACTGTGTTCGCATTCCAAGTGTTGCCCCACGCCCCTGCGGGTGTCTCGGAAGTTCACTTCATCTTTGGCTCAACGCTGTTCTTGCTGTTCGGAGCGGCCCCTGCGGCGATCGGTCTGGCACTTGGCCTGTTGGCTCAAGGGATGATTGTCGAGCCGATTGACCTGCCGCAATACGGCATGAACGTCACAACGCTTCTCGTTCCGATGTTTGCAATCAAAATGGTTGCGGACCGGATCATTGCGCCAAACACGGCCTATGCGGACGTGACCTACAAACAGGCCCTCGCGCTGTCCACCACGTACCAAGCGGGCGTTGTAGCATGGGTTGGCTTTTGGGTCACGTATGGCCACGGGTTTGCCGCTATGGGTGAGATCGCCACATTTGGGGCGGCCTACCTTGCCGTGATCGCCATCGAGCCGTTCGTCGACCTCGCTGTGCTTGCGGGTGCGAAAACGCTCAAGGGTCTGGGCCGCACCGGTCTTGTGTCGCCGCGCACGTTCAACGCCGCGTAATCGCCCCACATTCAAACGTATCGCGCCGGGGCCTCACCGCTCCGGCGTTTTCACGTAAAGGACACCAACATGGCTGCCAAAATTCCTGCTACCGTCGTTACCGGTTTTCTGGGCGCGGGCAAAACCACCCTCATCCGTCACATGCTTGCCAATGCAAACGGCAAGCGCATTGCCCTGATCATCAACGAGTTTGGTGATCTGGGTGTGGACGGTGATATCCTAAAGGGCTGCGGAGACGAGACCTGCACCGAGGACGACATCATGGAGCTGTCGAACGGCTGTATCTGTTGCACCGTGGCCGATGATTTCATCCCAACCATGCAAAAGCTGTTGGCGCGTGAGAACAAGCCTGATCATATCGTGATCGAGACCTCTGGTCTGGCGCTGCCGCAACCACTTGTCCGCGCGTTTAACTGGCCCGAGATCTCCACCAAAGTTACCGTTGACGGCGTGATTACCGTGGTCGATGGCAAGGCCGTGGACGAGGGCGTGTTCGCCCATAACGTGGCCGCCGTGGATGCCCAACGCAAGTTGGACGAGAACCTTGACCATGAGACACCGCTGTCGGAATTGTTCGAGGATCAGATCGCCTGCGCCGACATGATTGTCGTGAACAAGGCCGATCTGTTGGGCGAGGCACAGGCAGACGCGCTTGTCGCCAAGCTCAAGGCGGAGGCCCGTGGCGGCGTTCAGGTTGTGCGCGCATCGCATGGCGCGTTGCCCGTGGATGTGTTGCTTGGTCAAGGGATCGGGTCGGAGGCCGACATGACGGGGCGCGACGAGGTGCATCACGGCCACCACCATCACGACGATGATCACGACCATGACCATGACCATGACGGGGATCACCACGATCATGATCACGACGATTTCGAGAGCTTTGTGGTCAGCCGCGATGAGGTCAGCGATCCCAAGGCCTTTGCCGCGCAGGTGTCTGATGTGATCCGCGCCCACGGTATTTTGCGCCTCAAGGGGTTCGTGGCCGTTACGGGCAAGCCGATGCGCCTGACGGTTCAGGCCGTTGGCCCGCGCGTCGATCATTATTTTGACCAACCGTTCGGGGCCAACCCGCGCGAAACACGTCTGGTTGTGATCGGTCAGGCCGGTTTGGACCGCGCCGCAATCGAGGCGGCGTTGCAAGCATGATCATTGTCGAGCTCGGACATCCGCTTGACCCGCAACCTGCCGCACTCTTGGCGCAGGCACAGGCGTTGCAGGCGGAGATTTATGACGCCGAACACAATCACGCCTTGCCCACAGATGCGCTTGCCGCCGATGACGTGCGGTTTTTCATCGCGCGTGAGGGGGATGTGGTTTTGGGCGTTGGTGCGTTTAAAATCTACAGCACCTACGGCGAAGTGAAATCGATGTTCACATCGCCAGACGGTCGCGGCAAAGGCATCGCTGCCGCCCTCATGCGGGCGGTCGAGGACACGGCCCGCGCCGAAGGATTGAGCGCGTTAAAATTGGAGACAGGCGACGAGTTGGACGCCGCCTGTCGTCTGTATGAACGCCACGGGTTCACCCGCTGCGGGGCCTTTGGCGATTACGAGAACAACGGCGTCTCCGTGTTCTACGAAAAGGCGCTTTAGTCCGCCTTTTTGGTCGCTGCCGCTTTCATACGGGCGAGCAATTCGGCCTTTGGGGCCGCTTTGCCATAGGGATTTTTTGACGACCCTTTGGCGTTGTGTTCCGCGTGACGCGGGCTGTTCTTGCCGACCTTCGGCGCGCCTGATTTACCATAGTCCATGAGATAACCTTTCGTGGTTTTCTCGCTGATGCCGTAAACCGCGCGGCTTTTCAAGGAGAGACAGATGCATCTGTTGGCCGCCACCCCCGGATCAATCGACGATGGCAACGAGGCGTTCGACCTCGCACAGACCCCTGCGGACCTTGTGGTGATCTCTGCGGCCGATACCGAACTGGCCGCATTGTCCCATGCGCGGGCGGGGATGGATGCCCCTCTATCGCTGCGCCTGTCGCAACTGATGCACCTGCGCCACCCGATGTCGGTTGATCTACACCTTGACGATTGCGCCACCAAATCGCGCATGGTGATCGCGCGGGTTCTGGGCGGATCGGGCTATTGGAAATACGGGTTGGAGCAATACGCCGCACGGTTGCATGAGGCGGGAATTCCGTTTGTGGCGCTTCCCGGAGATGACAAACCGGACGCGGAATTGGCAGGTTTATCAACGGTTTCGTCACAGGACTACCACGCGCTTTGGGCCTATCTCGTGGAGGGCGGCCCCGACAATGCGGCGGCATTTTTGAGTTATGCGCAGGCGATGCTAGAGGGCGGTGAAAAACCCGCACCCGCCGCACCGCTGTTGCGCGCAGGGGTCTATTGGCCCGCCAAGGGCGTGTGCGATCTGGACGCCGCACGGGCGCACTGGACGCAGGGCGCGCCCGTTGTGCCGATCACATTTTACCGCGCGTTGGTACAGGGTGCGGGGCTTGCGCCGATCGATGCGTTGGTGGCTGCGCTGATCAAAAAGGGGCTGAACCCCCTGCCCGTTTTTGTGGCCTCCCTCAAAGACCCGATTTCGGTCGCCACATTGGATGCGCTGTTTTGTGACGCCAAACCCGATGTGATTCTCAACTGCACCTCCTTTGCGGTTGGCACCCCCGAAAAGGCGGGCAACAACCCGCTCGCTGCCGATTTTGCAAACGGTGCGCCAGTGTTCCAAGTGGTTCTTGCCGGCTCGTCGCACGCAGCATGGGACGAGGGGCTGACGGGATTATCGGCCCGCGACATCGCGATGAATGTGGCGCTACCGGAGGTCGACGGGCGGGTGTTGACCCGCGCCGTATCGTTCAAGGGCGAGGCCTATTTCGACAGTGCCACCGAGTGCGCGATTGCAACCTATCAAGCCGACCAGAGCCGTGTGAATTTTGTCGCAGAGCTGGCCACAAACTGGGCCACGCTGCGTCATACCTCGCCCGCCGACCGTAAGGTCGCGCTGATCCTCGCCAACTATCCGAACAAGGACGGGCGATTGGCCAACGGTGTGGGCCTTGATACCCCTGCGGCGACTGTGAACACGCTGAGTGCGCTTGCGGATGCGGGCTACGGCGTCACGGATATTCCCGAGGGCAGTGATGCGTTGATGGCGCAGATCCTTGCAGGACCGACCAACTGGTTGACCGACCGCAGCACTCGGCACGGCGGCGAGCGGATGTCGCTGTCCGCCTACCACGAAAGCTATGATGCGCTCCCCCAACAGGTGCGCACGCAGATCGAGGACCGGTGGGGGACGCCCGAGGCCGATCCGTTTTACGGGACGGACGGGTTTGCCCTTTCGGTCCTGCGTTTTGGCAACGCCGTGGTCGGCATTCAGCCCGCGCGGGGCTATAGCATCGACCCGACCGAGACCTATCACGCGCCCGATCTGGTGCCGCCGCACAACTACCTCGCGTTCTATTTCTGGCTGCGCCAGTCCTATGGCGCGCACGCGCTGATCCACATGGGCAAGCACGGCAATCTGGAATGGTTGCCCGGCAAGGCGCTTGCCCTGTCGCAGACCTGTTTGCCCGAGGCGGTGATGGGGCCGATGCCGCATCTCTATCCGTTTATCGTCAATGATCCGGGGGAGGGAACACAGGCCAAACGGCGTGCGCAAGCCGTGATCATCGACCACCTCACCCCGCCGCTGACCCGCGCCGAAACCTACGGGCCGCTGCGTGATCTGGAGGCGTTGGTGGACGAGTATTTCGAGGCGGCTGGGGTCGACCCGCGCCGCATTGAGGTGCTGCGCAAGGAAATTTTGAGCCTGAGTGCCGTGACCGGACTGGACCGTGATGTGGGCATGACGGGCGACGACGAGGACGGCGATCTGGGCAAGCTCGACGCCTATCTGTGCGAGTTGAAAGAGGCGCAAATCCGCGATGGGCTGCATATCTTTGGCACCGCGCCGACAGGGCGGCTTGCCCGTGATCTCGCGCTTGCGTTGGTGCGTGTCCCACGCGGGGACGGGACGGGAAAAGATGCGTCTTTGGTGCGGGCTTTGGCGGTGGATTTTGAGCTGGGATTCGACCCGCTGGACTGCGAGATGGCGCAGACATGGACCGGCCCGCGCCGCGATGCCTTGACACGTATTATGGACGGAACGTGGCGCACTAATGGCGATACGGTCGAGCGGTTGGAAGCGTTTTGTGTGGCTCTTCTGGATGAGGGTGCGCCCGCCGCAGGCCCCGCGTCACAGGCGGTTTTAGACCATTTGCGCGACCATGTTTTGCCAACTGTTGCGGCCTGTGGCCCCGCCGAAATGGACGGGCTGCTGCGCGGGTTGAGTGGCCGGTTTGTCCCCCCCGGACCATCGGGTGCGCCGACACGTGGGCGTTTGGATGTGCTGCCCACGGGGCGTAACTTTTTCTCCGTCGATGCGCGGGCTGTACCAACGCAAACCGCATGGAGCCTTGGGTGGAAATCGGCCAACCTATTGATTGAACGACACCTTCAGGATCAGGGCGATTGGCCCCGCGCCATGCTTGTCACCGCATGGGGCACGGCCAACATGCGCACGGGCGGCGACGACATTGCACAGGCGTTGGCCCTGATGGGGGTCAAACCAACGTGGGATACAATGTCGCGCCGCGTCACAGGATTTGAGGTGTTGCCCGCATCCGTTTTGGGGCGTCCGCGCGTTGATGTGACATTGCGCGTGTCGGGGTTTTTCCGCGATGCCTTTCCACAACTCATTGCCTTGGTCGATAGTGCGGCGCGTGCGGTACAAGAGATGGACGAGAGCGAAGAGGACAACCCCGCAGCGGCCCGCGCACGGCGTGGAGAAAGCACGGCGCGGGTGTTTGGCTCGAAGCCGGGGGCATACGGTGCGGGGCTTCAGGCGATGATTGATGAGCAATTATGGGGCGACCGCCGCGACCTTGCCGATGCCTATCTCGAATGGGGCGGCTATGCCTACGGTGCGGGGCGTGAAGGCGTCAAGGATCGCACAGGCTTTGAGGCCCGTCTGAGTCAGGTCGAGGCGATTGTGCAAAATCAGGACAACCGCGAACACGATCTGTTGGACAGCGATGATTATTATCAGTTCGAGGGGGGCGCGGCATCCGCCGTGGCCACGCTCCAAGGACAGGATCGTCCGATTTATCACAACGACCATTCGCGCCCCGACCGTCCGGTCATTCGCACATTGGACGAGGAAATCGGGCGGGTGATCCGCTCGCGGGTGGTGAACCCGAAATGGATCGATGGGGTCAAGCGCCACGGTTACAAAGGCGCATTCGAGATCGCCGCAACGGTGGATTATCTGTTTGCGTTTTCGGCCACCACACGCGCCGTCAAGGATCATCATTTCGACCTCGTATATGGGGCATTTCTCGAGGACGACGAAACGCGGGACTTTATCGCGGATCACAACGCGCCTGCACTGGCCGAGATTGCGCAGCGGTTATTGGAGGCGATGGATCGCGGGCTATGGACGCCACGGTCGAACTCGGCGCGTGCCGCCCTTGAGGCGCTTGCGTGAGCGGGGTTAGTTCGAGCAATCCAACTCGGCTTTGACCAAGGCCTGATCGCCAACCAGTGAGCCTGCTTTGATCGGGCACCCCGTGGCTTGGGTGATCGCAATCGCGGCTTTGGCGACGATGGCGGTGCGGGATGGCGGTGGGACCATGACGTTTATGCGGTGAGCCTCGACACTGGAGCCGCCGCCGCGCTGGCGAAAGATGCGAAAAGTTGCCCCGTCTACAACGATTGGAGTGGGTGTGATTAGGGTTTTGCCGATTTGTGGGCTATCGATCGCGCACGCAGGCAGAATCATCAGACCGAGCGCAGCGGTTAAAGCGCGCGCAAAAGGCGCGTTGTGGCGGGTGGCGTATATCATGCGGCCACCGTCATATCTCTTGGTTAACAAACAGTTAACGCGGGCTCGACCAATGCCCTGAAAACCTAGAGAAGGTTCGATGGCCCATCTTCTAACACCTCAACACAATCGCCCAAAACGACCGTGCCAGTCTGTTCGACGACCGCGTTTTGGCCAAAAATGATGCGCCCGCGCGCGGATCTGTGCAGCTTGCCAAGGGTCGCAAGCGGTTCGTGGCGGTCGGTTTGCACGCCGGTGTCGGGGTCTTGTGTGGTCATCACGCAGCGCTCACACGGTTTGACGATCCGCAAAATGGTCGAGCCGATGCGGATGCGCCGCCATGTATCCTCGGCCCACGGCGCGATGTCGCCCTCAATCACCAGATTGGCGCGAAACCTGCGCATCTCGAACGCCTGACCCGCGGCGACATTGAGAGCCGCAAGGGAGGCTTTAGTGGTGATCAAAATCGGGTAGCCATCGGCAAATCCGGCAAAGTGGGGCGTGATGCTATCGGCGGTATTCACGGGGCGAAGCGGCTCATCGGGAAAGTAGACCAAACGCACCTCGCGACCCAAAGCACATGATAGAAAACTTGCCGCTAAATTCCCCGCGTCCTCGACCCCCTCGATCCGGTTTGAGAACACAAATGCGGTCGTCTTTTCACCCTGTGGGCGCGTCACATCAATGTGGTCGCCATCATACGAGATCAAGATGCCAATGTCTGTTTCAACCACGGCAATGCGCGCCAGTTCGGGCAGCTCACGGCGCGTTGCAACGGCGCCTGTCGGATACAGGATCGCCCAACGACGATCCCCCTCCACACCCAACGCGCCAATGTTGCGGGCGGCATGATCCGTGACGGGCAAGCTTTTGACAGGGTAAGTCGAGATTCGGGAAAGTTTCATGCTGCTCCATAACGAGACGTATCGGATCCATCAAAGATTGACGTTGGGTTATTTAAAAATTTATCTAACAACAAGTTAACCTTTTAGACAGGTGTATTCACCCACGCCATACGCCAATCCAGCGTCTTTTCAGTAATATTGCAGCAAAGATACATGCTGTTTGCTCCTTTGATCCAGATCAAAGAGAGTCCACTCGCCTCATTATATTCATATTAGTGAATGTGAATTAGGAGACGTATCATGAAAACCTCGAAAGCAAGTGAGAGCTATGTTCCTCTCTACTTTCTCACGTCTGTTGGGGCGGGTGGCCTCGCCGTGACTTTCTTTATGTACTTGATGTTTTGGGTGCCGCACCCCGGGCGCTCTGTTCCGGTCTTTGAGGACATCATGGCCGCATGGGCAACGGGCGGCGCGCCGCTCAAATTCGCGATATTTGCCGCTGTCGTGGGTATCGCGGTGTTTGTGTTTCTCAATCTCAAATCGCTCATCTGGAACCTGAGCCACTACGCCGCGTTCAAAAAGACCGAGCGATATACCAAGCTGCGCAACTCCAATGCGGAAACCACACTTTTGGCGATGCCCTTGGCCCTTGCTATGTCGGTCAACGCGCTATTCATCGCGGGCCTCGTGTTTGTGCCCAAGCTTTGGACAATCGTTGAGTATCTGTTCCCGTTTGCGCTGATCGCCTTTGCCCTCATTGCCTATAATGCACTGCGCACCATTGCCGATTTTCTCGGCCGTGTGTTGTCAAAAGGGGGTGTGTTTGATGTCACAGCGCACAATTCATTCGCACAGCTATTGCCGTCATTCGCGCTGATTATGGCCGCCGTGGGGTTTTCCGCGCCTGCCGCTATGTCGACGCAACCCGCCGTTGTGGCCATTTCCATCATTGGTTCAACACTGCTCGGAACTGCTGCGCTTATCTATGCCCTCCTCGCCGTGGTCACCGCGTTCAATTCGATGCTGCACTACGGCACATCCGAAGAGGCAGGTCCAACATTGTTGATCATCATCCCGTTTGTGACCATTTTCTCGATCATGTTCATGCGTCAGGACCACGGGTTGCACACCACCTTTAACGGCCACTCTACCGCCGCAGACACATTGATGTTCCTTGCCAAGGGCCTGTCGGTCCAACTCGTGTTCCTCGGCCTCGGGCTGACCGTGTTGCGCCGCCAAGGCTATTTCAAAGACTTCGTGTTCGGCAACAAGACCTCCGCCGGCTCCTATGCGTTGGTTTGCCCCGGTGTGGCGCTTTCGGTGTTGATGCAGTTTTTCATCAACAAAGGTCTCGTGAGCGCGGGTGTGATTGAGAAATTCGACATCACATACTGGGCCATCACAGCTATCGCGATCGGCTTTCAGTTGGCGATGGTCGCGCTAGTCTTTCGTCTCAATACGCAACATTACGGCTTTCGCGAGCCGACCGCTATACCCGCTGAGTGATCCCTTCCCAGCGACTTGAAAAGGGGCGCGTCTCATGTGAGGCGCGCCCCTTTTTACATAGATGTATTTACGTCCTTGATGCGGCTCCGTCACACTGCGACTATGGGTTAGGCGGGAGGCGGCGTATGATATTTCATTTGGGACTGTTTTTAGGATTTCAACTCTTGGGCGAAGTCATCGCGCGCGTGTTTACGTTGCGCCTTCCTGGGCCAGTGATCGGCATGGTGCTTCTGGCTGCGCTGCTGTTGGCGCGCCCCACGATTGGTAAGAAAATAGAAGGCACCGCCACCACCGTCCTGTCTTATCTTTCGCTACTCTACGTGCCCGCAGGCGTCGGAATTGTTCAATATCTTGATCAAGTCTCCGAAATTGGGTTGCCACTTGCTACCGCACTGGTCGGCTCAACAATTCTCGCCATCGGCGCAGGCTCACTCACGTTCAAATACGTGGGCCGAGCCATGGGCCAAGCCGACGAGACACCGCAATGACCGATATTCTTGATATCTGGTCCTATCTGGCCGAGGGACAGTTGTTGTGGCTCACGGCGACAATCATCGCGTTTCTCATCGGAGACGGGTTATTTCGTCTGTCTGGCAACAAGCCGTATGTGAACCCTGTTTTGATTTCGATGATACTCCTCTCCACCTTGCTGACGATAACCGACACCAGTTATCGCACCTACTTTGAGGGGGCTCAGTTCATTCACTTTTTGCTGGGGCCAGCGACCGTGGCCTTGGCCATTCCGCTATGGAAGAACTGGCAAAAGGTCAAATCCGCTGCGGTGCCGCTACTGGCGGCTCTCTTTGTCGGATCGTTTGTCGCCATGGCGTCTGCGGTCGCAATCGGGGCAGCTATGGGATTGAACGGCGAAGTTCTTTTGTCACTTGTCCCTAAATCTGCCACGTCACCCGTAGCCATTGGTGTGGCCGAAGCCATCGGCGGCCTGCCCACACTCACGGTCGCCCTTGTCCTGATTACGGGCGTTATCGGCGCGGTTGTGACAACCCCACTCAATAACCTGCTCGGCGTACACGACTATCGCGGGCGCGGGTTCGCCACGGGTGTTGCGGCCCACGGGATTGGAACCGCGCGCGCGTTTCAAGTTCACGGGACCGCCGGCGCCTTTGCCGGTATTGGCATGGTCCTCAACGCTATTCTCACGGCGCTTTTGGCGCCGCTCTTTGTCCAGATTTTTCTCTAAGGAACGCCCCTATGACTGACACGAATGACAACGCCCGCCACGCAACAAAAATGGCTAAAAAGAAAGTGGCACGCGACAAGATCATGGCCACGAAGATTGATCAAAAAGGCCTGATCATCGTCCATACGGGTAAGGGAAAAGGCAAATCCTCTGCCGCGTTCGGGATGATTTTCCGCTGTATTGCACATGAGATGAAATCAGGCGTTGTGCAGTTCATCAAGGGTGGAATGGACTGTGGCGAGCGCGATTTGATCACCGCGAGATTTCCAGAGCTATGCGAATTTTACACGATGGGCGAGGGGTTTACATGGGAAACCCAAGACAAGGCCCGCGACATTGAAATGGCACAGGCCGCGTGGGAAAAGGCCAAAGAGCTGATCCGCAACCCAGAGAACCGCATGGTTTTACTTGATGAGATCAATATTGCACTGCGCTATGACTACATCGACGTAAACGATGTCGTGGCATTTTTGTTGGCTGAAAAACCACCCCTGACCCATGTTGTTTTGACGGGGCGCAATGCCAAAGAAGAGTTGATCGAAATCGCTGATCTGGTCACAGAAATGGAATTGGTCAAACATCCCTTCCGCGCAGGTGTCAAAGCCCAAAAAGGCGTGGAATTCTAACGCCCGCCAAACCTTCTATAAACTGGCGTCGACCCGAAACGCTTCGGGGATCTCATCCCGATCCTCGAGGATCACGTCGACCAGCACGCGTGCTGCAAGCGGAGCCATGCCGAAGCCGATTTTAAAGCCGCCATTGGCGATAAAATGTCCCGCGCGATCCGGCCATGCGCCCAACATCGGTGCGCGCGATTTGGCACGCGGACGCACTCCCGCCCAACGCGTGATCTCGGGGGCGTTGGCGAGTTGCGGCATGGCCACAATCGCACGGGCGAGAAGATCATCCGCCAATTCATCGGTCTCGTTGGGGTGGTCAAAGTCACGCTCTGACGTTGATCCAATCGCGGTTGTGCCATCCTTATGGGGAATAATATGCAGGCTTTGGGCATAGATTTGCGGGGCATCGCGCATATCGAAATCAAGCAAGATCGCCTGACCTTTCACGCCCCCCCCGACCTCGCGCCCGAACGCCGCATTCAATGCCCGCAAGCCGTGCCAACCACTGGCATGGATCACCGCGCCCTGCTCGTCTGCGTCGCGGACAATCTCACCACCCAGCGCGACAATCGCAGCCGCAAGAGAGGCACAGGCACGTGCAGGGTTGAAGCGCGCAGACAAGGTGTCGAAAATCCAAAACCCTGTTGGGCTTTCAGGGAGCCACGCCCCGAAACGGGCAATGGCAGCCTCACGATCATAAACCGACCACTCCGCGTGTCCTTGCCAGAGCTGCTCCGCATCGGTGGCACGCTGATGCGCCAACTCCAACTGACGTTCGTTTTGAACGGCCTGCACACGGCCCGTACGCCCGTATCCGGACGACACACCGCCCAAGGCCTCTACGTCTGGCCAATGAGTGCGCGCCATAATCAGGCTTTGGAACTGGAACTCTTTTTTGTCATTCCAGCGCTCGGGCGTGTGGGGCGCAAGGGCGCCCACAACACCACCGGACGAGCCCGCACCTACGCCATGCGGGTCAATCACCCGCACTTTTGCGCCGCGCTTCGCCGCCTCATATCCACACGACAAACCGAACGCGCCCGCTCCGTAGATCGTAATCTCTGCCTTGCCCATTTGCATTTTTGCCCATTGCACTTCGGATCGCGCGCCCGCAGGGTTGCGAGCGACATAGAAACACCTCTTAAGACATCCCATGACCAACAACCAGACAGCACGCATTGAATGGCGCGACGGGGCCATTCCCGTCTCAACCCAATTCGACGATCCGTATTTCTCCAATGCTTCAGGCCTTGAGGAAACACGGCACGTCTTTTTGGCAGGAAACGATTTGCCCGCGCGCCTTGCGGGGGGATTTCAGGTGGCTGAACTCGGGTTCGGGACGGGCTTAAATATGCTCGCGCTGGCCCTGATCTGGCAGGGGCCAGAGCCAATCCGCTTTACCTCGTTTGAGGCCTATCCGATGACGGCCCCCGACATTGCGAAATCCCTACAATCGTTTGACGCAGCACATGCCATTGCCCAACCGTTTCTTGAGGCGTGGGCGCAGGGCGCGCGGTCGTTTCGGGTCGGATGCGTGGACGTTGATGTCATTATTGGTGATGCGCGCGACACGCTCCCCGCATGGGACAGACATGCGAACGCATGGTTCCTCGACGGATTTTCTCCGGCCAAGAACCCGCAACTTTGGGGCGATGCCCTGATGGCAGAGGTGGGTCGCCACACAGTTCAGGGTGGCACGTTTGCGACCTATACTGCGGCGGGCCATGTTCGCCAAAAGCTGACGGCTACGGGATTTGACGTCACACGCGTTTCAGGGTTCGGGCGCAAGCGGCATATGAGTATCGGAACAAAGACATGACAGATCAAAATCCGCGCCTTGGTATCTTGCTCATGGTTGTGACCATGTTCATTTTCGCCATGCAAGACGGGCTATCGCGCCACCTCGCGGGCGAATACAACGTCTATATGGTCATCATGATCCGCTACTGGGTCTTTGCGGCATTTGTCATCATGTGGTCCGCGCGCACAACGGGCGGGTTGGCGCGTGCCGCACGCTCAGCGCAGCCAAAACTCCAGTTCTTTCGCGGCGCGCTTTTGGCTGTCGAAGTGATCATTATGGTCATCGGTTTTGTGAAGCTCGGACTGGTAGAAAGCCACGCAATCTTTGCCACCTATCCGCTAATCATTACCGCATTATCTGGCCCGATTTTAGGCGAGCGGGTTGGATGGCGGCGCTGGCTATCCGTTGCAATCGGCTTTTTCGGCGTGATGATTATCCTAATGCCAGATGGTGACGTTTTCTCACCAGCCGTGATTTTCCCGTTGGCCTCCGCCGCGATGTTTGCACTTTACGGCCTGCTCAACCGCTACGTCTCGCGCAAAGATCCCGCTGCGGTGACCTTTTTCTATACGGGGATTTCGGGGGCGGCCGTCATGACTCTGATTGGCGTGTGGTTTTGGGAACCTATGAGCCTGAACGATTGGACGTGGATGATCACACTATGCGCGTCTGCGATTGTTGGCCATTACCTGCTGATCCGCGCCTACGAATTGTCCGAAGCCTCCGCGATCCAACCCTTTGCCTACCTGCAATTGGCGTTTGCCTCCGGCGTTGGGGTCGTTTTCTTTGGCGATATCATCCGCCTCAACGTGGCCATAGGAACAAGCATCGTGGTGGGCGCGGGCATTTTTGCCCTCGTGCGCGCCCAATTGGCCGCGCGCCGCGCCAGAAGCGGAGCGCCTACTGCGCCTTAAGGTCTGTAGACAGCGTGATCGTGCGCGTGTCGCCAGTTAGGCGCGCGTGATACACTGGGACGCTTTCCGCCACACGCATCACGTAGTTACGGGTTTCGCGAAACGGAATGTGTTCGATCCAGTCCACGACGTCCACCTTACCTCCGCGCGGATCACCGTAGCGCTCGATCCAATCGCGCGCCCGTGTTGGACCCGCATTATACCCCACCGCCACGAGGGGGAGATTGTTGCCAAACTCCTCAATCAATTGCGCAAGATACGCAGAGCCAAGCCGCGCGTTGAGCACGGGATCAGCCAAATCATTTTCGACAAAGCCCTCTACACCCAGTTTGGCCGCCATGGCCTCGCCCGTGCGTGGCATCAATTGCATCAACCCGCGCGCGCCAACATAGGACCGCGCATTTGCGTAAAACTCGCTTTCGCGCCGCGCAATCGACAAGGCAAGTTCAGGCTTCACAGGTAAATCCGCTTTGGCCATGTCATGCAGGGGATAATAAGCGCGGTTCAAAACAATGCCCTGATCCGCCGCAAATTTGGCGACGAGGACCGCAAGATAGGGATCGTGATCGAGCGCCAGATCGGACAGTTGGCCCAACTCTTGTGGTGTCAGGCTTTCCCCCAAGTGGCGCATGAACCGAGCGGCTTGTGGCAAATCACCTGCCTCTTCGAGAAGCAATGCGGCCTGAAGCACGGATGACGACATGAAGGATGCCGACGTGTAATCGGCAAATCGCGCCTCTCCGGTGAGCGCGGGATCAAGTGGCAGGCTCGCACGTTCCGCCGACAGCAAGCCGTAAAAGGAGGTTTGAAACTGCGCGCCAAATGTATACGCGGCAAGAGCATCATCCTTTGCCCCGAGTGCTTCGAGAGCACGGCCTTCCCAATACCCTGCGCGCCCCAATGAAATCGGTGTCGCTACGGACACACGAAACCGGTTGAAGTGGTCCAGCGCAATAAGCGGCTCATCAAGGTAGCGCAGCGCGATATAGCCCGCGAGCCATTCAAGGTCCGCATAGTGATCCTCATTTGGCGTGAGAAAATGACGGGAGGCCGCAGAGTAGGCAATTTGTGCTTTGCCATCGCGCATCATTTGGCGCGCCAAAGAGCGGCGTCTATCGCCCCACGTGATGGGGTCGCCAAGTGCCGCACGAGATGTCGATTGTTGCAGCATAAGCGTTACGGCATCGTCGTAGCGCCCTTTGCGCGCGCGCCATTGGAACCGTTCAAACGCTAAAATCGGCTCTTTGGACAATGCGGGGGGAATTGCCTCGATCGCCGCATCGACACCGTTGGCGTCCGATTCCAGCTTTTGCGTTGCATCAATCAGCGCGTTCCAACCCTGAGGGAGATAGGGGACGAGACGAGCGGCATCTTTAAACTTGCCTTGCCACATCAACATGCGCGCGCGGTCAGCATGGTGTGCGGTCAGTTGCGCGGGAAATTGCATCAACAAATGGCTTTCGCTCTCGCTATCCAGAATCAGCGTTTGCCAGGCAATCACGGCTTGGGCCTGAGCGTCTCCATCTGCACCGATCAATTGGTACGCGCGTGCCAAATCGACTGTTCCGCCGCCTGTCTGTGGGGCATGGGCAGTAAAGTAGGCGACGATATCGCGCGGATTTATAGCGTCCGAAATAGACGCCTCGCATTTCTCGGCCAAAAGCGGCAGCCCCGGCCAGTCGTCATTGCGATCAAGAAAGGCGGTACATTCGTCAAAGCGTCCTTTGCCCGCACGTAAATATTGCCACTCTATTATGTCGCGGCCGACCCCCGTGGCAGTTGTACGTGCACCTTGCCAATCACCCGCGTTGCGCAGCTTCACAGCCGCCTCAAAGGCGTCAGAGGCCGGAGATGCGAAAACCGCGCCTCCTACCGTTGTAAAAAGTGTCGCCGCCAAAAGTGATCGAAGAAAAGTTTGATATACCATCGGAATTCTGTATGTGCTCTCTCAATTGTCGTGCGCTTAGGTGCGCTTTTGCCACGAGGGTATCGCAGGGTTTGAGCCACGCAAGACACATTCTTGGCATTGCCTACGAAGGCGGCTAGTTTCCGCCTGACTATAAATGGGCGACTCACGCCCCCGCAAGAGACGCAAAGGAGCGCATCATGATCAAAGGTTCCATCCCCGCCTTGGTGACCCCGTTTAAGAACGGTGAATTGGACATTGATACGCTCAAAAAGCTGGTCGAGTGGCACATCGCCCAAGGGTCGCACGGCCTCGTTCCCGTCGGGACAACTGGCGAAAGCCCGACCCTTTCACATGCCGAGCATGAAAAAGTGATCGAAGTGGTTGTGGAAACTGTAGCGGGCCGCATTCCCGTCATTGCGGGCGCAGGGTCGAACAACACGGCCGAGGGCCTTGGCCTCATCCAGCACGCCGCGCGTGTCGGTGCCGATGCCGCGTTGGTTGTCACGCCCTACTATAACAAGCCAACCCAAAAAGGCCTGATTGCGCATTACACTGCATTGCATGACGCAACAGATATCCCGATCATTATCTACAACATCCCCGGTCGCTCTGTTGTGGACATGACACCCGATACAATGGGCGAATTGGCCAAATTGCCACGCATTATCGGGGTGAAGGATGCCACGGGAGATTTGGCGCGTGTCGGCAAAACCCGCATCACCTGCGGCACCGATTTTGTTCAGGTCTCGGGCGAGGATCCGACCGCGATTGGGTATAACGCACAAGGTGGCGTTGGTTGCATTTCGGTGACGGCAAACGTCGCGCCGAAGCTATGCGCCCAAGTTCAAAATGCCACCCTAGCGGGCGATTATGCATTGGCTCTTGAGCTCACGGATAAACTCATGCCGCTCCATATCGCCATCTTTGTCGAGCCCGGTGTGAGCGGTGCGAAATATGCGATGTCGTTGCTCGGATTGTGTTCGGACGAGGTCCGCCTCCCGCTGACCACATTGTCCGATTACACCAAGGCACAGATCAAAGCGGCGATGGAGCACGCCGACCTTTTGTAAGCGCTACGCACAGCACCAAAACGATCAGGGGGCCACGGCCCCCTTTTTCTATGGGTTGGATAAAGGATTGTCCTCGCGAGCCGCGCGCTGTGCCTCCAATTGGTTGCGGCGCACATGGCGCAAAACTTCCATCAGGAGGGCCGTCATCATGCCGATGTTCAAAAATCCGTTTACCGCCGCCATGCCGCCCAAAAGACGCCACTCGACGGGTAGCAAAACATCCCCGAATCCAAGCGTGGTAAATGCGGTCAGTGAAAAATATAGCGCTTCCTCAAGGTGCGAAAACATCCCCAAGAACCGAAACGCAAAGGCCCAAATCCAGACACCTGCGGTAATGATCCAGAGCATAGCGAGAACGGCGCTCGCAAGAACCACGAACAGCTTTGGGCGATGTGGCTCTGTAATCAGCCACTTATGTGCGCGCCGCAAACCCAGCTCATACACACCAAACCCAACGGCAGCGACGATGACAGACAGCAAGATCAGCCCTGTGCCTAATAGAATTTGGATAAACATATGCGCTCCAAGACGGTTTTCGCGACTATAGGGCGGGCTTTGCGTCGCGCGCTAGTGGACATGAGCGCGCGGACACCTTATCTGCACTTGCACCATGGCAAAGAAACAGACCTCAGAAGACAAGAACTACAAAGTGATCGCCGACAACCGGCGCGCACGCTACGATTATGCCATCGAGGATGACATCGAATGTGGTGTGATCTTGTCGGGGTCAGAGGTCAAATCCCTGCGCGTTGGCCAATCCAACATTGCCGAAAGCTATGCCTCTATTGACGATGGCGAATTGTGGCTGACAAACTCCTATATCGCGCCCTACCAACAAGCGATGTTTCCACATGAGGAACGCGCCAAACGCAAACTTATGGTGTCAAAACGTGAACTTGCGCGTCTTGGACAGGCGACAGGGCGTCAGGGTATGACCCTTGTCCCGTTGGTGATGTATTTCAACCATAAGGGCCGCGTGAAGATCAAACTTGGCATCGCCAAAGGTAAAAAGAACCACGACAAACGTGCCACAGAGGCCAAACGTGACTGGGGTCGCCAACAACAACGCCTGTTGCGGCGCGGCGACTAGTACGTATTTGCAAGGCTATGCTTGCGCATGGCGGGCCAGAACGGTATGGCAGGTTACACGTTTTAGCTACATATCGTAGGGTCAATGTCTCAATCAGATCCCAAAACTCTCGTGTCCACCGACTGGCTGGCCGATAACCTGAAATCTCCCGATCTTCGTGTGATCGATGCGAGTTGGTATCTGCCGCATATGAACCGCGACCCCAAGGCCGAATATGGCGCCGCCCATATCGCCGGAGCACGCTACGTCGATATTGATGATGTGTGCGATGCCCGTAGCGCCCTGCCCCATATGTTGCCGCCCGTTGAAAAATTCATGTCCCGCATGCGTGCCCTTGGCATTGGCAACGGTCATCAAGTCGTTGTGTACGATGGCATGGGTATTTTTTCCGCGCCGCGTGTCTGGTGGATGTTCAAGTATTTCGGCCAAGACGATGTCGCCGTCCTTGATGGTGGTCTACCAAAGTGGATGAGCGAAGGCCGCGAGGTGACCGCAGAGCCACCCGTGATCCGCGACCGTCATATGGTGCCAAACGAGCAGTTCGATTTGGTGCGCGATGTCACACAAGTGGCAGCCTCCGCAAAGCTGGGCGATCATGTGATCATCGATGCGCGCCCTGCGGACAGGTTCAAAGGCGAGGCTCCCGAGCCGCGCGCGGGCTTGCGTTCCGGTCACATTCCAAATTCGCGCAGCGTTCCGTTCACTGATCTGATCGAGGCCAACGGAACGATGAAAAACCCCGGCGAATTGCGGCTTATTTTTGAGCGCGCAGGCGTCGATCTAACAAAGCCGGCGATCACCACCTGTGGGTCGGGGACAACCGCCGCAATCCTTAGTCTCGCGCTTGAGCGCATCGGCGTGAAACACGCGCTTTACGATGGCAGCTGGGCGGAATGGGGCATGTATGGCGACCTACGGGTCGCAACCGGAGAAGCATGATGCTGAACACACTCACACCACAACCCGAAGACAAAATTCTAGCGCTCATGGCGCTCTACCGCGACGATCCGCGCGATACCAAGATTGATCTTGGCGTTGGCGTCTACAAAGACGCGACAGGCCACACCCCGATTATGCGCGCTATCAAAGCCGCCGAAAAGCAGTTGTGGGAAGCCGAAACAACTAAATCTTACACCGCATTGTCTGGCGATCCCGCATTTGGCGCGGCAATGAAAACGATGGTATTGGCGGATAGCGTGGACCACGCGCGCGTGGGTGCAATCGCGACCCCCGGCGGGACAGGCGCGATCCGTCAGGCGTTTGAGTTGATGAAACTGGCCAATCGTCACGGGACCGTTTGGACATCGAACCCGACATGGCCGAACCACCTGTCGATCCTCAAATTCATGGGGCTCGCCAACAAAGAATACGCCTATTTCGACGCCGCGACATGTACCGTTGATTTTGATGCGATGATGGCCAGCCTCAAGGACGTAAAAGCGGGCGACATGGTGTTACTGCACGGGTGTTGTCACAACCCAACGGGTGCGAATCTGACGCTTGACCAATACGGGCTTGTGGCGGATTTGATCCTAGAAAAGGGTGCGATTGCGCTGGTTGATATCGCCTACCAAGGGTTCGGTGATGGCCTCGAAGAGGACGCAGCAGCAACCCGTCTTTTGGCCACCAAGCTCCCTGAAATGTTGATCGCGGCGTCCTGTTCCAAGAACTTCGGCATCTACCGCGAGCGTACGGGGTGCCTGATGGCAATGTCTGAGACGGCGGATAACACGCCCGTCACACAGGGCACGTTGAACTTTCTCAACCGCCAAAACTATTCCTTCCCACCCGATCATGGGGCGCGTTTGGTCACGATGATTTTGGGCGACGCGACGCTCAAGGCGGACTGGATGGCGGAATTGGAAGAGGTCCGTTTGGGGATGCTTGGCCTGCGCACACAGCTCGCTGATGAGCTGCGCCAACAGACAAATTCCGACCGGTTTGATTTCGTGGCACAGCACCGCGGGATGTTCTCACGCATTGGCGCAAGCCCCGAGGAGGTGCTCAAAATTCGAGAGGAGTTTGGCATCTACATGGTCGGCGATAGTCGCCTGAACATCGCGGGCCTGAACGCGCAAACGGTGCCACTATTGGCACATGCAGTTGCAAAAATCTGTCGCTAAACTTGTGATGACACTTCAATACAAAAACGGCGTCCTGATGGGCGCCGTTTTTATGTGATCACTTCACAGCAGGTACATCGTTTTGGGCCACGCGTGCGGGAAATGCCTGAACCATAACTTTGTCAAACTCTGCCCAAGTCACGGTTGCGCGATTTCCCGCATGGCCGTGATAATAGGATTTACCGTTTGATGTCGGAAGTCCCGCCCAAATCTTCGCAAGATTGTTCATGAAGACCTTGCGCGACATGGCGCCACGGCGCGCATCTAACAACCCCGCCTCCTCCAAAAGAAGATCTGACAACCTGTCTTGAACATCGGGGCTAAACATAACGTCATCAGAAAGCTCAAGCCGGTCCACCAGTCGCGACAAGGTTTTTGGGATAAACTGATATAGACCAATGGCATGCGGCTGTCCCGGCGTGTCCTTTATCCACGCGAAAATCTCACCAAGGGTCATAGCGGTCGGACGTTTTGGCGTTTTTCGTTTCGCGCCATGTTGCACGGCATCGTATCCCGCAGCGCCAGATTCGGCGCGGCCGATGATTTTACGAATCCATTCCACATCTTTTGGCGGGCCCGCGAGGTGTTGCAATCCAATTGTGGGGCGCTTTGGGGCGAGTTCAACGCGCGGCGGCAGCGGTGCAAAGAACGTTCCCGCATCGCGATCGGAGAACAAACTGGGGCTGCGCGGTTCGGTTTCGCGAAACGCAATCGGCAGCGGTCGTGGCGATGCCTCCATCAGACTTGATGTCGTGCGCGGCAGCGCGTGTAGCCCGAGAAGCGAGACAGGCTCGGCGCGCATGGGAGCTACTCCTATGAACGTAGCGACAATCGTTAAAATACAATGCTTGGGGGTCATATCATCCTCTGAAACGGAAACTCCGCCCACAAGATCGCTCAACATAGTTGAAATTTCGTTTCCGAGTCCTGCTTCGTCGTTTGGACACGAAAAAACCCGGGCACTTTCGTGCCCGGGCTAGGTTCAGCTGATGTAGGAAGGGTGATCAGCCTTTGTAGAACTCTGGGTATGCTTCCATGCCCAATTCCGCTTTGTCGAGGCCTGTGATTTCGGATTCCTCGGAGACACGGATGCCCATTGTCATTTTGAGGATGATCCAGATGATCAAGGAGACAACGAAGACGAAGATACCAACCGTAGCGACACCGATGAACTGGGTCACAAAGGATGTGCCATCGTTGGTGAGCGGAACCGCAAGGGTGCCCCAGATGCCAGCGATGAGGTGCACAGGGATCGCGCCGACAACATCATCGATTTTCATTTTGTCGAGCATTGGCACTGCGAAGACCACAATCGCGCCACCGATACCGCCGATGATGAGAGACATCAAAAGCGAAGGTGCAAGAGGTTCAGCCGTGATAGACACGAGGCCTGCGAGAGCGCCGTTGAGTACCATGGTGAGGTCAACTTTGCCGTACACAACTTGGGTCAGGATCAGAGCAACGAGTGCGCCCGATGCTGCGGCCATGTTGGTGTTTGCAAAGATCCGGCCAACGTCCGTGATGTCGCCAACTGTACCTGCAGCAAGCTGCGAGCCACCGTTGAAGCCGAACCAACCGAGCCACAAGATGAACGTACCCAGTGTTGCGAGTGCAAGGTTGGAACCCGGCATTGCCTGAACGCGGCCATCTTTGTATTTGCCGATACGTGGGCCAAGAACGATGGCCCCTGCGAGGGCTGCAAAGCCACCTGCGGCGTGAACGAGTGTCGAGCCTGCGAAGTCAGAGAACCCCATCTCGGACAAGAAGCCGCCGCCCCACTGCCAGGATGCTTCGATCGGGTAGATAACGCCCGTCAAAACAGCCGTGAAGATGAGGAAGGGCCACAATTTGATGCGCTCGGCGAGTGTACCGGACACGATGGACGCGGTGGTCGCACAGAACATCAACTGAAAGAAGAAGTCGGAGGCAACAGAGGCGTAATCAAGAGATGCATCTGCAGCGGCGAGACCGACTGGCTCAAGTGATGTGACGGAGAACCATGGGCCCATGATACCCTCGACCATCCATTCGCCCGGGTACATCAGGTTGAACCCGATGAGCCAATACATGATGGAGGCAATCGCGAAGAGGGCGACGTTTTTGGTGAGCTGGGTTGCAACGTTCTTAGAGCGCACGAGGCCCGCTTCGAGCATTGCGAAACCTGCGGCCATCCACATGACGAGAAAGCCGCCAATGAGGAACAACAGGGTTGTCAGAATGTAGGGGCCGATTTCGTCGAATGTGGGCGCGGCCACTTCGGCGTCCTGCGCAAAGGCCACGAGGGGAAGCGCGGAGGCGACCACTGAGGCGGGAATGAGTTTGGTAAGTTTCATATGAGATAGTCCTTTTCGTCTCTAAAGGCGCACGCGGGTTAAACCGCGTCGTCGTTGGTCTCGCCGGTACGGACGCGCACAGCGCCTTCCACGTCGAGGACAAAAATCTTGCCGTCACCGATTTTGTCGGTCTTGGCGGTGATGGCGATGGTTTCAACAACTTGGTCAGCCATGGCGTCTGCGACCACGATTTCCAGTTTGACCTTTGGTACGAAATTCACGGCATATTCTGCGCCACGGTAAATTTCGGTGTGACCGGATTGAGAGCCAAAGCCCTTGATCTCGGTTACCATCATTCCGCGGACACCGATGCCGGTGAGTGCTTCGCGGACCTCTTCAAGCTTGAATGGCTTGATTGCAGCAATAATCAGTTTCACGTTATTCCCCTTCCGATTAAGCGGGCGGCTACCTCCAGCGGCAGCCACGCCTTACCTAAGGGGCGACACTACCCGATCCACAAGAACGGTCAGGGGTTTTGACGACTCGAAAACAGGCATTTGTGCCTAAAAATTGCACAATTTACGCTGTTCGCACACTAATTAGGCAAATTGCAAAGCCAAACACGCGACTCAGCCTCTCTACATTCGTGACTGGCCTTTGTAGTATCACCTAGAGTAAACGCGGTTTATCGCGCAAACAGGCAGCCGAGCAGAGCACATGACAGGACAAAAACGTGGACGTGGGAAGCTTGTCGCTGAACGCCGGTATCAAACCGACAAAAAAGCGACTGCGGCACCAAAAGCCAAAACTGCATCAGCAAAGACCAAGCGTCGCGCGCCAAAGCGGCAAAGTACGCAACCGTTCGTCGTGCGCGTGATCATTGGGCTCGTGCGGTGGGTTGCGCGACTTGTTTGGGTGATCACATCACGCGTTGCTTTGGTCGTTGCTCTCATTCTCGGGCTATCAGTTGGCTACCTTTATACAACACTCCCGCCCTTTGCGGATTTGCTCGACGGGCGGGCACGTGGCTCCGTCACACTCCTTGATCGCGATGGATCGGTCTTTGCATGGCGCGGCGAACAGTTTGGCGGACAGATCACCGCCGACACCGTATCACCCTTTCTCAAGGACGCGATTGTCGCGACAGAAGACCGGCGATTCTACGGCCACTTTGGCGTGTCGCCCCGCGGCATTGCATCCGCTGTTCGCATCAACTTGAGTGAAGGGCGCGGGCCATTGTCCGGCCATGGCGGCTCCACACTAACGCAGCAGGTCGCAAAGCTTTTGTGTCTTGGCGTGCCGTTTGACCCCAAACAATGGGCGGATCAGGCCGCCTATGAGGCCGATTGCCGCGAGGGGACACTCGCGCGCAAGCTCAAAGAAGTTGTGTATGCGATGGCAATGGAGGCCCGCTATTCAAAAGACGAAATTCTCTCCATCTATATGAACCGTGCATATTTGGGTGCGGGTGCAAACGGATTTGAAGCCGCAGCACAGCGCTATTTTGGAAAATCAGCCGCCGAGGTCAATATCGCCGAAAGCGCGATGCTTGCGGGCCTTTTGACTGCACCGTCTCGCTATGCGCCCACCAATAACCTGACGCGATCCCAAGAGCGTGCAGGCATTGTGTTGTTGTTGATGAACCAGCAGGGAATGATTAGCGATGAGGAGCGCGCACAAGCAAAAGCGCGCCCCGCTGAATTGTCCGACACTGCCGAAAAACGTGCGGGGGGCTATTTTGCCGATTGGGTGATGGGAGCGGGGCCAGACTTTTTGACCCGCGACACGACCGAAGATGTCGTCATCGACACTACATTGGATCAACGCATTCAAGCGGCCGCAGAGGACGCACTCACCTATATCTTTGAGAATAAAGTGCGCGAAGGCTCCGCCGCACAAGCGGCGATTGTCGTGATGAGCGCGGACGGTGCCGTGCGTGGGATGGTCGGCGGGCGCAAACTCAAAGTGTCAGGCGCATTCAACCGCGCCACCCAAGCCAAGCGGCAACCCGGATCTGCATTCAAGCCCTTTGTGTTTGCAACCGCCCTTGATCTCGGGTGGTCCTACGACAGTGTTATTCTCGACGAGCCCATTACAATCGACATCCCCGGCTCTGGCCCGTGGTCCCCACAGAACTATGACCGCAAATTCCACGGTGCGGTGACGCTCACCGATGCGTTGAAAAACAGCTTCAACATTCCCGCTGTCAAACTCGCGATGGATGCCGGTCTAGAAAACGTGCGCACGGTCGCCCAGATGTTTGGGATTGAAAGCGATCTAGCTCAAGGGCCAGCTCTCGCGCTTGGCGCATCCGAAACCACATTGCTGGAGATGACAGGCGCATATGCGGGCATTCTCAATGGCGGTTCATCGGTGGCACCCTACGGGCTAAAATCCCTACGCCTCAAAGGCGACAATACCGCCCTGATGGGGCAAGAGGGTGGACTTGGCGAGCGCGTAATAACGCCTGATAGCGCCCAGCAACTTATCTACATGATGTACAATGTCGTTCAAAACGGCACGGGCGCACGGGCACAACTGGACGGGATTGAAGTGGCGGGCAAAACCGGCACGACCCAAGCAGCGCGTGACGCATGGTTCATGGGCTTCACCGCGGACTATGTTGCAGGTGTCTGGATGGGCTACGACGACAACACGCCGCTCACCGGCGTTACGGGCAGCGGACTACCCGCCGAAATCTGGCATGAAACCATGACGCGGGTCATGGAGGGCATAGACCCCAAACCATTGCCGATGATCCGCCCGTCTGCGCCACCTGTGGCTACGGGACAAGTCACAGATCGCGTTGAGCGCGGGGCGCCCAATGACAAGGCGGACAACGTGCTACGTGATTTGCTTGGCGCCATCTTTGGCAGCGGGAACTAAGTCAGGCGTTAAAACGACAAAGACGCGTGACTAACGCCCGCGCCTTTGTCATTTTCGAGTCGTTTAGACCGACTACTTGAGGGCGGCCGTGAGTTTGGACACTGAACCGCCCGCCTTATCAAGCATTGCACCCATCTCGGCGCGCTCCGACTTGAGCAGGGAGATTCCTTCGATCTGAAGGTCAATAAAGCGGCCAGACGCCTCATGAACGATAAAGCTGATCTCGAACGGCGGCTCGCCACGCAAGATCGAAACACAACGCACATCGTAAATTGAATTGGCCTTTTGCGTCGATTTTACTTCGATGCGACCGCCAATGAATTGGCGAAAACGCGATCCATACTTGCGTGACAAATACGTTTGAAAGGCTTTCGTAAATGCTCCCAGATCACTGGAGGACGCGGACCGTGCCACAGGCCCAAGTGCGGATCGCGCAATGGATGGAACATCCGCGTATTTCGTCAGAACCCGCTCAAAATCGCCATACATCGCCGCCTCGGATTTGCCCGAGTTGATAATTGTGTTGATGTCAGCCACAGTTTTTTGGATCAGAGCCTCGGCCTGACCGGCGGAAAACGCGAGTGCTCGCGACGGAACAAAGGCGGTCATCGCAACAGCAGACAACCCGACCAAAACAGAGCGGCGTGGAAACGTGTGATTACTCATAAAAGTCCTCGTAAATATCATAGGAAACAGCACCACCATCAGCGCCGTCCGCGTTGGTTTTCGACCCGCCAAGAGGAGCCACAAGCTCAAAGCGGCGGCGATCAAGATATGTCACGCGCATCTGGGCGTAGCTATCAGCGCTCTCATATATGACCGATTCATACAGGTCGGAATAGCGTGTTCGTGCATCAGCCAGATCCGCCATCGTGAGTGGTAGTTTGTAATCGTTTATGCCGCTTTCAAGTAACGAAACAGGGTCGAGAGCCATATCAACCAAAAGACCGATAGAATCCCGCTGCGTTGACGGCCCGTACAGAGGCAAGACGATGTAACTGCCCTCACCTACGCCCCACCGATGCAACGTCTCGCCAAAATCGGTATCATGCTCATCAAGGCCGAACGCGCCGGCCACGTCCATAAGTCCGCCGATACCAAAGGTCGCATTTACGGTAAACCTAAGTGTGTTGTATACTGCCTCATCGAACCGGAGTTGCAAAACGTTGTTCACAACTGATCCCGGTAAGGACAACGTGTTCGCAACGTTTGAGAAGCCCTTTCTCAATGGATCGGGAACGAGGGTGCCATAAGCCCCTGACGCAGGTTTGATCAAGGCGCGATCAAGCGACACGTTCACCGCGTGCGTTTTGCGGTTTGTTTTTTCATAGGGATCGGAAATTCCGTCGACCATCTCGGTCGATGAACATGCGGCAAGTGATGTCGCCAGTAAGAGAGATAGAATTAGCTTTTTCATATTGGCCCGCAAATGGAGATGAACGTTGAAAGACCCGCGTGGCCTAGTTGTTAAAATAGGCCGCCGCGCACGGAAGGCCAATGTTTACACTGTTGGTCTTATGGTCGTGTGACCGAGAATCAACAACTCTCGGCCTGAATACCACATTCGCGCTATATTGGCGCGTTATGAACCCTAGCATGGACGACAGTTTGCGTATGAAATCCATTTCCAAAGACCAGATTCATCAAGGCCACGAAGAACTTTCACGTATCCGTGCACAATCACGCGGCTTGTATTGGGGTACTGCTGTTTTTTCGGTCGTCATTAACGCCCTCATGCTCACTGGCCCTCTTTTCATGTTGCAGGTCTATGACCGCGTTTTGGGATCGGGATCAGAGGCGACATTGGTCGCGCTATTTGGCATCGTCGCCTTTTTGTACCTGCTTATGGGGCTACTGGACGGCGTGCGTGGGCGCGTGTTGTCGCGAATAGGCGCACGGTTTCAATCCTCACTAGAGGACCGCGTATTCAATGCGGCCATGGACCGTGCGGCCAGAAATCCGCGAGAAAAACAACGCAGCTCGCCTATGGATGATCTAAGCGCGGTTCGTCGCTATATTTCGTCACCGATACAGGCGGCGATGTTTGATTTGCCATTTACGCCAGTGTTCCTGTTGGGAATCGCGCTCTTTCATCCCTACCTCGGCTTGCTGGCTGTGGGCGGGGGGATCATTATCGTTATCGTCGCGCTTTGGCATCGCGCAGCTGCCAAAGATCCCCAAGCCGCATCGCAACGCGCCGAGGCAAATGCTGCCAATATGGCCATGCGTATGGCGTCATCGTCAGAGGCGTTGAAATCACTCGGAATGCAACGCGCCGCTTTTCGCCGTTGGCTTGCCGCGCGTCATATCGCGTTGACGAGCGCCGTCGAAACATCCGACACGACCCATAGCTTTTCCGCGGCCTCAAAGGCTCTTCGCCTGTTCTTGCAGTCGGCGATGCTCGCTATGGGTGCCTGGCTTGTTTTGGGGCGTGAATTGACACCGGGGGCAATGATCGCGGGTTCGATCCTGCTTGGCCGCGCGCTACAGCCAATTGATACGCTCATCGGGCAATGGGCCGTATTGCAAGGTGCAACTCGTGGCCGCGAAAATATAGCGGAGTTACTCGGCGCGCATCCCGTTGTGTCCGATCGGATGGCGTTGCCACGTCCAAAGGCCGTACTTGATGTGTCGAACCTAACCGTTATCCCACCGGGTCAATCGCAAGCATCGTTGCGCATGGTGTCCTTTGATGTCCGCCCCGGTGAAGCGGTGGGTATTATCGGACCATCAGGTGCGGGAAAGTCCACCTTGGCACGCGCACTCACAGGGGTTTGGGCTGCAAGTGGCGGAACCATCCGCCTCGACAGCGCAAAACTTGACCATTACCCCGACGAGACACGTGGCGATTACATCGGCTACTTGCCGCAGTCCGTTGAGCTGTTTGATGGAACCATTGCCGAAAACATCGCAAAGCTGGCCCTTTCGCCAGATCACGAGGCTGTTGTCACGGCGGCGAAAAAAACGGCAGCACATGAGATGATCCTCGCCCTGCCAGACGGCTACGACACACAAGTCTCATCTTCTGGCGGATTGTTGTCAGGTGGACAGCTACAGCGCATTGGATTGGCTCGAGCGTTCTTTGGCACGCCCGTTTTGGTTATCCTAGACGAGCCGAATTCGAATCTCGACAACGAGGGCACTATGGCTCTCAACACCGCGA
This sequence comes from Celeribacter marinus, assembly GCF_001308265.1. Classification (GTDB taxonomy): domain Bacteria; phylum Pseudomonadota; class Alphaproteobacteria; order Rhodobacterales; family Rhodobacteraceae; genus Celeribacter; species Celeribacter marinus. The sequence continues at coordinate 1,557,197 of NZ_CP012023.1, forward strand.
TCCGCAGTCACAAGGCCGAGGGTGGCGCAATCTTGATCATGGCGCACCGTCCCTCAGCCATTGAAGAATGTGAAAGGCTTTTGGTGCTGAATGGTGGCGCGCGGCGCGCCTTTGGACCCAAAGATGCAGTCCTCAAAGAAACTGTGCAAAATAGTGCCGATATACAGCGCGGCGGAATGGGAGGTGTCCAATGAGTTCCTCACACAAAATCCAACCCACATCCAATGACGCGCAATGGGGCGCTGCCCGCCTTTTGACCATCGGCTTTTTGCTCGTCGCGCTTTTGGTCGTAGGATTCGGGGGCTGGGCCGCATTTGCCCGCATCGACGGAGCCGTCGTGGCCTCAGGCAAATTGCAGGTTGATCAAAACCGCCAAGAGGTCGCGCACCGTGACGGTGGCGTTGTGGCAACTTTGAACGTGCGCGAGGGCGACACCGTCACCGCCGGAACTCCGCTTTTGACGCTCTCCGCAAACGAGTTGCAAAACGACCTGCGCATCGCCGAAAGTCAGCTTTACGACATGATTGCGCGGTCTGCTCGCCTTGAGGCGGAACGCGATCACTCCGATAAGATTGCCTTTCCCCAAGACCTGTTGGACCGTGCTGACGGGCACCCTGAAATGCAGCTACAAATTGCGGGGCAGGTCGATCTATTCTCCGCACGCAAACTCACGCAGCAAAAGGAAATCGAGCAGCTCGAAAAACGAAAAACCCAAATTGCGGCACAAATTGACGGTCTCAATGCACAACGCGCGGCGTTAGAGGAGCAACGCACCTTAGCGCAAGCTGACTTGGTCGATCAGGCATCGCTGCGCGAGCGCGGCCTCACCCAGCAAAGCCGTGTAACGGCGTTGCGCAAAGAGGTTATTGGCCTGTCGGGCGAATTGGGGCGAATTGATGCAACCATTGCCCAAGCAGACGCACAAATCACCGAGATTGACCTGTCCATTCTAAAGCTTGCATCAGATAGTCGAGAAACTGCGATTAGCGAATTGCGCGAGGTCCAAAACAGAACCGCACAGCTACACGAACAAGTCGCAGCCCTCGCAGCCCGCAAGGCACGGTTGGTCATCACGGCTCCAATGGATGGGATCATCTACGACTTGTCAGTGTTCGGACCAGGCGCGGTGATATCGCCCGCCGAACCTCTTCTCTACATCGTCCCGCAAGACCGCCCTCTTGTTATCTCAGCGCGCATAAGTCCCACACATATCGATCAGGTGTACCCCGGGCAGAGCGTTAGATTGCGGTTCACGACCTTTGACCAACGGCGCACGCCGGAACTTATTGGTACGTTGACCCGAATTTCAGCGGATGCCTTTACCGACGATATGAGTGGGGCCACGTTTTACCTCGCGGAAATTTCATTGTCGGATGCGCAAAAGCAGCGGCTACCGGCCGGAAGCGCGTTACTCCCCGGCATGCCCGTAGAGGCGTTTATGTCCACTGGCGAACGAACGCCCCTTGCATATCTGACGAAACCCCTCACAGATTACTTCAACCGCGCGTTCCGCGAAAATTGAAGGAAATCACATGTCTGATATCGAAGCCCGCCTATCCGCCTTAGGTCACACTTTGCCCGCCGCACCAGCGCCCGCAGCTAATTACGTGCCGTTCGTGGTCACAGGCAAACACCTTTTTGTCTCTGGCCAAATCTCAAGCGGGCCAGACGGGTTGATTTTAGGCAAACTAGGCGCAGAGCTAAGCGTCGATGACGGGGTACAGGCGGCGCAAAGATGCGCATTGGCCCTTTTGGCACAAGCAAAAGCCGCTACGGGCGATTTGTCAAAGATAGCGCGCTTGGTAAAGCTTGTCGGGTTTGTAAACTCGACCCCTGACTTTATTGAACAACCTAAAGTGATCAACGGTGCCTCAGACCTCATGGTTGAGGTTCTAGGCGATGCGGGTCGCCATGCGCGCTCCGCCGTTTCGGCAGCCTCGTTACCTCTCGGCGTTGCGGTCGAGATTGAGGCCATCTTCGAACTGGTTTAGCCGATGACACCCTGTTCACTGCCACAGGCGTTCCTTGAGCGTCCCATTGCGCATCGCGCCTTACATGATGGTAATGTGAGCCGCGTTGAAAACGGTATTGCCGCCATTGACGCGGCAATCACCGCCGGTTTCGGGATAGAGATCGACGTTCAACCGAGCCGTCATGGCACCGCCATGGTGTTTCACGACTACGATCTTGGCCGCGTGACAACATCCAAAGGGCCGATCGCGCAGTGCACGGCGCAAGAGTTATCACGCGTTGCGTATGTCACGGGTGAAACTGGCATTCCTACACTCGCAGAGGTATTGGCGCGCATTGATGGCCGCGTTCCCGTTCTCATCGAGATCAAAGATCAAGACGGACGAATGGGGCCAAACGTTGGTGCCCTAGAGGGCGCAGTGGCGCGGGTCATTGATGGATATGAGGGCGATATTGCAGTTATGTCATTCAACCCTCACTCCGTGGCGGCAATGGCAAACCTTGCCCCCCATATTGCGCGCGGACTGACCACATGCGACTACCAAAAACGCGACTGGCAACTGCTCAACGACGATATCCGTGCGCACCTTCGGGGGATTCCGGATTTTGACCGTGTTGGGGCCTGCTTTATCTCGCACAAGGCAGGGACTCTTGGGGATCAACCCGTTTTGGACCTGAAAAGCCGTGGCGTCCCTATCTTATGTTGGACTGTGAAATCGGCCCGAGTAGAGCAACAAGCGCGCGAAATCGCCGACAACATCACCTTTGAGGGGTATATCCCTGCTTGACCTCTGCGTGATGCGAGCCAGCTAATGCACATACCAAAAGGAGCGGGTGCGCGTGTCCGATGAAATCGAAATCTTTCTCAGCCCATCGATCAATGAGTTCGATGTCGCGGATTGGGATGCATGTGCGCGCGCCCCACAGACGGGCCGCGCGCAAGACCCGTTTACCACGCACCGCTTTATCAAAGCATTGGAAGAGAGCGGATCGGTCGGGGGACAAACGGGATGGATGCCGCGCTACATTGGCGCGCGCTCCAATGGCACGCTCATCGCGGTCGCACCGAGTTACCTGAAAAGTCACAGTCAGGGTGAATATGTGTTCGATTTTGCATGGGCTGATGCCTATGAGAACGCCGGAGGACACTACTATCCGAAACTCCAAATTGCAGTTCCATTTACGCCCGTTTCGGGACGTCGATTATTGGTCAGAGACGGATACACAGAGATTGGGCAAGCCGCACTGATTGAGGGGGCCGTGTCCATTGCCGAGCGGCATGGGCTATCATCGGTCCACGCTACATTTTGCTCAAATGACGAGGCACAATCAGGCAAAAACATGGGCCTTCTGGCCCGCACGGGCCAACAGTTCCACTGGACCAACCGCGACTATCCAGATTTCGACGCCTTTTTGTCAGACCTATCGTCACGCAAACGCAAAAACATTCGCAAAGAACGCGAAACCGCACAGAGCTTTGGCGGCGAAATTGTGCGCCTGACAGGCGATCAAATCCAGCCCCATCATTGGGATGCCTTTTGGACCTTTTACCAAGATACGGGGGGCCGAAAATGGGGCACTCCGTATCTCACGCGCGCATTCTTTGATCGGCTCCATGAGGCGATGCGCGATGATGTTTTGTTGGTCTTTGCGATGCGGGGAGACACACCCGTTGCAGGTGCCCTAAACTTCATCGGCACTCAAACGTTGTTCGGTCGCTATTGGGGCTGTACGGAGCATCATCCGTGCCTTCATTTCGAACTATGCTACTATCAGGCCATCGACTACGCGATCGAGCATGGGCTCGCGCGCGTCGAGGCCGGCGCACAAGGCGAGCACAAACTCGCCCGTGGTTATATGCCAAGCACCACACATTCTGTGCACTGGATCGCAGATACGGGATTTCGCAACGCGGTCAGCGATTTTTTGGATGCCGAGCGCCGCGCCGTTGACCGTGAAGTGGAGATTCTAACCGCCTACGGACCGTTCAAAAACTCACAAAAGGAGAGCGATCATGACTGAGCTTCTATCACGCGCGGAACTGAACACATTCGTTACGCCATTGGAGAATACAGGCTGGACCCGAACCCATGACGGACACGCCCTTTCAAAAACATTTGTCTTTGCTGACTTCGTTTCTGCTTTCGATTGGATGACCCGTGTGGCACGCATCTCGCAAGAGATGAACCATCATCCCGAATGGACAAACGTCTACAAAACAGTTGCTGTCACCCTGACAACACATGACGCCAACGGGTTGACGATGAAAGACATCACATTGGCGCAAGACATGGATAAGGCCGCGAACGCATGATCGAAGAACTTCTGAATTACGATATCTACAACGGTAAAACGGTTGGAGATTACCTGTCGCTTGAGTTTCTTGCAGGCGTTGCTGGCTCCATAGTTGGCGCCCTGCTGATCTTGTTCGTGGGGATGTTTTTGTCGGGATGGGCCGGTCGTCGCATTCGCGGCATTAGCAAACGCCATGCAAAACTAGACGACACGTTGTTCAACTTTTTGGGCAATATCACGCGCTATATTATTTTGGGCTTCACTGTCCTCATCGTTTTGAACACGTTTGGCATTCAAACAACCTCCATCGTTGCGGTCATTGGTGCGGCGGGTTTGGCCATCGGTTTGGCCCTACAAGGCACGCTCTCCAACGTGGCGGCAGGTGTTATGATCATCTTGTTTCGCCCCTTTAAGAATGGTGACTTTGTCGAGGTCGCGGGCATGTCAGGCACGGTCAAAGATATCTCGCTGAACTTCACCGAACTCGCAAATGTCTCCAACGTACAGGTCATCGTGCCTAACTCACAGGTTTGGGGCAATATCATCACTAACTTTTCGACCAACCAAACCCGCCGCGCGGAATGGATATTCGGCGTCGGATATGGTGCCGACCTGAAAGCCGCCGAGGAGGCCATTCGTGCGACGATCCTTGCGGACCCGCGGTCCCTGAGTGAGCCGGAGCCATTTATACAAGTGAACAATCTTGGTGATTTTTCGGTCGATTTTCTGGTGCGTGTTTGGGTGTCGTCACCGGACTATTTCAAATATCAGGCCGACATAAAACGCGCAGTCAAAGAGGCACTTGATGCTGCGGGAATCGACATTCCGTTCCCGACACAGACCCTGATCAACTCTGGATCATAAAGTATAAAACGCCCGCATCATTTTGCGGGCGTTTTCATGTCTATGGGGTGCGATTAGATCTCGGCCAGCAACGCTTCGCCGCCAGAAATAGAGCATTCACCAGGGCTAGCCTCAACGTGGAGAACTTTCACAACGCCGTCTTCGGCATAAAGTGCAAAACGTTTGGAGCGATTGATAAGGCCTGCGGGTGGCGCAGAAAAATCCATGCCCATTGCTTTGATAAACGTACCATCGGCATCACCGAGCATCGTAATACCAACACCTGCGGCTTCGGTATCTTTGGACCACGCAGCCATCACAAAGGGGTCGTTGACCGAAATACAAATAACTTCGTCTACGCCCTTGCTGTCAAACTGGCCCTTGGTGCGGACAAAGCTTGGAACATGCGAGGTCGAACATACGCCGGTGTAGGCGCCGGGCAACCCGAACAAAACAACCTTACGGCCCTTGAACTTTGCGTCCATGTCTACGGCTTCTGGACCTTCATCACCCAAGATAAGTGCGGTTCCACTCGGGAGTGTGTCCCCTACAGAAATTGTCATTTAATAACTTCCTTCACGTTGTGTTTCCTTACCTCAACGATATAGGTTCTGTATGCGGTGCGACCAGAGGGAAATGTCATGAGCCAGTTTATTGTCATCGGAGCCGGACAGGCTGGACAGTCGATCGTTACCACGCTGCGCGCCAAAGGGTTTGATGGCAAAATTACACTGATTGGTGATGAGGCAGCCCCGCCGTATCAACGCCCTCCCCTATCAAAATCCTATCTGCTCGGGGATATGGAACTGGATCGCATCTACCTGCGTCCCCAACAATACTACACCGATGAAAACATTGATCTGATCACGGGACGCGAAGTCTCGTCCATTGACCCCGTGGCAAAGACCGTCACATTGGGCGACGAGGTGCTAAGCTACGATGCGCTAGCACTTACAACAGGGGCGCGGCCGCACCGCTTGCCCGCCAAAATTGGCGGTGATTTAGAGGGCGTCTACACCATGCGAACGCTCGCAGACGCCGATGCGATCCGACCTCAGTTCAAATCGGGCGCGTCCGTCCTCATTGTGGGGGGCGGCTATATCGGTTTGGAGGCCGCGGCAGTTGCCGCCAAGAAAGGCCTAAACGTGACGCTGGTGGAAATGGCAGATCGTATTCTTCAACGCGTGGCATCTCCCCAAACCTCGGACTATTTTCGCGCGCTCCACACGGCGCATGGAGTCAAATTGCGCGAGGGTGTTGGGCTACAAACACTCACAGGCGAAGGCCATGTGAGTGGCGCAATCCTAACCGATGGCACAGTCCTAAACGTTGATTTCGTCATTGTCGGGGTCGGCATTGCACCGGACACACGGTTGGCCGCGACGGCAGGCCTAAGCATCGACAACGGCATTGTGACAGACCTCTGCGCACGCACATCCGATCCTTCGATTTTCGCCGCCGGTGATTGCGCGTCCTTTCCTCACGACGGAAAACACATCCGCATCGAGAGCGTTGGAAATGCGATCGACCAAGGGGAAATTGCGGCGCAAAACATGCTCGGCCTCAATGTGTCATACACGCCAAAGCCGTGGTTCTGGTCCGATCAATACGATGTGAAACTTCAGATTGCAGGGTTGTCTACGGGGCATGATCAAGTCGTTGTACGCGAGAATGACGGCGCGCAGTCGCATTGGTACTATCGCAACGGGCAGCTCATCGCAGTAGATGCCATGAATGATCCGCGTGGTTACATGATTGCAAAACGCTTGATCGAGAGCGGCAAAACCGCCGATCCAGACATGGTCGCGGATCCTATATCCGATCTCAAATCATTGTTGCGTACCTGATGCGGATTATCGCAGGGCACTGTCGCGGCATCGCACTCGCCGCCGTTGGCAAAGGCGATCCTGCCGCACACCTACGTCCTACCACCGACCGCGTGCGCGAAAGCCTATTCAATGTGTTGATGGGCGGACGTTACGGCGATCCGATCACCTATGTGAGAGTGCTCGACGTGTTCGCGGGCACAGGCGCACTCGGGTTAGAAGCGCTCTCGCGCGGAGCCAGCCATGTGACGTTTGTCGACAACGGACGCAAGGCGCAAAGCCTCGTCAGTCAAAACATCAAACTGTGCAAAGCGGCCGGTGCGACAACCATCATCCATACGGATGCAACACGCCTACCGTCCAACCCCGCAGCGCCCTATGACTTGATCTTTCTCGACCCTCCTTATGGCAAAGCCTTGGGCGAAAAAGCAATTTCATCCGCTTTGGCAGGAGGGTGGATTTCGGACACCGCCCTGATTGTGTGGGAAGAGAGCGCGCCCATTTCGTCGCCCGACACATTGAACGTCCTCGATAGCCGCCGCTATGGCGACACCACAATTTCATTTTTGGAGCCCGCATGACCCCGCCAAAACTCGTGATTTTTGACTGTGACGGCGTTATTGTCGATAGTGAACCCCCCACGCTGGACCTCCTACGTGATGACTTTGCGGCGCACGGTCTCGACCTCACAATGGCCGATATTGAGCGCGATTATACGGGACTGCTCATGGCCAATGTCGCTAAGAAAGCGCGTGAAAACGGGGCGGCATTGCCGCAAGATTGGGTCGATTCATTCTACGTCAAGATGTTCAATCGCCTGCGCGATGGCGTGCCCCTTATTGAGGGCGTGAGGACGGTTTTTGAGGCGCTGGACGCGGCGGGCATTCCCTACCGCGTGGCATCCAACGGACCAGATGCAAAAATGGACATCACGCTTGGCGCATACCCCGATCTGCACGCCCGCCTCAAAGGCCGCATTCATTCGGCCCATACGCATGGCACAGCCAAGCCTGATCCTGAGCTTTTACTTATTGCGGCACGCGCCGAGGGCGTTGCACCTGAAGACTGTGTGATGATCGACGATAGCCCGTCCGGCTGCATTTCTGCACGCCGCGCCGGTATCCGTTGTTTCGGATTTGATCCAACCGGGGATGGGGCGCGATTGGTGGCAGAGGGCGCGGAGCATCTACGCTCAATGAATGAGTTATGTGCGCGGATTGGCCTTTAGGCGTTGCCATCGCGCAGCACATTTCCGGCCAGATAGAGCGAGCCGCAAATCAAAATCCGCGCATTGGGCGTGGACGCTACGATGTTTGCTACAGCGGTATCAACGCTTTGCGAAACGTGGGCAATCATCCCGACATCTTTTGCATGTGACGCCGTAACATCGGCCGCGAGCGTGTTTGTTTCACCGGCAATAGACACCGCATAAAGGCAATCGGCGTGCGCGGCCAACGGGCGTAGATACCCCGAAATGTCTTTTGTGTTGAGCATACCGCAGACCAAGACCGTCTCGCGCGTGGGCAGCTTTGACAAAGCCTCGGCAAGAGCGTCCCCCGCAGCGGGATTGTGGCCACCGTCGAGCCAGATTTGCGCGGATGGCGCGGCTTTGCATAGGGGACCAGATCGCAAGAGCTGCATACGCGCGGGCCACTGCGCCGTGGTCACAGCCGCCTCGCATGCGACCTCGCCAAATTTCAAATAACGCAATGCCGCGAGCGCCGCACCCGCGTTGTGTATTTGATGCGCGCCGATCAGGTTTGGTAAAGGCAGATCGCACAGCCCATGTTCATCTTGAAAGATCAGCCGCCCGCGCTCTTCCCAGACATGCCACTGTTGACCATAGGCCAATAGGGGCGCGCCGAGACGCATCGCGCGCGCTTCGATCACCTCCATCGCCTCATCCGTTTGCGGCCCTACAACAACGGGCACACCACGCTTGATAATCCCCGCCTTTTCCCCGGCTATGGCACCGATGGTGTCGCCTAAGAATTGGGTATGATCGATCGAGACCGGCGTGATGATCGATAGGCCAGGCTTCTCGACCACGTTGGTGGCGTCCAAACGCCCGCCGAGTCCGACCTCAAGCAACGTATAATCCGCAGGTGTGCGCGCAAACGCCAAGAGAGCGGCCACTGTCGTGATCTCAAAATACGTGATCGGCGCGCCGCCGTTGGCCGCTTCGCATTCTTCCAAAACAGCCTGTAAATCGTGTTCGGCAATCAATGATCCCGCCACACGTATGCGTTCGTGAAAACGCGCAAGATGCGGCGACGTATAGGCGTGCACGGATTGTCCCGCCGCCTCTAGTCCGGCCCGGATCATGGCCTGTGTGGAGCCTTTGCCATTGGTGCCCGCGATGTGGATCACGGGCGGCAATTTGCGCTCAGGATTGTCGAGCGCAGCCAACAAGGCCCATACACGATCCAAAACGAGATCGATCACCTTTGGGTGCAGCGACATCAACCGTTCAAGGATGACATCCGAACCTTGCTCACTCACTTGGCGATCTCTGGCGCATCGGTTGCCTCGCTCACATCGACATCATCCGTCATGTCCTGTGCCGTTGGAGCGGGCAAATCGGCGACCACAACGGGCGGCATATTCCCGAGCATCCGCAAAATCGTCGTCAACTCGTCCTTTAATTTCATCCGGTGCGTAACGCGGTCGAGCATACCGTGGTCGAGCAAGTATTCCGCCCGCTGAAAGCCCTCAGGCAGTTTTTCGCGAATGGTCTGCTCGATCACACGCGGACCCGCAAAACAAATAAGGGCGTTTGGCTCCGCAATCTGTACGTCCCCCAGCATCGCATATGATGCGGTGACGCCGCCCGTGGTCGGGTGCGTCAAAACGACGATATATGGTAAGCCCGCCTCTTTGAGCATTTGCAACGCAACAGTCGTGCGCGGCATTTGCATCAAGGACAAAATACCCTCCTGCATGCGTGCGCCACCCGCGGCCGAAAACATCACAAAGGGACGGTTCAGTTTGATTGCACGCTCCACACCCGCAATGAACGCATTGCCGACATACATCGACATTGATCCGCCGATAAACGAGAAATCCTGAGCGGCGGCCACGATCGGAGTGCGTGAAATTTCGCCCTCGGCCACAAGCATAGCCTCTTTTTCGCCCGTCTTTTTCTGGGCTGCCTTCATCCGCTCGGGATACTTTTTCTGGTCTTTGAATTTTAGCGGGTCCTCGATTGGCTCGGGCACGGCGACCTCAACAAAGACGCCACCATCGAAAAGCGCGGTAAAGCGATCACGGGGCGTAATCATCATGTGATGATCGCAACTCGTGCAAACGTTGAGGTTGTCCGCCAATTCACGGTGGAAAAGCATTGCGCCACATTCGGGGCATTTGGTCCAAAGGTTGTCTGGCGTGTCGCGTTTGGAGAAAAGCGACCCGATTTTGGGGCGGACGTAATTGGAAATCCAGTTCATACCAGTGCCTTTGAGCAAAGTTTTTGTTGTGTCTTCAGATAAGACCTCGCGGCGCGAATTGCAATCAACGCCTGATGGCCACCCGCGCAACAAGCCAAGTGACAGCAAGGAATAAAAATTCGTGCAATATAATCAACGGGTCGGAATAAAGCCCCCCGAGATCAGCCGACGACACCCACATCCCAAATCCAGAGAGCACGTCCTTGTGTGGGGCAAACATCATTGCGGCAAAGTTATTGACCAGATGTAGGGCAACGGCTGGCCCGATTGACCCCGACCGCGCCGTCAAATCACCCGCGACCACACCAAAACATATAGCCCACACCACTGGAAAATAACCGGCAACGCCGTCAACAACGGGGCTAACATGCCCGACCCCGAACAAAAAAGCTGACCCCAAAATGCCAAACGCATAGGACTTTGTGGCGCCCGTGATTTGCGTCTGTAGGTAGCCGCGAAAAAACAGCTCTTCTGCCAAAACCTGAGCCATCAGGCCAATGAGCGCGAAAGGCACCCAAAACAGCCACTGCCCGATGTCGTATTGCGCGTCGACCACTTGGGTGTCAGCACCCCACGGCAAGATCAACATGACCGCCAACAGCCCGATCATCCATTTTAGAGTGACCCAAAAATCACTCCGCATCAGCGGACTTGGCCCCGTTATGTCGCGTAGGGTGCGCGCAGTCAGGCGCTCGGCCAACATGACGGTGACAACAATCAAGATCGCAAAGCCTGAAAGCACCACGAACAGGCCGCCGGGCGTCACCCCAACGCGTGGCTGCCCAGACGGATCGACAGTAATTGCATGTAGCGCAGGGTCGGCGGACCCCAATGTGAGAAAGAACAACGGAGTAGCAAACAGGCCAACGGCCAACCCACCCCCCAAAATAACGAAAACACGCCAGAATTCAGGGCGGCGCTGTGCCGAACGGATCATATCCGCATACGCGTCACTTTTCACGTGGTCATCTCCTCGACGTGTCTCCATGTATATCACCCTCGCCCCTCGCGGCAACGGGAGTTGTGCTTGTATAAAAGCGCTATGATCTGTATCCCACACGCGCGTTTGAGTGGACGCAGGGAGAGTTTCTATGGTTTTATTATTTCGCCGCATGTGCTTGGCTTTTGGCGTTCTGACGTTATGTGCGTGTCAAATGACACTCCCGACATTGAGCGCACTCAAACACACGAAAAATGCGCCATCCGTGACCTTTTCACATTCAGGTATCGTCCTACGCGGCCCTGATGGGTACTGTGTGGACACGCAATCCTTACGTGACGAAGCAACCACTGGCTTTGCGCTCATGGCAAATTGTGACGCGCTCAAGGGGCGCACATTGTCAGCCGATGATGCGCCTTTAGCCGTATTGACCGCGTCGATATCTGCGCCGGTATCATCACCCGCAGTTGCGGACCCAGATGTCCTAGCGGCCTTCTTTTCAACGGATAGCGGGCGTGCAGCCCTTGCACGCTCTGGCCAGTCAAGTGATGTGACGCTGATCGACAGCTACGCTCGGGGGGATGCCTACTACATCCATGCGCTGGATCGGTCCCCAAATCCAATGGGCGCGTTTTCACACGAATACTGGCGCGCGGTCGCGTTGATAAAGGGACGAATCGTGACACTGACCGTGATGCCATTCACCGCCTATCCCCTAAGTGGCGCGCAAATGAAACGTCAGATCACATATTTCACCGAAGATGTACTGCAAGCAAACCTTGATGACCGCTCAGTTATTGTTTCTGAATAAGAAACGAGTTAGCTAGAAATCAATAGTTTGTAGAATTGAAACCTTTTGAGGCGAACATGCTTTGAAAGCGGCGTGAGGGGTTGGCGTAATCGAATGCGCGGGCAATTTTTGAGTTTGATAGAACGGCGGGTAAACCGCATAACGCTGGCCCGCTGGGCGCGGCGCTCAAAAGATTCACACTCCCTCAACCTCGATGCATTGCGCGACCTGCGGCACCAAGCAAAGATGCTGCGCAACAAAATCGACGCCTTCCTTTTTGTCGCTGACGGGCGTTTGACCCTGCCATTGATCGGGTCGAACGCGATGCAATTGCCACTATACACGGACTGGTCTTACCGCCCCGAAATATGGCGCGGGCCCATCCAGCCTATTGGAGGCGCGTCTGTTCAGACAAAAACGACCATTGGCGCCGAGGCCACTATTTTTCACGATTGCCGCGTGTCAGAACTTACCTTTCGCCAACTTCGTAACAGATCGGAAACCGATCTCGCGCCCTTTGGCCTTGGCCTCGATGTATTTCGTTTTGATGGCTCGTTTCTCTCGCTATCGATTGACCTGCCAAGTGATGTTTGTGACGGACTTGGAAAACGGCATGTGATCCGCCTTGATTGTACGGTGGACGTCGAAAGCCCGATCGAAATTTTCGCACGCCTCAGCATAAAACACGGGCCCAACAGCGACGAAATGGTGCGCGAATTGCCTCTGAACACCGATGACGTTTTTGTCGAGTTTGACCTCGCCTACACCAATCTTGATGAAAAGCGTGTTGAAAAACTATGGGTCGACCTCATCTTTGAAGGTCCTCAAATGAACCAGATCGTATTGCGCGATGTGACGTTGTCACGCCGCCCACGTGCACAAATATAAGGACGCAAAAGTGTCAAATGTAACGCTCGTCAAAACAAGCCTAAGAGCGGGCGTATGGGAGGGAGAGCTCTCTCTCGCCGACCCCGCCTCAGACATGCCCGAAGTCCAAGTCACGTGTCTCGATGTCCCTGTTGCAGGTCACACATTGACCGAGATACCCGACCGCGCTGGCACCTATGTGTTTCAATTCACAATTCCGGCTGATGCGCTTAACGATGGGATATCCACGTTTTTGTTTGCGGACCGTGCAACGGGTGATCGCCTCGGGTCGTGCACAGTTTTTGCGGGTGAGGATATCAATGATGATATACGTGCCGAACTAGATTTGATGCGTGCAGAACTTGATATGCTCAAGCGCGCATTCCGCCGTCACTGCATGGAAACGGGCGCAGCTTAAGCCGCTTTGACGCCGCGTCTTGCGTGACACACACAGGCTCCCCGCGCAATGTAACGTCGATAGGGAGACACACGACGTGACACACGCAACACCATACCCACACCTTCTCGCGCCACTTGATCTCGGGTTCACGAGCCTGCGAAACCGAACCGTCATGGGATCGATGCATACCGGACTTGAGGAACGTAAAGACTGGGACGCGGTTGCCGCATTCTACGGCGCGCGCGCCAAGGGCGGTGTCGGGCTTATCGTCACCGGCGGCATGGCTCCCAATTCAGAGGGCGGTGTGTTTCCTGGTGCCGCGGGTCTTTACACAGACGACGACATTGCCAACCACCACCGCGTAACGGATGCCGTTCACGCCGAGGGCGGCAAAATCGCAATGCAAATCCTCAATGCGGGTCGCTATGCCTATAGCCACGAATGCGTTGCTCCCAGCGCAATCAAGTCTCCTATCTCCCCTTTCACACCCAAAGCCTTGGATGAGGCGGGGATCGAAAAGCAAATCGCGGACTACGCCACCGCAGCAAAGCGCGCCCAACACGCAGGCTATGACGGGGTCGAAATCATGGGGAGCGAAGGATATTTAATAAATCAGTTTCTCGTCACCCACACCAACACGCGTGAGGACGGCTGGGGCGGACCCTATGAAAAGCGCATGCGGTTCCCCGTTGAAATCGTCAAGCGCGTGCGCGAAGCCGTCGGCACGGATTTCATCATCATTTACCGCATCTCGATGATTGACCTCATCCCCAATGGATCAACATGGGAAGAGGTAGTGATGCTCGCCAAAGCGGTCGAGGCCGCTGGTGCTACGATCTTAAACACAGGGATCGGTTGGCATGAGGCCCGCATACCAACGATTGCAACATCTGTTCCGCGCCGTGCCTTTTCATGGGTCACGAAAAAGATGATGGGTGAGGTGTCCATTCCGGTCGTCACATCCAACCGTATCAACCACCCAGATATCGCTGAGGCCGTATTGTCGGAGGGGTGCGCAGACATGGTATCCATGGCGCGGCCCTTTCTCGCGGATGCCGATTTTGTTGCCAAAGCACAAAGCGGCCAAGCAGATAGAATTGTACCGTGCATTGCCTGCAACCAAGCCTGCCTTGATCATACATTCTCTGGCAAGCTCACCTCATGCCTTGTGAACCCGCGCGCCTGCCACGAGACAAACCTCGTCTATGCGCCCGCCACCAATGCCAAGTCAGTAGCCGTGGTCGGTGCTGGTCCTGCTGGCCTTATGACAGCAATTGTCGCCGCTGAGCGCGGACATGCGGTCACACTGTTTGATCGCTCCGACCGTTTGGGCGGTCAGCTCAACATGGCGCGTCAGGTTCCGGGCAAGGAAGAGTTCCACGGTCTTGTGGATTGGTTCATGACCGCAGTTGCGCATGCGGGAATCACGCAACGCCTGAATACGGATGCTACGGTTGAAATGCTCGCGGACTTTGACGAGATCATCATTGCCACAGGCGTTGTGCCGCGTGACCCACAGATTGCGGGACAGGACGCGCACGGCAACACCGTCTCCTACATCGACGTTTTGCGCGATAAGGTGGACGTTGGAAAACGTGTCGCCGTGATCGGCGCGGGTGGGATCGGGTTTGACGTAGCCGAGTTTCTGACCACGGGCGACAGCCCCACACTCGACATTACAGAGTGGAAAAACGAATGGGGCATCACCGATCCACAACATGATCGTGGCGGCGTTTCCCCCGATGGCCCGAATCCCGATGCGCCCATACGTGATGTAACGCTGTTGCAACGCAAAGCGGAGAAACCTGGTAAGCGGCTGGGCAAAACAACAGGCTGGATACACCGCGCAACGCTTCAGATGAAAGGCGTGCGCATGCTGGGTGGTGCCACCTATGAGGAGATCACCGCTGACGGGATCGTCATCACCAAAAATGGCGAGCGGCAGTTGATCGAAGCCGATACAATTGTGCTTTGTGCAGGACAAGTATCCGAGCGGTCGTTGGCGGATGCGTTTGAGGACATAGGACGCACTGTGCATGTGATCGGCGGGGCGGATGTTGCCGCAGAACTGGACGCAAAGCGCGCGATTGATCAGGGCGCGCGCCTCGCCTCAACGCTCTAAGCCCCTGAAATACAGGGTGGAAACGCACTATTTCCTTGTTTCTTGAGCGAAGACGATAGACGAATTGATCACGCTATTGTCCCGCGCTCACCCCATTGTTGCCCGAATTGGGGATCATGTTCATCTGCAATCAGGAAGATACTGTAGGTAGAAAACATGGACCGATTGACAGAAATGGAAGCCTTTGCCACGGTCGTAGACCAAGGTGGCTTTACAGACGCTGCGAAGAAAATGGGGATTTCAAAATCTGCCGTATCAAAGCACGTTTCCTCGCTTGAGGCCCGCCTCGGCGCGCGGCTTCTCAATAGAACAACACGCCGTGTGAGTCCGACCGAAATTGGTTTGGCCTATTACGACCGCGCCCGCCGCGTTCTTAATGATGCGGGTGAGGCAGACGCGCTTGTCAGCTCGATGCAATCGGACCCATCGGGCCTGTTGCGCATCTCGGTTGCAACGGATTTCGGCGTGAACCACCTGTCTCCTGTCCTCGGCGATTTCCTATCGGAATTTCCGGACATCAACGTCAACATGGTGCTCAACAACCGTTACGTGGAACTGATTTCCGAAGGCTTCGACATGGCCATTCGCATCGGTGAGTTGGAAGATAGCACCCTGCGCGCACGCAAGCTGACCGAAACGACAAAAATGATGGTCGGATCGCCATCATATTTCCAAAAATACGGACGTCCGCAAAAAATCGACGACCTTAACGACCATAAGTTGCTGCACTACGGCAATCAGGCGAACTCCGCCGTTTGGAAACTCACGGCTCCATCAGGTGAAAAACGCCAAGTGCGTACCGCAGGCTGGTTGACCGTCAACGATGGTCAATCGCTTTTGAACGCTGCCATTTCCGGCCTTGGGATCGCTTACTTGCCATCCTTCCTCTATGCCGATGCGCTTGAAAAAGGTTTGGTCGAGGAAGCAATTCCCGATCTTCCGGCAGAGACCCAAGGCATCTACGCCGTCTACCCACCGGGTCGCTTCACCCAGCCAAAGGTGCGCGCCTTCATCGATTTTCTCGTGCATTCGTTTGCCGAAAAAGGCCCGAACAAGTGGTAGCTCTCTCGCACTAACGAGGCGCTAAATTTTCAGACTTATTGGGTCGGGGCGAGGATCGCTTCGACCCTTCTGTTCACACTGCGCCCATCTTTGTTTGCGTTCGATATGCGTGGTGCGAGATACCCCACACCCTGCGCCCCAAGTTGCTCGGCGGGTACGCCATGTCGGTCAATGAGCCTCATTCGCACTGAGGCGGCACGCTCCTTTGACAAGGCAACATTACCCGACAATCCGCCCACATTATCTGTATGCCCAACCAAAACCACGCGCACATCAGGGCGGTCTCGTAAATACACCGCAATGGCGGCCAGTGATGCAAACGGCCCGACACCAAGGCGTGCAGACCCTGTTTCAAATGCCAAATCTTCTAACGCGGCGTGGCCTAGCGTGGTGAGTTGCTCAATCAAAGGCAAATCAGCGGATGGATTGATCTGTGACCAGGGGATGGATGCCCGTGGCGCCTGATCATCGGTGTCGGCATTCGGAGAAACTGTCGTTAACTGCACAAAGGCCGATTGTCCCGCGCGACTGGTGACAATCGACACGCGCCGACCATCGCCGTGCTGCGCCAAAACATATTGGAAGTCGCCCAAATCCACGAACATATTTGGTGGTGACACAAGGTCTAACATATATCGAAAATCATACCCACCACAGACCGTATCCGCGCATGCAAAAGCAATCGTAAATCCATCGGCTTGCAGCTGCGCCTTTAGCGGTTCGATGGCTTGGAAACTTGTGAGGCTAGATCCCGCTATTTTATATGCGCGTGTGGTGATCTGACCCTGAACGGCATCAAATTGAGTTGTACCGTTTTGAACCGCTGAAACCGGAAACGAAATGCTGTTCGTGTCCGTTTTGGACGCAGTCAAGATAGCCGAAGCGGGCAAATCCAATGCGCACGCAGGCGCACCAAACCAAATGGCCGCGAACAACGTCAGAACAGGTTTGACACCAAGATTTATCGTCACGTCGCCACAGGCTCCCTTTGCGGTATAGGTAGAGGCCAAGCGCCGCTATTCCAAGCACAGAATATCCATTGGGCGCGCAGCGTGCCACCACGACGACACCCGCACGCTCATCCGCGCGGAAATAGATTGGCCAGCTCAATCATCGCGGCCTCTACCTGTGCGCCACTTACCCCCCGAATCACAATATTGGTGCCAAATGCGCCGTCTTGCGTAAACGGATATGACCCCATCGACAGATCCGGATAGCGTGCAGCAAGATCGCCAAGCGGCTCCGCGACCGTGCTCTCGGGGCTATCAATGCGGTAGGTCTGTGACAATAGCGGCGAACCACCCGTAAGGGTTGGCATTACCGATGCTACCATCGCCTGAAAAATATTCGGAACACCCGCCATCACGTGGACATTTTGAACTGTAAATCCAGGCGCAATCGACACGGGATTTTCAATCAATGTAGCGGTATCAGGAATACGCGCCATGCGCATGCGCGCGGCATTGAACTCTGCGCCGCGGGCCGCGTAATGCGCCGCCAACAAAACGCGCGCATCATCGCGCACATCGATCGAAACCCCAAACGCCTCAGCGACACAATCGGCCGTGATGTCATCATGGGTTGGACCGATACCACCGGATGTGAATACATGGTCATAGGCGGTTGAAAGCGCGCGGACGGCGGACACGATTGCGTTCTTATCATCCGAAACCACACGCACCTCTTTGAGATCGACGCCGAGTTTGGTCAATTCACCCGCGAGATAATACATGTTGGCATCGCGTGTGCGCCCAGACAGGATTTCGTCACCAATGACGAGCATTGCTGCGCTAGGGTTCGGGTTTACGGTCGACATTAGGTCTCTCCTTGAGCATCACTTGTTCTTAGGTATAGAGCTGTGGTCATGCGCTTTCAAACCGAACTCATGCCTGCGACCCTAATTCGCCGCTATAAACGCTTTTTGGCGGATATTCGTCTCCCAGACGGGCGAGAAGTGACGGCCCATTGCCCGAACCCGGGATCAATGATGGGGCTCGCCGACGAAGGCTTGACCGTATGGGTCGAGCCAAACGATGACCCCAAGAAAAAGCTGAAATTTGGTCTGCGGCTCGTTGAGGTTAACGGGGCCATGGTTGTGGTCGATACCGGTATTGCCAACCGCGTGATCAAAGAGGCGTTGGAGGCGGGCATGATCAACGGCGTGTCGGGCGCGGTCCGCGCCGAGGTAAAATACGGCGAGAACTCCCGCGCCGATTTTCTCGTCACACAGGGTCGCGAAAAAATCTGGGTCGAGGTGAAGTCAGTCACCTTGAGCCGCCACGAAGGTCTTGCTGAATTTCCCGATAGCAAAACAGCGCGGGGGGCCAAGCATCTTGGCGAGTTATCCGCACGCGTCAAAGAGGGCGATCGTGCCGTCATGCTCTATTTGATCGGCCGCACGGATTGTGATCAATTTCGCGTCGCGTCCGATATTGACCCTACGTACGGTGCTGCCGAAATCGCGGCGCGCGCGGCGGGGGTTGAGGTCATTGTGTTCGGGGTAAGCGCCTCCCCCGATGCTGTCACATTTAACCCGACATCCATTGCGGGCGGGTGAGGCTTCGCCACTGGCCCTTTTTCTCACAAACGACTATATTAGGCTCAAAGTGAATGGAGAGCATTTTGGACGACACGCATCACGGCCGCATAACCAAAGACGGCATTCGAATTCATGAGGCATCAGATTTTGCGGGCATGCATGCCGCCGGGCAAATTACGGCTCAGATCCTTGATGAGGTCGCGGATCTTGTTGTTCCGGGCGCGACCACCGAAGATATCGATGCGTTTGTTGAACGGCGGGTAACCGAACTTGGCACCACCTCCGCGACCATCGACTACAAAGGGTACAAGCACGCGACCTGTATCTCGATCAATCACGTTGTTTGTCACGGCATCCCCAGCGCCAAAAAGTTGAAAGATGGCGATATCGTGAATATCGATGTTACAGTCATAAAGGGCGGTTGGTTCGGGGACAGCTCACGCATGTATGTCGCGGGGAAATTGTCCCGCAAGACCGAACGCCTAATCCAAGTGACCCATGATGCCCTCTTGAAAGGGATCGAAATGGTGAAGCCGGGCAATACGTTTGGCGACATTGGTCACGCGATTCAAACATACGCCGAGGCGCAACGCATGTCTGTGGTCCGTGATTTTTGCGGCCACGGATTGGGTCGCGTGTTCCATGCTCCCCCCAATGTGTTGCACTACGGACGCGCCGGTCAGGGCCCCGTTCTCGAGGAGGGAATGTTTTTCACCATTGAGCCGATGATCAACCTTGGCCGTCCAGAGACCAAAGTTTTGGCCGATGACTGGACCGCCGTGACGCGCGACAAATCTCTGTCCGCACAATTCGAACATTCTATCGGTGTAACCGCTGACGGGTTCGAAATTTTCACTCTGTCGCCAACCGGACGGTTCCACCCGACCTACGCCCCGTAGCCTATTGGGCGGCGCACAACGCAGGTCACGCCCCCCCGCTCAAGCTTTGATCAAACGGTCAGGTAAAACTTTTGGGTCGTTATTGCGCACCACTTTTAACTAACTTATCAAGCACCCACGCCAGAGTGACGATACGTCAACCTCTTACCGATCAGCCTGAAAGGGACGCGACACATGAACATACTATTTAAATCCGTAGCCACCGCAGCTCTTGTTGCACTCACAACAACGGGCAGCGCATTTGCCCAAGACGTGACGCTACGGTTTCAGCATTTTGTCTCTCCCGCCTCTGGATCGCCGATGTATTTCATGCAGCCGTGGGCCGACAAAATCGAAAAGGAATCTGCGGGGCGCATCAAGATTGAGCTATACCCTTTGATGCAACTTGGCGGCAAAGCTCCTGATCAATACGACCTTATTCGCGATGGCGCGATTGATGGCGGCTGGGTTATCCCCGGTTACCAACCGGGTCGTTTTCTTGAAGTCGAGGCGATGGAGCTTCCTTTCATGACTGCGAAGTCTGGCGAATTGGCCTCAATCGCCGCGTGGGAATTCACCCAAAAGCACCTGATGGATGACTTTGCGGATGTCAAAGTTCTAGCTGCACACATGCACGGCGAGGGGCTTGTCCACAAAAAGGGACCGGCCCTCACACGCATCGAGGATTTCAAAGGGTTGAAGCTGCGCGCACCAACGCGCACGTCGACCCTATTGCTCGACAAACTTGGTGCGACACCTGTCGGCATGCCCGTCCCCGCCTTCCCCGAGGCCTTGGCTAAGGGCGTGTTGGATGGCGGCGTGATCACCTTTGAAATGGCACCCTCTTTGAAACTTGATGAGTTGACCGATAGTCACACAGACGTGGCAGGCGACAGATCATTCTACAATCTCTTCTTCATTTGGGCGATGAATAAAGCCAAGTATGATAGCCTCGCAGATGATCTCAAGGCTGTTATAGATGCCAATTCCGGTGCCATGGCCTCGGAATGGTCGGGCGCCGCATACGATCGTGGCGACGAAGATGGACTTGACGAAATTGCAGCATCGGACAACACAATCGCGGTGCTAAGCGAAGAAGAAACCGCGAAAATCCGCGCTCTTGGCGAAGATGTCACAGCCGAATGGATTGCGGATATGACGGCCAAGGGGTTTGATGGCCAACAGCTTGTTGATGATGCGCACGCCGCAATGGATGCCGCACTTACATCTCATCCGTGGATCGACACACGCGGCGCTGCGGCCACCGTTGCGGGCGAATAAACGCCCCGAAAAACTACCAAAGGCCGCCTATAACGGGCGGCCTTTTTCGTTGTGAAACAGTCGAGAGGGGACCGACTAGTCTTGTCCCCAATTGGCATCTTGCATCTCACGCAAACGCGACGCTGTGCGCTCAAATTCAAACGCACCAGCACCCTCGATATATAGGCGCTCGGGCTTATCTACAGCCGTGACAACGAGGCGCACCTTTGCCTCATAGAGTGCATCGATCAGCGTCACAAATCGCTTTGCCTCGTTAAAGTTGCTACGCGAGAGCCGTGGGATTTCTTCTAGGATCAACAACTTTACCGCATCGGCGATGGCCAGATAATCAGCGGGGCCGTACATCTGTGCGCAAAGATCCCAAAATGTCGCCCGCGCAATACCGTTGTGAAAACGCGGAAGCAAAACCTCGCGCCCTTTTACGTGCAGCGTAAGCCCCTCGGTTTGTCCGCCCGTGAGATCAGTCCAAATCTCTGCAATCGCTCTTCGCGCGATCTCATCCACAGGGTGGAAATAGACGGGCGTCCCCGTCAATCGTCCCTGCCGGTAATCGACAGGCGAGTGCAGATGGTGGACGGTTAACCGGTCTTTGATCAACGCGATAAACGGCAAGAAAAGTTGGCGGTTTAACCCGTCCTTATACAGATCATCGGGGACACGGTTCGAGGTTGTTACGACCGTCACGCCCTTTTTGAACAAGCCCTCAAACAGGCGACCGACGATCATCGCATCGGCAATATCGGTGATCTGCATCTCATCAAAGCATAGCAACCTGATACCATCAGCTACACTCTCTACCACCGGCGCAATTGCATCCTCGACACCCTTTTGGCGCGCCGCATGAATACCCACCTGAACCTCTTGCATGAAGGCATGGAAATGAACACGGCGCGATGGAACGGGGCTATGCGCGTGGAATAGATCCATCAACATAGATTTTCCGCGCCCGACACCGCCCCATAGGTATAGACCCTTGATGACGGGTGGCGGTTTGCGCCCACCAATCAGGGATAACAATCCGCTTTTGCCGCGCGGCGCCGCGCGCAAGGCCGCGTAGACCTCATCAAACAGGGGCAAAATTGCCTCCTGAGCAGGGTCAGCGGTTAACGCGCCGGAGGCAACTTTACTCGCGTATATATCTGTCAAACTCTTCATATCTCCCCTTACCGCGCAACGGGTCATAAGGAAAGATGATCGATCCCATGCCAAGGTTTTGATTGACGCCACTCACACAGTGAACGACATCTGGGCCAAAGGAGACATCAATGTCCGACACACGCACCCCGCTGTTTACGCCCGTCTTGATTGGCGGATGTCTCATTATGCTCATCAGTTTTTCAATACGTGCCTCATTTGGGGTGTTCCAAATCCCCATCGCCACCGAATTCAACTGGCCGCGTGCCGAATTCTCGATGGCGATTGCAATCCAGAACCTCGCATGGGGCTTTGGCCAACCCATTTTTGGCGCGATTGCGGAACGGATGGGCGATAGAAAGGCCATTATTCTGGGGGCGTTGGCCTATGCTGCGGGCTTGGTTCTATCGTCAATTGCCGTCACACCCGAGGGGCATCAGTTCTACGAAATCCTCGTAGGATTTGGCATCGCGGGTACAGGGTTTGGCGTCATTCTAGCGGTCGTTGGGCGCGCATCGTCTGACAAAAACCGCTCCATGTCATTGGCCATTGCAACCGCTGCGGGATCGGCCGGACAAGTGTTTGGTGCGCCGCTTGCAGAGTGGTTGCTGTCCACAATGTCATGGCAGAATGTCTTTGTTCTATTCGCTGCGGCAATCTTGTTATCGCTCTTTGCATTGCCGCTTATGCGTACCCCTCAAACGGCCTCAAAAGCAGAGTTGGAGGAAAGCCTTGGTGCTATTCTCGGCAAGGCGTTTCGCGATCCGAGCTATACACTGATCTTTCTGGGCTTCTTTTCATGCGGGT
The DNA here is from genome assembly GCF_001308265.1 of Celeribacter marinus. GTDB lineage: Bacteria > Pseudomonadota > Alphaproteobacteria > Rhodobacterales > Rhodobacteraceae > Celeribacter > Celeribacter marinus. Next base: position 1,580,398 of record NZ_CP012023.1, read on the forward strand.
ATCAGTTGGCGTTTATCACCGCGCACTTTCCCGCCCTAATAACCGAGATGTGCGGCGCAATTGATCCGTCCGGCACGCTTGCGTCTATTGGTGTGACGTCGACCTCTGCGCTCGGTGCGATCTCTATTTCGCTAATCGGATTGGCCAATATTGGCGGCACTTTGATGGCGGGGTATCTTGGGAATCGCTATTCCAAGCGATACTTGTTAGCCGGCATTTATGTGGCGCGCACGATTGCGGCGGCTGCGTTTATATTCTTTCCCATCACACCCACGTCCGTGATTGTGTTCTCGGTGGTTATGGGGGCGCTGTGGCTTGCAACGGTGCCACTTACATCGGGGCTTGTGGCGCATATCTACGGACTGCGGTACATGGGAACGCTCTACGGAATCGTATTTTTCTCACACCAACTAGGTGCATTTTTGGGTGTATGGCTTGGCGGCAGGCTCTACGATATCTACGGCAACTACACAGCCGTTTGGTGGGTTGGCGTTGGCGTCGGGGCGTTCTCTGCCATCGTACATTTGCCCATTAAAGAAGTGCCTTTGGGGCAAAGGATTGCAAAAGCAATCGCCTAAAGGCCCGCCTCAGCGCGCGTCAACAAGGTCTCGGCAACAAGACGCTCTGCCCAACCACGCGGCCCGTCAAACAAGTGCGTTTGCCACCCGCGCGCCTGTGCGGTGGCAATGTTGTCGGCGCGATCATCGGCAAACAAAAGACCCGCCGGCGCCACACCGCTATCAGCCTCAAGCATTTCATAAATCAATGCGTGTGGCTTCACACATCCCATGCGACCCGAAATATAGCGCCGATCGAAGTCGGTCAGAAACGGATACTTCGTTTCTGCAAACTCAAAGCTTTCAATACCAAAATTGGAGAGCGCAAACACAGGAATACCTTTGGCCCGCAGCGCCCGCAACAGAGCTACCGATTGCGGAATTGCAGGTGCGGCCATCTTGATCCAGTCGTGATACCACATCAGGATCTCTGTCGAGAATTCTGGGTATTCCAACGCGGCCTGCTCAATCGTCTGGCGAAACGGCTGTCCGCAATCCACCCGATCATTGATCGCGTGTAGATCTACCGCCGCAAACATCTTTTTGCGCCGCGCCTCTCCGATTGTGGCATCATAGTGCCGCTCGGGGTTCCATTCGATCAGGACATTACCAATATCAAAAACCACAGCATCTACGGTCATGCTATATCTCTCTTTGCAGATTGAATCGCGCGATCTAATCCGTCGAGGAAACGCGAACGATCCGCCTTGGAAAACGGCTTTCCACCTCCTTGGCGAAATGGATCCGCTGCGCGCAAATCCGCCATAAGATCGCGTGTGGCTAACACGTTTCCAATGTTGGCCTTGGTCAATGCCTCACCGTTGTGTTTGATCACACGCGCCCCCGCAGCTACGACCTTTGCCGCAAGGGGGATATCCCCTGTCACCACGACATCGCCGCTCCCTGCGCGATCTGCGATCCACATATCGGCCACATCAGGCCCATCGGGCACAAATATCATTTCCACGAATGGATTGGGCGATGGTCGCAACCCGCCGTTGCACACGAACAAGCAGGGAATCTTATGGCGTGTCGCAACTTTTTCCGCCTCGTCTTTGACAGGGCAAGCGTCAGCATCAACATAGATTTTGGTCACGGCATCGCCTCGTGTTGGAAGACATCAATGGCGCATCAGCCACCACCGATAAGCGCCCCCGCAGCGAATACCAGTGCGCCACCAAGCACAACCTGAAAAGCGGCGCGCATAAACGGCGTCTCCATAAATTTATTTTGAATCCATGCGATGGCCCACAGCTCTATGAACACAACAATCAACGCAATGATTGTAGCCGTCCAAAAATCGGTGATCAAATACGGCAAGGCATGCCCAAGGCCGCCCACCATCGTCATGAGTCCTGATGCAAACCCCCGTTTGATCGGCGAGCCACGCCCCGAAATGACGCCATCATCATGCGCAGCTTCGGTGAACCCCATCGATATCCCAGCGCCAACAGAGGCCGCAAGACCGACGAGAAAGGTGGTATGGGTATCTTGTGTCGCGAACGCTGTCGCAAAGATTGGCGCCAACGTAGACACCGACCCATCCATCAGACCGGCCAAACCGGGTTGAACCCATGTCAGCACGAATTTTCGGTGCGCATCCGCGTCTTCGCGTGCGCGCTCGTCTTGGCCCAAATGCGCCGCTTCCAATTGACCCGCCTTTTTGTCATGACCTGCTTCGGCCGCCGCCAAATCGCCCAGAAGGGCGCGGGTATCTGCGTCTGTGGTTTGTGCTGCGGCCTTTCGGTAAAATGCCTCGGCGCTTTGCTCCATTTCACGCGCCTGCGCCCGCATCCGTTCGAGGCCAAGGTTCTCGATTAACCATACAGGGCTACGTGCATAAAACCCAGACACATGTTCGCGGCGAATGAGCGGGATCACAGTTCCAAATCGCTTCTTATGCAACTCAATTAGCGCGGTGCGGTGGCCGTCTTCTTCGGCCGCCATTCCATCAAAAACCAGAGCACTATCAGGAAAATCACTGCGCAAGCGCTCTGCGTACAAGCGGTAGATCTGCGCATCGTCTTCTTCGGATGAAATTGCTAGAGCAAGAATTTCTTGCTCCGTCAGATCGGAAAACCTGCGTCTATTTGCAAAACCCGGGACCATCGTAATCTCCTTCTAGAGTTATTCTAAATTATGTACGCCATCTGAACTCCACAAGCCTCAAAACTAGACAGACCAGTTTAGTTTTCTCTTGCATATCTAAACTGGTCGGTTTAGTTTTGGGACACTGCTGGGATATTCCTTGCAGTCGTTTACCGACATCCCTGTCGAGTACTGGGCAGGCCTTCGGGCTTGCCCCTTTTTTACCGCTTACCAACTTGCTTTGCCACGCGTTATTAAGTCGCTATTGTCGGGCGAAACTCTGGAGTGATAAATCTCGTGCGGAACCTGGAAATCAAAAAAGGCCGTAAGTTCGACCAAGTGGTCGAGGGTGCGCGCACCGTATTTCTACGCGACGGCTACGAAGGGGCGTCCGTGGACGATATCGCGCGTGAATCTCAAGTGTCCAAAGCCACGCTATACAGCTATTTCCCCGACAAACGCGTTCTGTTCATCGAAATAGCAAGCCGTGAGATGAAGCGGCAAGCAGACGAAGGGGCCGGGAGTCTCGACATGACCGCTCCACCTGAGGTTCTTTTGCCCATCGTTGGCCGCAAACTCATCGACTACATGCTATCAGACTTTGGATTGGCCATTTTTCGCACTGCCGTCGCCGAAAGTGACAGGTTTCCCGAAGTGGGCCGAAAATTTTACGAGAGCGGGCCAATGTTGGTGCGTGACCGCATCACGGATTATCTCGAGACGTGTATCGCACGCGGCGAGCTACTAATCGACGATGTGCCGCTAGCGGCCGAGCAATTCGCGGAGCTATGTAAGGTCAGATCAGTGCTGTGCTGCACGTTTGATATGGAGTGTGATTTCAATTGCGCAGAGCGCGATCGTATCGTCGCCTCGGCCGTGCGCATGTTTATGGCGGCATATAGAGCACCCTAACTTTGGCGAAACCCTCAGGCCACATTTGATGACCCAGACAAATAAAAAGCCGGGACGCACGTAGCGATCCCGGCCTAGTTTAGTCGTGTGGAGCAAACTCCCCGGTGCCGCGAACTGGGTGGGGGCTGTTAAACCGCGGCGCCGGGGCAAAGCGTTTCGCTCCGTGAGTACATGTTTCGTCGATAAACCGGGCTAAATCGGGGAGCGAAAACGATGAACCGCGGGTCTTTTTGCGGCGTAATTTAGGCAGACAGTGATGCGACTGCGCCCGAGAGTGCATCCTCCCTTGATTTATAAGGGAAATCACCACATTCTCTCTCAATGAGTGCTCAAACCCCAACACCCTTTCCGCACATAATTTCGGATGAAAAAGTCGCGTTCGACAAAAGTGAACTCAATGCGATTCTCGGCGTCTATGGTCGATTCGTCGCCGCGGGCGACTGGCGGGATTATGGCATGTCGTTCTTAAAAGACGTTGCCATCTTTTCCATATTCCGGCGGACCGCCGAACATCCGATCTACCGGATTGAAAAACGTCCGCGACTTCGCAATCGCCAAGGCATGTATTGCGTGATCTCAATGGATGGACAAATCCTAAAACGCGGACACGATTTGCGCATTGTGTTGCGATATTTCGACCGCAAGCTCATCCGCGCTGTCGACTAACCGCAGACCTCGGATGCTGCTCACAACCTACGATGTGCCGTGACGTCGCCATCTCCCTGCGCTTTTATACGGGCAATCGCCTTTACGATGGGTTCGTAGGTTACCGCCATGTGGTAGGCGTTGGCGTGAATGAGTACGTCCTCATCGACACACATAGCGACATGCCCGTCCCAAAATATTAAATCGCCGCGTCGATAGCCGTCACGCGCGTCAGCACCAAGACGGGCTTGCATATCACTATCTCCGGGACACGATACGCCGGAGGCTAACAATCCCGCCTGCACCAAACCCGAACAATCAATTCCGAACGAAGTATTCCCCCCCCACAGATAAGGCGTTCCAAACAAAAGCTGTGCGATGGTCACAGGATCGGAAAACGGGCGACCCAAGGGACGGATATGCGGCTTGGGCACGAAAAGCCCGCCCTCCACTTCCATATATTTGCGCCGCTCATCGATAACGCGGATACGACTGCCAAACGGCAAGGATGTCACAGCCTCGGATTTGAAATCGTCGGTCGGGTAGAGATGCGTGGCGCGCACCGAAATGATGTGGGTCGCGTCCACCGCAGGGCCTAAATCGCTTTGTGCGACATAGCCCACATAGCCGTCACGAGCGGCAATTCCGAACGCGTAGCCGTCCTGAACCTCCAAGACATCAAACGTCTCGCCATGCAAAAGTTGCCGGTCGCGCGCTCCATCAGGGCCGGACCGAAGATCGGCCACAGGAACGCAGACACTCGACGCAACAGGCGACACCACCGCTTGGCCGGCGTCGGCATAACCGTCCAACGCAACACGCGCGTTTGCGGGCGTAATCCGGCGATCATTCATAGCGCAAATAGATCCGACAACGCTTCGAGCAACGCCCTATGTCCCTGCCCTATGCCGCCTTTTGGACGCGCAGGCGCGGCTGACGGATTCCAGCCATAGATATCAAAATGAACATATCGCGGCGTTTGCGTAACAAAGCGGCGCAAGAACAATGCCGCGGTGATCGATCCGGCAAAACCACCAGATGGCGCATTGTCGAGATCCGCAATGCCAGGTTCAATCATCGTCTCATAGGGATCCCAAAATGGCATTTGCCAAACCGGATCGGCGGCTTTTTCAGCCCCATTCACAATGGCGGCGGCGTCACGTGGAGATGTCGCATAAAACGGTGCCAAATCGGGGCCAACCGCGACCCGCGCCGCTCCGGTTAACGTTGCCATCGACACGATGAGGTCAGGGTTTTCCTCATCTGCAAGCGCAAGCGCATCGGCCAAAACAAGCCGCCCTTCGGCGTCCGTATTATTGATCTCGACGGTAAGTCCCTTGCGTGAGACCAGAATATCTTGTGGTCGAAAGCTATTCCCTGAAATTGCGTTCTCAACTGCGGGAATGAGCACGCGCAACTGCACCTTGAGGCCCAGCGCCATAATCATATGCGACAGGCCCAAAACGGTTGCCGCGCCCCCCATGTCCTTTTTCATCAGGCCCATCGACGCGCCCGGTTTTATGTTGAGGCCACCAGTGTCAAAACATACGCCTTTGCCAACAAGTGTTAGTTTCGGGCCGGAATTCCCCCAATTGAGCTCAATCAAGCGCGGAGCACGCGGAGACGCGCGCCCGACCGCGTGAATCATGGGCAAGTTATGAGACAGCAAATCCTCACCCGCCACGACAGTCACCGCAGCACCAAAGCAATCCGCAAGATCGCGCGCGGCGGCCTCCAACTCATCTGGCCCCATATCTGACGCCGGCGTATTGATGAGATTGCGGGTCAATGCCTCGCCCGCAGCGACAATCTCCACTTTAGCGCGATCAACACCTGCTGGCGTCACCAGTTGCGCCTTGGGCGCTGATGACGGCGCATATTTGTCGAACACATATCCCGAGAGAAGCCACCCGAGCGCCTGTTCGGTCAACGCCTCACCATCCAGATCGGTTTCAAGCCGAAAGATTGCATCCGGAAGCTTTGCGCGGACCGCAGCAAGGGCAAAACGCGTGCGTTGGCGTGCCGGTTTAGTCCCAAGCCCTGCTAACGCACCCGATAGTCCCAACGCGTCTGGAAGAATGCAGATTTCACCAATGTTGGCCGTAAAGCCGTTTGCCTCAACCCACTTCGCCTGAGACGGGGTCAAACGCGCCTTAACCGCATCCAATCCATCAGGCGCCACAAGGTAAAGCGGAAGGGCGGCGTCGGAGTCTTGAGCAAAGGTCAGGGGCATTATTCAGTCTCATTTACTGTGAATTTTCACTACCGTAGCTCATCCCTTGCGGCCTGCAAGGGCGATACGGATGTCATCGCAACATGCGTTACTGTAGATTGGTAGCGAATGCGGCGACCATCGCCGCTCAACACATCAAATTGACGCTCCTTGTAGATCCCAAACAGCCAAAAGAGAGTTTTCGCCAATGCGCATCAATCGCTCAACGTTCGCGGCCAATGCGGTGCCATCGTCTGTCGTCGCGAGAACGCTAACACTTTTTGCAACTTGGGCGAATGTCACCATTCCGATTTGCTCTGAAATTGCGATCATGGAGCGCGCAGCGCGGCGCAATTCCTCAAGCTCTCCTTTTCGCTGACACGAATCGACCTTCGCCAAGCGCACGGCGAGCTCTTCCATAGCGCGTGTGACAACGCCATCCGCGCCGGACGTCCCCAATTGCGCATAAAGTTGATCCAGCCGTTCACGATCAAGACGGACTTCGCCATCCAGTCTAAGTTTAGAAACTACCATAGTTCACCCCAATAGTTCATGCGCCCCCACGCATTGAGCCAATCTTGACTCACACCATTCAATAAAAGGTTTAATGGCGGGTCATTTCCCGCTTCGAAATCTGCAAAAATTTCATTACATTCGCATCAATTGCTTTGGAACTGTGAGGGATGACAAAACGATGAAAAATGCGAAGCCGCTACCGGCCTATATGGTGCAACGCTATCACGGGTGGAAGGCGACGACATTTTCCGAAAATAGCGCGTGGTATCGCCGCCTCGCGGACGAGGGACAGCGCCCGCGTGCGATGATTATTTCGTGCTGCGACAGTCGCGTTCATGTCACCTCAATTTTTGGTGCTGATCAGGGCGAGTTTTTTATTCACCGCAACATCGCCAACCTCGTGCCACCGTTTGCTGATGACGGCGACCATCACGGCACATCTGCCGCAGTTGAATATGCGGTTAGTAACCTGAAAGTGGCCCATGTGGTTGTTCTGGGTCACTCCAATTGCGGCGGCGTTCAGGGCTGCCACGATATGTGCTCGGGTCATGCACCGGACCTCGAAGAAAAGTCATCCTTTGTCGGTCGCTGGATGGATATTTTGAGACCGGGGTACGAACGCGTTACCGCGCGAAACGAAGAGAACCCGATGCGGGCCTTGGAAAAAGAGTCTGTTCTCATTTCACTCGAAAACCTGATGACCTTTCCGTTTGTGCGCGCGGCGGTGGAAAGTGGAGAGTTGACCATCCACGGACTGTGGACTGATATCGGCGAGGGCGGATTGCATCAATACGATGCTGACACTGCCAGTTTCGTTCAGATTTAACAGTGGTGCGATCTGACGAACATCGGCTTGGATGTCTGTGCCATGACCACACGCGTGGACAAATCCGTCATCGATCCTGATGCGTCGACACAGGCATCAGGAAAGAACATCACCGCGCCTTTTTCACACTGAGCCAGAGCGATCAGTCTGTTGGAGCGGGCTTTTGCCAAAAAGTTTGTCATGGGTCACTTCCTTTGATCTTAGTGTTCATCTGTCGATCATCGGAGCATAGATGCATGCGCGCTGGTATTTTCGGATTTGAAAAATTTGATACAACGCATCTGCTTGATGACAGGGCGTAAAATAAAGTTAATTTATTTCAGATGCTTGCCCTGAAACGTCGGCGTAACGCCTGACGCCTAAAATTGTCGCGACTGAGCATATTTGGTTAAATTCCGTATACACCTGTGGCGAACCTCAGGCGCGCCAAAGGCATCAATCTGGCGCCAATGTGTCGACTGGGGATTGCGCCTCAAAGACACAGAATCACCCCGCGCACATCGCAACAATTGAACATTGTATTGCACCGATCTGCGCGGGCGAGATCACTGTAGTTGCTGACCATCCGGCCACGTGAGACGCTCGGTCAACTGCGTTGTCCATATCGTGTTCGCCTCTAGGTCAAACACCCATTTCAAAATCCCGCGCTGATCATTGCTGGCGACCTCGCTCGGTATTTGAGTCGATGACCATTTAATGTCCAAGTCCTCCTGCTCGGAGACAGACACACGGTCCATAACTTCGATCGGCCATACCCGGTCCGTCAAGTTCTCGACCGAAATCAGGATGGCACTTTCCATCTCGTTTGATTTACGGATCACGCCACGATCCCCCTCATTGGCATCAACGATGACGCGTGACACTTTGATCCCGTCAACCGGCCCAAATCCAAACTCGGCACGCTCGCCCGCGCCGATGCTGTCACTAAAGGTCTGACCAATAAATGATCCATCTCGGTATAGGCGCACCTCACCTGGGAGGAACATCTCACCACTCGTGTTTTGGAACGCCGCCATCAGATACCCCGTTTCATCAAAAAGCGGCACAGCGCGGACGGACATCTGCGGCCCAAACTCAAGAACGCTCATCGCAAACTCGGTCGCCTCATCTGCGCTCGAATAAACCGTTTGTTCTAGCGGTAGATCATACATCAAATTGAGCCCGTACCCGCGGGGAACCATGCTGTCGGCCGTCATCTGCGCCCCCTCGAGCATCATCGTATCGGCGGCCATACTACGGGCCATAGGGCGCATATCGTCAGGGTCGAACACGCGGCGGATCAACGGCGGTAGATAGGACGGATCCGTGGAGCGCTCAGGGCGGTCGGTTGACAGGGAAAGAGTGACGTCAAACCACGCCTCGCCTGTGGATTGCGTCACTTGCACACTACGTTCGAATTGCATATCGCCCGTTACCGTATCGAGTTGCGCGGTATAACTGGGTCGCCATCCCGCCGCTTGGATCGGATAAATGACATCAACCGATACCTCCCCATCTTCTGGAACGTCTAAAGACAGCGAAACCGTCACACGCGCCTCATCGGGGTCTGCAATACGCGCCAACTCAATCTTAGCCGCATCAAGAGCCGCCTTTGCATCGTTGAGACTGTCATTCAAGGCGTTTGAACGCGCTTGGGCCTGTGCCATGGCCTCACGCGCTAATGCGGATTGCTCACGGATCATAGCCGCGATCTGAGCCAAATCTATAGCCGCTGTCCCGCTTGGTGCTTTCAAACGCGTCAAGAAATCCAAACCGTCTTGTGCCGCTGTCACCTCATCCATCGCCGCCGCTTTTTGGCTTTTCAACTGGTCAAGCGTGGCCTTGGCATCCGCGACCAGTTTGCGCGCCTCGGCCTCTGGCTCCGCCCAATTCTCTTTCGTGGTCTGTAAGTCTGGGCGCACTCGGATTGGCCCCAGCTGTGCGTTTGTAAGCTCAGCACGAACACTTTGCGCAAACGACTGGGCGCTCTGCGCAGGTATGTTGGGAAGATGCAACTCGTGACGCCCCGCAGGCATTTGAAGGCGCGCCCTTCGCACCACTTCACCGCCAGTGGGGTAGAGCGTTGCAGATGTTACAACGCTTTGAGCCGTGAATGTGTCGGCTTGCGCCAAAACGGGCGTCAGCGCCACAATCGACGCCGCGATAGCTGATGATATACAAGGGTGCAGGGCCATAATGTCCTCCTCAATTTGAGGTCAGAGTCCACTGGCCAATCATCATCCGCAACCCAATTGTACGTGTGCTCTCAATTAGGTGCCGCAACTGGCGACAGACCGCCTATCGCGATCAATAAAAAACACGCCTAAAGCGCGCGATCAGGTTTGTCGGCATTGCTCTTACACCATACCTTTTCCTTGAACGTCCGACACAAATCTTCGCGGGTCAGGTGGATGCTGTTTTGTCGGCGCAGATTAGGGCGACCCTCGCCCGTAGCGTGCGAGTCACTCTTCACGTTTCGCTCCCGCGCAGTGAAATTCAACTTTACTCTAAACATAACTGCGTCCTCCGCGTTTCTATTGGCACCGATTCCCTTGGGCAGATCATACCACTCAGGATGTTTTTCTGCGCGGGCGAAGATGGCTTTAAGTTAATGAGACAGCCTGTCAAACACAAACTGCGCTGGCCAAAGCCACTCAGGCGCGGGCATGAAAAAGGGCGCGAAACCGCACCCTTTTCACATTATTCAATTTTTGACGGCGCGGGGGTTAGCCCTTTTTGAGAACTCTACGCCCCAACAGCTCGGCAATTTGAACCGCGTTCAATGCAGCACCTTTGCGCAGGTTATCGGAGACACACCACAGGTTGATACCGTTCTCAACCGTCACGTCTTGGCGGATGCGCGACACGAAGGTGGCAAAGTCGCCGACACACTCGATAGGCGTCACATACCCTCCATCTTCGCGTTTATCGATCACCAGAATACCGGGCGACTCGCGCAAGATATCGCGTGCCTCGTCTTCATCAAGGAACTCTTCAGTCTCGATGTTGATGCTCTCGGAGTGGCCCACAAACACAGGAACACGCACACATGTCGCGGTTACTTTGATCGACGGATCAATGATTTTCTTGGTCTCTGCGACCATCTTCCATTCTTCTTTGGTGTCGCCGCTGTCCATAAAGACGTCGATATGCGGGATCACATTGAACGCGATCTGCTTGGGGTACACCGAAGGGTCGACCTCTTGACCAGGGACATACATGCCCTTGGTTTGGTTCCACAATTCGTCAATCGCCGCTTTGCCCGACCCAGATACGGATTGGTATGTCGACACGACAACGCGCTTGATCTTGGCGCGGTCATGCAATGGCTTTAGCGCGACAACCATCTGCGCCGTGGAACAGTTGGGGTTCGCGATAATGTTTTTCTTAGAATAGCCCATGATTGCGTCTGGGTTCACTTCTGGCACAATCAACGGCACATCAGGATCGTAGCGGTACAGCGACGAGTTATCGATAACCACACAGCCCGCTTTGGCCGCGATTGGCGCGAACTCTTTGGTGGCCTCGGAGCCAACAGCAAAGAGGGCCATATCCCAGCCCGCGAAATCAAATGTCGCAAGATCAAGGGTTTTGAGGGTCTTGTCGCCAAAGCTCACTTCGGTGCCGAGAGATTTGCGTGACGCAAGCGCCACGATCTCATCTACAGGAAACTCGCGCTCAGCAAGAATGTTCAGCATTTCACGGCCCACGTTACCCGTGGCACCAACGACGACGATTTTATAACCCATCAGCGATACTCCTTGTTGTCCAAATGACACGCGTGGGGGATAGCGAAATCCACCCCGATGTAAAGGCAGAATCCATGATGGGCCTTATTTCATCGAGTGAAGTGTGATCCGCTCATCGTCCGCACATAGCCCGTTTACAAACAGCGCTTCGGCGTCAAAATCATGAGGCACATCATCCGCAGTGCGCCGCCCCGACAGTGATAGCGACGAGAAAAAATCGAACCCGTAGAGATCAATTTGCGCCGCAGGACTCTTGGCAATCAAATCAATCAACATCGCGCCCGTTGTTGGCGCAGAATTCATACGCGCCGCCAACGCAGATCGGTCATCCTTACGGTTTAGATAAAACCCAAGCCCACGCTTTAGAAACCGTTTCGGCAATCGTTTGCGTTTGGACGTCATCCACAGGATCAAAGAGGGGTCATGTGCATTGAGCACGGATGCTTGCAATGGAATTGAGGTCGCCAGCCAGTCTGTTCGCATCCCATGGCTTATTTCTGCCGGACACGGCGCGCGGTTAATCCGAATGACAATATCGGCGGCATCTATTTCTTGACCAAAGGCACCATGGCTCAATGCGCGCGCATTTCCAACGATCGCAATAGTTTTCCCTCGCAGCAGGTCATGCAGTTCACTTGGGTGCAGTGTCCCGCGAGCCAACTGCGCGTCTGTCATCCATTTCCTGAAAAGCCAAAACATGATCACGCAGCGTTCTCCATGTGATGAAATGCCAAATGTGCGAGATCATCCATGAGGGTTGCAGCATTCGTTCTCGCGCTTTCAAGGTACGCTTGAACAGCCTGCACTTCCCCTGAATCAAACGGCCGAACCGCTCGTAATAGTGTCAAAGACGAGAGATCATCGGGCGTGAGGATACGCGATGCCCCAATACCAACATCCGTAAGCAACCGCTCGATTTTGGATGCGTTTGATGAGAGTGCCAAAAATGGCGTTCCCGTCACCATCGACAAGCAGACAGCATGAAAGCGACCGGTGATATGCCCCTCGCAGCTGCTCAAAAGACGTAGGTAGCCATCAACATCACGCGGCATGACAAATTTGGGCTGCCGGAGAGTTAGTACCCCGTTGTAGAGCGCATAGAGTGCGCGCTTTGCGACAGTGGATTTCCAAATTAGCGACGATAGCGTTTTGGTTGGCACATACAGGTCTGCGGACAAACGTGAGGCCGCTTTTGCGAGATCAGTTCGGCGGTTCCATTTGACACTGTCACCAACGATCAAACCGTCCCTAAGGCCATCGTAACTAAGCGCACCAGTGCTCATTGACAGATCCGCAACCGTTCGCGCCACAGGCCTACCAATACTGTCATTGATCTCCTTGGCAGATTGCGTATCGCGAGCACTCACGATGTCAAATTTTTCAACGTAGCGCCCCCAGTGTTCGGGGTTTTGCTCGTACAAAGCATTGACCAGAGCGATCGGAACGCCCTTTACCGCGTCACAAGTCGCAAGTTTGAGCAAGCGCTCGCCACTCGCGTTACCGTGATGAAGCGTGCCCTCACCGTTTATCACAACCAAATCACAGCTACGGATGTGTTCGATGAGTTTGGGGTCATTTTCCCAATCGTGGCGCGCCGGTGCGCACGCCGCAATTGTGATGCCGCGATCGACAAGGCCCGACTTGAGCTGTTCCATCACCCTGATGCACCCGTGGTGATAGCGGGTCGAGGTATCGTTCAAAATCACGCATTTGGGTGACGAAGCCGCGTCATCAATCATGTGCCCCTCCCGCAAATCTTTTCAGATCGATAACGTAAATCACCAAGCCTATCGCCAACATAACCGCAAAAAACACGAAAACGCTACCGTAGGGCGTGACGACAGTCGGTGCAGACACCTGAGCGTGGGCAAATAGTCGCGCGGTTATGATCTGAAACACGCCAACGCCGCCGATGGAGAATAAATTGATCAGCGTCACGCCACGACCGACCAAATCCTCGGGCAAAAGCGTGCGGCCATGGTTCATAATTTGCGGATAGCTTGCGGTGAAAAAGCCGACGACCATAAACAGCGCGACAGTTGGAACGACAGGCCATTGTCCCCCACTGTGCCATAGGGTGAGCAAGGCGACAATCGTGACAATCCCGCTCCCACCAATAATGACTTTGCGGCTCTTGATTACGCGGTCCGCGGGGCCGAATGTAAAACTGCCCAAAATCATCGCGATGGCCATGTAGATCGTCGCATTCCCGATTTGAATAGACCCCAAACCAAAGACGTCGGACAGATAACCACCAATCCAACTGCCCCGCAAACCGGCACCAGGTGCATAGGCGACCATTGCGATGATCAGGATCGGGTACAAAGGGTAAATACGCAACAAATCGCTTAGCTTTCGCTTGGGCTGTGTGCGGTCGCGCGACACCCGTGGCGGATCACCGACCAGCCGCGACAAAGCCAATGCAACCAACGCCGTCACCCCCGCCAACACGAACATCGTCGCCCGCCAACCGATTGCCTCCAATGCGATGGAGAGGGGCGCGGACGCCAGAACATTACCCAACGACCCGATCCCTAAAACAAGCCCTGCCAACGTGCCGAATTTCTCGTGCGGGGCGAGACGTGCGAAAATGTAAAACGAGGTCATTAAAACCGGTGAACATCCAATGCCGATCAGGATCATCGCCATGTAAATTGACAGAGCACCTTGAGCCAAGCCAAACACAACCGCGCCGCCACCGCCGCCCAACAGCAAAAGAATGGAGGCCGTCAAACGGGGTGATTTGTGGTCCAAGAGCCATCCCACGGGAATTTGCATTGCGGCAAAGGCCAAAAACCATAGACCCACAGCCGTAGACACCTGATCTGCACCAAGGCCAATTTCGGCATCCAACACAGGCGCAAACACCGCAAGACACGCGCGATAAAATTGGCTTAGCCCGTAGGCAAGCGTCAACCAAACAAATCCTTTGACCATGTCAGCGTCCTTTTTTGCAGGACATCTGGATGACGTAGACCGCAAACGCTGTCCAGAAGAATCACTCTCGCCAGTGCGCAAAGAGGTATGTATCTATCGGAAACCTCGCCAAAAATTTTGCACCTCGCCTTTACAGGTAACGTAAAGTGAACCTGTTTATCTGCGCTTTTGGGATAAAAAGCCCATTTATGTGCCACAATGGCCACAGAGGATGGGATTATCGGTGCGGGTGTCGATAATTAGGGCTTTAAACGAGGCGTTGTTTGTGCAAAATCTGATCCGAGCTTGACCGAAGTGGTCGAGTGTATACCTTCTTTATGGAGATCTGGTGATGAAAAAAGTCGTACTCGCTTCCGCATTCGCTCTTACAGCTGTATCCGCTTCCGCAGGCAGCTACTCCGAGCCCATGATCGAAGCTCCTGTGATCGTTGAAGAAGCCGCTGGCTCTTCCCTCGGTGGCAGTGCTGCTCTTATCCTGCTTGGCGTTCTCGCTATCGCAGCCGTCGTATCTGCTGATTAATTTTTAGCTTCCGACATTGAATTCGAAACGGCGGCCTTTTGGGCCGCCGTTTTTTTGTGCTCATATTCGTGAAAACACAGCTCTTTCTTGGTCCAAACATATTTGCGCCCCTTTCTGCCACCATGGTTAACGAAAGCGCAGACCCGCGGATATCGCTCCGCCTTGGAAACTGGATAGACCTATGTTCGAATGCAAAGAGTTCATCGCTGACCACGCCATTGATATCACGGGCTATCGTCAAAACGCCGCAACCAAAGTGGCCGAATGCTCTTTCTTGGGAATGAACTTTGCGGTGGCCGACACGGCCGACTGGCAAGGGCTTCTCACATCGCATGCATCCACCGAATTTTCCTACATTGTGACACCGAACGTTGATCACATCGTTCAAATCTGGCAACGCCCCGACTTACGCGCGGCCTATGAGGGTGCAAAATATCGCGTGTGCGACAGTCGTATTCTAAACAAGCTTACAGGACTCAAGGGCATTTCCTTACAGCCCTACCCCGGCTCGGACATGGTGCACGATTTAATCGTCACAGCTCGCCAAGACGGACCACGGATTGCTGTACTCGGGCCGATCCCAGAATGACAATACGTTGGGGATACCCCATCGCGGCGAGGTTGTTCACAAACCTGAAAATCGTTGTATGTCCGCCAGACCCGAACCCGAAACTTGGTATGATCCATTGCATACGTGTCTCGTCATTACCTAGCGTTGCGAGATCGGCCACATCACCAAACGGCGCGCAATAGAGTGCATTCAGGTTCTTTGCTGCGGCTACGATATCCGTGGGCTGTTGGGACTTGCCAGAGCACAAATAGGCTGACGACAGCCGCACCGCGTGCGCAATACCATGCGTGCGCACGTGTCTCACGAATTTTCTTAAATTGGCCCGTACCGACATGTTCGGCCTCTTTCAACACACACAAATACCGTGCTTACAAGAGTAGGTTCCAACGCTTAAAAAAGCATTGAGATCCCTGTGATCAGATGACCGTAATCATATCCATGAGCCCGCTGATATCGAGCACTCCCGCAACGGTTAATGCATCGCTATCGCCAAAATCGAACACGATATCATCCCCGGACACACGCGCATATTGACCAACATCCGCCACCGACCCGACCAAGTCGGACAGGACGATAATACCGTCTCGCGACATCTCAAAATCCAAGATGGTATCGGCGTCAAACCCTTTGCCAAAAACAAAACTATCCGCGCCAGCCCCACCAATCATACGATCATTTCCCGACCCGCCACTCAGATAGTCCGCGCCGCGCCCGCCAGACAAGCGGTCATTTGATGACCCTCCGTCGATGATGTCATCGCCCCAACCGCCAAAGATGTTATCTTTGCCCTGTGCTCCGTTGATGATGTCATTTCCCTCACCGGCTTCGATGCGATCACGGCTTTTTCCGGCTTCGATCACATCATCACCCGTTCCGCCAATGAGATGGTCACGGCCATATCCGCCATACAAAACGTCATCGCCTTGCGCGCCATTTAGGGTGTCGTTTCCGCGATTGCCGCGCAATGTATCGTCGCCATCATTGCCGTTTATGTCGTTGTCAAAGTCATCGCCATGCAACACATCGCGCCGTTGACCCCCCATAATGCTTTCGAATTGACCAAGCGCCAGATCCGCGTATCCCGCCGATCCTAGATCCACCTCGCCCGTATCCAGACGAACCGTCAAACTCGTGTCCATCATGGAAAAATCGAGCCAGTCCACACCGCCATCATCATCTGTGATTTGCGCTCGATTCGACTCTATTGCGGCCAAATCACCAAAATCGGATGTAAAATGGTGCACCGTATCATGCGTTGCGTCATCGCCGAAAAACGTGATGGAAAACGCCTGAATGACCGTCGACTTTCCGTCCGTCTGGGCCTCTTCAACATGAAGACCCCACGTCCCCACCGTACTCATTTCGTGCAAACCGTTCACGTGAAACACATACGAGTACGTGACGAATGCGCCCAAATCCGCGTCATACATATGCTCTTGGTCCGTCAGGGTTAGCATCTGCCCCATGGGTGTCACCAATGAAACGGAAAGCCCCTCAAGGTCGGCACTTTTCAAACGGACGTTCACATAGGCACTATCAATCTTCAACGCGGATGTGGTGGTCGCGGTTTGTGTGCGTGATCTCCCGTCAGGGACAGTCGTCGTCTCCGATGACACCACCTCAAGCGAGACTTCATTGGCTGACACACCATGCTGCGGATACAGGACGTCCCAAACCTCGGCCAGCCGCGTTGCTGCGAAAACATCGATCATGCCGTAGCCATACGACTCGCTATAGCTCAGGCCACCACCGTTCCAGTTTTGTGCGCCGTTTGACATCCAGTCCGACACCTCAAACCGCCGCGCCCCACGTCCGAAATCAGACCCCGTTTGAGCCGCCGACAAGGCTAGAATGTCGTTTATGTCGCGCCACCCCAAACCGGCATTGGCCTCTAGAATAAGTGCGACCGCGCCTGACACGATCGGGGTGGACGCAGATGTCCCGCCAAAGCTGTGCGTATAATCTGTGTCGCCACCGGTGATACTATACCCCGCATTTCCCGACCGGTCCGTTGTCACACTCGCCGCCGGTGCGGCCACCATTAAGGAGACACCATAATTCGAATAGCTTTGTGCATCGCCACTTTTGTCCGTGGCCGCAACAACGACACTCATTCGATTGTTTGTCAGATAAGAACCGGAGGCATTCATCGAACCGTTTCCCGCCGCATAGATTGACAGCGTTCCCAACCCGCCACGTCCCGTTTCCAATGCATGCGTCATCGTATCGAACAATGCGCCAATCCCGCTAGACTGGCTGTCGCCACTCCCATGCGCATAGCCCGCGTCAAAATCACAGTAGAGCGCGGGAATGCCGAACGAACAATTCACCACATCAAAACCAGCCAATTGCCCAAAAAGCGCGAGATCATCGGTTTGGGAGGGCGTATTTTGTACCGCATAAAGATAGTCAAAACTACTGAGCCGCGCGTCATATGCGACACCAACACCACCCAAACCGTTGCCAGACTGCGCCGCAATCAAACCTGCAACGGCGGTTCCATGGTTGGAGCCAACGGCAGAGGGCTCACCGCTATAAGCTGTACCCGCGTAGAAAAACGGACGGGATGTATCGTAATTGGACCGCAAATCCTCATGGCCCGCCTCGACACCATCGTCGACGACCAAGACAGAAACACCCTGTCCCGAATAATCGCTCCATACCGCTTCGATGTCGCCAATCAGGGTGAAATGCCATTGAGCGTCATACAAGGGATCGGTTGGACGGGTCATCAAAGCTCCTTTGCCAAAGTGGGCACGAGGCCGCGCCCGAACGCTGCCAGAACATGCTCCACCCCAAGATAGCCAATGACGCTTTCCAGTTTACTAACGTGACCCCAAAACATGCGGCCCATTGGCACCTCACCGCCCCTTTCAACGACAAGACTTAACGACACCTTTCCCAACTGCGAACAACTTTAGAACAGACGGAATTAAAAGCGCGCGTGTCGCCACAATCCGTTCCGCAAAACGACGCAGTCAGACGCGACCCTGTCCTCATCGATCCGCCGGACGCCTTATGCGCCGGCACTGGTTTGGGGGTTACAATGGTAGGGTTAATTGCAGAACGCTGGCTTGGCTTCGATGATTTGGGAGTCGATATCCGATTCAATGATATCGACCTTATATCATCAGGGACCAGCGACCTCTTGGTCGCAACCAGTCGCGAAATATCGACACTGTTCACGTATGATCTGGACGCCGGTACATCCGATGTCTCACTGATAGATCAGGCAAGTTTCATTGTGCCTATGGCCCCTCCAGAAGGGGTTGATCTCTACCAAATCGGCACGACTTGGCACGCTGTGATGCACGGCGCATTAGGCTCAACAGGGCTGTCCATGGCATTGGATCAGGCTGGCACAATAACACGTGGCACCACATCGGGGAGTGCGACAACTGGCGAACTCATGTCTGCGTCAGCCTATATAAGTGCACCAACGCCCTATCTGATTGCGGCGTGTGCCGGCGATACGATGCTGTCTAGCTACACCGTGAGCGCGAATGGCACACTCACCACAGCGCACGCAATCGCGGCGGATAGCGCGGCTATATGCGCCATCTCCACCTTTGAACGCGATGGGCAGTATTTTGCGCTCTACGCAGGATTGGACAGCAACGCCGTGACCTGTTTGCGCGTCACATCAGACGGCAGGTTTGAGCCAACCGCCTCGTTGGGTGCGGCCAACGGCCTTGGTGTGAATACCATTTCCGATATTTTGACGGTCGATGTGGCGGGCCAAACATATGCGGTCATTGCCGCATCAGGAAGCTCGTCCCTGAGCGTAGCGGCAATTGACGCCGCAGGCCATATGCAAATTGTCGACCATGTGATCGACAACACCCTAACCCGTTTTGGAAACGTCGATCAGATCAAGGCCATTACAATAGACGGCGTTACATTTATTGTCGCCGCTGGAAATGATGACGGCATAAGCATTTTAACCCTCATGCCAGATGGGACATTGGTTCACCGGCTCGCAATCGCCGACACACAAACGCGCGGCCTCACCAACGTGTCGAACTTTGAACTCTTGTCTGACGGTCACATCCTCACGATCATTGCGGGGTCTGAAACCGAAACTGGCATGCAAAGTCTTACTTTTGACTTGGGACTAAACGGGCAAAGCCGCCTTAGCCAAAATGAGGGCGAAGATCTCACAGGAACCGCACAAAACGAGGCGCTCATTGGCGGAGAGGGAGACGACAATCTAAACGCCCTAAATGGCGACGACTTTTTGTATGACGGGGCTGGCTCAGACACGATGACGGGCGGGGCGGGGCGCGATGTCTTTGTTTTGACGCGCGATGGCGCACGGGACACCATCACCGACTTCGACGTTGCCCATGATCAACTTGACCTGTCCGCCTATGACGGATTGCGCAATCTCAACCAACTTGAATTTGAGACAACCGCAACAGGTGGCATTTTGACGTTCGACGATGAACGCCTAGACCTCACCACGCCTTATGGCGAACCCATAATGTGGCTAGATCTGGTGGACCACATCACCCTAACCTTGTCGCACTATTTTCCCGCCATAGCGGCACAGACCATCACACATGCGGATGGGATACAGGCGGGCACTCTCCTTGGCACTAACGGCAACGACATCTTTGTCGGAGGGACAGGAGACGACCGCTTTGTCGGCTATGACGGTTCCGACAGCTTCACAGGCGGCGATGGCTATGACCTTGTCGACTACTCATCGTCGTCAACCTACGTCAGCATCGACCTCATGGAGCAACACCTCAACGCGGGCGCTGGCGAAGGGGACACATTCTCAGGCATCGAAGGTCTGATTTTGACAGACGCCAACGACCGCGTTTCGGGCGATACCGTCAATAACATCATCTACGCGGGCGGCGGTAACGACACCCTCTACGGGAAAACCGGACGCGACTATTTTTATGGGGAGGATGGCAACGACCGTCTCAACGGCGGAAAACACAAAGACCGCCTCTATGGCGACGAAGGAAACGACCGCATCCACGGAGATTGGGGCCATGACTATATCAAAGGTGCCAATGGTGACGATCTCTTGCGTGGCGGCCCTGGTCGCGACCGCATTTATGGCGGCAACGATAATGACATCTTGGACGGTGGCGAAAGCAACGACTACCTGTCTGGCGGAAAAGGCAACGACACGTTCATTTTCAACGATGGCCACGATGTGATCAGCGACCTCAGCACCAAACGCGACATCGTACAACTTGATGTCGCAGAACTCGACATACTGGGCTTAAGCCCACACGATATCGTCACTCAACTTGGCGCGTGGATCGGCCAAAATTTCGTCTTGGATTTCGGCAACGAGAACACTTTGACGTTTTTCGACCTGAACAATACCGCCGCACTCACTGGCGTAATAGAACTGATCTAACAGACCCTAATGCTGCTTGAAATGACGCTCGCCGCGTGCGTCTGACAACAGGATTTGCTTTTGACGCTCCCGAAACCGCTCGCGGCGCGCCTCGTCAAATTGGTCGATGCACTGATGACACGAAACACCGTCCTCATACTCGGGGCGTGCCTTGTCCTCGGGCAAGATTGGCTGACGACACGCATGACACAACTCATGCGGCCCCTCTTCCAATCCATGCCCAATGGAGACGCGCCCGTCGAATACAAAACACTCACCGTTCCAAAGACTCTCTTCCTTGGGCATCTCTTCGAGGTATTTCAAAATACCGCCCTTGAGATGGTAGACGTCCTCAATCCCCTGACCCAACAGAAAATTGGTCGATTTTTCACACCGGATACCGCCGGTACAAAACATCGCAATCCGTTTGTTGTGAAAACGGTCTTTGTTCTCTTCCCACCACTGCGGAAACTCGCGAAACGATTTGGTCTGGGGATCAATCGCGTTTGCGAACGTGCCGATTCCCACCTCGTAATCATTGCGTGTATCAATCACGGCCACATCATCGGCCGAGATCAATTCGTTCCACTCTTCGGGGGTACAGTAATGCCCGACCGAGGCGCGTGGATCGACGTTGGGCTGACCCATCGTCACAATTTCGCGCTTGAGGCGGACCTTCATGCGTCCAAATGGCTGAACCTCAGCGGTGGATAGTTTGAATTCAAAATCGGCACAGCCGGGCAACGCACGGATATGCGCGACAAGACGCTCGATCGTCGCCGCAGTCGGCCCCGCAACCGTACCGTTAATCCCCTCGCCCGCCAAAAGAAGCGATCCCGTGATCCCCTCGGAGAGGCACAAATCGAGCAACGGTTGACGGATCGCCGACGGATCGTCGAAGCGGGTGAAATGATAGAGAGCGCAAACTGTATACATGGCGGTTTCGTTACGCCTGTCGTGCGCGGCGATCAACCCCCAACACGCTGCCCCGCTGCAATCGCAAGCCCGTCTACCACCGCCGTAAACACCTCTGACGTCTCCAGTTTGGCATTTGGGAACATCACACCAATACGTTGCTGAATGACCCCAAGTAGGCTCGATCCTCCCACAAACACCACGCGGTCGATATCATCAGGGGTCATATCCGCCGCCTTCAATGTCGCTGCCGCGCACTGGGCGATCTCTTGTGCAGACGGGAATAACTGCGTCATCAAGTCGCCATTGGAGAGACCAACGCCCAACCCCTTTTCAACAACGCTCAAATCAATCAGTGCTTCGCTCGCCCCATTCGCCGTAATCTTACCCGCCTCAACGGCGTAGGCCACATCGTGCCCAAGATGCATGTCCAACACATCGGCAAGGCGCGCAAACGGAACCTTATCCTTGGCCATCCGTTCCCACCGGCGCACTTCGCGCACCATTTTGTCACCATAAACAAAGGTGATTTTTTCCCATGACGCCAGATCGTTGTACAACCCGCGCGGTGCGGCGTGACTGCCACCTCCGAATTCATTTCCAATCTGCGTGTTTAGACCCAAAAGCGGCATAATATGGCTCAAACTGATCTGCTTATCAAAATCTGTCCCGCCCAGCCGAAGCCCCTCAGAGGCAATGACGCGAGTCTCTAATCCAGCCTTGTCACAGATCGTAAAATCCGATGTCCCCCCACCGATATCAACGATCAAAATACGCCCCTCACCCGTGACACTTAGCGCGGCAGCCTCAGGTTCAGGTAGGAATGAAACAGACCCGAATCCAGCCAATTCATAGGCTTTCGTCAGATCCACAAGGGCCTGTGCATCACGCGCCGCATCCGCCGAATGGAACCGCACAGGGCGGCCCGAAATAGCCGCATCAAACGTCTCTCCGGTCGCGGCCTCTGCGCGGGCTTTGATCTCGGATAGAAACCGCGCAATCACCTCAATCAGCGTTAGTTTTTCCGCCATAAACTGTCTGCGCTCATGGGCCAACGGCGTTCCCAGAACGGATTTAAGCGCTCGCATAAACCGACCGTCCTCACCGTCCATCATCGCACGCGCCGCGGCTTTGCCGTAAAGGGTCTGTTTCGCGCCAAAGTCCAAAAAGACAGCCGTTGGCAATGTGGCGCTTTCTCCCTCCAAAGGGATGACCATAGGAACACCATCACGCATCCATCCCGCCGCCGTATTGGATGTGCCAAAGTCTATACCCAGTGTCGCCATGTCGCCCTCGCATTCGCCGCAAAACATGACGTTTACGCCCCCGTCCGAACCTGTGCAAGCGATGCGGTTGACCCACGCGCGCGCAATGATACCCTTTGCACAATTCAACCACTCGGAGCCCTAAAATGGCGCATGCCCTTATTGTAATCGACATTCAAAACGACTTTTGCCCGGGCGGTGCCCTCGCGGTTGCTGGTGGCGACGAAATCGTGAGCGGCGTCAACGCCATAATGGACAGCTATGACGCGGTGATCCTGACCCAAGACTGGCACCCGCGCGGCCACTCATCGTTCGCCACGACCCACGATGCCGACCCGTTCATCACGACCCAAATGCCCTATGGCACCCAAGTGCTTTGGCCTGACCACTGTATTCAAAACACCAACGGCGCGGCCTTTCACCCCGATCTGCGCACAGATGCAGACATGATCATCCGCAAAGGGTTCAATACCGCAATCGACAGCTATTCCGCCTTTTTCGAGAATGATCGCACCACACCAACCGGCCTTGAGGGCTATTTGCGCACGCGTGGGATCGACACACTAACACTGGTCGGTCTTGCCACCGATTTCTGCGTCAAATTCTCTGCGCTGGATGCGGCGCGATTGGGGTTCACCGTCACCGTGCGCACGGACCTGTGCCGCGCTATCGACATGGACGGATCATATGCGACCGCACGGTCCGACATGCGCGCCGCCGCAATTACGCTGCTTTAGGGTCTATTCGACCACGCCCACACCCGTGAACCCGCATTCGTCAGCGGCCTTGAGATAGGCGGCGGTAAATCCGTTGAGCTGCGCCGCCATCACGGGACGCCCTGCAACCACAAGATCCATACGCCCGTTTGCCTGCATCCGTTGCAGCATCCACTGACTGTCATCAAACCGCACCCGCGCCATCGCAAACCCGTCCTCATCGACATAGGTGAATGGCGCGGCATCGGCCCGCTCATAGCTGTCGAAAATCACATATCCAGTCATACTATCCTGCATTTGGGTCTGAAATCCGCGCGGCGCGGTTTCGGTAAACACCACAGACGGGTAGGCATCGGGTGGCCCCGCGTCGTGATCCATGAACTCGACAAAGACACTCGGCTCACCATCGCCCCCCGTACTGGCAATGCAAAACCGCAACAGGTCCTCTTGCGTATCGTGCTCAACCGTTGTCACGCGCCACGATCCGTATTCCCAATAGCCCTCCGCACATGCCCCCGCCGCGAACACCATCGCCGCCATGGCCACATAGATCATTTTCATGGCTCATCTCCATTGTTGTTTCCCCGCGACCCTAACAGGCAATTTGCGCAAATCACCCCTCAATTTCCGCCCCCTGCTTGCCAAACCCCGCGTCGCCCTGCTTTAACCGGAGCAACACAAAAAGGGGCCGCCCATGGTCGATATCGCTACCCGTGTCTACAATCATAAATGGAAGATCGACCCGATCGTCCGTTCCCTGATCGACACCGATTTTTACAAACTCCTGATGTGCCAATCGGTGTTTCGCAATAAGCGTGACACACAGGTAACATTCTCGCTCATCAACCGCTCCAAATCGATCCGCATGGCCGACCTGATCGACGAGGGCGAGTTGCGTGAACAGCTTGATCATGTCCGCTCCCTGTCTCTCTCGCGCGGCGAAAGCACATGGTTGCGCGGCAACACCTTTTACGGCAAGCGCCAGATGTTTCGCCCCGACTTTATGGAATGGTTCGAAAATCTCCGCCTGCCGCCCTACCACCTCGAAAAACGCGATGGCCAATACGAGCTAACGTTCGAGGGCGCATGGCCAGAGGTCATGCTGTGGGAAATTCCCGCCCTCTCCATCCTGATGGAACTCCGCTCGCGGGCGGTGACGGGCGACATGGGCCGCTTCGAGCTTCAAATTCTCTACGCCCGCGCCATGACCCGCGTGTGGGAAAAGGTCGAACAACTCAAGCCGCTCGACGGTTTGAAAATCGCCGACTTCGGCACCCGCCGCCGCCATTCCTACCTCTGGCAGGACTGGTGCGTTCAGGCGATGGGGGAGGGCCTCGGCTCGAAATTCTCCGGCACGTCGAACTGTCATATCGCGATGAAACGCGACTTGGAGGCGGTCGGAACCAACGCCCACGAATTGCCCATGGTCTATTCGGCCCTCGCGGACGGCGATGACGCCTTGGCCCGCGCGCCCTATGACGTTTTGGCCGACTGGCAAGAGGAGCACGATGGCAACCTGCGCATCATCCTGCCCGACACCTACGGCACACGCGGCTTTCTCGACCGCGCCCCCGATTGGCTCGCGGGATGGACGGGCATCCGCATCGATAGCGGCGATCCCGCAACGGGCGCCGAAGTGGCGATTGACTGGTGGACATCACGCGGCGAAGACCCCACCAAGAAACTGGTGATCTTCTCCGATGGGTTAGACGTCGACAAAATCGCAGCCCTTCACACCCAATTCAAAGGCCGCGTGCGCACCTCGTTCGGGTGGGGAACCCTGCTCACCAACGACTTCCGCGGCTTGGTGAACAACAACGCCCTCAACCCGTTTTCACTGGTCTGCAAAGCCATCAAAGCGGACGGCAAACCCACCGTAAAACTGTCCGACAACCCGAACAAAGCAATGGGCCCAAGCGACGAGATCAAGCGGTATAAACGGGTGTTTGGCGTTGGGGAGCAAGTGAGCGAGGATGTGGTAGTTTAGGTTTCTCTGAACAGGCCATCTTGCCGTTGTGCTTGAACCGCGTTGCGCTCTGCTATTCTCTGATCGACTTTGCTTTGCGAAGTTGGCTTGGAAACGTTCTTGCCGTTGAAGCTAAATACGGCGATTGCTTCGGCGGCCTTAAATCGACCGTTCACGTCTCGATAAAGGAATTGGGCAGTCATGTGGTCAGGCGTATCGGCGTCCAAAGACTTCTCTTCAAACATTTGCCAGAAACGCGTGTCCGAGATTTCAAAGTAAACATACTTTCCATCTTTGAGCTTCCCTTTCCAACCACGCTGTTGGTCGAGTCGCTCCCAATTCGGCGATGTGATTTCTAAACTCAGAATGGCGCTCTTCCATTCTCCTCTCTCTATCGTCTTCTGCGTTTTAGTCGAATCTATGTGATCTCGAACCATTCGGTCTGGGAACTCTCTTCGTATAATTCTCCGAGTTTCTGGAAGTACTCCGAGTTGGATACTTGGTAGTCTTTTGTTAGATTTACACGCTTCGTAGAACTTCCTGCGCCCGTTTAATATCTCGCGAGCCATCTCAGGGCGCTCCGAGATTAACTCTTCGAAACGATCGTGATTAACTTCAAGCAAAGTGCGGCATAACTCTGCCTCGATCATCTTCTCCCGCACCCCGTCAACCAATTCCTGAGAGAAGTCGACCAATAGCTTTCCCGCTTCATTGTAAGCTAAGGCACCCCAGTCTCGAACTTCTCTCCCTGTGGCTTCTTCGATAAAGCCATCCGCGAACGGCCCCGCAAGTGCCCCTAACAAAAAGTATGTCCCCACATGAGCTTTTTTCCCAATCCACGCGGTGACTCCACCCTCTTCCAAAGGGGCCAAGACGACATCAAATTCGACAGCTGCATCTGGGAAACCGACGCCGATACCAGAAAAAACATCAAGGACGCCACGAGAACACTTCTGTAGCGTCGAAAATTCAATCAGATGATCTGGAACCTCGAAATGTATCGGAAAAAGAACGCGAGGATTTCCCCCATCATCAATCGAAACTCGCAACTCCATGAACAACTCCCATTCGTTACCATACTAGAAATACATTCTCGGAGGTCTGGGTCAATTGTCTAATCCACCCGACCCCTAAGCGCCTTAACCTCCCCACGTTTCTTCTTCCCGTCAAGCCTTCGGCGCACTGACCCCTTTGTCGGCTTCGTTTTCACGCGATACTTAGGCCGTTCTGTCGCTTGCACGATCAGCGCGACAAGGCGTTCTCGGATCAGGTCGCGGTTGCGCACCTGCGACCGTGTTTCGTCGCATTGCAGGATGATTGCGCCGTCTTTGGTCCATCGCCGACCCGCCAGTTTGCGCAGGCGGGTTTTCACGGCGGGCGGCAGGTGTGGGGAGCGTTCGGCCTCGAACCGCAACTCGACCGCCGAGGACACCTTGTTCACATTTTGCCCACCCGGCCCCGAGGCACGCATAAAGGACTCCGTAAGTTCCCAATCGGCGATCTCGATCTGGTCGGTGATGGTCAGTGGCATGGGTCTCGTCCTTGGATCAGCGCGGCTCAAATATGTGCAAAGCGCGGGCATAAAGGTGTTAAACAGATGCAACACCGCGCCACAATCAGGGATAACAGGTTAAACACCCTGACACAAAGTGGGGACACAAAGCGTAGACAAAACCCGAGGGCACACCATGTGACTATGCCCGATTGCACGGATGCGAAAAGGGCTGCCTAGAAAAGACAGCCCTTCGAGATCAGTGGAATTGGGTCAATTAGGGATGCCCAATCAAAGGTGTTCTGAACAGGGGATTGCCCCTAGTCGTCGGCCCCTCCGACTGTCTTGACCGTTGCTTCCAATAGGACTCTAGACACTAGGACACCTCCTTTCAAATGTTGCCGATAAGGAGATGGTGCCACATATCTGGTATATGGCAAGTCTTTTTATACCACCCGTGCCGCCAAACGCCCAACAATGAGGCGAAACGGTAGCAGCGCGATTAAGGCAAGGGCAAGTTTCACACCCCAATCGGCAACCGCGAGCGACATCCATAATGGCGCCATCGGGCCAACGGTCAAAAACGGCACGACATCCCAAGCCCACGAAATCTCCGCATTCGCCGCTTCGCCGAAAAAACGGACTGACTGTGAGAACGCGAGGGTGAAAAAGATCGCCGTATCCAACGCCGACCCGACAACCGTAGAGACCAGTGGCGCCCGCCACCACGCCCCAGCGCGAAGACGGTTAAATATAGCAATATCAACGAGTTGGGCAATCAAAAACGCCGTTGCCGATCCAACAGCAACACGCATTGCCACCGCTTGATAGGTGTATCCATCCCCCTGCATCGAGATCTGCGTCCCAATGAGCGAACAGACAATTCCCGTAACAAAGCCCGCGAAAATGACTTTACGCGCTGATTTCACGCCGTAAACGCGGTTCATCACATCCGTGACGAGAAAGGCAAAGGGATAGGTAAACGCCCCCCATGTCAGCAGCCCATCAAGGATGAGAAATTGCACAAGGATGTTTGAGGCAACCACAATGGTGGCCATGGCAATGATGCCAGGAAGAATTCGGTTCATGATGTAATCCGTTTTTTATCGAAGGTGACGGCAACTCGGCCCCGACCATCGGGGCTTTGGTGAATGCCCCATGTGAGGCGATGCGAGCGTTTACCGCCCCAACCGATCCAGATCAAGGATTTATTCGATAACGCGGTAGTCCACAAATTCCGTGACTTGGAACGGTTTAAAATTATCGTCCGAAATCATGGTGATACGAATTCCTTGCGCATCGCGCCACACGGCAATCCCCTCTAAATTGTCATGAACGCCAAGGCCGCTTTCAACCAACGTAACCTCGCCATCGGCCGTATTGCCGCTGATATCAAATCGGCGCACACGTGATGAAAACCCGATGCCGCGAAACCACCGCTCCAACACATATAGCTGCCCATCCGGCCCAACATCCATGCCCACGGGCAGGTATTCACCCGATCGCGGAATGCGGTACACAATGCCAAACGTTCCTCCACCATTGCGGTAGACGGGGAACGGTGTGGACCGCTCACCTGACCGCTCGGGCATGGTCAAAAGCCGCCCCTGCGCATCAATCGCCAATGCCTCCAACCCGGAATTGTTTTGAAGTGACTTGAAATCAGGGTGCGCCGGCAGAGGCACCGCGCGCGCACTCACCGAGGCGTAGGACCAGATACGGTGAAGACCCTCAAAGCTGATATAAATGGTGCCATCACCACCAACCGCAAGCCCCTCGGCATCGGTTCCGTATCGCGGTAACGCATCAGATTTCGCGCCTTTTAACGGCACAATTCCATCCGACATAACCTGTGACACCACACCACGTGCATCGCGTTTCAGCTGGCCGGTTTCGATCGCCCCGCGATCCGAGATTGTCACATAGCCACGTCCGTCATCCGTCAATTCAAGGCCAGAGAACCCGCCGTGAAGCGGATCACTCGACTGCCAACGATAACTTCCCAAATACTGTGCGTCCTGCGCCATGAGGGGCGCAGACAACAGGATTAATGCGACGAGACTACGGATGAACATTGTGCGGGAAGGGTCGCCATTGTGATTGGGGGTTTAGGCTTTGACGGGGTCGCGTTGGGATTGGGCGGCGGCGGGTTGAGAATGTTGTTCACCCACGTTTGCGCATCGGCACATCCATCTCCCGCAGGGGGCGGCGCCTGATCGACACAGGATGCATCCCCCTTAGGACAGTTCAAACGCACGTGGAAATGATAGTGATGTCCCCACCACGGCCGGACTTTGTTTAGCCACGCACGATCCCCTTTTTCGTCGTTGCACATCTGCACTTTCGCGCCAGGAAAGACGAAAATACGCGCAACACGCGGGTCTTGTGCCGCGGCTTTGATGACGTTGTGATGCTGCGGGGTCCAGTCGCTATTGACGTAGGCACCGCCCGCGCGCCGCATGGAAATCGACGACAAGTTTTCACGCTCGGCCCGCGTCAGGTTCAATCGGCTTGGCGGCAGCATCCAGATATCTGCGTCCAAACCAATCTGATGACTGGCGTGACCTGACGACATCGGACCGCCGCGCGGCTGGCTCATGTCGCCAACGTATAGACCGGCCCAACCGGATTGGGTCGCCGCCTTACGTGATAAATCCTGAACGAAATCAACAAGCGTCTCATGGCCCCAGTTGCGATTGCGCGACAAGCGCATGGCCTGCCATGTCGCACCCGTTTCGGGCAATTGAGCCGCCCCGCCAACGCACCCCTTGGCATAGGAGCCAAAGGACTCGGACTCACCCGTTGAGGCAACCGTTATCCCGCTAAACACCGATTTCGCCGGACGATGATCAGACGACGACACGGTGACGGATGTTGCCGCCTTTGACGTGGAGGGCGCGCGCTCTGCGCCACATGCCGCCAGACCCGTACAAATAACCAAACCAAACCAAACCAACCGCATCACTCGTTCTCCACACCTTCTGGGTTAACCCACGCTAACAGGACCAGACCGATAAGGAAAAGCGCAATCAAGGGTGTGATGCCCAATCGTTGGGAGTTTGTGACATCCGACACCACAGCGATTAACGCGGGCGCTAGAAATGACGTGGCTTTCCCAGATAACGCATAGAGGCCAAACGCTTCGGTCATGCGCTCGGGGTCTGCTTGGCGAACCATCATCGTGCGCGAGGCGGATTGGATCGCACCGCCACACGCGCCGATGATTGCGCCGCACACATAAAAGGCTACATCGGGGAACGCGCTTGACGGATCGACCGCGACGAACAATACGCTTTCGCGTGTGATGGACAAGATAATCGCACAGACGATCATGAGCAAAATGATGCAAATTGCGATCACACGTTTCGGACCGAACCGAACATCTGCCGCCCCGCCCAAATACGCGAAAATGGCGCCGGTAATAATTGCCAAAATCCCGAAGACGCCGACATCAACGACACTCCACCCCAACGCCCCCAGCGCATAAATGCCGCCAAAGGTATAAACCCCGTTGAGCGCATCGCGGTAAAACATCGACGAGCCCAGATACGCGAATAGCGATTTGCGCGCGGGCAGCGACTTGAGTGTCTTTTTCAAATCACGCAGTCCTTGAGAAAACCCGCCGCCATGACCGCCCACCCCACTTTTGGGTTCGCGCACCCACATGAAAAACGGGATCATAGAGAGGATGAACCACAGACCGACAAACGGTCCAACAAAGCGTGTGCCTTCGCGCGCGGCGGCATCGAATCCGAACAGCGGCGCAATACCGATGAGCGTGACGCCGGCCCCGTTCTCCGCAAACAGCAACAGCATCGCAACAAGGGCGATGAGGCCGCCGATATAGCCCCACGCCCAGCCATTGCCGGAGATCTTTCCAATCTCCTCGCGTGTGCCAAGGTCTGGCAACATTGCGTTGGTAAAGATCGTGGTGAACTCTAGCCCGATCATACCCAAACCAAAAAATACGAGGATCAAAACGGTTGGAAAATCCGACGGCGCGGCAAGCCAAAGCCCGAATGACCCCACCACGTACAGAATGGAAAAGACCCTAATCCACGGCATTTTGCGCCCCGTGCTATCCGCAACAGCGCCAAGAATAGGGGCGAGGAGTGCGATTGTTAGGCCCGCGATACTTAGGCCATACCCCCAAATGGATTGCGCTTCGGCTTTGGCCATCTCGCTGTCCATGCCACCCGCCATAAGCGACGAAATGACCTGTTCCGCAAAATAGGGTCCGAAAATAAAGGTAATGATCAACGTGTGATAGGGCTGTGTGGCCCAATCATACATCATCCAACCCCAAATACGTTTGCCGTGTGTTGGCTCGCCCATGCCCCAAACCCTTTTCTTGTTTGAGGCGATAGAACAGGCAAACGGACGTTAAGGCAATCGAATTGAGGTTAGTCGCGTGTTGGGGGCCACGGGCGCGTGTTGTCCGCCTCGATCCAGTTCTCAACCCATGCGGGTAGCGCTGGACTTTGCACATTCGGATCTACGGCTTTCAGCAACTCGATCGGTGGCACCATGCGGCGATTTTGCGTGACCGCCCCACGAATAAGGACGTGATTGCAACACTCGCCTTTGGCATTCCACATAGACTGCTCCATGTAGAGAAACTTGTCATCGAACCCGACAGGGCGCGTCACCATATCAATCTTTTGAAATGTCGTGACGCGTTTGCGGTAGCGCACGGAGGCCCCCGCAACGGCCAATCCAAAACCACCCGCCCGCGCGGCCGTGGCCGATCCGTTGCGGATAGACATTGGCACGCGGCCCAAATCAAACAGGGTAAGTGTGCGCCCGTTGTTCAGCTCCATCCAAATATCTATGTCCCACGGCAAACAATAATGCTGTGAGTGATGGGTTTCGAACAGACCAAGTTTTGGCGCGCGGCGAAACTTGAACGACTGATAAATCATACGGATAAATGGATACATTCCGCCACCATCATCGCGCCGCACTGCGGCGTCAACCGCGACGTTACGACAAACCTGAATTTGCGCATCCCTTGCGCAAAGGGCATAGAGACCTTAGATATCTGCGGAACTTGAAACCGAAGGCGCACTCACATGATCTCACTCATCCAAATTCTACTTATGATCCTCGGGATCGTTAAATTTGTCATGATCGTACACATCATCATGAGTTGGTTGATCAACTTTCAGGTTCTCAATATGCGCCAACCCTTGGTCTTCCAAATTTGGGAAGGCCTGTCGCGCCTGCTAGAGCCAATCTACGGTCCAATCCGTCGCCGCCTACCCGCGATGAACGGTCTCGACCTCGCGCCTCTAATTGCATTCATCGCAATTTACGCGATTGAAACCATCATCCAAAATAACGCCTACCACTTCATGTAGAAAACACGGCACGTTGCGCGGCTTTTGGACGTCAGGGGCGAATGCCCCTTGAGGCCGCGCGCGCGCCGTGCGATTCTGCTCGCAATCAAAAAGAGCAGTATTCATGGCATCCGACACCTCACAGGCGCTTTCCCTTTTGTCATCCGTCTTTGGGTTTGACGCCTTTCGACTTGGCCAAGCCGAAATTGTCGATGCCGTAGTGGACGGCAAAAACGTCCTTGCGATTATGCCAACGGGTGGCGGAAAATCTCTGTGCTTCCAACTTCCCGCGCTCTGCCGTGATGGCCTCACAATTGTCATCTCCCCCCTCATCGCCCTCATGCGCGACCAAGTCCAAGCGTTGCGCGCCGCAGGTGTCGAAGCGGGCGCACTCACATCTGGCAACACAGATGAGGAAAACGATGCGGTGTTTGCGGCACTCAACGAGGGGCGTCTAAAGCTACTCTATATGGCCCCTGAACGCCTCGCGTCTGGTGGCACCTTGCCGATGTTGCGCCGTGCGAATGTCTCTTTCATCGCGGTAGATGAGGCGCACTGTGTTAGCCAATGGGGGCACGACTTTCGACCAGACTATCTACGCATTGGCGATTTGCGCCGCGTCCTCGACGTGCCACTGGCTGCCTTTACCGCCACCGCCGACGAGGAAACCCGCGCTGAGATCGTCACACGCCTGTTTGACGGCGCTCAACCGGAAACCTTTTTGCGCGGGTTTGATCGTCCGAACATTCACCTCGCCTTTGCCGTCAAAGATAGTCCTCGCCGCCAGATCCTTGACTTTGCCGCAGCGCGCAAAGGTCAGTCGGGGATCGTGTATTGCGGAACGCGGGCGAAAACGGAAAGCTTGGCCAAGGCACTCACAGATGCTGGCCACCTCTCCCTCGCGTATCACGGCGGCATGGACCCCGAGATGCGCCGAGATGTTGAACGCCGCTTTCAACAAGAAGACGAATTGATCGTCGTGGCCACGGTCGCCTTTGGCATGGGCATCGACAAACCCGACATCCGTTGGGTCGCACACGCCGACTTGCCCAAGTCCGTCGAGGGGTATTACCAAGAGATCGGTCGCGCCGGTCGTGACGGGGCGCGGGCCGAAACCCTCACCTTGTTTGGTCCCGATGACATACGGTTTCGCCGCAGTCAGATCGACGAAAGCCCCGCGCCATCGGAACGCCGCACCGCCGACCATGCGCGCCTCAATGCATTGCTTGGGATTGCAGAGGCCCAAGTGTGCCGCCGTCAAAACCTGCTCGCCTATTTCGGAGAGACAACCCAGCCCTGTGGCACGTGCGATCTATGCGACACGCCCCCCGACTTGTTCGACGGAACCCAAGCGGTGCGCAAAGCGCTCTCCGCAGTGTTGCGCTGTGACGAGGGTTTTGGTGCGGGGCACCTGATCGACGTGCTCATGGGCAAGATGACCGACAAAACGAAACAGTGGAGCCACGATCAACTCAGTGTGTTCGGCATCGGCAAAGAATACGACAAACGCCAATGGAACGCGGTCTTTCGTCAAATGATGGGCGCCGATTTGGTGCGCCCCAACCCTGACCGCCACGGCGCGCTCTACATGACCGAACCTGCCGTGCCGATCCTCAAGGGGGAGGGCGAGATCACCCTGCGGCGCGACACGATTGTGCGTGCGAAAAAGGATCCGATGGTGCGTTCTCTCGTGTCCGAAGAAGATGCACCGCTCTTGTCCGCGCTCAAGGCAAAACGCCGCGCCCTCGCCGAAGAGGCGCGTGTACCCGCCTATGTCGTTTTTGCCGATCGCACCCTCATTGAAATGGCCGAGAAGCGCCCCGATACGTTGGACGCGATGGCCCGAATTGGCGGCGTAGGTGCGAAAAAGCTGGAGCGGTTCGGCGCTCTGTTCTTATCCGTCATCTTAGGTGCGAATGCGCCGGACACGCATCCCGCACGGCGCAAATTGGCAACGTCTGGCGGCGGCGATTTATTCGACACCCTACAAGACATCCAAACGCGACTCAGCCGTGGGGAATGCGGCACGCTCAAGCCTGTGACACTCACCTCCGCCCAAATTGCACGTGTGGTCAAACAACGCCCCCGCGATCATGATGGGTTGGTCCGCCTGTTGGGCGACCGCCCCGCTGAACGGTTCGGAGACGCGTTTCTTGGCGCTATCGCGAACGGGTAATTACACGTTTACCTGAGCGGACACACCTTGGCCTGCACGCATAGCGTCGGACTCCATTGGTGTGTCATCCATGGGTGCGACCGGCTTGCACTCCATCGGATGCTCCATCAAAATACGGTCAATAATAGCCGCTTTGCGGAGCGGCTTTGTCATGTAATGGTCTAGCCCGTGGGACAAAATTTCCTCTTCGTCCCCTGGCATTGCGTGCGCCGTCATCGCGACAATCGGAACGTGTTTGCCGGTGTTGGCTTCGATATCTCGAATGCGGCGCGTTGCCTCTTTGCCGTCCACTTCGGGCATTGAGATGTCCATAAAGACTAGATCGGGATCAAAGCTTTGGTAGAGATCAATCGCCTCTTGGCCGTTGTTCGCAAAGACCAGATCAATATCTAAAGCCTTGATCATTTTGCCGAACACCAACTGGTTGGTCATGTTGTCTTCCGCCGCAAGAATACGCATGAGACGCGGCGCGCTCACGTGATTTACACTGGCTGCGTCCTCTGGCAAATCGAGGGCTTGAGGCCTTTCAATCGGCGGCAATGCCGAAAGTGCGCGGCACAAATCAGCGCGCAATAGAGGGCGATGAATTGTCTCGATGTTCGCATCAATAGCCGCCTTGGCCGTCCCGCTCGACACCATCAAAAGGTGATTTGTCTCGACACCCGCATGACGCAATGCAGCAATAAACGCATCAATATCTTCAACTGCTTTTTGACTAATCAGGTAGGCGTCTGCCTGAACGGGCGCATCGAGTGCCGCCTGTTGTGTTGGATAGAGCGTTGAGGTGACGCCCAATGCCGACAATTGCTTTGTCAAAATCTGCGCATTCGCCTCAACGTCTTCGATGACAGCGACATCTTTGATCCATGCCGGCACACTATTTTCGTCGATTTCGGGGGCTGTCTCCATCGACAGACAGAACCCAAAACAGGATCCTTCGCCCTCGATACTATCCACCCAAATTTCGCCATCCATCAAAGTGATCAACTCTCGCGTAATTGCGAGACCAAGACCGGTCCCTTCGAACTTGCGATTTCGCTCGCCCTCAACCTGATTAAACTCGCCAAAGATATGGTCCCTGAACTGCGCAGGAATACCGATGCCCGTATCCTCAACCGAAATATGAACGCGTTGAGCTGCCCCGTCATTTTGCGGCATGCCAACAACGCGCACGATCACATGTCCTTCGCGCGTGAATTTAACCGCATTGCCGATCAGGTTCGTGAGCACTTGGCGCACCCGACCCGGATCACCAACAAAACACGTTGGCATGAACATGTCGTAATCAATGATCAACGACAGCCCCTTTGGCGCGGCATTCGGTTGCAACAATACCAAAACATCATGAATGCAATGCTCAAGATCGAACACCTCGGGATGCAACGACAGTTTCGACGCTTCGATCTTGGAGTAATCAAGCACGTCATTGATCAAGGTCAACAACGCAGCGCCGCTGTTTTTAATCGTTTCAACAAACAGCAACTGTTCCTCGTCCAATTGCGTCTCTGCCAACAACTCCGCCATTCCGACCATGCCATTCATTGGCGTCCGGATTTCATGGCTCATATTGGCGAGAAAGGCCGATTTGGCACGGTTCGCACTTTCCGCTCTGTACCGCGCTTTCTTAAGGCGCTCTTCGTACCGGATGGTGCCGGTGATGTTCAGACCCAACGAAACCATATCGCCATCGCGCGACCGGCGATCGACCATTTTGATGTATTGGTTGTTCCATAACCGCACCGTTTGCGGCTCACGCGTGGCGGCGCGCCACCGCGTCACCGCCGCCTCGACATAGGCGTCCCGCGACAGATCACCGACATCAATAATCCCCTCTTCGACAGCCAATCGAACGATTTCTGTGTAGGTAATACCGGGCTGCACACCTTCCAAATCGTCGAATACACGTAGATAGGCGGAATTGGCGGCGATCATGGTGTCAGAGGGATCAAACACCGCGAACCCATCCTGAATGGTTTCCAAGGAATCCCACAAACGCCGCTCGGCAATCACAATCGCTGAGTTCGCCTTATCCAGATCGTCACGGGTGCGCGAGTTTTCGACCTTTAGAAACTCGGCTTCCTCGCGCTTTTCGATGATCTCACCTGACAAGGACAACGCATGTTTGGACAGCTTACGATTCGCATCATATAGCTCTGCCTGCTTGAGCTCTAACAACCGTTCCGCAGCCAAGCGGGCACGCCGCTCCTGTACGACCGTATCGGGGTAATCCATCGCATGACCTCTTTGTCCCACACCCTACGCAGCGAGGGCTTTGGGATAAAATCGGTGGTCAGGGTGAAAAATCTCTTAACAGACTATCGAAAATTTCACGAAAACGGTTCACGCTTTAGGTTGTCACATGCTCGAGCGGCGCACGACCCGTCTGGGTGACCACTTCTTCATGGCCATTCTCAATCACTAGTGCCGTCATCGGGCGACCATATCCCGCCCCCGTATCAATATCGATACGATTGCCAAAATGGGTCGGCGCATCCAGTGCGGTGTGACCATGCACGACACGCAACGGCAGATGCCCGTGAAAATCAAGCCACCCTTCGCGAATCCAGATCAGGTCATCCTCGTCTTGATCGGCAAGCGCCACCTTGGGGTTGATCCCTGCATGAACAAACAGATAGCCCTCCCATTCGTAGGTCAACGGCAAGCCCTCCAAAAAGGTCAGGTGATCGTCAGGCACCGCCTTTTTCGCGCGCATGTGAGCCAACTCGAACGCCCCGTCCTCGGACTCAACGCCGTATGAGGCCAGTGTTGTCTGACCGCCCAAACGCGGGTCGAGCCATGAGAGGCCCGATTTGATCCGTTCATCATGGGCAATGCCAAAACGAGCAAAGCGCGTGAACATCCGGTCATGATTGCCACGGATCAACACCCATGGCTCACCACGCTCAACCCCGTCTTTGAGGTATTGAATGACGCCACGACTATCAGGCCCACGATCCGTATAATCACCAAGATGCACAATCTGCGCATCCACATCCCCGACCCGCGCCTTATCCGCTTCAATGCGCGCATGAGAGGCTTTGAGCATGTCGAGTTGTCCGTGAATATCGCCAATGGCGTAAATGCGCATAATATGTCCTTTGGTCCGTCATGCGGATGATTGCATCCGCCCGCAACACTACTATGGTTTTCTGGACCGGAATGGAAAGGTGGAGCGACAAAATTGTTGGATCAATTTAGAGAATGGGCGCAAACAAGCGTCATCGTCATCGGCGCGGTTATGGCCCTAATGACCTATCGCCGTGACGCCAAATTGCGCCGCTCCGAATGGCTCTACCGCCTGTATCAACAGTTCTACGAGAACGATCGCTTTGACCCTGTGCGCCGGATCCTTGACTACGAACCCGAGGAGGAAATCCGGCAACTGTCCACCGATATCGACAACATGGATGGCACCGATTCCCACGAAGCCTTTGTAGACTATTTGAACTTTTTCGAATTCATCGCCGTGCAACTCAAGAACAAAAACATCCGCCGCGATGAGGTGCTTGATATGTTTGACTACTACATTCGCCGCTTAGGCGATCATGCCTTTGTCGTCAGCTACATGCGCAAATA
This sequence comes from Celeribacter marinus, assembly GCF_001308265.1. GTDB lineage: Bacteria > Pseudomonadota > Alphaproteobacteria > Rhodobacterales > Rhodobacteraceae > Celeribacter > Celeribacter marinus. The sequence continues at coordinate 1,618,717 of NZ_CP012023.1, forward strand.
CGGCTACGAGAACCTTGATCATCTCGTCACGTCTTTGGCCCCGAAAAAATGACCCATCCACACGCCAAAATCGGCGATCACCTATTTGTCTATGGCACTCTGATGCGGGCGATAGATGACAACGATATGGCGCGGCTCCTGCGCGATAACTCGACCCACGTTGGCGCGGCAACAATGCAGGGCCGCCTGTATACGGTAAGCTATTATCCGGGGGTTATAGACAGTGACGCCCCCACCGACGTCGTACATGGCGACCTGTTTCGGCTTGGCAAAAATGCCGCGCAAGTCATTGAGCAACTCGACCTTTATGAGGACATAGGTCCGCCCTTTGAGCCACCATACGAATACCGCCGCGAATTTCGCACGGTGCATCATGGCGGCGAGACGTGCCAAGCGTGGGTCTATATGTACAACTGGCCGCTAAACGATAATGCCCAAATACCGGACGGTAAATTTCGCACCTGATTTGGCATCAATACCGCCACGAAAAAGGCCGCCCCAATCGGGCGGCCTTCGTCATAATTGGGCGGTGATCGCTTACGCTTTGAAGTGGAGCGGACGCACGTGTTGGAACAACCCGCTATCCTTGAGCGCTTTTACAGTTGTCGCCTTGATCGGGGTGTCGAGGAAGGTCACAGCGATCGCATCGCCACCTGGTGCCGCACGGCCCAAGGTGAAGTTGGCGATGTTTTCATCGTGCTCGGCCAAGAGCGTACCGAGTTTGCCAAGGATACCGGGGACGTCTTGGTTGGTGGTGTAAAGCATGTGCTCGCCCACCTCGGAATCGATGGTGATGCCTTTGATCTGAATAAACCGTGGCTTGCCGTCCGAGAACACCGTGCCCGCGATGGTGCGGTACTTTTCAACGGTTTGGATGTCGAGCTTGATATAGCCGTCAAACGTGCCTGTTGCGTCTTGGGTAGTTTTGGAAATCTGGATGCCGCGCTCTTTGGCGATCACAGGTGCGGACACCATGTTCACGTCAGGGTTCGAGGCCTGCATGATACCCGCAACAACCGCCGCTTCGAGCGCCTTGAGGTTCATCTCCGCGGCCACACCGTCGAATGTGACGTTGATTTCTTTGATGGCTTCATCGGTGACTTGGCCAATGAAAGAGCCGAGGTTTTCCGCCAAAGTGACCCATGGGCCCATGATTTTGGCTTCTTCGGCGGTCATGGACGGCATGTTGAGCGCGTTCTCGACCGCGCCGTCGAGCAGGTAGTTGGACATTTGCTCGGCCACTTGCAGCGCCACGTTCTCTTGGGCTTCCGATGTGGACGCGCCAAGGTGCGGCGTGCAAACAACGTTTGGCAGACCGAACAACACGTTGTCCACCGCAGGCTCAACCGCGAACACGTCAAGGGCGGCACCCGCGACATGACCGGATTTAAGCAATTCGGCCAAAGCTTCTTCGTCAATGAGACCACCGCGCGCACAGTTGACAATACGCACACCTTTTTTGGTCTTAGCGAGGTTTTCAGCAGAAAGGATATTGCGGGTGCTATCGGTCAGCGGCACGTGCAAAGTGATGAAATCGGCGCGCGCAAGCAACGCATCCAATTCAACCTTTTCAACACCCATCTCAATGGCGCGCTCTTCGGACAGATAGGGGTCGTAAGCGATCACTTTCATCTTAAGGCCGCGTGCACGGTCACACACGATACCGCCGATGTTACCCGCACCGATCACGCCAAGCGTTTTCGCGGTCAACTCGACACCCATGAATTTGGATTTTTCCCATTTGCCGGCATGCGTGGATGCGGAGGCCTCGGGAATTTGACGGGCAACGGCAAACATCATCGCGATGGCGTGTTCGGCTGTGGTGATCATGTTGCCAAACGGCGTGTTCATGACAATCACGCCCTTTTTGGACGAGGCTTCTTTGTCGACGTTATCGGTGCCGATACCTGCGCGACCGACCACTTTGAGGTTGGTTGCATGCTCCAAAAGTGCGGGCGTCACTTTGGTCGCAGAACGGATTGCGAGACCGTCATATTTGCCGATCACGGCAGCAAGCGCATCTTTGTCTTTGCCAAGTGCGGGGAGAAAATCAACTTCGATTCCACGGTCACGGAAAATCTGGACGGCGGTTTCGGACAGGCTGTCGGAGACGAGAACTTTGGGGGCCATTGGGCACACTCCTTGGATCGAATGAAATTGGGTTGGGAGGGTCGCGGGCGATGACGCCCGCGATAATATCCGGATGCAATGCCCGCGTCAGATTGACCTTTTGCCCGACGAAAGTCCGACGAAAAGCCGACGCGGTGCCGACACCCTTATTGGGCGGCGATTTCAGCCTCGAACGCGTACTCAAGCCACGGCATCAATGCCGCCACATCAGCCGTTTCGACCGTGCCGCCACACCAGATCCGAAGACCCGCAGGCGCATCGCGGTACGCCCCGATATCAAGAGCGACACCCTCGACCTCAAGACGTTTGGCAACCGCTTTTGCAAACGCTGCACCGTCCTGAATTCTGTCGTCGGTGAACTTCAAACACACGGAGGTGTTCGACGCCGTGGCCGGATCATTTGCGAGGTTTGCAATCCATGGTTTGGCATCGCAGAAATCCCAGATCACTTTGGCATTTGCAGTTGCGCGCGCAATCAAACCCTCAAGACCACCGACCGATTTGGCCCACTCAAGTGCGACCAGATAGTCCTCAACCGCCAGCATCGATGGCGTGTTGATCGTCTCGCCCTTAAAGATGCCATCAATCAATTTACCGCCCTTGGTCATGCGGAAAATCTTCGGCATAGGCCATGCAGGCGTGTAGCTTTCAAGGCGCTCGACAGCACGCGGGGACAAGACAATAATGCCGTGCGCCGCTTCGCCGCCAAGTACTTTTTGCCAAGAGAACGTTGTGACGTCGAGTTTGTCCCACGGCAGGTCCATCGCAAACGCGGCAGACGTCGCATCGCAAATCGTCAGGCCGTCGCGCGCTGCGGGGATCTTGTCACCGTTCGGGACGCGCGCACCAGATGTGGTGCCGTTCCACGTGAAAACCACGTCTGTGTTAAAGTCGACCTTATCGAAATCAACGATATCGCCGTACTCGGCCGTCATCACATCAGCGTCGATTTTGAGCTGTTTGACCACATCCGTGACCCAACCCGCACCAAAGGATTCCCATGCAACCATGGTTGCTTTACGGGCACCCAAAAGCGACCACATAGCCATTTCAACCGCACCCGTATCCGAGCCGGGAACGATGCCGATTTTGTAATCTGCGGGGATGCCGAGAATGTCGCGGGTCGTCTCGATGGCGGCCAACAGCTTGGCTTTGCCAACAGCTGCACGGTGTGAGCGGCCAAGGGGCGCGTCAGACAGCAGATCGAGCGAAAATGTAGGGATTTTGGCACAAGGGCCAGACGAAAAACGCGGGTTAGCCGGCCGCGTGGCCGGAGCTTGAATAGCCATTGCTGGTATCCTTCCAGATATAAGCCTCTCGTTGGGGAGAGGTGTCCCATCGCCGCGTTTAATTGCTTTCGATGAGTCTGGCAACGACTTGTTCGCGGGTGCGGCAAAATAGTTGCCCATTGGTAAGCGCGCCATTAACAGGGTCATCAGACTTGGATGGCGCGCCGCGCGTGCCGACTACCTTTGGAGAGCTTGCACCCATGTATGTTGTCACCCTACTCACCGCCCCGTCCCATCCATCGCTCTCACGTGAGGCCGTGGAGGCATTACGCAATGCGTGGGGCGGGGGCGATGCACAGTGGCTGGCCACAGGAGAGGCCGCCGAATTTCCCGTCACCGACATGCCGCCCAACCGTTGGGATGTATGGGATGCGCTGCAAACCCAAGGGATCGACCTAATCGTCCAGCCCATCGAGGGGCGGCGTAAAAAGATGCTGTTGGCCGACATGGACAGCACCATGATTGAACAAGAGTGCATCGACGAACTGGCGGATGTGGCGGGCGTTGGCGACCATGTAAAGGCGATCACCGCAAAGGCCATGAACGGAGAACTGGATTTCGACGGGGCGCTGACCGAACGCGTGGCCTTGCTCAAAGACCTTCCAGAAAGCGTCATTCAAACGGTGATCGACGAGCGCATTACATTTATGTCTGGCGGACCTACATTGCTCGCCACAATGAAAGCAAACGGTGCCTATGCGGCCCTCGTGTCAGGTGGCTTTACTGCCTTCACGGGCTATGTGGCCGAGGCGCTCGGGTTCGACGAAAACCGCGCCAACACGCTGTTGGTCGAGGGCGGCAAACTCGTCGGCAAACCGGGCCTGCCGATTTTGGGGCGCGAGGCGAAAGTCGCCGCACTCAAAGAGATCACCGAACGCCTTGGCCTGTCGCACGACGATGTGATGGCCGTGGGGGACGGGGCCAATGATCTGGGCATGCTTGAGATCGCGGGCGCGGGCGTGGCGCTGCACGCGAAACCCTCCGTTGCGGCGCAGTGCGATATTCGTATCAACCACGGCGACCTGACCGCATTGCTCTATATCCAAGGCTACGCCAAAGACGAATTCGCAGGCGCATCCGCATGATGTTTGAGGTCTCAGGCGACCTTCTTTTTCTTTTGATCGTAGCCGCTTTTGCGGCGGGGTTTATTGACTCCATCGCGGGCGGGGGTGGGTTGATCACGGTGCCTGCCTTATTGCTCGCGGGCATTCCACCCGTCACGGCCCTCGCCACTAACAAAGTCCAAGCGTTGTTCGGGTCGGGCATGGCCGCGGTCAACTATGCGCGGGCGGGTTACGTGGATGTGCGCCGCCAATGGGTGGCCGCGGTAATCTCATTTGCGGGGGCCTTGATCGGCGCTTTGTTTGCGTCATCGCTTCCCACCGATGTGATCCGCTTGGGCTTGCCCGTGTTGCTCATCGGCGTGGCGTTGTTTTTCGCGTTCAAAAAGGGGCTTGATGATGTGGACCGCGTGCAGCGCGTCACGCCGCTCTTGTTTACAGCTGCCTTTGTGCCGCTGATCGGGTTTTACGATGGCCTCATTGGCCCCGGAACAGGCGCGTTTTTCATGATCGGGTTTGTATCCCTCGCGGGCTACGGCATCCTAAAGGCCACCGCCCACACCAAGCTGCTCAACTTTGCCTCAAACGTCGGAGGGCTCACGGGGTTTTTATTGGTTGCAAAACCGTTCTGGATGCTTGGCTTGGCCATGGGAGCGGCACAGCTGGCGGGGGCCTACGTCGGATCGACGCTTGCCTCCCGCATTGGGGCAAAACTCATCCGCCCCGTGTTGGTTGTGGTTTCAACCGTTCTTGCGTTGAAACTACTTTGGGATCTGATCTGACCTCAGACGGGAAAACCTGCGGCGAGTTTGACCTCACCCGTAACAAGGCCCGCAAAGTTTTTGATCTCGGGATTGAGATACTTACGGACAACTGGATCATTGGCGTCTAGCGCGCCCAGCTTCACCAACAGCCCCGCAATCGCGCATTCCGAGGCACGCGTAGCCCCATCTGTGATTTTAAGCGCCACACCCAAGCCTTGATCGGGAAGGATGGCGGTGAACACGCCCTCGGCCCCTGTTTTGATCGTCACTTTGCCTTTGGCCGCACGCATCAATTCGGTGCACGCGCGCCCCTCACCCGCAACCAGATCGGGATGCAAACGCATAGCTTGGTGCAAACGCAACGCCGCCTGCGACAAGGCATCGCCATCCTCACGCGCCCCCGCAAAATAGCCCATCGCCCGACCAAGGCCGCGCATGGACGTGGCAAAATTTGGCGCGGAGCAGCCATCAATCCCAAACCCCGGTGAGGTTTCACCCGTCACCGTCTCAAAGGCGTCGAGCGCAGATTTTTGTACGGGATGATCAGGATGCACATAGTCAGGACCGGCACCGAGGTGTTTGGACAGTGTCAAAAAACCGCAATGCTTGCCCGAACAATTGTTATGCACACGGCACGGGGTTTCATCGGCCTTGAGCAGAGCACGGCGAGACTGTTTGCCCATCGGTTCCTGAATGCCGCAAATCAGATCGTCATCGGACAGGCCCAACGCGCCAAGCCATGCCCGTGCTTTGTCGGTATGGATTTTGTCGCCGTTGTGCGAGGCGCACGAAAACGCCAGTTGATCAACCGTCAGACCCGCCGCATCCGCAGCGCCCGACGCCACAAGCGGCAAGGCTTGGATCATCTTCACCGATGAGCGCGGCAGGATCACTGTGTCTAGGTCGCCCCACCCATCAATGACTTCGCCAGCGGCATTACAGACAACCGCCATGCCTGTATGGCGGCTTTCCGCCACGGGTCCACGCCAGATATCAACCATTTCCACAACACGGTCTGCCATCTTAAAATCTCTCCCAATCACGTTTCAGCGAATTTCTGCCAAGGGGTCTTTCCCAATTTGACGGTTTTACGTTACTGTGCCAATTGAGTATTTAACGGGTCCATCACGTCAGAACCGCAGCTAAAGACAGCGGAGGCGTATCGGTAACGGGCCGAGATAGCTAGAGGCAGCGAAAAATCCATGTTCCATTCCATTAAGAAACTCGTCCTTGGTGCGACATTCGCACTCGCCGCAACAGTGGCATTTGCACAAGAAAGCAGCAACCAAGTGGCGTCAAATACTGACTGGTACGTGTTCCAAGAGGGCACGCAATGCTGGGCAGTATCGAAACCCAAAGAGACTGTGAACACCGACAGTTCGGGTCGCATCAAATCCGTGCGGCGCGGCGAAGTCCTAATGTTCGTCTCCTACGCCCCATCCACAGGCATCAAAGGTCAGGTGTCATTCGCGGGCGGCTACCCGTTTGCCGGTGGCTCCGAAGTGACACTCGAAATCGGCGGCACAAAGTTTGCACTCTTCACCGAGAACGAAACCGCATGGGCCGTCACACCCGAGGATGATGCTAAAATCGTCGCCGCGATGAAACGCGGCGCTGCGGCGTCCTTGTCTGGGCATTCGGCGCGCGGCACCTACACCAAAGACACTTTCTCCTTGTTGGGCTTCACAGCTTCGGTGGAAGACGCTGCAAAACGCTGCGGCGGGTAACACCTTTGCGCTACGTCTGAAAAATTTCGGCCTCGCTGATATAGCGGGGCCTTTTCCTATGGCTTCCTTTGGTTGCAAAAATCCTGTAGAAGCCGCGCCAACTCACCACGAAAAAGAGATATGACATGGCCCCCAGCGCACCTATCACGCCGGACATTTTGACTATTCCGCGCAAAGACAGCGACGGGCAGAGCGGCAAAATCAATTTTGTCGGCTTGTCACGTGACCAAATGCGCGCACTCCTTGTTGAGCACGGCACGCCTGAAAAACAGGCAAAAATGCGCGTTGGTCAAATCTGGCAATGGATCTACCAGTGGGGTGTGCGCGACTTTGAAGAGATGACAAATCTCAGCAAAGCGTTGCGAAGCTCACTTTGTGAAGCGTTCGAGGTTCGCATACCCGAGGTGATTTCAAAACAGGTGTCCGACGATGGCACCCGCAAATACCTTGTGCGGATCAATGGCGGCCACGAGGTTGAGGTGGTCTACATCCCCGAAGACAACCGTGGCACGCTATGCATTTCGTCCCAAGTTGGCTGTACGCTAACCTGTTCGTTCTGCCACACAGGCACCCAAAAACTGGTACGCAATTTGACCCCTGCCGAGATTGTCGGTCAGGTGATGATGGCGCGCGATGACCTTGGCGAGTGGCCCGAAAAAGGCGAACACAACGAGGGCGAAGCGCGTCTTTTGTCCAACGTTGTATTGATGGGTATGGGTGAGCCACTCTACAATTTCGAGAACGTGCGCGATGCAATGAAGATCGTGATGGACGGCGAGGGCATCGCCCTTGGTCGTCGTCGCATTACACTGTCGACATCTGGCGTTGTGCCCGAAATTCACCGTACGGCAAAAGAGATCGGCTGCTTGCTTGCCGTGTCATTCCACGCAACCGAGGATGCGACACGCGATAAGTTGGTGCCGATTAACAAGCGGTGGAATATCGAGGCTCTGTTGGACGCGCTGCGCGAATATCCCAAGGCGTCCAATTCCGAGCGGATCACCTTTGAATATGTGATGCTCAATGGCGTGAACGATAGCGACGAAGATGCGCACAGGTTGGTCAAACTGTTGGACGGCATTCCATCGAAAGTGAACCTGATCCCGTTCAACGAATGGCCGGGAGCGCCCTACACGCGCTCGTCCAACAACCGCATTCATGCCTTTGCACGTATCTTGATGGCAGCGGGCTATGCCTCACCAATCCGCACCCCGCGCGGCGAAGACATCATGGCGGCCTGTGGGCAATTGAAATCCGCAACAGAGCGGGAACGGAAATCGCGGGCACAGATTGCGGCCGAGACTGGATCTTAACAGACACTTAGGGTTTCGATAACGGCACCTTAACCACGTGGGTCCATCATATCTGTATGGACCCGCATCAGATCAGAATCACAACCGACATTGGACCGCGCCACGCCTTGGCCGCGCGGCCTGTGGGTTTGTCGCCTCCCCTTCCGACCAAACAGCATACCCTCGCCGCTTGGCTGCGCCACGACTTTGCTCTTGCGCGGAGCTGGGACGACCTACACGCGGCCCTGATGGCACGCGGCTATGCACTCGCTCTGGGACGTAAATCCCTGATCTTGCAAACTCTGAGCGGTCAAAAATTGTGTAGCGTCGACGACCTAGGCCAATCTTATGCGAGCCTTACACACCGTTTCGGTGCGGCCCTCCCGCAAAACTCACGACTCACCCCCATAGCGGAACAGATCGAATCTACCCCGCGTGTACTCTAAAAATTTTCACGGCATTGAGGTCTACATGGAACAAATTACGCTCTTTTTGCCAAAAAATACCGTTGAACTCATGCACATCATTGCGCGTCAAAACGGTGACACCATCGGCGGCGTCCTTCAGGATATGGCGATGGAGCGGTATATGAAAGACCGCATGAACCTGCGTCACACGGCGATCGTGATCGACGGCACCAAAAGCCATAACGAAGCCTTGTGATGCCGTCACCTCACGCCAATTGATCAGCGACCCGGCAGGGCGTCACGCCGCCCTTCGCCGTAATCCCATGCATCGATTGCGGCAATCGCCTCCTCTGCGGTCTCGACAAACCGAAACAGGTCAAGGTCATCACGCGAGATCGTACCTGCATCGGCCAATGCGTCCCAGTTGATGATCTTTTGCCAGAACTCACCACCGAACAGCACGACAGGAATGCGGTTCATGCGTCCTGTTTGAATCAGGGTTAGGGTCTCGAACATCTCGTCCAGCGTCCCAAACCCACCGGGAAACACCGCCAAAGCTTTGGCGCGCATCAAGAAATGCATTTTGCGAATAGCAAAGTAGTGAAAGTTGAAACACAGGTCTGGGGTCACGTATTCATTCGGAGCCTGCTCATGCGGCAACACGATATTGAGCCCGATAGAGACCCCGCCCGCATCAACCGCCCCACGGTTGCCCGCCTCCATCACGCCGGGACCACCACCCGTAACAATAACATCCTCACGATGCCCGTTCTTCTTGGCGCGCTCCGTCATGAGCCGCGCAAAGGTTCGCGCTTCATCGTAGTATTTGGACAAATCCGCCAGTGTTTTGGTCTTTGCGCTCTCTTTTTTCGCAGGCTCTGGAATGCGTGCGCCGCCAAACATCACAATGGTACTTTCGACACCGTATTCCGCCATCATCATCTCGGGCTTGAGCAATTCGAGTTGCAGGCGGACGGGGCGCAATTCATCGCGGCACATAAAATCGACATCGGAAAACGCCAACTTATAGGCGGGCGCACGGGTTTGTGCGGTATCAGGCGTGTGCTGTGCGGCCTCCATATCCATATGGCTATCGCGAAGCGGGTGACGGCGAAGAAGGTGCTCGGGGGGATTGGACATGACATGTCTCACTTTTTTACTCGTGCGTTTCAATTGTCGCGGGCGACGCTCTCGCGTTGCGAAAGCGCGTCGCACAGACTATAGCCACCTGCAACAGATATTCCATGACACTTGGGAGACGCACATGTCCAACGCACAACTTGAAACCGCAATCGAATCCGCATGGGACGCTCGTGATACCATCACGGCCGCCACAACAGGCGAGACCCGCGATGCAATCGAGACAACTTTGAACGCTCTAGATAGCGGCAAACTCCGCGTTGCTGAAAAGTTGGAAAACGGCGATTGGCACGTCAACCAATGGGCTAAAAAGGCTGTATTGCTTGGTTTTCGTATCAAAGACATGGAACTGCACGATGGCGGCCCGCAAGGGTCCGGTTGGTGGGACAAGGTCGATAGCAAGTTCAAAGGTTGGGGCGAAGCCGAATGGAAAGCCGCCGGCTTTCGTGCCGTTCCCAACTGCGTGGTCCGCAAATCCGCCTATATCGCACCGGGCGTTGTTCTGATGCCGTCCTTTGTAAACCTCGGCGCGCATGTCGGTGAGGGCACAATGGTAGACACATGGGCCACCGTTGGCTCCTGCGCCCAGATCGGCAAAAACGTCCACCTCTCGGGTGGCGTAGGTATCGGTGGCGTTCTTGAACCCATGCAAGCTGGCCCAACGATCATCGAGGACAATTGCTTTATCGGGGCGCGCTCCGAAGTTGTTGAGGGCTGTATCGTTCGCGAAGGCTCGGTTTTGGGAATGGGCGTCTTTATCGGCCAGTCGACAAAGATTCTCGACCGCGAAACAGGCCTTGTGACATATGGCGAAGTGCCGCCATATTCCGTTGTTGTCGCCGGATCCATGCCCTCTAAAAACGGTGTGAACCTCTACTGCGCGGTTATCGTCAAACGCGTTGATGAGCGCACGCGCTCAAAAACCGGCATCAACGAGTTGCTCCGTGACTGAGGCACCCAAGAAAAAGCCATCGCGGCAAAAAGTATACACCCTCCTCGTCCAAATCGGACGCAAGGAGGGTGATGGCCTGCCCAAAGGTGCCACAGGTGGTGCGTTGATGATCTACGCGTCAGGTGTGGACGAGGCCGAGGCCGTCCGCGAAACGGTCGCCGTTCTCAAAACAGCGGATGTGGCGCCACTGGATGTTACAGGCTACGGCACGCTTGAGGAGCGCCTTTCTGAAGGGCACGACATTTCCGATGATGAAAAAGAGCTCATGCAACGTGCACTTGACGAAAACTCCGTGATCGTCGCACAAATGACGCCCTTTTTTGATGACGAAACCCACTCTGACTGAGGGCATATAAGTCCTCAGTCAACTTGACCCGATACTTGCATTTGTCATCCCGCGCCCACCGCGCTAACCCTGTAGCAATGACAGGGAGCCGACATGACACTTGATCCGATCCAACTTTCCGCCGATCTCATCCGCTGTGAATCCGTGACGCCCGTTGAGGGTGGCGCGCTACAATTGCTTGAACGCGTTTTGTCTGGCGCAGGTTTTCAGTGCACGCGCGTCGATCGCAACGGCACCGCCAACCTTTTTGCGCGGTGGGGTGATAAATCCGAGCGCACACTCGGGTTCAATGGCCACACGGACGTGGTGCCCGTCGGGGATGCCGCTGCATGGACGCACGCGCCGTTTGGCGGCGAAATTTCTGACGGAATTTTGTGGGGCCGTGGCGCGACCGATATGAAATCTGGCGTGGCCTGTTTCGTTGCAGCGGCCGTGGATCATGTGACACAACACACGCCCAAAGACGGCTCCATTGCCATTGCCATTACCGGTGATGAAGAGGGCGATGCAACAGATGGAACTGTGGCGCTATTGGACTGGATGGACGCCAATGGCGAGCGCATGACAGACTGCCTTGTGGGCGAGCCGACCTGTCCGAACACAATGGGCGAGATGATGAAAATCGGTCGACGCGGGTCACTCACCGCGTATTTCACCGCGACAGGTATCCAAGGGCACGCAGCCTACCCCCATCGTGCAAAAAATCCTGTGCCTGCGATGGCGCGCCTGATTGATCAGTTGTCCAACCACACGCTGGACCAAGGGACCGCACATTTCGACGCATCCTCCCTCGTGGCGACAACATTTGACACAGGAAACCCCGCAACAAATGTGATCCCCAGCCACTGCAACGCGACCGTCAACATTCGGTTTAATGATGCTCACACCGGCGCGGAATTGACCACTTGGTTAGAGGCAAAAGCCGCCAAAATGGCCGAGGAAACCGGCATTGAGTTCGCGGTTCGCGTCACAATATCTGGCGAAAGCTTCGTAACCCAACCCGGATATTTTGTTGATATGCTGGCCGCAGCGGTAGAGGCCGAGACGGGACTCAAACCTGAGCTGTCGACATCTGGCGGTACATCTGATGCTCGGTTTGTTCAAAAACACTGCCCTGTGGTCGAGTTCGGATTGGTCGGAAAGACCATGCACCAAGTCGACGAGCACGTTCCCGTGGAACAAATCACGCAACTCAAAAGCATCTATGCGCGCCTGATCAAAGACTATTTTGCATGACTGTCCACATTTCGAAAACGACAGATATCGATGCGTGCCTTTCTCTTCGCCTAGACGTGTTTGTACGCGAACAAATGGTGCCGATGGATGAGGAGCTTGATGATCTCGATCCCGTTTCCACCCACTTTCTGGCGCAAACAGAAGATGGGCAAAATATCGGAACGGCACGTGTTTATGAACAGGGCCACATCGGGAAAATCGGACGCGTATGTGTAGCAAAATCACATCGCGGAACAGGTCTGGGCAAACGCCTAATCGAGACATGCCTGAACGATTTACGCACGCGCCCCCACATCACACAGGCCAAACTGGGCGCGCAAAACCACGCCATTTCGTTTTACGAAAACTTGGGGTTTCGCGTCATTGGTGGTGAGTACATGGATGGCGGCATCCCTCATCACGACATGGTGCGCGCGCTTTGAGACAAAAGCTGGTCCTCATGCTCAAAGAGCCACACCCGGGTCGCGTAAAGACCCGTTTGGGACGAGACATCGGATATGTTGAGGCAGCACATTGGTATCGTACCGAAGCGTTGCGGACCATACGGCGTTTGCGTAGCCCCAAATGGGATTTGATTCTCGCGGTTTCTCCCGACAACGCGGGACAATCAAGTCGCGTTTGGCCCGCCCATGTTCCACGTATCGCTCAGGGACATGGAGATCTTGGCAAGCGAATGGCGCGCCTGTTACGGGCGCTTCATCCGCACCCAACCTGTATCATAGGCTCGGACATTCCCACTATTCGACCACATGATATTGAGACCGCTTTTCGCGGCTTAGGGTCTTACGATGCTACGATTGGGCCATCTCCCGATGGTGGCTATTGGCTAATTGGGCTCAAAAACACCCGCGCAGTTCCATCCGGATTTTTGAACCATGTACGTTGGTCATCGCATTTTGCCCGCGCAGACACGCTTGAAAGCTGCCCTGATTTAACGTGGCATATCGGGCGTACTCTCAATGACATCGACACACGCGATGACCTGATCGCATGGATGCGCGAAAACGCAGATTCGTAGCCCTCGTTTATCATGGTGCCTTTAAATTGGCCGTGGTAGATTACCCCATGAATAAAATTCCAACAAAAGCCGAAATTCAAAACTGGATTTCAGAGCACCCGACTCAGACGTCAAAGCGCGATATAGCGAAAGCCTTTGGCATCAAAGGGGCTGCGCGTATCGACCTGAAACGCATTTTGAAGGAGTTGGAAGCCGAAGGGCACCTCACCAAGCGAAGCAAGACCTACCGCGACCCAGACAAGCTTCCACCCGTCTCGGTGCTGGCTATTCTGGGCCCCGACAAGGACGGCGACCTGTTCGCACGGCCGCTTGAGTGGACAGGCGACGGGCCAGAGCCGCGCATTCTTATGCTGGTGCGTGACGGAGATTCCGCCCTTGGCGAAGGGGAGCGGATCCTCGCAAAACTACAAGAGATCAAAGGTGAGGATCACCAGTATCAGGCCCGCTTGATCCGCAAAATCGGCACGAACCCACACAAAATCCTCGGTGTATTCCGAAAGTCTGCCGAAGGTGGACGCGTCTTGCCGATCGACAAAGGGTCGAACAAAGACTGGCTTGTAAAGGCTGGCAATGAGGGTGGCGCAAAAGACGGCGAATTGGTCGAAGCCGAACAATCAGGGCCCACAGGGCGCATGGGATTACCGGTTGCACGGATTGTGACACGGCTTGGCGACCCCACAGCACCCAAAGCGGTCTCATTGATCGCCATCCATCAGCTGGGTATTCCAGATGACTTTCCTGATGCCGTAATCGATGAGGCTGACGCCGCCACACCCGCCGATTTGACCGGACGCGAAGATTTGCGCGATGTCCCATTGGTCACGATCGATCCTGCGGATGCACGAGATCACGATGACGCTATTTGGGCAGAACCTGATGGTGACCCGAGCAACAAGGGCGGTTTTATTCTTTGGGTCGCGATTGCCGATGTTGCCCACTACGTGACCCCAGGATCGCAGCTCGATCGCGAAGCGTGGACCCGTGGAAATTCGTCTTATTTCCCTGATCGCGTTGTGCCGATGCTTCCAGATCGCTTGTCCGGTGATCTATGCTCACTGCATGAGGGCGTGCCGCGCGCATGTCTCGCAGTCAAAATGACCATCGACGCCCAAGGTAAAAAACTCAAACACACCTTCTTGCGTGGGTTGATGCGGTCCGCCGCCTCCCTGAATTACGCCGAAGTCCAACAGGCGCGCGATGGCGCACCAAACGAGAAATGCGCCCGCCTCATGGAGAGCGTTATTGATCCGATCTATCAGGCCTATGACGCATTGAAGAATGCACGAAGCCTGAGGCAGCCGCTTGAACTTGACCTACCAGAACGCAAAATCATTCTCGGAGAGGATGGGCGCGTTAAGTCCGTGAATTTTGCAGAGCGGTTTGATGCGCATAAACTGATCGAAGAGTTCATGGTGTTGGCAAATGTATCTGCCGCCGAAGAGCTCTTTCATCGAAATCGGCCTTTGTTGTACCGCGTGCACGAGGAGCCGTCAGACGAAAAGCTAGACGCCCTACGAGAAATCGCTGGTGCATCCGGCTTCACATTGGCCAAAGGTCAGGTGCTTCATACCTCGCACCTCAACAGGTTGCTCGCACAGGCCGCAGGCACGGATCAGGACGACTTGATCAACATCTCGACGTTGCGCTCCATGACACAAGCCTATTACCACCCTGAAAACTTCGGGCACTTTGGTTTGGCGCTGAGGTCATATGCACACTTCACATCACCCATTCGACGCTATGCCGATTTGATCGTTCACCGCGCTCTGGTGTCGGCTCACGGATGGGGTAAGGATGGCCTTTCGCCTGACGAAATTGACCGCCTTGAGGTCACTGCCAAACACATCTCGGAAACCGAGCGCCGCTCTATGACTGCTGAACGCGATACCACGGATCGGTATCTTGCATCATACCTGAGTGAACGGATCGGCGACGAAATGGCGGGGCATATTTCCGGCATCCAAAAGTTCGGACTGTTTGTAAAACTCGATGAAACTGGCGCCGATGGTCTAGTTCCCGTGCGCTCGATTGGCCGCGAATTCTTCGTATTCGATCCCGAGCGGCAAACACTCATGGGATCAGACACCGGCGTCACACTTGCCATTGGTCAAAGCGTTTTGGTCAAAATAGCAGATGCGAGTCCCATTACCGGCGGGTTGGAGTTAGAACTTTTGCAAGTAGAGGGCGAGAATATGCCTGGCGGCGCACGCCGCGGCCCGTCAAAATACAGATCACGCAAACACGGAAAAAACAAAGCCAAACAGGACAAAGCGCGCAAAAAGGTAGTGCGCCGCCGCCACTAGCGAATTTTCGCCCAGAGAGATGAAATGCGTTATGATCTCATCCGTTTCGGGTTAGTGTTTTAGAAATTAGTAATGCGTGTATAGGTGCGAAATGTCGTTTCGAAGTGCTTTGTTTGTTGGCTTAACGGTCCTGCTTGCGGGTCAAGCGGGTTCAGCACAACCTGTAGGCTCTGTTACGCCGCATACGTTCTCAACGGAGACTTCTCTTTTGCAATTTGTTTCGACGACATCCAACGCCGGCTTTGATCGTTGGATTGATGCCTTTAAAGCACGCGCAGCGCGAGAGGGCATATCTCAAACGGTACTGACCCGCGCATTTTCAGGGATCGACTACAACGAGAGCGTTATCGCCAAGGATCGTAATCAGTCCGAATTTACCAAGCAAATTTGGGACTACCTCGATAGCGCGGCCTCACCCACTCGTGTTAAAAACGGCAAAGCAGCGATGCGAAAGCACGCCAAAACCCTCGACGATATTGAGGCCCGGTTTGGTGTCGATAAACATGTTGTTGCCGCAGTTTGGGGATTGGAAAGTGCCTACGGGGCAACGCGTGGCGACATTCCAATCATCGAAGCTCTCGCAACATTGGCCTACGATGGCCGGCGTGGCCGTTTCTTTGAGGCGCAACTCATTGCCGCGCTCCAAATTTTGCAATCTGGCGACACAACACCGCGCAATATGACAGGCAGTTGGGCGGGAGCGATGGGGCATACCCAGTTCATACCAACGTCCTTTCTCGCCTTTGCCGTTGACGGTGATGGAGATGGAAAACGCGATATTTGGTCAGACGATCCAACGGACGCTCTCGCGTCAACAGCCGCATATCTTGCACGTCACGGATGGAACAAGAATCAATCATGGGGTGTCGAGGTTCGGTTGCCACGCGGATTTGACTATAGCTCTGCTCGGCGCGAAAACATGCGCGCCCCATCGGACTGGGGATCAATGGGTGTGGTCGGCATGAATGGCCAACCCGTCCCGAATTACGGGGCCGCATCAATCCTTTTGCCCGCAGGCGCTCAAGGCGCAGCGTTTATGATTTTCGAGAATTTTCGCGTAATTGAACGCTACAATAAAGCAGACGCCTACGTGATTGGCGTGGGCCATTTGTCCGACCTTCTCAAAGGTGGTGATCCAATTCAGGCCTCGTGGCCTCGCGGATACAACCCTTTATCATTCAATGAGAAAAAACAAATGCAGCGTATTTTAAAGCGCAAAGGGTTCTTGGACGACAAGGTAGACGGCATTATCGGGCCAAATTCGATCAACGCGATACGGGATTTTCAACGCTCGATTGGCGTCACTCCAGACGGCTATCCATCGCAAACGCTCTTGGGCCAGTTACGTTAAAAAACCGCAACAAACCCGCGTCTATGCCAGATGCACACTGAACTCTTCGACAACGCGTTCATAAATATCGCGTTTGAACGGGACAATACTATCGACGAGCGCGACACGGTCGGACCATTTCCATTTGGAGAATTCGGGATGGTCGGTGGCGATTTGAATATCGGCATCGGTGCCTGAGAACGTCATCAAAACCCAAAGCTGCTTTTGGCCTCGGTATTTGCCTTTCCAGACTTTGCCCAACAACTCATCTGGCAAATCGTAAGTTAGCCAATCGGATGTCTCGGCAATCACCTCAACCGCGGATGATTCTATACCTGTCTCTTCCCAAAGCTCTCTTAGGGCCGCATCGCGGGGAGCCTCGCCGGCGTCGATCCCGCCTTGGGGCATTTGCCACGCACCGGGGGTATCAATACGCTCACCGACAAAAACTTTGCCCTGCGCATTGATCAAGACCACACCGACACACGGGCGGTAAGGTAGCGTGCTCGCATCTATATTTTTCATCGTAGACTTTCCCAAAACGGATAGCAAAACGGGACGCTCTATGAGCGCCCCGATGCCACATCAATCGCTAATCTTGGAGAGACCGCGCAACAGATCAAGCGCGTATGCAAGCTGGAAATCCTCGTCCCGCAACTTCGCCGCTTCGTCTGCTATCGCACGTTCCTCTTCGATCTTCTGAATCTCGTCTTCCGTCAGGCTGTCGTTATCAAGCGCCCCTCGCAAATCGGATTCGGAGCGGAAACGTGGTGCCGCCTCTTCGGTGGGTGCCTCGGACTCGGGCGCGCGCGGCGGCTGCTCTACGACAATGTCAGGTGAGATACCCAGCGCCTGAATGGACCGGCCTGATGGCGTATAATACCGTGCAGTTGTCAAACGCATCGCGCCTCTTGACCGCAATTGCATCACGGTTTGAACCGATCCTTTTCCGAACGACTTGGTTCCGACAACGATCGCGCGGTGGTGATCTTGGAGTGCGCCAGCGACAATTTCAGACGCCGATGCTGATCCGCCATTGATCAAAACGACGATTGGCTTGCCTTGAGCCAGATCGCCGACCTCTGCGGACACCCGCTGACTATCATCGGCGAAGCGACCCCGCGTGGATACAATTTCGC
This sequence comes from Celeribacter marinus, assembly GCF_001308265.1. GTDB lineage: Bacteria > Pseudomonadota > Alphaproteobacteria > Rhodobacterales > Rhodobacteraceae > Celeribacter > Celeribacter marinus. Next base: position 1,636,851 of record NZ_CP012023.1, read on the forward strand.
CCTCATTTAGAAACGCATTGGACACCATGATTGCCTGATCCAAAAGACCGCCCGGATTGTTTCTCAAATCAATGACGACACCGTCAATGTTATCAATTCCATCAAGTTCTTTGGCGCTCTCTTTGAGACCGTCCTCAAGGTTCGGGTATGTCTGGTCGTTGAATGTCGTCACACGTAGAACAACTGAATTTCCCTCAACGCGCGAGCGTACAGCCGTCAGTTTGATCGTGTCACGCACAATGGAAATGTCGAACGGCTCGTCCAGTCCTTCGCGCACCACAGTAATAATGATTTCGGAGCCAACAGGACCGCGCATCAAATCTACGGTTTCGTCTAGGTTCATTCCTAGAACGCTGTCGCCATCCACATGCGTGATGAAATCACCCGCTTCAACGCCTGCGATGTCTGCGGGGGTGCCGTCCATCGGCGCAACGACTTTGACAAAACCTTCTTCTTGCGTGACCTCGATACCCAGACCACCAAACGAACCCGATGTCTGAACCTGCATCGCTGCGGCGTCTTTGGGCGACAGATAGGACGAGTGTGGATCAAGAGACGATAACATCCCGTCAATCGCAGATTCGATCAGCGCCTCTTCGTCAACGGGCTCGACATATTGAGCACGGATTCGCTCAAACACATCCCCGAACAAATCAAGCTGCTCATACACATTGGTCGTCTTTTCAGCCTCCTGCGCGATCAGGGGTCCGGCAAACTGAGTCGTGATCAGTGTTCCCGCGAGGATACCCGCGACGCCTGCCATCATGTGCTTTTTCATGCGTATTCCTCTCTCGGGACAAACGTCCCTCGTGTATCCATTTGACCGAAAATCAGCCTATTGTGTGAACCACACCGCCGGATCAACCGGCTGTCCACCTTCTCTTACCTCAATATAAAGCGTCTCGGAAAGACCTGCACCAGTCCCATCCTCGGCATTTTCAACAAAAGCCGCGAGATCAAGGGCAACACCCCCCATCAAACCGATTGCTGCGCCCTCAGGAATGACCTCTCCGATTTCGCCGTACACCTCTTCTAATCCAGCCAAAACCAACAATACATCATTGCTTGGTTCAAGGATCATCACGTTTCCGTAGTCCAAAAATGCGCCGTGATAGCGCACGGTGGCGGGCCACGGGCTAGTTACAAGAGACAACTGACGCGTTGCAACGAGAACACCAGGGCGCGCCACGCCCGCCGCATCGGCTTCATTGAACCCACGCAAAATACGGCCGCGCACCGGCATCGGCCACGTCCCCTTTGTAGCTCCGAAATCAGGCAGCGGCGCAACCCCATCGACAACATCCATAACCGCCAAACCTGAGGCAAAGGATTCAAGCGTTTCCGAGCTTTCAATCAGGATTCGAAGCCGCTCGTTATCGGTGACAAAGCGCTTGGGCAAACCCACACGGTCCGACATCGCCTGACTTAGCTCAGTGCGCGCCTGCTGTGCATCTTTGAGGCCGATGGACAGTGTTGCCACCGCTTCATCTTGCAGTTCACGTAGGATAGTCGCTTCTTGCAACTGAACTCTCAAAACGTCCGCAGCCTCTTGCATTGCGGGCGTAACAGACGACACCAACATGCCTGCGCGCGCGCGCCCAAGCGGGCCCGTGGGATGAACAAGCGCCTCCGGAGTCGCATCGGGCTGTAATGTGACCAAAACCCCAAGGAGTGCGGCCACTTGGCCGCTTTCATCCTCAAAGGCCTCTGATAACTCAGCTTCGCGGAGCGATATTTGACGAAGGCCCGCCCGCATCGCCTCAAGCCCCTCTTCGTAGGCGCGGATCACGTTGCTCAATGCCTTGACGCGGTTAGATGCGCCGTCCGCCGCTTCCAACTGTGCGTGAGCGGCTGCAAATTGTTCACGTGCCGCCTGCGCAAGGGCGACTGGAGATACCGGTTGCGCCACCGCATTGTTCATATTGAAGACCAAAAAGAGGACTATTGCGCCTATCCGTTTCATCTTTGAATTAACGTCCGACCAGTCATTTCATCTGGCAAAGGCAGCCCCATGAGATCAAGTAGTGTTGGCGCAACATCTGCCAAACGCCCACCCTCCCGCAAGGATGTATTTTGCGGGCCATTAAAGACGATCACGGGCACGGGGTTTGTCGTATGTGCCGTATGGGCGCCGCCCGTCACGGGATCGATCATAGTCTCGCAATTTCCGTGATCCGCGATCACCACCATCGCGCCGCCCACCCGTTCGAGCGCATTGATGACCTGACCAAGCCCCTGATCCACGGCCTCACAGGCCTTCATTGCGGCCTGTAAATCGCCAGTATGGCCAACCATGTCGGGATTTGCGTAGTTGGTAACGATAAGATCATAACCAGCGTCGATCGCACCGACAAACTTTTCGGTGACTTCGGGCGCACTCATTTCCGGCTGTAGATCATAGGTTGCGACCTTAGGCGACTGCGGCATAAAGCGATCTTCGCCTTTCTCGGCAGCTTCCTTGCCACCATTCAAAAAGAACGTGACATGCGGATATTTCTCCGTTTCTGCGAGGCGGAATTGGCGCAAGCCCTGCTTTGCAACCCACTCCCCAAGCGTATTGGATATCTCGCCCTTAGGGTATGCTACGCCCATGTATGCATTATGCCCAATCGAATACTGGACCATACCAAGCAAAGCGGCGAATTTCGGGCGTGGCCCTGTCTCAAACTCCGCGAAATCAGGCTCGCCAATGGCGCGCAAAATCTCACGTGCGCGGTCCGCGCGAAAATTCAGGCAAAACACACCATCCCCGTCTTTTGCGCCCGCGTAGTCACCGACCACCGTGGCCTTGACGAATTCGTCCGTCTCGCCACGCGCATAAGATTCCAAGACTGCCTCAATTGGCGTCGCTGCGCGCTCGATCCCCTTGCCGTTGATCATTGCAAAATACGCTTGGCTGACGCGCTCCCAACGGTTGTCGCGATCCAGTGCAAAATAGCGCCCGATGACCGTACCTATCGTGACACCTTCGGGAAGGCGGGCCACAAAATCCGATATGAACGTATCGGCGGATTTCGGGGCAACATCGCGCCCGTCTGTAATCGCGTGAATGATCACTGGCACACCACGATCTGCGACTGCTTTAGCTGCGGCCAGCGTGTGCTCGATATGGCCATGCACGCCGCCATTGGAAATCACCCCCATGAGATGGGCCGTACCACCGCTCGCCTTTAGCGTCTCGCAAAAACGGATAATTTCGGCATTGTCGAAAAAGGATCCATCCTCGATCGCCAAGTCAATTTGACCCAGATCCATAGCCACGACACGACCTGCGCCGATATTCGTGTGACCAACTTCCGAGTTGCCCATCTGACCAGACGGCAGACCGACATCAGGGCCGTAGGTGATCAACGTGCTGTGCGGGCAGTTCGCCATGAGACGGTCAAAGTTCGGGGTGTCTGCCAAATCCGGCGCACTTGAATCACCGGTCGGACTAATTCCCCAACCATCTAAAATGCAAAGGACGACGGGTTTTGGTGCGGCCATGATCGGCTCCTGTCTTTTTCTCTAATCACGTTCTAACGCTGGGATTTGCCCGCGTGAACCTTAGACAACAAAATTGCGGACAAAATATATGCCCTAAACTCGATGGTAGGGCGACCCCGCAAGGATCGACGCCGCACGATAGAGTTGTTCAGTGAGCATGGCGCGGACAAGCATGTGCGGCCAAACCATTTTTCCAAGAGAAATTGAAAAGTCGGATTGCGCCCGCAAGGCGGGATCAATGCCATCTGCGCCGCCAATAACGAACGCGACATCTTGGCATCCGTTATCGCGCCACTGTGCCAACTTGTCTGCAAATTCCGGAGACGTAAGCGTCTTACCGCGCTCATCCATCGTGACAATCATCGCTCCCTTAGGGATCGCGCGCTCTAATAGCGCAGCTTCGGCAGGCATGCCTCCGCCTTTTTTATCTTCGACTTCGTTGAGGGAGAGCGGGCCGAGGCCCAATGCGCGCCCCGTCCGATCAAACCGTGTCGTGTAGTCATCAATGAGAGTCGCCTCTGGGCCGGAACGTAGCCGGCCCACAGCGCAAATATGAACGCGCATCAGCTCTTGGTCGCTTTGGTCGCCGCCTCATCTGTCGGCAGCCACATTTTCTCCAGCTGATAGAATTCGCGCACTTCCGGACGGAAGATGTGAACAACCACATCGCCCGCATCCATCAGAACCCAATCGCCCTGACCTTTGCCTTCGATGCGCGTCAAAACGCCGTGCTGCTGCTTGAGCAGATCGGATATCTTCTCTGCCAATGCCCCCACCTGACGGGAAGAGCGGCCAGAACAAATCACCATGAAATCGGCGATCTGCGACTTGCCACGCAAGTCAATCGTCACGATGTCTTCGGCTTTTTCCTGATCAAGAGCATGGGTAACGAAGTCCAACATCAGCTGGCCTCCGAATTTTGTCGAGGTGCCACGACTCATGGGCTCCCCCGAAACTGCAGCCCCATCGGCTGCGGTCTGTACGTAAGACAGGACATAGTCCTCCTTCAAAACGCGCCGTATTCAGTCCCCGACGCCAAGATTTACCCAATATAGCATCGCTGATCACAAATCTCAATCTACCGAAATCACCTTGATGAATTCAGGCGTCAATCGAGGATGCGGGCTGGCAACTCATCGCCATCCAAAACCCGCACTTCCCGCTGAGGGAAGGGGATAGAAATGCCGTTCTCTTTGAACGCGTCCCACAAGGCGAGGTACACATCACCGCGCACGTTGGTCAGCCCTCCCGTTGGATCGGTAATCCAAAAGCGCAGGATATAGTCGACGGAACTGTCGCCAAACCCGACAATATGGCACACGGCGGGCCGTGTCGCCAAAACCCGACCGACGGTATTAGCGGCCTCAATCGCGATGGCGCGGACTTTATGGGGGTCATCGGCGTAGGCGGTCCCAAAAAAGATGTCCAAGCGGACAAAATCGTTTGTATGCGACCAGTTGACCACTTGGTTTGTGATCAAATCCTCGTTCGGAATCAGGTACTCTTTGCCATCGCGCGTTACAACAGACGCATAGCGCGCTCCAAGCGTATTGATCCAACCAAACGTTTCACCAAGAGAAATGACATCCCCGGGCTTTATAGATTTGTCGAGCAAGATGATGATGCCTGACACAAGGTTAGAGACAACTTTTTGTAGGCCAAAACCAAGGCCGACACCAATAGCGCCGGACAAAACGGCAAGGCCCGTTAGGTCAAATCCGACTGCTTTTAGACCGATAAAAAACGCGGCGCCGTATAGCGAAACTTGTGCGACCTTAACGATAAGGACTCGCATCGACGGTGAAATATCTTCGTTTTTGCGGACTTGAACCGCGGTTTGCGCCGAAACAACCCGCGCGAATGTGAATAGCAACGCCGTAACAATCAATGCCTTCAGAATCGCTAATGACGACAGGCGAAAGGCACCAAACTCAATAGCCAATCCATCAAGAAAATCAGTTGTTCGGCCTAGGCCGCCAATAAGGTAGAGCGTGACATAAATCCACAAGCCCCAGCGCACCATGCGTCTTAACAACCGGTTTTTCACAACCTGTGCGGCGAATTCGACCAAAACCCATGCTGTTACAACCCGCGCGAGGACTTCGATCAAATACGATCGGGAGGGCCATGTGAGTTCTTGCATGACGAGGAACACGGCCCACAAAATGACGGCCCACACGATCAAAACAAGTCTTTTTTGAACTGCGAGCAGATAGCGCAACTGCCACTTTGGTCGCCCGGAGAGGTTGCGCATCCAGCCTCGCATGCGGAACACAAAAACCTTCCCCAAACCAATCGCACCGATCAGGGCCGCGACCATGATCCCAATTTGATAGAGATTCCAACGCCGCAACAGCCCCGTCATAAACGAAGCCAAATCACCTCCCGTGTCATTCACGAGATCGGAAATCTGTACTGGATCCAAAACTAACCTCTTAAAATATTTCGCCTGATGTTCGCACGGCTTGGCGCGTCCGTGCAAGCCGCACACGCGAACCGCCACTATGTCATGCGTCTTGCTAGACTCATCGCAAGCCTATATGTGAGCATCTATGGAACGTTTTTTTGATATGGACGACCGCGCCCGCCTGCCTTGGCGGTTCTATGGTGCGTCGATGACCATTTTAGCCCGACTGCGGGCCTGAAACCAGTTTTCGTGCGCCGTTTTTGCGCGCGCCACATCACGACACCTTCCTTTTCCCAATGCCATCAACGGAGAGCGATATGACCGCCCCGAAGACAATCTATGACAAAATCTGGGACGCACACGTTGCCCATGAACAAGAAGACGGCACTTGCCTTCTTTATATCGATCGCCACCTCGTACACGAAGTGACCTCGCCGCAGGCCTTTGAAGGTCTGCGCATGGCGGGCCGCCCCGTCCGTGCCCCGGAAAAAACGATCGCGGTGCCCGATCATAACGTTCCGACCACTTTGGACCGCGTGTCTGGTGTGATCGCCAACGAAGAGAGCCGCATTCAGGTCGAAGCGCTCGACAAGAACGCCAAGGATTTTGGTATCCACTATTACCCCGTGTCCGATGTTCGTCAGGGTATCGTGCACATTGTTGGTCCAGAGCAGGGTTGGACCCTTCCGGGGATGACGGTTGTTTGCGGCGATAGCCACACCGCGACCCACGGCGCATTCGGTGCCTTGGCGCATGGCATCGGCACATCCGAGGTCGAGCATGTTCTGGCCACCCAGACGCTGATCCAGAAAAAATCTAAGAACATGAAGGTCGAGATCACAGGCAAGCTTAAACCTGGTGTGACCGCTAAAGACATCACCATGGCAGTGATCGGCGAGACCGGCACGGCTGGTGGTACAGGCTACGTCATTGAGTATTGTGGCGAAGCGATCCGTGAGTTGTCCATGGAAGGGCGTATGACCGTCTGTAACATGGCGATTGAGGGCGGCGCACGCGCAGGCCTGATCGCGCCAGACGAGAAAACCTTTGAATATGTTAAAGGTCGTCCGCATGCCCCAAAAGGCGCACAGTTCGAAGCCGCATTGGCGTGGTGGAAAACGCTGTTCACCGACGAGGGCGCGCACTTCGACAAAGTCGTGACCCTCAAGGGCGAAGAGATCGAGCCCGTTGTGACTTGGGGCACATCGCCCGAAGATGTTTTGCCGATTTCCGCGGTTGTCCCCGCGCCAGAATCGTTCAAAGGCGGCAAGGTCGAGGCGGCGAAACGCGCGATCGAATACATGGGTCTGACGGCGGGTCAAAAATTGACAGACATCCAGATCGATACTGTGTTCATCGGATCATGCACCAACGGCCGTATCGAAGATTTGCGTGCCGCGGCCGCTATCCTCAAAGGTAAAAAGGTCAAAGACGGGATGCGCGCGATGGTCGTTCCCGGTTCGGGCCTTGTGCGTGCACAAGCCGAAGAAGAGGGCCTTGCAGATATCTTTACCGAAGCGGGTTTTGAATGGCGCCTTGCAGGGTGCTCCATGTGTCTTGCGATGAACCCCGACCAGTTGGCCGAGGGCGAGCGTTGCGCGTCGACATCGAACCGCAACTTTGAGGGCCGCCAAGGCTACAAAGGCCGCACTCACCTCGTCAGCCCCGCTATGGCCGCCGCCGCCGCCATCACGGGTCATCTGACTGACGTTCGCGAAATGCTGTAAGGAGTATCCAAATGGAAAAGTTTGAAAAACTACACGGCATTTCTGCACCTATGCCGCTCGTGAATATCGACACGGATATGATCATCCCCAAGATTTTCTTGAAGACGATCAAGCGGTCCGGCCTTGGTGTGAACCTGTTTGACGAGATGCGCTATGATCGCTCCGGTAACGAGATCGCGGATTTCGTTTTGAACAAATCGCAGTATCGTGAGGCGCAGATTATCGTTGCGGGCGACAACTTTGGGTGTGGCTCGTCGCGTGAACACGCACCTTGGGCCATTGCGGATTTCGGTATCAAATGCGTGATCTCCACGTCTTTCGCCGACATCTTTTATAGTAACTGCTTCAAGAACGGCATCTTGCCAATCGTGATGCCACAAGAGGTGGTCGACGTGTTGATGGAGGACTCTGAAAAGGGTGCCAACGCACGCATGACCGTTGACCTCGTTGAGCAGATCGTAACCACGTCCGATGGTCAGGCGTTCCCGTTCGAAGTTGACGCGTTCAAAAAGCATTGTCTGCTTGAGGGTCTCGATGACATTGGTCTGACGATGAACAACGTGTCCTCCATCGATGCTTATGAAAGTAAGATGTCGCAAGAGCGTCCTTGGGTCTAAGTGATTCCAAGATTTAGGAATGTGAAACGGCGGCCACATGGGCCGCCGTTTTTGCATGTAAAATCCAACCTGAATGCCGGAAGCTATTACGCAGCAACCCGATCGGACACGGCCATCTCAAGCACATCGCCGTTGTAGATCAACCTTGCCGCTGTCGCTGCGACAATCTCCTCAACAGATACGTTTGGCGCGCGCTCAATAAGGTGCAGCCCGTCATCCTCTGGCTTGATCACGGCCATTTCGGTCACGATCAAATCGATGCGGCGTTGTGAGGTGAGTGGCAAGGTACATTCAGGCAGGATTTTTGGCTCGCCCTTGTTGGTGTGCTGCATGGCAATAATCACCTTTTTCGCACCGGTCACGAGATCCATCGCGCCGCCCATACCGGGCGTATAGTGCCCCGGGATGATCCAGTTGGCGAGGTGCCCCGCCTCATCCACCTGCAACGCGCCAAGCACGGTCAGGTCGAGATGCCCGCCACGAATGAGACCAAACGAGAACGCGCTATCGATGGTAGAGGCACCGGGGACAAAGGAGACAAAGCTGCCGCCCGCATCGGTGAGGTGGCGATCCGTCATGCCCTCAGGTGGACGGTGGCCCATGCCAACGGCGCCGTTTTCGGCCTGAAAGAAAACACCAAGAGATTCGTCGAGGTAGTCATTCACAAGTGTGGGAATGCCAATCCCGAGATTAACGAGCGTGCGGGGCTGAATTTCTTGGGCAACGCGGCGGGCGATAAGTTCTTTAGGGTTCATAGTGTTGCCTCCTTAAGCCGATTTTTTGATGACATGGTCGACAAGAACGCCGGGCGTTTTAACCTCATCGGGCGGGATGACCCCGACAGGAACAATAGCCTCAGGCTCGCAAATAACTGTGCGACCCGCCAACGCCATAATCGGGTTAAAATTTGTCGCCGTAAGCATATAGGAGAGGTTCCCAACGTAGTCACACCGCGCAGCGGCAATCAGCGCAAAGTCAGCCGACAACGGCTTTTCAAGTAGATAGTCCTTACCATCCACTGTGATGATCTCTTTGCCTTCAGCTATTTTAGTCCCGACCCCTGTGGGCGTTAAGATGCCGCCAAGACCGACACCTGCCGCACGAATACGTTCGACGAATGTCCCTTGCGGCACGAGTTCGACCTCCAATTCGCCACTGGCGTATTGCTCTTGGACATCTGGATTTAACCCCATGTGACTACACACTAATTTGGTCACACAGTGGGCTTTGAACAACGGGCCAGGTCCGCAATGCGGGCGCGCCGTGTCGTTTGACAATAGTGTCAGGTTCTTTTTGCCTGAAGCGGCCAACGCCGCAACAATGTGATCGGGGGTGCCAACGCCCATAAATCCTGACAACATGACGGACGCCCCATCTGGGATCATGTCCACGGCTTCTTCGATGGAAATGGCTAGGTGCATTAATAGGATCTCCGTTTAAATTTGCGGTCCTCCCGACCTGTTGAACCGCTTCGCGTGCGATGCTTCCATGCGCTGTGTCAAACACCTGCGATAAATGTTGAAAAAGCGATCACGGTAACTCCGAGGCAAAAACCCCACATCTTGTGAGGTAAACCCTAAAGGGGCACAACGCGAGAAACTAATGATGCAAAATGGCACCGCTTTGTCCACGAAAGCGCCCCAATTCCTTTGTTAACCTTAACCATTCCTTGCTGACGCAAATGAAAGAAGGCAGAAATTGGGCAATATTGAGGCAGTCCGTCATAATTGGCGGGATCAAATTGGGAAAAGAACGCGGCTTCGCATCGCGATCGACCACTTTGAAAGGGAATGGGCAGTGCTTAACCGCATTTTAGGTGCAATTGTGCGCGCGGCTTTGGTCGTATCGCTGATCGTGATGCCATCGGTATTTTTACCGAACGTATCAGGTGACTCTGCACAGGTTATCGCACTTATTGCGCTCTTTGGCGCCGCTCTCACCTTTTTCGAATATGTTTCCGCCTACCCGGGCCTCGTCGAATTCCGTGACGCCCCCCCATTCAACCGTATCCGGTTCGGTTCGCTTTTTGTAACCGTCCTTCTCCTCACGGTGATTATGCAAGGCACCGTTGACCCCTCGGTCCTCAGCGTCCTCGTAACCGCCATCGGTGGGTTGATCGGATATGTCATGGACTTCCAATTCTCGCCCGTTCGCCTGATCATTCAGTTGCTGCCAAAAGACATGCCCATTGATCAAGTGGCAATGGTGCGTGTAGCGGCAGGTATGAGCTACCTCATCTCACTTATATCTTTGTGCATTTTCTATCTCGCGCTCAGACTTGGTAATTGGCCCGCGAAAAACGGCACATTCAATGTTTGGATCAATCTGCCAACGTTTGACCCCACGGCGGGTGGCGATGTTGTGGCGCGCCTGACACGAGACGCGCGCGTGAATATCATCTTAGGATTTCTCTTGCCGTTTCTTATCCCCGCAGTGCTAAAGTCGGCAGCAACATTGTTTGGCACGATTACGGTGGAGAATTATCAATCGCTTATCTGGGCCGTATCCGCATGGGCCTTTTTGCCCGCATCGCTGTTCATGCGCGGAATCGCTATGGGACGGGTCGCGGATATGATTGCCGACAAACGCCGCAAAACCTATGCAAACGCCGATTTCGATCACCAGCCAGTTTAATCCTTGCCGCACTCGTCGCCCTTTGGGGATCATCGTCCTTTGCGAGTGATGGGTTGCGCATCGCCTTTTGGGATGTTGGCCTAACGCGCAACGGTCCTGGCCTATTGCTAAAAGAAATCATCGAAAAAGATGCCGACGACATCGCAGCAGCACGCGATCATATTCTATACGTTGCGCCTGACATCTTGCTCATAGCTGGCTTTGATACCGATTTTGACGGCTATACCGCGAAAGCCTTCGCTGACTTTTTAGACGCCGGTTTCACGTATACGTTCTCGACAGTTGGCAATGTCGGGATTCCATCTGGCTTTGATCTCGACCGCGACGGGCGGTTTGGTGAACAAGAGGATGCATGGGCTTACGGGGATTTTCGTGGACAAGGCGGATTGGCGCTTCTGTCCAAGATGCCGATTATGACCGATGACGTACAAACATTCACGGATCTGCTTTGGGCAGATGCGCCGCAAAGCCGGTTTCCCTACGATTATTTCACACCCGACGAATCCCGGTTGCATCCCCTATCATCTAACGGCCATTGGGTGGTTCCAATCCGCTGGGGTGACACAAGACTGGACCTTTTGGCATTCAAGGCCGCCACACCCGTTTTCGATGGTCCCGAGGACCGCAACGGGCGCCGAAACGCTGATGAGATTGCACTATGGCGACACTATTTGGATGGAAAACTCTCGGTAGGTCCGTCATCTCCGTTTGTTATCATGGGCAACGCAAATCTCGATCCGGTCGACGGTGAGGGACTGCATGGTGAAATCATCGCGCTTCTTAACCACAAAGACATCCAAGACCCTTTGCCTGCTTCGGACCATGGTGCGCGCATGTCAAACCCACTGCATCACGGCGACCCACGACGAGATACCGCGGACTGGCGCGATCCAAATCCAGGAAACTTGCGTGTCGATTATGTGTTGCCGTCCGCAGACCTTAGTATTGTACAAAGCGCCTTAGCATGGGTTGAAGGCGACCACTCGGCACTATTTTCGCACGCAATGGTTTGGGTCGATATCGCGCCGCTTCCTTGACCTTAGGGCGCAGCTCGGCTACGCGAAACCAACGCCTGAAAGACAAGGAAAGACACGACATGAGCAACCCCTCCATTCTCATTCTGCCCGGTGACGGAATCGGCCCCGAAGTCATGACCGAAGTGGTCAAAATCATTGACTGGTACGGTGCCAAACGTGGCCTGACGTTTGACGTGACACACGACCTCGTCGGTGGTGCCGCTTACGATGCACATGGTGCGCCGATTTCGGACGAGACAATGGAAAAAGCCCAGTCTGTCGATGCCGTTTTGCTCGGTGCTGTTGGCGGACCGAAATACGACAACCTCGATTTCTCCGTCAAACCAGAGCGCGGCTTGTTGCGCCTGCGCAAGGAAATGGACCTCTTTGCCAACCTGCGCCCCGCGCAGTGCTTTGACGCATTAGCTGATTTCTCTTCGCTCAAAAAAGATATCGTTGCAGGTCTCGACATCATGATCGTGCGCGAACTGACCTCTGGTATCTATTTCGGCGAACCCCGTGGCATTTCAATAGAGAACAACGAACGTGTGGGCATAAACACACAGCGTTACACCGAAAGCGAAATCGAGCGCGCCGCACGTGCGGCATTTGATCTAGCGATGAAGCGCAACAAAAAGCTGTGCTCAATGGAAAAAGCCAACGTCATGGAATCGGGCATCTTGTGGCGCGATGTCGTGACCGAAGTGCACGCTGACTACCCCGAAGTCGAGCTATCGCACATGTATGCCGACAATGGCGCGATGCAGCTTGTACGCGCACCAAAACAGTTCGACGTCATTGTAACCGACAATCTGTTTGGCGACATCCTATCCGATTGCGCTGCAATGCTTACGGGGTCTCTGGGAATGCTTCCCTCCGCGTCCCTCGGCGCGCCAATGGAAAATGGCCGCCCCAAAGCTATGTACGAACCCGTACACGGTTCGGCCCCTGACATTGCGGGCCAAGGCAAAGCAAACCCGATTGCCTGTGTACTCTCGTTCGCCATGGCCCTTCGCTATTCGTTCAACGAAGGCGACGAAGCAACACGCCTCGAAAAAGCAATCGAACAGGTTTTGGCAGACGGCGTACGCACCGCTGACTTGGCTGGCGAAGAGGGCGTAGTTCCCGTATCGACGTCTGAAATGGGTGACAAAATCGTCGAAGCGCTCGACGCGTCACTTTAATTTGAGACGAACAAACGATCAAAAGGGCGCCCACCACGGCGCCCTTTTTATATGACAGCGACCGCGCAGCGTCAGTCAAAGATATCAAATACGTCTTCGGCCATATCTTTGATAAAATAGGCCAATCCACGCTTTTTCTTTTTGCTTTTCGGCTTGGGTTTAGGCTTGGGCTTCGCTTTCGTCGGCTTGCGCGGCGTTTGCGTGTCTTTCGCCCGCTTACCGGTCACCGTAAACGGATCAATAACATGATCTACCCGTAGCGCCTTCATCCGCGAAAAAGGGGCCGCACAAGAGGCGCATTTCAACTCATGGCGAACGCCAGATGATAACGTTAAAACTGTCTGCGCGCCGCAATAGCAACATGTGCTTGATTTATGTGTTCGATGCATCTTCTCTATGTGGGGTGTGCGCCACCTGAGGCAAGGGAGTGTTTGCGTCAAACCGCCGCACATGATTAGTGTGCATGAGATTTGTTACATCGGACCTTCAATATGAATATATCTGGCGCCTTTTTTGCTCTCATCGCTTTCGCCGTTTTCGCGACGCACGACGCGCTAATCAAGGTGCTGGGAGCTAGCTTTTCTCCGTTCCAGATGATCTTTTTCACGACCCTATTTTCGTTCCCGCTTGTGACATTCATGTTGATCCGAGATAAAAGTAGCGGTCACTTGCGCCCCGTTCATCCATGGTGGACTCTCGCACGTACGGCCGCCGCGATGATCAACGGCATGGGTGCATTCTACGCATTTTCGGTTTTGCCGCTGGCTCAGGTCTACGCGATTATTTTCGCCTCGCCACTTATCATCACAATTCTATCGATTCCTGTGCTGGGCGAGCGTGTTGGGATTCATCGTTGGGCTGCGGTCATTGCGGGATTGATCGGCGTGATTGTCGTTCTACGCCCTGGCAGCACCGAATTATCTCTTGGCCACTTGGCCGCATTGGCGTGCGCGTTTTTTGGCGCGTTCGCCTCAATAGTGGTACGTAAAGTCGGTCGTGAAGAGCGGACAGTGGTCTTTTTGTTGTACCCAATGGTTGCAAATTTCATCGTCATGGGGGCGTTGATGACGTTTGACTACCAACCCATGCCTTTGACCGACATTGGCGGAATCGCCGCAATATCACTCTTCGGGTTCACTGGGGGTGTTCTATTGATTGCTGCATATAAGGCATCAGAGGCAGCGATTGTCGCACCGATGCAATATTCACAAATCATTTGGGCGACGATTTTTGGCTACTTCTTTTTCGACGAAAAACTCGATGCACAAACGATTATTGGCGCGGGCATCATCATCGCCTCTGGCATGTATATCGTATTTAGAGAATCTCGTAGTGGCACATCGTCAAACACACCCGTTTTGCGAACCCGCTCACGTGGAGGATCAGCTGCCTCATTCAGGATTTCACCGTTTTTACGGCGCGCAAAAGGCGATTGATCGCACGCGCCCCTAGCGCGCCGCTTTCAAAATTTGGGCCAAATCATCATATGAAAGAGCGACTGGATTAGCCTTCATTGAGCTAGAGGTAGATGCAGCATGAGCGGCATCGTTCAAATCAGCGTCACAAAGCCCAAGCTCATCCAGTCCCTGCAATCCATGTGTACGCGACCACGCCGCAAGGGTTTCAAACGCAGATTCTGGCGTTCCACCTAGCTCTCGTGCAATCCACTGTCGCACATCTTCAATGCGCGATCCAAAGTGATCGTCCCTCACAGCCCGTGCATTCACCTCAAGGCCGTGCGGCAAAAGTGCGCCGCAAAGGGCACCGTGCGCGGCCCCCGTCAGCCCACCCAATGGGCCCGCCAATCCGTGGATAACACCCAACCCTGCGTTCGCAAGCGCGATCCCACCGCACAGGCTTACATATGCAAGCGCGTCACGCGCCGCCTCATCCTCGTGCTGCATCAAGATGTTCAACGCACGCAGTCCGCGTGGAATAGCGTCTCGGCAAAGCGCGTCTGTGAACGGATTTGCCTTAGTACACAGGTACGGCTCAATAACTTGCGTGATCGCGTCTAGGCCAGATGCCAACGTAATTTGCTTGGGGCAATGATCCGTCAGGCTAGGATCGACAACGGCAAGATCGGGTAGCATGCGCGCATCGCGCAGCGATACCTTGCGACGATGAGCTGGCACAGAGATAACGGCGTTTTTCGTCACCTCTGCGCCTGTTCCCGAGGTCGTCGTGATTGCAACAAACGGAAGTGGTGCCACATCGAGCGGCAACCCACGCCCAACAACTTCGAGGTGATCCATTATCGGCCGCTTGGCGGGGATCAGTGCCGCAATCGCTTTGCCTGCGTCAATAACAGAGCCGCCCCCTAACGCGACAACCGCGCCTACGCCATCACCTTCACTCAAACCGCGCTCGATCACATCTAGGTCCGGCTCAACCGCCACAGACATCCGCCGAACGTCACATCCGCATTCAGTCAATGTCGTTGCCAACCAATCCGACCGCTGTGCACTTTGACCACCGATCAATAGAACTGGCTTATTGTTTGCAAGTTCGACGATGCGCGCGACAGAACGCATAGCCTCACCACGACCAAATCGAATTTCAGATGCGGTGAGAAATGAAAATGGGGTCATCAGAGTCGCCTCACTTAGTTATACAGTTGTCAGGTTTTATAGCGCACCATCAAGGTCATCCAAGATCAATCATGGGTGGAAAGTCAAAGGACCGTTGAACGCCGTCCGCCACGCCATCATTGATAATCTGCACTGCACGACGGCCGATTTCGCGGCGCTGGGTCCGCGATGTTGCGATTTTCACAGGAAGGCTATCAACGAAATCCAAGCCGTTAAATCCCGCAATCATAATACTGTCAGGCACCTGAATCCCCGCAGACATACAGTGGAACACCCCCCCCATCGCCATGTCATCGTTCGAAAAGTAGATACAGTCCAAGTCTGGAAATTGCCCCAAAAGATCAGCCGTGAGCGCACGCCCCTCTTGGGCGGTGGATGGCGCATCCGAACATCGCTCGCCGACAAGTGTCAGCCCGTTTTGATCGAGTGCCTCAACGAAACCGGCCCGCCGTTTGTATGCGCGTGTATCGCGGTTCAAACTGCATCCCACGTATCCAATCTTTCGCCTACCCGCTGTGATGAGGGCAAGCGCCATGTCGGCCCCAGCGCGCGTTTGTGACAGGCCGACCACTGCATCAATCGGGTCGCCGTCCAGATCCATAATTTGCACAATCGGGATATCAGCCGCCTCTAAAAGGCGTCTCGTTTTGTCAGGTTGATCGAGGCCGGTGACAATCAGGCCCGCAGGCCGCCACGACAACATGTTTCGTATCGCCTGATATTCCTTATCGGGGTCGTAGTCGGTCACACCAAACACGGATTGACGCCCCGTGCCCTCAACCGCATCCGCGACACCTGACAAAACTTCGGCGAACACAATGTTTGTTAGGCTGGGGATCACAACACCGATCAAGTTCGTTTGTTGGGCTGAGAGGGAAAGTGCAAGGTTGTTGCCCACATAGCCCACATGCGCGGCGGCTACTTGCACCTTTTCAATACTGGTTTTCGATACATCTGCGGCCCCCCGCAAGGCCCGCGATGCCGTCATTTTACTCACACCCGCGAGGCGGGCGACATCCTCCAATGTTGCGCGGCGCACAGTGTCTGATGCGGTTCTATCGCTTGGCTTTTTCATTTTGGAACCCTTCACGACCCTAACGAAACACGTTACCCCCCTGACCCCAGAAAGGGAAATTGACACAGGGACGCTCCTTGACTACAAAACTGGTATCGATACCAGTTGTCAAGAAATACGCCGAAAGGCAAGAAAGGCATTCGAATGACACAAACCGCGCGCATCGCCGTGATCGGCCTTGGCTCTATGGGATACGGGATGGCACAGTCGTGTCTAAAAGCGGGTCACACGACCTATGGTTACGACATCATGCCCGCACAAATGGAGAAATTCCAATCTGAGGGCGGCGCAATCGGAGCGCTCGACGACATTGCGGGGTCACTGGACTGCGCGGTTATTGTCGTTTTGAATGCGGCACAAACCGAAGCCGTGCTCTTCGGCGAAGGCGGGCTTGCCTCCAAGATGAGCGCAAACTCTGTTGTCGTGGCATGCGCAACTGTTCCACCCGAATTCGCACGCGACATGGAAGCGCGATGCGCGCAACATGGCATTCTCTACCTCGATGCCCCAATCTCTGGCGGCTCCCTCAAGGCCGCAAACGGCGCGCTATCCGTCATGGCATCCGGCACTTCCGCCGCATTTGAGCGCGCCCGCCCAATGCTAGATGCAACATCGCAAAGCGTGTTTGAACTTGGGGATGCAGCCGGCGCAGGCTCCGCGATGAAAGCCGTAAATCAATTGTTAGCGGGCGTTCATATCGCCGCGATGGCCGAGGCGCTCACATTTGGAATGACACAGGGTGTCACACCCGAAAAATTTGTAGAGGTCATTAGCCAGTGCGCAGGAACATCGTGGATGCTCGAAAACCGCGCGCCCCACATTGTTGACGGAGATTACACACCACGTAGCCAAGTCAACATCTGGCCAAAGGATCTTGGAATCGTCCTCGATATTGCGAAATCCGCAAAATTCAGCGCGCCTATTACCGCCGCCGCGATGCAACAATACCTTGCCGCAGCCGGTATGGGCTTTGGCACTGAGGACGATGCTGCAGTGGCTAAAGTCTATGCGCGAAATGCGGGCCTTACATTGCCGGGAGATGCGTAATGAAACTTGGCTGTATTGGCGACGACTTTACGGGGTCCAGTGATCTGGCGAACACACTGGCCAAAGGTGGGATGAAAACCGTTCAATTCACCGGCATCCCATCATCACCCGTACCGTCAGATGTGGAGGCGGGCGTTGTTGCCCTCAAGTCGCGCTCAATCCCCGTCAAGGACGCGGTCGCGCAATCATTGGCCGCGCTCGACTGGCTCAAGGCCCAAGGATGCACGCAGTTTTTGTTCAAGTATTGCTCCACATTTGACTCTACTCAGGACGGCAACATCGGGCCGGTGGCGGATGCCCTCGCCGATGCACTTGGTGCACACAAAGTCATCGTATGTCCCGCCTTTCCCGGAACGGGCCGCTCCATTTATCAGGGTCATCTGTTCGTCAATGACCAACTTTTGAATGAATGCGGGATGCAAAACCACCCGCTCACGCCGATGACCGATGCAGATATTCGGCGCTGGATGTCATTCCAATCGCAATACGGCGTTGGCCATGTTCCCGCTCAGACTGTGTTTAACGGCGCCAACGCCATTCGCGCATCGCTAGAGGCGCAGCATGCGCTCGGACACCGCCATCTCGTCGTGGATGCGATCAGGGATGAGGATCTTTTTGAAATCGGTAAGGCCGCCAAAGATTTGCCACTTATCACAGGCGGGTCTGGCATCGCACTTGGACTACCTGCAAATTTCGGGTGTACCGCGTCACCAGTGGCATGGACCGGACAAGCGGGCAAAGCCATTGCACTCTCTGGATCGTGCTCCATCGCAACACGCGAACAGGTCGCACATCACGCCACTAATAGCCCAACCCGCGAAATCAATGCGGCGGATGTGATCGAGGGACGCCTTAGCGCGCTTGATGTGGCGGAGTGGCTATTGTCCCAAGACGGTATCCCCCTCGCCTTTAGTTCCGCTGATCCCGAGGTCGTGAAACAGGTCCAAACAACGTTCGGACGCGAAAAGTCCGCTACGGCTTTGGAGGGCTTCTTTGCCGATGTCGCCCGCATCTGTGTGGAGCGCGGCGTTACGCGCGTAATAACAGCAGGCGGTGAGACCTCCGGGGCCATTGTCGAAGGTCTTTCACTGAAAACGCTCGAAATAGGGCCCGAGATCGACCCCGGCGTTCCGGCCCTTCGGGCAAGCGAGTCTCTTGTGGTGGCCCTAAAGTCGGGTAACTTTGGCGCTAAAGACTTCTTTGAAAAAGCCAACTCCGTTCTTTCAGGTGATGTATGACCGAAACTGCCCTACGCGATCAAATTTGCATGTTGGCCAAGTCTCTATTCGATCGTGGCCTAACCCATGGAAACACAGGAAATATCTCGGCACGCACGGATGATGGCGGGCTTTTAGTCTCTCCAACAGGGACAAGTTTTGGACGCCTTGATCCTGCGCGCCTCAGTCGCTTTGACGCGCGCGGACGATTGATTTCAGGCGACCAGCCGACAAAGGAAATGCCTCTGCATTCCGCCTTCTATGAGACGCGCAGCACCGCAGGCGCCGTGGTCCACCTACATTCGTGTCACTCGGTGGCGTTATCCATGACACCTGACGCAAATGAGGATGATTTTCTGCCTCCGTTCACACCCTACGGCATTATGAAGCTTGGGCGCGTCAAACTCCTCCCGTTTTTTCTCCCGGGTGATCCCGCAATGGGTCATGCAGTGCGCGGGTTGGCGGGCAAACGCTCGGCAGTGATGCTTGCCAATCACGGGCCTGTTGTCGCGGGCAAAGATGTCGAGGCCGCATGCAACGCCATCGAAGAGTTGGAAGAAACCGCCAAACTCGCCCTTATGATGCGCAATATAGACGCGCGCATTCTAACCGCCGAACAAATCGGCGCCGTTGTCACTAAATTTGACGTGGAGTGGGATGCATGACGCAATTCTCTGCAAACTTGGGATTTCTTTGGACCGAACTGGCGTTACCCGATGCAATTCGCGCCGCGCACGCCGCGGGATTTGACGCTATTGAATGCCACTGGCCCTACGACAACAGCGCGCAAGATGTGAAGGCCGCGTTAGACGAAACTGGCCTTAAAATGCTCGGCCTCAACACGCGGCGCGGAGATGTAGCACAGGGAGAAAACGGATTGGCGGCACTGGTTGGACGCGAAGTTGACGCCCGCGCCGCGATTGACGAGGCACTTGCCTATGCTGTTGAAATTGACGCCGCCGCAGTTCACGTGATGGCGGGGTTTTCGTCTGGAATTGACGCGCACACCACGTTCA
Source organism: Celeribacter marinus (assembly GCF_001308265.1). Classification (GTDB taxonomy): domain Bacteria; phylum Pseudomonadota; class Alphaproteobacteria; order Rhodobacterales; family Rhodobacteraceae; genus Celeribacter; species Celeribacter marinus. The sequence goes on from NZ_CP012023.1 coordinate 1,656,868, forward strand.
TCGACAACCTTTCCTATGCCTGCGAAGCCGCGTTGCCGCTTGGAAAGACCATACTTATCGAACCGTTGAATCGACATGACGCACCCGGCTATTTTCTACAAACAACCGACCAGGCGCGTAGCATCATCGAAACCGTATCACGGCCAAACTTGAAGTTGATGTTTGATTGCTACCACATCGGGCGCACAGAGGGCGATGTCGCGACACGCGCCAAAACGCTATTGCCATTCATCGGCCATATCCAATTCGCATCAGTTCCCGATCGCGGCCCACCGGATCACGGCGAATTGGACTACTGGTTCCTATTTTCCGCTCTGGATGCCCTTGGTTGGACCGCACCTTTAGGAGCCGAATACAAACCCAATGGCGATACAGACGCGACATTGGGTTGGCTTAAAACACTTCGGTAGCCAAAAAGGGCGGCGCATATTGCACCGCCCTTTTTTTGTTAGGTGTCGCGCGCGACTTTACGCGTCGAGGTTCTCGACGTTCAGTGCGTTATCTTGGATAAATTCACGGCGTGGCTCAACGACATCCCCCATCAATTTGGTAAAGATATCATCAGCCTCAGCGAAATCATCGATTTTAACCTGTAAGAGAGTCCGCGCCTCTGGGTCCAGTGTCGTTTCCCAAAGCTGCTCAGGGTTCATCTCTCCAAGGCCCTTATAGCGTTGGAGCGACAGTCCCTTTTCGCCCTCTTCCAAGATCGCATTGAGCAGGTCAACAGGACCATGGATAAGGGTTTCACGCTCTTTGCGCACGAGGCGCGCAGGGTTTGTATAAATGCCGCCCGTTGCCTCGACTTCTTTATTGATGCGGCGCGCTTCGCCACCTCGCAAAATTGCACCGTCAAGGGTTCTGACCTCCTCGACGCCCCGCAAAACGCGTGTCAATCGAATGCCAACATCCTGCGTCGGGCGTCCTGTCCAACCGCGCTCGTATTCAAGTGCGATCTGATCAAGGCGCTTAGCCACGATCTCAGCCGTGCCTGACAAATCAGAATCCACACGGCCGGGTTCAAATGCCCCTGCGAGTGCTGCCTGCTCTATGATGTGACGCGGATAGTGTGTTGGGAAGGCTTCAAGAATACGTTTGAACGTACGCGCCCCTTCGACAACGCGGGTAAGATCGGCACCCGCAATTTCCTCGCCGGATTTCAACCGCAACACGGCACCATCGACACCTTGTTGAATAAGATACTCTTCCATCGCCGCTTGGTCTTTGAGGTAGACCTCTGACTTGCCGCGCGCAACTTTGTAAAGCGGCGGTTGCGCAATAAAGAGGTGCCCTTGCTCAATAAGCTGTGGCATCTGGCGAAAGAAGAATGTGAGCAACAGCGTGCGAATGTGCGCGCCGTCGACGTCCGCATCGGTCATGATGACGATCTTGTGGTACCGCAACTTATCGAGATTGAATTCGTCGCGGCCAATGCCCGTACCGAGCGCCATCACCAAGTTGCCGATCTCCTGGCTACCCAACATGCGATCAAATCGCGCGCGCTCAACGTTTAGGATTTTACCTTTGAGAGGCAAAATAGCCTGTGTGCGACGATCGCGCCCCGTTTGCGCGGAGCCACCAGCGGAGTCACCCTCCACGAGGAAGACTTCGGTTTGGCTCGGATCTTTTTCCGAACAATCTTTGAGCTTTCCAGCGAGAAAGTTCACGTCTAACGCCGACTTGCGCCGCGTCAGTTCGCGCGCCTTGCGGGCCGCCTCGCGGGCCATCGCCGCCTCAACGATCTTGGAGACGATCATCTTCGCCTCTGTAGGATGCTCGTCAAACCACTCGGTTAGCTTTTCACCAACGAGATTTTCCACCGCAGGGCGGACCTCAGATGACACCAATTTGTCTTTTGTTTGCGACGAGAATTTCGGATCCGGAACTTTCACCGACAATACACAGGTCAGTCCTTCGCGGGCATCGTCGCCCGTAAAGGTAATCTTTTCTTTCTTTGCGATCCCACTTTCTGCCGCGTAGCGGGTCAAGGTGCGGGTAAGCGCGCCACGAAAACCGGCAAGGTGCGCCCCGCCGTCTCTCTGTGGGATGTTGTTGGTGAACGGAAGGACATTTTCATGGTAGCTATCGTTCCACCACATCGCGACTTCGACGCCAATATCGTCACGTTCGCCCGTGACAAAAATAGGCTCTGGGATCATAGCTTGCTTTGAACGGTCGAGGTATTTGACGAACTCCTTAACGCCACCCTCGTAAAACAGCTCAGATTTCAGCGGCACTGCGGGACGCTCATCCTCAAGAATGATCCGCACACCCGAGTTCAAAAACGCCAATTCGCGCAAACGCTTTTCCAAGGTCTCGAAATTGTAGTCGAGGTTCGAAAACGTGCCCTCAGGATCATTGATTTTGGAAGACGCGAAAAAGCGTACTTCTGTACCTGTTTCGTCCCCCGCATCGCCAATGATTTTCAAATGCTCGGCCGTATCGCCCTTTTCAAAGCGCGCGATATGGATCTTGCCGTTGCGCCAAACTTTGAGTTCAAGCCACTCGGACAGGGCGTTCACAACCGAAACGCCAACGCCGTGTAGGCCGCCCGAGACCTTGTACGAATTGCTGTCGAATTTACCGCCGGCATGAAGCTGGGTCATAATAACCTCGGCCGCGGAAACACCCTCTTCTTGATGGATGTCGACAGGAATGCCGCGACCGTTGTCACGCACGGAAACAGAGCTGTCTTTGTGAATTTTGACAGTCACATAGTCCGCATGACCCGCAAGAGCCTCATCAATCCCGTTGTCCACGACCTCGTAGACCATGTGGTGCAGACCAGATCCATCGTCCGTGTCGCCGATATACATACCGGGACGCTTTCGAACGGCTTCCAAGCCTCTGAGAACCTTGATAGAATCGGCGCCATACTCAGGGCTTTGGGGTGTGTCGTCAGACATGCGTTTTCCTCGTCTTTACCTTGGCGTTTTTATACGCCAACGCTTGGGGAATGTCACGTCAATGCCACAAGATTTGGTGGTTTTCGCCGATCACACGAAAGGGATAATAAACGCCACAAATATCAACAAAATCCCCGCCGTACGGTTCATCCGGCTCAACGCACCAGAGGATGTCAGTAGCCCACGAATTCTACTGACAAAGAGCGCCAGTATGAGGTTTCCGATCAACGGCACGACAGCCGAAATAGCACAGATCACCATGATGTCCGGCGCGGTCAGTGACGACAGATCAAAGAACCCGGGTAACAGGCCCATATAGAATAAAATCGCCTTTGGGTTCCCCAAGATCACAACGACACCCGCAACAAAACCGGCCAAAATACCTGGCCGTGTTAAGCGACTGTCTGATGTAATTTTTTTGTCCGCATGGCGGATGAGCATGACCCCCATAACCAAAAACATCAGAACCGCCGCCCATCGCATCACTGTAAGAAAGGCCGCGAATTCCGAAATGATCCACGTCACACCAAGGATCGCCAAAAGCGGCCACAATACATCACCGACAACGACCCCTAAGGCCAAAGGGGCCGCAGACGCAAAGCCCCCCGACATAGCGCGGGCCAACATTGCAACCCAAACGGGGCCGGGCGTCAAAAACAGGATCAAGAGGGCAAACGCATAGAGGCCGAGTTCTGTAACACCAACGGTCATTGGATTTCTTTCATCTGCGAGGCTCCCGCCTCTTCGGTAACGTCAAAATGGGCGGCGCGCGCCCCAAGCTCGGCGAATAATTCCGGACCCGTTCCCGTCATAAACGCCTGCGCCCCAAGCGCACATATTTCATCATAAAGCGCCGCACGACGACCAGCGTCAAGGTGCGCCGCGACCTCATCAAGTAACAAAATTGGTGCAGCGCCAAAGTCCTCGGACAAGGCACGGCCATTTGCCAAAATCAGTGAGATTAGAAGCGCCTTTTGCTCTCCTGTGGAGCAGTGTTCGGCGGGGACATCTTTCGCTGCGTACACCCCGCTCATATCCGCGCGGTGCGGGCCTATAAGTGTGCGACCTGCGTGCAAGTCACGCTGACGGTTATCGCGCAATGCCGCGAGCAAATCATCCTCGGCCTCGGGTAGCGGTTTGTCGTCAGAGGCTTGCAACGTCAATGTCGCAACGGGAAAGGCCGTCTTTGCTCCGTCTTGCGCCGCCGCCAGTCGCGCAAGCGTGACCAAACGGTTTTTCATGATATCGGCACCATGCGCCGCCATTTGCGTCTCAAGTGCGCCATACCAATGCGCATCGCGCACCATGTCCTTGAGCAAGCGATTGCGTTCGCGCATCGCCTTTTCATAGCCCAACACAGCCTCGGCATGACGCGGCTCAAAGGACATGACCATGCGATCCAAAAACCGCCTGCGCCCCTCCGGCCCCTCAATCCATAACCTGTCCATTGCCGGAATGAGCCAAACCACACGCGCAACACGCCCCAACGCAAGCTGTGCTGCGGATTTGCCGTCAACCTTGACCGAACGCGATTGTCCCGCCTCCGCCCATGTTTCAATGTCATGCGTTTGATGAAGGGACCGAAGTTCGGCACGGACCTTCCACCCCAGACGCTCGGGCTTTCGAGCAATGTCATCGGGCGAGGCGCGCCGCAATCCACGCCCCGGAGACAGTAACGAAACCGCCTCAAGAATGTTGGTTTTGCCCGCGCCATTGGGTCCATGTATCGCAACAGGCCGCCCGTCCAACTCGAGACGTGCGGCCCTATGTGAGCGAAAATGCGATAGACTTAGCTCTTCTAGATAAAGGCCGCCCATCGCGCCTCACCTGTTTTCTTTGAGCACCAAATACTCAAACACGCATCGGCATCACAACATAGACCGCAGAGGTATCATTACCTTCACGCATCAATGTTGGATCACCTGAGGAATTAAACAAAAACACTGCGTTTTCACGGTCCACTTGTGATGCGATTTCGAGCAAGTATTTTGCATTAAACCCGATCTCGAGACGCTCATCGCTATACGCAACAGCCAACTCTTCTTCGGCGGCACCACTATCAGGCGCATTGACGGAAAGTGTTAGCTTGTCCTCTTCAAGGGACAGCTTCACAGCACGCGAGCGCTCCGACGAAACAGTCGCAACACGGTCCACGGCCTTCGCAAATTCAGCGGCGTCCACTTCGAGCTTGCGCGTGTTTCCGACCGGAATAACACGCGTATAATCTGGGAACGTGCCGTCGATGACTTTGGACGTTAGTGTGATGTTGGGCGTTGCGAACCGCACTTTCGCCTCTGACACAGACACCGCAATCGTCATGTCATCATCATCAAGCAACTTGCGCAATTCGCCTACGGTTTTGCGTGGCACAATCACGCCCGGCATATCAGCCGCACCATCGGGCAGTGTCGTATCAACACGCGCGAGACGGTGACCATCTGTTGCCACACACCGTAGCACCTTGCCGCCCTCAGCGTCAGAAACATGCATGTAGACGCCGTTGAGGTAGTAACGGGTCTCTTCGGTCGAGATTGCAAATTTGGACTTATCAAACAAACGGCGCAAGACCGGCGCAGGAATCGCGAAATTGCTTTCGTAATCTGCGCTTGCCATAACTGGGAAATCTTCTTTTGGCAGTGTGGCCAATGAAAAATTCGACCGGCCCGCCTCAACGGTTAGACGCCCTGACGCTCCATCATCGTTCAACTGAACCATCGCGCCATCAGGCAATTTTCGCACGATCTCATGCAGCATCACCGCGGATACTGTCGTAGATCCCGCGCGCTCAACCATAGCATTACATTTATCCACAACTTCGATGTCGAGATCCGTGGCGCGAAACGACACATCATTGCCCGCTGCCTCGATCAAAACGTTGGCAAGGATCGGAATGGTGTTGCGGCGTTCCACTACGGATTGCGCCTGTCCCACGGCCTTAAGAAGTTCGCCGCGTTCGATACTGATTTTCATACCACCCTCGTATGTGCATTTGACTGGGGAGTTGAACGTAAACCATTCACCACACAGCGCAAGATATTGTTTGAGCAGACTGTGTTGCGTTGTGGCGCAACCGTCAAGGGCAAGCGCCCCTCGCGACAGGATTTGTCACGAAGGAACCGCCTTCTTGCCACATGTTGTGCAGATCACGCCTCAAGAAGGCGGGACAACAGCTCCAAATCGTCCGCAATTTGACTATCGGATGATTTCAGCTCTTCGATACGCCGAACACCGTGCATGACGGTCGTGTGATCTCTTCCGCCGAACCTACGTCCGATTTCAGGCAGCGATCGCGATGTCATTTGCTTTGACAAATACATCGCCACCTGACGCGGACGGGCAATTGCGCGAACACGCTTGGGGCCGATCATGTCGCTCAACCGGATCGAATAATGTTCCGACACCCGTCGTTGAATTTCCTCAACCGTCACTTTGCGCTCTGACGCCTTGAGAATATCGGCCAGACATTCTTGTGTCATTTCCAATGTGATTTCGCGGCCCACCAAAGAGGCAAAGGCGAACAACCTCATGAGCGCACCCTCAAGCACACGCACGTTCGTGGTGATGCGGTGCGCGAGGAATTCAAGCACGCCGTTGTTGAACACCAAATCAGGGTACTGAAGACGGTAGTTTTCTGCTTTGGTCTGCAAAACGCCAAGGCGCAGCTCGTAATCGGTCGGGTGGAGGTCCACCACGAGGCCACATTGCAAACGCGACTTAATGCGATCTTCGAGATCTTTGATCTCGCCGGGTGCGCGGTCAGCAGAAATGATGATCTGTTTATTCTGGTCCACAAGCGCGTTGAACGTGTGGAAAAACTCTTCTTGCGTGCTTTCCTTGCCGGCGATGAACTGAACATCATCAACCATCAACACATCGACAGAACGGAACAGTTGTTTGAAATCAATCATCTGCTTGTCACGCAGCGCTTGAACGAAGCGGTACATGAATTGTTCAGCGGATAAATAAAGGACGCGCAATTCGGGGTCGCGTATCTTAATTTCATGGGCGATTGCATGCATCAGGTGCGTTTTGCCAAGGCCAACACCACCATACAAAAATAGCGGATTAAACGTCACAGGCCCGCCCTCGGCAACACGGCGCGCAGCCGCATGTGCAAGCTCGTTCGGCTTGCCGACAACAAAATTATCAAACGTAAATCGCGCATCCAGCGGCGCACCGGGTAGCTCGGAATGTGCGGAGGTCACGGGTTGCTGCGCCTCTTTGGGTGCGGGGCGCGCAACGGGGTCGGCCTGCGCTGCGACAACCTGAAACTCAACGCGAGACGTTTGCGCGTTACTCGCTTTCAGATGTGCAAGAATCTTGTCTGCGAAATTGCGCGAGACCCAATTTGCCATGAAATTCGTCGGCACAGCAAAGACAGCAACGCCATTTTCAATTTTAGTCAGATCAAGCGGCTCAATCCAGTTTGCGTAATTGCTTTGCCCAATATCATCGAGCAAGCCCTGCTTCACACGTCCCCACGTATTTTTCATTTTTCTTGTTCGACCCAATTTATCATTTTCGTTGACCATCACAATCGCAATGGCTGACACTTCATGAGTGTCGCGGATTTAGCGCACGCTTCGCTTTAGGGTCGGGCTTGCATCAAGTCCGTCCTCAACATTGGCCCCTCATGGCCAACATTCAAACAGGCTCATTCCCGAACTATCCCTCACTCAATTTTGCACAAACTGATGATATGACGGACACTATTGTATCCGCCAATGCTCAGTAGCTTGGCACATTTAGGTGCGGGTCTTTGGACTGCCTACCGCTTTCGTACATCTGAACGATATTGGTCGGAAAACTCACAATGGCCGATGTGACCTATGCAAATCCAAAACTGCGCTCATCACCTTAAGGCACCCGAAATTGGGTCCACTTAATTCGACTCACGCAATCCTCATGTCCCCCCAGACGAAGTGAATCGCAGGGTGAAATTAGCCGCGAGATACCGCCGCGCGCAATGGAACTTCGCGCTTGACTCAACCTTTACTGAAATCGAATCTGAAAAGCTGTTTTTTTACAAAGCGCACGTGGCGAATTTGCCGCAAACAGCACGCTACAAACAGGGTGGTCAATTTGCGTGTTGCTAAGGCGTGCTCCTGCGCGCCGTACCGTAAGAATCGCGTTGCCACATACCAACACCATCCGGTGTTCAGGCAATAAAAAACGCGCCCGAAGGCGCGCTTTCATCGTCTAAAATGTGCTTAGAATTAGGCAATCGCTTTAACGCGAGCGGCCAAACGAGACATTTTACGCGATGCTGTGTTCTTGTGCATAACGCCTTTGGTAACGCCGCGCATCAACTCTGGCTGAGCCGCACGAAGAGCTTCTTGAGCAACGGCTTTGTCGCCGGATGCAATTGCTTCTTCAAGGTTACGTAGGAATGTGCGGATACGCGAACGACGTGCTTTGTTTACGTCTGTACGGGCGGTGGCCTGACGGGCGCGTTTTTTGGACTGAGCAGTATTTGCCATGATAATGTCCCTTCTCGGGTTGTTTGCAATTTCGGTTGCGCACGGACCCCAATCACCCAGACGGGCACCCAAATTTGGGTTGGTCAATCATAGCCAAAGCGGGCTCCACGCGCATGTAAGACGTCCCTTTAGATGAGAATCGCCCGAAAGGAAAGGGTTTTGTCAGATCATTTCGGACGCTTACTTGTCGCGAAACTGCGGTGCGCGCTTTTCCAGAAACGCATCCATTCCTTCGCTTTGATCGTCCGTCGCAAACAAGGCGTGAAAGGAGCGGCGCTCAAACAACAGACCTTCGCTCATCGTAGTTTCATACGACCGATTCACTGCTTCTTTCGCAGCCATAACTGCGATCTGACTTTTCTCCGCGATCTTACCCGCAACATCCAAGGCCTCTTCGACGAGTTTGGCGGCAGGCACAACACGCGACACCAAACCGGATCGCTCGGCTTCTGCTGCATCCATAAACCGGCCCGTTAGGTGCATTTCCATTGCTTTGGATTTGCCGACAAAACGGGTCAACCGCTGCGTCCCGCCAAGACCGGCCATAATGCCCAAATTAATTTCGGGCTGACCGAATTTTGCTGTGTCTGCGGCAATGATGAAATCGCACATCATCGCCAATTCGCATCCACCACCAAGGGCATATCCCGCGACAGCTGCGATAATCGGCTTGCGTATCGCAGTAATCGTATTCGCCTCAGCTGCAAAGAAATCCGATAGCGCCATATCGGCAAAGGTTTTCTCAGACATCTCTTTGATATCTGCGCCTGCAGCGAATGCCTTTTCCGATCCCGTGATCACAATAGCGCGGACCTTTGGGTCGGCATCCGCCGCAGACAATGCGGTGGCCAACTCTCCCAACAACTCGGAATTTAATGCGTTCAGGGCATCGGGGCGATCAAGGCGGATCAATGTCACGGAATTCTTAGTGTCGGTTTTAATGGTAGAATAAGCCATCGGAATTTCCTCAAAACAACGCAGTTTTCATCTTAACAGGCGCGAGCACGCGTTTAAACTATGTTTGGCACTCAGGACAAAAGAATGTCGATCGCCCCGCTTGCACAATGCGGCGCACGGTAGCGGTGCACTCCGCTCCTTTGCATAGCTCTCCCTCGCGTCCGTAAACCCGAAAGCTATGCTGAAAATAACCCAACTCGCCGCTCGCCTGCCTGAAATCTTTCAACGATGACCCGCCCGAAACGATGGCCTCATCCAAAACGTCACGGATGATCGGAACAAGGGAGGCCACCCGCGCCCTCGACAACGCACCCGCCTTTTGGGCCGGATCAATACCCGCACGAAACAGAACTTCGCAGACATAGATATTCCCCAATCCCGCGACAATATGCTGATCCAACAGCGCGGTTTTCACCGGCGTGTTTTTATTCCGGAACGCGCGCGTTAGATGCGCCTCGTTAAAGTCATTCCCAAGGGGTTCCGGGCCTATTTTGGCCAATAGGGGATGCGTCTGCGCCGTGGCTGTGTCGAGCAAATCCATTGCCCCAAATCGACGTGGATCATTGAATGTCACACGCGCGCCGTTATCCAGATGAAAGACAACATGATCATGTTTTTGCGCCGCAGGGTGGGTATGCACGAACTGCCCGAGCGGATCCCCCGAGACGGTCATGCGACCAGACATCCCAAGGTGGATCAACAATGTCTCCCCCCGATCAAGGTCCGCCAAAATGTATTTCGAGCGCCGCCGAAGCCGTTCCACCCGAGCGCCCGTGAGCCGCTCTGCCATGCGATCGGGAAAAGGCCAACGCAAATTGGGACGGTTCACATCTGCCTGCGTGATGATCGCCCCCGACATGGATGGCTCCAGACCGCGACGAACCGTCTCAACTTCGGGTAATTCGGGCATTTCGCTCTCCTTATCGTGGCGCTTGCGATTGTATCGCGCGGCATCTGGCCTATAAGAAGAGTAAGTTTAAGAGAGGTTCAAGGGCGATGGCGCAAACGAGCGACAAGACCACCCATTTCGGTTTCAAAGATGTCGCCGAAGATCAGAAAGCCGGCATGGTCCACGGCGTGTTCACGTCTGTGGCGTCGAAGTACGACATCATGAACGATGTAATGTCGATGGGGATTCACCGCGTTTGGAAAGACGCGATGATGGATTGGCTGGCTCCGCGCCCCAATCAGCGGCTTCTTGATGTTGCTGGCGGTACGGGTGACGTGTCATTCCGTTTCCTCAAGCGCGCCCCAAACGCCACCGCAGTCGTCCTCGACATGACAGAATCAATGCTCATCGAGGGGCGCAAACGCGCAGAAGCCGATAAGATGGCCAATAACTTGTCATGGGTGACCGGCGATGCGATGGCCCTACCATTCGATGACAATCAGTTCGACGTGTACACAATCTCGTTTGGCATTCGAAATGTAACCCGCGTGCAGGATGCTTTGAATGAGGCATACCGCGTCCTAAAACCGGGTGGCCGTCTTATGGTTCTCGAGTTTTCACAACTCCCGAATCCCGCTCTGCAAAAAGCCTATGATCTTTATTCGTTCAATGTGATCCCGCCGATGGGAAAACTGATCACCGGCGACCGTGACAGCTATCAATACCTCATTGAAAGCATCCGAAAGTTCCCTGACCAAGACACCTTTGCGTCGATGATCGAGACGGCTGGTTTTGAAACGGTGAAATACCGCAATCTCTCCATGGGCATTGCAACGCTTCACTCAGGGTGGAAAATTTAATGCGCGGCCCTCATAACGTTTGGCGTCTCATTCGGACTGGCGCCACAATGGAACGCACCGGCGCGATGAAAGTCGCAATGGATGCGATGGAGGCGCCACGCGCTTTTCGCATTCTTGCGCGCACACTTGTCTGGCCGTTCAAATGGGTTGGCATAAAAGGCGATCCGACGTTGCCCCCCGTAACTCGCGCCTTGAGTGCCCTTGGCCCCGCTTACATCAAATTCGGTCAGGTACTATCCACCAGACCCGATGTTGTCGGCACCGAATTGGCGATGCAGTTGCGTGTACTGCAAGACGAATTACCCCCCTTTCCTCGGGATCGCGCGATCAAGACGATCGAGGCCGAACTGGGCAAACCGCTCTCGGAGCTGTTTTCAGAGTTTTCCGAACCTGTTGCCGCAGCCTCCATCGCGCAGGTGCACAAGGCAAAGTCCGCACAAGACGGTCGCGATGTTGCCGTAAAAGTCCTACGCCCCGGTATTGAACGCGCCTTTCGCAAGGATATTGATGCGTTCTATTTTGCCGCTTGGATGATTGAACACCTCTCGCCATCATCGCGCCGCCTACACCCACAAGAGGTGATTGCTCACTTTGAGGGCGTTGTGAACGGTGAACTGGATCTGCGGTTGGAAAGCGCATCTGCATCAGAGTTTCGTGCAAACACCCAAAACGACGAGGGCTTTTCCGTCCCTGCCATAGATTGGCGCATGTCGGCGCGCCGCGTTATGACACTCGAATGGGTCGATGGCATTTCCGCCTCCGACACGCAAAAAATTGATGCCGCCGGTCATGACCGCGAAGCTCTTGGAAAACGCGTTTTACAAATGTTCCTAAGTCATGCGCTGCGCGATGGTTTCTTCCACGCAGACATGCACCACGGAAATCTCAAAATCGCACCAAACGGCGATATCATTGCGCTGGATTTCGGCATCATGGGGGCGCTCGACGAATACACACGCCGCGTTTACGCCGAAATCTTGTTCGGGTTTATTCAACAAGATTACCGCCGTGTTGCCGAAGTCCACTTTGAGGCCGGTTATGTGCCCGCCGATCAAGATGTGGATGCCTTTGCGCGCGCCCTTCGTGCCGTAGGTGACCCGATTTTCGGTATGGACGCTGACCATATTTCCATGGCGCGATTGCTCTCTTATCTGTTCGAAGTGACCGAGCGATTTGGGATGGAGACGCGCACCGAACTGATCTTGTTGCAACGCACAATGGTCGTTGTTGAGGGCGTTGCGCGCTCCCTAGATCCGCGCATCAACATTTGGGAAGTGGCCCAACCAATTGTCGAAAGCTATATCAAAGACAACATCGGGCCAAAGGCACTTGCGCGCGACCTTCTTTCAACAGCGCGGGTATTGTCGCGGTTCGGGCCGCGCCTCCCCAAACTCGCCGAGGCAATGCTCACTGCTCAAAACAATCCGACACCTGCGCCAGCACACTACTCTGCCGCAAAATCTGCTCTTTGGCTGACCGTGGGTGGCGGTATTGCGGCAGGGTTTGGGGCCCTCATCGCCCTTACATTCGGCTAAGTTCAATCTCGACACAATCGGCATAAATACCTTCGCCGCGTGCCGCTTTCCACGCGCAATAGGCGGCCATACGCCACGCCAAATACGGCCTATAGTCATGAAATCTGGCAACGGCATCCGCATCCGGGTAAGCATTCAAAGCGCTCTGTTCGCCGTCAGATGTTAGGGCGCCAGACCCGTAAACACGGTGCATTGCGGGCGATAGAGCCACATATATGTCCTGCACGGCATCCCCAATCGCGGGGCATTGCCAGTCCAGAAAGCAAACGCCGGTCGGTGTTTTGATCACATTGGCAGGAACAATATCGCCATGCAAAAAGACGTGGGACGCACAGATCAGTTGGCGCGGTATTGGTCGGGCACCTCGTAGACGTTTTGACATCTGCGCATCAAGACCCTCCACAAACCGATCCCCCATCTCCAAAATATCGAGAGGGGATGTGGCAATAGCCCTTATGCCCATCGGGGCGTCACTCATATGAATACGGTGCATGGCCTGCATGATATCGGGCGTTATTTGCGTGGCCGTGTCGCCCGCGACAAATACATACGCAACGACAGTGCCATCATGTGTGTCGAACCGCGCCACCGGCTCTGGCGCAAGACCCGTCCCAACAAGCGCCGTAAGGCTCGCCCATTCATGCGCGGAATTGTTCGGGAACAACAGGTTCCCCCTGTCCACGCAGTAGAGTTTGTACACAAGTGCGCGCGCCTTTGAGCGGCCAACCCATCCCGCATTCGTACGCCCACCCGTGAGGATTTCCCACGATACATCGCCCTCCAAGAGGGACTGCGCATGCCGGATTATGGCCATGGACGGACGGTTAGACAGCATGATTTCGATGCGCGCTCCAAATTCGGGGCACCTTACGTCCCCGAGCCGAAGCAGCGCAAGACGCTAGCTCGCCTCACGCAAAGACTGAACATCCTCCGCACTAATTTCTGCGCCACCATTCAAAATCAACGTGATGTCGCCCCCATCGCGGCGCGCCTCGATCACTTCCGAATAGCTGTTCACACTCGCCGTGGATAGGAATGCACCCTTTGCATGACTTTCAATGGCAAAACTGTATTTGCCAGTCGGGAAAGGATAGCCGTCTTTGTCCATACCATTCCAAGAGATATCAGTCTCTTTGGGGTCAACCGAAACGCGCTGAACCTCGGTCCCCGCTGCGTTTCGCACCAAAAGATACGCGGCGTCTGCCGTTGTATTCGGGGTCGCGGACAGGGACACGGGCTCGCCATCAAAGTATGACGGCGCATCGCTTTTCACATCCATACCAACCCAACCGGCGGTCTGGGACATCCCGATGACACCTAACTGGTTGGACAACGCCGAAATCAGATCGTTGGTTTGGACCTGCTGCTCCACACTCGAAAACGTTGCAAGTTGTACCGCATAATCCGTCGATTCGATCGGGTTCATCGGGTCTTGGTTTTGCATCTGAACCGTCAACATTTTCAAAAATGTTTCAAAATCTGATGACAATGCATTCGCAGACGGTTTTTCTGTCACAGACTGTGCGGCTGCGGTGGTTGTCGTTGCGGCCATTGATTGGGAAATCTCGGTCATGTCAGTGCTCCTTAGAGTCTAATATCAACACGGGCATTCTCGCTTAGCGAGACGCGGTGGGGCTGAACGGTGGTGGCTGCGATATCGGCATCACGTAAATCTTGTTGATCTGTTGTGGCGCCACGTGAGTCGCCGCGTCCGCTATTGGCCGATGCGTCTCCTTGGCCGCCATGTTGAAATTCAAAGCTGCTGCCCTCGTACCCCATCGCCGCGAAATCTTGTTGAAGGGTGTGAATGTTTCGGCGCATCAAATCTGCGGTTTCGGCCCGATCAGCCTGAACAACGACCGTCATCGCGCCCGTCTCCGAGACCTGAAATGTAAGCCGGACACGGCCCAATTCCTCAGGCGTTAGGGTAATCTCCACAGGACGATCGGGGAGTTGCCGCGCCGCTTCGGCAATCTGTCCGGCAATATGAGCAGGCAATTCTGTGCGCTGTATCTGTGCGACATTCGACGCCTGCGCCACCTCACGCGTAACCGTGCCCAAAACACCCTCCGTTCTGAAATCGACCATCTCGGATGGGTCGACGGCCTCAGCCTTTAAATCCACTGCATTTTGAATATGCGCATAGGCAAGTGCAGCTTTTGGCGTTGCTTGATTTGTGTCTGTCGCCGCTGACGCCTGTGGCTTTGACCCCTCAAAGGTGCGGTCGGCCAAAACATCTTGCGTACTATCGCCGACAGTCACATCCGCCACTGGCGACATGTTTGGCGTGCTCGCACCCGCCTTCTCCACCTTAGGCAGCGCACCAGATCCAAACCCTGATAGAGCCACCACATCAGGCGTTTGGGGATCAGACCTCGACCCCTCCAAGATGGCATCACCTGTAATATTTTTCGCCGCGAACGGCGTCTCTTCCTGCGTCCGCATCTGCGCCGGCAGGTTCACACCGACAGTCTGCGGCTCGGCGGCTTTGGGCAATTCAGGCGCTACCGTTCCTTGTGTTTGCGCCGCATTTTCGGTCGCCAAACGCGGTGTAGCCATCGGCACATCCCGAGCACCCGAATCAACATGCGTTTGCATCACCTCACGTGTCGTCGCCTCACTCGTTCGCGTCTCTAATCCGGCTCCACGCTCAACAGTGGCTGTGGCGGTTTGGGTCGTCAACGCACCCTCGCCCTCCTCACTGGTCACCACGTCAACCTTGCCTGATGTCGATGCCACCTCCGGACCCGCCTCTTGCGGTTGTGTGGCATTCGCCGCGTCCAACGCGCTCTTATCGGTATCAAACGGACCTACAATCCCGCGTGTCGCCACGTCTGGGCCGATGGGCGTATCGTCACCTACCACCATATCCACAACGGGCAATTCGGATGGGCTCACATCGCTCACCACCGTTTCGCTCACCACCGTCTCGACCTGAGCCGCATCTAACAAAAATCCATGCCGCGCCGGAACTTTCGGCGCCGCTCCCAAATTGGCGGCCTCGCGTCCAACAACCGCCTGTTGGTCAACCAAAGATGTTGTGTCATCCTCGCGCGGTCTCGCCTCGTCGGTAGCCGCAATAACATCATCAAACGACTTGTCCTCAGCCGTCTGATTCGGCGTTCCGGCATCGTCGGCTTTGCGTCGGTCTATCGTCGGCTCCGCGGCGGGCGCGCGCGTCAGTGTTGGCATCTGCATTTCTTGCATCCGTTTTTAACATGTTCGCGCCACTATGCATTGGGTTGGTTACCGCTTCTTTACCGTCAGCGGGTATCCATAGAAAAAATTACATTGAATTGGAGACAACCGGCATGGACGTATCTGGCTCACTTTCGCCCGCCCCCAAAACACCCGATCAGGTGCGCACAGATCAACTGCGCGATGCATCGCAAAAACTCGAAGCGGGCTTTTTAGCTGAAATGCTCAAAGCATCGGGATTCGGTAAAACGCCTGACGCCTTTGGTGGCGGCACGGGCGAGGACCAATTCACATCCTTTCTCGTTCAGGCGCAGGCCGAAAAACTCGTCGAAGCAGGCGGCATCGGGTTGGCCGAACACATATTCCAAGCACTAGTGGAGAAAGAATAATGTCATTTTTTGATCGCTTTCGCGCCGCCAAAACCATGGCCGCAATTTATGACCGCGAATACGCCGCCATCCTCAAACAAGACTACGACACCCTTGTCCGCCTTGCCCCGCGAAAGGCGCAAACCCTCACGGCCCTCACACATGAGGACGTGTCGCCAGATGAATTGACGCGCCTGCAAAACCTCGCCGCGCGCAATCAGCGACTGTTGGAGGCCACGTCAAAAGGAATCAGATCCGTGACCGACCGACTGGCCGCCCTAAAGGAGCGAAAGCCCGAGTTTCAGACATACGGTCCGGGGGGGCAGGTCGCCCCAATGACACCCAAATCATTAACCATGAAGAGAAACTCATAACGGTTTGCCCGATTTTTGCCTCAAATTGAGAACATCTTTGGGGCGCGCCTTAGGACACTATTAGTCTTTAGGCCCCAAACCTCAGAGTGCACCCGAGGGGGTGGCACGGTCGGACGTAAAACGTCTGACTGTAACGCGTCAGAATGACAGTCCTGAAACGCCAGATCGGCGATTATTGAAACTTACGGCGCAAAACGCGCCAACAGATCAAAGGAAAATGCTATGTCCAGCATTCTGACTAACAATGGCGCAATGGTTGCGCTCCAGACTCTCAAATCCATCAACAACGACCTGTCCTCGACACAGAGCCAGATTTCGACTGGTAAGTCGGTTGCGACCGCCAAAGACAACGCCTCTGTTTGGGCGATCTCCAAAGTGATGGAATCGGACGTCAAAGGCTTCCAAGGGATTTCTGATAGCCTTGCCCTAGGCCAATCCACACTCGCCGTTGCCGCAAGCGCATCCGAGACCGTGACCGACCTTTTGACTGACATCAAAGGCAAGATTGTTGCCGCGCAAGAAGAGAACGTTGACCGCGAAAAAATCCAGACGGACATCACGGCACTGACCGAACAGATCAAATCAGTTGTGGGTGCCGCACAGTTCAACGGCCTCAACCTCATTGACGGATCGTCTACCGACGACCTGAAAATTCTATCATCACTTGATCGCGCCGCAGATGGGTCAGTTTCAGCATCTAACATCTCCGTAGGGCGTCAGAACCTCTCCGTAACCGCTCCAACTTCCTCGGCCTCGTTCGGTGCAGGCGCACCAGCTGACCAGGCCGCGGGTAACGCATTGATCCAGGCGGGTACGGATAACACCGACTTTGCCGGCACAACATATGACGGTACAAACGCGACGTCGACAATTACTGCCTCTGGCGGAACTTTGACATTTGATATCGGTGCTGTTGAAGAGGGTTCCAGTTTTCGAGTTATTCTCGATGATGTGACAGTGAACGTCGCTGGTGGCGGAACGAGTACTGGTCAACGGACCTTCGAATACGTTGCTTCGGCAAGCGATGGTACCGGTGACGTTGCTGCAAACCTAGCCAGCCAAATCAGCTCATTCTTTGGTGCTGCAACCAACTCAACAGATGGTTACGAAGTCGCTCAAGGCACTGGAACGAACGCCAATCAGCTTACGATTACAAACGGCTCTGGAACGGCGATGAAAGTCTTCACCGAAGCTGCAACAGGTGGCACGGCAGGTTCGTCCGCATCTAGCGGTGGCCTAGGTGCATTGTCGCAAATCGACGTGACAAGTGATTCGGGTGCCACGGGTGCGTTGGCTGCAATCGATGGCCTGATTTCCCAAGCCGTTGACGCCTCTGCCGCCTTTGGTTCGGCCCAAGGACGCCTTGAGACTCAGTCGTCGTTCATCTCCAACCTGACGGACTCGTTGAAATCAGGGATCGGTTCAATGGTTGACGCGGACATGGAAGAGGCATCAGCACGCTTGCAGGCCCTTCAGGTCCAACAGCAGCTCGGTGTTCAATCGTTGTCCATCGCCAATCAGGCGCCGCAATCTATCCTATCGCTCTTCCGCTAAGGGCACAGGCTGGGGCGTCAAAAATGACGCCCCAGTTCCATCGCGGAAAACCCGCGCTATAGATTTCATTGTCACCGGAAGGATCCGACGTGAACGCTTTGAATATGGCCCGAACGGCCTACACCAACACCGCCGCCCCGATCAGAACCGCGCGCGGCACCGAATACGCCGCCTTCGCGCGCATCTCGGCGCAACTCAAACAAACATCGCAAAACAAGAAATTGGAATTTCCAAAGTTTGTAACCGCGCTCAATCACAATCGTCGATTGTGGACATTGCTGGCCTCGGATGTCGCCGATAGCGACAATGCGTTGCCCAAAGAACTCCGTGCGCAAATCTTTTACCTCGCCGAGTTTGTCATCCATCACACGGCTCAAGTTCTGGCCGGAAAAGCAGACGAAGAGGCACTTCTCGACGTCAACCGCTCGATTATGCGCGGGCTACAAGGCGAAGGAGCGCAGCTATGAGTGGGTTGGTTTTAAAACTGGGGCCGAAAGAACGCGTGCTGATCAACGGTGCGGTCATTGAAAACGGCGATCGGCGGTCACGTCTTTCGATCATGACGCCGAATGCCAATATCCTGCGGCTGCGCGATGCGATTCACCCCGAAGAGGTCAACACGCCCGTGCGCCGCATTTGCTACATCGCACAGCTTGTTTTGTCTGGAGATGCGGATGCCACGGATGCAAAGCATCAACTCTTTCGCGGCATCGAACAATTGAGTCAGGTGCTCACAGATACCGACAGCCGTAAGCTGCTTGATCTCGCAACCGAGGCTGTTCAAACCGATCAGTTCTATCAGGCACTGAAATCGTTGCGTAGTCTTCTCCCCCGCGAAGAGCGGCTATTGTCGACGCGCGATTTACAATGAGCTTTCAACCTGTTGTCCCATTCGGAGGATACTCCGGATGGGCCTTTCTCAATCGCACCAAAGACGCCCAAATCGAAACCTTTCGCGGATCTGCGGATATCCAAAGGGACGTCGACTATTTCAAAGAGAACATCGGCAAGGTGAAAACCGCCGAAGACCTCGTTTCTGATCGCACTTTGAGAAAAGTGGTTCTAGGGGCCTTCGACCTCGACGGCGATATGGATAATATTTATTTCGTCCAAAAGGTTCTGTCTGACGGGATTTTGGATGACGGCGCGCTTGCCAATAAACTAAGCGATACCCGCTATTATGACATGGCCAAAGCACTCGGGTTCGACCTGAGCGTTCCCAACACAGTCATGAGTACGTTTCCCGACGAAATCGCCGCTAAATTCGAAGAACAGCAATTCGAAATTGCCGTTGGAGATCAGGATTCCAACATGCGGCTCGCGATGTCACTCGACCGCGAACTGTCTAAAATCGCTGATAAATCGACAACGGACAACGGACGCTGGTATTCCGTCATGGGCAATACGGCGGTGCGCAGCGCGCTTGAAACCGCGCTCGGCCTACCGTCCTCTCTGGGCAGTTTGGACCTCGATCAACAACTCTCAGAGTTTCGGGAAAAAACCGAACGTTATTTTGGAAGTAGCGAAGTTTCACAGTTCTCTGATCCCGATGCGCGGCAGGAAATGCTACGCCTGTTTTTGGTGCGCGCGGACATTCAATCGTCTCGCACGCAATACTCGTCCGCCGCGAATGCACTCACTTTGCTGTCCGGCTCATACTAACTCATGCCACAGTCGCTCCACTGAGACATTTTGCGAGCCGTGCAAAACTGTCGTTCGTGCCCTCGCGCCCCGATGCGGCTAGAAATTTGTCAAGTTCAGGCCAAATCGCAACCGCCTTATCAAGTCGCTCATCACTGCCTTTGGTATACAAGCCCGCTTGGATCATCATTTCGGACCGCTCGTAGGTTCCAAGGTAGCTACGCGCATCGCGAATTATCACATTTTCCTCATCAGATGCCGCCTCCGGAAGCGCGCGCGATACGGAGCGAAGCAAATCAATAGCGGGGAATCGCCCGCGCTCGGCAATTTCGCGACTGAGAACAACGTGTCCGTCCAACACCCCGCGCAAGATATCGGCAATCGGTTCATCCATGTCTGACCCCGCCACCAAAACGGTAAATACGGCCGTTATATCACCCGCCGTTTCCGGACCCGGCCCCGCGCGCTCGCAAAGAGACGTGATCAAATGCGATGTTGAAGGAGGAAACCCGCGCAACGAACTGGGTTCGCCCGTGGCCAATGCGATTTCCCGATGTGCCTCGGCAAACCGCGTGACAGAATCAGCTAAAAATAGCACCTGCTTGCCTTGATCCCTGAAATGCTCGGCCACGGCCATCGCCGTCCACGCACAACGCCGGCGCACCAATGGTGCCTGATCCGAGGTTGCCGCGACAATAACAGTCCGCTTCATCCCCTCAGGGCCAAGCACGCGCTCAATAAACTCACGCACTTCGCGGCCACGCTCACCAATCATAGCCAAGACCACCACGTCCGCTTGCAAACCCGTTGCCAGCTTTGCCAGAAGCGTGGACTTTCCAACACCGGATCCCGCGAAAAGCCCGATCCGTTGCCCGCGAACAATCGGGAGCAACGTGTTGAACACCGCTAATCCGGTCTCAAGACGCGCGCCCAAACTGCGTCGCTCCGTCGGCGTAGGCGCCGAAGCACGCAGCGCGCGTGTCGTTTCGCCGCGCAAAATCGGCTTTCCATCAATCGCTTTGCCAAACGGATCGACCACGCGGCCGATCCAACTGTCATCAGGGGCGATTTCATTTTTACCGATATGCGCCACTGGATCGCCAAACGACAATCCATCCGTACCACCATCGGCAAGAACAGTGATCGTATGCGCGTGAAGCTGTAAAACTTCGCCGCGCCGCACAGTTGCGCCGTGGCCAATCTCGACCAGATCACCAATGGCGGCCACATCAGTGAGCCCTGTCACTGTTAGCACTCCGCGTGCGGCCTCAACCACACGACCAATAGAATGCGTTGCTTTTACTGATGCGATCTCAGCTTTGAGCTGATCCAGACCGATCCCTTTCATCACGTCCTCCATGTTCTGAAACCCTTTCTAAAGGAATCAGGGTTAAGCCTTGGTTGACACGAAGTCGCGGGAGAAGCCCCGATGTTTGAAAATCTGGATATTTTTCGCCTCACAAGCGGATTAGCTCGCCATTCCACTGCGCGCCAAGAATTGGTTGCAAAGAATGTGGCGAACGCAGACACGCCCGGCTATCGGGCGCGTGACACTGTGACGTTTTCGGATGCCTTTCAGGCGTCGGAAGGCGCAGCACAACTGCGCGCAACGCGCACAGGTCATGTCACGAACACTGGCGCACATTCCCCTCTTCTTGAGACGACCGATTCACCCGACCCGTCATCGCCCAACGGCAACACGGTCTCGCTTGAAACGGAAATGATGAAAGCGGCGCAAACCCGACACCAGCATGAGCTAGCACTCAGTGTTTACAAAAGCTCGATGTCGATTTTACGCGCATCCATTGGGAAACGGTGAGGATATAATCGATGACTGACCTAACACAAACTCTCTCCCTGTCCGCATCAGGGATGAAGGCGCAAGCAAACCGACTGCGCCACGTCTCCGAGAATATCGCGAACGCCGACACCCCTGGTTACCATCGCAAGACAGTATCCTTTGAGGCGGAAATGCAGAACGGGCAAAAGACAGGTGGCGTAGAGACTGGCCCTGTCGAATTGGATCGCACCGCCCTTAGCCGTATTTTCGACCCGGGAAATCCCATGGCCGATGACCAAGGGTTCTACGACGGATCAAACGTAGACCTGATGTTCGAAGTCGCCGACGCCCGTGAAGCCCAACGCAGTTATGAGGCGAATCTCAAAATGTTCGATCAGGCGCGACAGATGTCGTCCTCGTTGCTCGAACTTCTGCGCCGTTAAATTAAAGGAAGGTAACCAGAATGGATATCCGCTCCACGATCGCGAACCAAGGCTATGCAGCGACCAAACCCGCCACATCACCAAAGGCCGATCCCAACGCAGGCATGCAAGGGAATTCCTTTGTCGATGCAACCAAGTCGTTCGCACAAACGCTGTCCGAAAGCGAGGAAATCGCAAAGGCGGCCCTTGTCGGGCAGGCAGACAGTCAAGCCCTCGTTATGGCATTGGCACAGTCCGAACTGGCCGTCGAAACGGTCGTCACAGTCCGCGACAAAGTCGTCGAAGCCTACCAAGAAATTCTACGGATGCCGGTGTAACTCATGGATGAAATCATCTTTTATGACACATTGCGCCAAGGACTTTGGATGTCGGTGGTGATATCCACCCCCATTCTTTTGGTCGCCCTTGTCACAGGGGTCGGCGTTGGCCTGTTCCAAGCACTGACGAGCATTCAAGAAATGACACTGACGTTTGTGCCCAAACTGGGTGCAATCTTGATCGTGTTCTGGATGTCGATGGGGTTCATGACTGAAAGCCTGATCGCCTTTTTCCAAGAGCGTCTCATTCCAATGATTGGAGGCTTTTGATGGATAGCGCTGGATATACCGTTCTCACCCGTCTTTCGGGTCTCAAAAACGAGCTTCAGGCCATTGCAAACAACGTGGCCAACGCATCGACAACGGGCTTTCGCAAAGAGGGGCTTATTTTCTCTGAATACATCTCCGCGCTTGAGCCGGGCGAGCCGTCCTTGTCGATGGCAAACGGTGACGTCCGCCATACCAGTGACGCGCAGGGGCCATTGACCCCAACGGGCGGTACGTTTGATTTGGCAATCGAAGGTGACGGGTTTTTCCTCATTGAAACCCCACAGGGCGAGGCTCTCACCCGCGCCGGAGCGTTCACACCCAATGATCAAGGCGAGCTGACAACCCATGACGGCTACAGGTTGCTCGACAACGGCGGGGCCGCCATTTTCATTCCACCAGATGCAAAATCCGTTGCGGTTGCGGCGGACGGAACAATGTCCGCCGATGGTTTGCCGCTTGCTCAAATTGGCCTCTATTTGCCCACCGACCCCAATTCGCTCAATCGCCAAGACGGCGTTCGGTTTTACACCGAGGGCGGCGTCGAACCCTACGAGGGTGCGGCAATTTTGCAGGGATATGTTGAAAATTCCAACGTGAATCCGATCACGGAAATCACCCGCATGATCGAGGTTCAGCACGCCTATACGATGGGCCAGAAATTTTCCGAGCAAGAAGATGAACGCATTCGCGGTGTCATCTCTACGCTTGGCCGTTAAAGGAGATCGATCATGAGAGCTCTTAAAATCGCCGCAACTGGCATGAGTGCACAGCAAATGCGCGTGGAAACCATTTCGCAAAACCTCGCGAACATGAACACCACGGGCTACAACGCGCGCCGCGCCGAGTTTTCCGATCTTCACTACCAACAAATGGCGCGCCCGGGGACTATCAATGCCGCGGACGGCACGGTGTTGCCAACCGGTGTACAGCTTGGCCTTGGTGTGCGGCCCTCATCGGTGACAGTGCAACTGGCCCAAGGATCGCTATCCCAAACGAACGGCGACTTGGATATTGCAATCGAAGGCAAGGGATATTTCGAGGTCGCACTCCCCTCCGGCCAATCCGCATATTCGCGAGACGGGACACTCAAACGATCCGCAGACGGGTTAATTGTCACATCAGAGGGCTTTGCCCTAGTGCCCAATATTACCATTCCGGATGATGCGCGCTCGATCTCCATTAACGCCGAAGGTGAGGTTTATGCCTACTTCAACGACCGCATAGAACCCGAATTGCTCGGCCAACTCACCTTGGCCGGATTTAGCAACTCCAAAGGTTTGGAAGCTATCGGATCGAACATGTTCCTCGAAAGCCCCGCATCTGGCCCCGCCATTGTCTCCATTCCCGGAACTGACGGATTGGGCACGTTGAGACAGGGCTATCTAGAGGACAGCTCTGTTGACGCCGTGCGAGAAGTCACTGAATTGATCGAGGCCCAGCGCGGCTATGAGCTTAATGCAAAAGTGATCACCGCCGCCGATCAAATGCTATCGGCCACGAGCAACATTCGATGATCCGTTTTGCCATCATAGCCTTGGTCGCAACCCTCGCCCTACCCGCAAGCGCGCATGCAGACACCTTGGTCGCGGCGCGAAACATTCGTGCTCAAACGCTCCTGTCAGCCGACGATTTGAAAGTGGTCGGGGGCGACATCGCAGGGACGCTCATTTCAGTTGAGGAAGCCGTGGGCCTTGAGGCAAAGGGGATGCTCTACGCGGGTCGACCCATTCGCATCACGGACGTTGGCGCACCAGCGCTGATAGAGCGCAATGCAATTGTACCGCTCTATTTCACGCAGGGCTCGCTTACCATTTCGGCGGACGCACGATCGCTTAGTCGTGCGGGCATCGGAGACACTGTGCGCGTTATGAACTTGTCATCCAAAACTATTGTCACCGGCATCGTCGGTCCAAATGGCGCCGTCTATGTCGGCCGTCTCACAACTCAATGAGGGAAGCAATGAAACCCATCACCGCATCAATCGCCTTTGTGGCCCTTTGCGCCTGTTCACCGCTAGAGGAAGTTGGCCGTTTGCCTGACTTTAAACCTATTCAGGAATCCTCCGAAGCCTCTGCTATGATGAACCCTGGACTGCCTATGCATGTTGAAAAGACAACGCCACTGGACGGCGCCTCTTTGTGGACCGCATCACGTCAGTCTTTGTTGGGTGACCGGCGCGCCATTGAACGCGGCGACATCCTCACCGTGGTTATCGAAATCGACGAGAGCGCCGAAATTTCAAACAATAGCTCACGCGGACGTTCAGGGTCCGAAAGTATGGGCATTGATAGTCTGCTTGGTATCCCCGAACGCGTGAACGAAGTTCTGCCCGAAGGCGCAACAATGGCAAACGCTGTTGGCACCTCCAGCAACTCGTCATCGTCTGGCTCCGGCTCCGTTCGGCGCAATGAAAAACTACAACTGATGGTCGCGGCGACGATCCTTGATGTATTGCCCAACGGCGTATTGCGCATCTCGGGATCCCAAGAGGTCAGGGTCAATTATGAAATCCGTGAACTGTTGGTCGAGGGCTACGTCAGACCTGAAGACATCTCGCGCAAGAATGAAATCACATATGAAAAAATTGCATCCGCACGCATTTCTTATGGCGGGCGTGGCCAGATCTCTCAAATGCAACAACCGCGGTACGGCCAACAAATTGCCGATATCCTTCTTCCGTTCTAACGGAGCACTATAATGGGAAAACTCATACCAATCCTACTTGCGCTCATCGGTCTTGGTCTAGGTGTCGGGGGCGGGCTTATGTTGCGCCCTGCGCCCGAAGCGGCCGAACTGGGACCATGCGGCGAGGATCCAAATGCACCGCAGCATTCGGACGATGCTGCACCGGAGACACCCGAGGAGGCGGTCGTTTTTGACTACGTCAAACTCAACAACCAATTCGTGATTCCGGACATGGACGAGGGTCAGGTGTCCGCGATGATTGTTCTCTCAATCAGTCTGGAAACCCTACCAAACGCGCGCGAAAAAATTTACGCGCAAGAACCCAAATTGCGCGATGCCTTTTTGCAGGTTCTGTTTGATCACGCCAACATCGGTGGGTTCAAAGGCTCCTTTACCGAGACAACCAAAATGCAAAGCCTGCGCGCCTCTCTTTTGGAAGTCGCCAGTGCGATTTTAGGAGACGATATTGAAAGCGTGCTCGTGACAGATATTGTTCGTCAAGATGTAGGATAGGCTACGGTTTCGACGCGCTCTTTTTTGCGAGGGCCTTGAGAGCTTCAACCTTACCAAAGGCGCGGCGCGTGAGTTCAAATTGAACTTCGCGCCGTTCTGCTATCGTCGCCATATCACGCAAAACGCGCCGCCGTTCGTCACTCAGCCAAGCCGTCCACTTTGCATCTGCGCCACCACGCATCGCTGAATCAAAATCGTCCACGCTTTGCATCTGCGCGCTGCGTTGTTTTGCGGAGTCTTTGAGTGCGTCCAAACGGCTTTGAAATGACACCTCTTCCGCTCGAATTTGAGCCAATCGCCCAAGCTCCAACGTCAGTGTCACTTGAGCCACGTCTTTGAGTTGCTCGATCTTTTTTGTCTTTTGCGTCACAGTCCAACACTCCGCTTGGCGCGCATCTTTTTGCGCATCTCTTCGGCAAACCGGATGGACGCGGCAACGGCCGGATAGTGTTCGGGCCAGATTTCTTGTCCGAGATCGACACCCGCATAAATAGCGCGCGCGGTGGGCGGATCGCGGTGGATCGGAATGTCATGTTCGGCGGCAATTTCGCGAATGGTCGCGGCAATTTCATCAACACCCTTGGCCACACAGACCGGCGCACCACCGCGCATCCGGTCCCATTTCAAAGCAACGGCGTAATGGGTCGGGTTGACGATAATGACATCGGCCTTGGGAACCTCTTTCATCATCTGGTTCATTGCAATTTCATACGCTTTTTGGCGGCGCTTTTGCTTCATATGCGGATCGCCATCCTGATCCTTTGCCTCATCACGCATCTCTTTGTGAGACATACGGTTTTTACGTAGGTGTTCGTTGACCTGAAACAGGTAGTCCACACCGCCGATGACGATTGAGATCGCCAAGACAATTGCAAAGAACCCCAACCCCAATTTCAAAAGCTCAACGGTAATCATGCCGGGGCTCAACGACATCGTCGACACCATTTCCGGCAGCTTCGACCAGAGGTATATCCCAACCACAATCGAATAAATCGACAGCTTGAAAAAGCTCTTGGCGAATTCGAAAATACCCGCGCGGCCAAACTTGTTCTTCGCGTTTGAGATCAGAGAAATTTTTGACATCTTCGGCTCGATGCGATCGGTCGCAAACACGAGTGACTGAGTGGCAAAAAGAGTCGCGACAACAAAGGCCGCGGGGATCAGAAACCACGGGATGAGCGAGATAAGGATTTCGCCCATAAGCCCGCCACCCCACGCAGATCCGGAACCGTCAAACCACGCATCACTCAACAGATCAACGTTTTCCAAAACTCCGTACATCACGCTTCCCGTGGATTGCAGGGCCGCCCCCCCAATGGCCATCGCCGTGACAACAAATCCCAAATATGCCGAGGCCGTCGCCACATCTGTGGATCGCGGAATTTCGCCTCGTTTTCGCGCATCATCCAGTTTCTTTTGGGATGGTTCGTGTTGCTTATCACTATCATCATCGTCCGACATCAGAATATCCCAAGCGGATTTTGAAGCGTGCGGTAAAAGTGCTCAATCCAGATTTCGAGCAAAAGCGGCGCAGTAAGAAACAGCAATATCAAGCCACCCAACGTAATTGCGGGCGCGCCGACAAGAGCGACCATAAGCTGTGGCATGGCTCTATTGATGACACCCAAAGCCGTGTTGTAGATCACTGACGCGATCAAGAACGGGCCAGAAAACGAAAACGCCAATGCAAACGCATGTGCCACATGACCGACCATGAGCAATGACAGATCACGCGGGTCTGGAAACTTCCCCGCGGGGAATAAATCATACGACTGGATGAGCAACAAAGCGATGCGTTCATGCAGGCCAAGAGTGACCGCCAACGCCAATCCAGCCGTAAACAAAATATACCCCATCGCAGGCTGTGCATCGACCGCACCACCGCCAAACAGTTGTGACAATGATGTCGATTGGGAAATGATCGTACCTGCAATTTGAAGCGCCATGACACTCAAACGCACTATAATGCCGATGGTTAATCCGGATACGACCTCTGCCAACATGGATGGGCCCAACACCACGAGAGATGTATTAAGTATGAATGGGTCGATCGCCACCGCAGGAAAAACAATTGCCGTAAACGCCAATGTCAGGGCCAATCGAACCCGTACTGAAACGGTTTGCTCGCCAAAGGCAGGCAAAGCAGCCATGGAAGCCCCCACCCGCACAAACACCAAAAACGCGGCGATGAGCGCCGGTTGTGACATTTGAGACAGGGTTTCCAGGTACTCCATTACGCAGGGACCAAACCAACCAAAGATGGGCGCGCATCTACCCCGATTTCATCGAAAGAAAACACAGGGTTTTGGATGCCCTGCGCCGATAATACCGTCCGGATAAAACGGCGGCGCGGCGTTGACGTAACAACCGCAGGATATATCCCGTTTTCCCCTGCCTTTGCGATGCGATCAGCCATCGCTTTGGCCAGTTTATTGAATTGGTCGGGCGGCAACGCAATATCGCCGTGCCCGCGTTCATTTTCGATTTGATAGGATGAGAACGTTTGTTCCCATTCCGGTGCGAGTTGCAACAAAGGCAACGTTCCATCATCGCGGCGGATTTCCGAAATAATTTGAAACCCCAATCGTTGACGAACGTGTTCGCATACACTTTCGGGGGTCGCGTGCGCGCCACGCGCCTCGGCAATTGATTCAAGAATGAGCGGCATATTGCGAATTGAAACACGCTCGTCCAACAACAGGCGCAGCACAGATAGCAACATATCCATCGGAACCTTATCGGGTATCAAATCATCAATAAGGCGCTGATTGGCGTCCGCGCGCGTGCGATCCGACAGGTTGGTCATTTCATCAAGAATACGGCGCAAGGATTTCATTGTGAGCAGGCGCGAAAAACTACGTTTGACGACTTCCAAAAGGTGGGTTGCCAACACCTCCGTTGGCGTCACAACCGTACAACCCTGCATCGCGTAATCGTCTTTTGCACTTTGTTCGATCCACCGTGCGGGCGCGCCGTACACTGGCTCCGCCACGTCCTCGCCCAAGGGTAAACCCGCCTCGCCGCCCCCCAAAAGTGCGAGAACTTTCTCCTGACGTAGGGTGTCCGTCACTTGCTGGACCCCCTGAACGCGCACAACATATCGTCCCGACGGCAAAGATGGATCATCGGTCAGGCGGATCTCGGGTAGGATCAACCCAAATGATGTCGCGACATGGTTGCGCATATTGGTGATGCGCGCGTCGATCCCCGTCTGTGGGTCAAGGACCATTGGAATAAGATCAGTGGCAAATTCGACATGAATTTCGTCGAGATCAAGGATATCACCGAGCGACTCACTGCGCTCTGGTTGTGCCGCTTCGTCGGTTTTCGCGGTCTCTTTTCCCAAATCATCCGCGCGCTTTTTCACGACCCAACCGGCCCACGCCAATCCAATCGCACCAACAATAAACGGCACAAATGGCAATCCTGGCACAAAGGCAAAAAGCGCCAGTAAAACGGCAACGGTGAACAAAGCTGGCGGGTAACGTCCCAGCTGCGCAAAAAGCGCCATATCGACCGAACCGTTTGCGCCACCTTTTGCCAATAGCAATGCGGCGGCAATTGATATGATCACAGAAGGGATCTGGCTCACAAGCCCGTCGCCCACTGTCAAAATAGAATAGGTTTCAAAGGCTTCGCCAATTGGCATCCCTTTGGATACGACACCGATCACTAGCCCCATGACCAAATTCATCATGGTAATCAAAAGGCCCGCAACCGCATCGCCTTTCACAAATTTCGACGCACCGTCCAATGAGCCAAAGAATGTGGTTTCGGCCAGTTCGCGTTCACGGCGTTCTTTGGCTTCTGCATGGGTAATCGCGCCCGCAGACATGTCCGCATCAATCGCCAATTGTTTGCCGGGCATCCCATCCAACGCAAAACGCGCGCCGACCTCGGCCATGCGTCCCGCACCTTTGGTGATGACCATGAAGTTCACGATCAAGAGCACGATAAAGACCACAAGGCCAAGTATGACCGAGCCGCCCATCACAAAGTTAGCGAAGCCCTCGATCACATGGCCAGCCGCAGAGGTGCCTGTGTGACCCTGCCCGATAATGAGCTTTGTCGACGAGACGTTTAGTGACAAACGCAGCATCAAACTGGCGAGTAAAACAGTGGGGAACGCCGAGAAATCTAACGGGCGTTCGGCAAACAAAGTTACGGTAAAGATCAAAATGGCCAAGGCGAAACTCGCGGCCAAGCCGACATCGAGCATCCAAGAGGGCATTGGCAAAACCATCATGACAATCACTGTCATTAGGGCCAAGGCGAGCAAAATGGTCGGGCTAAACATAGACTTCAGGGAAAAATTCACGCGCGATTCTCCCACACCTGACGCATTGACACGTCGATCGCATGAGATCCATATTCACACATCTGCGCTGGCGTCATCGCCAGACACCATGCGCAAGGGCACCTATTTTGCATTTTGCATCACCAGAAATTCTTTCTTTGGTAACCCTGTTGTAGCGCCACGAGCGTTTACAAATGGTAACCACGGTCGCGGATCGACCGCTATTTTGAAAGAAGCTCTAGAACGGATTCCCGCTTCGACTTGATATCTGTCAGGAGCGTTTCTAATTCGACCAAATCCGGCGCGCGCGGCGTCTCGGTCAGGATAGATGGCTGCGCAACAACAGCCTTGGCGAGGGTCGCGTAGCTTGGGTTTTCAGACGTTAGCAACTCTGTCCAATCTCCGGACACCAAGGCGCGATGATCGTCCGTGGCGCTTTCCCCTTGAGACTGTGGCATAGCATTTCCGAGACGTTGGGCGGCATCGTCGAACCCGAGGTCAAAAAGCCGCGTCGAAACACCACCCAAAGAGGCATCGTCTTTCATGTGCGCCTCCATGAAATCAATGTTCCTAAAGACAGCTTTCAAAAAGACATCATCGGACTGGGAATCTATCGACTCCGCCAAGGCTAGCTTGCGTAAATCAACCGCGCCCTCCTCAGAGACGCGTTTGGCGGTTTCAGCCAACTTGAGCTGGGCAAGTGCACGATCAATGTCGCCTGTTAAAATGCGCGCGACAATAGACGCCTCGACAAGCGCCTCTTCGAGGTCATGATGACGGTATTCGACGGCGATGGTTTCGGCCGTGTCGGCCACTTCTACCGTGACAGGCGCGTCTTTTTCTCGTTGGGCTTTGACGAAATCTATCAGCGTTTGCGGCTTTTCATGCGAATGATTTTCTACAACCTCCAAGACGAGTTCGTCAGATCTCTCTTGGTCACTTTGACTTTCCGCGATCGATGCTTCCATCAAAAGAACATCCGTCCCCTCAAGTGGTGCGGTACGTGTGAACACGCTTTTGATCTGGGCGGCGGTCTGCGTATCGCCAATGTCCGCAAACCGACGCGCAAGGTCGGGACCAATGACACGGCGTAGATGATGCGGTAAAACAATGAACGCGGCGATAATTGCGGCACGATTGTAATCTTGGCCTTTGGACAGCGATTGCGTTGCCATCACACTCCACAAAGACGCGGCTGTGTCGCAGCTTTGCTGATCTAAAAGTGGCCCTAATTCATCCGCATAACTTTCCTCGAAGATGTCGGCAAGAACCAACAAAAGCGGTAAATCTGGATCCTCCTCGGGAAGGAATCTAAGGACAGACTTTGCCTCGGCGCCGTAGGTGAGAAACAGGTAATAGCGCGCGAGGTCTAAAACGCCCTCTTGGCGCGGGACGTCAAGTTCGTCGATCAATTGCGCCCTCAATCGTGGAAGTTCAAACTCCTCGTCGAGTGGCAATCCCCACGTCGCCATATCAAGGCGGGTCGTCGCGATACATTCACTCCCGTCCACGGCGAAATTTCGACGCGGCTTTTCGGCCGTTTTTTGCGCACGATCTGTGGCAGACTCAATTTTCAAATGGGTGTCAGTTTCGGTAGGCACCTCCGGTTGCGCGACATCAACGTCAACAGGTGTGTCAGGCTCCGCGTCATTTCCTTTCGCCTCGTCAATGATGCGTTCGGTCTTGTCCACATCGGGAAGGGCCGGCACCAAAAGCCCGTCGGCCGATGCCCGCCCAATTTGTTCGATAAGGTTTTGTTCCAACTGCCGCACGAATTCGTCACGATCGAATTTAGTCGCGGCCAGATCTCCCACATCAGCAACCGTAACTTTCTCGGGTTGCGGCTCGTCTGGTTGCGGAACGCTATCGGTCACATCACTAATTTGCGTGCGACCAAACCGGCCAAGACCCGCAAAATCGAATTCGCCTGTACGTGACCGTTCAACCGTTGGCGTTGGCGTTGGCGTTGGCGCATCTGCGGCGGGGGCACTGTTTGACGCAACCGGCGGCTGTGGCACAACATCTGTGAGAAATGGTTCAAGAGCCACCTCGTACTCGGATTTCGGATCGGGATCGCCATCCTTTATATCGATCACAATTTGGCCATCGCGCAGCTCGAAAACATCGGCGTGATAGGTCTCGGCAATGCGCACCTGAAGGCGCCCGCGATCCATTGGGATCACTTGCGTAATTCTATCTTTCGTCATCCGCACAAAGACGTTGGACGCATCGAACGTCAGATCATCAATTCCCGACCGAAACTCATAGGGATCACCGGATTTCCCAAACGTCCATTGTGTGCCGGACGGAAGATCGACCACCAACCGCGAAAACCCCGCATGATCAGCCGAACGCAATGTAACCGTTTGCGCATGAGCACAAACGGTTGAAATCGCTAAAAACAGGACGGTGAGCGCTCTAATCATGCCGCCTCCGTCTTCACTTCTTTTAGCGCCTCTTCTAGCTCCGAAAAACTGGGACGGTGGTGGCCGGGTGTATTTTGTCGACCGACCTCGATACAGATATTGGTCGCGTGGTTGTGCAGATTGGCCACCAACACTTCGCGAATAAGCTGATAGAAATGTCCATCCTCTTCGATCACACTTTGCATTTTTGCAGAAAACGGCCCGACCAAACCGTAGGCCAAGAACACTCCTAAAAACGTACCAACAAGCGCGCCACCAATCATTTTACCAAGAATCTCAGGTGGTTGATCGATTGATGCCATAGTCTTGATCACACCAAGAACGGCGGCCACAATCCCCAGCGCGGGCAAACCATCACCAACGGCGGCCATCGCATGTGGCGAGTGCAAGGCGTGAGTCAGGTTTGCCTCAATCCGCTTTTCCAACACCTCCTCAACTTGATGAGGGTCGTCATAGTTCATCGACGCCGACCGCAGTGTATCGCAAATAAGAGCAATAGCCTCTTTATCGGCCAGAATTTTGGGGTATTTG
This sequence comes from Celeribacter marinus, assembly GCF_001308265.1. Lineage (GTDB taxonomy): Bacteria > Pseudomonadota > Alphaproteobacteria > Rhodobacterales > Rhodobacteraceae > Celeribacter > Celeribacter marinus. The sequence continues at coordinate 1,689,889 of NZ_CP012023.1, forward strand.
GTGAAAATGTTTGACTCATCGGGCGCCTCAACGTGCTCTTCCAATCCAACCGGGTTTTGACGCGCGAGACGGATCAGCTCGAACAAAAGACATAGCAGATCTTTGTAGTCATCATGTTTCCATTTCGACCCCTTAAAAACCTTTCCCATGTCTTTCAGGGTGTGTTTGACTCCGGCCATATCGTTGGAAATGAGAAAGGCACCCGCAGCCGCGCCACCGATCATCATAAACTCGAACGGCAGCGCCTTTAGGATGATGCCCATCTTGCCGCCCGCCAAGATGTAGCCGCCAAAAACCATGACGAAGATAACCAGAATACCAACGATACCAATCATGTGTTCAATGCCTGCCTAAATTTTGATTTCATCCGCAATCTGACACGGAAGTCTTAAGATTCCGCTGTCGTCACTCGCTTGGCGCGTTGGCATTTCGTCCTGCCAGGATCACAGATACCGTGTAGGCAAATTCTGGCGGTAGTCCGGCCATAATTTCACCCGCGGCATCCGCGCGCATACGACCCAGAAATCCAGCGGCAAAATCCGGTGCCATAGCTTGGAATAGGGCAGCGGCATCTTTTGATTTCATGCTTTCATACACGGATGTAAGACGCGCAAGATCATCTTCGGCTGCGGTATTGGAAACGGCCATAGTTGCGGCCAATCGCGATTCGGCGATCTCCAACGCCTTGAAGCTCTCTTCAATCTCCACGCGCGCAACGTCGACAACGGCAAGTTTCTCTTCGATTTCGAGTTCTTTTTGCGCCACGGAATCCTCACGTTGCCGCAACGCTGTGATCAACGTCTCCAGATCCTCATCAACCATGCATGCGAGCGGGTCGACCGGTGCCACCACAGGTGTTTCGCTCTGGCTCAACTCAGCAACTTCTTTGGCGATAGCGGCGCCTGTTCCGGAAAAAACGCGAACACTCGCAGAGGCAAACAAGACGGCGGACAACAAAAAAAGTGCGCCACGTCCCGCCTTTAAGGATCGTTTTTTCACCTTGGGCTTGGCCTCTTTTTTTTGCTTTTCCTTGGTCATTCTGCGGCCTCCATTCGGGCGCGGCGACTAGAGAAAAACGCCTCTGACACAACCTGACCGGAATCATCGCCGCTCTGCGTCACGGTCTCATCTGCGCGCGGAGCCACATGTGCGGTCGCCGCGGCCTGCACCATTGGCGGCGGGGCAACATCCGGAAGATCGTGCATGGATGCGATCAACAATTCCAACCGCTTGGCAGTTTGTTCAGATTTCTGGTTAAGATCCTGAAGCCGTACCGCGGATCCAGACGCAGATTTTTGCGCAATGGTCAGCGTTTTGGTCATGTCGTCGACCTGAACCGATAGAACGGCGATAGCGCCCCCCATTCCCTTCTCTAAATTGGTAAAGCTGCGCAAACGGCGCGAGAGTACCATGCAATAAATGGCCACAGAAAACGTGCCACAAATCATCAAGATGTCAGCGATTAGTTCCATTTTCACATCCCTAGTTAATTACAAATTCCATGATGAGCACATCACGAACACGCTCTTCTCCTGCGGCGATTTTCATGCGCCTCAGCATCTGAGATCGAAGGCGGATAAGGGCCGTCGGATCTTCGAGTTCGTACACATCCACCGCCCGCAAATAGCCGTTCAAGATATCGACAAGTCGCGGTAAAATGAGGGTCACATCGGCCTCATATTTGGCGGGAACTTCGATTTGAGCCTGAAACCGCAAGTGTTTTAATGCGCCGTTTTGTGTGTCGAGGTTGATGATCAACGGGTCAATCGGCACGAATGCGACATCGGGAAGCGGTTCTTCGTCAACCACTTCCGCCTCGGCCTCGTCATGCGATTCACTTGGCGTTTCTTGCGAAAAAAGCATGCCAGTATAGACGGCAAAGAACCCTCCACCCCCCAGTACAAGCATCAACACCAACCCAATAATCATGGGCAGTTTGGATTTCTTTTTTGGTTCTTCGTCATCTGGCACGTCATCAGCCATCGGCGTTACTCCGAATCTTTCATCCAGACCGATATAAACCGAATGAAGCTAACTGATTGTTAAGGCTGTTCGATCATTTCTAGGGGCACTCAACGCAGAAGCTTGAGAAACAAGGAGTGAAATCTTGCAGCAGATACTTTCTGTCTGGACCGCATTGGATCCGCGTCGCCGCACCATCGTCATCGGGGCAACCATTTTGATGTTTGCTGCGGTGATCGGACTATCACGTATTGCGGCCCAACCAAGTTTTACGCTTCTTTATTCAGGTTTAGAGCCTTCCGCAGCGGGGGAAGTCGTCGCGGCACTCGAACAGCGCGGTATCGCTCATGAGGTGCGAGGCGGAGCAATTTTTGTGCCCAGCACCGACCGAGATCAATTGCGCATGGTGCTTGCGTCCGAGGGTTTGCCGGCAAATTCGACCTCAGGATATGAGCTGCTAGATTCGCTATCGGGGTTTGGGACGACCGCACAGATGTTTGATGCGGCGTACTGGCGCGCGAAAGAGGGCGAATTAGCGCGCACCATCGTGTCGTCACCCCAAATCAGCGCCGCGCGCGTTCATATTGCCAACCCATCGTCGTCACCATTCACGCGCGGGACCGCCGCCACCGCCTCCGTCACCGTAACGACTATTTCTGGCAGCGTGTCTACCCAACAGGCACAGGGGTATAAATACCTCGTCGCATCTGCGGTATCAGGCCTATCGGCCGAAGACGTCTCTGTCATTGACGGACGCCGCGGGGTTGTTATCTCCGGCGATGATCCACTCTCCGGACTGCCCGAAAGCTCTGACAAGGCGGAAACATTGCGTCAAAACGTGCTACGCCTTTTGGAGGCACGTGTGGGCAAAGGGCGCGCCGTTGTCGAGGTGTCGGTCGAACCCGTGACAGATGTCGAATCGATTACTGAGCGCCGCTTTGATCCGGACACGCGTGTCGCCATCAGTACCCAAACCGAAGAGCGCACGACATCATCAACGGATACGCGAAACGGCGCGGTTACTGTTGCATCCAACCTCCCCAATGGTAACGCCGCAAACGGTGGAGATGCCTCGTCCAACAATTCTGAAACACGCGAGAGCATTAACTATGAAGTGTCCGAAACAACGCGCGAGCTACAACGCATGCCCGGCGCGGTCAAACGCCTCACAGTTGCTGTGCTTATTGACGGAATCACAACATTAGACCCTGAAACAGAGGCGGCCGTTTGGAGCGCACGTAGCGATGACGAGCTATCCGCACTCGAGGCACTGGTGGCCTCTGCAATCGGGCTAGACGAAGCGCGCGGCGATTCTTTGACGATCCGGTCCATGGAATTCGAGCCCGTTCTGGTCGAAGGAACAGCCGCAAGCCCGTCGCCTTTCACATTGGCGAACCTTGATATAATGCGCATTTTGCAGCTCGCCGTCCTGACCGTTGTGTCTCTTGTCCTTGGGCTATTTGTTGTGCGTCCTATTCTTGCCAAGCCCGTCACGGTGCCCGCATTGGTAAGCCCTGTTTCCGAAAATCAGCCCCTTGGCGATACGTCTCTGCCCGCATTGGAAAGCCCGAGTTTCGATCCACCCGCGCTCACCAATAGCATGGACGATGGCGGGTTTGAGCTGCCGAGCCTTGGCGTTGTGTCCGACTTCGATCTTGGTGAGGACTTTGGTATGCCGACCGATCCTGTAAAACGGCTCAAAAAGTTGATCGAAGATCGCGAAGAAGAGACAGTCGAAATTCTGCGCAGCTGGATTGAAGATGCGGAGGGAACGGCCTGATGTCATCCCTATTCCCTTTCGAAGATTTTGGATCAGGTCGAAGAGACACGCCAAAGTCCGTCACCCCAGAACAAGAAACACAAGAGCGCGAGCGCCTTCGAGCCGTAGAGCAAGCGCGCGCAACGGGGTACGAGGCGGGCTACAAAGCGGGGTGGGACGATGCCATCGCAGCCGACGAGTCCGTTCGCACAAAAATCGGTGCGGAACTCGAACGCAACTTGCAAGATTTGGGTTTCACCTTTCACGAGGCGCGATCCCACATCATCAAATCACTCGAACCTTTGTTGGTCGAAATGACCGAAAAGGTGCTTCCCGAATTGGTGTCACAGACGTTGGGACAATCAATTATCGATGAAATCCTGCCATTTGCCGACAGCCTTTCCGACAGTCCCGTGGAAATCATGATCTGCCCGTCAAACAAAGTTGCGCTCACGGCGCTTCTGACCGGCAGCCTGCCAATGGCCGTCACAATCGTCGAGGAACCCAGCCTAACAGAGGGACAAGTCTTTTTGCGCCTCGGAACCAAAGAACGAAAAATTGATCTCGATGGAGCCATCGGAAAAATACGCGCTGCAATAGATGCCGCGTTCACACTAAACAAGGACGCTATAGTCAATGGTTGATGATCCCAACACACCCCGCCCGAACCCGTTTTCCGATGTTCCTATCGAGATTAAAGTCACGGTCGGAAGAGCGCACCCTCTCGTCCGTGATCTTCTCAAACTCGAAAACGATAGCGTCCTGACATTGGATCGTCGCGTTGAGGATCCCGTCGAACTTTATGTCGGCGAAAAACTGATCGCGCGCGGCGAACTTCAAGAAGTCGAAGGCGATACAACGGGCCAACTTGCCGTGCGCCTCACTGAAGTTGCCGACATCAAGAACGAGCTGTAATCCACATGCAATATTTCAAACTTGGGGCCACAATCGCGCTCGCAACAGTCATCATCATGATGGTGTCCTCCGCCAGTGCACAAGAGCTGTCTTTGTCCTTCGACGGAGCCGAGTCGTTGACCGCGCGCTCTATCCAGTTGATGGTTGTGATAACGCTGTTGAGCCTTGTCCCGGGTTTGGCAATTATGGTGACTTGCTTTCCGTTCATTGTGACGGTTTTGTCGATTTTGCGACAGGCAATCGGCCTACAACAGTCGCCGCCAAACATGCTTATCGTAAGTCTGGCGCTATTTTTAACCTACTTCGTGATGGATCCTGTGTTTACCGAAAGTTGGACAAAGGGAGTTCAACCGCTCATGGACGGTGCCCTCACCGTCGAGCAAGCTTTGCCAGAAGTTTTAGACCCATTTCGCAGATTTATGGTCAGTCGTGTGAGTGCGGATACGTTTTCGAATTTGGCAGAACTGCGCGAAGATCCCGCAAATCCGATTGCTCTTTCAAATGATGTCGATCTATCCCTTTTGGTGCCGTCATTTTTGCTCTCTGAAATCGAACGCGCATTCCAAATCGGATTTCTCGTCTTCTTGCCGTTTTTGATCATCGACCTTGTTGTTTCGGCGATCCTCATGTCGATGGGTATGATGATGGTGCCTCCGGCAATCGTATCCTTGCCGTTCAAGCTCGCGTTTTTCGTCGTCTCGGACGGATGGTCATTACTCGCAAGCGCGTTGGTCCGCAGCTATATGTAGGTAAGTGACGGTTGTTATTTTGATCTGCTCTTTTGTCGAAACTCTATGACTGCAAGTGGCGATCCACCCGCCACCGCTGTCCATCAATCGTGGCGGCAATCGTGGCGGCAATCCACGCAGTCACATCTTGACGTAATGGGGATCAGCGGGTTTTGGTGATGAATGTGATAGCGCATCGACGCCCGCATCCGTGGCAAATCTGATCACGGTTTGCCCACTCGGGAGAGGGGATGCAGAGCACTGCAACCGACGACCGTCCCAAAGGCGGGCAACGCCTGACCATGCGGTGTCGGATGACTCACCCGCGACAACGTCCTTGATGTCCGTCCAAACAGCGCTTGGTGCACATTTTGAATGCCAAAGCCGCGCGGATTCTATGATGCCCACATCGTGCATCGCATCACCGTCCTCAACAGCCCAAAGCACGGCGTAGGCGGTGTTGGACATGATGAGGCGGCCGTCATTTTCAAACACCGCAATTGCATCCGTCAAACTGTCCAAGACCGATTGACCTGTTTCCGTTTGTGCACGCAAACGACGAGACGATGACACCTCAGACGAAATATCTTCGAAGAAATAGGCGATGGCCCCATCTGACAATGGTCGCCCTGTAACGCGGTAGGTCACCTGAGATGTGAGGGTCCATGTCTCTTCAAAGGTTCCACTCTGTGCTTGTGTTTCCAACGCTGACACATTTTGTCGCCACGATTTATAATCCCGTGGCTCGGGCATCATTTGCGTGTCGCGCAACTTATCAAGAAACTCCACCAAAGACGGCGATTGCGCCAAATAGTCCAATGACAGGCCCGTAAGGTCTGCCAGCGCGGGATTGTAGTGTGTAAGTCTACGGTTGCGGGCGAATATGGCCAAGCCCGTTGTGAGATATGAAAAGGTGTTCGTGAGAGTTTGGGTCGCGTCCGAAAGGTCTTGTTCTGTTTGGACAGCGGCATCAACAGGCACGGCTGTGACCAACATCCCATCGTCTTGGTCGCTCGTATAAAGATCAAACCAGAGCGTTGTATTGTCTGGCATGACGACACTTGCGCGCGCGGGAGCTTGGGTCGTTTTGGGATCACTCGGCTCATCGGTGGCGCCGTTTGACTGTGCTGGACCCTCAAGATCAAAGAGGCGGCGTGGGGGCCAACTGGCCTCGCCATCATCGGGTTCGAACCCATCGGCTAGGGTCAAGTACGCGGTGTTGGCCCAAGTGACGGTTTGGTCCACATGTTCGCGCCATATCAAAAGTGGTCCATTCTCTGATGTCGCGCGCAATGTTTCGAGTTCTTGTTCCATCGCATGAACGATATGTCGATCAAATTCAGACAGATGATCATCATCTGCGCGGCTCCTTAGGCTGATCCGCGCTAGGCCACGACTCCATTCACAAAAGAGCGTTGCTTGCCCGCTGCGCGATTCAATCGTCAGCTTTTCCTCGTCAGCCAGTATTGATATGCGGGATTTCAAATCGGGGAACTGAGAGATCAAAGCAGACAAAAGTCGCGACCAATCGGAGCCTGACGCAGGAGTCGACGCAAGGATGGCGCGGGCTTCCGCAGTTGCATCGACAAGCAATTCCTCATCAAACAAAAACGCGGTATCGCCGTCGCTAGGAGTTAGTCGCGTCCGTTTGGCCTGTTCTTTTCTAGCGACCAAGATGGCGGATACGTAAATTGCGATGAAAGCCATACACAGGCTTGCCACGGACAAGAGAGCGAGCTGAAAATACATGCGTTGGTCCAAAGTCCGAATTTATCATTGGGGTTTTTCATGATACTTTCGGATAAAACTGGTTAACGTCTCGTTAACATTTCGCTCAAAATGTCTTAAAACTGAATATTTTGACCCAGTGCGGCCATTTCATCACCCTGCGCGAGACAAATGCGCTCACGCGGCCATGTCAGCTCTACAATTGCCCCCGATTTTCGACCCGTGTGAAGGTGTTGATCATACCGCCCCGACCCGTTTGCAAAGGAAATATCGGCACCCGTGCGTTCCAAAAGCGTTTTAGCGATAAACAGGCCAAGCCCCATACCGTCATACTCGGGTCGCGTGGCTTGCGTGCGCTCCTGTCTACGCCGCCCGACAAATGGCTCCCCGATGCGCCCAAGCACGGATGTTGGAAATCCTTGTCCGTCATCGATAATGCGGATGGTCACAACCTTGTCGGTCCACATCACATCGACCCAAACCGTGGTCGCGGCGAAATCGACCGCGTTTTGCACCAAATTGCGCAGACCGTGTATAATCTCGGGTTGCCGAAAACAATGAGGCTGCTGGCCGTCCATGCCCTGTGGTAACTCGATAACAACCGACTTTCCGCGTGCCATGTGCGGTGATGCCGCCTCCTCGATCACGGCCTGAAGGGGGGCACTGCGCATGTGCAAATCATCTTTTCCTGCCTGCCCCATAGATCGCAAAATGTCACGGCACCGGTCCGCCTGTTCTCGGATGAGGAGCGCATCGTCGCGCAGATCACCCTGCTCCAACTCGTCCGCAAGTTCGGTACTCACGAGTTTGATTGTCGCCAGTGGCGTGCCAAGCTCATGGGCCGCGGCGGCGACAACGCCGCCAAGATCAGTAAGCTTTTGCTCTCTGGTCAGCGCCATTTGAGTGGCCAATAAAGCCTCGGACATTGATTGAGTTTCGGATGTGACACGCCATGAAAACAGACCCAAAAACAGCACACCAATGAGGATCGCCGCCCAATGACCAAACACAAAGATGTTGGGCAACAACAACTGTGATCCATCCGGAAGGATCAAGGGGTGGTGAAATACCCCGATAAAAGTCACGAAAATAATTGCGGCGGTGCCGGTCAAAATGGCTGACATGGGCCGTAGTGCGGTTGCAGAAATCGATACGGGTGCGAGGATCAAAAGGGCAAAGGGATTGTTCAGACCGCCAGAAAGATACAGCAACGCAGACAACTGACCGATGTCGAACAACAACATCATAGCCGCGCCACGTTCACTCAACCGTGTTGTTTCTGGATACACAAATGTTGTGATGACGTTCACGATGATGGACGCGCCAATCGCAATGGAAAATCCGCCAAGGTCAAATTGAAAGCCAAATAATGTAGTCGCAAGAATGATCGTGGCGATCTGTCCCGTGACGGCAACCCATCGCAATGTCACCAAGGTCCGCAAGCGCACCCAGTTGGATCGCCGCTCTGACGTCATCACATTGTTGTAATCTGTTGCGATAATCATGCTTTTAGCCCCACTGCGTCACTACAGCCCTTGCTGTCTGCATCTGACTCTACGATCAATGTCGCGTTGATTCTAGGAGAGAGACATGAACACGCGTAACATTGCCATTGGATCCGTTGTCGCGGCGGTTGCCCTTCTTGGTGCGACATTTGTCGTGACCCAACTCGGACCAACGTCCGACGATCAGTTTGCGCAATGTCGTGCCTCAGCGGTTTCGGGTGGCGCGAGTGCAATCGGCGGCCCGTTTGAATTGGTGCGCGACGATGGTGTGACGGTGACGGATGTCGACGTATTTACAAAGCCAACACTGCTCTATTTTGGCTACACCTTTTGTCCCGATGTTTGCCCGCTTGATAACATGCGCAACGCGGATGCGCTCCGCCTTTTGGACGAGCGCGGATATGATGCGCAGGCGGCGTTCATTTCCATTGATCCAGAACGCGATACGGTTGAAGTCGTCAGCGAGTTTTCCGATCTATTTCATGAAAACATGATCGGGCTGACAGGGTCGATGGAGCAGGTCAAGGCGGCATCGAAAGCCTACAAAACCTATTTCAAAAAACAAGACGGCGATCCCGAATACTATCTCGTAGATCACTCTACGTTTGCGTATCTGGTGTTCCCCGAAATAGGGTTTGTCGAGTTTTTCAAACGCGAAGATGAAGCGGACGAAATGGCGGACCGGGTAGCGTGCTTTATCGACGCTTGGGATAAATAGGCTCTATTGGTGTATTTGACGTATGTCATTTGACCTTAGTCTGCGATCCCCTATGTTATGCTGACGATTGAATGCGTTCGGGATTGCCGGATTGTGTTTATGGTGGAGGACTTTAAATGACCGACAATGCCAAACTCGATCTCGGTGAGGATAAATCACTGCTCCTCGTGGATGATGACGAGCCATTTTTGCGCCGCCTTGCACGGGCGATGGAAAAGCGTGGTTTCGAAGTTGAAACGGCGGATTCAGTCGCGGCAGGTAAGGCAATTTCAACGGCTCGCCCGCCAGCATATGCAGTGATCGATCTGCGCCTTGCAGATGGAAACGGCCTGGATGTTGTCGAAGTGCTTCGCGAAAAACGCCCGGACAGCCGCATTGTCGTGCTCACAGGTTACGGTGCCATTGCTACGGCGGTCGCTGCGGTAAAAATCGGTGCAACAGATTACCTGTCCAAACCCGCGGACGCCAATGACGTCACCAACGCGCTTTTGGCCACAGGCGATGCGCTTCCACCCCCTCCAGAAAACCCAATGTCAGCGGACCGTGTACGTTGGGAGCATATTCAACGCGTCTATGAGTTGTGCGACCGCAACGTATCGGAGACTGCGCGCCGCCTCAACATGCACCGCCGCACATTGCAGCGCATTTTGGCAAAACGATCGCCGCGCTAGGGGCTGTCTCACTTTCGCATTTGTTAAACAGCACGCCATATTCGTGTGAATGTATTTAAACCCCGCGCCGCAAAGACGTATAAAACATTAATGTTTAAAGCCGCGCCATCAGGTCCGAATACCGCGTGGTAAAGGCGTTTCGCGTCTCAACTGGCGGGCGCAAAATGATACTCAGCCCCGCAATAATTTCAGGATCGGGCTTGCCGAATAACTTATCGCTTTCCGCGATGGAAAATCCCGCGATCTGAACCGCCTCCAACCATGCCGAAATGCGGTCTGCTTTCTTGATCTTCTTCTTGATCGCCTGCGGCACCTTGGCAGGCAAGCCAAAGCGGATATGAATAGCCGCCGCAAGACGATCATCCAGTGCGCTGTACCCATCCCCAACCGCCGCTTTTACAGGGGAAATCATGTCACCGATGACGTATTCAGGGGCATCATGCAAAAGAGCCGCCAATTGCCATTTGATCGGTTCGTTCGGATAAAGACGGCGAAAAAGCGCCTCGACCAGAATGGAATGTTCGGCCACAGAATAGGCAAAATCGCCGTGCGTTTGACCATTCCAACGGGCCACAAACGCAAGCCCGTGTGCGATATCCTCGATTTCGATGTCCATCGGGGTCGGGTCCAAAAGGTCAAGCCTCCGTCCCGAAAGCATCCGTTGCCATGCGCGTGCTTGTGCCATGTGGATTCGCCTTAAATTCACTTTTATCGGGCTATGCATACCAAGAAATGATGCGCGCTTAACCCCAAATAAATCCACCTGCGTTGTAAGGACGTAATTGCAATGCTATGAGCACGCAAAACCAGACACACGCAGGAGCCGCATCAATGGCCAACGATTACATCGTAAAAGACATTTCTCTGGCCGCTTTCGGTCGCAAAGAACTCGACATCGCAGAAACCGAAATGCCGGGCCTCATGTCGCTGCGCGAGGAATTCGGAACAAGTAAACCGCTTACAGGGTCGCGCATTGTGGGCAGCCTGCACATGACGATCCAGACCGCTGTTTTGATCGAAACACTCGTGGCGCTTGGTGCTGATGTGCGCTGGGCTTCGTGCAACATTTTCTCGACACAAGATCACGCAGCGGCCGCGATTGCCGAAGCCGGCATTCCGGTATTTGCCATCAAAGGTCAGTCGCTCGAGGAGCATTGGGATTACCTTGATCGCTCGTTCCAGTTTGAAGATGGCCCGAACCTGATCCTTGACGATGGCGGCGATGCCACGCTGTACATTTTGCTAGGTGCGCGTGTTGAGGCGGGTGAAACAGAACTCCTCGCAGTCCCGACCTCGGAAGAAGAAGTCGCTGTTTTTGCTCAAATTAAAAAGCGTATGGCGCAATCTCCAGGCTGGTTCACCAAGATGCGTGGCCAGATTGTCGGCGTGTCCGAGGAAACCACTACAGGCGTTCACCGTCTGTATGATCTGGTGAAAAAGGGTCAATTGCCCTTCCCCGCGATCAACGTGAACGACTCGGTGACCAAGTCGAAGTTCGACAACAAATACGGCTGCAAAGAAAGCCTCGTGGACGGCATCCGCCGCGCCACCGACACGATGATGGCCGGCAAAGTGGCGGTTGTGTGCGGCTATGGCGATGTGGGCAAAGGCTCCGCGGCATCCTTGCGCGGCGCAGGTGCACGGGTAAAAGTGACCGAGGTCGATCCCATCTGTGCGCTTCAGGCCGCGATGGACGGGTTTGAGGTTGTGACGCTAGAAGATGTCGCGGACACCGCAGACATTTTCATCACCACCACGGGCAACAAGGACGTGATCCGTATCGAACATATGCGCGCGATGAAAGACATGGCGATTGTCGGCAACATCGGTCACTTCGATAACGAAATCCAAGTGGCCTCGCTGCGCAATCACAAATGGACGAATATCAAAGACCAAGTCGACATGATCGAAATGCCCTCTGGTGCACGCTTGATTTTGCTGTCTGAGGGGCGCCTTTTGAACCTCGGCAACGCGACGGGCCACCCGTCCTTTGTGATGTCCGCGTCCTTTACCAATCAGGTATTGGCGCAAATGGAATTGTGGACCAATGGCGATGCTTACGCCAATGACGTCTACATCCTGCCAAAGCATCTCGATGAAAAAGTCGCCAGATTGCACCTTGCTCGTATTGGTGTGAAACTTTCCGAGCTTTCAAAAGAACAGGCGGATTATATCGGCGTGACAGTTGAGGGGCCATTTAAGCCCGAGCACTATCGCTACTAAAGTGCGCCCAACCATGTGACTTTTTGCGGCCGTCCGTTTGGGCGGCCGCTTTTCATTTATCTCAAAAAACCCTTTGTTTCCCGCTTTTCAGCGTCTAACCTTTTGTACGAACCGCTGTTGCGGTTCGTGTACATGGATGTTGATCCAAAATTTGGTGGGAGAAGACTATGGGAAAACGTGATGATCTAATCGCGAAATACGCGGATGATCTAAAGAACAAATGCGGCATGACCCCCGACATGGACCTTTTAACGAAAGTAACCATCGGTTGTGGCCCTGCGATTTATAATGCCGATGCGTCGACGGTTGCAGGATCTCAAGCCAGCGAACTTGAGACCATAAAAAACAATTTCTTGATCAAAAAACTGGGGCTATCTGCAAGCGCGGACCTGTCTGGCGCAATTGATTCAGTAATCGAAACCTACGGAAAATCGGAGCGCAATAAATATCGCGCGGTGGTCTATTATATGCTGACAAAGCATTTCGGAAAAGAAGCCATCTACGGCTAACCCCACCAGTTCGACGAACAAACAAGGCCGCAACCATACCGCGTTGCGGCCTTTGTCTATGGCTAAGGGCCCAAATGTTAAAAGGGTGTTTCAAACTAAGGCCGCTTTTGAATGAAAAGCCAATTACTTGCGCGTTGATCGAACTGGCGCGAATAGGTAATGTCTAACTACGGACCAGGATGGACCGGACCTTATATTCGAACACGTGTGTGCTTAGGGAGCACGTGGGGTGGTGGAGGGTTCCGGGGGGTCGGGACCCTCCAATTTTTTTAACACGATGAAACCCGTTAAAAAGACTTGGTCGCGCATTAAAATTCAAATCACGGTTGTTGGCGAGGCCGACAATACCGATCGATGGCCTCACCAAGATGGGTCAACTCAGGCCGATGTTCACGGCGCGGTATTGCCCAATTCACAAACGATTTCCCATTCTTCTTTCGAAACCGGCTGTACGGAAAGACGCGAATTGTTGACCAAGACCATTTCAGCCAAACGCGGATCGTCTTTGCACATGGCGAGTGTAACGGGAGATATGAACGGTCGCACGGCCTTGATATCGACGCACTCCCAGCGCGGGTCGTCGATCGAGCTATCCGGATGTGCCTCGGCACAAACCGTTACAATTCCAACAACCTCTTTTTCGGCGCGAGAGTGATAGAAAAAGCCAAGATCGCCAATCTGCATTTGGCGCATGTTGTTGCGTGCTTGGTAATTGCGCACGCCGTCCCATTGCTCGCCCTCATCGCCTTTTGCCACTTGTTGGTCCCATGACCAAACGTCTGATTCAGACTTGAACAACCAATAGTTCATGCGCCGATCACCTTTTTCCATACTTGAATAGAGACACTCTCGAAGAGGCCCGCCTTGGCATAGGGGTCGTTGGACGCCCATGCCTGAGCCGCGTCCATGGTGTCGACATTTAAAATGACGAGCGATCCACACATCTCTCCCGCCTCATCCAAAAATGGACCCGCTTGGTCAACGACGCCACTGTCGTCAATGTAGGATAGATGGGCATCCCGATTGGCTTTACGAATGGGAAGGGCGCCAGATTTGTCTTTGCAAAACAGAGCGAATTTCATGATTTATTCCTTTTTGAGCGGTCTTGCGAGAAGGGATTGGAGAGCTTCGGACACAGAGGTGTTGCCCGTTGAAATATCGCATACAGCGTGCGAGATTGGCATGTCGAGGCCTGTTTCTTTCGCTATCTCTACAACGGCTTGAGCAGTTGCTACACCCTCTACGGTGACGGATTTATCAAAGGCTTCCGCACGACCTAATGCGGCGCCAAATTGAAAGTTCCGTGACTGGTTGGATGTGCATGTAAGGGCCAGATCGCCAAAGCCGGATAGCCCCATCATCGTTTGAGTCTGCGCACCGAAGTGATTGGAAAACCGCAACATCTCGGCAAGGCCGCGTGTCATGAGGGCGGCGCGCGCACTTTCGCCCAATCCACTTCCGATACAGGCGCCCGCAGCGATGGCGATCACATTTTTCAACGCCCCGCCAAGCTCGGCACCAATCACATCGCCACTCAGGTATAGGCGCAACATCGGCTTGGACAATTGATGTTGAAGCGCAAGCCCGACACTCTCATCTGCGCACGCGAGCGTGAGCGCAGTGGGCAATCCTTGCGCAATATCGGTGGCAAAACTCGGACCCGTAAGGACGGCTGCAATCGCGTCAGGTTTAGCGTTTGAAATTAGCTTTGACGGTCCCTGATGGGTTTTTAAATCGATGCCCTTACAGCACGCAATGACGGGCCTCCCCGCCAAAGGATCGTCAATTTGGTCCAGCATATTGTGAAGCGTTTGCATTGGCGTTGCGATTATAATCGGACCCGTTTTTCTAATGTCTGAAAGGTCTGACGTCACATTGATTTCATCGGGCAATTTCACATTCGGGAGGCGGGGATTTATGCGAGAGGCCCGCATCGCCGCCATTGCACCCACATCTCGCCCCCATAAGGACACGCGCGTACCGTCCCGCGACATCGCAACAGCTAGGGCCGTGCCAAATGCGCCCGCGCCAATGACCACAAGTTCGCTCATGCAACGCCACCTTTCGCAATGGTTGTCTCAACTAGATATGGGAGGTATCATTGTCACCATACCCTTACAATCTTTGGACACGCTTTTGAAGCCCACTGTACTTTTGACACGTCCGCGCGAAGATGCGGAAAAACTGGCGCAACGGCTATCATCGCAACTCTTAGTGGCGCAGTGCATTATCGCGCCCGTAATGACGATTGTGGGCCTTGCCCCTCAATTCGACGGCTCCACGTACAAGGGTGTCATTTTGACGTCTCGCCATTCGGTTGCTTGTGCCGCGCAGTTTTTCCCCACACTCACCGCGTATTGTGTTGGGGATGCCACCAAATTGGCGGCACAGGCTGCGGGTTTAAACGCAGTGTCGGCGCATGGGGCGTCTGAGGATTTGATCGAGGTTCTCAAACGCGAGAATATCAGCCCTCTTATTCATCTGCACGGCGCCCATACGGCGGGTGATGTCGAAATCCGTCTGAACGATGCCGGTATTCAGGTGCGATCTTTTGCTGTGTATGATCAAGAGGAGGTCAATTGGTCACAGGGCACCCACGCACAGATCCTTGCGGCTCGTCATCTGATTGTCCCCTTATACTCGCCCCGATCCGCCGCCTTGGTCGGTGCCCGTCTGGCAAAGTCTAACGCTAACATAACGATTATTGCCATATCAGAGGCAACGGCGCATGCGTGGACGGGTGCTAAGCCAACCCTTACAATTCTGGCCGAACACCCCGATGGTGCAAGCATGCAAAAGGCAATTGCATCGCAGTTGGCGTGAACAAGCCTTGAGGCGGGGAGTGAGACTGACTAGGCTATATTCTGTGATTACAAAGATTTTGGTTAGGATTCGAAAGGTTTAAACGTTGGCACGTAAGAAGAAGTCCGCAAGCGATCCAAGCCCCGTAGACGTCGAAGACCAAGTTTCCGAGACAGTTGACGTTGAGAACGTATCAGCAGACGTTGATTTGGTGAGCGATGTTGAAACCGCTACCACAGACGAAATTACCATCGACGCCACTGATGACCCACTCTCCGACACCATTGAGCCTGATAAGACCGACGACATAGCACAGGCCGATCCCCTAATCACAAATACCGTATCACCTAAAAAGAGCGGCTTTGTTCCCGCACTTCTTGGTGCTGTAGCCTGTGTCGTGATTGGGTATGGAGCCGCCAATCTCATTAAGCCTGACGGTTGGCCTTTTCCCGGAACCAATACCACAGAATTGACGGCAAAGGTTGAAGCGTTGGAAGCTGAAGTGACAGCTTTGCGATCAAACGCCCAGAAATTGGATGGTGATTTGATTGGTGTACGCGCATCTCTGGAAGAGCAGATAAAAACTGAAGTTGGTGCAATTGATTTGAATTCACGTATCGCACCACTTGCGGACAACCTGTCATCGCTCGAGGCGCGGTTGAGCACGGTTGAAGCGCGTCCCGTACAAGAGGCAATCGTGTCGCCCGAGGCAACCGCCGCATATGAGCGTCAGTTGGAACAGATGCGCACTTTGCTCAATGACGAAGTGTCGCGGCTACAAACCGCTCAGGCGTCCGCGCAGGCGGATGAAATGGCCGCAACCGCAGCAACCGCGCTCGCATCCCTAAAGGCAGCGATTGATTCCGGAAATCCCTACGCCGATCTTTTGACAGGTATCGAGATCGAGATACCCGCAGCAATTGAGGGGGCGTCAGAAACCGGTGTCGCGGCTATTTCGGTTCTACAAGATGGGTTCGCACCTGCTGCGCGTGAGGCGTTAACCGCATCAGCGCGTGCCGCGTATGACGAGGGCACACAAGGTTGGTTTGAAACGTTTACACGCACGCAACTAGGGTTACGCTCCTTGGATCCAAAAGACGGTGATAGTGCTGACGCAATCTTGTCACGGGCCGGCGCGAAGGTGACAGACGCAGATTTCCCTGCTGCCCTGTCAGAACTTGAGAATTTGCCGGATGCGGGTCGCACCGCAATGGCGGACTGGATCGAAAAGGCATCGGCACGTGTGGCCGTAACCGACGCGCTTCAATCCATGTTTGGTCAATAAGAAAGGCGCAAGAATGCTTCTGTCGCTTGTAAAAATAGTTATTTTCTTTGTTATCGTGGCTGCATTGGCCTACGGCGGCGTTCTTTTACTTGAAAGTGACGGGGGGCTTCAGCTTGCGTTTGGCGGGTATGAAATTGCACTCGGCCCACTTCAGGCTGTGATTGCGTTTGTTGCGCTTTTAGTCGCGCTTTGGATCATCATGAAGGTGATCGGGCTCGCCCTTGCTGTTGTTAAATTTCTCCTCGGAGATGAAACGGCATTGTCGCGGTATTTTGATCGAAATCGTGAGCGTAAAGGCTTTGAGGCCTTAGCAGACGGAATGTTGGCCCTAGCCTCTGGCGAGGGGCGCGTTGCAATGTCAAAAGCCGCAAAAGCAGAGAAATATCTACGCAAACCAGAACTCACCAATCTGTTAACCGCTCAAGCCGCTGAGGCAGTGGGCGACAAGCGCAAAGCTGAAGAGACGTATAAGCGCCTTTTGTCGGATGATCGGACGCGCTTTGTTGGCGTGCGCGGCATCCTGAAACAGCGACTGGATGCTGGAGATACGGACACGGCCCTTAAGCTTGCCGAAAAGGCATTTGCGATCAAGCCCAAGCATGTCGAAACACAGGACGTTTTGCTAAAGTTGCAAGCGGATAAAGGCGACTGGTCCGCCGCGCGCAGAACTCTGTCCGCCAAGCTCAAGCATGGCGCGATTCCCCGCGATGTCCACAAACGCAGAGATGCGGTTTTGGCCCTGTCGGAAGCTAAGGGAATTTTGGACGATGGCGCATCTATTGAAGCACGCGAAGCCGCTATTGAAGCCAATAAAAAGTCACCCGATCTCATTCCTGCGGCCGTCATGGCAGCTGATAATCTTGTGCAAAATGGAAATTCAAAACAGGCCACGCGCATCTTGAAAAAGGCATGGCAAGTTCAACCGCACCCCGATCTGGCGGCAGCGTTTGCGCGAATTGAGCCCGATGAAACTCCGGCGCAGCGCCTCAAGCGATTTGGTGCACTTACAAAGGCGAACACGGGCGATCCTGAAACGAAAATGCTTTTGGCCGAACTTCAAATTGCCAATGAGGATTTTCCGGCGGCCCGCCGCGCACTTGGGGACTTGGCCGAAATCAACCCAACGTCTCGTAGCCTGACGATCATGGCAGCTGTCGAGCGCGGCGAGGGCGGGAGTGACGTTGTGGTTCGTGGGTGGCTGACCCGCGCCCTTACCGCCCCCCGTGGCCCTCAATGGATTTGTGACAACTGCAATACTGTTCATACCGAATGGGCCCCCGTATGCGGAAATTGCAGCGGGTTTGACACGTTGAGCTGGCGGCAACCATCGCAGTCCGAGGTGGCCATGCCCGCCGGAACAGAGATGTTGCCCATGATCGTCGGCGCACCTGCATCGGCCGACAACGTTGTTTCAGTCGATGTGGACACAGCTGACGTTGTTGATGCTGAAATCGTCGCGGATGCGCCGTCAGAGACACAAGACAGCGACGCCAAAAAATAGGGCTACACAGGTATAAAATAAGTTGCTAAAGACCGTCTCGCAAACGATCAATGATCGCGTGCAAAAACGGTGCCGGTGTAGCTCATCTGGTAGAGCACATCATTCGTAATGATGGGGTAGTAGGTTCGAGTCCTATCACCGGCACCAGTTACCATTTACATGAATTCACTCTCGACCTTTCACCATAATAAGGGTGAAATATCACGTGTATTCCGCGCTCTAGGCGTTAAGTTGTGGATCAAAGGAGATCTACCTATGACCATTGAACTTGTTACCACGACACCGATCGAGGGCCAGAAGCCGGGAACAAGCGGGCTTCGCAAAAAGACGAAGGTCTTCGAAGGGCGTCACTACCTTGAAAACTACGTTCAAGCGACGTTCAACGGCATTGGTGGCGTTGAGGGTAAGACCTTGGTTGTCGGTGGTGACGGGCGATATTTCAATGATGCGGCCATCCAAGTTATTTTGAGAATGGCCGCCGCGAACGGCGCAGCGTGTTGTGTAGTTGGACAAGGTGGCTTGTTGTCGACGCCCGCGGCGTCACATCTCATTCGAAAACGCGGCGCCGATGGTGGATTAATTTTGTCTGCGAGTCACAACCCTGGTGGTCCTGATGCTGATTTTGGGTTGAAATATAACGGCTCAAACGGCGGGCCGGCGACACAAATCGTAACTGATAAAATTTACGAGCGCACCAAATCTATTTTAGAGTACAGAATACAGACGGCAGACGATGTTGATCTATCAACAGTCGGCGTGACGCGATTGGGGAACTTGGTGGTTGAGGTCGTCGATCCAGTTTCAGACTATGCTGAATTGATGTCGCATCTGTTTGATTTTCCGAAAATCAGATCGCTATTTTCATCCGGATTCACAATGCGGTTTGATGCGATGCACGCCGTCACCGGACCATATGCGATCAAGATTTTAGAAGAGATCCTTGGCGCGCCAAAAGGGACGGTGATCAATGGCCAACCTGCTCCCGATTTCGGTGGCGGTCATCCCGATCCCAACCCCACATGGGCCAAGGGATTGATGGATGAGATGCACTCTGACCATTCCCCAGACTTTGGTGCGGCATCTGATGGAGATGGTGACCGCAACATGATTGTGGGTCGCGGCGCTTACGTTACCCCCTCCGATAGTCTTGCGCTACTCGCGGCAAAGGCGCACTTGGCCCCAGCGTATGCAAATGGTCTAGTGGGAATTGCACGCTCCATGCCGACCTCAGGGGCGGTAGATCGCGTCGCGGAAAAGCTTGGCATTGAATGCCATGAGACGCCGACAGGGTGGAAGTACTTCGGTAATCTGCTTGATGCGGGCAAAGTGACGCTATGTGGTGAGGAAAGCGCGGGCACAGGATCTGATCATGTGCGCGAAAAAGACGGGCTATGGGCCGTTCTTTTATGGCTTAATATCCTCGCTGAAACGCGCGTGTCCGTATCCGAATTGATGGACGACCTTTGGCGAGATTTCGGAAGGTGTTTCTATTCGCGCCACGACTACGAGGATGTGAACGCGGAACAGGCAAATGCAATGATGGAGGCGCTGCGGGCGCAATTGCCGGAGATGACGGGGCGGAAAATCAACGGACTTGATGTCATTTATGCCGATGAATTCGCCTACGACGATCCCGTGGATGGATCACATTCAAGCGGACAAGGGATTAGAATTGGATTTTCTGGGGGCGGTCGCGCCGTGTTCCGGCTATCGGGAACCGGAACTGTTGGTGCCACTATTCGGCTCTATCTCGAAAGATTTGAAACGGACGCCGCTCTTTTTGATATGGCGGTCGAGGATGCTTTGTCCCCGATCACGGGGGCTGCGTTGGCTCTTTCGGATTTGCATAAATTCACCAACAAAATTGCTCCTGACGTGATCACCTAAACAAAACGACAAATGCCTAAACTTTTAGAAGTTAAGCCGCCTTTCATATCTGCCTGATACATCCGGAGTCGGGTGAAATGTGAGGTGGTGGTATGAGTGCTAAGGGAAATGCACCGATAATCATCAAAAGGAAAAAAGTCATTAAGGGTGGCGGCCATCACGGCGGCGCCTGGAAGGTAGCGTATGCTGACTTCGTAACGGCAATGATGGCGTTCTTTTTGTTGATGTGGTTGCTAAACGCGACAACGGAAAAGCAAAGAAAAGGGATAGCGGATTTCTTTAATCCAACCATTCCTGTGAACCGCATCTCGGGCGGTGGAGACGGTGTGTTCGGGGGAGATTCTGTCTTTACCGAGGAAACACTCTCCCAAAACGGCACAGGCGCATCAGCGGGTGAGCGGGGTGACGCAGAGGCCGTGATTCAAGAGGCCAAATCCTTTGACGAAGTGCAATCATTGCTGTCCGCGTTCAGCGGCGAAAGCATGGCCGCGGAGGCTGCCCTTCGTCACATTGTGACAAAGGTGACAGACGAGGGTCTCATCGTAGAGATTCACGACCTCAAAAGTGAACCGCTTTTCGAGCCGAAAACACATCAACCGACCGAGGTGACAACCATCATCGTGTCGATGCTATCGCGTGTATTTAATGTTGTGAAAAATGAAATTGCTGTCACGGGCTATGTCAGCGCGCAACCTTTGGTGCTTGCAGATAATCCAGTTTGGGACTTATCGACGCGCCGCGCGGATCAAATCCGACTACTTCTCGAAGCTGAGGGAACACCGACGACACGTATTCAACGCGTTACCGGATACGCCGATCGCAAACCCGTCACGCGCAACCCGATATCGTTTAGAAACAACCGCGTTGAGATCATCCTCTTGCGAGAGTTTCCAATCAATAAATAGATCGGATTTTAGATGTTAGGTAGCTGTTAAGAGTAAGTGTGCATGCTTGGGCCAGCATAGGTCCAAGCATCAGAAAGGCGCTTCCCAATGACCATTTCCTCCTCGCTCAATGCAGGTGTTGCAGGCCTTAGCGCCAATGCCACGCGTCTAGCTACGATTTCCGACAACATCGCGAACTCGGGCACCTACGGATACAAGCGAGCAAACACAGAATTTGAATCATTTGTAATTGGCGGTAATGCCGGAGCGGGCGTCTATTCCGCTGGCGGTGTCCGGTCATTCACATCACGCCTCGTCGAAGAACAAGGCGCATTGATTTCCACATCCAACGCAACCGATATCGCCGTGTCCGGCCGCGGAATGCTTCCGGTGACGACAGAAGTGTCTCTAGATGCTCAGTCTGGTGATCAACCTATGTTGATGACCACAACGGGGTCGTTTCACACCGATGCCAACGGCGTTTTAAAAACGGACTCCGGCTTGGTCTTGCTGGGTTGGCCTGCGGATGCAGATGGAACAATTCCAACCTTCCCGCGCGACACCATGTCGGGCATGGAGCCAATCGTGATCAACGCCAACCAAACGGCTGGCGACCCAACAACACGAATGAACCTCGGCGTGAACCTTCCCGCCGAAGATGCGTCTGACCCATTGCCACTCTCGGTAGAGTATTTCGGCAACCTAGGGACATCTGAATCTCTCGATATCGTGTTTACGCCTCAAGCGGCCGACAATACGTGGGTAATGACGATTACTGATTCCGCACAAACCGGCGCCACCATCGGCGAATACACTCTCGTTTTCGATAGCTCTCGTGGTGCTGGCGGCACCCTTTCGTCGGTCACTCCAACAGCTAATAGCCCGATAACAGCCATTTATAACGATACTGAAGGTACGCTCGCCCTCGAAGTGGCTGGTGGACCAATTGAAGCAACAATCGGCAAAATCGGCGACACAAATGGACTGACACAGCTCTCCGATAGCTTTGCGCCCACGCAGATCACCAAAGACGGCTCCCCCGTCGGTAACCTGACATCGGTTGAAGTGGATGATAACGGCTATATGACCGCGACATACGACACAGGATTTACGCGCCGTATTTATCAAATTCCGCTTGTTGATGTCCCCAATCCCAATGGCTTGATCTCACTCAACAACCAAACCTATCAAGTTTCTCCAAATTCTGGATCTTTCTTTTTGTGGGATGCAGGTGATGGGCCAACGGGTGCCATAGCAGGCTATGCGCGCGAGGGATCGACCACGGATGTAGCAGGCGAATTGACCGATCTCATTCAAACGCAACGCGCCTATTCGTCGAATGCCAAAGTGATCCAAACCGTCGATGAAATGCTACAGGAGACAACCAACATCAAACGCTAACGTTGATCTAGGTAACCTGAATTGAAACGAGACCGTCATGAGTATCACGAATGCCTTATCCAATGCCCTATCAGGATTAAACGCGACAACGCGTGCTGCGGGCGTCGTCTCTTCAAATGTCGCGAATGCGATGACCGAGGGATACGGACGGCGTGAAATTGAGTTGGGCACACGTCAAGTAGGAGGTCAGGCATCCGGTGTATCTGTTGTGTCGGTTCACCGGATGACCGATCCTGTGGTCATGGGTGAGCGCCGTATCTCAGACGGTCTTGTTGCACTGGAAAGTACACGTGTTGACTACCACGATACGATTTCTCGTGCGCTGGGACAGGCAGATGATTCAGGGTCCATTACCGGACTTATCGTAGATCTCGAGGCAAGTATTATTGAGGCCTCAAACCATCCGGAATCGGATGCGCACTTGTACGAAGTCTCCAACTCTGCATCGGCCCTTGCGGATAAGATAAACCGAGCGGCAGATACGATTTCATCGGTTCGCCAGAACGCAGACCGCGACATTTCGAACACCGTTGACCGACTCCAAAGTGCGCTATCCAAGGTCGTAACAATGAACGTCGAGATACAGGAAAATGTATCGTCGGGATACGATGCAAGTGGCCTGATTGATCAGCGCCAGACCATCATCGACGAAATCTCTAGAATCATACCCGTCAAAGAAGTTGAGCGGGAAAACGGTATGGTCTCATTGTATTCTCCGGGTGGCGCGATCCTAGTCTCATCAAAGGCTGCAACAGTAGACTTTACGCCCATTGGGAAAATTACACCTGATATGAGTGTTGATCCCGGTATTTTGTCGGGCTTGACGATCAATGGCCAACCCGTATCAACCCGCGCCGACAAGGGGCCAATTGCGGGCGGTCAACTGGCCGGCCTGTTTGAAATCCGCGATACGCTCGCGCCTGAAGCACAGACCAAACTCGATGCTTTTACGAGAGATTTAATGACACGGTTCGAAGATCCGTCCATGGATCCGACACTTGCCGCCGGTATGGCCGGATTATTTACAGACAATGATGCGCCATTTGATCCGGCCGAAGAATTGGGACTATCGAACCGGATTTCGGTCAACACGGCAGTTGATCCTAGAAACGGAGGGGAACTTTGGCATCTACGAGATGGGTTGGGCGCAACGAGCGAGGGAGACGCGGGCGATGCCAGCCTCCTTCAAGCGATGCTTGCAAACCTGCAAAGTGGGATTGCGACGGCCTCGGGTGGTTTTTCAGCGATTGAACGCTCCAGCAGTAGCCTATCCTCAGATTTATTTTCCTTCTTTGAGACGGCGAGTCTCGCCTCAGAAAGCGATCTGAGTTTTGCAAGCGCCCAACAAGCCACACTTAAAAGCATTGAACTCGAAAACGGCGTGGATACCGACCAAGAGCTCCAAAAGCTGCTCGTGATTGAACGTTCCTACGCTGCAAATGCCAAAGTTATCGAAACGGTCGAAGCATTATTCGATCAATTGATGAGGATCTGAACATGAATTCGCTGACCATAGGTGATCTTTCGACGGTGTTCAGACGCATGTCTCTTGTGAACCAAACCAAAACAAACCTAGAAACCTATTCCATGGAAATTGCGAGCGGACGTAAGGCAGAGCTTAGCAAGTCTTTAAGCGGAAACTTCACACCATTAGCCAGTATGGAACGCACATTGCGCACCATAGAAAGCTATCAGCGCGGTGTGGATGATGCCGTCTTTTTCGCGTCGTCCATGCAAAACGTTCTGGGGTCTGTCGCGGGCCACGTGGACGATGCCGCAGCCCCGCTAATCAACTCAGCGACATATAACAACTCGGCGACGATGGAAATCACCAGCGCCGAGACACGCGCAACACTCGATTCAGTTGTATACGCATTTAATACACGCGCTGGTGGACGAGCGCTATTTAGTGGCGCGGCCACACAAACTACACCGCTTCAAAGCTCCGAAACCTTGATGGCTGAAATTCAAACGGCAATAGCCGGGGCGACTACGGCCGACGAAATTATTACTGCTGTTGACGCGTGGTTCGCGCCAGGTAGCGGCAGCTATGATACCGCGATGTACAAAGGCTCGGCCTCACCAAAATCTGGCTTTGTGCTCAACGACTATGAAACCGCAAACTTTGACACTACCGCCTCTAATCAAGGGGTGAGAGACACATTAAAGGGACTCGTACTAGGCGCACTTGTGTCAGAAGGCGCGTTACCCGGAGATCTCTCTGAACAAGCCAAGCTTATGCAAACAGCTGGTGAGCGCCTTTACGGGGCAAGCGGAAAGATGCAGCTTTTGTCATCACGCGTCGGCGCACAAGAAGCCAAGATCGAAGCGGCGTCTGTACGCAACACAGCCGAACAATACGCAACAGAGCGGGCCAAACTAGAAATTGTGTCCGCTGATATCTACGATTCAGCAACCAAACTGACCCAAGCCGAAACCCAACTTGAAATGATGTACACAATAACTGCGCGTCTTTCTAACCTTAAGCTATCGGACTACATTTAATGCATAGATTCCTATCAGCTACTCTCGCCATACTTTTCGCAACCACACTCGCCGCAAGTGCGAGCACTATTCGTCTGAAAGATGTTGTCGAGTTTGATGGCGTACGCGGCAATGATTTGGTTGGCTACGGTTTGATCGTTGGCCTCGATGGTAGCGGTGACGGGATACGAAACTCTCCATTCACTGAAGAGATTATGTCCAATATACTCGAACGACTAGGCGTGAACGTGACGGGCGAACAATTCCGACCCAAGAATGTGGCGGCCGTTTTCGTTACCGCAACCCTTCCGCCATTTGCGCGAACGGGATCGAAAATTGATGTGACTGTTTCCGCAATTGGAGATGCTAAAAGCCTTTTGGGGGGGACGTTGATTATGACGCCCCTCACAGCACCAGACGGTGAGATCTACGCTGTAGCCCAAGGAACGTTGATCGCAGGAGGTGCCACAGCCGCCGGCGATGGCGCGGCCGTCACACAAGGCGTTCCAACGGCTGGCGTTATTCCGTCGGGTGCGCGGATCGAACGGGAAATCGAGTTTGATTTCGCCTCATTGAAAACTATACGATTGGCGTTAAGGGAGCCTGATTTCACCACTGCGCAACGGGTCGAAACTGCGATCAATGCAGAGTTTCGTAGAGGTGTTGCGCGTATGTTAGACGCAGGTACCGTTCAGTTGGATATCGCCGCGACACGCACGCCATCCCCTGCTCACGCTTTGGGAATCGTCGAAAATTTGCTGATTACACCTGAGCGCAAAGCGCGCGTTGTGGTGGATCAACGATCCGGTACAATTGTCATGGGCGAAGATGTTAGAATTTCACGCGTGGCCGTCAGTCAGGGAAATTTGACGCTGCGCATCCAAGAGGAACCACTTGTCGTGCAGCCGAACCCATTTACGGATGGCACATCAGTCGTGGTGCCTCGAACTCAGGCCGCCATCCAAGAGGAACCAGGGATCGGCCTTGCCGAAATTGATGACGGGACCTCTCTTTCTGAAGTGATTGCAGGCCTTAACGCATTGGGCGTCTCGCCGCGCGACATGATAGATATTTTAAAAAGCATCAAGGCCGCGGGAGCGTTGCATGCGGAATTCGTGGTGCACTAAACGAGGCGTTGCCATTCAATCTAAAGTGGTGTGAAAAATGGACAGCATCCGCAACCTAGGACCAAGCCAACACATCAATGGAGTTCGTCGGTTTCTTGGTCCATAGCTTCTTCGGTTCTCTTGCTATCTCACAACAATGAATCCTGACCTGAGCCCCAAGTCTCCTCCAGCTTTGTGCGGAGTCCTTGGGGTTAAATCTTTGGCGTTAGGCCGCCATCTTGTCCATTGCCTTTCTTTGCAAAAATTCCATCGGGGTGAGGTTGCCCAATGCTGAATGTGGTCTGCGCCAGTTGTAATCCTCCTGCCATTCTTCAAGCGTTTTGCGGGCATCGCGCAATGTGCCAAATAACGTTTCATTCAAACATTCATCTCGCAGCTTGCCATTGAAGCTTTCGATAAAGCCGTTCTGTTGGGGTTTTCCGGGCGCGATATAGTGCCAATCAACACCAGTTTCCTGAACCCACTTGAGGATCGCCATGCTGGTGAACTCAGTTCCGTTGTCCGACACAATCGTCTTTGGCATGCCGCGTTCAGCGATCACCTTGTCCAGTTCACGTGCAACACGGTGACCAGACAGTGATGTGTCGGCCACCAGAACCAAGTTCTCGCGACTGAAGTCATCAACGACTGCCAAAATGCGGAACCTGCGACCGTCTGTCAGGGCGTCAGACACAAAATCCAAGCTCCAGCGTTGGTTTGGGCCATCCGGAAGCACCATCGGCTTCCTTGTGCCCAAAGCGCGCTTCCTGCCACCTCTGCGGCGCACCTGCAGCTTCTCTTCACGGTAGATGCGCCTCACTTTCTTGTGGTTCACCTCAAAGCCCTCCCGCGCAATCATCACGTGAATACGGCGGCAACCAAACCGACGCCGCTCCCTCGAAACTCGTTTGATGGCATCCCGCAGTTTAGCATCATCGCCACGACGCGACAGATACCGTACCGTTGACCGATCAATTTGCAGCACATCACACGCCCGCCGCTGGCTCACACCGTGCGCTTCGCACAGGTGAACCACCGCTTGCCGCTTCCCAGCAGGCGTCACCATTTTTTTGAATTGATGTCTCGCAACATCGCGTTGTCGAGCATCTGTTCAGCCAAAAGCTTCTTCAGCTTGCCGTTCTCGTCTTCAAGCGCACGCAATCGCTTCGCATCCGACGGCTCCATGCCACCATACTTCGATTTGTATTTATAGAACGTCGCTGAGCTGATCCCGTGCCGCCGACATACATCAGCGGTCTTCTCACCAGCTTCCTGTTCCTTGATCATCCCAATGATCTGTTCGTCCGTAAATCGTGCCTTCATTTGTCCGTCCTTTTGTTGGGCGGACTCTACACAAATTTGGAGGAACTTTAGGGGCTCAGGTCAATCCCGATACGTCGACGACTATTCGCCGCTTGTATCCCGCGCGGGTGGCTATAGAATTTCCATATGATAGAGCGCACCGAATTATTGAGAAGCTTCGTAGATGCAACGGAGTGGAAAAACGCCGCATGGCAGCCACTTGCGGGAGATGCGTCTCGGCGGCGTTACACCCGTTTGGTCAATACAAACACGCGGCAAAGCGCCATGCTCATGGACGCACCCCCTGAATACGGGGAGGATGTGCGTCCATTTTTGCACGTAGGATCGTACTTGGGAGATCTCGGGCTCTCTGCGCCGAAAACATATGCATCGGACGAGACCAACGGATTCTTAATCATCGAAGATCTGGGCGACACTCTCTTTGATCAAGTTTGCAATTCTGATCCGTCTCTGGAGTGGCCACTGTATAAAACAGCGGTCGAGGTTTTGGCGCAGCTCGTTCACGCTAACCCGATCGAGAAAGTGCCGGATTACGCCGACCAGATGACGGATCTCGCCCTATCATGCTATCGGTGGTACGCAGACGCACTTACCAACCATCAGACGGCTGGTGTGGTGGAGGCGTGCAATGCCGAATTGGAGCCGCTTGTGGCATCCATGGGCTCTGGACATTCAACGATTTTGCGCGATTTTCATGCACAAAACCTGATATGGCTACCTGAGCGGACGGAATTAAAACGTGTTGGGCTTTTGGACTACCAAGACGCAATGCTGGGGCATGCCCCCTATGATCTCGTTTCACTCCTAAAGGATGCGCGCCGGGACGTATCTACAAACGTGCGAGAACGAGCCATGGCACATTTTTCGGTTGTGGCAGAAATAGATCGTAGCGAACTTGATCGCGGTGCTGCTATTTGTTCGGCTCAGCGCAACATGCGGATTTTGATGATTTTCGCACGCATGTCGCTTCACTTTAAAAAGCCGCACTATGTCGATTTGATCCCGCGCGTTTGGGCACATTTGATGTCGGACCTACAACACCCCGACCTTGCTGCCTTGAGAAAAGTCGTATGCGAAACACTACCGGTTCCAACGCCGGAAAACTTGCAAGTATTGAGAGATAAATGCGGCACTGTCCCAACGATGTAATGTTATTTTGTGCGGGTCGCGGATCACGGATGCGCGCCTTAACCGAAAAATGTCCAAAGCCGATGATTCACGTGGCAGGGCGTCCACTCGTTGATTACGCGCTGGCACATTTCGACGTCTTTGACACCCGAGTCGCAAACACTCACTATTTGCCTGAATCTCTCGAACAACACCTCGCCATACGTGGCGTTACCACGATATTTGAGCCTGATCTCTTGGAGACCGGCGGAGGGTTAAAGAACGCCTCCTCTCTCTTCAATGGTGATGCCGTTTTCACAATGAATACTGATGCCGTTTGGCTCGGTGACGGCGCGGTTGATGCATTACGGAGCGCATGGAATCCCGATATTATGGACGCGCTCTTGCTCACTGTTCACTTGAGTAAAACACACGGTCATCTTGGGTCGGGTGATTTCGATATTGACGCTGACGGCCGAATTCACCGCGGGGGCGATTTGGTTTATACGGGTCTTCAAATTATTAAATTGGACGCCGTCAAAGAAATTGCAGACACAGCGTTTTCCATGAATAAAGTTTGGGACGCGCTAGACAAAAAGGGGCGCATATTTGGTGCGCAATTTGATGGTCAATGGTGCGACGTCGGCCACCCCAAAGGCATCGAAATTGCCGAATCTGCCCTAAAGGATCATGGCAATGTTTGAACCAAGTGATAAGCCTCGCCTCTTTGGGGTGGCCTGCGGAATCGATTTTCCGCGCGCGATTAAGGAAGGCATTTTGAGCCGTTTTGGGTCTGACGCACCTGAGCTTTTGGCGCGTACAGAAGTTTTCGTTAATACATCGCGTATGAAACGCGATCTGATTGCGGCGTTTGATGATGGGACCACGCGATTACTGCCACGCATTCGCCTCGTCACGGAATTGAGTAATGACTTTAGGTTTCGCGACGTGCGAATGCCCGTTTCGGGTTTACGCTTAAGATTGGAATTGTCTCAGCTCGTCGCTCACTTTCTAGACAATCGCCCCAATTTTGCGGAACGCTCTGCGGTTTATGGGTTGGCTGACACACTTGCTCTGTTACTTGGTGAAATGCACGACGAGGCTGTGACATACGACATACTTTCAAATCTGAAGTTGGAAAATACATCGGATCATTGGCGCGAAGCCCTCGAGTTTCTAAAAATTGTAAAAGATATTTACGATCGCGATTCAGACATTCCCCCACTGGTCGAAGAGCGAATGAGGACGGTGGTTGACCGGCTCGGTGACCTATGGGCGAAATCCGAGCCAACTCATCCTATTTTGGTCGTTGGCTCGACAGGTTCACGCGGAACCACAGCGCGATTTATGGAATTGGTAGCACGATTGCCCCAAGGTGCCGTTGTTCAACCCGGCGTAGATTTCGAAATGCCGCAACATGTGTGGGACCGACTGGCAGATCCCACAATTTACGGTCAAATGCAAGATCACCCACAAGAGCGCATTGTCAGACTTGCGACACATCTTGGCTTAACTAAACGCGATGTAATACCATTTTTTGAGACGGATCCGCCAAGTGAAGATCGCAATAAGATACTGTCCTTAGCTCTACGTCCTGCCCCAGTTACAGACGACTGGATGACGGAAGGCCCAAAACTCAAAGGCGTTTTGCAAGCCTGTGAAAGCCTCACTTTGATCGAAGCCCAAGATCCGAGACGCGAAGCAACATCTGTTGCGTTAATCTTACGCAAAGCGGCCGAGGACGGGACGCGTGCGGCACTCATCACGCCTGATCGCGACCTTGCGCGCCAAGTCTGTGCCATGTTGGACCGATGGGGCATTGACCCCGATGATAGCGCCGGTGAGCCGTTGAACCAAACGCCCGCAGGACGCCTGTTTCGTTTGATTTCAAACCTTTTCGGGCGTCAGATTACCGCTCAAGATATGATCGTTCTTTTGAAGCATCCACTGGTCGCACGCGGAAATATCGCAGATGAAAGCAAGCGCGGTATCCACCTGCTTTGGACGAGGCAACTTGAAGTATATCTTCGGCGCAAATCGGTAACGTTTCCCACCAAAGACAAAATGATTGAATGGGCCCAAAAGGCAGGGAAAGCCTCCAATGACATGGATGACCGCATGGCGTGGGCCATGTGGATCTCTGATCTTTTGGCACCGGCGGCAGGTGTAGGAACGAGATCTCTTTCTGCCCACCTTGATCATGCGATGGCATTGGCAAGCGGCCTTGCGAGCGGTCCGTCTGGATTTGACGATAGCCCACTTTGGGACAACCTATCGGGGCGTGAAATGCGCCGCGTCATGGACGAGCTTATGCGCGAGGCAAAGTGGGGTGCGGACATGACCCCATTCGAATTCGACGACATGTTTCGCGCTGTAGTGGGGCGAGCCATGTCGCGTGATCCGACACCAAAGCACCCAAATGTTATGATTTGGGGGACGTTAGAAGCACGTTCACTTCAGGCAGATCTTGTGATTGTTGGTGGCATGAATGATGGAATTTGGCCGTCGCAACCAAAACCCGATCCATGGTTTTCACGCGAAATGCGAAAAGACGCAGGCCTACTGTCACCAGAACAGATGATAGGCCTGTCCGCCCACGATTTCCAACAGGCATTCGGCGCGCGCGAAGTCGTCATTTCTCGCGCCATTCGTGACGCCGAGGCGGAAACTGTCCCAAGTAGGTGGGTTATCCGTCTCACCAATTTACTGCATGGAATGAGCGATGAAGGGATGCAGGCGCTACGCGATATGCGCGCCCGCGGCGTACAGTGGACGCAATGGGCGACGCTACTAGACCAGCCCGATCCGGCGCGCGATGTAATGGAACTGGCCAAACGACCCTCCCCGCGTCCGCCAATAGACGCGAGGCCTCGCTCCCTTTCCGTCACGCGCATTGAAACGCTCATCAGAGATCCATACGCAATTTATGCGAGTAAAATTCTGGGGCTCTACAAACTTGCTCCACTCAATACGACACCCGACCCACGAGATCGCGGGAATGCGTTCCACGATATCATGGAGCGTTTTGTGGACAAATACGTGTCTGGAGAAACTGGGTCAGATGCCGCATTGCGGCTTTTGTCACTCACAGACGAGGTGTTGAACGAAACTGTTGTTTGGCCCACAGAGCGGCGCATTTGGCGTTCCCGCATGCAAAAAATCGCTCATCGCCTTGCATCTCGTGAGGTTGAGAGGCTTGCGCCTGGCGGCAATGTCGGGCTTGAAAAAGACGGACGAATTGTTCTCTCAAATATTGATTTTACTCTGACCTGCCAAGCGGATCGAATTGATCGGATGGATGGCGGTGGCTACCATATTTTCGATTACAAAGCGTCAATCCCGCCGACCCAGAAGGACGCAAAGACGTTTCGTATTCAGCTTCTTCTAGAGGCGCTTATTTTGCAGGATGGCTCGTTCGATGACATCGCCCAAGGGAACGTGCGGCGTGTGAGCTACCTTGGTCTGGATAAGGAATTGAAGGTGACGCAAATCGATATTGACGCTGACATTGTCGCAGACGTCCGTAGAAAACTAACTGCGCTCATCTCAAATTATGACAAGCCGGAAACGGGATATACCGCGCGACGTGCTCCAAAATTTAATAGCTTTCGCAGCGACTACGATCTGCTCTCGCGGTTTAAAGAGTGGACAGAAGCAGACACGGCAAGTGGTGAGGATATGCAATGAGCCATCCTGATGAAGCCACCGCGCGCCAATTGGCCGCGGCACGCCCGGATCGATCAACATGGTTGGCCGCAAATGCGGGATCTGGAAAGACAAAGGTTCTAACAGATCGGGTGACCCGCCTTTTATTAGAGGGCACGCCGCCACAGCACATTTTATGTCTCACCTACACCAAGGCCGCAGCATCTGAGATGCAAAACCGTTTATTCAAGAGGCTCGGTGAATGGGCTATGTTGAACGAAGCAGACCTGCGGCATGAGGTGGCAAAACTCAGTCCCCATACGGACCTGGATGATGCACTTATCCGCCATGCGCGCACGTTGTTCGCGCGCGCAATCGAGACGCCGGGCGGGCTAAAAATCCAAACCATTCACTCGTTTTGTGGGGGGCTTTTGCGGCGTTTCCCACTTGAGGCGGGAGTATCGCCACAGTACCGCGAACTGGATGACCGAACGTCCAAAGAGATACTCCGAGACGTTCTTGAGAACATATCAGACGGTCCGAGCCAAAAAATTATTGATCAAGTCGCTTTGTATCTTAGCGAAGATGTCTATGCGTTGGCGTCAGATATATTGTCGTCTCAAGAGAAGTTTGATCAACCTCGAACCGAACAAGAGATTTGGGCATGGTTTGAATTGGCTGAAGGTTTTGACGAAGCCACTCTTTTGCGTGAAGTGTTTTTGGGGAACGAGCCGGCGCTATTCGCTCAGATCGCAACCATTTTGTCGTCATCATCCAAATCAACAGACACAGATTTTGCAAAAGAGTGCGCTCAATGGGCATCGTCAGAGATCTCTACCGATTTGCTTAAACGTTGTGCGACAAAGTTTTTGTTTGGCGAAAAAACCAAAAACCCTTTGTGCTCCAAGTGGGGTCATTCCCACGGCGGACTACCAACAAAGGATATGCGCGAGAAACACGCAGACGCACTTGAACCCCTAAGGCTTCTTATGTCCCGCGTTGAAAAATACGCCCCCATTCTTAGCCGTCTGGAAGACGCGAAACGGACAGCCATACTTCATCGCTTTGCGCGTGTTCTGATTCCTAAATATTTGGCAAAAAAGTCATTCGCCGGTCTGCTCGATTTTGATGATATGATCCGAAAAGCGCGAGACCTGCTTTCCAATTCTATGACGGCGCAATGGGTTCTCTTTCGTTTGGATGGCGGCATTGATCATATTCTCGTGGATGAAGCACAAGACACGTCGCCTGACCAATGGGTTGTTGTTCGACGGCTGGCTGAGGAGTTTGCATCAGGTCAGGGCGCGCGCCCAGATGTGAAGCGAACAATCTTTGTCGTTGGTGACAAAAAACAGTCAATTTATTCGTTCCAAGGCGCTGATCCATCAGGATTTGATGATATGCGTGACTTTTTTGATGCTCGGTTACAAGCCGTGGATGACCCCCTTCAAAAGCTATCTCTCGAACATTCTTTTCGGTCATCTCCAGCAATATTGGCGGCAACAGATTGTGTATTTGGAGCCTCAAACGGGTACGGTGTTGGCGGACCACCTCGACACATTGCGTTTTTTGATCAGATGCCCGGACGCGTAGATTTGTGGCCCCTTATAGAAACCGAAGCAGAAGAAAAAAGAGACGACGATTGGGAAGATCCGTTAGATTTAACACTCCCCACACACCACAATCACAAACTCGCAGAAACCATCGCGAACCAGATAAGTAAACTGCTAGAAAGCGGGTCTATTCCAGCAGAAAATGGTGCATTTCGAGCGATCCAACCAAAAGACATCTTGATTTTGGTGCGGCGCCGCTCCGGACTCTTTCAGCCATTGTTGAGCAAGCTAAAGGAAAAGCGGCTTCCCGTTGCAGGAGCTGATCTGCTAACGGTTGGAAATGAGCTGGCTGTGCGTGATCTGTGTGCTTTGTTGTCATTCTTGTCACTTGAAGATGACGACCTTGCCTTGGCAGAAGCATTGAAATCACCTCTATTCAATTGGTCGGACCGGCAACTATATGCCTTGGCGCATAATAGAAAAGCACCCAATCTTTGGCGTGAACTGAGATCACGCAAAGACGAGTTTCCTCAAACCGTTGCAATAATTGATGATCTTCGTTTGAAACTGGATGTTTTGCGACCCTATGATTTGCTCGAACGTGTTTTGATCAAGCATGGCGGCCGCCGCAGGTTTTTAGCGCGGCTTGGGCCAGAAGCTGAAGATGGAATTGACGCACTTCTTGGGCAAGCTCGAACATACGAGACAACGCAGACGCCGAGTTTGACTGGGTTTTTGGCGTGGTTTGAGGCCGAAGATATCAAGATAAAGCGCGTTTTGGACGACAGCTCGAATCTCATACGGATCATGACGACACACGGTGCAAAAGGGCTAGAATCTCCGATTGTGATTTTGCCCGATACACTGCCGAATACAAAAGAAAGTCAGGTTCGGGGCGCGCTCATTGATTTGGGCGAAAACAGGCCCGTACATCTTTCAGGTTCAGTATCGGCGAGCGACATCACGAACGCAGCGCGGGCGACACTTCTGTCCAAAGCCGAGGAAGAGCGTCGACGCCTTCTTTATGTTGCTATGACGCGGGCGGAAAAGTGGCTCATTATTGCTGGCGCGGGCGCAGCCCCAAAAAACGGTACGAGCTGGTATGAATTGGTCCAATCAGGAATGGCCGAGCTTGAAACCCAAGCGCTAGATCATCCACTTTCAGGCGGTTTGAGATATCAGGTGGGCGCATGGGGCATGCATCCTGAGGGTTCTTTGGTACCAAATGATGCCTCACCGACCTTGCCCTACTGGGCACAAACTGAAACATCCGCACCACCTAAAAAGCGCGGTTACATTTCGCCTTCTGAGCTCGGCGGTGCCAAGGCGCTCAGTGGTGAGGATGCAGTTTTAGACAGCGAGAAGGCCAAGCGGCGCGGGCGCCAAATTCATCTCCTTCTAGATTCGCTACCTGATATTGATCCGGCGGACCGAAAAGCCGCGTTGCACCACATACATTCCGATGCAGAAGACGCAATATTGGATCATGAAGCAGAAGGTTTGCTCGAGGAAGCAGTCCGCGTTCTGGAAGGGAGCTATACTTGGGCCGTGTTCGGGTCGCATTCACTGTCTGAGGTGCCTTTTTCGGGAACACTCCCATCGTTGAACGGATACGGCGTTCACGGGATAATTGATCGCCTTATCATCGAATCCGATCGAGTTCAGATCGTCGACTTTAAAACAAATAGCGTTTTGCCAGACGCCGCTGAACGCATACCAGAGGGGATATTGCGCCAGTTGGGTGCCTATGCGGATGCAGTGGAAAGCATGTATCCCGGCCGCTTCGTCGAAACCGCTGTTTTATGGACAAAGACGGCAGAGTTAATGGAGGTGCCTCGCGATATCGTGAGGGCGGCACTTCAACGCACCACTATATCTTGACGTTGCACCGTTGCAGACATAGGTTTTCGGCAACACCACATTTCAGGAGATACTCCATGGCTACCATCGCTGCATCTGACGCAACGTTCGAAACCGAAGTTCTGCAATCCGACGTGCCCGTGCTCGTTGATTTTTGGGCAGAATGGTGCGGACCTTGCAAGCAAATCGGCCCATCGCTCGAAGAACTGTCCGCAGAGTTTGAGGGAAAAGTTAAGATTGTTAAAGTGAACGTTGACGAAAATCCGGGCATTCCAGGCCAGTTCGGCGTTCGTGCAATTCCATCGCTGTTTATGTTCAATGGTGGTGAAGTTGTTTCCAACAAAACAGGCGCAGCTCCTAAATCTGCGCTCAAAAGCTGGATCGAAGAAGTCGTATAAGACATGATCAGCGGTTAGATATCGGGCGTCCTTCGGGGCGCCCTTTTTCGTTGGGTAGTTGCATGACCATGCGCCCGTCCACATATAGAATAACAACGAAAGGACCAATCATGGCAAAGGATGAGTTTCCCGGCTGGCACGGAACCACAATCATTGGTGTGCGGCGCGGTGGCGAAGTTGTAATTGCAGGTGACGGGCAAGTTAGCCTTGGCCAAACAGTAATCAAAGGCACGGCGAAAAAAGTGCGCGTCATTAGCCCCGGTGGCTACGATGTTGTATGTGGGTTTGCTGGGTCGACCGCCGATGCGTTTACACTATTGGAGCGGCTGGAAGCTAAACTTGAGGCAACTCCAGGCCAACTGGCGCGCGCTAGCGTAGAATTAGCAAAAGATTGGCGGACGGACAAATACCTTCAAAAGCTTGAGGCGATGCTTATTGTTACGGACGGGGAAAGCCTATTGGTGATTACGGGAGCCGGTGATGTGCTAGAGCCCGAACACGATGTCGCGGCAATCGGATCCGGCGGGAATTTCGCCCTTGCGGCTGCACGTGGCCTCATGGAAACCGACAAGACCGCCGAAGACATTGCGCGCACAGCTATGGCAATCGCGTCTGACATTTGCGTCTATACAAATGGAAACCTGACAGTAGAAAAGATCTCCAAATGACCGATTTAACGCCACGTGAAATTGTCTCTGAATTGGATCGTTTTATTATCAGCCAAAGTGACGCCAAGCGCGCAGTTGCAGTTGCCTTGCGCAATCGGTGGCGCCGAAAACGGCTGTCTGATGAGCTGCGCGACGAAGTCTATCCAAAGAATATTTTGATGATCGGGCCAACTGGTGTGGGAAAAACCGAGATTTCTCGCCGGCTCGCAAAGCTTGCGAAGGCACCGTTTGTCAAAGTCGAAGCAACCAAGTTCACGGAGGTTGGATATGTCGGACGTGACGTTGAGCAAATCGTGCGTGACCTTGTGGATTCCGCAATAGTCCAAACACGTGAAAGCATGCGCGAAGATGTTAAGGCCAAAGCCTATGAAGCCGCTGAAGAGCGTGTGATCGAAGCTCTTGCAGGTGCAGATGCCCGCGATCAAACGCGCCAAATGTTTCGCAAAAAACTTCGTGACGGGCTGCTCGACACGACAGTTATTGAATTAGAAATTCAGGACAACGCCACGCCGCAAGGTATGTTTGAGGTTCCCGGCCAACCCCAATCGGGAGGCATGATGAATATCGGTGATCTGTTCGGAAAGGCATTTGGCGGCCGAACGGTAAAGAAAAAATTCACCATCGCGGAAAGCTACGCCGTCTTGATTGACGAAGAAGCAGACAAGCTGTTGGACGACGAAGCTATCACGCGAGCAGCCCTAGAAGCCGTTGAGCAAAATGGTATCGTTTTCATCGATGAGATCGACAAAGTGTGTGTGCGGTCCGATACACGCGGTGGCGATGTAAGCCGCGAAGGTGTGCAGCGTGATTTGCTTCCGTTGATTGAGGGGACGACCGTATCGACAAAGCACGGGCCCGTAAAAACAGACCACATTTTGTTTATTGCGTCCGGTGCTTTTCATATCGCGAAACCATCAGATCTATTGCCCGAACTACAGGGTCGCTTGCCTATTCGCGTAGAGTTGAGGGCGCTCAATGAGGCTGATTTTGTCAAGATTTTGACCGACACAGACAATGCGCTTACCCTGCAATACAAAGCACTTTTGGAAACTGAAGATGTAGGTGTAACATTCACGGACGATGGAATTGCTGCGATTGCAAAACTTGCTGCCGATGTGAATACAAGCGTTGAGAATATCGGTGCGCGCAGACTGTACACCATCATGGAACGCGTTTTTGAAGAGCTGTCCTTTGTGGCGCCAGACCAAGGGGGCACTCAGATTATTGTTGATGCCGACTACGTCATGAAAAACGTAGGTGAAATGGCGAAAGCCGTCGATGTGAGCAGATACATGCTTTAGCGGCAACGCCGT
Source organism: Celeribacter marinus (assembly GCF_001308265.1). Taxonomy (GTDB): domain Bacteria; phylum Pseudomonadota; class Alphaproteobacteria; order Rhodobacterales; family Rhodobacteraceae; genus Celeribacter; species Celeribacter marinus. The sequence goes on from NZ_CP012023.1 coordinate 1,727,824, forward strand.
TTTTCTATTTGAGGAAAGGGCAATTTCGCACGAGCGATTTGCTCTTTCTTTTTTTGTGAGAACGCGCGTTATGGCAGCATGACATATTTACGATTCATAATTGAGAACGCTCGTTGGCTTGCGGTTGGATTTCTTCTGACCCTGACGTCTTCGTATGGGCAAACCTATTTCATTTCGATCTTTGCGGGGGACATTCGCGCCGAATTTGATTTGAGCCACGGATCATGGGGCGCAATTTATTCACTCGGCACGACAGCCTCAGCAGTCGTGATGGTTTGGGCTGGCGTTCTGACTGACCATTTTAGGGTTCGCGTTCTTGCACCAATCATCTTGGTTGGATTAGCCGTGGCCTGCTTGTCGATGTCGGTTGTGCCGAATGCCGCGCTTTTGGTGGTGGTCATCTTTCTATTACGCTTCACTGGCCAAGGCATGACAAGCCAAATCGCAATGGTTGGAATGGCGCGCTGGTTTCAGGCGACTCGAGGACGCGCACTTTCCGTCGCCAGCTTGGGATTTGCACTTGGGCAGGCGATTTTGCCGCTGATCTTTGTGGCAATCATGGCCATGATCGGATGGCGTCAATCATGGATTGTTGCCGCAGGCCTTGCGGTTGTTTTGATCCCGCTCCTCTTGTGGTGCCTTGGACAAGAACGCACACCGCAATCTATCGCCAGTTCGACAAGTGCGGTTGGGATGGGTGGTCAGATGTGGACACGCGGTGCGCTTTTGAAACACTGGTTGTTTTGGATGTGTGTGCCTTTGCTCCTTGGGCCGCCCGCGTGGGGAACGGCGTTGTTTTTCCAACAAGTACACTTGGCAGAAGTAAAAGGATGGTCTCTCGTTGAGTATGTATCTCTCTACCCATGGCTAACTTTGACGTCTATTGCGGCGACATTTCTTGCGGGAATGGGGGTCGATAAATATGGCGCGGGTCGCATTTTGCCGCTGATGCCCCTTCCCTTTTTGTTTGGCTTTGTTGTGATCTCATACTCTGCAGTTTCAGCTATTGCTGGTGTAGGCTTGATGATCGTTGGACTTGGCATGGGGATGCAAGGAACCGTTGTTGGCGCGTTTTGGGCCGAACACTATGGAACACGATACATTGGCTCCATAAAATCCGCCGCCACTGCAGTCATGGTATTTGGATCTGCAATCGGACCAGGTGTTTCAGGATATCTCATTGATTGGGGCGTGCCATTCACGACACAAATGTTGGGATATGCGTTGTATTTCGGGGTGACAAGTGCATTGGCAACCGTAGCCGTTTTGCGCGCGCGATCCCTATTACCGGTTGCGGCGTAAATAGACGTAGTACGCACCGCTACCCCCATGTGTAAGATGCGCCTCGTTAACCTGCATAACGACTGAACGCAGAGGTGCTTGATGCAGCCAATGCGGCACTTGGTTTTTCAAAACACCCCTTCGAATTGGAATGGGCCCGCCGTCATCACGATCTTTGCCTTTACCTGTAATCACAAGAACAAGGCGCCGTCCCGCTGCGGCTGACGATAGAATGAAGCCCTGAAGCGCCGGATGGGCATGCGCCAATGTCATTCCATGAAGATCAAGCCGCGCCTCGGGTTTTAGTTTCCCCTTTTTCATCTTGCCGAATTTTTTACGGTCCATCTCAACGGGAGCATGGGCAAGTCGTTGTGACACCGATGGCGCAAGATTATGCCCCATTGGAGTACGTGCGCTACGAGCGCCAACTTCGAATTGGGTAATCATAGCATCGAGTGACTTCGGTGGCGTTTTCTTTGGGGATTTTGCCGACAGATCGCGTGAAACTACAAACTCTGCACGCATCATAGGAGTAGCCGTTTTTTTGACCTCATTCCAAACGTCACGATCATCGTCACTCAATTTGCCTTTGACCCGCCGTCTCATCCCGTGACCTGCTCCAATAAACCATAGGCAAGCTGGATTGGTAGCAGGACGATCATACGCCCGCCATCTTTGATACGACCAGCCTCTGATCCGGCAGCATCTCCCGTCCCGTAGAAAATATCAGCGCGTTGCGCACCTTTAATGGCCGATCCGGTATCTTGAGCAACCATTAGGCGGTTTAGGGGAGTCTCACCCAACTTTTCAATCCAAACCGGCGCACCCAATGGGGTCGTCACGGGATCAACGGCAATCGACCGCATAGTGGTAATTGACCGGCTCATCGCCCCAATAGGCCCAAGGTCCGCATGCAATTCCTGACGCTCTCGGAAGAATACAAACGACGGATTATGGTTGAGTAACTCCTGACCTTCTACGGGGTTTCGGCGCACCCAATTTTTGATCACTTCCGCCGACACTTGGTGTGCGTCGTATGTCCCTCGGCGCACGAGCTCTCTCCCTATGGAGCGATACGTGTGTCCGTTTTTGCCCGCATAGCCCACGCGGGTCATCGTCCCATCATCAAGACGCACGCGCCCCGATCCCTGGACCTGTAGGAAAAACAGTTCAACCGCATCGTCTACCCAGACGATCTCCAATCCCCGCCCCGACAAAGCCCCATTGGCAATTTCACGGCGTGACAAATACGGCGCTCCGACCGTAAAATCGTCGGGCTTGGCGTAAATTGGATACCGATAGCGCGAACTACGTGTTCGCGATCCATTGAGCTCGGGCTCAAAGTACCCTGTAAAGAGTGGTGCTGCCCCATCCTCTATCAGCACTGGTTTGAAAAAGAGCTCGAAAAAAGCTCTACCATCTGTGTGGTTTTTGGCGACACCACACAACTGTGGCCACTCAAAACCATCCATACGGTCGCATGTTTTTACGAACACCGACAAAGCGGCATCGTGATCGTCGTCATCCCAACCGTTCAGATCGGAAAACTCTAACAGTGTCGGCATTGTCGCTTCATTTGCATAAGCGGGCGCACCCAAACTCAGAAGGGTGAACAGCAACGCGCATGTCACCCCCCTGAATATCATGCCCCTGTTGCAACCAACTGCCAATTCGGATCATTGCTTCCCATTTCGCGTGCAAACGTCCAAATGTCTTTTTGGCGTTTGATTTCGGTAGGATTGCCCTCAATCAGGTTCCCGCTTGCATCATGGACAGACGAAATCAATTCGGCAACAAAGCGGATTTTGACCTCGCCCTCATTAGACGACTTGTCAAAATCAGCATCAATCAATTGTAGTTCACGCAATCCGACAAATTGGGCTTTTATCTGTAAGCCCTGTTCTTCGCGGGACTGAACAACGCTATCAAACGCGTCATAAACCTCACCCGCAAGAAAATCGCGGACACTATTCAAATCGCTGTGCTCGAACGCCATCAGAATCATCTCATAGGCGCCGCCTGCACCACTCAAGAATTCCGTGACATTAAAGGATGGCTCTACACGCTTCATCGCGGCCAATTCATGGGCTGCCCGCGATCCTTCGGCGACATTGTCGGTGATATCGCGATCAACACCACCTTCGATAACTTCGAATTTTTGCTTTTCACGTGTCGCAGGAGCGACATCATCCAATTCAGTGCGTGGTTTCTCAAAGCCCTCACGCGTTCCGAGAACGTTGCGCAAACGCAAAATAAGAAAAATAGCGATTCCGGCAAGCACCAGAAGGGACAGGATAGATTGGCTCATTTGGTCCTCACAGCTCACACGGCATGGAAAATGCCGCCTTCCCTTACTATGTAGGGTGGGACATAGGCCAAGTCCACCAGTGGACAGTCAAGAAAGAGAGGCAAACTCATGTTGCTTTTAGTGTTATTCATCGCTGTTCCGATCATTGAGATCGCCTTGTTCATTCAAATAGGGGGACTTATCGGGCTTTGGCCGACACTTTTGATCGTGATTATCACTGCCATCTTAGGAACAACCTTAGTGCGACAACAAGGCGCGGCCACGTTATTGCAACTGCGAGGTTCGTTTTCAAACCTTAGTGACCCGACCGAGCCGCTTGCAAACGGCGCAATGATTTTGTTCTCTGGCGCGCTTTTGCTTACCCCCGGCTTTTTCACGGACGCTATTGGATTTGCACTCCTTATTCCTTCGGTACGCGCGGTGATCCTCGCTGAACTGCGCAAGCGCGTCAAAGTTCAGAATTTCAAAATGGGCGGCTCGGTTCACGCCTCTGGGTTTGCAGGCAGCCCGCATTCTAGTAGCTCAGCCGATAACGCATCGCGCGACGGCCAAACCATTGATGGCAAGTTTGAAGAGATCGAGATCAAAGAGGATGATACACAAGGTCATTCGGGATGGACTCGCCATTGAGGCGCTTGTTGCAAGCTGATACAAGACCGCGAAGTATAAATTTCTGAGGATTTAGATCATGGCAGATGACGTAGAAACAGCAGCAGCAGAACCTGCCGCACAAGCCGAACCCGTAAAAATGCAAATTTTGGGGCAATTCACGCGCGACATGTCGTTCGAGAATATTCTAGCGCAAAAAGGCCTCAAAGCCGAAGGTCGCCCGAACATTTCCGTTCAAGTCGCTCTTGACGCGAAAAAGCGCGAAGCAGACCATCAGTTCGAAGTCGCAACCAAGGTAAAGGTCGAGAGCAAGACAGAAGATGGCGCAACAACGCTATTCATTCTGGAACTCGATTATGCGGGCGTATTCCATATTGAGAACGTGCCAGAAGAGCAGATGCACCCGTTCTTGATGATCGAATGCCCACGTATGCTTTTCCCATTCGTGCGCCGTATTGTGCACGACATCACACGTGACGGCGGGTTCCCACCGCTCAACCTAGACAACATTGATTTCGTTCAGCTGTACCGCCAAGACATGGCGCGTCGTGCCGAAGCGCAGGCACAAGCGAAACCAAACTAAGTACGATTCAGTTGAATTTCTTCCACAACGCGCCGTCGCCCAATTTGTCTACAAAGGCAGTATGGGCGGCGGCTTCTTCGTCCGTGATGCATGCATGGAGCGGAACGGGCCTGCGGATGGGTCGCCAAGTCTCTTCAGCACTGTCATTTTCCGAAGACTTAACTGACGATCCAACCGGCGCAAGGACCAGATCAGGCTGCCTACCCCCGATTAATTCCAAATAAACCTCAGCGAGAATTTCAGAGTCAAGCAGTGCACCGTGCAGTGTTCGCGATGAATTATCTATGCTAAAACGGCGACATAAGGCGTCAAGAGTGGCAGGTGATCCTGGGAACTTTTTGCGCGCTATGGCGAGTGTATCAATTGCCTGTTCCCACGGTAGGCTGGGGAACCCATGAGTTTTCAATTCAGCATTGAGGAACTTCATATCAAACGCAGCATTGTGAATGACCAGTTTTGAATTGCCTATAAAATCCAAAAAGTCTTTGGCGATCGCTTTGAATAGCGGTTTATCTTTTAGAATGACTTCGCCTGCCTTGGGGGGGCGAGGCGGAACCAATAGATCCGGACCAATGCCGTGCACGCCGAATGCGCCATCGGGCATGTCGCGCTCTGGGAAGATATATTGATGATACGTGCGACCTGTCGGCATGTGGTTCAGCAATTCAATCGCACCGATTTCAACCAACCTGTCTCCACGGTGTGGATCAAATCCTGTGGTCTCGGTATCCAGAACAATCTCACGCATGTATAAGCCCATCTCCAATTTTAGTCACAACATCGCGTGCCTGCTGACGCGCAGACTCAAAATCGTGGGTTTCTATAACATAGTCCGCTCGCTCGCGCTTTTGCTCATCGGGAAGTTGTTTCGCTAGTATTGCGTCAAAATGAGAACGCGTCATTCCATCTCGAGCCAAGGCCCTATTTTGCTGAGTCTGCGCATCTGTTGAAACAACCACAACACAATCGACCTCGGCGTCCGCGCCCGTTTCAAAAAGGAGAGGGATATCCACTAGGACAATCGGCGCCTCAGTATTCGCTATAAAATCTGCACGATCAGCGGCGACAAGCGGGTGCACAATTGCCTCTAGTTGGCTCAATGCGGCTGGGTTTTCGGAAATGATACTTTTCAATTTTTCTTTGGAGACCTCATTATTCTCGACAGCGCTTGGAAACACTTTTTGAATAGGTGCTACGGCCTTGCCGCCCAATGCGTAAAGCCGCCTCACAGCCGCATCTGCGTCCCAGACTGGTATTCCAGCATCCCTGAAAAAATGCGCTGTGGTGCTTTTCCCCATCGCAATTGATCCGGTGAGTCCGATAATGAACGGTCGCTTTTTCATTGATTAAGGATGACGCGGCGCGTTTCATCATCAACGTCAGGACGATGCCCGAACCAACGCTCAAATCCGGGCACGGCTTGGTACAAAAGCATTCCAAGCCCATCTACGGTTTGACATCCGATTTCTTTGGCTGTGGCCAACAATGCTGTTTGTAGTGGTGTGTAAACCAGATCGGTCACAACCGCGCTCGATTCTAGTGCGTCTAGCGGAACTTTGAACTCCGGCTTGCCTATCATTCCCAAAGATGTGGTATTAACGACTGTCATTGCGCCATCGAGCATATTCCCCGCTTGTACCCAATCAACGATCTGGAGTTTTGCACCAAATTCTTCGCGCAACGCTTCGCTGCGATTTCTCGTTCTATTTGCGAGACGGATTTCAGGCGCTCCTACCTCAATAAGCGATGAGATGACTGCCCTTGCCGCACCACCCGCTCCAAACACCGCTGCTGGCCCGCGCTCAGGATCCCATGACGCATTTGCGCGCAGGTTTTCGATGAAGCCATATCCGTCCGTGTTATCGGCATACAATTTGCCATCAGGCATAAAGATAAGTGTGTTCGCAGCTCCGATTAGAGCCGCGCGATCAGTCACCACATCTGCAAGCGCCAAAACAGCTTCTTTGTGCGGTATTGTGACGTTCGCACCAACAAATCCCATTTTCGGCATGTGCCGTAACACGTCTTTTAGATCACTTTGGGACACGTCCACGGGGATATAGTGTCCGCGAATGCCGTATCGCTTTAACCAATAGCCGTGAAGCTGTGGAGATTTGGAATGCGCGATAGGTGAGCCGAGGACGGCAACCAATGGGATTTTTTCACTCATATCGCTATTATCTTTCTATCGGTAAGGTATGTCAAAAGAGGGATCAACGGCAGGCCCAAAACGTTAAAGTAGTCGCCTTCGATGGACGAAAATAGCCGCACACCCTCCTCCTCAAGCTTGTAACACCCTACGGCATCGCACACGCTGTGCCAATTTCGATCAATGTATTCGCTAAGGTATTGCGCGGATAGGCCGCGCATTGTCATCTTTACCTCGCCAATATGTCGCCATTTGGGTTCGCCACCCTCGTAGATCACAACAGCAGACAAAAGGCGGTGTCGCTCACCTTGAAGTTGTTCCAAGAGACGTTTGGCATCATCGGAAGACGTGCTTTTTGATATTAACTGACCCTTGAACGAGATTACCTGGTCACATCCGATCACCATAGCATCAGGGTGCTTCAACGATATTTTGCGTGCTTTTCCTTCTGCCAATGCATCAGCGATATCCCTCGGGTACACACCTTCGGCAATAAGAGATGTTTTAATCAAGTCTTCATCAAGACGTGCGATTTCTACGTCAAAGGTAAGACCGGCATTTTCCAAAAGCTGACGCCTGATTGGCGAACCTGACGCCAATATGATGCGTTCGGGCATGTTGATCATCCTGTGGATATTTCCTGTGTTAAGCTGTCGTTAAGTCGAGGCACAGTTATCTGATTATGTGAGCAGTGGAAAACCCCCGCCTTATCCCAAAAACTGGCGCTCCTTATCCTTGTGGAGTTCTAACAATTAGTGCTCGTGTACAATCGGCGTTTCGGACGATTTATACCCAGTTATCCACAGCGAAAATAAGCTATCAGAGAATTTATAGTCATGGTTTTAAAGAGGTTAACACCTTTTTCCACACACTTAAACACTTTGACGCCATAGACCCATTTATAAGGGGTAAATCTGTGGAAAACCTACTAATCCACATTATCCACAGGCCCTACATATACTTCATCTCTTTTTTTCTTTTCTTTATTTTAATAGGTAAGAGACAACGAGAGGTACTTATATGTCGGATTTACTCGCTAATTTATATCCATGGACCAAATCATTACATGTTGTGTCAGTCATTTCATGGATGGCTGGTCTGTTCTATTTGCCAAGATTATTTGTACGGCACACGGAAAGTGTCGCACTTGGAACCCCAACGGATCAGTTGTTTCAAGATATGGAAATGAAGCTGTTTCGCGTAATCATGCGACCAGCGATGATGTCATCGTGGTTGTTTGGAATATGTCTCGTTTTCACACCCGGGGTCGTTGATTGGGGATCGGCATGGTCATGGATCAAAGCATTTGGCGTAATCGGTATGACTTTTTTCCACTTTTGGTGTGACAAAAGACGAATGGACTTTGTCAGCGGAAACAACAGGCTTTCGGGTCGACAGTACCGTTTGATGAACGAGGTCCCCACAGTTTTGATGTTGATAATCGTATTTATGATTATCGCAAAGCCGTTTTGAGGACGTGTGTCCGTTTGAATTATTGACTCCTTGCATCGGAAATCCTAAACACGATAAAATCCCAGCCATTCGGTTATTCACGGGATATTTCTCTTACATGCACGACCGTGTTCGCCCTCGATGGCGTTCCATAGGAATTTTTATGACCACTGAAACATTAAATCTTGCCGATCTCAAAGCTCAGAGTCCTAAAGATCTCCTATCAATGGCCGAAGAGTTGGAGATTGAAAACGCATCGACGATGCGCAAAGGCGACATGATGTTCTCCATCCTCAAAGAGAGAGCTGAGGATGGGTGGGAGATATCCGGAGATGGCGTTTTAGAGGTGTTGCAGGATGGGTTTGGATTCTTGCGGTCGCCAGAAGCAAACTACCTACCCGGGCCAGATGATATTTACCTATCACCGGAAGTGATCCGACAGTGGGGTATGCGCACGGGTGATACCGTTGACGGCGTCATAAAAGCGCCCGGTGACAATGAACGTTACTTTGCGATGACCAAGGTCACAAAAATTAATTTTGAAGAGCCAGAGAAGGCTAAGCACAAGATTAACTTCGATAACTTGACGCCATTGTATCCGGATGAGCGGCTTACGATGGAGATAGAAGATCCAACAATTAAGGATCGTTCTGCGCGGATTATCGACCTCGTCGCGCCTATTGGTAAGGGTCAGCGCTCGTTAATTGTTGCACCGCCACGGACCGGTAAAACTGTTCTGCTTCAAAATATTGCCACTTCAATTGGGCGTAACCATCCTGAGTGTTACCTGATCGTTCTACTAATCGATGAACGTCCTGAAGAGGTGACCGACATGCAACGCTCCGTTAAGGGCGAGGTTATTTCATCGACGTTTGACGAACCGGCATCGCGTCACGTGGCTGTGTGTGAGATGGTGATCGAGAAGGCAAAACGCCTAGTTGAGCATAAACGCGATGTTGTGATTTTGCTCGACTCGATCACGCGCCTTGGACGAGCTTACAACACTGTTGTTCCATCCTCGGGTAAGGTTCTGACCGGCGGTGTTGATGCGAACGCCCTACAGCGGCCCAAGCGCTTCTTTGGTGCGGCACGGAACATCGAAGAGGGTGGATCTCTTACGATCATTGCGACCGCTCTCATCGACACTGGCTCGCGGATGGACGAAGTTATCTTTGAGGAATTCAAAGGAACTGGCAACTCCGAGATCGTTCTGGATCGTAAAGTTGCGGACAAACGAGTGTTCCCTGCGATGGATATTCTTAAGTCTGGGACACGTAAGGAAGAATTGCTTGTCGAGTCTAAAGATTTGCAGAAAATGTACGTTTTGCGTCGTATTTTGAACCCAATGGGTACAACTGATGCGATTGAGTTTATGATTTCCAAACTGAAGCAGACGAAATCAAACGGCGAATTCTTCGATTCGATGAATGCTTAATAAACTAATATCAATGAGTTAGTCTCATGGATACGATTTATGCAGAAGCAACCGCACGAGGAAAAGCGGGCGTGTCTGTGGTCCGGATTTCTGGACCACTCGCCTTTAGTGCTGTTAAATCGTTGTGTGGTTCTGTACCAACACTGCGGTTAACTTCGTTGCGTGTTTTGAAGGATTCGCACGGTGAAGTTCTAGATGAGGCGCTCGTTATATGTTTCTCGCACGGTGCATCTTTCACAGGTGAACAAAGTGCCGAACTTCATTTGCATGGTTCAATTGCAATCGTAAAGTCCGTGTTGTTTGAATTAAGTTTAATCAAAGGGTTACGTCACGCAGAGGCGGGCGAATTTACGAGAAGAGCTCTTGAAAACGATCGGCTTGATTTGACTCAGGTTGAGGGACTTGCAGACCTCATAAGCTCAGAGACAGAAGCACAGCGTAAGCAAGCGATGCGCGTTTTCTCAGGTGCAATCGGAAAAAGTGTTGATGTTTGGCGCAAGTCGTTGATACGTGCGGCTGCACTGATTGAAGCAACTATTGATTTTGCCGACGAAGAAGTTCCCGTTGATGTATCGCCTGAAGTTTTAGATCTTTTGGCAGGTGTTATAAGTGATCTTAAACGGGAGATATCTGGATTTAAGATTTCTGAGAGAATTCGTGAGGGATTTGAGGTCGCTATCGTTGGGCCGCCTAATATTGGTAAATCCACGCTTTTGAATGCTTTGGCGGGACGTGATGCAGCAATTACGTCTGAAGTTGCTGGTACAACGCGCGATGTGATCGAAGTCCGTATGGAGCTCGATGGTTTACCGGTCACTATTCTCGATACTGCTGGACTTCGGGATACGGATGATGTGGTCGAAAGTATTGGAATTGAGCGCGCTCGCGCCCGCGCTAATCAGGCAGATTTGCGTGTGATTTTAGTCCAAAATCACGAATCAGAGGCCGATATTTTGCCGGAGTCTGGAGATTTGGTTCTTGTTGGCAAGGACGACAATGGAGAGTTCGGAGAGCTATCTATTTCCGGTCAAAGCGGTCATGGTGTTAGTCGTCTTGTTGCTCATGTTTCATCGGTTCTCTCTGAACGTACCGCTGGCGCTGCACTCGCAACTCGCGAACGCCATAGAATAGCGATGGAGTTAGCAGTTGCGTCTTTGGAATCGGCGCAAAGTGAGATAGTACTCGTTAGTGATCGAACCGAGATAGCTGCAGAGTTCTTGCGCTCCGCTATATATGACCTTGATTGCTTGGTCGGTCGCATTGACGTTGAAGCGGTGTTAGGCGAGATTTTTTCTAGTTTCTGTATCGGCAAATAGGTAGAAATTATTGGAGTGTTTCACGTGAAACATTTGGACTTTGACGTCATTGTGGTTGGGGGTGGTCACGCCGGTTGCGATGCGGCCGCAGCAGCTGCGCGAATGGGCGCACGGACGGCGCTTGTGACGCTTAAGATTGAGAACATTGGCGTTATGTCGTGTAACCCTGCAATTGGTGGGCTCGGTAAGGGCCATTTGGTTCGCGAAGTTGACGCTTTGGACGGCGTTATGGGGCGAATCGCAGATCGTGCTGGAATTCAGTACCGGTTGTTAAACCGCAAAAAAGGACCTGCTGTACAGGGTCCGCGCGCACAGGCTGATCGTCTTTTGTATCAAGCGGCAATGTTTTCCGAGTTAACAAATACACCTAATCTGTCGATTGTTGTGGGTGAGGTGGTCGACCTGAATATGGTTGGAGATGCCGTTACTGGCGTAAGTCTTCAAGATGGGGCGATGCTATCATGTGGTGCTGTGATTCTTACAACGGGTACATTTCTCAATGGAACAATTCATATTGGTAATGAGCAACGATATGGCGGCCGTATGGGCGATCGTCCGTCGGTTGATTTAGCAAAGCGGCTTTACGGGTTTGGGCTTCCAATGGGTCGGCTCAAAACTGGAACACCACCACGGTTAAACGGGAAGTCAATAAATTGGGACGCACTAGAAAGTCAGCCGGGCGACGATGATCCGGTGGTATTTTCGTTCCTTAATTGCAAACCTGAAGTGCAGCAAATTTCTTGCGGTATTACCCATACAAATCAAAAAACCCATGACATTATTCGCGACAATCTACATCTATCTGCGATGTATGGCGGGAACATAGAGGGAGTAGGTCCTCGGTATTGTCCGTCCATTGAGGATAAAGTTGTTCGGTTTTCTGATAAAACATCGCATCAAATTTTCCTTGAACCCGAGGGGCTTAGCGTTGACACCGTATATCCTAATGGTATTTCGACATCTCTTCCGATAGATGTTCAGGAGGCGTATGTACGGTCCATTTATGGTTTGGAAAGTGTAGAAATTACCCAACCTGGATATGCAATAGAGTATGATTATGTCGATCCTCGAGCGTTGAAAATGACTTTAGAGGTTAAGGATGTCCAAAACTTATATTTGGCTGGGCAGATAAACGGAACGACCGGCTACGAAGAAGCCGCTGCACAAGGCTTACTCGCAGGAATAAACGCGGCGCGACGATCTATGGCGTTGGAAGAGCAAATTTTTTCGCGGACCGATAGCTATATTGGTGTGATGGTGGACGACCTTGTGACGCGCGGTGTGACTGAGCCGTACCGGATGTTTACGTCGAGAGCCGAGTTTAGGTTGTCGTTAAGAGCGGATAATGCAGATCAACGCCTTACGCAAATGGGAATTGATGTGGGTGTTGTTGGTGATCGCAGAGCAAAGAGCTACTTTTTGAAGATGGAATCGTTGAATAGCGCAAAGTCACGATTGGAGGCTGTCACGTATACACCTAACCAGCTGCGACTTGGTGGGATAACCGCGAGCGCAGACGGATCTCGACGTACCGCCTATGAAGTTCTTGCGTTTCCCAATGTGTCATTTGCAAACATTATCAATATGACGCCAAGTGTCGGTGACATAGCAATGGAAACACAGGTCCAGATTGAACGCAATGCATTATATGAAACGTATATTACGCGACAAAAAAGAGATGTGCTTTCGTTGAAGAGAGATGAGGCGCAGATAATCCCAGATGATTTTGAATACGCTGATATGGTTGGTCTGTCGAACGAGCTACGATTTAAGTTGAGCAACACGTTGCCTCAAACAATTGCGCAAGCTTTACGGATAGAGGGAATGACACCCGCCGCAGCAACCTTGATTTTGGCGAGAATACGACAGCTGCAAAAAAGCAAGGGCGCCGTAGTATGAATGATTTCTCTCTGATTGATCTAAATGTTTCACGTGAAACACTTCAGCGACTGGAGCACTACGATTCACTATTGAAAAAGTGGAATCCAGTAATAAACCTAGTTTCAAAGGGTACGCTCGACCACACGTGGTCGAGGCATTTTCTGGATTCAGCGCAAGTTTTTAAAAGTGTTGATAATCTGAATGGCCATTGGGTTGACTTGGGGTCGGGAGGTGGGTTTCCAGGGGTCGTTTGTGCAATCATTGCTGCGGAAATGGCGCCCGAAGTCAGGTTTACCCTGATTGAGGCTGATCAACGTAAATCAACATTTCTTCGGACAGTATTGAGAGAAGTTGATGTTAAGGCACAGGTTTTGTCTGAACGGGTTGAAAACGCGACACCTCAGTCCGCCAATATTTTGACGGCGCGGGCGCTTTCATCTCTAAAAAATCTTTTGGAGTTTTCAGTTCGACATCTTGCTGACGGCGGATCTGCAATTTTCCCTAAGGGCGCAAGTTTTCGCGCAGAACTTGAAGAGGCTAAGAAAAGCTGGGCTTTTTCACATGTCGAATATCCGAGTGTGACGGATGAAAACGCCGTAATTATTAAAGTTGGAGATATTGTTCGTGGGTGACCCAACTCGGCCAAAAGGCCCAGAAATAGTAGCTATTGCGAACCAAAAGGGTGGGGTCGGCAAGACGACAACAACGATAAACCTCGCCGCGGCACTGGTCGAGCAGGGGTGCCGTGTTTTAGTCGTCGACCTTGACCCTCAGGGAAATGCGTCGACTGGATTCGGTGTTGATCCGTCTGCCCGCGACCTCACAACATATGATCTGTTGTTGGGGGACGTCGATGTCCGTGAGACGATCCAGTCAACAGATACGAAAGGCTTGTGGGTTGTTCCCGCAAATGCCGATTTAAGTTCTGCAGACATTGAGATGATTTCCAATGAAAAGCGGAGTTTTTTGCTTCGCGACGCGTTGCGGCAGCGTACACTAGATCCATACGAGCTTGACTATATTTTGATCGATTGCCCACCATCTTTGAGCCTTCTGACCGTTAACGCTATGGTCGCGTCTGATTCCGTCCTTGTGCCTCTTCAAAGTGAGTTTTTCGCTTTGGAAGGTTTGACGCAGCTGATTATGACGGTCCGCGAGGTTCGACAGAGCGCTAATCCGCACCTTCGCATTGCTGGTATTGTCCTAACAATGTATGACCAACGAAATAACCTTTCAAAGCAAGTTGAAGCGGATGCTCGGGAAAACTTGGGTGAGCTTGTTTTTAAAACGGTTATTCCGCGAAATGTCAGAATTAGTGAGGCGCCATCCTACGCTTTGTCGGTTTTAAGTTACGATCCAACGTCTAAAGGGAGTGTAGCATATCGCTCGTTGGCAAAAGAGTTTGTGGGCAAGAGAGGTCAATCATGACACAGAACACTGGAAATATGAAAAAGCGTGGTTTGGGTCGGGGACTTTCCTCGCTTATGGCGGATGTAAATCAAGGAACAGATGTTTCTGACGCTAACGCTTTGTCGGATGCACCCAAAAAGCTAGATATGATCGTTCCGATTGAGCGTGTTGCACCCAATCCGGAACAGCCGCGCCGCCGTTTTGACGAAGATAAGTTGAAAGAACTATCAGATTCAATCGCTGAAAAGGGCGTTATCCAACCTCTAATTGTCCGCGCTAATCCTCGTCGCGCTGGCGACTATGAAATTGTCGCTGGTGAGCGCCGCTGGCGTGCCTCACAGATGGCCAAGCTTCATGAAGTTCCCGTTATTTTGCGTGAGTACAACGACACAGAAGTTCTTGAAATTGCAATTATTGAGAATATCCAACGCGCAGATCTTAATTCGATTGAAGAAGCTGTAGGGTATGCGCAGTTAATGGAGAAATTCGGCCATACTCAGGAACAACTTTCCAGTGCTTTGGGGAAGAGTCGTAGCCACATTGCCAATATGATGCGCCTATTGCAGCTCCCAACCGATGTTCAGGGGCTTCTGGAGCGGGGCGATCTAACGGCTGGCCACGCTCGGGCACTAATCACGTCAGCAAATCCATCAGAGCTGGCGCGGGATGTGGTTAAGCGAGGGCTTTCGGTGCGCGACACTGAAAAGTTAGCGAAAAAAAGCAAAGAACCTCTTGTTTTGAAAACTAAAACGTCACGAAACAGTATCGAAAAAGACGCTGATACACGTGCACTAGAGGCTGATCTCAGTTCGTCAATTGGAATGCCGGTAGACATTCAGCATCAGAGTGGAAGTGAAAAAGGCCGCCTTTCCATCGAGTATGCGACCCTTGATGACCTTGATGCGATTTGTCAGATTTTGTCGCGTGGCGTTTAGTCTCAGGGCAGTAGTTCTTTCACAATTGCATTGATTAACGGTCGCCCACTGTCAGTTACGATAAGGCGGCTGTTGTTCACTTCAAGCAGCCCGTCACTCTGTAAGTTTTTGATTTTATGTGAAAATATATCATCATGCAGGCTCTTAATGCGGGCAAGTGAAACCCCGTCGTTAATGCGTAGCCCCATCATAAGATACTCCGTTGCCTGTTCGGTTGCAGAGAGGGTCAGTCTAGTTTTTTCACCGTGCCCAACCTGCGCCACTTGATCGAGCCATTGCGTTGGTCCCAGAGGGGTATCAATAGCGCGTTTCTGAGTGTTGATGGTGAGACGACTGTGAGCGCCTGGGCCAATGCCAGCGTAATCGCCGTATCGCCAATAGATTTGATTATGTCGGCTTTCTAGACCCGGTTTGGCGTGATTAGACACTTCATACGCAGGTAACCCCGCAGCTGCGGCCATGTCTTGAGTTAGGAAATACATATCCGCCCCTAGATCATCATCAGGTAGGCCGCGCAGCTTGCCTGCATTGTATCTATCACCAAAGGCGGTGCCCTGTTCGATCGTGAGTTGGTACAGTGAGAGGTGCCCATTGGCTAAGGCAATACCCTCAGCCAATTCGGCTTCCCATGCCATTAAGTCTTGGTTTTGTCGCGCATAAATAAGGTCAAATGAGGTGCGCTCAAAGACCGACTGCGCGACGTCTATCGCGGTCTTTGCCTCGGACACTGAATGCATGCGACCGAGCATGCGAAGATCGTCATCGCGCAGTGATTGAACGCCAAGTGAGACGCGATTTACACCGGCTGAGCGAAAATCTCTAAACTTTGCAATTTCAACGGATGAGGGGTTTGCCTCCAGTGTGATTTCAACATCATTTGTTAGTGACCATCGAAGCCGCACACGGTCCAGAATTTTCGCAACCAGAGATGGGGCCATGAGCGATGGGGTTCCACCGCCGAAGTAAATTGACTGGACCAGCCGTCCAGATGTTTCGGCTGCTACGCGGTCAATTTCGGAGAGGTAAGCATCTCTCCATGCATCTTGGTCCACAGATCCAGAAACGTGAGAATTAAAGTCGCAATAGGGACATTTGGACTGACAGAACGGCCAGTGAAAATAGATCCCGAACCCGCCATTTTGCCAATCTTCCATGAGGTTCTATGCCCGCCCCGAAAAGGGCCCCTTTACAAATTTTGAAAATGCGTCCGATCGGTGGCTCATAGCGTGTTTTTTGGATGGGTCCATTTCTGCGAAAGTTTGCGTTTCACCATTTGGAACAAAGATTGGATCAAACCCAAACCCTAGATCGCCACGCATTGGCCATTCCAGATGCCCCTCTACCGTACCTTCGAACACTTCGTCATGTCCGTCAGGCCACGCGAGGCAAAATGTGCAGCAAAATCTAGCCACTCGCGGCGATGGCGCATTTTTAGCGTCCAGCAAGTTCCAGACTTTTTCCATCGCCATAGGAAAGTCACGGCCATTTGCCGTTTCTGCCCAGTCGGCAGTATAAACGCCCGGTGCGCCGTCAAGTGCATCGACCATAATCCCGCTATCATCGGATAACGCTGGAAGCCCTGACTTTTGGGCGGCGTAGTGTGCCTTTATTCGAGCATTACCTGCAAAAGTATCTTCGGTTTCTTCAGGCTCATCGAACCCTAGATCGCCTGCAGATATGACTTCGACGCCAAACGGCGCGAGGAGTGCCCCTATCTCACGCAATTTGCCCGCGTTGTGTGAGGCGAGTACAAGCTTATCACCGTCGAACAGTCTCATCCGGAAATGGCCGCATTCTGAGCGGCTACCAATTCCGAGATACCCTTATCAGCAAGGTCGAGGAGTTCGCTAAGCTGCGCACGTGAATATGTTGATCCTTCGGCACTCATCTGCGTTTCGACCATTTGGCCGTTGGCTAGCATGATGAAATTCCCATCAACACCCGCTTCGGAATCTTCGGGGTAGTCGAGGTCGAGAACGGGCTGACCTGCGTAGATACCGCATGAGATTGCAGCAACGTTAGAGATGAGCGGGTCAGTCGTAATGTCCCCTGCTTTGATCAACTTATTGACTGCAAGCCTAAGAGCAACCCAACCACCGGTGATGGCGGCGCAACGCGTTCCTCCATCGGCCTGAATGACATCACAATCGACTGTGATCTGACGCTCACCAAGGGCGACGCGATCAACGCCAGCGCGCAACGAGCGGCCAATGAGGCGTTGAATTTCGATAGTACGTCCACCTTGTTTGCCGGCGGTGGCTTCGCGGCGCATGCGCGACGATGTGGAGCGCGGCAGCATACCATATTCTGCTGTTACCCAGCCTTGGCCTGAATTGCGCATAAATGGCGGGACGCGTGGCTCTAGGGTCGCAGTACACAGGACATGCGTATCGCCGCATCGGATCATGCACGAACCCTCAGCGTGTTTGGTTACGCCTGTTTCGATAGAAATCGAACGCATTTCATCAAGCTTTCGTCCAGAAGGTCGCATGATCATTCCTTTTTGTTTGGTTGCCCCCACATAAGATAGGCAACGCAATTGGCGCAACCCTCATTGACGCTAAGCGTCTAACCCTTTTAATGGCAGTGAATGTGGAAAACGGTATCCGGATGATCGAGCGCTCCAATGTCATTTCTGAAATGAACGACCGTTCCCGCGAAGTGTTTCGCCGGGTTGTCGAGGGCTATCTTGATAGCGGAGGGCCAGTGGGATCGCGAACATTGACCCGCTCAATGAGCGAAAAGGTGTCTGCGGCGACCATTCGCAATGTTATGCAGGATCTTGAGTATTTGGGCCTTTTGGATAGCCCACACGTCTCTGCGGGACGGATCCCCACCCACTTGGGTCTACGGATGTTTGTTGACGGTCTTTTGGAGGTTGGTACCGTCACGGACGACGTGCGTGAAAAGATGCATCATACAGTTCGTGATGATGGAAACGATGTCACCGGCATGCTTGATCGTGTTGGGTCTGCACTTTCTGGTTTGACGCAAGGCGCCAGTCTCGTTTTGACGCCCAAACATGAAGCTCCTTTAAAGCATGTAGAATTTGTGAGCCTTGCACCAGATCGCGCCTTGGTCGTTTTGGTGTTTGCTGATGGTCAGGTAGAGAACCGGGTCTTTACGCCCCCTGTTGGTCAGACCCCGTCCTCATTGCGTGAGGCAGCCAATTTTCTCAATTCTCTGATCGAAGGTAAAACGCTGTCCGAGCTAAAAGTGACGGTTGAGCGCGAAATCAAAACGCGGCGTCGAGAGCTTGATAGTTTGGCTGCTGATCTTATCGAGAATGGGGACGCGTTTTGGGAGGGTGATGGCGCGCATTATGAGCGTTTAATTGTTCGGGGGCGATCTCACCTTTTGAGTCAAAGCTCTGAGGCCGCCGATTTGGATCGTATTCGCACCCTGTTTGATGATCTCGAAAAGAAGCGAGATATAGCCGAATTTCTCGAGTTGACCGAAGACGGCGAAGGTGTGCGCATTTTTATTGGTTCTGAAAATAAACTTTTTTCGCTTTCGGGTTCCTCTTTGGTGGTTTCTCCTTATA
Source organism: Celeribacter marinus (assembly GCF_001308265.1). Lineage (GTDB taxonomy): Bacteria > Pseudomonadota > Alphaproteobacteria > Rhodobacterales > Rhodobacteraceae > Celeribacter > Celeribacter marinus. The sequence goes on from NZ_CP012023.1 coordinate 1,746,727, forward strand.
TGAACGCTGATCGAAAGATAATCGGTGCTGTTGGCGTGATTGGGCCGACTCGCTTGAACTACGGGCGGATCGTTCCGATTGTCGACTATACGGCCCAACTTGTCGGACGCATGCTGTCCAACAAGGTGTGAAAGGTAAGAGATGACTGACCCGAAAGACCTAAACTTCGACGATGATAACCTCGAATCCGAGGATCAGATTGATATTGATGAAATGGAAGAAGAGTTTGACGCGCGAGCGGATGAACTTGAAACAGCACGTGCCGAGCGTGACGAGTTCCGAGATCGGTTTATGCGCTCTATGGCTGAGACCGAGAATATGCGCAAACGCGCTGATCGTGATCGGCGCGAAGCAGAAAACTATGGTGGATCAAAGTTGGCACGCGATATGCTGCCCGTTTTCGATAACCTCAAGCGTGCAGTAGATGTGATTACTGAAGAGCAGCGGGCGGCGCAGGCCGCATTGATCGAAGGGATCGAGCTGACCATGCGCGAACTTTTGTCTGTGTTCGGTCGTCACGGAATCGAAGTGATTTCTCCAGAGATTGGTGAAAAGTTCGATCCTAACATGCACGAAGCCATGTTTGAGGCAGCTGTGCCAGCAACGAAATCAGGCGACATTATTCAGATTATGAATGTCGGCTTCATGATCCATGATCGTTTGCTGCGGCCCGCACAGGTTGGTGTGTCATCCACACCCGGCTAAGTGTCTGCGAGTGACTTAAGCTCATATAGCAATTGAAGCGCCTCACGGGGCGACAACTCGTCGGGAGAAATTCCGGCGAGTTTTTCGTCGACCTCTGATGGACCTTTTGGTGTTGGCGCTTTTTGCGGAGCAGGTGATGCGGCGAAAAGCGGGAGATCATCGATGATTGCTTTAGGGTTCTTAGCATTTTCTGCTTCACCGCTTTCGAGTGCTGCAAGCACAATCTTGGCGCGTTCCACGACCGATGTTGGTAGGCCCGCTAAACGCGCAACCTGAACACCGTAGGACCGATCTGCTTTGCCTTTGAGGACTTCGTGCAGAAAGATGACGTCTCCATCCCATTCCTTCACCGACACTGTCGCATTGACCGCGCCGTCGAGCTTTTCGGAAAGCGCGGTCATCTCGTGGTAGTGCGTCGCAAACAGGGCGCGGCATTGGTTGGAATCGTGCAGGTGTTCAAGTGTCGCCCATGCGATGGAGAGACCATCATAGGTTGCGGTTCCACGTCCAATTTCATCTAGAATTACGAGAGCCCGATCATCCGCTTGGTTAAGGATGGCGGCGGTTTCCACCATTTCGACCATGAAAGTCGAACGACCACGGGCCAGATCGTCCGATGCACCCACACGTGAAAATAGTTGCGATACGATCCCTATGTGTGCAGCTGCCGCAGGGACGTAGGATCCCATCTGTGCAATCAGCGCAATCAGAGCGTTTTGGCGCAGGAATGTCGATTTACCAGACATGTTTGGGCCGGTGAGAAGCCAGATAGCTGCGCCATCACGACCATCAGACAGGTCGCAATTGTTGGCGACAAATGTATCCCCGCCTTGTTTGCGCAGGGCGCGTTCTACAACAGGGTGGCGACCACTCTGAATGTCCAGCTTTCGACCCGAATCCACCACAGGACGTACCCAATTCTCAGAGGTGGCGAGGTCGGCTAGAGACGTAGCGAGGTCAATTTCGGATAGCGCGCGCGAGGTGTCTGTGATCTGTGGCGCGTGTTCGAGAATGCGAGAGCATAGGCCCGAGAACAGATGCTTCTCAATTTCGAGAGCCCGACCACCGGCATTGTGGATTTTGGTTTCAAGTTCGGACAGTTCAAGTGTCGTGAACCGGACTTGGTTAGCGGTGGTTTGGCGATGGATAAAGGTTTCATTGAGGGGAGGCGACAACATTTTCTCAGCGTGAGTTGCTGTGGTTTCAATGAAATAACCGAGCACGTTGTTGTGTTTTATCTTTAACGCTTGAATGCCCGTAGCATTTGCATATTCGGATTGAAGGGACGCGATGACTCCGCGGCCTTCGTCTCGCAGCTTTCGGCACTCTTCGAGCTCTTCGTGATACCCTGCTGCGATATACCCGCCATCTCGTGCCAATAGAGGCGGCTCGGCCACAAGAGCCGCATCGAGCAGGTCAATGAGGTCTGTGTGCCCAGTCAAAAACGTCATGTTCTGGTGGATTAGGGTCGGAATATTCTCTGGAGGTAGGGCGTTTGAAATAACTTCGGCCTCGGTGAGCCCATTGCGGATCGCTGCGAGGTCACGCGGACCGCCACGATCGAGGCCAATACGCGACAACGCGCGTTCAATGTCTGGCACGTTGCGCAACGCGTCACGCAGAGTGTTGGTGATAGCGCGATTGTCTGCTGCAAAGTTTACGGCATCGAGGCGGTGATTGATCACGGCGACGTCGCAAGAGGGGCTAGACAGGCGTCTTTCCAACAAGCGGCCACCCGCAGCGGTGACTGTTCGGTCCATCACACTGACCAAAGATCCATCACGCCCACCTGATAGTGATCGCGTGATTTCTAGGTTGCGACGAGTCGCGCCGTCAATTTGCATATTCCCGCGTGCGAGTTCCTTGGCGGGGGGGCGGATGAGGGGCAGTTTGCCTTTTTGTGTGATTTCCAAGTAGTCAATCACTGCGCCCATCGCCGATACTTCGCTTAGGGAAAACCCACCAAAAGCATCTAGTGAGGCGACCTTGAACAGGTCGGTAAGACGTTTTTGCGCGGATGTGCTATCAAAGGACGCGCGCGACAACGGCGTGACGCAATCGGCAAAATCAGGAACCAAGTCGGCCCAATTCACCTCAAATGCTTCTGATAGCAAGATTTCAGACGGGTTGAGGCGGGCGAGTTCGGGCGCAAGCCGTATGAGCGGGCAGGGCATCACATGAAACTCACCTGTTGAGATGTCGACCCAAGCCAATGCGCCCTCATCACGAATTTCCGCGAAAGCCACGAGAAAGTTATGGCGGCGGGCATCCAAAAGGCTTTCTTCGGTCAATGTACCGGGGGTGACGAGGCGCACGACATCGCGCTTTACCACGGACTTTGCACCGCGCTTTTTTGCCTCTACGGGGCTTTCGAGCTGTTCGCAAACGCCTACGCGAAATCCTTTTCGGATCAGGGTGAGCAAATATCCCTCGGCGGCATGAACGGGGACACCGCACATCGGGATGTCATCGCCCTCGTGTTTGCCGCGTTTGGTCAGAGCGATGTCGAGGGCCGCCGATGCGGCAACTGCGTCATCAAAGAACAGCTCGTAAAAGTCGCCCATTCGATAAAACAGCAAAGCATCGCGGTGTCTGGATTTGATTTCCAGATATTGCGCCATCATCGGTGTAACTTTGTGCTCGGTGTCGGCCACGACATTCCCCTAATTTTGTGTTGCACAACTTACCTGCACGTGCAGCGGCGTAAAGGGCATGCGGTGTTCTTTATTGAGGTGACGTGTAACAGAAGTTATGAAAGTGAGATTGGTTAGAGGAGGCCCACTCGAATGTCCAAAATAAAACAAACCCGCGAAGAAGCACTCGCTTTTCACATGGATCCCCGCCCGGGGAAGTTTGACATTGCGCCAAGTGTGCCGATGTCAACGCAGCGCGATCTGTCATTGGCATATTCGCCAGGGGTTGCCGTTCCGTGCGAGGCGATAGCCGCAAATCCTGAAACAGCATACGACTACACTAACAAAGGTAATCTGGTTGCTGTGATTTCCAACGGCACCGCTGTTCTAGGTTTGGGTAATCTTGGCGCTCTGGCATCTAAGCCGGTGATGGAAGGTAAGGCGGTTCTGTTCAAACGGTTTGCTGATGTAAACTCGATCGATATCGAGTTGGACACTGAAGATCCTGATCAGATCATTCAGGCAGTAAAGCTGATGGGTCCGACATTTGGTGGCATAAACCTTGAAGATATCAAAGCACCAGAGTGCTTTATCATTGAGCAAAAACTCAAAGAAGAAATGGACATCCCCGTTTTTCACGATGACCAACACGGGACCGCGGTGATTTGTGCGGCGGGTCTGATCAATGCGCTGCATATTTCTGGTAAGTGCATTGAGGATTGTAAAATCGTTCTCAATGGCGCGGGTGCGGCGGGTATTGCTTGTCTTGAACTCATTAAATCAATGGGCGCCAAGCACGACAACTGCATTATGTGTGACACCAAAGGTGTGATCTATCAGGGACGCACCGAAGGTATGAACCAGTGGAAGTCTGCCCATGCTGCAAAGACTGATGCGCGCACATTGGGCGAGGCTATGGTGGGCGCTGATGTATTCCTTGGCGTTTCCGCAAAGGGTGCGGTGACCTCTGACATGGTTGCCGCTATGGCGCCAAATGCAGTTATTTTTGCGATGGCCAACCCTGATCCCGAAATTACTCCCGAGGATGCCCATGCGGTTCGCGAAGATGTGATTGTTGCCACGGGGCGTTCGGACTACCCCAATCAGGTCAACAACGTTCTCGGGTTTCCATACTTGTTCCGCGGGGCGCTAGATATCCATGCGCGGGCTATTAATGATGAAATGAAAATTGCATGTGCTGAGGCATTGGCGGCTCTTGCGCGCGAAGATGTGCCGGATGAAGTTGCATTGGCATATGGGCGCTCTCTCACGTTCGGGCGCGACTACATTATTCCAACGCCGTTCGATCCGCGTCTTATTTACACGATCCCCCCTGCAGTTGCGAAGGCGGGCATGGATACAGGCGTTGCGCGCCGTCCAATCGTTGATATGGATGGATATGCGCATGGGCTGAAGGCGCGTATGGATCCTACGGCTCAAATCCTTCAGGGGCTTTACGCACGCGCGCGTCAGGCGCAGGCAACGATGCTTTTTGCCGAAGGTGACGATTTACGGGTGTTGCGCGCCGCGGTTGCCTATCAACGTGGAGGCTACGGCAAGGCGCTCATTGTTGGGCGAGATGAGGACGTTAATGCCAAGCTAAACGAGGCTGGGTTGTCGGATGCGGCGGGAGAGTTAGAGATTGTGAATGCTGCGAACACGCCACATCTCGATAGCTACAAAGCATTTTTGTATGATCGGTTACAAAGATCCGGCCATGACCAAAAGGACATTCATCGCCTCGCCGCTCGCGATCGGCATGCGTTCTCTGCGTTGATGCTCGCACATGGCCACGCTGACGGACTTGTTACAGGAGCAACGCGCAAGTCGGCACATGTTTTGGACCGTATCAATTCGGTTTTCGATGCAACGGCTGAGGATGGCGCAATCGGTGTGAGTGCGCTGATTCACAACGGTCGCATCGTCTTCATTGCCGATACGTTGGTGCACGAGTGGCCGGATGAGCATGACCTTGCCGATATTGCTGAGGCCGCCGCTAAAGTGGCACGATCAATGGGAATCGAGCCTCGTGTCGCATTTGCGTCATTTTCGACGTTTGGCTATCCAGTATCAGAGCGCGCAAGTAAAATGCACCTCGCGCCAAAGGTCCTGGATTCACGCAAGGTCGACTTTGAATACGACGGCGAAATGACCGTTGAAGTTGCGCTTAATACTGACGCAATGGCCGCCTATCCATTCTGTCGTTTGACGGGCCCCGCAAACATCCTCGTTGTTCCTGCGCGTCATTCGGCGTCGATATCCGTAAAGCTCATGCAGGAAATGGCGGGCGCTACGGTGATTGGTCCGATTTTGACAGGCGTGGATAAGCCGATTCAGGTTTGCTCAACTGTTTCCACAGTAAATGACATTTTGAACATGGCGATCTTGGCGGCTTGCAAAGTTGGTCAGTCATGATGGTGAGGGAATAGGGTATGGCAATATACAATCTGGGTTCGGTTAATATTGACCATTTCTATACCTTGCCCCACTTTCCTACGCCGGGTGAGACACTTCATGCTGTTGATCATTCGTTTGGACTTGGCGGCAAAGGAACAAATCAGTCTGTAGCCGTTGCAAAGGCGGGTGCAGATGTCTTTCATGTCGGTGCGATAGGTATAAATGACAAATGGGTGCGTGAACGCATGGAGTCTTATGGCGTCAATACAACGTATGTCAGCGGCATGGACGCGCCAACTGGTCAGGCCATTATCAATATTGATGCTGCGGGTGAAAACACGATTGTTTTGTTGGCTGGCGCAAATGTTAAGCAAGATGCCGACGTGATCCTAAATGCCATCGATAACGCGCAACAAGGTGACACGCTTTTGTTGCAAAACGAGACCAACCTTCAGGATCATGCTGCCCGATTTGCATTGGTAAAAAAGATGCGGGTAATTTACTCAGCAGCGCCGTTTGATGTCGACGCTGTGGCAAAAGTCATTTCAGACGTTTCAATTTTGGTGATGAACTCGATTGAAGCGGCACAATTGACGTCCGCCTTGGGTGTGACCTTGGATAACCTACCCGTGCCACAATTGATCGTGACGCTCGGCAGTAAGGGTGCAATGTGGCGGTCAAATGAGACGGGCGAGGTCTTGGAGGTCTCGGTGCCAAAAGTGACACCTGTAGACACCACTGCGGCAGGCGATACGTTTATTGGTTATGTTGCGGCCGGCCTCGACAAGGGGATGTCTATCAAGGACGCGATGGAGTGGGCGTCACGGGCTGCCGCGCTCAAGGTAACGCGCAAAGGAAGTGCTGACGCGATACCGTACGCGCAAGACGTTGAAGCGTTTTCGTCATAACGTCTGGACGTTGATACACAACGGGGCGCCATTGGCGCCCCGTAAAATTCTTCAAGCTATGAGCTATTTCAGGCGGCGATTTCGGGCTGCCAGCAACTTCAAACGCAATGCGTTCAATTGAATAAAGCCTGCGGCGTCCTTTTGGTCATATGCACCTGCATCGTCTTCAAAGGTCACGTGAGCCTCTGAGTAGAGCGAATGATCTGACCAACGGCCCACAGTTACAGCTGAGCCTTTGTAGAGCTTCAGGCGCACGGTGCCTGTGACATGCTCTTGGCTTTTGTCGATCGCGGCCTGAAGCATTTCACGCTCTGGGCTATACCAGAACCCGTTGTAGATCAGTTCGGCATAGCGTGGCATCAGGCTATCTTTAAGGTGGCCCGCGCCGCTATCGAGTGTGATTTGTTCAATGCCGCGATGGGCCTCCAATAGGATCGTGCCACCCGGTGTCTCGTAGATGCCGCGCGACTTCATCCCGACGAAGCGGTTTTCAACGAAATCAAGACGTCCAATACCGTGTTTTCCACCATATTCGTTTAACGCGGTGAGGACCGTTGCTGGTGACATTGGCGTGCCATTGATCGCAACCGCGTCGCCTTTTTCAAAAGTTACTTCGATGAATTCAGGCTCGTTTGGAGCATCTTCTGGCGCAACAGAGCGTTGGTACACATACTCTGGTGCTTCCTGTGCGGGATCTTCGAGAACCTTGCCTTCGGATGATGTGTGCAACAGGTTGGCGTCGACGGAAAACGGAGCCTCGCCGCGCTTGTCTTTGGCTACCGGGATTTGGTTTTTCTCGGCGAACTCAAGAAGCTTGGTGCGCGAGGTCAAATCCCACTCACGCCATGGCGCGATTACTTTGATATCGGGATTCAGGGCGTACGCGGCCAATTCGAAACGGACCTGATCGTTGCCTTTGCCGGTCGCACCATGCGCTACAGCGTCTGCACCGGTTTCCTCGGCGATCTCAACAAGGCGTTTGGAAATCAACGGGCGGGCAATGGATGTGCCGAGGAGATATTGACCCTCATAAAGCGCGTTGGCACGGAACATAGGGAAGACGAAATCACGCACGAACTCTTCGCGCACATCCTCGATGAAAATGTTTTCCGGCTTGATGCCAAGCAATTCGGCTTTCTTGCGAGCAGGATCAAGCTCTTCGCCCTGACCGAGGTCGGCGGTAAATGTGACAACCTCGCAACCGTATTCGGTCTGGAGCCATTTGAGGATGATGGAAGTATCGAGGCCACCAGAGTAGGCTAGTACGACTTTTTTGGGCGCAGACATGAGGTATTCCTTTTTCGGATATCGCTTGGGCGATTATCGGGTTTTAACCCGAAGAGCAAGGTTTTGCGCCTGAATGCTTTTGGTTCGTGGCGAAAAGACATAAGTCTATGCAAAGATATATGGATGAGGAACAAAATGAACGGCTTTCAGATACTCAAAACAGCGATTGACGATGTGTTCAAGAACCTCACTGACGCGCTGGCGATCTCGGGGCTCCTATGGATCGCTGTTGTTGCGGCTCAAGTTGTATTTGTAGAAAAATTTGGCGGAATGTCTGGGTTAGAGATTGATGATCCCGCTAGTGTTCCTGTGGGATTGATTAAATGGACGCTTCTACTCAATCTGGCAACCTTGGCGATTTCTCTTTGGGTTGCGGTGGCGTGGCACCGTTTCATCATATTGGGTGAGCGCGCGATAAGCGTCGTGCCGCCGATGAACGGCGCGCGGGTACTCGCATACTTGCGAACAAGTCTTTTGATTGGAGTGATCGTCGTTGTCATTGTGTTGGCAGCATCGATAGTGCTTAGCCCTTTGGCGATGTCTGGCGGGCCGAGCCTTGTTGTTTTTGGCTATGTCGCACTGATTGTCCCGATGACGTACGTTGTTTACCGCATTTCTCCGGCTCTCCCCGCTGCGGCTATTGGAAACGGGATGGGAATAGTTGACGCATGGCGCGAGACGGCTCCCATCAAGGCCTCTGTTTTTCAGGCGGGCCTCTTTGCAACTTTGGCGGGCTTTGCGCTTCAGCAAGTTGGCGTTTTGTTTGCATTCAACGCGCTTTTGGCCACGCTTTATAATCTGGCCAGTGGTTGGGTCATGCTGATGGTTGGGGTGAGTGTATTCTCAACTATTTACAAGCTTGCCAATCATGAGTCCGCGCGATGATAAACCCCACCTTTATTGATCGTGCCGAAGAGGCCGAGCGCCGCGTTCGGCACTTGTTTGAGCCAACGCCTTGTATGCGCAACGATCATCTGTCCGCAAAGTTCGAGGCGGATATCTGGCTCAAACGTGAAGATTTGACACCTGTGCGTTCTTATAAGCTTCGCGGAGCATGGAACGCGATGCACGAAGCACGCGAGACAATGCCAAATATTGGTTTGTTTGTGTGTGCATCAGCAGGAAACCATGCACAAGGAATGGCCTACGCGTGTCGCGAATTTGGTGTTCGGGGGGTGATCTTTATGCCGGTCACAACACCTCAACAGAAGATTGATAAGACGAGAACTTTCGGTGGAGATATGATCGAGATAAGGCTGGTTGGCGACTATTTCGACGATACGCTAGCATCCGCAAAAACGTACTGCGATGCGCATGATGGTCATTTTCTTGCGCCATTTGATGATCAACATGTGATTGAAGGTCAGGCAAGCGTTGCTGTTGAGTTTGTGCGGCAAATGCCAAAAGAGCCAGATATCATTCTACTTCCTGTTGGTGGTGGCGGGCTGTCGGCGGGTGTTGTGCAGTATCTTCGCGCATGTTGGCCCGATGTGGAGGTGTATTTTGTCGAGCCAAAGGGGGGCGCATCACTAAAAGCTGCGCTGATCAACGGGTCGCCAACAAAGTTGAGCGTTATCGACAGCTTTGTGGATGGGGCCGCCGTTGCCCGCATTGGGGCTATCCCGTTCGAGGCGCTATCTGAGGTTTCGGTAGATCATGTTTTAACGGCACCTGAGGATCGCATCTGTACCACAATCGTTGATATGCTCAATGTGGAGGGTATTGTTCTAGAACCCGCGGGAGCCATGACGATCGACGCACTTCAAGATTTGAGAAGCCTGATTAAGGGGAGGCGCGTTCTTTGCGTGACGTCTGGCGGCAATTTCGATTTTGAGCGCCTTCCAGAAGTACGCGAACGCGCGCAACGGTTCTTGGGGTTGAAGAAGTATTTCATTATGCGTTTGCCGCAACGACCCGGGGCGCTACGCGAGTTCCTGGATATGCTTGGCCCGCAAGATGATATTTCCCGGTTCGAATATCTGAAAAAATCGGCACGTAATTTTGGCTCTGTTCTCATCGGAATAGAGACCAAAGACCCCAAAAACTTCAAAACCTTGTTTGATAAGATGAATGATGTGGGGTTGGTTCATCGAGATATAACTGATGATGAGGCGTTGTCTGAATTCGTCCTTTAGGGGTGCTACCCGTCAATCCCTAAATTTTTAAGGTAATCCTGTAGCGCTTTCTGGGATGAGTGGTAGGTGTTCAGGATAGCTCCTATATCGATAGCTCCGGCATTGCCGGACTTTGCATTTCGCTCACCCGCGATGCAAATTTCGGCAAAATCAGTCAGACCTAAATTCAGCGATGCGCCTTTCAAAAAATGCAGTGTAGTGCCTATTTCAGATGCGCTTTGAACATTTGAAAGGTTTTCAATAGCGTCATCCATTTCCACTAAAAAGAGCGCTGCGACTTCTAAAAAATCTTCAGAGCCAATTTCATTTTCAAGTGTTTTTAAAGTCGATGTGTTGATCATGTTGCCTGCGGCCTTGTGAGTGAACTGATCAGAAGTAAACAATTTTAAGTTTAAGGTAGCCTTAAGGTCGATCGCAGAGAGTCGAACAAAATCGGTAAGGAAAACTTCGTGGCGCTTGTCCAAACTAAAAGCACTCTATTGCAGGCTGTACCTGAGCGAGGCGTGATAAATTGCGTTCTCGTTGTCGATGATTCAATGGCCCAGCGAAAGATTATCTCCTCAAACTTAAAGAGATGGGGATATGACGTGGTTGAGGCTGCATCAGGAGCTGAAGCTATTGAGATTTGCAACACAGTCGATATTGATTTGGTGATATCTGACTGGGTGATGCCTGAGGTTACGGGGCTAGATTTTCTACGTGTTTTCCGTGGGATGGAACGACAGAACTATGGGTATTTCATCCTTGTAACATCAAAGTCGGAGTCGTCGGACGTTGCGCAAGGACTAGATGTCGGCGCGGATGATTTTCTTTCTAAACCTGTATCAAGTGATGAGTTGTTGGCGCGAATTCGCGCAGGTGAACGCATCTTGAGAATGGAGCGCGAATTGACGGAAAAAAACCGTCTCGTATCCAAAACACTTCAAGAAATGTCTGACCTCTATGATTCTTTGGATCGGGATCTGATTGAGGCGAGGCGCCTACAACAATCGTTGATTCGAGAGAGGCACCGCGATTTTGGGAATGCACAAATTTCATTGATGCTAAAGCCGAGTGGCCACGTGGGTGGCGATTTGGTGGGTTTTTATGCGATTTCGGATACCAAGGTCGGGTTGTTTTCTCTAGATGTTTCAGGCCACGGTATCGCATCAGCCCTTATGACCGCGCGGTTGGCTGGTTATTTTAGCGGCTCAACGCCCGAGCAGAACGTTGCAATTGAGCGTGGACCGGATGGGGCGTCGATCGCAATTAGTCCGGCAAAGGTCGCGGCCATTTTAAACAAGCTCATGTTGGAAGAGATGGAAACGGATCTCTATTTCACGATGACGTTAGGACATTTTGATTTAGCAACGGGAGAGTTGGTCATCACTCAGGCGGGGCATCCCCATCCGCTCCTTCAAAACGAAGATGGTAGTGTCGAATTTTTCGGCGAGGGTGGCCTACCGATTGGTCTCATTCCTGATGCGACTTTTGAAGACGTTTCAATACAATTGAAGCCCAATCAACGAGTCATTCTATACTCTGACGGCGTGACCGAATGTGCCGACGAAAGCGGCGAAATGCTAAGTGAGCATGGGTTAAAGCAGATTGTGGAAAACCTTACAGATCAACGTGGAAATGCGTTTTTTGATACGCTTCTCTGGGACGTGAGCGCATTTGGAAATGATCAAGACTTTGAGGATGACGTGTCTGCGTTGATGTTAGAATTCGGACCTAAAGTACAACCCTGACAAATGATCGATCTCCGGCGTTTCCCAATAGAACAGCAGCGTCTTTTTGTGATATCCAATGTGCGGTGTGGTGCGGCTCCGTGGGGTCGGAGAGCTTTCGCACGGGATGTGCGGAATAGATCAGGCATATTTTTTCTGCCCACATGTCGTATTCTGGCAAAAAAGCAAACCTTTTGAACTTCCCAACGAGACGCGGCTGCGCAATGCGCCACCCTGTTTCCTCGCAAACTTCGCGGTGTAGGGCTGCGATCGGTGTCTCCCCGGGATCTATTCCACCACCGGGCAGTTGAAATTCGTTTTGGCTTCCTCCTTGATACGTTACCAATAAGCGCCCATTTAGAGGAAGTAATGCATATGCTCCGGGGCGTCGTATGTACCTGATGCCAAGTTGTTGCGGATCACCGTATCTTTTCATCGTTACTACGCACCTTTCGACGAACTTGTGAGTTTAGCTTGAAAACGGTATGCCCAACCTCTCAACTTAGGGAAAGACTAAATGCACGGTTCCAAAATTGCATGGGATGACACAGTTCTCCCATTTCAGCTTGATGCTTCGGATGTTCGCGGACGCGTTGCCCGCCTCGACGGCACGCTCGAAAAAATACTTGAGCAACATGACTATCCCGAAAAAATTGAGGCACTGATAGCCGAAATGGCTTTGCTGACCGCAATGATTGGTCAGACAATGAAGTTGCGTTGGAAGCTATCGCTTCAGATTCGTGGCAATGGAGCCGCGCGCATTGTCGCAACGGATTTCATTGCCCCTACGGTTGATGGAGAGCCCGCTACGATCCGTGCATATGCCTCTTTTGATAAAGATAAGTTAGCTGATGCGTCTTCGTTTGAGGATCTCGTTGGTAAGGGCTATTTTGCCATTTTGATAGACCAAGGCAAGGGATCTACGCCCTATCAGGGAATCACACCGCTCTTTGGGAAATCGATTTCTGCGTGCGCAGAAACCTATTTCGCGCAATCTGAGCAGCTCCCCACACGATTTTCAGTATCATTCGGGAAATCAAAAATTGCCGGCGAAGGTGAGTTTTGGCGCGCTGGCGGCGTCATGTTGCAAAAAATGCCAAAAGCCTCACCTCTTTTAAAGCCTGCGGAGGGTGACGCGCCAGTATTGGTTTCCGCTTCAGATTTGCTTGATGGTGATGACGAAGAAAATTGGAATCGCGCGAATATTTTGCTCGATTCCGTTGATGATTTGGAGCTAATCGGACCAAGTGTCTCGCCAACAGATCTTTTGGTGCGCCTGTTCCACGAAGATCGGCCACGTGTATTTGATGCGCAACCTGTTCGCTTTGGGTGTAGTTGTTCCGAGGATCGCGTTCGCCAAAGCCTGTCGATCTATTCCGCGAAAGATATCGCGCACATGACGACAGACGAGGGAGACGTTACGGCTGATTGCCAATTCTGCGGCGCTCACTACGTTTTGGATCCGCGCACAGTTGGGTTTGAGGCAGAGGGTGGCCCTGATGGCAGTGGCGATAGACCTTAAACGCATCCAACGCGGGCTTGAACTTGGCTCCGGTGCGACATCAGATTTTGACCTAAATCCAAATGCAGAGAGATTTGCATCCTCGCAATTGAAGGTTGCGGGCGTGTTAGTTCCCTTTATTGAGCGTGATTCAGGTTTGAACTTGATACTGACTAAGCGCGCGTCTCATTTGAAACATCATCCGGGACAGATTGCTCTTCCCGGCGGGCGTATGGATGCGGGTGATGTGGATGTGACAGCAACGGCTTTGCGTGAGGCGCACGAGGAGATCGGACTTTTACCTGAAAATGTTGAGGTGATTGGAAGCCTGCCCGCACATGAAACGGTGAGTCGCTATGCTATGACTCCAATTATTGGACGAGTTAAGGGCGACTTTGCCGCTATTTGTGAACCGGGGGAGGTCGCGGAAGTCTTCGAAGTCCCTGCTCATTTTGTTCTCGATCCAGACAACTTTCGTGTTGAATCACGTTTGTGGCGCGGCGCAATCAGATCGTACTACACTGTTCCATACGGCCCCTACTACATTTGGGGCGCCACCGCGCGCGTTCTAAAGGGATTGGCGGAAAGGGTTTCAAAATGTCGAAGCTGACCGCGACGTGGCTAGATTCCGTGAAAACTCAGTTTGTGTTGTCATCGTTAGCTGACGCTGGTTTTGCCGCGTATCTGGTTGGCGGCTGTGTGCGCAACGCCTTACTACATGTACCCGTTAGCGATCTTGATATCGCTACATCCGCAAGGCCTGAACAGGTCATGTCTGTGTTTGAGGCGGTTGGTGTAAAGGTGGTTCCAACGGGGATCGACCACGGGACAGTTACATTGGTTTTGGAGAGCCAAACGTACGAAGTCACGACGTTTCGCAGGGATATTTCGACAGACGGGCGCCACGCTACGGTGCTGTTTTCAAATACAATTCACGACGATGCGTTCCGCAGAGATTTTACGATGAACGCGCTGTATTGTGACCGACTTGGCGTCATTCATGATCCGGTTGGCGGGATGCCTGATCTGGAAAAGCGGCATGTTAGGTTCATAAAAGACCCACAGACCCGTATTCAAGAAGACTATCTTCGCATTTTGCGATTTTTTCGGTTCTACGCATGGTACGGCAATCATGAGGATGGTCTAGACGAGGAGGGGTTGGCGGCCTGCGCCGCGAATCTAGATGGGTTGGACCTAATCTCGCGCGAACGTATTGGATCTGAATTTTTTAAGCTTCTATCCGCCCCACGCCCCGAAACTGCGCTGGGGGCAATGGAGCAAAGTGGCGTTTTGGCGCGGCTGCTACCTGGCGCTGCGTGTAAGATATTCTTCGCCTTGTCTGCGCTTGATGCCCCTTTAGACCCTCTTATGCGTCTTGCGGCTCTCGGAGGAGATGATGTTTCTGAGAGACTGCGCCTCTCAAAAAAGCAAGCAACTCAACTTGCACGTCTTCGCGCCGCAATGGGTTCCAGCGAAAGTTTAGAGAGCCTTGCCTATCGTCATGGAGACTTGTGTGCCATATCTGTTGCATATCTGCGCTCCGCGATGTTTGAAACGCCTTTGCCCGCAGATTGGATGGTGCAAATTTCGCGCGGACGCGACGCTATCTTTCCAATTCGAGCATCCGATTTGCCCTCTTCGCTTGAGGGAGCCAACATTGGGCGCGCGCTAAAAGACATGGAGCGACACTGGATTGATACGCATTTTGATCTCTCCAAGTCAGACTTACTTTCAAATTATCTAGGGAAATCCTAAATTGGTGCAACTCACAATCGAACGCCTTGGCCATCAAGGCGATGGTATCGGCCAAGGCCCAATATACGCTGCTCAAACCTTGCCCGGCGAGGTGGTTGAGGGTGATATTGTTGATGGGCGGATGTCGAAGCCACGAATTCTGACACCCTCAGAAGATCGTGTAAAAGCGCCCTGCCGTCATTACAGCGTGTGCGGCGGTTGCTCGCTTCAACATGCCTCTGACGATTTTGTGTCGAATTGGAAGCGCGACGTTGTGGTGACCGCGCTAAAGCACCAAGGTATTTTTGCAAAGATTACTGCGGTTCATACGTCACCTCCGCAATCTCGACGCCGTGCTGTATTTCACGGTAAGCGAACCAAAAACGGGGCGCATTTGGGTCTATTTGGGCGGGCAAGTGACATTCTCCATGATATCCCTAGTTGTAAGCTGATGTCGGCGAGCATCATGAGTGGATTTGAAACGTTGCGCTCACTCGTGGTTTTGGGTGCGACGCGGCGTGGACATATGACCCTGACCGTGACCGAAGTGGCCGGAGGGTTGGATGTCTCTGTTGAAAACGGAAAAGACCTAGATCTCAAATTTCGGTCCGAGTTGGCCAGTTTTGTGCCAAACTCGGGTCTAATCCGGCTCGTCTGGCAGGGCGAAGTGATTGCACAAAACGGCCTGCCGTACCAATTGTTCGGCTCGGCCAAAGTGGTTCCTCCGGCAGGTGCGTTTTTGCAAGCGACTTCACATGGAGAGGCTGTGTTGGTCGATGCCATGCGCCGCGCTGTGGGTGACGCCAAATCAGTTGTTGATCTGTTCGCAGGGTGTGGAACGTTCTCAATGCCATTGGCGCAAACCGCGCGCGTGCATGCCGTTGAGGATGTGCGTGAGATGATGGAGGCGTTGGCGGCGGGGTGGCGTGAGGCGCTTGGCCTCAAACAGGTTACAACCGAAACGCGTGACTTGTTTCGTCGGCCGCTACTGCCCGATGAGTTGGCTAAATTCGAAGCTGTGGTTATTGATCCGCCCCGCGCGGGAGCGGCGGCACAGATAGCCGAGTTGGCGAAAAGCGAGATTGGCGTCATTGGATTTGTATCCTGTAATCCCGTGACATTTGCGCGGGATGCGCGCGTTCTTTTGGATGCGGGGTTCGTGTTGGATTGGTTGGAAGTGGTCGACCAGTTTAGGTGGTCGTCGCATGTAGAGGTTGCTGCACGGTTCGCGCGAATGTCATGAACATTGTGTTTGAGGATTCATTGGATTGGTGTATCAGCAGCCAAAACAAAGCGAAGGCTTGAGCATGTACCGCCGTCAATTTTTATGTTGTCTTGCCGCATTGGCGAGCGTTCCCCAAGTCGCGATTTCGCGCGAATTGAAACCCTATGGCGGGCCCCAAATAACGCGGGTTGTGTTACACAAAAGTCGTCGTCGCCTGTATTTGCTTAGCGGCGAAACTGTTGTGAAAGATTATAAAGTTGGGTTGGGTTCTGCCCCCGCTGGACCGAAGCGTTTTGAAGGCGATGGGAAAACGCCCGAAGGCAGCTATATTATTGACCGACGCAATCCAAATTCGTCCTTTCATCTGTCAATCGGGATTTCATATCCCAATACTCAGGATCAAGAATTTGCAGCTGCGCATGGAAAACGTGCGGGTGGCGACATCTTTATCCATGGCCGTGCGCGCCAGAATAAAGGAAAGGGCCGTGACTGGACCGCGGGGTGTATTGCCGTAAAAGACCGCCATATCGAACAAATCTATATGATGGTTCAGCTTGGCACGCAGATTGATATCTATCCCTAGCGTTTATTCGTCACTGATCGTTGCGATAGTTGGGCGACTGCCGAGTATGAGCGTCCACCACAGTTTCCCATTGCTCTCCTGATACCATGCAAAACCCATGTCAGTTGCGCGGCGATCTAGAATAATGTCGCGTGTATCAGGTTGCTCCATCCAAGCGGACAGTGTTTCTAGCTCGGTTTCGTAAGTCTCAGAGATATTTTCGCCCAACATCAGGCCCGAATAGCCCGACCGAGCAACGCGACTGATTGGCGAGGATCCATCAGATCCAAAATGCCAAGGACGGTTCTGAACCTGCATATCTCGTGAATGGGTCGCTGCGGCTGCATCAAGGTTGGCATTCAACGCAACAGGCGCACGTCCGGCGGCTGAGCGTAGCGCATTGATCGAGTCGAGCATGCGGTATTCAATTTTTGCTTCATCGCGATTGGCGATCCGATAGACGCGAGGGAGAGGCTTGCCATCAGGCGCAAGCCGCTCTGGTGGCGCTGCACAGGCAGTCAATCCGAGCGCAAAAATAGTCAAGAAAGCAAAAAACCGCGTCATACCAGACACTCCAAATATGTTTGTAGCTCAATTAGCCTGTTTTTCGGGGTGGATCAAATGGCGTTCGCGTGATTCCGCTTCTCGCGATTGTTTGAATTGCGACTGAGGCAATCGCGCCATATATGTAGCGCAGTATTTTGAAACCATGGCGGACTGTTGATATGTCGAAAATTCCTCAAACTTTAATTGGGCGTCGATCTTTTTTGGCCGCCGGTACTGCTATGTTGGCTGCGCCCGCGCTTGCTCAAACGGATGAAACGACTGAAATCGAACGCGATTTGTCTGAATCTGTGCGCCGCAACATATCGAGTTTTCGGTCTTTGGACTGGCACCCCTATTTTAGTTCGCTTCGCAACGGGGCAATACTTGTCGATACGACATCGCGTGCGCTTCATTATTGGAACGAAGACGAGACAATCTACAAACTTTATCCGACTTCTGTGCCATTGACTGAGGATTTGACTCGTCGCGGGCGCACGGAAATCATCCGTAAGGTTGAGGGGCCAAGTTGGGCGCCAACCCCATCGATGAAAATACGTAATCCGGAATGGCCAGACTTTGTTGGTCCTGGCCCGAATAACCCGCTCGGAACACACGCGCTTTATCTGAGCTGGCAGTATTACCGCATCCACGGCACCCACGACACGCGCAAAATTGGGCGTCAGTCATCGAACGGCTGTATCGGCCTATACAATGAGCATATTGCGGAGCTTTACACTTTGGCAAAAAATGGCACTCAGGTTTTGCTGATCTAAATGCTCTATTTTTAAACTAAAAAAGGCGGCCCATAGTTTGGCCGCCTTTTTTTAATGTTTGCAGGTTCTTAGACCCAGCCGGTCAGGTTTTTTTCGATGACATGGACCAAGGCGTCAATATGTGCGGGCTCGTCATTTAAGCAGGGGATATAAAGAAATTCTTCGCCGCCTGCTTCTTCAAAGCTCTCTTTGATCTCTTCGTTGATCTCTTCGAGCGTTTCAATGCAGTCCGCAGAAAATGCAGGTGCGCAAACCGCGATACTCTTGTTCCCTGCCTCGGCCTGACGCGCGACTTCCTCAACCGTATAGGGCTGAAGCCATGCTTCAGGGCCGAATTTGGATTGGAACGTGGTCATGATTTCGGTGTCATCCCAGCCTAGCCTTTCTTTGAGAAGGCGAGTCGTTTTTTGACATTGGCAATGATAGGGATCGCCACCCACTCTGTGGTAGCGCTGTGGTAGTCCATGGTATGAGCAGATAAGAATGCCCGGCTTTTTCTCAGCGCCTGCATAGGCAGTTTCTATCGATGCCGCGAGAGCATCGATGTATTTTGGTTCGTCAAAATACGGAGCGACAGTACGTGAAGCCGGTTGCCAGTTTTCTTCCATCAATGCGCGGAAAAACTCATCATTTGCCGTTGCAACTGTCGCGCCCGCATACTGTGGGTAAAGCGGGAAAAACAGGATTTTGGTGCACCCCTGTGCGACCATATTGGCAACCTTTGATTTCGTCGACGGGTTGCCGTAACGCATGCAGAAATCGACCATGACGTCGTCACCGTATTTCACTTTGAGCGTCTTTGAGATGGCGGAAACCTGATCTTTTGTGATCGTCATGAGGGGGCTTTCATTTGCCTCCTCGTTCCAGATGGATTTGTACGCCGCTCCCGATTTGGACGGACGAATCGACAATACAATGCCTTGTAAGATCGGCTGCCACTGCCATCTCGGATAGTCGATCACTCGCTTATCGGACAAAAATTCGTTCAAATATCGCCGCATGGACCAATAGTCGGTGTTATCGGGTGTGCCGAGGTTCGCGACCAAAACGCCAACCTTTTCCTTCGGAATTTTAGGGTGATCCGACTGCGCATGTACGGGGCAGGTCGCATCTGGCGCGTTCGTATTGATCCGCGTCGGCTTCATCTTTCCCATGGTCTTCCTTCCATTTCATTGTGTCTTAGGCTTAGAGCGTTCCGAGGTATCGTCAACATCAAGAGCGCAGTTTTAGCTCGTTTGTGCCAAGTGCGTCTGCAAGTCGCGCCTTTGCACTTCCGCGGAGGAGCGGTTTCGGTTGGCTATCGTCCGGCGCCCAACCCGTGAGGCACACGATATCAAAGGTCGCAATGAGGAGACCGTCCTGTGAATAATGTTCGGAATAGATCGTTTCAGCCAAGTTGAAGATTGATTTGGGTGTAAATCTGCGTGAACTTTGGCTTAGCGCCGCTGTCTCGCCCATACTGCGTAGGTCATAGATTAGGCGGTTTAGGGTCTTGTAACTTGCTTTGCGCACCATTTTGTCGGCGACGGGCAATGCAAAAGAGGCGCGCTGTAGTAACCCACCCAAGTCGCGGATTTCCCCCATCGGCAAAACACGCGAAGAGAGGCCGCCTGAGATCGCAATCTCTGCTTCGGCGAGACTAATTCTAAGCTCTTTTAGAGTCTCATCACCAAGAAAAATGGCGAGCATTAGCCCGTCAGGTCGAAGGGCACGGTTGCATTGAATCAATTGCCCAACGGGATCATTCGCCCAATGCAATGACATTGCGTGGATAACAAGGTCATAGCTTTGCTCAGCCAGCCCAAGCGTGTCCGTATCGCTGATTATGGTCGCATCTGGGAACCATGTTTTCCAGAGCGTTGGAAAGCCCGTCACAATCGCAACATCGGCAAACGATTTATTAACCATACTTAGGCGATCTTGAATATCGAGACGAGCCTCCTCGTGAAGAAAGAAGTCGCCACCAATTCGCTCTGCGCGACGACGATGCCGGTCAAGTCTGTCTCGATTTACGAGGGGCGTTTGCGTGGCCATGTCGCGTCCTTTGCGGGTTTCGAGCACTTTAAGAAGTGAAGCAGGAAATGAAAACACTCGCAGCCCTAATCTATCCACCGCAGTGTATGAATTGCGATGTTCATATCGACGCAGACTACGGATTGTGCCCCACGTGTTGGGCTCAGACTGATTTCATAATTGATCATCCGTGTGAGAGATGTGGCCGACCACTTATGGGTTTGGCGCAGGAGGGAGATCTTTGTGACGACTGTCTTATCACACCTCATGCTTGGTCCAAGGGCCGTGCAGTGTTGCAATACGCGGGTGTGGGACGATCCCTAATTTTGAGTTTCAAACACGGAGATCGTACAGACCTCGCGCCTGTTCTGGGTGACTGGATTACCAAGGCTGCGATTTCTCTAATCACGCCTGAAACGCTTATCGCGCCGGTCCCGCTACACTGGGCACGGCTTTTGCGACGTCGCTACAATCAATCGATGTTGCTGTCTCAACGTATTGCTAAAAAATCGTGTGGTCAGCATATTTGCAACCTGCTGACGCGAACGAGGCGCACGAAGAGTCTCGATGGGTTGAGCGGTATCGCGCGCCGCACTATTGTGGAAAACGTTATGCGTGTGACCCCCAAGCACCACGGCAAAATAGAAGGGCGGCCGGTTCTCATTATAGATGATGTGATGACCACAGGGGCTACTTTGGACGCATGTGCGCAGGCGTGTTTGTCTGCGGGTGCATCGCGGGTGGACGTTGCTGTACTCGCACGCGTTGCCAGAGAGAGGTGAATTCTGATAGCTCTGCAAAAAAGAATAAGGATTTCGACATGCAGCCGGTCACTCTCTACACGACACCTATTTGCCCGTTTTGTATCGCTGCAAAGCGATTACTGGACGCTAAGGGCGTCAATTACACGGATATTGACGTCATGCGCGATCCGTCCCGCCGTGCCGAAATGATGCAAAAGGCTCACGGCCGTCACACGGTCCCACAGATTTTTGTCGGAGATGAGCATATTGGCGGATGTGATGAGCTTCATGCATTGGAGCGTGCCGGTAAGCTTGATGCGCTTTTGGCGGGCTGACGCATGACCCGCGCCGCACTGATTACTCTCAATTCATGTGACGACCCTGTTTCCAATCTAACAGAAACAGTGTCGTTGTTGCATGATGCGGCTGACGGTGGTGCGGACTTCATACTGACGCCAGAGGTGACGAATTGCATCTCCACCAATCGCGAGCATCAAGACGCTGTTTTGTACCGCGAGGCGGATGACATCACGCTCGCCGTCATTTGCGATTTTGCGGCTTTGCGTCAGGTGTGGGTTTTAGTCGGGTCATTGGCGCTAAAAACGGATGATGTTGATGGACGTTTTGCCAATCGGTCTTTTCTAATTTCCCCTTTGGGTAAAATCGCTGTGCGATACGACAAGGCGCATATGTTTGATGTCGCCGTGAGCGAAACCGAAACCTATCTAGAATCTGCAGGGTACAGGCCGGGGAATAGGTTGGCTTTGGGCCGGACGCCTTTCGGCGTGATCGGAATGAGTGTCTGTTATGATCTACGCTTTGCGTATCTCTACCGATCGTTGGCTCAGGCTGGTGCGGATATTTTGACGGTCCCGTCTGCGTTTTCTGCGGTTACGGGGGCCGCGCATTGGGAAGTTTTATTGCGTGCACGCGCCATTGAGACGGGATCATTCGTATTTGCACCTGCACAAACGGGTGCGCACCGCGAAAAACATGCGACAAAACGCCAAACTTACGGTCATTCCCTTGTTGTTTCTCCGTGGGGTGACGTAGTGTTCGATGGGGGCGTTGAGGTTGGCGTCGGGTTCGTTGATTTCGACCTACGCGCGGTACATGATGCACGATCACGTATTCCGTCACTGTTGCATGATCGGGTTTTAGAGGCGCCACAATGAGTGAAAATATTACAAATGACTCGTTAGCTGTTGCCCTATTTTCTGAAATTTTTATGGCGGATCAATTGGCGCGAAACCGTCTAACAAAGGCGTTGCCAAAGGGCATGGAGATCAGCCATTTCTCCGTCCTCAACCATCTTGCAGGGGCCGGCGATGAGCGATCCCCCGCACAGCTTGCGCGAGCGTTTCATCTAACGCGCGGTGCCATGACCAACACCCTCAACAAGCTGGAGTGGGCTGGCCACATACACGTTCGGCCCGATTGGGATGATGCGCGTCGAAAGTTTGTGTCGATCTCACCATCAGGGCGCGCCGCGCGCGAAGCTGCATTATCTGCCATCGCGCCAATCTTGAGTGATGTGGTCGATGCGATTGGTCACGACAAAGTCAAAGGGGCGCTTCCGGTGCTGCGTGAAATGCGTGTACGCCTTGAAAATGATGGGTAGCCCTCAGGCCACCTTTGTAGATGCCGTCACATAATTCACGGACAGGTCGCGGTCAGACAAGGACCATTTCCAAAGTGCGGGGTTGAATACGAATCCTTTGCGATCAACAGGACGCAAGCCTGCCGTTTCAATCAATTCGAATAGCTCGTCTGGCGTGATGAACTTCTTCCAGTCATGCGTGCCTTTGGGTAGCCAGCGCATCACAATTTCGGCACCAACAATCGCCATCATATATGACTTTGGATTGCGGTTTATGGTTGAGCAAATCATCAACCCACCAGTCTTGAGTAGGGTTTGGCACGCATTTAGGTAGTTTTGCGGGTCGGCGACGTGTTCGACCACTTCCATGTTCAATGCGACATCAAACGTTTCTCCGGCCGCCGCCAAATCTTCGGCGGTGGTGAAGCGGTAATTTATGTCGAGGCCAGCGTTTTCAGCATGAACTTGTGCCACGGGAATATTACGTTCGGCAGCGTCCGCGCCCACAACTGTTGCGCCAAGGCGCGCCATGGGTTCGGACAAAAGCCCGCCGCCACAGCCGATATCGAGAATACGCAATCCGTCAAAGGGGGCTGGGGATGATAGATCACGCCCAAATTCCGCGGCGATCTGGGATGTGATGTAGTCGAGACGGGTTGGGTTGAGCATATGAAGTGGCTTGAATTTGCCATTGGGATCCCACCATTCGGCAGCCATCGCCTCAAATTTTGCGACCTCTTGGGGATCGATTGTGGACTGATGCATTTGCATGCTCCTCTCCTTCGTGGTCAACTTGCGTCACGACGCATCGCAACTCTTTGCTCTATACAGGACGCCCATGGACAAGGTCTCAGACCAAAAGAGCGCATTCAGTTATCTCTACCCGCAAATCGTCCCCAATGACCATATCATGTTGGCGGTCGGGGATGGACATGAGATCTATGTCGAAGAGTGTGGAAATCCAGAGGGCATTCCAGTTGTGGTCCTACATGGCGGACCGGGCGGAGGGTGTAGTCCCTATATGAGGCGGTTTTTTAACCCCCAGCTTTACCGCATTATTTTGTTTGACCAACGCGGGTGTGGGCGATCAAAACCCTTTGCATCGGTTGAGGCGAACACCACTTGGCATCTTGTGCGCGACATCGAAGCGATCCGAACGCACTTTGGGATAGAGCGTTGGATGGTGTTTGGGGGGAGTTGGGGTGCGACACTTGCGCTGGCCTATGCTCAAACCCATCCTAATCGTGCAATCCATTTGATCCTGCGCGGAGTTTTTCTTGCAACCCAAGATGAACTAAATTGGTTTTACGGTGGCGGTGCAGGCCGGTTCTGGCCTGAGCTTTGGGCGAATTTTGTCGATGCAATACCACACACTGAGCGCAATGATCTCATTTCCGCATATCATCGGCGGTTGTTTTCTGGAAACCGTGCGGAAGAGATTAAATTTGCACGTGCATGGTCGGTCTGGGAGAGTGCGCTGGCTGCAATCGGGTCGAATGGGGTGACGGGCGATCCACCCGCAGACTACACGCGAGCATTTGCGCGCCTCGAAAACCACTATTTCAAAAACAATGCCTTTTTTGAGTGCGATGGGCAGTTGCTACAGGGTGCCACCGCACTTGCCGAGGTGTCGGGCACGATTGTACAGGGGCGGTTCGATATGATCTGCCCACCGATGTCGGCGTTCAAACTGCAAAAGGTCTGGCCACGCGCCAAGTTGCATATGATTGGCCAAGCGGGGCATGCGCTATCCGAACCTGGGATTACGCGCGCTTTGGTTCAGGTGATGGATGGTTTGGCGCGGCCCTTGCGTTAGAATATGCAATAGGGCTTGCCGACTCATGGATTGCAGCGTATATGGCTTTCAACAGCGGCGCGTCGGTGTCTTACCGAAGCTCCACCGGACTTCTTAGACGGGCCGCGCGCCCGTTTTTTTGTGCTCTGATCTCAGGGCGCGCATATACCGACCGAAACAAAAGCGAAGGGTCAATGGATATGAATTCCGACCTCATTGCGAAAGCAGCGATAGACCGCCGTCTGGCCGAGATTATAACCCCTGTCCTTGAGGGTATGGGGTTTGAACTTGTGCGCGTCCGTTTGATGTCGTCAACGAAGTCAAAGACGCTTCAGATTATGGCGCAGCGCCCTGATGGTGGGATTGAGGTTGATGAGTGCGCCCAGATCTCCACAGCGGTATCTGCCGTTCTCGATGTTGAGGATCCGATTGAGGACGAATACACGCTCGAAGTGTCGTCCCCCGGCATTGACCGCCCACTGACGCGCTTGAAAGATTTTGCTGCGTTCGAGGGCTACGAAGTTAAGATAGAGACGACCGAAATGATTGATGGCCGTCGTCGCTTTAAAGGGGCGCTTGCGGGCGTTGAGGGGGAAGACGTCCTTCTCGCTATTGAAGAGAATGGCGAAGAGCTCACCATCGGACTGAAATTTGATTGGCTCTCGGACGCGAAGCTTGTGCTGACCGACGAATTGATCCGCGAAATGCTGCGCCAGCGCAAAGATGCCGGTGCAATTGATGAAACCAATTTTGACGAAATCCAAACCGAAGACGGTTCCACAGAGGATTAAGAGAGGACTGAATTATGGCAATCACCTCTGCAAACCAGCTTGAGCTGTTGCAAACCGCCGAGGCCGTGGCACGCGAAAAAATGATCGATGCGTCGGTCGTTGTTGAAGCGATGGAGGAGAGCCTCGCACGCGCTGCAAAGTCGCGTTACGGCTCCGAAATGGACATTCATGTGTCCATTGACCGCAAGACTGGCAAGGCAACCTTTACCCGTGTTCGCACGGTTGTTGAGGACGACGATCTTGAGAATTATCAAGCTGAGTTGACCGTCAAGCAGGCCAAAGAATACATGACGGATCCGTCCGTTGGTGATGTTCTGTCCGAAGAGATCCCGCCCGTGGAGCTTGGCCGTATCGCCGCGCAGTCTGCAAAGCAGGTTATTTTGCAAAAGGTTCGCGAAGCCGAGCGCGATCGCCAATACGAAGAATTCAAAGATCGCACAGGCACCATTATCAATGGTGTTGTGAAGCGCGAAGAGTATGGCAACGTTATCGTAGACGTTGGTCGTGGCGAAGGCATTTTGCGCCGCAACGAAAAAATTGGTCGCGAAGCGTATCGCCCAAATGATCGCATTCGCTGTTTCATCAAGGATGTGCGCCGCGAAGCGCGCGGTCCGCAGGTTTTCTTGTCGCGCACTGCGCCAGAATTCATGTCAGAACTGTTCAAGATGGAAGTGCCTGAAATCTACGATGGCATCATTGAGATTAAAGCTGTTGCTCGTGATCCCGGATCGCGCGCAAAGATTGCTGTGATTTCCTATGACAGCTCCATTGATCCCGTTGGCGCCTGTGTCGGTATGCGCGGTTCGCGCGTACAGGCCGTTGTGAATGAGCTTCAGGGTGAAAAAATCGACATCATTCCATGGAATGATGATCAGCCAACATTCCTTGTGAACGCATTGCAGCCCGCCGAAGTGACCAAAGTTGTTCTTGACGAGGATGCCGGCAAAATCGAAGTGGTCGTTCCTGACGAGCAACTTTCGCTTGCCATTGGTCGTCGCGGTCAAAACGTGCGCCTTGCATCGCAATTGACGAACCTTGATATCGACATCCTTACGGAAGCCGAAGAATCAGCGCGCCGTCAGGCCGAGTTCGCCGAGCGCACGCAGCTGTTTATGGACAACCTCGATCTTGACGAGTTCTTTGCACAATTGCTCGTATCCGAAGGCTTCACCAACCTCGAAGAGGTGGCTTATGTCGACGTAGACGAGCTGCTTGTAATCGATGGTGTTGACGCAGATACCGCAAGCGAGTTGCAGGCCCGTGCCCGTGACGTTCTTGAAGCTGCAAGCCGCAAGGCTTTGGAGCGTGCCCGCGAATTGGGTGTCGAGGACAGCTTGGTCGGGTTTGAAGGTTTGACACCTCAAATGATCGAAGCACTTGCTGAGGATGGCGTGAAGTCGCTCGAAGATTTTGCGACCTGTGCCGACTGGGAGCTTGCAGGCGGTTGGACAACGGTAAACGGCGAACGCGTTAAGGACGATGGCGTTCTTGAAAAGTTCGACGTGTCTCTAGAAGACGCTCAGACATTCGTTATGACAGCACGCATCCAGTTGGGTTGGGTTGATCCCGCCGATTTGGAAGGGGCGACAGATGACGATGCTGACGAGACTGAAGAGGGTTCGGAGGCCTGAGTTCAGGCCATCGAGAGAGGTAAAGTATGACCAGAGGCGGCCAACCAAAAGACAAAATGGAAGATGACGAGCGGCGCTGTATCGTGTCGCGCGAGGCGCAACCGCGTCACGGTCTCATCCGTTTCGTGGTTGGTCCCGATGGTACCTTGGTGCCCGACCTTGCGGAAAAGCTGCCCGGTCGTGGAATATGGGTCTCATGCGAACGCGCCATTTTGGAAGAGGCGATAAGCAAGCGCCTCTTTGCCAAGGCGGCGCGACAGGATGTGATTATACCCGATGGGTATGTCGATTTGATTGAAAAAGGCCTCGCGAATCGCGTTGTGCACCTCATCTCACTGGCCCGGAAGGCTGGTCAGGCGGTGTGTGGGTTCGAGAAGGTAAAAAATTGGCTGATCGACGAGCATGCAAAGATTCTTTTGCAAGCATCGGATGGTTCAGAACGTGGAAAAGGTAAACTCAAGACGCCTGATGGAGGCCGTTGGTTCGGTCTGTTGTCGAGTTCTGAATTGGGTTTGGCTTTCGGCCGCGAAAGTGTGATACATGGCGCGCTCGCAGGCGGCGGACTCAGCAAACGAATTGTTGAGGACGCTGAACGCCTGAAGGGTGTGCGCGAGACAGACGGTGGAGAGCGCTCCGCCGGGAAGGGTAAGACGACGAAATGAGCGATACAGATGGTAAAAAACCCCTTGGCATTCGTGGCGGCCCCGGTTCGGTGAAGCAAAGCTTCTCCCACGGGCGGACAAAGAGTGTTGTTGTGGAGACCAAACGCAAGCGTGTCGTGGTGCCCAAGCCGGGTGTCCCGAACCCCGCGAGTGCAGCGCCAGGCGGCAAGCCTATGAAAAGCGATCCTGCGCGCAGGCCCGCTGGTATTTCCGATGCCGAGATGGAACGCCGTATGAAAGCGCTTTCCCTTGCTAAGGCAAAGGAAGCTGAGGACATTCAACGTCGTGCTGCCGAGGAAAAGGCTCGCGACGATGAGCGTGATCGTCGCCGCAAGGAGATTGACGATAAGGCTCGTGAAGATGCCGAGCGCGAAGCTGCCCTTAAGGCAAAAGAAGAAGATGAAGCACGCGTAAAACGCGAAGCTGAGGCCGAGCGCACGCGCGCTGCGGCAGCTAAGACTGTGAAAAAAGTTGATTCACCGGATGATCCCGCTGCGGCACAAGCCGCCATTCAAAAGCAGGGTGAGCGTCCAAGTCGTGGTGCCGCTGTAACGCCGCGCGCTCGAGAGCGCGAAGAGCCGAACCGCAACACACGCAACAAGGGTGATGCGGACAGCCGCCGCTCGGGTAAGCTAACGGTCAACCAAGCGTTGACAGGTGGCGAGGGCGGACGTCAGCGTTCAATGGCTGCGATGAAGCGTAAGCAAGATCGCATGCGTCAAAAAGCGATGGGGTCCAACGAACCGCGCGAAAAAGTTGTGCGTGACGTTCAGGTGCCGGAAACAATCATCGTTTCCGAACTCGCGAACCGTATGGCGGAACGCGTTGCTGATGTTGTGAAATCACTCATGAACATGGGTATGATGGTCACACAGAACCAACCTATCGACGTTGATACAGCCGAGCTGATCGTAGAAGAGTTCGGTCACAAGATCGTTCGCGTTTCCGACAGTGACGTGGAAGACGTGATCACACAGATCGAAGATGATGAAAAAGACCTCGTGTCTCGTCCTCCGGTCATTACGATCATGGGCCACGTTGACCACGGTAAAACATCTCTTCTCGACTCCCTTCGCCACGCAAGTGTGACGGCGAGCGAGGCGGGCGGAATTACGCAGCACATTGGTGCGTATCAGGTCGTCACCGACAATGGTGCCGTGTTGTCGTTCCTCGACACGCCAGGGCACGCTGCGTTTACATCAATGCGATCGCGCGGTGCGCAAGTAACTGACATTGTCGTTCTCGTTGTCGCTGCGGATGACTCCGTTATGCCGCAAACGATCGAGGCCATTAATCACGCGAAAGCGGCGAATGTGCCAATGATCGTAGCAATCAACAAATGTGACAAACCAGATGCTGATCCGAACAAGGTGCGCACCGAGCTGCTTCAACACGAAGTTGTTGTCGAAGCAATGTCGGGCGAAGTTCAAGACGTAGAAGTGTCTGCGAAAACTGGTAAGGGCCTCGATCAACTTCTTGAGGCGATTGCGCTTCAGGCAGAGATTCTAGAGCTCAAGGCGAACCCAGATCGCGTTGCACAGGGTGCTGTTATCGAAGCTCAGCTTGATGTTGGTCGTGGTCCTGTTGCGACTGTTCTTATTCAGAACGGTACGTTGAAACGTGGCGATATCTTTGTTGTGGGTGAGCAGTGGGGCAAAGTCCGAGCGCTTGTGAACGACAAAGGTGATCGCGTCGACGAAGCTGGACCATCTGTTCCTGTTGAAGTTCTTGGTTTGAACGGCACACCCGAGGCGGGCGATGTGCTCAACGTTGTTGCGACTGAGGCTCAGGCGCGCGAAATTTCTGAATACCGCGAGCATGCGGCGAAAGAGAAACGCGCAGCAGCAGGTGCGGCGACAACCCTTGATCAGTTGCTTGCGAAAGCAAAAGCCGATCAGACTGTGGCGGAACTTCCAATCTTGGTCAAAGCTGACGTTCAAGGTTCGGCTGAGGCGATTGTTCAGGCCATGGAAAAAATCGGCAACGATGAGGTCCGTGTGCGCGTTCTACACTACGGTGTGGGCGCAATTACTGAGAGTGACATTAGCCTTGCCGAAGCGTCTGGTGCCCCTGTTATCGGCTTTAACGTGCGTGCAAATGCGCAAGCACGTAGCACAGCAAACCAAAAGGGCGTTGAAATCCGCTACTACTCAGTCATCTATGACTTGGTTGATGATGTGAAAGCAGCCGCGTCTGGTCTTTTGTCTGCCGAAGTTCGCGAGAATTTCATCGGTTACGCGCAGATCAAAGAAGTGTTCAAGGTGTCCAACATCGGCAAAGTTGCTGGTTGTATCGTCACCGAAGGTGTCGCGCGCCGCGAAGCGGGCGTTCGCTTGCTGCGTGATGATGTCGTTATCCACGAAGGCACACTCAAGACGCTCAAGCGCTTCAAGGACGAAGTGAAAGAGGTC
Source organism: Celeribacter marinus (assembly GCF_001308265.1). GTDB lineage: Bacteria > Pseudomonadota > Alphaproteobacteria > Rhodobacterales > Rhodobacteraceae > Celeribacter > Celeribacter marinus. The sequence goes on from NZ_CP012023.1 coordinate 1,776,488, forward strand.
CAGTCCGGTCAGGAATGTGGTATGGCATTCGAAGCCTATGACGATATCCGTCCGAATGATGTTATCGAAATCTTCGAACGCGAAGAGATCGAACGCAACCTCTCGTAATTCGAGATTGCATATGTATCAAAAAGGGCCGGATGAGAAATCATCCGGCCCTTTTGTATTGTTCTACACGTTAGTATCTTGGTTCTTATGAGGACGTGATTGGCTTGCCTTCAAACGTGCACTCTCCAACGCGAACTACGATATTTCCATTGGCTGCATCACGGACGAACAGCCCTTGAACCGAAATATATTTGCTCAGTGTGATTGATTTAATCATGTGCCCCATCCCGACTATGAGCATCGATTATAGTCTGACGTTCACCATTTTGGGGTGCGGGCAAAAGATTGTCGTGGTGCGATCTGGAGTAATGGCCGCAACTAAAGTGTTCCCTCGGAGTGGCGCCAATTACAGCCAATCACGTAAAATGGGAATAATGGGTACATCAGCTGGAGGCATGGGATAATCGCGCATTTCGGCAGCGCGGACCCATTTGAGTGTCTGGCCTTCCTTTGGCATTGGCACGCCATTCCACTTTCGACACGCAAACAGCGGCATCAGAAGATGAAAGTCATCATATGTATGTGAGGCAAAGGTGAGCGGGGCGAGACAGGAATTCCACGTCTCGATCCCCAACTCTTCGTGCAACTCACGCACCAAGGCCGCCTCTGGTGTCTCGCCGGCTTCAATCTTACCGCCAGGAAACTCCCATAGCCCCGCCATTGATTTTCCTTCAGGGCGTTGCGCCAAAAGTACGCGACCATCGGAATCAATAAGGGCGACAGCGGAGACCAGAACTGTTTTCATCACGAGCGATAGTCCGCATTGATGGTGATGTAACCGTGGGTGAGGTCACAGGTCCACATCACGGCTTCGCCAGACCCGAGGCCAAGGTCGGTCGAGATGACAATATCATCGGCTTTCATATATGTCGCGCCTTTGTCTTCATTGTAGTCGGGCGACACCCAACCGTTTTCTGCGACAGTGATATCGCCAAATTTTATGGTGAGGCGGTCGCGATCAGCCTGTGCACCTGATTTTCCTACGGCCATGACGATGCGGCCCCAATTGGGATCTTCGCCTGCGACAGCTGTTTTGACGAGCGGCGAATTGGCAATGGCCGAGGCTACTTTTTTGGCATCACTCGTGGACACAGCCCCAGTGACGCGGACCTCGACGAATTTTGTCGCTCCTTCGCCGTCTTTGACGACTTGGTGCGCGAGGTCTAGCATGATGGATTTCAGCCCCTCATAGAATGCCTCGCAAGGCTTTGTGCCGCCCTGAAGTGATGCGGCGGGGGATTTTCCAGTTGCTGCAATCAACAACGTATCCGAGGTCGATGTATCGCTATCAACTGTAATGCAGTTGAATGTTTCATTCGTGGCACGGGTCACCATGTCTTGCAGTAGCGATTGCGATACTTTGGCGTCGGTAAAAATGTAGACAAGCATCGTCGCCATATCGGGTGCGATCATGCCGGAGCCTTTGGCCATGCCTGCAATTTTGATTGTGCCGCCGTCTGCGGCAATCTCGACCGTTGACCCCTTGGGATAGGTGTCGGTGGTCATGATTGCACGAGCGGCGTCCGAGATGCCGTTTTCATCAAGGGCTGCCTTGAGGTCATCAAGCTTTGCGGTGATCCGCTCCCATTTCAACGGCTCACCAATGACGCCCGTAGAGGACGTGAACACACGTGATTGGTCAATGCCGAGGGCGTCAGAGATTGCCTTTGTGATTGAGGCAACCGCATCAAAGCCGCCCTTGCCGGTGAAGGCGTTTGAATTACCCGCGTTCACCAAAATAGCGGCTTTGCCTTTGCTGTTTCCACCCACTTTATCTTGGCAGTCGAGGACCGCCGCCGAGCGTGTCGAGGATCGTGTAAATGTGCCTGCAATTGTGGTGCCATCGCAGAGTTCGGCAAGCATGACGTCTACGCGTCCCGAATACCGCACACCCGCCTCAAGCGCGGCAAAGCGCACACCATCGATTACGGGAAGTTGAGGAAACCCACCCTTAGGGGCGAGGGGAGAGACCGTTTCAATTTTGGCCATAGCAGTGTTCCTTGGGTATCAAAGACGGAATTAATCCGCCAACAGGGTATCGTCGTTAACAGCGTCTTTGACGTCGAGCTCGATGCGCTCAATTGTCGCGTCATTTGTTAAACGTTCAACACCTTCGCGCAAGGCAACATCGGCCAACTGCGCTTCGATTTCTTCGCGCATGTCGTCGAGGGACGGAATATCTTGCAGGCGCGTTTCAACCAATTTGATGATGTGCCACCCGAATTGGGTCTGAACGGGGGCGGAAACTGCACCTTCTTCCATTGCTGCGACCGCCTCTTCAAAGGGGGCAACCATCATGCCTTTTCCAAACCAACCAAGATCACCACCGTTTGGACCGGACGGTCCCGTAGATTTCTGACGCGCAAGGTCCGCAAAATCTACGCCGCCATCCAAGTCGACAAGCAAGGCTTTTGCCTCGTCTTCTGTTTCGACGAGAATATGCGCGGCGCGATATTCGCGCGAGGGTTCCGCGCTAGCATAGGTTTCGTTGTAAAATGCTTCGATAGCCTCATCGGTCATCGCGCGTTCGGCCATTTCCTCTAAAGCGGCGCCTGCAAATATCGCGCGTGTCTCGTTTTGCATCTGAATTTGTAACGCCTTGTTTGGTTCACCGATGCTTTGGCGCAACACTTCTTGTTGGATCATTTGCTCCAAAATGCCTGTGAATAACTCATCAACTGGAAGAGTTTGGTATTGCTCGGGCAAAGTTCCGCGCGCGGCAATAACATTGCCCATTGTGATGCTGGATCCATTCACCGTTGCAACTACGGTATCTGCTGAAATCTCTTGCGCAAAGAGCGGCGTTGCGGTGAGCGCGGCCTGTGAGATGACAAGAGCGGCAATAAAACGACGATACTTCATGTGATTTGTCCTTCCTGGCCCGATCATAGCGGGGCGCAACGTTGACACTACTCTAATGGCCCCTTACATCGCTTAAGGTCTATAAAGAGGAGCCGTTGCGACCGTTTCTATGGGGTGATGAGCAGCGGAGCAATACCTCCTCTCACACGATCCTGTCAGGACGCATCGAGCGGAGAAAATATGCTAGGCATTGGTACACTTGCGAAAAAGGTCTTCGGCACGCCGAATGACCGCAAAATCAAGGCGACCCGACCTATTGTTGAAAAAATCAACGCTCTGGAAGCAGAGTTTGAGAAACTTGACGATGCAGGCCTGATTGCAAAAACGGACGAATTTAAAAAGCGTGTCGCACAGGGTGAAAGCCTTGATGCGATTTTGCCGGAGGCATTCGCCAACTGTCGCGAGGCGGCGCGGCGTGCGCTTGGTCTGCGGGCTTTTGATACCCAGTTGATGGGTGGTATTTTTCTTCATCAGGGAAATATTGCCGAGATGAAAACGGGCGAGGGCAAAACGCTTGTTGCGACCTTCCCGTCTTATCTCAATGCGCTAACTGGCAAGGGCGTCCACGTTGTGACCGTGAACGACTACCTCGCCACCCGTGATGCGGAATGGATGGCCAAAGTATTCGAAGCGTTGGGTATGACCTGTGCGTCGATCTACGGGCAGCAACCCGAGGATGAAAAGCGCGCGGCCTATGCCTGTGACGTCACCTATGCGACGAATAACGAGCTTGGTTTTGATTACCTGCGCGACAATAGCGCGTCGGATTTGAACCGTGTTGTTCAACGCGGCCATAATTTCGCGATTGTCGACGAGGTTGATTCCATCCTGATCGATGAGGCGCGTACACCGCTTATCATTTCTGGCCCGTCCGATGATCGCTCAGAGCTATACCAGATCATCGACAAACTGATTCCTGAATTGACGCAAGAGCATTATGAACTTGACGAAAAGACGCGTCAGGTTTCGTTCACCGAAGATGGTAACGAGTTTTTGGAGCAACGCTTGCATGCTGCTGGATTGTTGCCCGAGGGGCAGACGCTTTACGATCCCGAGAGCACGACCATCGTTCATCACGTGAACCAAGGCTTGCGGGCGCACAAGTTGTTTCAAAACGGCGTGCACTACATCGTGCGTGATGGTCAGGTCGCGCTGATTGACGAGTTTACCGGCCGTATGATGGCTGGTCGTCGCCTCTCCGAGGGACTTCACCAAGCGATTGAAGCTAAAGAGGGCTGTGCTATTCAGCCTGAAAACGTCACGCTTGCGTCGGTGACATTCCAAAACTATTTCCGGCTTTACAATACCTTGTCTGGTATGACGGGGACTGCGTTGACCGAAGCGGACGAGTTTATGGAGATCTATAAACTGGGTGTTGTCGAAGTGCCGACAAACCGGCCGATCACACGCAAAGATGACCATGACCGTGTTTACCGCACAGAAGTAGAAAAGTTGGCCGCTGTGGTGCAATCGGTACGTGACGCCAATGCAAAGGGTCAGCCGGTTCTTGTCGGGACAACATCGATCGAGAAATCAGAAGAGCTTTCTGGTCTGCTAACGAAAGAGGGTGTTGAGCACAAAGTTTTGAACGCGCGCCATCACGAAAAAGAAGCGGAAATTGTTGGGGATGCGGGCAAACTCGGTGCGGTGACTATTGCTACAAACATGGCGGGCCGCGGCACGGACATCAAGCTTGGCGGAAACGTCGAGATGAAAGTTATGGAGGCTATTGCAGCCAACCCAGATGCGAATCCAGACGAAATCCGTGCAACGATCCAAGCTGAACACGCCGAAGCTGAAAAAGCCGTTCTTGAGGCCGGTGGTCTGTATGTTTTAGCGACCGAGCGCCACGAAAGCCGCCGTATCGATAACCAGTTGCGTGGGCGATCCGGTCGTCAGGGCGATCCGGGGCGCTCACTTTTCTTCTTGTCGCTAGAAGATGATTTGATGCGCATTTTTGGCTCCGAGCGCCTAGATAAAATGCTATCGTCTCTTGGCATGAAAGAGGGTGAGGCGATCATCCACCCTTGGGTGAACAAATCACTCGAAAAAGCGCAGGCCAAGGTTGAGGGCCGCAATTTCGACATTCGCAAGCAATTGTTGAAATTTGACGATGTGATGAATGATCAGCGCAAAGTGGTCTTTACTCAGCGCCGTGACATCATGGAGTCCTCAAATGTCAGTGAGATTGTGACGGATATGCGTCACGAAGTGATTGAGGATTTGGTCGAAGCTGCAATCCCACCGAAGTCTTATCCTGACCAGTGGGATACAGAAAAACTGTATGTCTCAATCATCGAAGCGCTCAATATGGACGTCAAAGTCAAAGAATGGGCCGAAGAAGAAGGCGTTGACGACGAAGTCATCACCGAGCGTTTGTCAGATGTCACCGACAAAATGATGGCCGACAAAGAAGCTGCGTTCGGATCGGAGCAGTTCCGCCAGATTGAGAAGCAATTCCTGCTCAATACGATTGACGCAAAATGGCGTGAGCACCTTTTGACACTTGAGCATTTGCGCTCTGTGATTGGTTTCAGGGGCTATGCGCAACGCGATCCGTTGAACGAGTATAAAAACGAGAGTTTCCAGCTTTTTGAAACGATGCTCGATAGCCTTCGTGGAGAAGTGACCGCAAAGCTGGCGCGTGTGCGTCCAATGACTGACGAGGAGCGCAACACCATGCTTGCGCAGCTTCAGGCTCAGCAATCCCAGTTGGACGGCGATGTGGTAGGTGCGACACCGCAACAAAACCCAAACGCAAAGCCCGGCTTCGACGAAGCTGACCCTGAAACATGGGGCGCGCCCGGTCGAAACGATTCTTGCCCATGTGGGTCAGGTCAGAAATTCAAACACTGTCACGGGCGCATATAAATCTGTTTAATAACAGTGATTTAACAATCAATTGCAAAGCATAAAATGTTATGCAATTGTTATGCAAATGGCGATTTTGCATAGGTTGTTAGGCATTTGTTAGGCAAAACTGAGGGCGAGTTTGAAGAAAAGCTGCTTGATGGAAGGGTGCTATTGTTTAGTCGCAATGGCATTTTCCAAGTGCGTTTGTACAAAGGCACACGGCAATACATCTACAAGAGTCTTAAGACACGTGACTTAAACAAAGCACGTGATTTGGCAGTACGTGCACACTATGAGTTAGAGTTTCGCAAAGAAGAGCAGCTGCCACTGCAGATTAAGCGTTTCAGTGAAGTGCTGAACGAATATGCCAAACTGCGTGAGAGCCAAAACGCACGTGGCACTTACCGTCACAGCAACAAAGCCAACCAACAACAGACAAGTGATTACATGCTGCGCCAAATAGTGCGTGTGAGCAAGTTTTGGCATGAGTTCTGTGGCAAGAAGCCAGTTGATAAGATAGATAATGCACTGCTGCGTGACTACGTTGATTGGCGACGTGACTACTATCACCGTATGCCAGTAGAGCAGCGTCCAAAGAACCACAGCTTAAATCCAGCAGATAAAACACTTGAGTGGGAAACTACCTTTGCACTCACTGTGCTTAAGTTTGCACAAGAACGTGGCTACAGAGGCAACAAACCAACACCAACATTTAGGCACAAAGCGCAGCGCACTAAAACACGCCCAGCATTCACACTGCGCGAATATAGCGTGTTGTACAAAGGCATTAGGCGCTGGATGCATGAGGAGAAAGACAATGCTCGTTGGCGCTACACACGTGAGTTGCTGCGCGACTATGTGCTTGTCCTTGCCAACAGCGGCATGCGTGTAGGAGAAGCTAATAACTTGCGTGTGGGTGACTTAGAAAAGTTCACAGACGAACGTGGGCGCGAGAACTATGCATTTAATGTGAACGGCAAGACTGGAAAGCGTTATGTTATTCTACGTGCTAACGCTGCAAGATATGTGGAACGTACACTTGAACGCAATTCTCGTTGGCAAGAAGAGTGGGCACGTACGGCAGCAGTTGGTGCAAAACAACACAGTCGTAAAACAGCACAGCATGATGATTGGCTGTTTAGAATGCCAGATGGCAACAAAATTATCACGCTGATTGATCAATTTAACGAAGTGCTTAAGCGTGAAAACATCACTCATAATGCTGATGGTGAGAAGTATACGCTGTACAGCTTAAGACACTTTTATGCTGTGCAGATGCTGAGACACGGCAAAGTTAATGTGTTTGATATCGCCCGTAACATGGGCACCAGTGTGCAGATTATTGAAAGCTACTACGGCAAACATGCCACTGCACAAGAACTTGCTACGAGGTTGGGTGGGTAAAAAGGGTAGGTTCGAACCTACTGTTTGCTAGAGCAACTCCACAGCGTTTGCCATCTGCTCATCATTCACATCAATATATCGCTGTGTGACAGAAATTGAACTGTGCCCAGCAAGTTCAGCCAACACACGAACGCCAATTCCCTTGTTCGCCAATCGCGTAATGAATGTTCTGCGAGGACTATGACTGCTGGCACCTTGTAGTCCACAAGCATGGAATATGTTGAGGAACAGCTGACACATGGTGTTTGCACTAAAGTGCCCCCCTTTCTGACTGCGAAACAACGGCGCTGCAGCGTCTACGCAGCGTGTACACTGCTGATACTCAGTAAGCACTTGGGCAAGCTGCTTGTTGACGAACACTGTGCGTGTACGTGCGCCTTTGGTTTGTGTCTTTGACAGCGTGAACTGACTGCGTGGCTTTTGCTCTTCATCAAACACATCACCAAAGCGCAGTGCTGCAACTTCCTTTGCTCGCAGCCCTGTGTTCATAGCCAGCAGTAATATGGTTTTGTCACGTACCGTGTGTTTGCGTGTTGCGCAGTCGCGTAAGGCTCGCTTCAATTGAGCGTCTGTGAGTGTTAGTGCTTGTGCCATATCAACCTCAAATATCACGTTGGTTACGCACAAACGTAAAGTCTGATATTCGGTTTGGGCAACCAGAATACTGAGATTTGAATCCTGTTCGATAACAGTTGGTTATGCGTTAATATCAGACAATACTTATTCTATGACATTTGAGCTTGAGCCATAGCTGTTCATTTGCAGTGTGTATTTGTATTTGGATTGTTGTTTGCGTCACTGCTACGCAGTTCCACAATCGCTTCTCTGTTGTTCACTTTCGCATTCGCTCAAGTTCTCAACAGCTTCAGCATTGTTTTATCACTGATACTTAATGGTGTCAACGGCAGAGTAAAATTGGACCAAAGGGCAGCGCAAAATGTTGCCACATTGAAGGTGGCGTGATGAGGGTGCAGCCGTAGGCCAGCATCCGGGCGGCCGCGCTTGTCATATAGCTGGCGGTTGCCCGGATGCTGTGGCCCGTCAGGGCCAATCTGTGCTGATTGTGGTTTAGGTTTTGGGTGTTGCCTGACGCGCCTTGCTCTGGCCAAGGCGGTAGCTTTCGCCATTCATCTCAAGGATGTTGACGTGGTGGGTTAGGCGGTCGAGCAGCGCGCCTGTCAGGCGTTCTGATCCAAAGGTCTCGGTCCATTCGTCAAATGGCAGGTTGCTTGTGATCAGCGTGGATCCGCGCTCGTAGCGTTGGGAGATCAACTCGAACAAAAGCTCGGCCCCTGTTTTGCTCAACGGCACAAAGCCCAACTCGTCGATGATCAGCAGCCTGTAACCCACCATCTGCTTCTGAAGCCGCAGGAGCCTGCGTTCATCTCGGGCCTCCATCAGCTCGTGAACCAGCGCTGCAGCCGTGACAAAGCCGACAGACAGGCCTTTTTGACAGGCAGATAGGCCAAGGCCCAAGGCGACATGCGTTTTGCCGGTGCCTGAGGGACCGAGCGCTATGACATTCTCGCGCCGGTCAATCCATTCGCAACGCGCCAACTCCAGCACCTGCATCTTGTTCAAGGCAGGGATTGCCTTGAAGTCGAAGCTGTCCAGGCTTTTGACGGCCGGGAACTTGGCCGCTTTGATGCGCCGTTCGATCATCCGCCGTTCACGGTCGATCATTTCCAATTCGACCAAACGTGCAAGGAACTGAACATGGTCATGCCCCTCTGTGGCGCATTGCCGGGCCAGTTTGCCATATTCCCGCAACACTGTTGGCAAGCGGAGAGATTTGAGCCGGTGATCTAGTAGGATTTGAGGCGCTTGTGTCATGCGGCTTTCCCCCGCTTCATCAGGGACATGTAACTGGCCGCCGACGTCGTGCCAACATTGGCCTTTGGCAGATATGGATAGACATCCAGGTCCAGTTTGGGCGGTCGCTTCTCGACCTGGCACAAGACAAGATGCTTGATGGCATCAAAACCGATCGCGCCCATGCGCAGCGCATTTTTGACGGCGACATTCAGATCGGCCATCTCGAACGTTTCCAAGAGCCGCAAGACCTGCACATACTCGCGCCGGCCAGCCTTGATCATGCGGGCCTCCATCAAGCGGCGCAGGGTCGCAAAATCTTCTGGCAGTTCCCATGCGACCAGCGGAGCAGCTTGATCCAGAGCCCCGGTCTTTTGCTCCAACAGCGGCAGATAGTGAACAGGATCAAAGACCATGTCTTCGCGGTCCCAGCACCGCGGGTGGCGGGCGATCACATCGCCACCACAGCCAATGACGACCCGATCGACATAGCCGCGGACCCAGACGTCACGGTGGCCATAAGCAACGGGCACCGAGTCATCATTGGTTTTGTAGCGCACCAGGGATTGCGAGTTCACCTGGCCACTGGACTGATCGCAGGCATCAAATGGAGACGCCGGCAGATCCATCATCGCTTCAAGGTCGCGGGCCAGTCGTTGCCCGATGCTGTCGCCATGCCCGCGCAAGACATCCGTCTGGCGCTTGCGGCATTGCTCTTCCAGCCAGAGGTTAAAAGCCTCCCAGGTCGGGAACTGAGGCATCGGCACCATGAAGTTGCGCCGCGCATACCCGACCAGCCCCTCAACAGCGCCTTTGTCATTGCCCTTGCCGGGGCGACCATAACGATCCTGGATGAGGTAATGCGACAGGAACCCGCTGAACAGTTTGGTCCGTTTGCGCGAACCGCCCGGCAGGATCTTCGCAACAAGGCATCGGTCATTGTCATAAAGAACCGACTGTGGAACCTTGCCGAAGAAAGCAAAAGCATGGACGTGACCGTCAACCCAAGCTTCAGACACCGCCGCAGGGTAAGCACGCACAAAGCAGGCGTCACTGTAGGGCAAATCAAGTGCAAAGAAATGCGCCTTCTGCTCAACCCCGCCGATTACAACCATGGCTTCGCCGAAATCCGCTTGGGCGTGGCCAGGGGCATGGGCCAGCGGCACAAACATCTCCCGCCTGCGCCGGCCATGTTCCCGGACGTAATTCTTGACCGTCGTGTAGCCGCCCATGAAGCCATGCTCATCGCGCAGCCTCTCAAAAACCCGTTTGGCAGTGTGCCTTTGCTTGCGGTTCCGGTTGAGGTCGTCCTGCAACCACTGATCGATGAAGCCGGTGAACCCGTCCAACTTGGGCCGCTTGATCTGCGCCGTTCGTTGATATCCGGGCGGGACCGAAAACATCATCATCTTCGCCACGCTCGCACGCGATATCCCAAAATGGTTCGCTGCCGCCCGTTCGCTCATGCCGCCCCGACGCGCGAGGCGGACCTTCCTGTAAAGTTCCACGCTGAAAATACCCCCGCCCTCCCTGCAAACAGAAAGGGCCAAAGTGGCAAAGTTTTACTCTGCCCGCAGCAAGACAATCTCGCCACTTCCATGGCTCACTTTTGCATTGCCGTTCTCACAGGGACATGGTCGACTGTGCCTTGCGCCGCTACTTCGTCCACAATGAGTCTGTTTTTTCTGTCCAGATAAAGCACATGAAGTCTTTCTATCCCGCAATGAGACAAAACTGTGTGGCAGTAGTCCACGACTGCATTCCAGCTCGACAGAATGGGCAATGTTAGAACGCGCGCACGCGCCAATCTGTGTGCGCTCGCTTCGATAAGCTTGAGTTCTTGGGCGGCTTCCAAGGTCATCCCGTCAATTTGTAAAAGGCGCGCTACTGGCGCCGAAATCGTCGTGCTGTAATCCCCAAACGTATGTAAAAGGCGCTCCACCAAGGATCTGACATCGGCGCGAGGTAGCGCACGGCCAACCACAAGGTCCAATAAATCTGAGTCTTGCAATGCCGCACCACCACCTGACATCAGCCTATTGTGTAAATCGTGCCTATGATTGCGCAAGATGCTGGGCAGGCGCGCGGGCATTTGAACGGGACGTGCATCGTCGAGGTCAAAGAGCCATTGCGGCATTTGCGGGAAGTCATGGGAAGCGGGTATCTTGGACATTCTAAAACAGTGACGTGGAATCACTAAATTTTAGGTTAAGGATGTTTTTGAATCTACTGGAGCAAAACACTATCGCCGCCGAAAAAACGAGGCGCTGTAACGCCCCGTTTTTAAATCTTAGTGTGTCATGCCATCCCAAAAACTCTTTACCTTCTTAAAGAAGGACGAGCTTTCGGGACTGTTGTCCTCACCGAGCTTATCGAACTCGCGCAAGAGCTCCTTTTGCTTGGTGGACAGGTTCACCGGTGTCTCGACGCCGAGCTCTATGAACATATCGCCTTGGCCTGCGCCCCGCAGCATTGGCATTCCTTTTGCCCGAAGGCGCATTTGGCGGCCCGTTTGGCTACCTGCGGGAATTTTGACTCGGCTGCGGCCACCATCGATGGTTGGAACCTCAATGTCCCCTCCCAGCGCGGCGGTGGTCATTGAAACGGGAACGGCGCAATGTAGATGCATTCCGTCACGTTCAAAAATCGGGTGCGGCTGTACTTCTATAAAGATGTAGAGATCGCCTGTGGGGCCACCGCGCAAACCCGCTTCGCCTTCGCCTGATAGGCGAATTCGAGTGCCTGTCTCGACGCCAGCAGGAATGTTGACTGACAATGAACGTTCTTTTTCAACGCGCCCCGCCCCATGACAATCCTTGCACGGATCTTTGATCGTTTGACCTATACCACCACATGCGGGACAGGTGCGTTCAACTGTAAAGAAGCCTTGTTGAGCACGCACTTTGCCCATGCCTGAACATGATGGACAGGTTTGAGGTTCTGCGCCGTTCGCCGCACCTGTCCCAGTGCAGGTTTTGCAGCTGACGGACGTTGGCACATTGATGGTCTTTTGTGACCCCTTATATGCGTCCTCAAGGGAGACACGCATGTTGTAGCGCAAGTCAGAGCCACGTTGCGCGCGAGAGCGTCCACCGCCACCACGTTGCTGCCCCCCCATGAAGTCGCCAAACAGATCGTCAAATACGTCAGAGAACGCAGATGAAAAGTCGCCTTGTCCGTGTCCGCCAAACCCACCGGGACGCCCGCCTCCACCCTGCTCAAATGCCGCATGACCAAATCGATCATATGCCGCCTTTTTCTCAGGATCTTTGAGTGCGTCGTACGCCTCGTTTGCTTCTTTGAACTTTGCTTCAGCTTCGGGGTTATCGGCGTTTCGGTCAGGGTGAAACTCCATCGCTTTTTTGCGATAGGCTTTTTTCAACTCACCCGCATCCGCGCCTTTTCCAACACCGAGGACTTCGTAATAGTCGCGTTTTGCCATGGATTACACCCTCCTGGAACGCGATGGCCGGCCTGCACAAGACAGGCCGGCCGATCGGACCCAATCAACGTTTATGAACGCTTGTTGTCGTCCAGATCTTCGAAATCAGCATCGACAATATCATCGTCAACGCCAGATGGGCCATCGTCACTCATGTCCATGTCGCCATCACCAGATGCCTCTTGGCTAGACTTGTAGATCGCCTCACCAAGTTTCATCGCAGCTTCGGTTACGTTTTGAACACCAGAGCGAATTTTGCCTGCATCTTCGGTTTCCAACTGATCTTTCAGCGCCACAATCGCGAGCTCGATAGCTTCGATAGTGGTTGGATCGACCTTGGCGCCATGCTCTTCCATCGACTTTTCGGTCGAGTGGATGAGGCTCTCGGCCTGGTTTTTGGCTTCGACGAGCTCTTTGCGCTCTTTGTCTGCTTCCGCGTTTGCTTCGGCGTCTTTCACCATTTGATCGATATCGGCGTCAGATAGGCCACCCGATGCTTGGATCGTAATCCGCTGCTCTTTGCCTGTGCCTTTGTCTTTAGCGCCCACTTCGACGATGCCATCGGCATTGATGTCAAAGGTGACTTCAATCTGAGGCAAACCGCGTGGAGCAGGTGGAAGACCCTCAAGGTTGAATTGACCCAACATCTTGTTGTCGGCTGCCATTTCACGCTCACCTTGGAAGACGCGCAATGTCACGGCCGACTGGTTGTCTTCTGCGGTCGAGAAGACCTGAGACTTTTTCGTCGGGATCGTTGTGTTGCGGTCGATCAAGCGTGTGAATACACCGCCGAGTGTTTCGATGCCGAGCGACAATGGAGTGACGTCGAGCAAAAGCACGTCTTTGACATCGCCTTGTAGTACGCCCGCTTGAATGGCGGCACCCATGGCTACAACTTCGTCAGGGTTCACACCCTTGTGTGGCTCTTTGCCAAAGAACTTTGTCACTTCTTCGATCACTTTTGGCATACGTGTCATGCCGCCAACGAGAACGATCTCGTCGATGTCGGATGTGGACAGGCCTGCGTCTTTCAATGCAGCTTGGCATGGCTTGATCGAGTTCTTAATCAAGTCACCAACGAGGCTTTCAAGTTTTGCGCGCGTCAATTTGACGACGAGGTGCAAAGGTGTGCCTGTCGCAGGATCCATAGAGATAAACGGTTGGTTGATCTCGGTCTGTGTGGATGACGACAGTTCGATCTTTGCTTTTTCAGCCGCCTCTTTGAGACGCTGCAACGCCATCTTGTCTTTGGTTAGGTCGACGCCGTGTTCTTTTTTAAACTCGCTCGCAAAATAGCTGACGATACGCATGTCGAAATCTTCACCGCCGAGGAAGGTGTCGCCGTTGGTTGCTTGTACTTCAAACACGCCGTCGCCAAGCTCAAGGATGGTGACGTCGAATGTACCGCCGCCAAGGTCATAGACCGCGATGGTTTTGGTGTCCTCTTTGTCGAGACCATAGGCCAACGCCGCCGCTGTGGGCTCGTTGATGATCCGCAAAACTTCGAGGCCGGCAATTTTGCCAGCGTCTTTAGTCGCTTGGCGTTGCGCATCGTTGAAGTAGGCCGGAACTGTAATAACCGCCTGTGTCACTTCTTCGCCGAGGTAAGACTCAGCTGTTTCTTTCATCTTGCCGAGAATGAATGCAGAGATTTGCGATGGCGAATACTTGTCGCCTTTAACGCTTACCCAGGCATCACCATTGCCGCCATCGACAATCTCGTAAGGAACAAGGTTCTTGTCCTTTTCCACTTCGGCGTCACCTGCGCGGCGGCCGATAAGGCGCTTTACGGCGAAAACTGTATTTTCGGGGTTGGTCACAGCTTGGCGTTTTGCGGCTTGGCCGACAAGGCGCTCATTGTCTGTGAAGCCGACGATAGACGGCGTTGTGCGCGCGCCTTCTGAATTCTCGATGACACGCGGCTGTGAACCGTCCATGATTGCGACGCAGGAGTTTGTGGTCCCGAGGTCGATACCGATGACTTTAGCCATACCTTTAAGTCCTCTTCTTGGCGATGTTTTGACGTTGGGCCCATTCAGGCACCCGCCATCAATCCCAGTGTTGAATGTTTAAGACCGGATTGAACCGATCAGTGCTTCGATGCGTATATAGGGATGCGTTTTGGCCCCTGCAAGTTGTGTGAGGCCCCTAAAAAGGTGAAAATTGCAGTCATTGACGAAGGAACCTACTTTAATGACCAAAAAATATGACATCACACCACTCGATTTAAAGAGCATGCAGGTGTTCAAGGGGCTGATTCACACGTCGCTTCAGTCTGAAATTGTTTCTGATTTGCGTGATGTCGTCCGTGAGGCACCTGTATTTTCGCCTATGACGCCGTATGGCAAGCCTATGTCGGTAAGAATGACCTCGGCCGGTCGGTTCGGTTGGGTGTCGGATCGGCATGGTTACCGGTACAGCGAGACTCACCCTGACGGCGCACCGTGGCCGCTCATTCCTGAACGAATTTTAAATATTTGGGACACTGTCGCACCTTTGGCGCGAAAGCCCGAATGCTGCTTGGTCAATTTTTATGGCGAAGATGCTAAAATGGGTATGCATCAAGATCGGGATGAAAGTGATTTTGAACAACCCGTTGTGTCAATTTCGCTCGGTGATGAGGCGCTTTTTCGGGTCGGGAATGCAACCCGGGGCGGCAAGACGGAGAGTATTTGGCTTCAGTCGGGAGATGTCGTTGTTATGAGCGGCGCGGCGAGGTTGCTCTATCACGGAATTGACCGTGTGAAATATGGTTCAAGCCAACTGTTGCCTAAGTCGGGGCGCATTAATTTGACGATGCGGGTGGTAACGTAAGGCACGTTACCGAGCTGACCAACTTGCCGAGGCGCGTTTTCGAGTGAAAAACTCAGCCAAAAGCCCAATGGTAAGGAAGACCAATGAAAACATGAGCGGATAGAGTGGTGAACTATAGTGAGGATTGTAGTTCACAAAGGTGTATCCGCGGGCTTGGTCGATTGTGTGAAATAACGGATTCCATTTGAAAAACGCCAGCATGAACCCCGGCATTGCGTTTGCAAGAAACATCTTGCCGGATGTGAACATATTTGCCCGAGTGTAAAGGGTTTGAACGACACGCACGAATTCAGGCGCCCAAGGTTTGGCCGCGAGCACAACAGTGCCGATAGCCGCACCAGAGAACCAAGCCATCATGAACATCGCAAATGCACCAGGCAGATATTGGAATTCTACCCCACCCCATCCGAGCTGATACACAGTCAAAATGACTGCAACTGACAAGAATTGTATGTATAGCGCGCTGAGGGCGGCAGACGTGATCGAAATCGCCGTGTTCATTGGGGCGTGCTGCATCATTGGAGAGGTGCCTGATTCCGCGCTCGCGACGTCTCCCAATGTCTTGTTGTGGGTTAGGAATAGAAAAATCCCTGACATGATAAATAAAATGAAATCACCGCGCACCGAGTTGCGGCTAATGCCTAAGATACTCATCATAAAGGAAAATACAGCGACAAGAATGATTGCCTGTGAAATGTTGGTGATCAGACCAATCAATGGGCTACCGTGAGATTTTCGGACGTGCCGCACCGTATTGTGAAAAATGAGCCGCAGAATATTGAATGCTGCCGAAAATCCGTTTTGTTGCGATGAGTATTTGAACACGTCAAAATTCCTACACAGGATGTCAAAAATGGCTGACTTGCCGATTGACCTTTGGTGAAGCATAAGATGCGAAAGTTGCATAATCAATTAAGCGGCATCAAGATACACCGCATTTACAGGGCATCCGCCTTTTAAGGAGAGACCATTGGATTTTGAAACACTTATTCCACTTATGCGCAGTCTTGCACTTGAGGCAGGTGACAAAATTATGGAGATCTACAATTCCGATGATTTTGAAGTGAGATCAAAATCGGATGATAGCCCCGTGACGATTGCGGACGAGGCGGCGGACGCCATTATTTCTGCGGGCTTGCGCGCGTCCTTTCCCGAAGTGACGCTGATTACCGAAGAACAAGCGCAGTCGCATGCGCTTAAGGCCGATACGTTTCTTATCGTTGACCCGCTTGATGGCACCAAAGAATTCATCAATAGGCGCGGCGATTTCACGGTTAATATTGCGTATGTGGAAAACGGTGTGCCAACGCGCGGCGTGGTATATGCGCCAGCAAAAAACAGACTGTTCATCACTGATGTAGACGGGAAATCCGTTGAAGAGGTCGGTCCATTTGCACGTGACATTGCGGGCGTTCAAAATAAGATATCCGTGAAAGTTCCAGACAACTCAGCGTTGCTTGTGGTCGCCTCTAAATCTCACCGCGATCAGGCGACCGAGGATTACATTAATAAATATAATGTGGCGGACAGCAAATCCGCGGGCTCTTCCCTAAAATTTTGCCTCGTCGCGACTGGCGAAGCGGATCTTTATCCGCGCGTTGGGCGCACGATGGAGTGGGATACCGCCGCGGGTCATGCCGTTTTGATTGGTGCGGGGGGGGATGTCGTACGCTTCGATACGCATGAGTCCTTGACCTACGGCAAAGAGGATTACGCCAATCCGTTCTTTATTGCTTACGCACCAGGTGTGGAGTTGAAATCAGCACAATGAAAACGCTTCTCGTTATACCCGCCCGCTATGCCTCGTCACGTTACCCCGGAAAGCCTCTTGTCGAGCTTGCGGGAAAGGGCGGCGTAAAGAAATCACTGATCCAACGGAGTTGGGAAGCGGCGCAATCGGTAAATGGCATTGACCGTGTTGTCGTGGCCACTGACGATAGTCGTATCCGCGATGCAGCCGAGGCGTTTGGTGCCGAGGTGGTGATGACCTCGTCCACTTGCGTCAACGGTACAGAACGTTGTGCAGAGGCCCACACGGCACTTGGGGATGCGTATGACGTAGTGATCAACCTGCAAGGTGATGCGCCCCTCACCCCGCATTGGTTTGTCGAAACACTGGTGGACGATATTAAGTCGGACGAGGGTGCGTCGATGACGACCCCAGTTTTGCAATGTGACGGGCGCGCCCTAAACGGATTTTTGGAGGATCGTAAGGCGGGTCGCGTTGGCGGGACAACGGCCGTGTTTGATGTGGACAAATACGCGCTTTATTTTTCCAAGGAAGTCATCCCGTACACCAATGCAGATTATGCGAATGATGACCCGACACCGGTATTTCATCATGTAGGCGTTTATGCTTACAAGGCCGAGGCATTGCGCAACTATCTTTCATGGCCGGAAGGTCCGCTTGAGCGTCTTGAAGGTCTGGAACAGTTGCGGTTCATTGAAAACGGGCATCGGATCAAGTGTGTGAAGGTGCAATCACGCGGGCGTCAGTTTTGGGAGTTGAACAATCCGTCTGATGTCGAGCGCGTTGAATCGATGCTGCGCGATAATAATATGGAGTGAAATGGTCGGCAGATTAAGTTTCGCCTAAATTAATAGCTCTGTGCCATAATTTTGAACGAGCATGGATGTAAGGTCACAATCGAACTATTTCGGGGCCTAATTGTCAGGTCCATACTGACACCTTAGCTTTTCCCGTTTAGATGTGGGACGATTTTTTTGATTACGCCGTTATTTGGCGAAGGAGCAGTGATGAACCGCAAGGTAACAAAAGCCATATTTCCAGTGGCTGGACTTGGAACCCGTTTTCTTCCCGCAACAAAGTCCGTGCCAAAAGAGATTATGACTCTCGTTGATCGGCCTCTCATTCAATATGCGATTGATGAGGCACGCGCGGCTGGGATCAAGGAGTTCATTTTTGTTACCTCTCGCGGCAAAGGCGCATTGGAAGACTACTTTGATCACGCGCCGATTCTGGAGCAAGAGCTGCGTAAAAAGGGTAAAGACGACCTTTTGGCGATCCTTAAAAACACAAATATGGATAGCGGTGAAATTGCCTACATCCGCCAACATAGGGCGCTTGGTCTTGGGCATGCTGTGTGGTGCGCCCGCCGTCTTTTGGGACCAAAAGAACCGTTTGCTGTAATTTTGCCCGATGATGTTATTGCGGCTGAAAAGCCCTGTCTTCAGCAAATGATGGAGGCCCACGCCGAACTTGGCGGGTCCATGGTTGCCGCGATGGAAGTTCCTCAGGATAAAGCGTCATCCTACGGCGTTTTGGATTTTGATGGTGAACAAGGGTCCGCTGTGTCTGTGAAGGGCATGGTTGAAAAGCCTCCGGCAGGCGAGGAGCCATCCAATCTTGCCGTGATTGGCCGCTATATTTTGTCTCCGGACGTGATGCGCAACCTAAATAAGAAAAAGGCGGGTTCTGGCGGAGAGATTCAATTGACCGATGCGATTGCCGATGAAATCGCTGAGGGGCGCAACGTCTATGGTTATAAGTTCGAGGGACAGCGTTTTGATTGCGGCTCCAAGGCTGGTTTCTTGCAGGCGACGATTTCGTTTGGCCTATCGCGCCCTGAACTTCGCGATGACCTCCAAGAGTTTCTTGACGGTTTATCGTCCATGCGCGCTGCAGCACAATAAGTGAAGAAATGACGCAACATGTTATCGTAACAGGTGGGGCGGGCTATATTGGCTCGCATGCCTGCAAGGCCCTTCGTGCGGCCGGATTTATTCCGGTAACTGTGGATAATCTATCCACTGGCTGGGAGGACGCGGTCAAGTTCGGCCCATTTGAGCGGTGCGATTTGTTGGACCGTGACAACCTTGACGCGGTTTTTTCCAAATATAGCCCTGTTGCGGTTATGCATTTTGCGGCTTTCTCTCAGGTGGGAGAAAGCATGCACGATCCTGCAAAATATTGGCGCAACAACGTTATTGGGTCGTTGACGTTGGTAGAGGCAGCGGTCGCAGCCAATTGCCTCAATTTTGTATTCTCATCGACATGTGCGACTTATGGCGATCAAGACAACGTTGTTTTAGATGAGAATAGCGTTCAACTTCCGATCAACTCCTATGGCGCGTCCAAGAAAGCCGTTGAGGATATCCTTGGTAACTTTCAGCAAGCATTTGGGCTTGATCACGTTATCTTTCGCTACTTCAATGTGGCGGGTGGTGATCCCGATGGTGAGGTTGGCGAGTTCCATCAGCCCGAGACGCATTTGATTCCGCTCATGCTTGATGCAATTTCTGGAAAACGTGATGCGTTGACCATCTTTGGCACTGATTATGAAACGCCTGACGGGACATGTGTGCGTGACTATGTCCATGTCTGCGATCTCGTTGATGCGCATGTTTTGGGTCTGAAATGGTTGCTTGAAGGTAAAGGCAGCCGCGTGTTCAATCTTGGCACCGGTGACGGATTCTCTGTTCGTGAAGTGATTGATCATTCGCGTGCAGTTACCAACAAAGAGGTGCCATACGTAGAAGGAGCGCGCCGCGCTGGGGATTGTACAAAACTGGTTTCAGGGTCAGAGCGGGCCGTGACGGAGTTGGGTTGGGCCCCGATGCGATCTAATCTTGGCGAGATGATTGCAGATGCGTGGCGATGGCACCAAACTGGCCACTATGAAAAGTGATTTGAATACGCATAAAATGTTCCCTAACGGACGGTGAGGGGTACAGCTATGGGGCATTATTTTCAGGCCTATATGATGCGGCAGTTGCGGCGTCATTTGATTTGGAGGTCGTTTCGATCGCGCCGCCAACTGACCGCGATTACGAACCGAACGTCCGTCATTGGAGATGACGCAATTCTTGCAGTTAGCGTGGTTCGAAATGAGGCGCAGCGTCTGCCCTATTTTCTCGACTACTACCGAGATCTTGGGGTCACTCATTTTCTGATTGTTGATAACGATAGCGACGATGGCACGACTGCGCTCTTGGCGCAAATGCGTGACGTATCTCTTTGGGAGACGAAGGCGAGCTACAAGGCATCCCGCTTTGGTTTGGATTGGGCTAACTGGCTTTTGATGCGGTATTGCAATGACAAGTGGTGCCTGACGGTCGATGCGGATGAACTTTTTGTTTATCCAGACGTTCAGGCCCGTAAGTTGCCGGATTTGTGTCGCTTTTTAGATCAAACGGGAACACCAGCGATGGGTGCGTTGATGTTGGACCTGTATCCTCAGGGTCCGATCGGCGCAGTGCGCTACACGGCCGGCCAAGACCCAAGAGACGTTTTGACCCATTTTGATCCAACACCTTACCGCGCCACGCGACAGCAGCCTCGGGGGAACTTGTGGTTGCAGGGCGGTGCACGCGAACGCGTCTTTTTTGCGGATACCCCGGAGAAGGGACCAACTTTAAATAAATTGCCTTTAGTGAGATGGAATTGGCGCTATGCCTACATTAACTCCACTCATTCCCTTTTGCCGCCATCGTTGAATGCCCTCTATGACGGGCCATCCGATCCCCGACTTACAGGTGTTTTACTGCACACGAAATTTTTGCCAAATGTCATTGAGAAGTCTCGTGAGGAAAAGAACAGAAACCAACACTTTCGGGACCCATCTGCGTTTCAGGGCTACTATGACTCAATCGTCGACAGTCCTGATTTGATGGGGGATATTTCGGTACCCTATGAGGGGGTAGATCAACTAGAATCTCTTGACCTTATGTCGCGTGGTGCTTGGGGATGTGGTGACTCTGCGCGCTAGTGTAAACAATCAACGCAATGTGCCCTAATTGTTTACCAATCACGACTAAAAGCGTAGTCTGCATAGATAGAAGCGATGGGTAAACGTATCGCTAGTGGGAACAGTTGGTCGATTGAGCAGGTTTGGTAGATATCGCATGCGCTGGCGGCGCAAAAAGGTCTTGTTCAAGGCTATTCGCGCACGTCATGATTTGACCTGCGTCGCTGACCGGACGTCCCAAATTCGGCCCCATGATATTCTTGTCGTTGTGACACTACGCAACGAGTGCATCCGTCTTCCGTATTTTCTACAATACTATCGCGATCTTGGTGTGTCGCACTTTCTTATCATCGATAATGATAGCGATGATGGGTCGGGTGCTTATCTCAAGTCACAAAATGACGTCTCACTTTGGCATACACAGGCCAGTTATAAACGAGCAGATTTTGGTGTGCGTTGGATGAACTGGCTCGCGCGCAAGTATTGCCATGGGCATTGGACCCTGACCGTGGATGTCGATGAGTTTTTTGTTTATCCATTTTGCGATACGCGCCCCATACCGGCTCTCACAGATTGGCTCGATAACTCTGGTCTCAAGAGTTTCTCGGCGATGATGATTGATATGTATCCTAAGGGAAGCGTCGACGCGGTGGCGTATCGTGCCGGCCAAAACCCCATGGAAATCGCCGAATGGTTCGATAGCGGAAACTATACGATTTCGACCAATCCGGACTATTTCAACTTGTGGATTCAAGGCGGTCCACGGGCACGCCGTTTCTTTAAAGATGACCCAGAAAACGCACCTTCGATGAACAAAATTCCCTTGGTGAAATGGGATAGAAAATTTGCGTATATTCAATCAACTCACATGCTTTTGCCGCGTGGGCTAAACTTGGTGTACGATACTGACGGTGGTGAAAAAGCGTCTGGGGCGTTGCTTCATGCCAAATTCATAAGCACCCTGCGCGCGAAGACAGAAGAAGAGTTGCAGCGACAAGAGCACTACGCCAGCGGCCGCGAGTACGTAGCCTATCACAAAAATCTAGAAGAAGATCCGGACCTGTGGTGCAATTGGTCTGAGAAATATATTAATTGGCGGCAACTTGAGATTCTTGGGCTGATGTCTAAGGGGAATTGGGCATGACGGTCGGCTTTGTTATGCTGGTTCACACAGCGCTGGACCGCGCCGAACAAGTGGCACGTCATTGGGCGGACCAAGGGTGCCCTGTCGTGGTCCATGTGGACAAACGCGTGGCGGCGGCAGCTTATCAAGCATTTGTTGAAAGCCTGTCCGATTTAGACAATGTGTTGTTTTCGAAGCGACACAGTTGTGATTGGGGTACGTGGTCATTGGTTGCGGCATCTCAAAATGCGTCTGAACTTATGCTTGACCGGTTTGATGATGTTCAGCATGTCTATCTTGCCTCCGGATCCTGTTTGCCGTTGAGACCCGTAGCCGATTTGAAAGCGTATCTATCGGCGCGCCCGACGACAAACTTTATCGAGAGCGTGACGACGGAAGACGTGCCGTGGACGGTTGGTGGGCTGGATTCCGAACGGTTTACCCTGCGGTTTCCATTTTCATGGAAGAAAAATCGGCGCTTGTTCGACGCGTATGTCCGTTTGCAACGCCGCGTTGGCTTTAGACGTAAGCGACCGACAAATGTCGTTCCGCACCTTGGGTCGCAATGGTGGTGCTTGTCCCGTGACACCCTGTCCAAGATATTGAATGATCCAGAACGCCAAGTGTATGACAGGTATTTTAAACGCGTTTGGATTCCTGACGAGAGCTATTACCAGTCCCTTGTGCGCCTGTATTCTACCGATGTGGAAAGCCGATCCCTCACGCTGTCAAAGTTCGATTATCAGGGCAAACCGCACATTTTTTATGATGATCACTTACAGCTATTGCGGCGCTCGGATTGTTTCGTTGCACGGAAAATCTGGCCTAAAGCCGATCGAATCTACGACACTTTCTTGAATACCAGTCACAATCCGATGCAGGGTGCCGAGCCAAACCCAGGAAAAATTGACCGCATTTTTTCAAAGGCCGTTGATCGGCGTGTGAATGGCCGTGAGGGGCTGTATATGCAAAGCCGCATGCCTCATGCGGGCAAGGAGCGTGGTAAAACATGTGCGCAATACTCGGTGTTCGAGGGGTTTTCGGAACTGTTTGAGGATTTCGACGAATGGTTGTCGCGCGCGGTCGGTGCGCGGGTTCATGGCCATTTGTACGCGCCGGAGGGCGCTCAGTTCGCAGGCGGGCAGCCCGTTTTTGCAGGTGCGCTATCCAACAATCCCAAGCTGCGTGATTACGATGCGTGTGGGTTTCTTACATCGTTGATTTGGAATACGCGCGGCGAACGCCAGTGTTTCAGCTTTGGGCCACGAGACAATCAAGAAATCAGTTGGTTGATTGCGACAGACCCAAATGCTCAAATTTCGGCAATTTCTGGAGCATGGGCTATGACGTTGTTCCGCTCCAACATGGAGTTTGCGACCGTTCGGGCCGAGGCTGCGCGCCTTCAGCGGATTGAGGCAGAACACTTGGAAATTCTGCGGTCACGTCATGTAAAGGCGCGCATTCGAATCTGGACAATGGCGGACTTTATCGAGAGCCGAACCGAGATTTTACAAACGATTATCGACGAAATTGGTCCCAAAAATTTACGGCGTTTGACAGAAACCCCGCGTTTGCGTGACTTGACCGGCTTCACCCAGTTTCTTCAAGATCTCAAGAATAAAGGGATGAGTCCGTATCTTGTCGGGGATTTCCCAACGACATCTGACGCCAACCAGCCACAGCGCGAAAGCAAGCGTCCCTACCTCATAAAGTGAACCTGATATGTCCAACCAGTTTGATTATTTTGTAATTTTGGCAGAGATGCGCACGGGATCAAATTTCCTCGAAGCGACCGTAAATTCCTACCCTGGGCTCACATGTTGGGGGGAGGCCTACAATCCTGCGTTTGTCGGAAAAGCAAATTCGGACAAGATGTGTGGTGTGTCCAAGGCGCAGCGCGAACAGAATCCCAACACTTTGTTAGAGGCGATGAAATCTAATACCGAGGGGCTTGCGGGGTTTCGGTTCTTTCACAACCACGATCCGCGGATGTTCAATCACTTTATGGATGATCCCAAATGCGCAAAGATCATTCTGACGCGAAATCCGCTTGAGAGCTATGTCTCAAAGAAAATAGCCGATCAGACGGGCCAGTGGCGTTTGGGTGATTTGAAAGATGCGCGAACGGCAAAAGTCACCTTTGAAAAGCGCGAATTCGAAACCATGCTCGATGCCATAAAAACGTTTCAGGTAGAGTTGCAGCGGCGTCTTCAGGTTTCGGGGCAAACCGGATTTTATATCAACTATGAAGATATCAAGGATATCGAGGTTGTGAATGGATTGGCGCGGTTCTTGGGTGTGGATGTTGAGCAACACACAACATCGCAACAAACAAAGGTACAGAACCCGTCCCAACTTAAGGACAAGGTGAATAACTTTGCCCAAATGGTTACTGAGCTGTCGGATGTTGACCATTTCAATCTCGCGAGCACGCCCAATTTTGAACCGCGCCGTGGTCCGGCGGTTCCAAGCTATGTCGCAGCGGCGCATGCTCCGCTGTTGTATCTGCCCGTCCGGTCCGGCCCTGAGGCAACGGTTCGCGATTGGATGTGTGCGTTAGATAGCGTTGAGCAATCAGATTTAACAATTGGATTTTCGCAAAAGACGCTCCGCCAATGGAAGCGCCGCGCGAAAGAACACCGCAGCTTCACCGTGATCTCCCACCCTGTTGCGCGGCTACATCGTGCCTTTTGCACCCACATTGTGTCGACGGGCGAAGAGAGTTTCGGTGAGATTCGCGACGTTCTACGAACCACATATAAAGTCGATGTTCCTGCCGATGGTGTCACGGACGGGTATTCTAAAGATCAACACAAAGCGGCATTCTTGGCGTTCATCGACTTTGTGAAAGGGAACTTGAACGCCCAAACGTCTGTACGTGTGGACCCGTCGTGGGCCTCTCAATCTGAAATTATCAAAGGGTTTTCAGAGTTTTCGATGCCCGACATGATTGTTCGCGAAGAGACATTGGAGCGCGATCTCACATGTTTGGCAAGAGCTGTAGGCATCGACCCGATACTGCCCCTTAACCCTATCGAAGACGACAAGCCATTTTCGCTTGCCGCGATCTATGATGAGGACATCGAGCAGGCCGTAAAACAGGCCTATCAACGCGATTATATGATGTTCGGGTTTCGCGCGTTCAGGTGACCGTTTAGGCGGCTTTTGACGTGGGTCCGGCGGAAAGGATGGCGTGTAGCGTTGCTGTGTCTGTATTGGCGCGTAGTTTTGCGCAAATGTCGCGGTCGCGCATTGTGCGTGAAACAAGGGCCAGTGCTTTGAGGTGCTCAACGCCGGAATTTGCAGGCGCAAACAATGCGAAAATGAGATCGACAGGTTGGCGGTCAACCGCGTCAAAATCCATGGGTGTGTCCAAGCGCACAAAGACACCAACCACACTGCTCAGTCCATGAATTCGCGCATGCGGCAACGCCACACCATGACCTACGCCCGTTGGCCCAAGGCTTTCGCGTTCTTGGAGCGCATCAATCGCATCCCCAAGGCATATACCGTAGGTGGCGTAGGCAAGATCGCCAAGATCCTGAAATAGGCGTTTTTTGCTGCTCATCTTTCCAACGATCTTGATCGCCTTCGGATTCAACAATTCGGTGATTTCCATAGAAGTTCTTACCCGCCCTTCCCGACCGGTGAGGCGGGTAAGGGTCCTTAAGTCACATTGCTTGGGTCAATCCAGCCGATGTTGCCATCGGTACGGCGATAAACCACATTAAGTCCGGTCTTTCCTTCATTTTTGAACACCAAAGCGTTCGAGCCAGAAATCTCCATTTGCATCACCGCTTCACCGACCGAGAGTGTTGGAATTTTTGCTTCCATCTCGGCGATAATCATCGGCTGCAAGGATTCGGGTTCCTGCTCGTCTTCGTGTTCAGACGCGGCGAGGATATAACTCGAAGCCCCGAAGAGTTCAACCGGCTCCGAACGTTGCGCGTGGTGGTCTTTCAGGCGGCGCTTGTAGCGGCGCAATTGCTTTTCCATTTTCGCGGCAGACGCGTCAAAGGCAGCGTAGATTTCATGGGCACTCGCACGTGCCTGTGTGGTTAGGCCAGTGGACAGGTGCACAATGATTTCACAGTTGAATTCAGCCCCGCTTTTGGAAAAAATCACGTTCGCATCGGTGGGTCGTTCGGCATATTTGCTCATGACCTCACTAAGCTCACTTTTCACGTGAACTTGGAGTGCTGTGCCGATGTCGATTTGTTTGCCGCTGATCTGGTATCTCATGTGATACTTCCTTTTGTTATTGGGAGCCCGAGGTGACAGGTGTCTGTACGTCACAACGTTTTCCGGCTCGGTTAGTTTTGCGTAGCGGATATGATGCATATGTGAGGTCTGGCCCGAGCAATTTGCGGGGCCGACATTGCGCCATCGGATGTGCCATCATCTGGGCGCGGATCGAGATACGATCTTGTTGCATCATGTATATTTGGCGGCAGATGCACCCTGTTTGTCAACTGTCCTAGATCAAACTAGATACGAAAATTTTCACCGAGGTAAACATCTCTAACAAGTTGGTTGGCTACGATCTCTTCGGTTGTGCCAGACATTAGAACCTGTCCGTCATGCAAAATGTACGCGCGGTCGATAATGCCCAAGGTTTCTTGAACGTTATGATCTGTAATTAGGACGCCGATGTTGCGACTTTTCAACTCCATAACCAGTGCCCGAATTTCGCCCACTGCGATTGGATCAACGCCCGCAAATGGTTCGTCCAAGAGCACGTAGGCAGGGCTAGACGCAAGACAGCGCGCAATCTCAACGCGCCGCCGCTCCCCGCCTGACAGTGAAAGTGCAGGCGCGCGGCGTAAGTGCGATATTGAAAACTCGGACAACAAGTCTTCGAGGCGTTCACGCCGTATGAGCGGATCACTTTCGGCAACCTCCAAGATCGCGAGAATGTTGTCTTCGACAGTCAGGCCGCGAAAAATAGATGCTTCTTGCGGGAGATAACCAATCCCCATGCGCGCGCGACGATACATTGGCAGAGTGGTGATGTCGGTTCCGTCGACAATGACCTGTCCCGCCTCTGGCATGACCAGTCCCGCGATAGAGTAAAAGCATGTGGTTTTACCGGATCCGTTGGGGCCGAGCAGAGCCACCACTTCGCCACGCTTAAGCTCAAGTGAGACATCGCGAATAACGGTTCTTTTGCGATACCCCTTGCGCAGGTTTCGTATGATCAGAGAATTGTCACCACTCATTTGACCCGTCCGGGCTGCAAGATGGTTTTTACGCGGCCATCAATCAGGCCTGTTCCAGTCTCAAGGTCAATCGTCATTTTGTCGCCTGAAATGGCATTGGAGCCTTGGGTGAGCAGGACGCTGCCTGCCAAAATGACTTCTCCGGAATTAAGGTCGTAGCGCGCCGAATTGGCTTCTACCGCCTCGCCGCCATTTGTTAGGGTCACGCCGTTTGAGGCATCCAAAATTGCAATGTTTCCTGAGTCGTCAGAGCTATAGATGACTTCCACATGACCGGCAGTGAGGCGCATACTTCCTTGGCCAATAACAACATTGCCTGCAAATGTCGCTTTTCCGCTAGCTTGGTCGACGGACAATTGATCCGCTGTGATCTCGACCGGAAGATTGGAGTCATGTTTTAAGCCGCTAAAAGCGACCGCAGTTTCTTGCGCTGTAACAGCCTGACCTGCGAGTAACAGTGCGCAGGTGAACGCATACGCGACAATGGATTTGATCACTGACGGTCTCCTCTTTCTTTCGGTTCGTATATCAGCTTAACCCCATCCTTGAAAACAAGAAGGTATGCCCCTGATTGCGCGTCTTGAGACAGGATCATACGTCCGGCATCGAGTGTGCCGATTGGGCCAGTAGCATTAACATGCCCCGAGCTTTCAATGCGCGCCATGTCCAACATCGCCGCAATGCGTTGGGTCGATACCAGGTAGCCGGTTGATGTCTGGATTTCGACCTGTCCAGACAACTCCGCAATTTTGCTTTTGCCATCGATCACCGCGTTGTCTGCGACCAAGTCGATGGACCCACTGTTTGGCATCCGTAGCCCGCCGGTGATTGTTGTTGAGTTTATAGCCGATGATCCCGACAAATCTGGCCGAACGGTCTTCGCCGATAGATAGAGCTTCGAGCCATCACGCGTAACCGTTGAAAATGCAGGTCCGTCAATACGTTGCTCGCGGGCGAGGGCTTCGATGTCAACTTGTGCAAATGGCAAAGATGGTTCGTACTCACGGCCGCGCGCGAACAAAAAGAGTGTCGCAAGTAATCCCAAACTCACGAGTGGCAAAACAACTTTCGCCAGCGCCACGATCCGGGAGTGTTTGTTACTGTATCGCGCCATGTCTGTGATCTACACAACGCCAGCCCGAAGACAGTCTTGGATCTTCAGTATTCCGCATGGGGGGGCGTTTTCCGCTTCGCTGCGTACAAACAAGCATGTAATTGCCCGCTCGTCCATGCGCGCAACGGCTTTTTCGGCCAGCGCGTCTTGGCAAATCGTGAGCGGCCCCGCTGTCATAATGTCGCCTGCACGTTGGCCTAGCACTGTGGATATGTTGCGGCGTAAATCTCCGTCGGTAATAATCCCGATGAGCGCCCCTGTTTCGTCCGTAACGCCAGCAACCCCGAATCCTTTGGCTGAAATGACCGCGATCACATCCGTCATTGGCGTGTCAGAAGATACCAGAGGCATGTCGACATGCATTAAATCGCGCACTTTGGTGAGGCGCGCGCCAAGCTTACCACCTGGGTGAAAGACGCGAAAATGGTCAGCGGTAAATTTGCGATGATCCATCAGAGCAAGCGCAAGAGCGTCCCCAAGAGCCAGCGTCATGGTTGTCGAGGTCGTCGGCACAATACCTTTATCACAGGCTTCTTCGGCTTTGGGCAGGGTTAGCGCGACATCGCAGGCACGCATCAATGAACTGTCCGGATTTGATGCAATGGCGATCATGTTGATCTTGAACCGTCGGGTGAAAGCGATGAGGTCGGCCAATTCCGGCGTTTCGCCCGAGTTCGACAAAACCAAAACAACGTCATCGCGTCCAATCATGCCCAAATCACCATGACTGGCCTCAGCGGGATGAACGAAATGCGATGGGGTGCCCGTAGAGGCAAATGTGGCCGCGATTTTCTTGGCGATGTGGCCGGATTTTCCCATACCCGTAACGATTGTGCGCCCCTTGGCGTCCAGAATCATTTGCGCGGCTTGAGTAAAACTATCCCCAAGAGACGCGGATAAAAGGCGTAGCGCATCGGCTTCTCTGTCGATGACGCGATGGGCGGTTTTTAAAAATTGTTCAGCTTGGGTCATAAGCCTACCTCGCTATTGGTGCGAAAAAATATCCGTGTCTTGCCATCCGAGAATATCGAGCTTGGCGCGGGTTGGAAGAAAATCGAAACAATTTTGTGCGATTTCGGTCCGCCCCTCACGGTCTAGCATCGCGTCCAGCTTTTCTTTCAGGCTGTGCAGGTGGAGCACGTCAGAGGCCGCATAGTCGAGTTGCGCGGCCTTTAGGTCTTTTGCGCCCCAATCGCTCATTTGTTGGTATTTGGAAATATCAACTTTCAAAAGCTGGTCGATCAGGTTTTTTAAGCCGTGGCGGTCGGTGTAAGTCCGGACCAGCTTTGACGCGATTTTGGTGCAATACACGGGAGCAGCCAACGCGCCAAACGCATGGAACATCGCGGCAATGTCAAAGCGGCCGTAGTGAAAGAGCTTCAAGGTTTTTGGATCCTCTAGTAGGCGACACAAGTTTGGCGCTTTGGATTGTCCCTTTGCAATCTGAACGAGATGAGCGTTGCCGTTCCCGTCACACAACTGCACGAGGCAAAGCCGATCGCGATGAGGGTTGAGTCCCATTGTTTCGCAATCAATTGCTACAACAGACCCAAGGCTGAGGTCATCAGGAAGATCGTTCTTGTACAGAAAGTTCGTCACAATCGGCTCCATGAAAATTTGTATCTCACCGTGACATACGCATTCCGGTCCGACCCGACAAGTTTCATGGGGCTATAGATCCGAGAAGTGCGGCGTTTCGGCTGTTCACAGAAGTTCGAAATGCTTGGGCGAGTCACGCGTCCACTATACCGCGATGGGGGCGGCGGTGAACGTGGCACGTGTGTCCCAAGAAGAGCCCAGTCTTCGCGCACCATCAAATATTTCAGAAATACACATCAAAAATTGGTGCCCAGAAGAGGACTCGAACCTCCACGTCCTTGCGGACACTAGCACCTGAAGCTAGCGCGTCTACCATTCCGCCATCTGGGCACGATGTCGTGATGGAGCGATGTAAGGGGCGATTGGGTCGGTGTCAACGGCGTTTCGACGCGTTTGGCAGTGCATCAATAGCGTCTTGTTCATTCGCGCTCGAAAAGCTATTAAAAGTGCGAGATTCAGGCATTGGAGATGCAGATGGCAAAATTGGTCACCATCTATGGCGGCGCTGGCTTTGTGGGGCGGTATATCGCTCGTCGCATGGCAAAAGAAGGATGGCGCGTTCGTGTTGCTGTTCGTCGGCCAAACGAGGCGTTACACGTGAAACCCTACGGCGCTGTTGGGCAGGTCGAACCTGTCTTTTGCAATATCCGTGATGATGCGTCTGTGCGTGCCGCGATGCAAGGTGCAGATGCGGTTATAAACTGTGTAGGTGTTCTGACCGAGAAGGGCAAAAACTCGTTCTCTGCCGTTCAAGCCGAAGGTGCGGGCCGCATCGCAAAAATCGCCACCCAGCTTGGCGTTTCCAATCTGGTGCAGCTTTCGGCGATCGGTGCGGATGACGAATCTCAAAGTGAGTATTCACGTTCTAAGGCCGAGGGTGAAACGGCCGTTCTGGCGGCGTTTCCGGGCGCGGTTATCTTGCGCCCCTCTGTGATTTTCGGGACTGAAGATGCGTTCTTCAACCGGTTCGCGAATATGGCGGCTCAGCTTCCATTTGTTCTGACGCTCGTGGGCGGCAATACTAAATTTCAACCGGTATACGTTGATGACGTGGCGCGTGCTGCTGTTGCCGGTGCATTGGGCGAGGCACCTGCGGGTGCATACGAATTGGGTGGTCCTGATGTGGACACGCTCAAAGGTTTGATTGAGAAAATGCTCGTGACCATCCGGCGGCGGCGTCTGGTTTTGAACTTGCCGTTTTGGGCGGGCCGCGTCATGGCCACAGGATTTTCCGCGATCCAGTTCTTGACTGCGGGGTTGTTCCATAACGGGGTGTTGACCAAGGATCAGGTGAAAAACCTAGCCGTGGACAATGTCGTTTCCGCTGACGCAAGGGGCTTTGCTGATCTTGGGATCAAGCCTACGGCGATGCAGGTGATCATGGACGACTACTTGTGGGTGTACCGTCCCAATGGTCAATTTGAAGCTCTTCGCGAGAGCGCCAAGGGCTTGCGCGACCTGTGAGGTTGTTAGACTGGTATTGAAAAAGCGCGCTCCAATCGGGGCGCGCTTTTTGGTTCAAGAATAGGCAATGCCCAAAAGAATGATGCCCAAAACGACGCGGTAGTACACGTAGGGCGCAAAGCTGACAGAGCGCAGTAAACGCATCATCAGCGTGAGCGCAAGTAGGGCGGCGACGAATGCAAACGCTGCCCCGAGCGCGGCATATTTCATCATGTCATAGTTGGCCTCTCCCGCGACATCGAGGCCAAGCAAAATGCCCGATGCCATGATCGTCGGGATCGACATCAGCATTGAGATTTTAGCGCTGTCTTCGCGCGTGTAGCCGAGCGCGCGTGCGCCTGTGATCGTGATGCCTGATCGTGATGTGCCCGGAATTATGGCTATGGCTTGCCACAGGCCAAGTGTTATGGCGTCACGCCTATTCCAGTCGGAAGCGACTTTGGTGGCGGCGCCCTTTTTGTCAAACCAGTACAGGACGAGACCAAAGATCAGCATGGTCCAGCCAATGACGGTCATTGATCGCATGGCATCTGACAGGCCAGTGATTTTGACGACGAGGCCAATGATAATGACGGGGATCGTGGCCACAAGAAGTAGAAAGGCAAGTTTTGATCCGTCTGTGTCGATCCGTCCGGTCAGCATGCGCGGGATGCCTGCGAATCCAGTTTTGACATCTGCCCAGAAAAACAAAATGACCGCTCCGAGGGTGCCCACGTGAACAGCCACGTCGATGGTTAAGCCTTGGTCCTGCATCCCCGTGAGTTGGGGGAGAAGAATCAGGTGTCCAGACGATGAGACGGGCAAAAATTCGGTGAGACCCTGAATGAGGGCGACGAGAAGGAGATAAAAGATACTCATGGAAAACTCTGCATTGGGTATTTGGCGCACGATAAGCGCTTTGAATCTCAATAAGAAGCGCCAATATATGTCAGCATTGCTTACATTAAATTGGAATGGTACGGTTGCGTTCGGCGGTGGATCGGCGAATTGAATCTGTAATACGTCAGTACATATGACTTTTCTTTTCAAACTGTCTTGTGTAAATAGATCTCAAATCTCGAAAACTCATGGAGATCGCGTGTTATGGCAAAAGAGCCTATGCTAAAATTTGTGTCCGTTGATCGGGATATGCCCGAAAAGCGGACGGCGGATGCCCGTAAAGAAGACTTTGGCGAAATATACGCAGAGTTTTCTAAACAAAAAGCTGAAGAGCAGGCCTCGCGCTGCTCTCAATGTGGTGTGCCGTATTGCCAGACGCATTGTCCGTTGCACAACAACATTCCTGACTGGTTGCGCCTGACCGCATCTGGTCGTCTCAAAGAGGCATATGAGATGTCTCAGGAGACCAACACGTTTCCGGAGATTTGTGGGCGTATCTGTCCGCAGGACCGTCTTTGCGAAGGCAATTGTGTGATTGAGCAATCTGGCCACGGCACGGTCACGATTGGGTCTGTTGAAAAATACATCACCGACACCGCCTTTGACGAGGGGTGGGTTGCGCCCATTGCACCGACACATGAGCGCGCCGAGAGCGTTGGGATCATCGGCTCCGGTCCCGGTGGCTTGGCCGCTGCTGATCGTCTGCGCCGTCAGGGTATCCAAGTCACGGTCTATGAGCGCTCCGACCGCGCGGGTGGCTTGATGATGTACGGCATCCCAAGTTTCAAACTGGAAAAAGACATTGTTCTGCGCCGCGTGAAACAGCTCGAAGATGGTGGCGTCACAATCGTTCTCAACTGCAATGTTGGTACGGACATTTCGTTCGACGATTTGCGTGCGAAACACGATGCGGTTTTGATCGCAACGGGCGTTTACAAGTCCCGCGACCTTCAGGGGCCGGGTTCGGGATCAAAAGGGATCGTGCGCGCACTCGATTATCTCACGGCCTCCAACAAGGTCGGATTTGGCGATAAAGTTGCGGAATTTGAAAGCGGCGAGTTGAACGCCGAAGGCAAAAAAGTCGTTGTAATCGGTGGCGGTGATACCGCGATGGATTGTGTGCGTACCGCGATCCGTCAGGGCGCCACATCCGTGAAATGCCTCTATCGTCGTGACCGTGCCAACATGCCGGGATCGCAGCGCGAAACCCAAAACGCCGAAGAGGAAGGCGTTGAATTCGTTTGGCTCTCCGCCCCCAACGGGTTTGCGGGCGATCCGGTTTCGGGCGTCATGGTCCAAAAAATGCGTCTTGGTGCGCCGGATGCCTCTGGCCGTCAATCCCCCGAATTGATCGAGGGTGCGGACTATGTTGAGGAGGCCGATCTGGTCGTCAAAGCGCTTGGATTCGAGCCTGAGGAATTGCCCAAACTTTGGGGCACGGACGGGTTGGAAGTGACGCGTTGGGGTACGGTTCTGGCCGATTTCAAAACCCACGTTACATCCCTCGCCGGTGTCTATGCGTGTGGCGATATTCAGCGTGGCGCGTCTTTGGTTGTCTGGGCGATCCGTGATGGTCGTGAGGCCGCAGATGCCATTCTCGATCAGGTCAACGCCGCCGCAGCCGTGGCCGCAGAGTGAAAAAATAGGACAGGGATTGCGCAGCGAAATCGGGTAAAATTGTCGGTCAGCCACTCGTCGGACTTTCGTCGGACATGTGTCGGACCCACCGAGCGCTGCGCACCCGATCAGGTTTCAAAATAGGACACTAGTCCTGACCCACCAACGAAGGAAGGGTTATACAATGACAGTATACGATGAAAAATGGGCCGCACGCGAAGAAGCAAAACGTGCCTATATGTCCGAGCACTCTTTGTTCCGCGAAGAGGATGAACACTCCTCTTGTGGCGTGGGTCTTGTTGTTTCTATCGATGGCTCGAAGTCGCGCAAGGTTGTTGAAAACGGCATCTCCGCGCTCAAGGCGATTTGGCACCGTGGCGCGGTTGACGCCGATGGCATGACGGGCGATGGCGCGGGTATCCACGTCCAGATCCCTGTTCCGTTCTTTTACGATCAGGTCGAGCGCACGGGCCACACGCCGCGCAAAGGTGAGATGTTGGCCGTTGGCCAAGTGTTCTTGCCGCGCACCGATTTTGGCGCACAAGAAACATGCCGCACAATCGTCGAGAGCGAAGTGTTGCGCATGGGCTATTACATCTACGGTTGGCGTCACGTGCCTGTCGCGACATCCTGTCTGGGTGACAAAGCCAATGCGACCCGTCCCGAGATTGAACAAATCCTGATTTCGAATTCCAAAGGCGTTGACGAGGAAACATTCGAGCGCGAGCTGTATGTGATCCGCCGCCGGATTGAAAAAGCTGCCGCTGCCGCCGGTGTTGGTCAGCTCTACATCTGTAGCCTGTCGTGCCGCTCCATTATCTATAAAGGTATGATGTTGGCCGAGCAGGTCGCCGAGTTCTATCCCGACCTGATGGACGAGCGTTTTGAATCCGCCTTTGCGATTTATCACCAACGCTATTCGACCAACACATTCCCACAGTGGTGGTTGGCCCAACCGTTCCGCATGTTGGCGCACAACGGTGAGATCAACACGCTCAAGGGCAACCTGAACTGGATGAAGAGCCACGAAATTCGCATGGCGTCATCCACGTTTGGCGAGATGGCCGAGGACATCAAGCCGATCTGCCCACAAGGGTCGTCGGACAGTGCCGCCCTTGACGCCGTGTTCGAGGTTCTGGTGCGTGCGGGTCGCACCGCGCCAATGGCGAAAACCATGTTGGTGCCTGAGTCGTGGTCCAAGAATGCACAGGAATTGCCGCAGTCGTGGCGCGATATGTATTCCTATGTGAACTCTGTGATGGAGCCGTGGGACGGTCCCGCCGCCCTTGCCATGACCGATGGTCGTTGGGTCTGTGCGGGTCTGGATCGCAACGGTTTGCGTCCGATGCGCTATGTCGTAACGGGTGACGGTTTGGTGATTGCGGGCTCCGAGGTGGGCATGGTGCCGACTGATGAGGCAACTGTGGTTGAAAAGGGTGCGCTTGGTCCGGGTCAGATGTTGGCCGTGGATATGAAAGCAGGCAAGCTTTACCACGACACCGAGATGAAAGATTGTTTGGCCAATGCACAGCCGTTTGGCGAGTGGGTCGGCAAGATCAATGACCTTGATGAGGAATTGACAGGTCTCGAAGAAAAGACCCTGTTCTCGGGTGACGAGCTTAAAAAGCGTCAGATCGCGGCGGGCTATTCGATTGAGGAGCTGGAGCAAATCCTCGCGCCGATGGCCGAGGATGGCAAAGAGACATTGGCCTCTATGGGTGATGATACGCCCTCTGCCGTGTTGTCGGAAAAGTACCGTCCGTTGTCGCATTTCTTCCGTCAGAACTTTAGTCAGGTAACGAACCCGCCGATCGACAGTTTACGCGAGTTCCGCGTCATGTCGCTCAAAACGCGGTTCGGCAACCTCAAGAACGTGTTGGATGAGGACAGCAGCCAAACCGAGATTTTGGTGTTGGAAAGCCCGTTTGTCGGGAACGCACAATTTGACGCGCTCAAGACGCATTTCAATGCGCCAATGACGGAAATCGATTGTACCTTTGACGCGGCTGGCGGTCCAACTGCGTTGCGTGAGGGGCTTGATCGTATCCGGTCCGAAGCCGAGGACGCGGTGCGTTCTGGTGGCGGGCATATCGTTTTGACGGATCACATGCAGAACGCTGATAAAGTTGCGATGCCGATGATCCTCGCGACCTCTGCGGTGCATTCATGGCTGACGCGCAAGGGGTTGCGGACGTTCTGTTCTCTCGGGGTGCGTTCGGCCGAATGTATTGATCCGCATTACTTTGCGGTGCTGATTGGCTGTGGTGCGACCATTGTGAACGCCTATCTCGCCGAGGACAGCCTTGCTGACCGGATTGATCGTGGACTGTTGGATTGCTCATTGACCGAAGCCGTGTCGCGTTACCGCGCGGCGGTGGATGCGGGACTGTTGAAAATCATGGCAAAGATGGGCATCTCCGTGATCTCGTCTTACCGTGGTGGTCTGAACTTTGAGGCGGTTGGTCTATCGCGAGCTATGGTTGCCGAATTTTTCCCCGGTATGCATTCGCGCATCTCCGGTATCGGTGTAAACGGCATTCAGCGCAAAGTTGAAATCGTGCACAAACAGGGCTTTCACGGTGGTAACACCTTGCCCATCGGTGGCTTTTACAAGTCGCGCAAAACGGGCGAGACGCACGCCTGGGAAGCGCAAGCGATGCACATGTTGCAATCGGCCTGTGATCGCGCGTCCTACGAGATGTGGAAGCAATACAGCGCAAAGATGAAGGCGAACCCGCCGATCCATTTGCGTGATCTGCTCGACATCAAGGCACTTGGCAAAGCGGTTCCAATTGAGGAAGTGGAATCGATTACGTCGATCCGCAAACGCTTTGTCACGCCGGGCATGTCGTTGGGGGCATTGTCGCCCGAGGCACATAAAACGCTCAACGTGGCCATGAACCGTATTGGCGCGAAATCCGATAGCGGCGAGGGCGGCGAAGATCCCGCGCACTTTGTGCCAGAGGCCAACGGCGACAACCCGTCGGCCAAGATCAAACAGGTGGCATCGGGTCGTTTTGGCGTCACGGCCGAATACCTCAACCACTGTGAAGAGCTTGAGATCAAAGTGGCTCAGGGTGCAAAGCCCGGTGAGGGCGGCCAGTTGCCCGGTATGAAGGTCACGGACCTGATTGCCCGTCTGCGCCACTCGACCAAGGGTGTGACGCTGATTTCGCCTCCACCGCACCACGATATCTATTCGATCGAAGACCTCGCACAGCTGATCTACGATCTCAAACAGATCAACCCGCGGTGCAAAGTTACGGTGAAACTCGTGGCGTCCTCGGGTGTTGGCACGATTGCCGCAGGTGTGGCAAAGGCGAAAGCCGACGTGATCCTGATTTCAGGTCACAACGGTGGCACGGGCGCCTCCCCCGCAACCTCGATCAAATTCGCAGGTCTGCCATGGGAAATGGGCCTGACCGAAGCACACCAAGTGCTCGCGATGAACAACCTGCGTGACCGCGTCACTCTACGCACCGATGGTGGTTTGCGCACGGGTCGCGATATCGTCATGGCGGCGATGATGGGGGCCGAGGAATACGGTATCGGTACCGCCGCACTTATCGCGATGGGCTGTATCATGGTGCGTCAATGCCAGTCGAACACCTGTCCCGTTGGCGTGTGTACCCAAGACGAAGATTTGCGGGCAAAGTTTACGGGCAACGCCGACAAAGTGGTAAACCTCATCACGTTCTACGCCCAAGAAGTGCGTGAATTGCTGGCCTCTATCGGTGCACGTAGCGTCGATGAAATCATCGGTCGTGCAGATCTTCTGACGCAGGTGTCACGCGGTTCTGCGCATCTTGATGACCTCGATCTCAACCCGTTGTTGTTGTCGATGGATGGGGCCGAGAGCATTGTTTATGATCGCTCTAAGCCGCGCAATGCGGTGCCCGATACGCTCGATGCACAAATCGTGTCGGACGCTGCGCGCTTCCTCAACGATGGCGAGAAAATGCAACTGTCCTACGCGGTGCAAAACACATTGCGCACCGTGGGGACACGTACCTCGTCGCATATCGTGACCAATTTCGGGATGCGCAACGATCTTCAGCCGGACCATTTGACCGTGAAACTTACGGGCTCGGCGGGTCAATCGCTCGGGGCGTTTGCAGCCCCCGGTTTGAAAATCGAAGTGTCGGGTGACGCAAACGACTATGTCGGCAAGGGTCTATCGGGTGGCATTATCGTCGTCCGACCACCGATGCACTCGCCGCTTGTCGCCTCTGAAAACACCATCATCGGCAACACTGTTTTGTACGGTGCGACCGATGGGTATTTGTTCGCCGCAGGGCGCGCAGGGGAACGTTTTGCCGTTCGCAACTCTGGCGCAAAAGTGGTGATTGAGGGCTGTGGCTCAAACGGGTGCGAGTACATGACGGGGGGCACCGCGGTGATCCTTGGCACGATTGGCGCCAACTTCGGGGCGGGTATGACGGGCGGTATGGCCTATCTGTATGACCCTGAGGGCAACGTTGAGGATTTGATGAACCTTGAGACTTTGGTGACGTGTCCTGTGACTGTTGATCACTGGGAGGCCGAGCTAAAAGACCTGATCGAGCGTCACGCGGCGGAGACGAATTCCGTTAAGGCCCGTGAGATTTTGTCGAATTGGGAGGTTGAGAAAGCCAACTTCCTTCAGGCTTGTCCAAAGGAAATGCTGATCCATATTCCTGCGCCTTTGTCTCTCGAAGAGAAAGCTATTCCTGCTGAATAGGCTGGATTAGAGCCGTTATTTGAAAAGCCCTCGCCTATGCGGGGGCTTTTCTTTTGGCCACACCCGCGTGGTGATTTCACGGTGAGGGCGTGGCGGTGCTTGACCCTCGGGCGAATTCCATGTTCCCACTACCGCATGGCAAAAAAGACCACAAAAAAGACGGCATCAGCGAAAGAGCGCAAGGTAGGACGTATCCGTTCCAGTAGCGCCACCCCTCAATTGGGTTGGCGTCGTCGGTTGCGCCGTACTGTTTTGCGCGGGCTACTGGCCATTGTCGTTCTTTGGATTGGCTGGATTTTGGCCTATGCCGTAATACCGGTCCCGATAACGCCATACATGATTGCCGAGCGCGTGCGCGGTGGCGAATTGGATTACCAATGGACGCCAATTGACGATATTGCTCCGGTCTTGGCGCGGTCTGTTGTTGCGGCGGAGGACGCTAATTTCTGTCTGCATTGGGGGTTTGATATGGCGGCCATACGGGACGCCATTGAAAGCGGTGGTGGGCGCGGTGCCTCAACGATTTCGCAGCAGACGGTCAAGAATGCGTTTTTGTGGCATGGGCGATCGTGGCCGCGAAAGGCACTTGAGGCGCTCACCACGCCGATGGTCGAAATGCTGTGGAGCAAGCGGCGTATTTTGGAGGTCTACCTCAATATCGCCGAGTTTGATGATGGCGTTTTTGGAGCAGAGGCGGCGAGTCGTCATTATTTCGGTGTTGGTCCTGATGAATTGAGTGACACACAGGCCGCACGGCTGGCCGCCATTCTGCCGAGCCCGAAATTACGCAGTGCGGGAAAACCGGGCCAGTTTGTCCAACGCCGTGCGCGCCAGATCGCTGATGGCGCCCAAACTATACGAATAGACGGACGTGCGCGCTGTTTCGAGGATTGAAATGGAGCGCCATTCACGGCAAGTAGAGACAAACAACGAGTATTGACCAATGAACCGACTGTATCACGTCCCCCTGTCCCCCTTTTGTCGCAAAGTGCGGCTTGTTCTGGCCGAAAAAAAGATTGAAGCCGAGTTGGTGGAGGAGCGGTACTGGGAGCGTGATCCCGATTTCATGCGGCGCAACCCAGCGGGCAAGGTGCCGATTTTGCGCCTTGGGGAGATGAACCTCGCGGAAAGTTCGGCGATTTGTGAGTATCTCGAAGAGGTCTATCCAACGCCGGCGTTGATGCCGAAAGATGTTGAGGGTCGCTATGAAGTCCGCAGATTGGTGTCGTGGTTTGACGACAAATTTCACCAAGAAGTGACATCGAATTTGCTGTACGAGCGCGTGAACCGCAAGTTGATGAAGAGCGGATATCCCGTGTCAGCGAACGTCAAGGCGGGATCAAAGGGCATTAAATATCATCTCGATTATATGGCGTGGTTGCTTGATCGTCGTCGTTGGTTGGCGGGGGATGCAATGACACTTGCGGACTTTACGGCGGCGGCACATCTGTCTTGTCTCGATTACACATCGGATGTGGATTGGAACCGATCCGCTGTGGTTAAAGATTGGTATGCAAAGATCAAATCACGTCCCGCGTTTCGCTCGCTTTTGGTGGATCAGGTGCCCGGGTTTCCGCAGCCAGCTCATTATGCGGATCTCGATTTTTGATGTACCCTGTCCCTGAAGGGGGCGATTTTGACTCATCTTGATAAGGACACTGTGCGCGCCAAAGCGTTGGAGGAGGGATTTTCCAAGGTTGGGTTTGCACGTCCGGATTTACCCGAGGCGATGGAGCGTTTGCGAGCGTTTATTGCTGCGGGGCACCATGGTCAGATGGGGTGGATGGAGGAGCGGATGGCGTGGCGGGGTGATCCCACTGCGCTCTGGCCCGAGGCGAAATCGGTGATCATGTTGGCCGAGGCCTATACGCCCGATGATGATCCGATGGAGGCCGTAAATAGACCCGAATCCGGCGCAATATCGGTCTACGCCCGCAACCGTGACTACCACGACATCGTGAAAAAGCGCCTCAAGCGGGTCGGGCGTTGGCTGATTGAACAGGCTGGCGAGGACACCGAGATCAAGGTGTTCGTCGACACCGCTCCTGTGATGGAAAAGCCGCTCGCTGCAAAGGCGGGACTGGGGTGGCAGGGCAAGCACACCAATCTTTTAGGGCGCGATATCGGCAGTTGGTTTTTCCTTGGGGCGATCTTTACCACCGTAGACTTCGACCCTGATCCGGCGGAAATCGAGCGATGCGGATCGTGTCGTGCCTGTTTGGATGCCTGTCCGACTGATGCCTTTCCTGCGCCGTATCAACTCGATGCGCGGCGGTGTATTTCGTATCTCACGATTGAACACCACGGACCCGTGGATGAGGAATTGCGGGCGCGAATGGGCAACCGCATTTACGGATGTGACGACTGCCTTGCGGCCTGTCCGTGGAACAAATTCGCGGTGGACGCCAAAGAGTTGCGCTATGCCGCGCGCGATGATTTGCGGGCGCCGCCCTTAGCCGAACTGGTGCAACTGGACGATGCTGCCTTTCGCGAAAAGTTTTCAGGCTCACCGATCAAGCGCGTGGGGCGCGACCGGTTTGTGCGCAATGTCTTATATGCCATTGGCAATTCGGGTGATCCGCAGTTTGTGCCACATGCGACCGCGTTGACCCGCGATCCCGATGCCACGGTCGCGGATGCGGCGCGTTGGGCGGTGGGGCGGCTTGCAAAAACGTAGGCAGTTGAGCGCTTGCGTGGGGCTTTGAACACGCTACCCTGTGGGCCTGTCGGAAGGACACCAAAACCATGAGCGTGATGCGCGGGATCGGACTAAAGGTAGCGTCCTTGGCTGTCTTTTTGGCTATGGCATCGTTTGTGAAGTCGGCAACCACCGAAGTACCAGCCATGCAAGCGGCGTTCTTTCGTTCGCTGTTCGCGATCCCTGTGGTCGTTGGGTATCTTTTGTCGCGCGGCGAGTTGCGCCAAGGGCTAAAGATGGTTCGGCCTCGGGCGCATTTGATACGCGGCGTGCTTGGCGCTGTGACCATGATGCTCGGGTTTACGGCGCTGTCGCGTTTGCCGCTGCCTGATGCTACCGCAATCGGGTATGCGCGACCGTTATTCATCGTTTTGCTGTCGGCGGTTTTCCTACGAGAGCGGGTGCGGGTGTTTCGGTTTACGGCGGTGGCGATCGGCATGGTGGGGGTCTTGATCATCTTGTCGCCGCGCCTGACGATGTTGCACGGTGTGCCGACATCGGCGGAAAAATTTGGCGCTATGGCGGCGCTCCTTGCGGCCATTATTGTCGCATTCATTCAGCTCCATTTGCGCACGATGGTGAAGACGGAATCTACCACCTCAATCGTTTTCTGGTTTTCGGTTATCGCGACCATCGTCACAGGTCTAACGTTTCCGTTGGGGTGGGTTATGCCAAGTGGTTGGATCATGGTCCAACTCGTTCTTGCGGGGTTCTTGGGCGGCTTTGGTCAGATCCTTTTGACGGCCTCGTACCGCCACGCGCCCGCGTCGACCTTGGCCTCGTTTGAATATACGTCGATGGTATTCGCGATCTTGGTTGGCTATGTCTTTTTCAATGAGGTGCCGACATGGATGACGCTGATTGGTGCAGCGATCATTGTGTCATCGGGCCTATTGGTGATCCACCGCGAGCGTCAATTGGGGTTGTCGGCTGAGCGGCTCAAAAAGACATTATCGCATCTGTGATTGGGATCTTTTAGTCGGACAGAATACGCACCCAAAAGCTGCCGTTTTGCTGTTCTGCCTGATCTTTGCGCACTTGTATGGCGCGTTGTTTTGTCACCATGCGCTCGGCCTCGACGGCCGATCTAATTCCGTCCGCGGCGCGGGCAATTGGAAAGGGGCCGATGACACTATTGCCGACTTCGTAATGGACCGTGATTGCGCTACCGCGCTCGGCATTGCGAAAGCGAACGCGGGTTTCGGTATTGAAGCCGCCAAATGATTTTGTGAATGCCTCGCGGTAGGCATCCAGAGACTGACCATCGCGGGCATCGGGACCGATGGTGATGTTCGTGATGATCAGGGTGCGGTCGCTCATTTGGCCCGCCTCGATCATACGCTCGAGTGTAATTCCTAGCGGTCGAAATAGGGGATTTTTGGTCGAGTGGTACAACATGACCATGAAGAGGGCCGGTGTGATAACCAACAGCGCGGCAATCGTTATAAATACCGTCTCACGTTTAATCAAAAAAACTCTCCGCCAATTGTCATGGACTGAGAGTTTCATTTTTGCATTGAGGTCAGGTTAATGTGTTAGCTGCGCACCAGCTTTTCGTAGCTTTCCGCGATATCGCGGGTTAGCGCGCCGACCTCGAATGTGTAGTCGCCAATCTGGCCGACGGGGGTGACTTCGGCGGCGGTGCCGGTGAGCCAGCATTGTTCAAACCCTTCGAGTTCTTCGGGCATAATGCGGCGGACGTGCACTTTGATCCCTTTTTGCTCCAGCATCTCGATGACGGTTTGGCGCGTGATGCCGTTCAGGATCGCATCTGGATCGGGGGTGTGTACCTCACCGTCTTTGACGAAAAAGATATTTGCGCCTGTGGCCTCGGCCACGTAGCCGCGATAGTCCATAAACAGCGCGTCAGAGCACCCTTTGGCCTCGGCGGCGTGTTTGGACATCGTGCAGATCATGTAGAGACCTGCGGCTTTGGCGGCTGTGGGGATCGTGTCAGGCGATGGGCGTTTCCATTTGGCGATGTCGAGTTTGGCACCGTTCATTTTGGCATCGCCGTAATAGGCGCCCCATTCCCACGCGGCCACGGCCATACGGACGGGGTTGCGGTTAGAGGCGACACCCATGTCCTCGCCCGCGCCGCGCCACGCCAGAACCCGTACGTATGCATCGTCCCAACCATTGGCTGTTAGCACATCATATTTGGCTTTTTCGATTTCTTCGACGGTGTAGGGGATTGGCATGTCGAGCAATGCGCCGGATGCCAAAAGGCGCTTGGAGTGCTCGACCGATTTGAAGATTTTGCCGTTGTAGCACCGCTCGCCCTCAAACACGGAGGAGGCGTAGTGCATGGCATGCGTCAGAATGTGGACGTTCGCGTCCCGCCAGTCGACCAGTGTGCCGTCCATCCAGATTTTGCCGTCACGATCATCGTATGTGCCTGCCATGGGGTGTGTCCTCCGATTGGGTCGAGGTGCGTAGCGAGCACGCTCGAAACCGTTATTTTATTGCACTAAATTGCATCGTCGCTACCAATTTGACCTTGGAATGTCAATAAGGCTGACATAA
This sequence comes from Celeribacter marinus, assembly GCF_001308265.1. Classification (GTDB taxonomy): domain Bacteria; phylum Pseudomonadota; class Alphaproteobacteria; order Rhodobacterales; family Rhodobacteraceae; genus Celeribacter; species Celeribacter marinus. The sequence continues at coordinate 1,820,450 of NZ_CP012023.1, forward strand.
GCTTGGCCAACACTTGGTCGATGATGTGAGGGTTGTATGGCGGACGGTAAAAGCGGCGGCAATACGGGGAGCGAGGGGCTTCTCTTCCTCACGGACGAACAGTTGCGCAAGGGCATTGAGGCGATGTTCTTTGCCTATCGCGGGTTCACCCAAGATCCCGATCGCATTTTGGATGAGCACGGATATGGTCGCGCGCATCATCGCGCCGTGCATTTTATAAACCGCACGCCGGGGGCCACGGTCAATAGTTTGCTGAACACTTTGGGTGTCACAAAACAGTCTCTAAACCGTGTTCTTCGGGCCTTGATCGAGGATGGTTTGGTCGAAAGCCGTGTCGGCAAGCGTGACAAGAGAGAGCGGCATTTACACTTAACTGACACCGGGAAAATGCTTGAGGCGGAGCTGTCGGAGGCACAGCGCGGGCGTATGCGTTCAGCCTACCGCGAGGCGGGTCACGAAGCTGTTGCTGGATTTCGCAAGGTTCTTGAGGCCATGATGGACCCTGACCAAAGGGCGTATTTTGACGCCTTCAAGGAGGGTGACAGTTGAAAAGTGATATTCATCTTTTGATCGTTGATGACGATGAGAGGATTAGGGATCTCCTGAAAAAGTATCTGATGCGGCATGGGTTTTGTGTCACGGCGGCGCGAGACGCGGCGCATGCACGGCGTATTTTGGCGGGTTTGGAGTTCGACCTGATCGTCCTTGATGTGATGATGCCCGGCGAGGATGGTATTTCACTGACGCGCGATTTGCGCCTACGCATTGCAACGCCCATCATGCTTTTGACCGCGAAAGGCGAGACCGAAGATAGGATTTCGGGACTTGAGGCGGGCGCAGACGATTACCTTGCAAAACCGTTTGAGCCTAAGGAATTGTTGCTTCGTATCAATGCTGTTTTGCGGCGTGTTCCCGACGAAGAGCCGGCGGTGCAGGTGCCAAAACACCTGCGTTTGGGTCTATTTCGCTATGATGTTGAGCGTGGAGAGCTTTGGCATGGAGACGCGCCTTTACGGCTCACCGCCACCGAAAACCAATTGATGCGCATATTTGCGGCGACCCCAAGTGTCGCTGTCTCGCGCACGGATTTGGTGGAGCGTTTGGGGCGAGATGGCGGTCAGGCACAAGAGCGGGCCGTGGACGTCCAAATCACGCGATTGCGCCGAAAGTTGGAGATCGATCCACGTCAACCGAGATACCTGCAAACTGTACGCGGCGAGGGCTATATGCTCGTTCCCGAATAGTTCGAAATTGCGCCACCTTTGTACAAAAGCAGGTGGCGCAAATAGTCTCAACACTTTAGTTTGAGCGTAATTAGAATGCTGCTTGGGAGTTTGAGATGACGGATGTCGCCGTAGAGAAAATGAGTTTTGAAACCGCCATGGCGGAGTTGGATCAGGTGGTCGGCAAGCTTGAGCGCGGCGATGTTGCACTTGAAGATAGCATTACGCTTTACGAGCGCGGGGCAAAACTCAAGGCGCATTGTGAGGCAAAACTCAAAGATGCCGAAGAAAAAGTCGAGAAAATTTCTGTAGGCGGTGATGGTCAAGCGACTGCGACAACACCCGTTGAAGGTCTCTAATGCAGGACCGCATGGAGCAATGCCGTGACGCCGTTCAACAGTGTTTGAATGATGCGCTTGCCCCGTTGGGCGAGCGTCCGGTCGAAGTGGCAATGCGGTATGCGTTGGGCGGTGGTAAGCGTTTGCGCGCGTTTTTGGTTATGGAGGGTGCGCAGCTTCACGGTATTGCGCCTGCGCAATCCGTTTGGGCGGCCGCAGCGATTGAATCTATTCATGCTTATTCACTGGTTCATGATGATTTGCCGTGCATGGATGATGACGATGTGCGCCGTGGTCAACCGACCGTTCACAAGCGGTGGGATGATGCAACGGCGGTGCTCGTCGGTGATGCGCTTCAGACGCTTGCCTTTGATCTTTTGACCCGCCCTGAATTGGGCGCATCGAGCCAGATTAGGGTCGATTTGATTGCGTCTCTAGCTAAGTCATCGGGCATTGGCGGAATGGTTTTGGGTCAGGCTCAAGACATTGCTGCGGAAACCGCAATGATCCCGCTCGACCTTGCGGCGATCACCGAGTTGCAGGCTAATAAGACAGGTGCACTGATCGAATGGTCCGCGCGTGCGGGCGCAATTTTGGGTGGGGCTGATCCAACGGCGCTTGGCCATTATGCAAAAGCCGTGGGTTTGGCGTTTCAAATCCAAGACGATATTCTAGATGTCGAAGGCGATGCGGCGAAAACTGGCAAAGCCGTTGGCAAAGATGCCGATGCGGGAAAGGCCACGTTTGTCTCTTTGTTGGGTCTTACGGGTGCAAAAACACGGGCACGCGATTTGGTCGATGAGGCTTGTGCGGCATTGAGCCACTATGGCACACGCGCGGATGGCTTGCGGGATGTCGCTCGTTTCGTTATCTCGCGTGAAACTTAAGGCAGGAGTTGCGACAATGTCCGACCGCCCTCAAACACCGATCCTTGACCGTGTAACGGTCCCCGCCGATATGAAGGCGCTCACTGATAGTGAGCTAAAACGCCTCGCGGGGGAGTTGCGGGCCGAGACGATTTCGGCAGTGTCCGAGACGGGTGGGCACCTTGGTGCGGGTCTGGGCGTTGTTGAGTTGACTGTGGCGCTTCATGCCGTGTTCGATACGCCAAAGGATCGGTTGATCTGGGATGTGTCGCACCAGTGTTATCCGCATAAAATCCTGACGGGTCGGCGCGATCGCATTCGCACGCTGCGCCAACCGGGCGGGTTGTCGGGGTTCACCAAGCGTTCTGAAAGCCCTTATGATCCGTTTGGCGCGGCGCATAGTTCAACGTCGATTTCCGCCGCCCTCGGGTTTGCGGTAGCGCGTGATCTGGGCGGAGCGACTGAACACGGGATCGGTGATGCGATTGCCGTGATCGGGGACGGGTCTATGTCTGCGGGTATGGCGTTTGAGGCCATGAACAACGCGGGGCATTTGGGCAAGCGGATGATTGTTATTCTCAACGATAACGAGATGTCGATTGCCGAACCTGTGGGCGCATTGTCGTCGTATTTGTCGCGCCTGTACGCGGGTGCGCCGTTTCAGGAATTGAAAGCGGCAGCCAAGGGGGCGGTGTCGCTCTTGCCGCATCCGTTCCAAGAGGGCGCCAAGCGGGCCAAGGAAATGCTCAAGGGCATGACCGTGGGCGGCACGATGTTCGAGGAGTTGGGATTTTCCTATGTCGGCCCGATTGATGGCCACGACATGGATCAACTGTTGTCGGTTCTACGCACGGTTAAAACGCGCGCCACGGGTCCGATCCTGATCCACGCGATCACGAAAAAGGGCAAGGGTTACGCCCCCGCCGAGGCCGCCGCCGACAAAGGTCACGCAACGGCGAAATTCGATGTTGTCACAGGCAAGCAGAAAAAGACGAAATCAAACGCGCCGTCCTATACGTCGGTGTTTGCCAAAGCGTTATTGGATGAGGCGACACGCGACGATAAAATCTGTGCGGTGACTGCGGCGATGCCCGATGGCACGGGGTTGAACCTATTTGCGGAACGCTATCCGTCGCGGTGTTTTGACGTTGGCATTGCCGAGCAACATGGTGTGACCTTTGCCGCTGGATTGGCCGCGGGCGGGATGAAACCGTTTTGCGCCATGTATTCGACGTTTCTACAACGCGGCTACGATCAGGTGGTGCATGATGTGGCGATTCAACGCCTCCCCGTGCGTTTTGCGATTGATCGTGCGGGATTGGTTGGGGCCGATGGTGCGACCCATGCGGGATCGTTCGATGTGGCGTTCATGGCCAACCTGCCCGGTATGGTGGTGATGGCCGCCGCCGATGAGGCCGAGTTGGTCCATATGGTGGCCACGGCTGTGGCGCACAATGACGGGCCGATTGCGTTCCGGTATCCACGTGGCGAGGGGGTCGGTGTCGAGATGCCCGAGCGCGGTGTGCCGATTGAGATTGGCAAGGGCAGGATTGTCAAAGAGGGCACGCGCGTGGCGCTGTTGTCCTTTGGCACGCGCCTTGACGAGACGATGACCGCCGCCGAAGCGTTGGAGGTGCGTGGGGTGTCGTGTACCGTGGCCGATGCCCGTTTTGCCAAGCCGCTTGATGAGGATTTGATCCGCGATCTGGCCGCAAACCATGAGGCTCTCATCACGATTGAGGAGGGCGCAATCGGCGGATTCGGGTCACATGTGGCCGATTTCCTTGCCAATGACGGCGTGTTCGATCGCGGGATTAAATTCCGCTCGATGGTGTTGCCTGACACGTTTATCGATCAGGCCAGCCCCGAGGCGATGTACGAGGTCGCGGGCCTGAGTGCGGCGGATATCGAAGCCAAGGTTATGGCCGTTCTGGGCGTGGCCGATATCGCGACCAAGCGCGCCTAGGTCAGTGTGAGCGCAAAAGCGCTTTTAATCCCGATTTATAGTCGGGGTATAATAGCGTCACGCCCAGAACGGATTTGATCCGATCATTGCTGACCTTTTTGCTCTCGGCGTAAAAGCTACGCGCCATTGGCGACATGTCGGCGGTTTCAAACGCATCTGCAGGTGGAAGTGGCAATCCCAACAATTCGGCGGCATAGCCGATGACATCTTGGGGCGGTGCGGGGTCATCGTCACAAACGTTGAAGATTCCGCTGCATTGGGGTCTATTTATGGATGCCTCAACAACTTGCGCAATGTCCGCGACATGGGTGCGCGAGAACACCTGACCCTGCTTGATGATGCGCCGCGCCGTCCCTGCGCGTACTTTTGCAAATGGCCCGCGACCGGGACCGTAGATGCCCGCAAGGCGAAAGATAGACAGCGGGATGTCGTGGGTGTCGCAAAATTCGGCCCATGCGGCCTCAGCCTCAACGCGCATTTGTCCCCGTTTTGTGGCGGGTGAGAGCGGGGTCGTTTCGTCTACCCATGCGCCGCCATGGTCGCCGTAGACACCCGTGGTTGACAGGTAACCGATCCATTTGAGACGCGGTGCGGCCTTGGACAAAAGTGCGCGGTGTTGGGCCAGCATCGGATCTCCATCGGCATCTGGCGCAGCGGACACAAGTAGGTGGGTCGCCTCCAAAAGAGCAGTTGCAATATCATCCTCGGGTAAAACAAGCGGTGTGACACCAGCCGCCTCAAAGCTTTGGCGTTTGGCCGCATTGCGTATTGTCCCTGACACCTGCCACCCTTTTGTTGTGAGCCGTGATGCGAGGGCCTGCGCGCTATATCCATGTCCGAATGAAAAGAGATGTCCCGTCACGTTTGTTTGATCCTCAATGTCTAGTTTCTAAGCATGGTCTTGCGCCGCGCGGCCAAGTGGTGACAAATGACTCTAGAGGCTTGGGCCTAAAATCAAGCGCAAAAAAGACGCACATCAATACGAGGTCTTCCGTGAATCAAAATTCTGTTCCTTTGACCATACAGACGCCACCGGCGCCCGATGCCGAACTGTTTTCAGATGCCGCCGCCGCGGTCGACCGGTTGGAGGAGCTATATCGGTCCGCAACCCGCTATCTTACCGAACGGTTTTCCGAGGCCGCAACGGGGGCCGTGCCACATGCGCGCCACCGCGCGTTTTATCCCGAAATCCGTGTGAGGACGACCTCGTTCGCCGCAATGGACAGTCGCCTGTCCTTTGGTCATGTGTCCAAGCCGGGTAGCTATTCAACGACGATCACGCGCCCCGATTTGTTTCGTAACTATCTCATTCAACAGATCACGCAAATTATCCGCAATCATGGCGTATCAGTGTCCATTGGGCCATCCGAGGTGCCGATGCCCGTTCACTTTGCCGTTGCAAATGATGAGAGCATTACCATCCCCCAAGAGGGCGCGATGGACTACCCGTTGCGCGACTACTTTGATGTGCCTGATTTGGCGACAACGCACGACAATATCGTCAATGGCTCGGGATATCTGAACGAGGACGGGTCAGGGCCGCTTGCGCCCTTTACCGCGCAGCGCGTGGATTATTCGCTCGCGCGTTTGTCGCACTACACTGCGACCGATGCGACCCATTTTCAAAACCATGTTCTGTTCACGAACTACCAGTTTTATGTGTCCGAGTTCGAGGCATATGCGCGCGCGCAACTTGATGACCCTAACAGCGGCTATACGTCTTTTGTATCGACTGGAAATGTCGAAATTTTCGATGGGCAGACCCCAATCGCGCCGACAACAAAGATGCCGCAAATGCCAACATATCACCTCAAACGTGCTGATGGATCGGGCGTCACTTTGGTCAATATCGGTGTTGGTCCGTCGAATGCCAAAACCGCCACAGATCACATTGCCGTGCTGCGCCCCCATGCGTGGATCATGGTGGGTCACTGCGCGGGGCTTCGCAACTCGCAACGGCTTGGTGACTTCGTCCTCGCACATGCCTATCTGCGCGAGGATCATGTGTTGGATGCCGATCTGCCCGTTTGGGTTCCGATCCCCGCCTTGGCTGAAATTCAGACATCACTCGAGGGTGCGGTTGCGGACATCACTCAGCTTGAAGGTTACGAGTTGAAGCGGATTATGCGCACGGGCACCGTGGCGACAATTGATAACCGGAATTGGGAATTGCGTGATCAATCTGGCCCTGTGCAACGATTGAGCCAATCGCGCGCCGTGGCACTTGATATGGAAAGCGCTACGATTGCAGCGAATGGATTTCGGTTTCGCGTCCCGTATGGCACACTTTTGTGCGTCTCGGATAAGCCACTTCATGGCGAGTTGAAGCTGCCAGGAATGGCGTCAGATTTCTATACGTCTCAGGTCGCTCGTCATTTGCTGATCGGAATTCGAGCGATGGAGAGGTTGCGAGAGATGCCGATTGAGCGCATTCATAGCCGAAAATTGCGCTCTTTTGAGGAAACAGCGTTCCTGTAAGGCAGTTTTTTGCCCTAAATACGGTAAAAATTGGGGCAAAAGCATACTAATAGTTGTGCCGTCCTACAATATTCGCTTAAAAATACGCGATAACCCCCAACTACATGGGGGAGAGATACGAGGAGTTACAGAATGTCTACGAAACCAATGACTAAGACCCAGCTTGTTGCCGCACTGGCCGAAGACATGGGCACCGACAAGAAATCCGCTGCTGCTGCACTGGACGCCGTAACAGGCATCATCACCAAAGAAGTGTCCGCCGGTGGTGCTGTGACCCTTCCGGGTGTTGGCAAAATTTATTGCCGTGAGCGCCCTGAGCGTATGGTCCGCAACCCGCAGACTGGCGAGCAGATGAAAAAAGCAGCTGACAAAGTTGTAAAGATGACAATTGCTAAAGCGCTTAAAGACAGCGTGAACGGCTAATTTCGTTTGATCTTTTGGGGAGGGGGTCGCGTTATGCGGCCCCTTTTCTGTTTTGAAGCCTCGTTATAGATCTTTCGTCTGCCGCGCAGCGTTGGTGAATCCGAAGGAGCGACTATGGATATCAGAGCCATTTTTATGGGCCTTGCGTTTGTGTTTATATGGTCCTCCGCATTTACGTCTGCGCGGATTATTGTGGCTGATGCACCCGCTTTAGCGGCTCTTGCGGTCCGGTTTTTTCTATCGGGAGCGGTTGGTGTCGCAATCGCGCGTAGCCTTGGTCAAAGTTGGATTTTTTCGCGTGCACAATGGCGCGGTATCATCATTTTTGGCCTGTGCCAGAACGCGGCCTATCTTGGGCTTTATTTCCTCGCCATGCGCTCTGTCGAGGCTTCGCTCGCCTCCATTCTAGCGTCCTCGATGCCACTGGTTGTGGCGCTCTTTTCGACCCTATTCCTGCATGAACGGCCTAAACCGATTGCGGTGGCTGGACTTGTCACGGGGTTCATCGGGGTTCTTGTTATCATGTCGCATCGTTTGTCCGCGGGCAGTGATGTGGTGGGCATTTTGATGTGTGTCGTGGGCACGGTGGCGCTTGCGGTCGCGACCCTCACATTGCGTTCGACAGGTGCGGGTAAAAACGCGTTGATGGTGGTCGGCATTCAAAGTTTGATCGGTGCGTCCGTCTTGGCTGTCGCATCACCCTTCGTGGATGTGTACGCGCTCAATATGTCCGGCACATTGGTTGTCGCGATGCTGTACACAACGTTTTTGCCCGGACTGTTTGCCACGTGGCTATGGTTCAAATTGGTCGAACGCATAGGCACCGTGAAGGCGGCCGCATTCCATTTTCTCAATCCGTTTTTTGGCGTGGCAATTGCTGCGGCTCTTTTGGGCGAAGCGGTCACGCAATGGGATATGATCGGGGTTGCCACGATTATGGTGGGCATCCTCGCGGTGCAGTTGTCAAAGGCGTAGCGCTATTGGGTCTTGCCGCCGATGTGACCGCGTGGGCCATCGCCCACCTGACCGCGATGCAAGAGTAGGTGATCAAGGACAACACAGGCCATCATCGCCTCGCCGACAGGCACCGCGCGAATGCCGACACACGGGTCATGGCGGCCCTTTGTGATCAGGTCTATGTCCTTGCCATCTTTGTCGATGGTTTGGCGCGGCGTTAGGATCGATGATGTCGGTTTAACGGCAAAGCGGACGATCAAATCCTGACCTGTGGAGATCCCGCCCAAGATGCCACCCGCATGATTGGACCCAAATTCAGGCCCATTTGGCCCCATCCGCATTTCGTCTGCGTTCTCTTCGCCGGTCAGACAGGCCGCATTCATGCCCTCGCCAATCTCAACGCCTTTAACGGCGTTAATCGACATCATTGCAGCGGCCAAATCAGTGTCTAACTTGGCATAAATCGGCGCGCCAAGGCCCGCTGGCACACCTGTACACATGACCTCACAGACCGCACCAACCGAGGAGCCGCTCTTACGAATGCCGTCCAGATATGTAGCCCATGTCGCCGCAGTCGCTGCCGAAGGCACCCAAAACGGGTTGTTATCAATTTCCGCCATATCGCGTGGCCCGTCGATGCCATGTGGCCCGATTTGGGTCATGTAGCCTTTGATTTCAACCGTTGGGGCAAGCTGTGCCAAGACCGCGCGTGCAATGCCGCCGGCCGCCACTCGTGCCGCTGTTTCGCGCGCTGACGAACGCCCACCGCCACGGTAATCGCGAATTCCATATTTCTGGAAATAGGTGATATCGGCATGACCGGGGCGAAACGCTTGCGCGATCTCTCCGTAGTCTTTGGACCGCTGGTCGGTATTGCGGATCATCAGTTGAATCGGCGTTCCGGTTGTTTTGCCTTCAAACACACCCGAGAGGATTTCAACCTGATCCGCTTCGCGCCGCTGTGTCGTGTATTTGGACGTGCCGGGTTTTCGTTTGTCGAGCCACACTTGTAGCATCGACTCGTCAATTTCAATTCCCGGAGGGCAGCCGTCAACAGTCGCCCCGAGCGCAGGACCATGACTTTCACCCCATGTGGTGAAGCGAAAAAGATGTCCGAAAGAATTCATGCTCATGGTCTGCTCCTCATGTTTCCTCTGCTTTATCCGATGTGGGGTCGGTGAGCAATCTCGGGGCTTGCACTTCTGGCGAAACGCTCATAGCGTCTGCGATACCTCGGGGTGCCACCTTTGTTGTGGCTGAGATGCGAAAGCGGACCCGTTGAACCTGAACCGGCTAACACCGGCGGAGGGAAGGTATCAGCCACATAGCTGCCCCTTTTTCTTCGCCCATTTAACTATGGAGCGAGCCATGAAATATGGACTGACTTTTGCAGCAACACTTGCTGCTTTCGGCGCGAACGCCGAGCCTTTGACGATCTATGCACCTGACTATTTTGCCTCTGAGTGGGGTCCTGGCCCTGCGATTAAGGCGGCGTTCGAGGCCACTTGTGACGGGTGCGAGATCGAATATGTGACGGGTGATGTGTTGCCCCGTATCTTGCTTGAGGGCGAACGCACCCCCGCAGATGTCGTGATCGGGTTGAATTCCGATGTGACCAAGAAAGCCCGCGAAACGGGTATGTTTGTGCCTCATGGGCTGGATTTGTCTCCTTTGACGCTGCCACTTGAGTGGACGGACGATACCTTTTTGCCGTTCAACTGGGGCTATACGGCGTTCGTTTATGACAACACCAAAATCGCCAACCCGCCCACGTCCTTCGCCGAATTGGTGAACTCGGACGAAGATTGGACAATCGCTATCCAAGACCCGCGCACGTCGATTTCGGGTCTCGCACTTGTGCTGTGGGGGAACGAAGTGTTCGGTGATGACGCTGAGGCGGCGTGGGCCAAACTAGCGCCCAAGATCACCACGGTAACCAAGGGATGGTCGGAGGCCTACGGCATGTTCACCGATGGCGAGGTGGATATGGTTTTGTCCTACACCACGTCTCCCGCCTACCACATCATTGCGGAGGACGATGTGACCAAATCGGCGGCTTTGTTTGATGAGGGGCACTACTTTATGGTGGAGTTGGCTGCGAAATTGGCAGGCACAGACCAGCCCGAGTTGGCCGATGAATTCATGGCGTTTATCTTGGATGAGCGGTTCCAGTCTTTGATTGCGACTGCGAATTGGTCTTATCCTGCGGCGTTGCCAAAGGCGCAATGGCCAGACGCGTTTTCGCAACTAAACTATCCTGAAAAGGCGATCTTTCTAAACGAGGATGAGGCCGCGGCGGCGCGTGATGGGGCAATCGACGCATGGCGCGCCGGCCTGTCTCAATAGGCCAATGGGCGGGGTTGGGGGCGGCGGTACTAGTCGCCGTCCTCAGCCTTGGCACACTCGTCGCGGTCGCGGGACGGGCCGAGGATTTCTCTAGCCTGTCTCGCCACGATTGGGCCTCTGTACGGTTTACGGTGGTGCAGGCTGCGTTGTCTGCGGCTCTCTCGGTCGCGATTTCTATTCCCGTTGCCCGCGCGTTGGCGCGTCGATCATTTGTGGGGCGTGGGGTGCTTGTCACGCTTCTTGGCGCGCCTTTCATTTTGCCCGTCATCGTTGCGATTCTTGGTCTTACGGCCGTGTTCGGGAAAAGCGGGATCGTCTCAAACTTGTTGATTTGGGCCGGATTAGAGCCGATTTCTATCTACGGATTTCATGGGGTGATTATCGCCCATGTATTTTTCAACATTCCGTTGGCGACGCGTCTTTTACTGCATGGTTGGGGAACTATTCCATCGGAGCGTTTCCGGCTTGCGGCGTCACTACGATTTACCTCTATCGATGTCTTTCGCCATGTCGAGATCCCGATGCTCCGTGATATCGTGCCCGGTGCGTTGGCAGTGATTTTTTTGATCTGTACAACGTCTTTTGCGGTCGCCCTCACGTTTGGCGGTGGGCCTAAGGCGACCACAATCGAACTCGCGATTTATGAGGCATTTCGCTATGATTTTGACCTCGGCAAAGCGTCTCTTTTGGCGCTTATTCAATTTGCGATTTGTACTTGTGCTGCGCTTTTTTCATTCAAATACCGCGTGCCGCACATGGTTGGTGGGGGGCTAGATCGACCTGTTGCGCGCCTCGATACGGCGCGGCCAATATTGCGTCTGATTGATACGGTTTGGATTGTCCTCGCAGCACTCTTTTTGCTCGCGCCTCTCGCCGCATTGGTTGTGGATGGTGCGGGTGGTGTGTTGCAGCTTCCTGTTTCGGTTTGGTACGCGGCGGCGCGTTCCGTCCTCACCGCCCTTGGGTCTGCAGCACTTGCTATCGTTTTGTCTCTCGCGCTCGTTCTTGCTGGACAGAGATGGCATTGGATCGAAGGGGTTGGAATGCTTTCAATCGCGGCGTCACCGTTGGTCATGGGGACGGGGCTATTCATTATGATTTTCCCATTTTTTGATCCCGCCACACTGGCCCTTGTGATCACCGCGCTGGTGAATGCCGTGATGTCGCTCCCATTTGTCATTCGCGCAATTGCGCCCGCGATAGCAGGAAGCGAAGCCGCGTATGGAAAGCTTGCGGATGGGTTGGGGATGTCTGGATGGACGCGCTTGCGATTGGTGACGCTGCCGCGCATTCGTGCGCCTTTGGGGTTTGCCGCAGGTCTATCGGCGGCGTTATCCATGGGCGATCTTGGCGTCATCACGCTGTTTGCCCGCCCTGAGCAAGCAACCTTGCCGTTGCAAATTTATCGCCTCATGGGGGCCTATCGCATGGATCAGGCGATGGGGGCGGCGCTTTTGTTGCTCGCGCTAAGCCTTGGCCTGTTTTACATCTTTGATCGGGGAGGGCGCGGGCGTGCTCACACTTGACGACTTATTGATTATCCAAGGCGATTTTCGCCTGAGCGCGGAGTTCAGCCTTCCCACAGGATCGGCGGTTGCCGTGCTTGGGCCATCGGGCGCAGGGAAATCTACTTTGCTGTCGGTTATTGGCGGGTTCTTTGCGCCGCGATCAGGGCGCGTTCTTTGGCAGGGCAACGATATCACTGATGTGGCGCCGGCGAAGCGTCCCGCCGCGCATCTGTTCCAAGACAACAACCTGTTCCCACATATGACTGCGGCGCAGAATATCGCCCTTGGGATCAAGCCGAATTTGCGCCTGTCCGTTGAGGACAAACGAGCGGTGCAAGACGCATTTGAGGCAACAGGGTTGAGTGGACTTGGCGATCGATCGCCATCCCAACTTTCGGGCGGTCAGCAGTCACGTGTGGCATTGGCGCGCGTCTTGGTTCAGCGGCATCCCCTTGTGTTGCTTGATGAGCCATTCTCGGCGCTTGGGCCCGCGATGCGCAAAGAGATGACCACCTTGGCGCGTGAGGTTGGTGCAAAAACCGGAGCAACGATGTTGATGGTCTCGCATGATCTGGCGGATGCCCAAGCGTTTGCAGATCATGTTGTTTGGGTCGCGGATGGTGTCGCTCATGCGCCGCGCACGTGGGCGCAGGTCGAGGCAGATCCACCCACGGGATACCGCGATTATGTTGGGCATTGATTTGGCCGCCACCCTATAGCCCACAAAAAAAAGCGCCCCGAAATCGGAGCGCTTTTTCAATTTTGATCAACCCGATATTACAGGTTGAATTTTTTGCCTTTGTGCGGTGCCCAAAGTTTTTTGTTCGACAGGTACAAAAGCGATGTCAGTACGATCAGGAACACAACGGCGAGGAAGCCCGCGTGCTTGCGTGCTTCAAGCTTTGGTTCCGCTGCCCACATCAAGAACGCAGCAATGTCTTCTGCTTCGTGGTGCAACTCATTGGAGTGACCATCGGCAAACTCGACGTCTTCACCGTAGAGAGGAGGAGCCATTGCGATCCATCCACCTGGGAACGCGGTGTTCTCATAGTAGATTTTTCCAGCTTCTTCTTTTTCTTCGCCTGTGTAGCCGGTCAAAAGGCCGACGATATACTCAGGGCCACCAGTGCCTTTTAGGAACTGGTTGATACCTGTTCCGTATGGGCCGTGAAACGCAGCGCGTGCTTTCGCCATCATGGATAGGTCGGGCGCGTTTTGCGAGTGGTTCGCTGGGAAGTGGTCGTTAGACGTGAGCGTACGTGCGGCCCCCTCGTCATAGTCGTAGAGGTGCATGTTTGCAGCTTCGTCGTTCACGGGGAATGCAGTTGCGTAAGCACGCACCTGATCCTCGGGAAGCATTGGGCCGCCTTTGTCCGCAAGGGTCCGGATCGACACATATTGTAGACCGTGACAGCCCGCGCAAACTTCGGTGTAAAGCTGAAGTCCGCGCTGAAGCTGCATTTGGTCATAAGTGCCAAACGGACCTTCAAAGGAGAAGTCCACGTCATGGATGTGTGCCGCATCGCCTGCTGCCATAGCCGCGCCAGCGGATAGGCCCAAGGCGGTGAGGGCGGAGAGGGTAAGTTTCTTCATCATTTCCCTAGTTCCTTTCTCACTCGGATGCATTTTTAGCGGCAGGGTAGTGCGCTAAAAAATCTTCTTCGATCGTTTCCGGAATCGGAAGCGGCTTTTCGATAACACCCAAGAGCGGCATCAAAACGAGGAAGTATCCAAACCAATAGGTTGCACCAATCAGCGAGATATACGGATAGATACCGTCGGTTGGCATTGCGCCCACCCACATCAGTACCACGAAGTCGATGGCCAACAGCCAGAACCACCATTTGAACATCGGGCGATATTTACCCGAACGAACTTTGGAGGTGTCGAGCCAAGGCACGAGAGCCATCACGATGATCGCGCCGAACATGGCGAGTACGCCAAAGAACTTTGCGTCCACGATACCGCCTGTGACAAACGACACAGCCTGAACCAACCACACATCGGCGGTGAACGCGCGCAAAATGGCGTAGAAGGGCAAGAAATACCATTCAGGCACAATGTGCGCGGGTGTCGATAGCGGGTTTGCTTCGAGGTAGTTATCGGGGTGGCCGAGGTAGTTTGGCATAAAACCGACAATGGCAAAGAACACGACCAAGACAACGCCAAGGGCGAATAGGTCTTTCATCACGAAATATGGCCAGAACGGCAATGTGTCTTTCTCAGCTTCGGCTTTGGACGTTTTGCGTACATCAACACCCGTTGGGTTGTTGTTGCCTGTCGTGTGGAACGCCCAGATGTGAACAATCACAAGGCCGGCAATCACGAAGGGGAGCAAGTAGTGCAACGAGAAGAAGCGGTTGAGCGTGGCGTTGTCCACCGCAGGCCCGCCGAGCAACCATGCCTGAATTGGCTCGCCCACGAGTGGGATCGCACCAAATAGGCCGGTGATCACGGTTGCGCCCCAAAAGGACATCTGACCCCAAGGCAACACATACCCCATGAAGCCGGTTGCCATCATCATCAGGTAGATGATCATGCCGACGATCCATGTGATTTCACGTGGTGCTTTGTACGAGCCGTAGTACAGGCCGCGGAAGATGTGCATGTAGACCGCAAAGAAGAACAGCGATGCGCCGTTTGCATGCAAGTAGCGCAGCATATGACCGCCGTTCACATCGCGCATGATGTGCTCAACCGAGGCAAATGCCATGTCGACGTGCGGAGTATAGTGCATCACCAGAACGATACCGGTGACAATCTGGAGGCCGAGACAGAAGGCAAGAACAATGCCCCAGATCCACATCCAGTTGAGGTTTTTCGGCGTCGGGATCATCAGCGTGTCATAGACAAGGCCAACAATCGGGAGACGTGTGTGAGCCCATTTTGCGATATCGGACTTTGGTTCGTAGTGGTCGTGTGGAATACCAGACATCAGTTTCTCCCTCAGCCCAGAATGATTTCAGCGTCGCCTTCAAAGGCAGCGGTCGGAACCGGAAGGTTCTCTGGAGCTGGACCTTTGCGGATGCGACCGGATGTATCGTAGTGCGACCCGTGACAGGGGCAGAACCATCCGCCAAAGTCACCCGCACCATCGCCGAGTGGCACACAGCCGAGGTGGGTACATACGCCCATCATCACCAACCATTCGCCGTTTTCGTCCATCGCGCGGTTTTCGTCGGATGCATCAAGTGTAGCATCGCGGTTGTCGTTGCGCGCAATTTGGTCTGGCAAGTCGGCCATTGGCACAGCGCGGGCTGCATCAATCTCGTCTTGCGTGCGGCGGCGAATAAACACGGGCTTACCGCGCCATTTAACCGTCAACTGCGTGCCGGCTTGCACGTCAGCAATGTTTACGCGGATGGAGGCAAGCGCCTTAACATCTGCGGAAGCGTTCATTTGATTGACCAGGGGCCAGACCACGGCGCCTGCTGCAACTGCACCTGCGCCACCGGTGGCGTAGTACAGGAAATCGCGGCGGGTGCCTTCGTGTTCGTCTACATGGGACACGAGCAAATCTCCATTGTCTTAAGCCGGACCTAACCAGCCAATGCATTCAAGGCCACGGATTTCCCGTAGCCCTTCGGAGGCGCTTTTAGCGAGGCAATGCGTCCACGTCTAGCATACAATAGGACGCAGGGGCCTTTGATTGGCGCCTTAGTGATATTCCCGTCGCCATATACGGTGTTTCTTGCACATATGTGAGCGCAAACATCGCCTTGACCACTTCGCAGAGCGATATCACGCAAAGATTACGATATCCGACTCGGGGCGCCACTTTTTATATTTCGCCATGATTGTGTTGAACTGATCCGAATTAATAAACCGTGTAAGCCAGTTTTTGACGCCGTCCCACTCTTGGGCATCGAACCATGCACGATCCGTATTTGCAAATTGACGCACAAAGGTAATCGTCGCCATGTCCGCAAGGGTAGGCGATGATCCAAATATCCATGGTGTTTCGGTCAGGTGCTGATTGATGCTCCAAAGAATTTGTGCCGCTTTGGCGCGCTCAACATTTACATCGACGTTCTCATACCGCGTTGCGTATTTGTAGCGATCAAGCGCGGTTTTGAATGGTCCCTCGATTTGAGAAATCCATGCCTCTCCCGCGGGCGGCATGTCGCGCCACCCGTCAGGGTCATTGTGGGCAAGCGCCCAATCCATAATGTCGCGGCTCTCGTCGATTACGGTCTCACCCACGATCAAAACGGGCACGGTGGCCTTGGGCGAGGCTGCGATCAACTGCGCGGGTTTGTCGCGCAGCACGACTTCGCGCAGTTCGACCTCTAGTCCCGCCGATGCGATCGCTAGGCGCGCACGCATGGCATAGGGGCATCGTCGAAAGGAATAAAGAATCGGACGAGTCATGGCGCTACGCTGTCAACTGTGTGCCGCTGACGCCAAGAATTGTGGCAGTAACAATCTGGCCTTCAACTTGCTGGGCGGAAAAACTGACCTCGGTGAATTGTTCGGTGCGGCCCATCAGGGGATTCTCCATCAAGATACGATGAGTCCGCCCGATTTGTGCGGTCAGGTGACGGGCGACCTGTGCATCGCCCGCAGAGCGAAGACGCGCCGCGCGCTCTTTAATGGTTTTGCCATTCACTTGGCTTGGGATTTTCGCCGCTGGCGTGCCCTCGCGCTTTGAATAGGGAAAGACGTGCAGCCACGTTAGATCGCAATCCGAAACCAACTTAAGCGAGTTTTCAAAGTGCGCGTCAGTTTCGGTCGGGAACCCGGCGATGATATCCGCGCCGAATGTCATGTCCGGCCGTAGGCGCTTGGCCTCCGCGCAAAACGCAATTGCATCGTCGCGCAAATGGCGGCGGGCCATGCGTTTGAGAATCATGTCATCCCCGTGTTGAAGCGAGAGATGGAGGTGAGGCATCAGACGCGGCTCAGTGGCAATGGCCTGCATCAGCGCGTCATCTGCCTCAATCGAATCAATCGATGAAATCCGAAGGCGGGCCAGATCGGGCACGAGTTTAAGAATGCGCATGACCAAATCGCCCAAACGTGGCGCGGCGGGCAGGTCCGCCCCCCATGAGGTCAGATCAACACCCGTAAGAACAACTTCGTTAAATCCCTTGTCTACGAGGCGTTTGATCTGATCGACCACCACGCCCGCAGGCACCGAGCGCGAATTGCCGCGCCCGTATGGGATAATGCAAAAGGTGCAGCGGTGATCACAGCCGTTTTGCACTTGAACATAGGCGCGGCTGCGCGTGCCGAACCCGTCGATCAGGTGGCCCGCTGTCTCGGTGACGCTCATAATATCGTCGACCTGAACGCGCTCGGTTTGGCCGATGAAATCCGGCCCCATCGCGGACCACGTTTCCGGCTGCATCTTTTCGGTGTTGCCGATGACGATATCAACCTCACTCATCGACGTGAATGTCTCTGGCTCGGTCTGTGCGGCGCATCCCGTCACGATGATTTTGGCATCAGGATTGTCGCGGCGCAGTTTGCGAATCTCTTGGCGGGCTTTGCGTACCGCTTCGGCGGTCACAGCACAGGTGTTGACCACGACAGCGTTCTCGACCCCCGCTTTCGCCGCGAGGTCTTTCATGGCTTCGGTTTCATAGGCGTTGAGACGACAGCCGAGTGTCGCAAAGACGGGCGGTTTGGCTGACATTAGATCTGCTCCAGAAATGACGCGTCAAATTCGCCCCTAAATACAAATTGCACTGGTCCCGTCATCCACACACCATCGTCACGCCAGTCGAGGGTCATCCAGCCGCCGTCGACCTCCATGCGCACTGTCCTGCCCGTCAGGCCACGCTCAGCTGCCGCTACGGCCGTGGCGCAGGCTCCTGAGCCACAAGCAAGCGTAATGCCCGCTCCACGTTCCCAGACGCGCATTCTGATCTCGTCGTGGCCGCGCACTTGGGCGAATTCAACATTGGTGCGCTGGGGGAACAGCGGATCATGTTCGACAGCGACACCTTGGGCGGCGACATCAACGCCTACAATATCATCCACAAAGAACACCACATGCGGATTGCCCATGCCGACCGCTACAGGATCGCCCGCGAGCGGCAGGTGGTTGGTATTCACGGCGTGGCTGAGCGGCACCTCGTGCCAGTCGCGTTGTGGGTGACCCATGTTCACCGATACCTCGTCGCCCGCGCGCACGGCGTGTAGAACGCCGCGCTCGGTGCGAATGGTCACGCTGTTGTTGCCGCTCTCTTGCATCATCAGCCACGCGACACAGCGGGTTGCATTGCCGCAGGCGCCGGCGCGACTGCCGTCACTGTTCCAAAAGTCGAGCGAGATATCTGTCCCCTCGCCATCTTTGATCTCCGCGAGTTGGTCAAAGCCAACGCCACGGTTGCGATCACCGATGGCCTTTGCCAGTTTTGGGGTGACGCGCGCGTCTATCCCCCGAGAATCAAAGATCACGAAGTCATTGCCTAGCCCGTGCATCTTTACGAAGGGCAGGTTCGAGGGGGAGAATACCTGTTGCATAGGGCGGCATATAAACCGTGATGGAACCTTTTCCAAGAAAATCTCTGTTTAGTCCTTGACGCTCACGCCCTGCACTCGTAATACCCGCCTCACGATGAAAGTGGGCCGTTAGCTCAGCTGGTAGAGCAACTGACTTTTAATCAGTAGGTCGATGGTTCGAACCCATCACGGCTCACCACTTCGTCTAAAATAACCCGCGCTTCGGCGCGGGTTTTTTGTTGCCGTGTTATCACGAAGATCACGTGCCGCATTCTCCACATACGCAAAACGCCGCCCCGAAGGGCGGCGAATCATAGTCGTAAATTTGCGTGTTTTATTGGTCGTCAGGCAGGATACGAACCGCACCCTTATCTGCCGCAGAAGCCAACAGGGCATAGGCTTTGAGCGCTGTTGTGACGTGACGTGGGCGCGGCTCTTTGGGCTTCCACGGGAGTGGTCCCATTGCAGTGCGACGACGATCTAGCTCACTTGCCTCAACCTTGAGCTCGATTGAGCGGTTGGGGATGTCGATCTCTATAATGTCGCCCGTTTCCACCAATCCGATCATACCGCCCTCTGCGGCCTCTGGTGACACGTGGCCGATCGACAATCCCGAGGTGCCACCGGAAAAGCGCCCATCGGTCAACAAGGCACATTTTTTGCCCAAGCCTTTGGATTTTAGATATGACGTGGGGTAAAGCATTTCCTGCATGCCCGGTCCACCCTGTGGCCCCTCATATCGAATGACCACAATATCTCCGGCCTCGACCTTGCGGCTGAGAATCGCGCTGACAGAATCATCTTGGCTTTCAAACACACGCGCCTTGCCCGTGAATTTGAGAATGCTTTCATCGACGCCTGCCGTTTTCACGATACAGCCGCGCTCCGCGACATTGCCGAACAAAACAGCCAAGCCGCCGTCCTTGGAAAACGCGTGTTCAACCGAACGGATCACGCCGTTCTCACGGTCTGTGTCGAGTTCTTTGTAGCGGTTTTCGGTCGAGAACGCCTGTGTTGTACGCACGCCGCCGGGGGCCGCTTTGAACAATTGTTCGGCCTCGGGGTTGTTCGCAACCGTGATGTCCCATTTGGCAATCGCGGCGGCCATTGTTTCGGAGTGAACGGTGCGCGCATCGCCGTGGATTAGCCCGCCGCGATACATCGACCCGAGGATGGCAAAAATGCCGCCCGCGCGGTGGATATCTTCCATGTGAACGTTCGCAACCGAGGGCGCGACTTTGCACAGTACAGGAACCTTGCGGCTCAAGCGATCGATGTCGTCCATGGTAAAGTTGACCTTGCCCTCATAGGCAATCGCCAGAAGGTGAAGCACGGTGTTGGTAGAGCCACCCATCGCAATGTCGAGCGACATGGCGTTTTCAAAAGCCTCGAACGTGGCGATCTCGCGTGGCAAGTAGCCCGGCAATTCTTCTTCGTAGTGCTTTTTGGTGATCTCGACGATCCTACGTCCTGCCTCCAAAAAGAGGTGACGACGATCCGCGTGAGTGGCAAGCGTTGACCCGTTACCCGGAAGTGCCAGACCCAAGGCCTCAGCAAGACAGTTCATTGAGTTGGCGGTGAACATGCCAGAGCATGATCCACAAGTTGGACACGCGGCTTTCTCGATCTCTTCCACCTGCGCATCGGTGTAGCTTTCATCGGCGGCGGACACCATCGCGTCCACAAGATCGAGCTTTTGCACGATATCGCCATCTTGCACCTTGCCCGCTTCCATCGGACCACCCGAGACGAAAATCACGGGAATGTTGAGGCGCATCGCGGCCATCATCATACCGGGGGTGATTTTATCGCAGTTGGAAATACACACCATAGCGTCCGCACAATGCGCGTTGACCATGTATTCGACACTGTCCGCAATAATCTCACGCGAGGGTAGGGAATAGAGCATCCCATCGTGGCCCATCGCAATGCCGTCATCCACCGCAATGGTGTTGAACTCTTTGGCCACGCCGCCCGCGCCCTCAATCTCGCGTGCCACCATTTGACCGAGGTCTTTGAGGTGAACGTGACCGGGAACGAACTGTGTAAACGAGTTGACGACTGCGATGATCGGCTTGCCGAAATCGTCGTCTGTCATGCCTGTGGCGCGCCAAAGGCCACGTGCACCGGCCATGTTGCGTCCGTGCGTTGAGCGGCGGGATTTGTAATGGGGCATTGTAGGGTTCCGTTATCTAAGTGTGGTGCGGGCACGCAGATCTGCGCAGTCTCACATGTCATCTATGCCGTTTTGTGCAAATTTCTAGTCGATGATACGCATTATTGTTGCTGCATTTCGCTCTAGAACGGCTTTTTCTTGCGGCGCAGGGTTTCGCCGAATTTCAGCTCTGGCTCCAACACGATCTCTTCACCACGCGGGGCACTGCTATCGGCCACGCGTTTTGCAATGATCTGTGCCGCGGCGCGACCGATCTCCGAGCGCATGGCTTTCATTGTCGCGAGCTTCTTGGGTAGCCCGTCGATGAACTCAATGCCGTTAAATCCGGCCAAGCCAATGTCCCCCGGCACGTCAATCCCGTTGTCGAGACAGTATAGTAGCCCGCCAGAGGCAATCATGTCGTTGGAGTAATACAGGAAATCAAGCGGCTCGTCGGCGTTGCGTTCCAAAATGGTCTGGGTCATCTCGCGCCCTTTGACCAAGGCGGATCCGCCCGAATAGAACTCCTGATCTGCGATCTCTAGACCAGCTTTCGCCAATGTCTCCGTAAATCCCTCAAAGCGTTTGCGGGCACGGTGATCGAGGGGCATTTTTGTACCGAGAAAGCCGATGCGTTTGTACCCTGCCTCGATAATAGCCTGCGCCATTTGGCGGCCTGCACGGCGATGGGAAATGCCAACTTTGGCATCAATCGCATCGCCATCGGTGTCCATAATCTCGACCACGGGAATGCCCGCTGCTGCCAACATCGCTTTGGAGGCTTCGGTATGCTCCAGCCCCGCAATAATGACTCCCGAGGGACGCCATGACAGCATCTGGTACAACACCTTTTCTTCGCGTTCGGGTTTATAATGGGTGACGCCCACGACAGCCTGTAATTCGGTCTCGTCGAGAATGTCGGAAATCCCTGTCATCACTTCGGGAAATACCATGTTGGACAAAGACGGAATGATCACAGCAACGAGGTTCACGCGGCTCGATGCCAAAGCGCCTGCAATTTTGTTGGGGACATACCCAAGCTCGCGCGCGGCCTCTAACACTTTGTTACGTGTCGTCTCCGACACATCGCCACGATTTCGCAGCACGCGGCTCACGGTCATCTCGGACACACCCGAGGCCTCTGACACATCGCGAAGTGTAAGCGGACGTTTAGGTGGGGTGAAATCCTGATCCTGCGACATGGCCATTGGCTCCATTTTATATATCCCTCGCAGAATACATTATAAAACATCCTTGTCCACGCCGCGCAACCTGTGTATGTTATCGCTAACAATGCGCATTAGGCATGCTCTGCGCACAGCATATCCGGTTCGCTCTGCAAGCTCTCTTACTCACAGTGCGGTATCGGATTTTAAAAGGGGGAGTGGTGGGCCAATTTCACTCCCCCTTTTTCCTCCACTCCATCGAGCCATAATTTAAGCGTCCTGCGCAGTACGACCGATGGCTTTCCCCTTGCCCCCAAACAACCTTCCCCTCTAAAAAGCGCCAGTGGTCCCGTGGCTCAACTGGATAGAGCAGCCCCCTCCTAAGGGGCAGGTTATTGGTTCGAATCCAATCGGGGTCACCACAAATTACTGTAAAATATGGATTATTTTTGCGCGACTGTACGGGTATACGCAAAAACGAGCGTATAGTTTCTTCTGCTGATTGGACGCGAAATTTGGTTTCTCGTACAAAACCTGTACAAAATCGCGCCCGCGTGTCGGGCCAATGGTGCCGCACATGAGTCGCCATAGCTTTGATCCCGAGATTGCCGCACGCGTTGGCTTGAATGCCGCAGTCATCTTTCAAAACATCGTTTTCTGGATTGAGAAGAACCAAGCCAACCGCCGAAATTTTCGTGACGGACGCTATTGGACCTACAATTCGATCACGGCCTTTGGTGAGCTATTTCCCTATCTGAGCGAAAAACAAATCCGCACGGCGCTCGAAAAATTGGTCACTGCGAGTCTGATCATCAAGGGTAATTTCAGCGATGATCGCTATGACCGGACCTGCTGGTACGCCATGGGCAACTCCATTTGCCCAAATGGGCAAATCGATCCGACCAAAAGGGAAAATGATGCATTTGCCCCTGAGGGCAAGCCATCTGCCCCTGAGGGCAAATCCTATAAGAACAGATATAAACCATATAAAAAACCATATCCTTCGCACGCGAAAGAGGCGGCGGTAGAAGATGAGATTTCAGAAAAGATTTTGTCGGCCTATCCCGAGGATCGCATTCGAGGCAAAGCGGTGTGCATGTCGCAGATCCGCCAAGCGACTGCGGACGGTGTGGATGCCCAAAACCTGCTACTGGCCGTCCAAGCCTATGCCCGCGAGAGCGAAGGGTTCACCCGATCCAAGGTTTGTTTCTCTGACAACTGGTTCACCTCCGGCCGTTGGTTGAAATACCTTCACGAGGTTGAACGGCAGCGTTAACGATGATTCTATTGAACATGAAAAGAAAAGTTGTGCCCCGTGCTGCTGCGCATGGGCCGCTCTAAGAAATGGACTGTGCGGAGGATCGACTGGCTTTCAGCCCACTCACCTCCTTCAGACATCTTTTTACTTAATAGGTCCGCCCAACATCCCTGACCGTGGCGGTCAACCTTATCCTCCAACGCCTCGAGTTGTTCTTGCTCGAGTTCTTCCAGTTCTTCATCCTTGGTCAGCCGGTCTTGCTGAAGCGCCAGATCCTGCGCGCCCTGATTCAACACGCGTTCACGCTGCAAGAACATGCCTGCATCAAAGGTCGGCACGCCTTGCGCAAACGCCATGGGCGCTGCGAGCGACACCAAGCCCGCAAGGATATGCGGGCGGTGTTTATTCACCGAGGCTACCAATCGGCCCGAGCAGCGCGAAATCGCAATTGCTGCGGCTAACCTCGGCAAAGGAGCTGAAGCATTCGGCTTCTGACGGTCGGTATTCCGCGCAGGCTGTCAGGGTCAAAAGGGTGAGGGTCAGTACGCTAAGTCTACGCATCAAATCTGTCTCCAAAAATCGGGGTTCTGTCGATAATCCGCGCCAACCAGCGCTTCGCCTTTTTCCATGCCGCCAAGGATCGTGAGGTATGGGCCAAGGGCACTGAGATCGGCGTCGATCACGACCGAGCCTTGATCATCGCGCACCAGCGCCAGACGGGAATTGCTGCCTGTCCCGAGCAAAACACTGAGCTCTTTGTTGGTGAGTCCAAGCATTTCGTAATCACTGGCCGAAGCACGAATATTGGGAAGCAAAAGCTGCGTCGGCACGGCCTCGATAATCGTCTTACCGGTACGGGTTTTCTCGAGTTGGCTTGCGTATTGGGTCATCATCACGACAACCGCGTTTTGTTTGCGCGCGGTCACAAGCCAATTGCTAAGGCGGTCGGCAAAATACGGGTTATCGAGCGCTTTCCAAGCTTCATCGATGATGATCAGTGTCGGTTTGCGATCCTCGATCACACGTTCCACCCGCCGAAACAGGTAGGAGAGGACCGCCATGCGCTCTTTCTCGTTTTCGCTGTCGAGAATGCCGGTTAGATCAAAGCCCACCACATCACCATCGAGCGAGAAGGTACCGTGACAGTCATGTGATGATCGCCAAAGCTGAGCCGCTTCGATTCCAGATCGTCCAGCGCGTCTACCAGTTCTTCAGCAAGAGAAATCGCGCCATCATCGCTGGCCTTCATCAGCCGCTGTTGGCGCTTGATCCGACTGGCCATGATGTTGCTGTTGATCGGTGTGAAGGAATGGGTGACGACCATGTCGATAGGCAGGTTAAGCTCATCGAACATGGTACAGCTGGTTCTGGCGGGATAGGTCTTGATCGCAAAACTGGTGCCAAATCGCTTGCCCGCCGTCCCATCGTCGAGCGTAAAGCCTCGCCCCTGAAACGTGACGCGGGTGTTGGCTACATCTTCGGCAATGACGCCAAAGCGCGATTTGGCGAAGAGCGGCCGTTCCTGCCCAATGTTGAGTGCCCCGAGGAAGCCAAGCAGTTCGCCGCTTTCCGCTCCGAGCAAGCGCGGGTTCATCTCTGCAAAGGACGACAACAGAAACCCAACAACCTCCTCGAGTTTGCGCAATTGCTTAGCTGTCTGGTCTTTAAGCTGGGCGATCGAATCTGAGCGTTTCAGACGCAACCGCGCGGCAAGGGGCGGACGTTTCAGCACAGTGAGCGTCAGTGTTTTGTTTCGGAGGCCCGCCCGCGTCATAGCCGCCTGCCAGCGGGCATCCAATGCTTGCGCAAATCCTTCCTCAGGCACCGGTGGCAAGGCGGTCTCGATCGCCTTTGAAACCTTGTGGACGTAGAAACTGTACTCTGGTCCGATCTGCGCAATGATAGCTGCGAAGAGTGCCCGGATTTTCTCCAGGTGCGCGTCGTCGCTGGTCATGCTGTTGACCCCATCGAGGCGGATACATTGAAACAGCGCATTGCCGCGCGTGCGGATCGTTATGTCATTTACCAAGCTGACATAGGGCAGCATGCTGGCCATCGGGCGTTCTTTGCGCGCCCAGTCTGGCAGCATGGCAAGGTCATCGGACGGGTCACGCTGCATAACTGTCACCCGAATGGATCTTGCGGTTCGGGGTGGGCGGGGTCTCTTGCAGCGCGGTGACCATCACCTCAAGAAAGGCCGGATCCCAGTCAGCGGCTTTCCACAGCGCCGGATAAGCCAGAGCGGCGATGATGATCACCGGCCAGCTTTGGACCCACAGAAATATCAACACAAACCCGAAGAGCCAAACCATCGCATACATGATCGGCAGCCCGATGAGCTTTGGCGGCCGGATTAGGCCCAGAAAAAGAGGGGTTTGCGTTGCCATATCGGTTTCACGCAGCCCAGATGGCGGTCACGATGGTCGGTGCCGCCGCAATGCCCGCGATCGCGACGAGCACCCAGAGGGCTTGGCGGAAGTCCAACATCCCAAAGAGCCAAGTGAGGAACACACCGATCAAGGCCAAGGTGCCGATCACAATGCCCAAAGGGCCAGTGATTGTGTCGACGATTCCTTGCAGAAGGTTTTGCACTGGTGAGAGGTCGATGCTCTGCGCAAACGCGGGATTGGCAAACATCAAGCTGACTATGGTAGCCCGACTAGCTACTCCAACCGCTGGCGGACGATCTGCAAGCGTGCGGGCATTCCCTATCTCTCTGCGCACCGCGCGGGGCGGCACGGCTTCTTTACTGAGCTCGTGGTGCGTCAAGGCGTCGATCCCGTGACCGCAGCCAAAGCGGGCCGCTGGTCTGATCCTAATTTGCCCATGCGGATCTATGCCCACGCAGAGACGGACGAGGCCGATGTACGGGCGCTGTTTCGAACGCGTCCCGTACAAAATACGGCCTCAAATACCGATAAACATCTGACAAATAACAAGGACTAGTGCGATGGAATACACCCTCCTAAGGGGTGTGGTGTGCGACTGCTTAGGAAAGTAGGACGCCGCCAGATAAGATAACAAAAATAGTGTTAGATAAAACATAAATTGTGTGACATTAGATATCTCAAATAGGGGTATGCAATGAAACGAGACGAGCGTAGGCAGGATATTCTGGATCTCTTGGTGCGCGATGGTGCCGTCGATCTTGATGTGCTGGCGGTCCGGTTCGGCGTGTCGAAAATGACCATCCACCGCGATCTCGATGACTTGGAAAGTGCAGGCGTGCTGCGCAAAATGCGCGGTGGTGCCACGATCGAAGCGGGGACTCAATTCGAGAGCGATTTTAGGTTTCGCACCCAACTGGGCGGTGCCGCAAAGGCCGCGATGGCTGAGGCCGCGTTGACCCTAATCGAGCCTGGGATGAGCGTTATCATCAATGACGGGTCGATGGCGGCGGTGCTTGGTGCGCGTCTCGTGGAAAAGCGCCCTTTGACGGTGTTGACCAATAATGCCGCCGTTCTCGACACCCTCAAAGGTCAGACTGGGATCACATTGGTGGCGCTTGGCGGCACGTATTCGGCCAAATTCAACGCCTATTTCGGCATGGTGACGGAGGCCGCATTGGCATCGTTGCGGGCCGATCTGGCGTTTGTATCGTCGCCGGCTGTTTCGGGTACGGATGTGTTTCACATGGACGCGGATGTCATACGGACCAAACGCGCCATGATGGGGGCGGCGACCAAAACCTGTTTGCTCGTCAACCAAAGCCGTTTTGGCCATACCGCCCTGCACAAACTCGCGGACCTGTCTGCGTTCGATACGATTATTACAAACGGTGCGCCTGATGCGGACAGCCGTGCAGCACTTGATGCGGCGGGACTGACGCTGACGATTGCTCAACAACATATGGATGACGTGACATGACACAGCCAGACTTTTGGATCGGCACAAGTTGGAAGATGAATAAAACGCTCGCACAGGCACAGGTGTTTGCGGCGGGTCTTGTCGATGCGGAGCCTGCATCCGATGCGCGCATTCAGCGCTTTGTCATTCCATCCTTCACAACGGCGCGTGAGGTTGCGCAGGTTTTGAAAGATACCTCGGTAAAGGTCGGTGCGCAAAACATGCATTGGGCGGATGCAGGCGCATGGACGGGTGAAATCTCGCCGGTGATGCTCAAAGATTGCGGACTTGATATTGTCGAGCTAGGCCACTCCGAACGGCGCACGCATTTTGGCGAGACTGACGAAACCGTTGGATTGAAAACACAGGCCGCGGTGCGTCACGGTCTTACCCCGCTCATCTGTATCGGTGAGACATTGCTTGAGCGCGAGGCGGGGCGCGCCCAAGAGGTCTTGGAGGCCCAAGTGCGCGGCGCGCTCGCCAAATTGGATGCGTCACAACGATCTGCTGAAATCCTATTTGCTTACGAACCTGTTTGGGCGATTGGCGAAAACGGTATTCCCGCAACCTCACAATATGCGGACGCACGACAGGCCGATATCATCGACGTGGCGCGAGACGTTTTGGGACGCAAGGTGCCCTGTCTTTATGGTGGATCGGTGAACCCGCAAAATTGCGAAGACCTGATATCATGCCCACATATCGATGGCCTGTTTATTGGCCGCTCGGCGTGGGACGTTGCGGGCTACCTCGACATTCTGACCATGTGCAGCGCCAAAATCTAAATCCCAAGTGATCAAAAAGGAAAGACCCATGAAATTAGCAATTGCCGGTGATACCGCAGGTGTAGGCCTTGCCACTGTTCTCGTTACCCATTTGTCGGACACCTACGATGTCGTTGATATGTCCCAAACGCCAGAGGACGGTTTTTACGCCAACATGTCTGACCGCGTGGCATCCGCCGTGATCGCGGGCGATGTTGATCGTGCAATCTTGGTCTGTGGCACAGGGATTGGTGTCTGTTTGAGTGCAAACAAGGTTCCGGGTATTCGCGCGGCACAATGTCATGACACCTATTCGGCGGGCAAAGCGGCAACATCCAATAACGCCCAAATCATTACGATGGGGGCGCGCGTCATTGGTGCCGAATTGGCCAAGTCTATTGCTGAGGCCTATCTGGCGGCATCATTTGACGCGGGCGGCGCATCTGCAACCAATGTGGCGGCCATCGACGCGCTGGACGTAAAATATAGCAAGGGCTAGCGGGTCGTATTGAATGTGGCGGCGCGGATTTGGCTGCGCCGCCCCGTTCAACACTAGAGCATCTTTATGACGTCTTTTGAGACCGACAATATATAGCCTTTGCGGGCGACATTCTTGACCAACATTTCGCTGACCATTTGATTTCCCAATGTGTCGCGCAGTCGTTTGATGCGTGTCGCCCCGGCCGCTTCGTCGCAATCCGCTGACAGGCGCCCCGAAATCAAGGCCTCGATCTCTGCCCCAGAAAGCATGTCACCATCTAGGCGCGCTTCGGCCAGAACCGACATCGTTTCCATTGCTGCGGGCGTCAGTTGGAATGCCATATCGTTGAGGTACACGGCGTTTTCGCTACGTGAAATGTGCAAGCTGGACACCTGAAGGCCCGCCCGTTCAATCTCGCTCATGCGGCGGTTCATGGCGACGATGGTCACCAAAAATACCAAGGCCGCGACGAGCAAGGCCGTGGCGAAAATCAATAACACGAACATCACCATTCGGTAGCTTGCGAGTGTGTCCGAAAAGGCCGTACCGGATTGCGCAAGGATTTCCAGAAACTTGATCTGCGCACCAGTCGTCAAATCGTTTTCGACAAATATCCGCTCGACACGCGCGTTAAACGCGTTTGCATCTGGCAGGTTGGCAAAGAGAAACGCAGCTGTCGCCAATAGGATGAGGACAATGGCGGCCACACCAAATGCCACAATCCGTGCGGATCGTGCGCTACTTGTATTTGAGGAAAAACGCGCCAGCACTGTCTTTCAAAGCCTCCAACTCGGTCTCGTCAACCATTGCGTCAATCGTCAAAAGAATCCAGCCGTCATTGGCAAGACGCGGTGCGAGAACCTGCGCTGCACCTGCCTTTGTACACGCGCCATCAGGCACCTGTGCCACGCCAAAATGTAGCCTGAGGGGATCCTCTTGCTTGGCTTTATAGGTGGCAAAACACGCGGCGCTTGCCAGCGATGGCAAAAGCACGAGCAACGCTGTGGCCAGTCCCGTTCGGGTGATATGATGAATGTATGTCATGCGCCCAACCATGATCAAAGGCCGCGTGCTATTCAATATCAAAGCCCGTTTGCGTGACTGATATCCGATATCACGCCCCTGATATTGAGCGACTTTGAGAGTTTTGCGCATCGTGTTTCATCGCCGACAATTCGTATCGGCCCATCACACAAAGGATGACCAGATGAAACATACCAAATTCACCGCCGGCCTTATGGCGCTTTCACTATCCGTGTCCGCCTTCGCCGCACCTGCGCGTGCAAGCGATGAGGATGTCGCCCGCGCGATCGGCGGCTTGATGACGTTGTTTGTCATTGGCAAACTGATCGACGAATCCGGAAAGTCAAAGCCTGCAAAAGCACAAGTGACCCATCGGCGGTCCGATACATTATCGCGGCACGACACCGATCGTCGCGCCAACGCGCCGCGCGTAAAGCCCGTAAAACGCGCTTCGCATTTTGATATTCCCGCGCAATGTATTGTGACGGTGGATCGCCGTCATGGTCCAGACACGTCAATCGCGATGGAACGGTGTCTCGATAAAAACCGCCGCTCAAGTGCGCCACTTCCCAACCGCTGTGAGACGGATGTGCATACCCGCAAAGGGACGGTTGGCGGCTATGATATGAGTTGTCTGAACAAATTCGGCTACGAGGTTGCCGCCAAATCACGCCGCTGACATCCATTCGTTGTGCGCGCTGGGCGAAAGGGACACACCTCCCTTTCGCCCTTTTTCGTCTATGTTCCTTGCCAACCGCGCGGTGATGGGGTTTCACCTCCACATGGTAAAAACAGCTCCAGACTATTCATTCGAAACAGATGCAACCGCACGCCGCTATTCACGTATCGTGGGTGTCGACGAAGTGGGGCGAGGCCCGCTGGCTGGTCCCGTCACGGCGTGCGCGGTATGGCTCGATCCAAATCGCATCCCCGATGGCCTCAATGATTCTAAAGCACTGACCGAAAAACGCCGCATCATGCTCTATGAGCAAATCATGGAGGTGGCCGATGTCTCTATCGCGTCATGTTCCGTTGAAGAGATCGACGAGATCAACATTTTACAGGCGTCTTTGCGGGCGATGGAGCGGGCCGTAGCGGGGCTGAGTGTCGCGGCCGATTACGTTCTTGTGGATGGCAATAAGATTCCCAAGGCGTTCGGCGTTGATGCCGAGGCAATTGTGAAAGGCGACGCGCGTTCCGTGTCGATTTCTGCCGCATCAATAGTTGCGAAAACATGGCGCGATAGTTTGATGGTGGATTTAGCGCAACAGCACCCGGGATATGGGTGGGAAAAGAACGCCGGATATGGGACAAAATTGCATCTAGATGGGCTGCGAAATCTTGGGGTGACCCCTCACCATAGACGTTCGTTCAAGCCAGTACACAACATCTTGTATCAAGATAAATAACTAAGTGACTGATTCAAAAAAGAAATTGACCGCGAATCATCTTTGACTCATCTTAGGCCTCACAAAACGACGTCGAAAACGGCGCGGTAACGATGCTCCAATAAGGGGCACGACATGAGGCAGAGTATGACGACGAAAACACGTGAGGCAGCCACAGAGCTGCCGCTAAAC
This sequence comes from Celeribacter marinus, assembly GCF_001308265.1. Taxonomy (GTDB): domain Bacteria; phylum Pseudomonadota; class Alphaproteobacteria; order Rhodobacterales; family Rhodobacteraceae; genus Celeribacter; species Celeribacter marinus. The sequence goes on from NZ_CP012023.1 coordinate 1,851,278, forward strand.
CAGATTCTTGGTGGCGATTGCATCGAGATTATGAACAGCCTTCCCGAAGGATCTGTTGACCTGATCTTTGCAGATCCCCCGTATAACCTACAGCTGCGCGGTGATCTTCACCGCCCTGACAATTCCAAAGTTGACGCCGTTGACGACGATTGGGATCAGTTCGATAGCTTTAAGGTCTATGACAACTTTACCCGCGATTGGCTTGCCGCCGCGCGCCGTGTCCTCAAACCGAACGGTGCGATTTGGGCGATTGGCTCATATCACAACGTGTACCGCATGGGCGCCGAGCTCCAGAACCAAGGTTTCTGGATTCTGAATGACGTTGTGTGGCGCAAATCGAATCCGATGCCGAACTTTCGGGGCAAACGATTCACCAATGCCCACGAAACCATTATCTGGGCGTCCAAAAACGAAGCCGCGAAATACACGTTCAACTATGAGGCGCTCAAGTCGTTGAATGAGGGTATTCAGATGCGCTCCGATTGGGTCTTGCCGATTTGTAACGGTGGCGAACGTCTCAAAAATGAAGACGGCGAAAAAGCGCACCCAACGCAAAAACCCGAAAGCTTGTTGCACCGTATTCTGGTTGGCACGACCAATCCCGGCGATGTGGTGCTTGACCCGTTCTTTGGCACGGGCACAACCGGCGCTGTGGCCAAAATGCTAGGCCGTGAGTTCATCGGCATCGAGCGCGAATCCAAATACCGCGAAGTTGCTCAAAAACGCATCGACGCCGTGCGCAAGTTCGACAAAGACGCGTTGCGTGTCTCCACGTCCAAGCGCGCCGAACCACGTGTGCCGTTCGGCCAGTTGGTTGAGCGTGGCATGTTGCGTCCGGGTGAGGAGTTGTCCTCCCTGAACGGTCGTCGCACGGCAAAGGTACGCGCAGATGGAACTCTTGTGTCCAACGATGTCAAAGGGTCCATTCATCAGGTCGGTGCACATCTTGAGGGCGCGCCCTCGTGCAATGGCTGGACGTATTGGACGTTCAAACGGGATGGAAAACAGGTTCCGATTGATGTGCTTCGTCAACAAATCCGCGCGGAGATGAACTAGGCTCCGCGCCCCAAATCACAGCATTGGCATCCGCCCTCTTGCCCGACGAAAGTCCGACGATGGTCCGACGAAAGTCCGACAGGCTTTTTGCGGGTGCCATGCCTCAGATTTCAATAATCGAATACCGCCTGATGCTTGTGGTCTGACTTCCGCAGCATCCGACTTATGCCCCGCCTTTATGGCGGGGCTTTTTTTGAAACACTAAAGAGGTGGAAGTGGGTTGCGACCATTTTTGTAGTCATCCCAATCCTCAATATCGGGATAATACTGTGCCCGCCACGCGCGTACTTTGCGGTTCATAACGCGGCGCCATAGCGAGGGAACCACCGCAATAAATCCCATGACGGTGTAGCCATACGGCAGTTGCGGCGCGTCCGATTCATCGTAGTTTTGCAACAGCGGAAAACGGCGATCTGGCTTATAGTGATGGTCCGAATGGCGCTGTAAATTGATCAGCAACCAATTGGTCGCCATATGCGCCGCGTTCCAGCTATGGTGGGGTTTGACGTGCTCGTATTTGCCATCCCCGAGATGGCGGCGGGTTAGTCCGTAGTGTTCGATATAGTTGGTCAATTCCAATTGCCAAACCGCGACAAGTGCTTGCCACACAAAGAGAAATAGACCCACAGTGCCACCCAGTAGAACGGCGAGTATCAGCATCATAAGTTGCAATGTCCAATAGCGGAAATGTGGATTGCGCGGATGCCAGACGGTCAAGCCGCGCCGCGAAAGCATCGCCTTTTCCGCGTCCCATGCCGAGCGCGGACATTCGCGTAAAACCCGAAAGAAATAGTGGTGGAACCCCTCGTTATAGAGCGCGGTCACCGCATCGCGCCGTGTGCCAACATGGGTATGATGCACCAGCAAATGTTCGGTACGAAAATGCGAGTACAGAACCGAGGATAGCAACAGATCACCAAGCCATCGTTCCGTTGTATTGCGTTGGTGCAAAAGCTCGTGAGCGTAGACAATACCAACGCTACCCGACGACACACCCAAGCCGAAAAACAGGACAATCGTGGCCAACGTCGACAAGTGATCGGTGTGGGTTACAAAGTAGATCAATCCAAAGATATTCACGAATTGAACGGGAAACCAAACCAGCGTCACGAGCCGATACCAAAACAACTCTTTATCCGGTGTTTCTGGGTCAGGGTTATCACGGTTCAAGCCAAATAGAGCATCCAACGCGGCAAAGAGGTGCCATGCGTACAGTGGTACTAAAACGGTCCACCACCCACCCTTGAGCGCGCCGATCCACAATAGCGGAACAATGCCAAGAGAGAGCCAAAACGGCACCGCGTTTCGGGTGGAAATTTTGGCCATATTCATATCAACACCTCTTAACTACGCACGCCACGCGACCTGACGTTCGTCCTACGGATCAATTCTCAATCGTTGTGCGGGCAAGGTCAAATGCCTTTCGCATGAGCGTTGGTAAATCGGAGGGGCGAAACGCCGCATTGGGCCGCAAAACCGCACCCTCCGGTACCGCCACGGTCACCGCCGTATGCACCTGAAGAATAAGGTGGAAATGCGTAAATGTATGACGCACTTCGCCGATCGAATGCCAATCTGAAGTGAATGGCGGGCGGGCGCTGGGCGCCTCATTCCAATCCGAGGTTGGCCATCCGAGCATCCCACCCAACAAACCTTTTTCGGGCCGCTTTTCCAGAACCCACTCATCCGCAATCGTGCGTGAGACGTAGACATGCCCAAGGCGCACGGGTTTGGGCTTTTTAGGGTCTTTCTTGGGCAACTCTGCCGCGATCCCTGCGGCGAGGGCACGGCATTCTCGTCTTAGCGGGCAAATCCCGCAGGCCGGTGATTTCGGCGTGCACACCGTTGCGCCGAGGTCCATGACGGCCTGCGCATAGTCGCCCGCCCGCAATTGGGGCGTAAGGCTTTGCGCCAATGTCATCAATTCGGGTTTGGACTTTGGCAGTGGCATTTCCACCAAAAACAGCCGCGACATGACGCGCTCGACATTGCCATCAAGGACCGTTTCGGGCGCGTCAAAGGCGATCGCGGACACGGCCGAGGCGGTGTACGGCCCAATCCCGGGTAGGGTCAAAAGCGTTGCGTGGTCATGCGGAAACACACCATCATAATCAGCGACGACAGCACGTGCGCACTTTAGGAGATTGCGCGCCCGCGCGTAGTATCCAAGTCCCGCCCACTCTGCCATGACCGCATCATCTGGTGCTGCCGCCAGATCTTGGACCGTGGGCCATAGCGCGGTAAAGCGTTCGAAATAGGCTTTGACGGCGGCCACGGTTGTTTGTTGCAACATGATCTCCGAAAGCCAAACACGGTAGGGATCAGGTGCGCGGCCTTGGGCGCGATCAAAGGGCGCAACGCGCCACGGCAAAACCCGCGCATTGGCGTCATACCATGCCAAAAGCGTCTGGGCGGTTTGCATACATTTCAGGTCGTCACGCATTGTTTAGCATCTGTCATCGGCTTTCTACTGGTGCAGGGCGTCTGGAGCATTACAATAGGGCGTGCGGCCAAAGAGGCCAGATGAAGACTCGGAAAATACGGAGACTTGGAAAACACGATGGCCGTGACACCGGAGAAAAAAATAGCGCGTAGGCGAAAAGGGTTCGAGATCACCTCGGGTCTTTTGCAGGCGCGCATCCGGTCGGCCACCGAAACGCGTGGGTTTTCCGAAACGCGGCTATTGACCCATTGGCCCGAAGTGGTCGGCGAACAGACCGCCGCAATGGCGCGCCCGATCAAGGTGTCGTATGCCAAGGGCGCATTTGGCGCGACACTCACACTTTTGACCACCGGCGCGTTTGCGCCCATGCTTCAGGCGGATTTGCCAAAAATCCGTGACCGTGTGAATTCTGTTTACGGGTTCAACGCCATCAACAGAATTCACATTACTCAGACCGCACCAACGGGTTTTACCGAGGGCCGCGTTCAGTTTGAAACAGCGAAAAAAGAGACAAAACCCGCCCTTGATCCTGCTTTGGTTCATGAGGCGCACGAGATATCGACGGGCGTCAATGACGAGGGCTTGCGTGCTGCGCTAGATCGTCTTGGGGCCAACGTTCTAACCAAAAACGCCAACCAATCATAGGTGGACCCATGAACAGACGCACATTCCTTTCCACAACTGCACTTGCCGTAACCGGCTTTGTCACAAGCTTTGCAATGCCAAGTTTTGCCCAAGATGCCGATGCGGCCGAACCCGCGACCGTTGTGGTTCCTGATCTGACGATGGGGGATGACAATGCGCCGATCGAAATCATCGAATATGCGTCCTACACCTGTCCGCATTGTGCGAGCTTCCACGATGCCGTGTTTAAGGCGCTAAAGGCGGATTACATTGACACGGGCAAAGTGAAATTCACCTACCGCGAAATCTATTTTGACAAGTTTGGCCTGTGGGCGTCGATGGTGGCGCGTTGCGGTGGGTCGATGCGGTATTTTGGCATCCAGACCTTGTTGTATGAACAGCAGTCCGAGTGGATTGCAGGCGGGAAAGATGCGATGCAAATCGTTGAGAACTTGCGCAAAATCGGGAAAACCGCGGGTCTGAGCGACACCGATCTCGATGCGTGCATGAACAACGGTGAAATGGCGCAGGCGATGTATGAAAAAGCCACAAAAGAGGCCGAAGCAGACGACATTAGTTCGACACCAAGCCTTGTGATTGATGGCGTCAAACATTCCAATATGTCCTATGCCGACCTCAAGAAAATTCTTGATGAAAAGCTGGCGGAGTAAGCTTTAGTCTAAACCCAGTTGAGCGAGTTTTGCGTCGATAACCGACCAATCCTCGCTCATCAGGCGCACGGGTAGGGTAACGACTTTTTGGCGAAAGGCGCGGGGCAATCGCACCGCGTCTTTTTCCGTTGTGACCATCTGCGCGCCCAAGGCGAGAGCTTCGATTTCAAGGCGCGTCATCAATTGCATGGAGAGAGGCTGATGATCGTTCAATGCCTCTGCACGACGCAAGTGCGCTCCGAGCCCCCTCAATGTCGCAAAGAACTTTTCAGGATGGCCGATTCCTGCAAAAGCCAGAACGGGCTGATCCGCCCAATCGAACCCAGTTTGTAGCGGTGCAAGGTTGGCACGAACGCGCGGCACGGTCACGGTGTCGGCCCATAGACCTGAAAACCGGTCCTGAGCTGCGGCGTCCCCGATGGACACCACGGCATCTGCGCGCATCAATCCGCGTTCGATAGGTTCGCGCAGTGGCCCCGCCGGAATAACCCGACCGTTTCCAAATCCGCGATGGGCATCTACGACAACGAATGTGGCGTCCTTTTGAACGCTGCCGTTTTGCATTCCGTCATCGAGCAAGATGACATCTGCGCCATCTTTCTCAGCGAGGCGCACACCGTCCGCTCGGTCTTTGGCGACCCATGTCGGTGTGAATGCGGCAATCAAAAGAGGCTCGTCGCCCACTTGATCCGCGTTGTGGCTGCGCTCGTTGACGCGGACAGGGCCGTGGAGTGATCCGCCGTAGCCGCGAGATACGACATGCACCGATTTGCCGCGTTCGATAAGGCGTTGAGCGAGGGCGATGACGGTCGGTGTCTTGCCTGTTCCGCCCGCGTTTATGTTGCCGACACAAATGACAGGAACGCTGGATTTGTAGCCTGTTTTGGCAGCGCGCCGCGCGGTCTGACTGGCATAGATCGCGCCAAGCGGCGTTAATATGCGCGTCATTAAACCGGGGTGTTGTGCAGGATTAGACCAGAATTTGGGCTCTCTCATCCGTCAATCGCCTCACGTATATCAAGCAGATCGTGTAACAGGTCTGCCGTGCGTGTCGAGACTTCTGCGCCTGATGACATGACAATCCACGCGGCATTGGCCGCAATCGCGGCGGCGTCAGGTGCCAGAAGCGCGCGCACCGCTTCGCTTAAATCCGTATCAGAACGCACCAATCGCGCCGCACCCACAGCCGCCAGTCGCGCGTAAGCACCAGCGTGGTGTGAGAGGTGCGGCCCGTGAATGATAGCCGATCCATAGCCCGCGGCATCATTGGGGGACATTCCGCCACTTTGCGTTAGCGAGGATCCCAAAAACGATGTTGGTGCGGCGCGGTACCATAATGCATTTTCGTCAATATCGGGGTCAGCGATGAGAACCTGCACCTCTTCAGTGACAGCCGCCAAGTCACAGCGTTGCGCGAGACGCAAACCCGTTGTGGCTGCCTGTCGTTCAAACGCGGCTTGTGCATCTGCGTCCTTGAATGTCGCGATCAATAAAAGCCTATGTGCGCGGCGCATGACGGTCGCGTGCGCTTTCAACACATCTGCGACTTCGCCGGCTGCGAGTTGGGCCGCAAACCATGTGGGCCGCGTACCTATCTCGCGCGACAGATCGGAGAACCCGTGTTCTTCGAAGCGATGCGATAGCGCGCCCTCTTCGAGTGGGCCGATGACCTCAACGCTTTGTTGATTTGCACCCATACGTCGCCACGTTGCGGCGTCACTTTGGTTGGCGGCAATGACGTGATCGAATTGCGACAGCGTAACGGACCGCAGAGCAGGTAGGATAAACCGAGCGTCCAATTCGAACCCACAATCGGGAGCCGCAATTGCAACGGTCGGGATGTGCGCCTCTTGGACGTGCCAAAGGAGCGACGGGCGAAAGCGGTCCCCGACCCAAGCCAGAACACTCGGCTTCCAGTGGTCAAGGAACCGGCGGACGACTGTGCTACACTCCTCGGGGAGCGGCATGTGTATGACATTGTCGAGCGGCGCAATATGTGAGGGCAGCGCGTCAGGTGTTGTCAAAAGGCACGTGAGATCCGGCCGGTTCTCGCGCAGTGTCTCCAACAACTCGAGTGCGGCTTGCAACGCGTGTGTGCGCGCCACATTGATCCAGATGATCTCACCCGATGGGCGCGGGGGTAGGGTGCGCGCCAATCGATGGTCACAGCGTTCTTGCGACAGCACGCCAGAGGCCTGAAGTCTGCGCAGCCGTTTTACGGCTTGCGATTCAGAACGTGCAGCCGCTGCAAGATAGGCTCTAAGGGAGGCCGGTTTGGCCATATGGCCTATCCTCAGGTGTCGAGCTCTTCGGTTGAACTTGCCGCTGCTTCTTCGTCGCGCAAACGGTGGAGATGCGCGATAAAGTACCGCATATGGGCGTTATCAACTGTGCGCTGGGCCTCGGATTTCCACGCGGCATGGGCGGAGTCGTAATCGGGGAAAACGCCGACAACATGGATATCATCCGTGTTGCGAAATGTTGTTTTGGTCGGGTCGACCAATTCGCCGCCGAAAACAAGGTGCAGTCGTTGTGTCATGACATCCTCCATCGGGTCAGTGTGTCCGCACCCTATCCGATCCACTTGGACGGTCAAGGCGATGCGCGGCGTGTTGCGGGCCGATTGCCTAAAAACTATGCGCTACGCCTTTTTTGAACGCTAATACGCGTGCGTACTGTTCCTCTTATGGGCGGCAGGGGGCATTGTGAACCTATGGTTACGTATATGCCTTCTTGCCCGCGGCTCGTTGTTTTTTCCGATCTGGATGGCACGCTCTTAGATCACACGAGTTACGATTGGTCGCCTGCCCAGCCTGCGCTTGATTGCATGTTAGACCTCGGCATCCCGTTGGTTTTGGCCAGCTCAAAGACAGCGTTTGAGATCTACGAGTTGCGCGCAGAAATGGGATTTTCTCACGTTCCTGCCATTGTCGAGAATGGTGCGGGACTTTTGCGCGCGGGTGAAATCCCAAATGCGGACTCAAATGATTATACGGCACTCCTTGCGGCATTATCCGACATACCGCTGCCGTTACGCCGATCGTTTCAGGGGTTTTCGCAGTGGTCGGTTGATCAGATTGCACGAGAAACGGGGCTATCCGTTACTCGTGCGGCTCTGGCCGCAAAGCGCCAATTCTCTGAGCCGGGTAGGTGGGTTGGGGCGCAAGACGGGCTTGATGCATTCATAGCCGCACTGTCCGAGCGCGGAGTTTTCGCGCGGCGCGGGGGTCGGTTTTTAACCCTCTCCTTTGGGGCCACAAAAGCGGATCATATGGCGGACATAGTGTCTAAATGGGCGCCGCCGCCATTATCCCTTGCCCTCGGAGATGCCCCCAACGACACGGATATGATTGCGGCTGCGGACTTTGGCGTGATCATCACGAACCCCGATGCGCCGCCGCTTGCGCAGATGGCGGGTGAGGCCACGGGACGCATCACGCGTAGCACAGATTCGGGGCCGGTCGGATGGAACAAAAGCGTGCTGGAACGCATTGAGCAAATTTACGACATAAAGAGGTGAGACATGGCTGATTTCCATCAAGGCGGGCACGTGGCCACGCTGCACAACCTGCGCCACAATACAGCGGACGATCTTGCGCGTGAGCTTGATCTGTTTTCATCGACGCGAAAAATTACTCTCATATTGCCGTCCTTGTTTTCCGAATTAGAGGGGGACGCGCTACCCGCGATCATTGACGAGCTTAACAAGGTTAATTTTATCCACCGGATTGTCATTGGCCTCGATCGCGCCGATGAGGCTCAATACAGATATGCACGCAAGTTCTTTGCCAAACTCAAGGCGGAGCATGTTGTGTTGTGGAACGATGGTGCGCGTCTCAAAGCCGTGGATGCGCGCTTACAAGAGTTGGGTCTGTCGCCCGCCGAACCGGGCAAGGGGCGCAATGTCTGGTTTTGTATGGGCTACACGATTGCGCGCGCTGATAGTGCGGTTGTTGCGGTGCATGATTGCGATGTTGTGACTTACTCTGCGGGCATGCTCGCGCGCTTGGTCTATCCGGTGACCAATCCGAATTTCCCCTATCAGATGTCAAAAGGGTTCTATCCGCGCGTGGCAGAGGGCAAACTAAATGGCCGTGTGTCGCGGCTGTTGGTGTCGCCAATGTTAGCCGCCTTGCGCAAGGTGCTCGGCCCGCGTGACTACCTCGATTTCCTGTCCGACTTTCGCTACCCGCTTGCGGGTGAGTTTGCGATGCGTACATCGATTTTGCCCGACATGCGTATCCCGTCCGATTGGGGTTTAGAGATCGGGCTTTTGTCCGAAGCATGGCGCAACCTAAGCCCGCGTGCGGTGTGTCAGGTCGAGATTTCCGACCGCTATGATCACAAACACCAAGACCTCAGTGAAGAGGATGCAAACCAAGGCCTCTCGCGCATGTCGGTAGATATCTGTAAGGCGCTCTATCGTAAGCTGGCTGCGGACGGAACGGTGTTTTCCGAAGAGATCTTTCGCTCGATTAAGGCCACGTACTACCGTGATGGCTTGGACCTGATCGAGACCTATTTTAACGATGCGCGCATGAACGGGCTGCATGTGGACCGCCATGTCGAAGAGCGCGCTGTTGAACTATTTGCGTCCAATATTATGCGCGCAGGTCAGGTGTTTTTGGAAAACCCTATGGAGACGCCATTCATTCCAAACTGGAGTAGGGTCCATGCGGCAGACCCTGACATTGTCGCCGATTTGGTGCACGCCGTCTCACAAGATATGGATGAGTTTGTCTAGTTCGGCTTGAGACGCTCAACGATAGCCCTCGACAGTGCGGCACTTCCCGCGACGAGACCATTGGTTGCGGGATGCGGTTGATTGAAAACGGGACGTTGGCCTGCGCGGTCTAAAACCACGCCACCGGCCTCTTCCATGATCAATGCGCCGGCTGCAACGTCCCACTCCCATGTCGGGCGTAAAGTGATCATCGCATCGTAGCGTCCTTGGGCAACAAGGGCGAGACGGTAGGCGAGAGATGGGCGGAATTTGCGCACAAATGCGGGCGGCCCATCTTGCCAATGCTCGGCATCCAGAACGCCCTTTTTGACCAGAACACGGGCACCGTTTAGCTCTGTGCCGCCGCGCACACGGATAGGATCCCCGTTGAGTGTTGCGCCGCCCCCCGTGGTGGCGGCAAAGAGGCGGTCGCGCAGCGGCAGGTAGACGACAGCGGCGACAACCTCACCGCGTTCGACAATGGCGAGTGAATGCGCCCAATTCGTATCGCCTTGGATAAAGCTCCGCGTCCCATCAATCGGGTCGACGATGACCACGCGATCTTTGCCCAAGCGCTCGGCGGTGTCCGCAGTTTCTTCCGACAACCAACCATAGGTTGGGCGCGCGGTTGCAAAGCGGTCGAACAGGTGGCGGTCCACAGCCAGATCAGCCTCTGTGACCGGACCCGCCCCGTCTCCTTTGTCCCATACCTCAGGGTCGGATTTCCAATACGGCGTGGCAATCCGTCCGGCCTCCAAGGCGGCTTCGATCAAAAGTGAAAGATCATCAGTCTCCGGCAAGGGTCATCCCCTCGACCAAAAGCGATGGGACCACCGTGCTCAAGTGTGTGCGAGCATCGTTTGCGGGGATGAGTGAGCCAAGCATTTCGCGTAGATTCCCTGCAATCGTGCATTCGTTTACAGCGTATGCGATTTCGCCGTTTTCCACCCAAAAACCAGCGGCGCCACGCGAATAATCGCCCGTTGTAGGATTGATCGTTGAACCGATCATGGATGTGACAAGCAGGCCTGTTCCCATCTCGGAAATCAAGTCCTCTCGACTTTTTTCGCCTTGGGTGAGCGCGACATTGGACAGGGATGGGGAGGGTGGTGACGACACGCCACGCGCCGCATTTGCCGTGCTGTCCATCCCCAATTTGCGTGCGGATGCCAGATCAAGTGTCCAACCCATAAGGCGACCGTTCTCGACAATGGTGCGCTCTTTGGTTGGTAATCCCTCGCCATCAAACAGGCGCGAGGCCGTGACGCGTTTGCGGTGGGGGTGCTCGGTGATCGACAAGGAGGCAGGCAAGACAAACTCGCCCAATGCGTCACGCAACCAACTGGACCCGCGCGCAATCGATGCGCCGTTTACCGCACCAAGCAGATGTCCGATTAGCGACGACGATATGCGTTCATCATACAGCACAGGGTAGCTACCGGTCTTTGGTTTGCGCGCGCCAACGCGCTCGACCGTGCGCCGTCCTGCGAGCATCCCAATATCTTCAGGTGTGGGCAGATCGGTTTGGAAAACCCGCGACTCGCCGCAATAATCGCGTTCCATCGTGGATCCGTCACCGGCGATGGCAACACATGATGTCATCCTGTCCGACCGCATGTAGCTGCCCGAAAAACCGTTGGATGCAGCGATCTGGATACGGCGACGACCATAGGCCGCCGATGCGGATTGAACTTTCGTGACGCCATCAATGCCAAGGGCCGCCGCCTCTGCGCGCGCAGCATCGTCTTGTAGCTCAGCGGGGCTTGGCTCCTCAGTTGGATCGAACAGCTCCAACACGCAGGTGTCGCGATCCTGTGCCAATTGGCTGGCATCGGCCAACCCGATAAAGGGATCTTCAGGGGCCATACGCGCCATGGCCACCGCACGCTCGGCCATGGTTGTAAGCGTCTCCTCACGTGTGTCCGACGCGGAGACGCAGGCCTGACGTTTGCCGATTAAAACGCGCAAGCCAATATCAACGCCCTCTGATCGCTCGGCATGCTCCAAGGCGCCTGCGCGCACGTCGATGGACACAGATGTGCCGTCAACCGCCACGACATCGGCGGCCTGTGCGCCTGCGCGTTTCGCGGCGTCTAACAACTGTGCTGTTAGTGCTGATAGATCTTGCGCCATGTTGTGTCCTTCGTCTTATTTGGTCTAGGGCTTAAGCCGCGCACCTGCCGCTCGCAAGAGGGCATAGGGCACAGGCCTAAACTTGGAATGAGCCTAAGCCCTAAAATGGTAGCGGTAGTCCGTTGGCAAGGATTTGTCCGTCTGCTGTACGCTCGATGTGTGAGACCAAGACGCCAACTTCGGGGCCTGGTCGTGCCAACATTCCGAGCATCATTTGGGCTAAGCCGCCAAATTGGGGCGGTGTCAGGCCAATGCGTGTAAATGTGTCTATAAGATCGGTGATATTGGTCAGTGTAATGTCGATGCTGCCGATCAAATCAGGCAGGCCCATTTGTGCGATGCCATCAGAATTTGCTGTCAACGCGCCTGTGGCGTCGATCTTTGCCCCTGCGAAAGACACGAAAAACGTCTCAAGGTTGAGGCTCGAAAGTTTGGTCATGTTGCTCGATACAATCGATGTCGGGTCGGTGGGGGTGAGGCCCTCAAAAACCAAGGCGTCTCCGGTCAACTGAACGGTGATAGTTGCGGGCTCTCTCGCCAGTTCGCCGAGCGGGTCAAACATGGCCCAAAGGGACGCGGACATGCCGATATCGTCGAGTGAAAGGCCCAGTTCAAAGGGTTGTGGCGCATCGCCTTGTGTAAGTGGGACGGACATCGTCACGCCCGAGTTGGCAATGGAAATATGGGCATCTTTCACAGGAACTGATGGGCCGGATAACATGGCCGTGAAATCTGTGCTTTTTGCTTCATAATATGCCGTGCCGTTCACGGCCGACATATCGACCCACGACTGGCCGACAGTGCCAGAGAGGGTCGACGCGGATGGCCGGTCACCATCAGCAAGCTGAGCCTCGAACACACCTGTTTCAAACGATTGCGCAAACCGCGCGGAGAGGGTGGACAGCGCGGCACTCCAATCCGTTGTACTTGCGTCACGTGGTCCCTCGTAGTCGCCTTCGCTCGCGTAGCCAGACAGCGACGCGCTCAGCTGCATTTGCGACCCTTCGTCACCGGGTTGGTTCATCTGGTAGCTATAGCTATCTGCGGCGATATTGAACTGACCCTTTACAGTGGTCGCACCCTTTTTGGAGGACAGCGCGCCGGAGACATTCGACACCGTTATTTCATTGGTCTGTGCCAAGGCGAGATCATCAGAGCCAGAGATTTCGGTCAACATCTCAAAGTCGGCACCATCAAGTGCGTAGATCATGGCATCAGGGTCGCCTGTTACGATAATCTCGCCGCTCAGAGTTGCGTTGGTCGTGACCTCGGCGCGAAATGTGTCCTCGCCCAGCTCTTGGAGTTTTGAGCCTGTGATGCGGCTTATGACGGGGGAGACGAATACCATTTTGACGGACCCGTTGCCCAAATTTACGAGGTCGATTTGCTCTATCTGTGTGGTGTGTGACAGGCTTCCATCGTCAGCGTCATCAGATCGAAACGTGACATTGCGTGCGATAAGCGTGTTTCCATCGCGTTCCAAATCGGCCGTTACGGATTGGTCAAACAGTTTGATCGTGGCCAAGGTGTCGTTCCACACATCCTCGGGTGTCACATCCGCCAAAACAGGCGCTGCGATTGCGGTGCACAATAGAACCGATGGGATGAGAGTGACGGCGCGCATTCGATTTCTCCTCAGAAAGTTATGCCTAGGGTTTATGTGTTTGCGTGCAGGGTCAAGACTGGAACGCACTTGCAGCACGTTCTAACATGGGCCAATCAGATCGTAAGTACCGGTTTGGGCGAAACTCAGCTGATCGGGCGGCAAAGGAGACCATCTCATGATTGATGTACATAAAGACGGCGACCTTTGGTATGTGACCCTAAATCGGCCTGAAAAGGCCAATTCGCTAACGCCTGATATGCTCGCCACGTTGATCGAAGTTGTGGGTGACGCGCATGGCGTGGCAAAGTGTCTAATTCTTAGCGGTGTTGGAAACGTATTCTCGGCGGGCGCGGATTTAGACGCTGCAAAGGCGGGGCTTGCGACATCGCCACTTTGGGAAGAGCTTTCGACATCTATGGCCGCACTCCCCTGTCTGACAATTGCCGCGTTGAATGGAACACTTGCGGGGGGCGCATTCGGTATGGCGTTGGCCTGCGATCTGCGCATCGCTGTGCCGGAGGCAAAGTTCTTCTATCCCGTGATGACGCTTGGATACTTGCCCCAGCCCTCTGATCCCAAGCGGCTTGTCGCGCTGATAGGTCCTGCGCGGGCCAAAATGATCCTGATGGCAGGCCAAAAAATTGGCGCAGATGAGGCCGTGTCATGGGGCCTTATCGACCGTGTCGTTGCCCGCGACGATCTGATGTCTGCGGCGTTGGATCTTGGCCGAACCGTATTGGCCGCGCCCGTATCGCATGTTGCGGGAATCAAAGGGTTGGTGCGGTGTGAGTAGGATCTGTGAGCAATGTGATGCGCTCGTTGTGGGCGCTGGGCCTGCGGGGCTCATGGCCGCCGATGAAATGTCGCGCGCGGGTCTGCGTGTGATCCTGACCGAGGCTAAACCCTCACCTGCGCGCAAGTTTCTGATGGCCGGAAAGTCAGGCCTGAACCTAACCAAAAAAGAGAGCTTAGAGACGTTTTTAGCGGCCTATGATCCGTGTCATCCAACGATGGTTGATGCCTTGCGTGAGTTCGGGCCGCTTGATGTGGTCGCATGGGCGGACGCCCTCGGACAAGAGGTGTTCGCAGGCTCGACGGGCCGCGTGTTTCCAAAGGCAATGAAAGCGTCGCCTCTGCTGCGCGCATGGCTGGCCAAACTCAACTCTCAGGGCGTTGAATTGCGGCGCAACTGGCGTCTTACAGATATCGACGATGGATTTGTATTTGATACGCCTGACGGGGAACGATGCCTCACGCCCAAGGTGACGGTTTTGGCCCTTGGCGGGGCGAGTTGGGCGCGGTTGGGGTCTGATGGGGCGTGGGTTGATATGCTCAAACCAATCGGCAAAATCGAACCGTTTCATGCGTCCAACGTGGCGCTACATATTGCGTGGTCGGACCATATGGCACCGCACTTTGGCGTTGCAGTAAAGAATATCGGTCTGGCCGCAGGGGCGTATACGTCACGCGGCGAAATGGTCATTTCAAGCAGTGGCCTTGAGGGTGGGGGGGTCTACACCGTGTCGCGGGGTCTGCGTGACGGTGCGCCGCTGGTGGTGGATTTGATGCCAGATTGGGATCACGCACGGGTGGCGCAGGCCTTGAACAAACGTAAACCCAAAGAGAGCACAGCAAATTTCTTGCGCAAAACGCTTCGTCTTCCGCCTGAAAAGATTGCTTTGATGATGGAGTTTGCGCGACCTTTGCCAGCGGACCTTGTGCCCGCACTGAAACGTCTGGAAACCCCAAATGCCAAGCCCGCGCCAATGGATGAGGCGATTTCAACGGCGGGGGGTGTTTCCTTTGACGCGCTAACCCACGATCTTGCGTTTAAAGCGCGACCTACACTCTTTGCTGCCGGTGAGATGCTTGATTGGGATGCACCAACGGGCGGTTATTTGATCACGGGATGTCTGGCCACAGGTCTGGTTGCCGGTCGCGGTGCCGTCAACGCCTTTGCGCGAGCATCGCAAGACGGATAAGTGCGCGCTCCATCACGGCCATCGTTGGGGCGCGTGAGGCGGATCGTAGCGTCAGGTCGGTCTCGGTCAAAATTTTGAGTGCATTTTCGAGTTTGAACATGCCCCAATTGTGAGCCTGCCGTGTCATGCGGTCGCGGCGTGGGCCAAAGATCGGTGGGCGTGCGCGTGCAATACCAGATGATGCGCCACCCGGATCTGAGGCGGCGGCATGAAGGGCGCGAAAATGGCGCATCGTGTAGATCGATAATGCGACCGCATCTATGCCTTGTCCCTCGATCTTTTTGAGGATCGGCCCAAGGTCACCGGTGCGCCCGTCTGCGACCGCGTTCAACACATCATCGACTTCTGTTTCTGTCGTCACTGGCGCGCAGGCTTCGATTTCTGCGCTTGTCAGTTCGGTCTCATCACCGATTTTGTAGAGCGATATTTTATCAAGTGTCTGGCGAAAATCCCCGGGATCAAGGACACGTGCCAACGCCTCTATGTCCGTCATGGCGTGGTTTGAGAGGTTTCTCAAACCTGCTTTGGCCAAGGTTGCTTCGATCTCGGCACGCGATGGCGGGTCTGCATATATCGCGGCGGCATAGGCGCGCGGATGTCCCTCAAATGCCTTGCGCAGTTTGGAGGTCGCTTTCAACGCCCCCGTTGTGACCACGATGTGGGCATCGCCGTCTTGCCAGTCTGTCAGGGCCTCAATGATCGTCGGGCCAAGAAGCTCGGTGACGTCTTCGACAAATGCAACACGTGGTCCGGGGAAAAATCCTTGGCTCTTTATGGCATCAGATAATAGCGCCTTGTCCTTGCGAAGGTCCGCCCCTGACATCCGTGTGAGGCGCATTTCTTCTTCGCCTTGCGGTCCGATGAGGGCGGCAATCAGCTCTTGCCGCTTGAGAGCGATCCGCATCGTGTCAGGGCCATAAATCAACGTGCCGGCGCGTTTTGGGTCGGGTTTTGCGAAATACCCTACAGCGTCACGCGGGGACAGTTTCATTTCTGTGTTCCTGCAACGGCAAGAATTTGCGCCACGGTTTTATCCGCCAATTGCACCATGAGACGATCATAGGCGTCACGTGTCGCTGCCCGCGCGGCAAATGTCGATTCAGATGCTGAATAGGCGGAAAAGGCTGTGACTTTACCACTGCTCATCACATCGCCAGATGTAATATCGCTTAGCGTATATGTCGCCGTTCCAGCGACATGATAGCGATTGATCTCCTGTGTGCGGGTCAGGCCAATGGTGGATTCGTCGGTTTGCAGAGCGTATTCTAATGAGAAACGCGCGCTGCGTGCGGCACCGAGTTGACCCTCAACAGCGCGGACAAAGGCATAGTCTTCGCGGGTCACGGGTGTGGTCAACTCAACGGCATCACGCAACGCATTTGCCGCACCGTTTGGCCCATACAAGGGCGTGAACCCACACCCCGCCAACGCGGAAATCGCGGCGGCGGAGCATAGGAATGTGCGGCGGTTAAATGACGACATTGATGATACGGCCCGGAACAACGATGAGTTTCTTTGGCTGCCCACCATCGAGCGCCTTGAGAACAACTTCGTTCGCCAGAGCGAGTTTTTCAATCTCTTCTTTCGGCATGTCGCTTGGAACAGTGATTTCGTCGCGCCGCTTGCCATTGATCTGGATCGGCAACGTGACGTTCTCTTCGACCAACATTTTCTCGTCTGCGCGTGGCCATGGGGCGCGCGCTATGAGACCCTCGCCACCAAGCATCGACCACATTTCCTCCGCGAGGTGCGGCGTCATCGGAGACATGAGTTGCGCGAGAGTTTTTAGCGCAAACCGTTTTGCCTCACGCCCCGCCTTGGATTTCGCAATGGTATTTGTGAAGCCGTAAAGCTTTGCAATCGACGCGTTAAAGCCAAAGCTGTCGATCCCCAATGTGACCTCGTTCATGGCCTTGTGGGACGCGCGCAACAGATCATCGTCGCCGGTGCCGCTTTCGGGAGCGCCCGCTAAGTCTGCCGTCAAACGCCACACGCGGTTGAGGTGCTTGGCCGAGGCTTCGGCACCGGATGCCGTCCATTCCACATCGCGTTCGGGCGGGCTATCGGACAGTACAAACCAACGTGCCGTGTCGGCGCCGTATTGTTTGATGATCTCAACCGGATCGACCACGTTGTTTTTGGATTTCGACATTTTGGCCGAAGGGATCACGGTGATCGCCTCACCTGTCGCTTTGACGAATGTGCCACCATCGCGCTCTTCGACTTCATCAGGGTAGTGATAGATAGCGCGGCCATGCTCGTCCTTGCGCACCGCATTCTGGTAAATCGCGTGCGTCACCATCCCTTGGGTAAAGAGCGCGTTGAACGGCTCGCGTGCGCTATCGGGCAAGTGACCCGTGACGTTCATCGCGCGGGCGAAAAAGCGTGAATAGAGCAGGTGCAAAATCGCGTGCTCGATGCCGCCGATATACTGATCGACGTTCATCCAATAGGCTGCATCCTCGGACACGGTTGGCGTGTCGGCGTGCGGTGATGTGAACCGCGCATAGTACCACGAGCTGTCCACAAACGTGTCCATCGTGTCCGTCTCGCGTAGCGCATCCGCACCACAGCTTGGGCACGCGCAATTGCGCCATGTCGGATGACGGTCAAGCGGATTTCCAGGTTGATCGAATGTCACATCCTTGGGCAATTCGACGGGCAGGTTCTCTTTCTTCTCAGGAACCACGCCGCACGCCTCGCAATGCACCACAGGAATCGGACAGCCCCAATAGCGTTGGCGCGACAGGCCCCAATCGCGCAAACGGAACTTGGTCACGCCGTGGCCCACGCCGTTGCTTTCGCAAAAATCAATGGCGGTGTCGACGCCTTGGTCGCCGGTCTGGATTTCTTCGCCTGCAAAGCCGAGCAGGTATTTGACCGCGTCGGTTTTAAACGGGACAAACGCCTCGGACGTGTTCAATTCACCTTCGGTCGGTGCAAAGACGTAGTTGATCGGCAAGCCGTATTTGGTCGCGAAATCATGGTCGCGTTGATCGTGTGCGGGACAGCCAAAGATCGCGCCTGTGCCGTAATCCATCAAGATAAAGTTGGCGATATACACCGGCAATTCCCACGCCGTATCAAACGGGTGGCGCACCTTTAGGCCCGTATCAAGGCCAAGTTTCTCCGCCTTTTCAATCACCTCTTCGGTGGTCCCGCCTTTGCGACATTCATCGCAGAACGCGGCAATCTCGGGGTTCTCTGCCGCCAGCTTTTTGGCCAATGGATGATCGGCGGAAATACCGACAAAGGACGCGCCGCGCAATGTATCGGGACGCGTGGTGTAGACCTCAATGCGGTCGTGGTCCTCGGGCGCGTCGATCAACGAGAACGCAAATTGCAACCCGCGTGATTTGCCGATCCAGTTTTTCTGCATCGTCTTGACCTTGTCTGGCCAGTTGTCGAGCGCATCAATGGAATTCAAAAGGTCGTCGGAGTAATCGGAGATTTTAAAGAACCACTGCGTCAGATCACGCCGCTCAACAGGCGCACCGGACCGCCACCCGCAACCGTCAATCACCTGTTCATTCGCCAGAACCGTCATGTCGATCGGATCCCAGTTCACAGTCGCGTTTTTGCGGTACACCAATCCCTTGTCCATGAAATCGATGAACATGGATTGCTGTTGTCCGTAGTATTCGGGATCACAGGTGGCAAACTCGCGGGTCCAGTCGATCGACAGGCCGAGCGGCTTCATCTGGTCGCGCATCGTAGCGATGTTTTGATAGGTCCATTCGCCTGGATGTCCACCCGATGCCATCGCCGCGTTTTCGGCGGGCATGCCAAAGGCGTCCCACCCCATCGGGTGCAGCACCGAGAACCCGCACGACGATTTGTAGCGCGCGACAACATCGCCCATCGTGTAGTTGCGCACGTGGCCGATGTGGATGCGCCCCGATGGATAGGGGAACATCTCTAGGACGTAGTACTTTTCCTTATCGGGGTCACGTTTGGCGAGAAAAACCTCCGCCTCGTTCCAGGCAGCTTGCCATTTCGGTTCCAGATCGGCGGGCGCGTAGCGGCTCATTGGGGTATCCTTCGTCTCTCACGTAAAACGCCGAGCATGCATAGCTCGGCGTGGTGATAATGCCGTGGCTCGATTGGGTCGCGTGGCCATGGCGGTGTGTGTTATCTGCTCGAACGCAGTTGGCGTGCTCGGGTCAAAATGGCGTTCTCGACCGCGCGCACGGTTTCGGCGCTTGCCATCCCGCCGCGCGTATAGAGTGAAATGTTGAGTGTACGCGCATCGAGTGCGGGGTCGGTCACATGGATCGTTGCGCGGTAGGCGCGGCCACCGTTTGGCGGTGTGCCATAGCCCGTAGTGATCACGCCCGTGAACGGATCGGCGGATTGCACGGGCAAGAATGACAATACCTCTAGGGCGGCATTCCAGATGTATTTATTCACCTGAACATCGCTTGACGCATTATTGCGCCCGCCGCCAAAGATGGTGCGTGATTTGCGTTGCTCGACTATGATCACTTCGCCGTTGGGGATTTCGACGGCTTGTCCGGTGGAGCGCGTGTCGACGACTGCGTCACCCTCGGCCACGACCGTGGTTTTATCGCGCCCGAACGGGCCTGAGCCGATCGAACCGAAACCGATGCTATCACCGAGTGAGCCAAGGCTCCCGCCGCCGCTACAGGCGGACAGGGCAAGTGTTGCAATTAGTGCAAGGCTGCTACGGTACATGCGTGATCCCCTCATATTCAATCGCGCCAACCGTATAGGCCAACGGGGAAGGGAACAAGTGGTTAGACACAAGCATGAGGCGCAAATGGCGTCTACAAACGGAAAGGGCCACCCCGAAGGGTGGCCCAAACATTATCCAATCTCAGGAGAGATTAGAATTTGAGGGACAGAGCCAAAGTGGCACCCGAGCGAAGCTCGTAGCCGCCGGTGACTGTGTCGATGTCGTCGGTGCTGATGTCTACTGCAGCGTCGCCTGTGTAATCAGCGTAAGCCGCGATGAAGGAAGCGCCGCCGCCGAGATCGTAATCAGCTACAACGTATGCTGCGAAATCGTCGTCTTTTACGGAGTCGCCATCTGCGTAGCCGCCAGAAACTTTCAGGCCGTTACCCATATCGTATGTCGCGCCGATGCCGTACTCGTCGGAACCTGTGAGGTTCTTGTAGTAGGCTTTAGCTGTCAGTGCGCCTTCGGAGTAAACAGCGGACAGACCGTATGTGTCGTCGCCTGCGGATTCAGCAACGTAGAACGCGCCGAGGGCCACGGGACCAACAGGGTAGCCAACTTCGAGACCGAGCGAGTTTTCGTCAGCTGTCTGGTTGGATGCGTAAGCAACTTTCACGTCTGCGCCAGCAAAGGAAGTACCTGCGGAGATTGCGAAGATTTCGCTAGGCTTGTAGTCGCCTTTGGTCACGTTAGTAATTGCAGCGTCTTCTTCTTGGTAAGCAACGGACAGATCAACTGTGCCAAATGTTGCTTTTGCACCGAAACCAACCTGGTATGTTTCACCAGTAGTTTCGTCAACACCAGCAGATGCAGCAGCTTCGACACCGCCAAATGTGCCGCCGATGATTAGAACGGCTTCGCCGTCCTGCTCAGAGAAACCGTCTTGCGCCATTTCGGAAACGCCGGACCATTTGCTTTCAGCAGCAAATTTTGTGTCGCCGTATGTGAAGTAGGAGGACGCGTTGGACAAGGAGATTTTCAGGTTGTCGTCGCCGGACACATCAAAGTCGCCAGCTGCACCGTTGTCGTCAAGCTCAACACCGTATGTCACGGTTGCAGTCCAGCCGTTGTTCAACTCGGCAGTTGCTGTCATGTCGACATCAACGTCAACGTATACACCGTCTTCGAAGTCGTCGTTGTAACCCAGTGTACCTGCGCCGGAGAAGGAGATTTCAGCAGCAGCTGCGCCAGCGAATGCGACGATTGCTACGGAGGAGAGAAGGATCCACTGCACGATGCTGGTGTCTTTTTCACTATGCGCCCACAGTTAATGGTCGTTCTGCGCTGTTATTGAACATAGTAAAATGTGCAAAAGGTCCTGCACATGCGCCATATGTCAAAGTTGTTTCGTAAGCCTAAAGCAGCAGCCGTCACATCTCCTACAAAGCTGACATTGAATGCGTTTTTTGACCTCAAGTATCGTTCGTTCGTTCAAGCAACAAAGCGTCGTAGTTCGCATGATGTGTATCTGTTCGACAAGCACATGCGACCAACACTCGGAGCCAAACTTTTGGCTGATATAAGTGGGGAGCATATCGACGCTTGGATGCTGCAACAGATAGATGATGGGTATAAAGCTAATACTGTTAACAAGCATGCATCAATGCTCAATCGCATTCTCAACATAGCCGTACATTGGGGCTATTTGGGTAATAACGCATTCAAAAGTTCTGCCATACGCAAACTGCCAGTTGGCGATTATGTGCAACGCTTTCTAACACGCAGCGAGATTTCGCAGTTGCTCAGTGCCTGCAAGCAAAGCACACACCCCTACCTGTACCTGTTCGTCAAGCTGCTGCTGCTCACTGGTGCACGTAAAAGCGAACTTCGACTGGCAAAGTGGCGAGACATTGACGCTGACAAGATGCAGCTGTTCGTTGCTGTCAGTAAAAGTGGGCGCAGTCGAACAGTGCAGCTGAGTGCCGCTGCCTTTGTTGTATTGGAGCAAGTGCAACAACGCAGTACTGCACTGGGTTTGCCCACAACCGGTGATAGCTGGGTATTCACAAACCCACGCACACAGCTACCATATACAAGTTTTCACATTGCGTTCTGTCGCGCACGTGCTGCTGCTCACTTGCCCACTGTACGCATACACGATTTACGCCACACCTATGCCAGCTTGTTGATCAACAATGGAGCCAGTATCTACGAAGTTCAGCAGCTGCTTGGGCATTATCACATATCAATGACTGAGCGTTATGCACAGCTGTTCCCCAACACGCTGCAAGATCGTGTCAACATCATAGCCAGCACCATCGACTTGGATCGTATTTGATCCCAACATCACTATGCCATTCAGCCCCAAGTTCAACCAGATATTCGATTGGCAATAAACCGTCACATATCCGCCAATATCACTTGGGAACATGCATGATGTTGTTGCCTAAGTAACATGTCAGTCCAGCCCCATACGTAGGAACTTTTGGAGTTGTTCCGATACTGCTGCGTCAGGCTTGCTGTCTGTGTCATCCACGTCGTCAGCTAGATCGTATTCTTCTGTCCAACGATCTACTTTGCGTATGCTCACATATGGCTGTTCCATCAGCTCAGCATGATCAACTTCATAGGTGCCAGGGGTCTTGCCTACCGTCCAGCAGCTGAGCGCCATGCGCTCCTGATCTGTAAGCTCACCCAAACGCTCAGCGATGCTCTCCCCTAACCGTTCAAGCTTGCGATCCAGCTTGCCTTGTGTGCTGGCTTTGGCATTCTGCATGCGTGCTGCAAGTGATCTGTAGGTGATCATCAACTGGACCGCTTGCTCATACAGCGGTCCAGTGTCTAATACCTCGTGCAGTCGAACAACATGCTGTATTACTTTTTTCTGCGTCGTTCCTCTTCGTCAGCCCACTGTGCATCCTTGCTGCGTTCAATCACGCTACGCATCTTTTCTACAGCATTGCGTACGCCTGTGAGTGTGTTGTCCACGTATACAGCTGAACCATCCACTGTCTTGGAGCCAGCACGCATCACAACACGTCTTTGCCCATCAACGCTTTGTGGTGCCCACCAGTATTTGCTGCTGTTGCCATCAAGCTCTGCTTCAGTCTTGTACTTCTTCAACTCTGCAAGCATACGATCTGCTTGTCCAAGCAGCTTTGAACGCAAGCTGGCATTCGCACTGCTTTGTGGTTCAAGCCCTTCCTCACGCATCAAGTCTTGTAGCCAATCCATCTTCATCATCCTTTTTGTTATACGCACAGTAGGATCATGTACCGTTATACACGTCAGTCAATATCTAATGCTGTAGGGTTATCTTGGTGGAATAGGCTTTTGTGGCTGTTTGGGTGCTTGATCCTGTACGTCAGGTGCAGTCTGTGCTGTGCGTGTTGTGGGCGCTGGTGCGTTACCTGCTGTGGGTTTGGCTGGGCGTGGGACTGGAGCAACTATCCGCTGAGTGCGCTTTGGCTTGGGCTCGCGTCGTTTCTCTATGTCTCTTGCTTCATCCCCAATCACACCAGCCATCAGCGCAAGTGCTTCAAGCCGCACTGCCTCTGCCTCTTGTTGTGTGATAGCCCTTATTGTGTTGAGTGCCTTCTGTATGTCCGTCAGTGCAGTCATGTGCTTGCTCCAACACACGGGAGTGCAAAATCACCACCCCAAAAGCGTAAGTACTTCACTACTAGAAACTGCACAGCGTGAGATTTAGGACGCAGTACCCTCTTCATAGTGCAGCCATCCAGTGTTGCTGGCTTTGTGTGTTGATTTGTCGATGACATGCATTGCTCAAACCAACAAAGCGTTCTCCAAGCTGTTTGTGCTCTGCTGTGTTCAGCATCCTGTGCCCATAGTGCTGCAGCTTGCTGGCACATATAGCCACTGCACCCACGCTTGCATGCGTACCCTTAAAGCGCAGCGTACGCATGTAGCACTCGCTTCTGCCAAGCCAGTCCCTGCTAAACTCGCTTTCGTTGGTTACCACATTGATACTGAGCAGCAGTGTGTACACATCATCCAAAACCGTTTTTGCCATGTTTTTTTCCTTTGTTGATAAATAACTGTAGATGCAACACAGCTACCCACCGTGTTGTATTTATCTGCAGCATAGTGCTCAACAAACGGCATTGAGTAAGCATATGAAGGTATGCGTACAGAACTTGTCAGCACAGAAGCTCTTGCAGAGGCATTCACCGAGCAAAGCTGTAACGGGCTCGTTAAATATTATGCAGTGGAACAAGAAGAGAGGCTTTGTATATCAAAGCACCTTGTATGTGTGCTGCTGGTGGCAATGTACTTGCAGCACATTGCGTTGGGAACAACTCCACGCACGTAAAGGTAACAGCCTAACCCTACCTACCAGCACAGCTGGTTGTGCGACATTGCTGACTGAGAAACTCACAGAAAGTCTCAAGTCAAAGAGAGGTTAGCAGCCTCTCTATGACATCCAAATCTACAGAAAGCCCCCATAGTAATATTGAACAAGAAACGATGCTGATGCTGTTGATGCGCTGTAGCGAAGCGCAAGCGAAGAAACAGTGAAGCAGTTGGATAACAGCACAGCTGTTAGACAATCAATCATCCACCCAAACAAATGTCATGTAATATGTATTGTGTGAGATGAGTGCGTAAGTCGTTGATAATGAACAGCTCTGACTGCTCTCATTGATTGGTTGTCCAAGTGGAACCTCAGACATTAACGTAGCTGTTAATGAAGCTGATATTTGAGGGCACAATGGCACAAGCAACAACACTCAATGATGCACAAATCAAGCGTGTGCTGCGCTACTGTCAATCACGCAAGTATCCTACACGTGACACAACTATCCTGCAGTTCAGCTTGCATACTGGGCTGCGTGCCAAGGAACTGGCTGCGCTGCGTGTTGGCGATGTGTACGATGCTGATGGCACACCACGTGCTCAGTTCACACTTGCACCATCACAAACCAAAGGCGCCAAGTCACGCACAGTGTTTGTCAACCGGCAGCTTGTGCAAGTGCTCCTAGTGTATCGCACATGGCGACACTGTGACGATGCAGCTGCGCCACTGTTTCCAAGTCAAAAAGGTGGGCACTTCTCAGCCAACACCATGTGTCAACTGTTCCTCAACATATTCCATGCGTGTGGACTGCAAGGTGCCAGCAGTCATAGCCCACGTAGAACGTTCATCACACGACTTGCTAACAAAGGTATTGGTGTGCGTGTGCTTGCAGCACTGGCAGGGCACAGTTCAATCGCAGTCACGCAACGCTACATTGATGTGAATGATGCACAGTTAGCCAACGCAGTGGAGCTGTTGTAATGGCAGCAGCATCAACAGTTGCACTCAACAAGCAACTCAAACGTGAACTGGCTCAACAGCTTTGGTTACGACAACACCTACCACACAGTCGTCAACAGGTGCTGTCACAGCGCCGTATATTCGTGTTGCGCACACAGCTTGCATTGCTGCACAGTGATGTGCTCAAGCACTAGTGCGTGTTGCATTCAGTCAAAGCTGCAACCAGCAGTGTAGCCCATGCAACAGCTGGGCATAGCGCATCTATCCGCCGAACACATTGCCCGCACTACGCAAGTCAGTTGCCACACCCTCAAGCACAGTGCCCGTCCCGTCAAATACGCCTTTGGTTGTGCCGCAGCTGGATACTGCAAACGCTGCACTCAGTGCCAATACCAATC
Source organism: Celeribacter marinus (assembly GCF_001308265.1). Lineage (GTDB taxonomy): Bacteria > Pseudomonadota > Alphaproteobacteria > Rhodobacterales > Rhodobacteraceae > Celeribacter > Celeribacter marinus. Next base: position 1,876,831 of record NZ_CP012023.1, read on the forward strand.
TCATCATTGCTCGCCTCATTGTTGTTGTGGAGATGATATATACTGCTGTCACAAAAGAAAAGAGCGACGCCGAAGCGCCGCTCTCTCATTCAAACTGACTAGGTCAGATTAGAATGCCAGCTTCAGCTGTGCAGTCACACCCGACTTCAGCTCGTAACCACCGAGGGTGGTGTCGATGTCATTAGAGTTCGCAGTCGCGTCGCCGTTTGCATCAGCATAGGAAACGAGGAACGATGCGCCGCCGCCGAGGTTGTAGTCAGCAACGATGTAGTTGTACTGGTCGTCGTCAGTGCTGCCAGCGGTTTCACCGTCGATGATACCAGCGTTGATTACGAGGCCGTTACCCATGTCGTATGCAACAGCAACCGAGTACTCATTGTCGCCATCTACGTTGCCACGGTTATCGGTATAGTAACCTTTAACAGTGACTGCGCCAGCTGTGTAGGTCGCTTTAACGCCGTACATGTCTTTTGCGCCAGTAGCGTCGCTATTCATGTAGTAAGCGCCGAGAACAACGTCACCAAGCGCGTAGCCGAGGTCGAGACCCATGCGGTCAACGTTGTTTACGTTGCCAGCGTTCAGGGTTGCGTCAACGCCAGCAAAAGTGCCGCCGAGCGAAACGAGCATGGCGTCGTCTTGAGCGATAGAAGCATTGGTTTCATCTTGAACGCTGAGAAGGCCAACGTTGATGCCGCCGAAGGAGCCTGCGACAGCTACTTGAGTTGCACCGTTTTCACCGGTTGCAGCAGCGGCGTCGTCAATGATGGTCGAAGCAGCGATCGAGAAGTCGCCGAACGAAGCTTTGACAAGCAGGCCGTTGTCGTTTCCGTCAGCGTAGTCTTCTACGTGGTCTTTGATGCCGCCATCCATATCGTTCGCGAATGCGAAGGTCGATGCTGCGGTTGCTACGTCACCGAATGAGAGCGATGCGGTTTCCGAAGAAATGGTAACAACAAAATCGGACGTCGTAACCGCACCTAGGCTTTGAGCGGAATCACGGGTTAGGTCGATATCGAGCGATGCAGCAACGGTGATACCGTTGTCCAGTTCTTGCGCCATTTTCGCGGTCAGACCAGCTTCCCAGTAGAAGCCATCTTCTACGTCGTTGTTGTAGCCGAGTTTCGCGTCGCCGTTGAAGGAAACTTCAGCAGCAGCTGCGCCAGCGAATGCTACGACAGCTGTAGTTGAGAGAAGGATGTTTTTCATAGTGCCCTCGTGGATTTAAAAATCAGGATGCCGGGTTGCCCGACACATGGCGAATGAAATGCGCCGAATGGCTGTTTCGGTCAAGCGACAGGCGGGGCAGATCGGCATGATTGGCAAAAATGATGCATGGATGACACACACCTGTTGCGCGCCCTAGTCGCCTCACCGTACAAGGCACGCAGGTCAGACATGCGATGAAAGAGAGTAAAACATGGGGTTTGAAGAGGTTAACGCGCGGGTCGAGGCGGCTGTTGAGCGTTCGGGGCGCGCCATCGGCGATGTGACGCTTATCGCCGTGTCAAAGGTACAGCCAAACGCGCGAGTCGCATCCGTATTGGAAAAAGGCTGTCGGATTTTCGGTGAGAACCGCGTTCAAGAGGCGTTTGAGAAGTGGCCAGACTTCAAATCCCGCTTCGATGGGGTCGAGGTGCATCTCATAGGGCCGCTTCAAACCAACAAGGCGCGACAGGCGATGGAGCTGTTCGATGTGATTCAAACCGTGGATCGTCCCAAGCTCGCCAAAACCATTGCACGTCTGGCGGTTGAGTTGGGCCACTGTCCCCGTCTGTTCGTTCAGGTGAACACGGGCGAGGAGGTGCAAAAGGCCGGAATTTTGCCGCGCGATGCGGATGCCTTTATCATTGAGTGTCGCGATATGGGGTTGGCGGTTGAGGGGCTGATGTGCATTCCGCCCGCCGATGAGGATCCCGCCCCGCACTTTGATATGCTGCGCGAGATTGCCGCGCGCAATGGCATCGCGGGTCTATCCATGGGCATGTCGGGTGATTTCGAGGTGGCGATTGCGCACGGGGCCACGCATGTGCGGGTCGGCTCCGCAATTTTCGGAGATCGCGATTACGGGTGATCTGATTTAGCGGATGATAAGACGGGTGCGCGGCGTGATGTGATCCACAATCCACGCAAGGTGATCGGCACGAAACGCCACGCATCCTTCGGTCGGGTGGCGCGGTTTGCGCCAGCGGTGCACAAAAATCGCCGATCCGTGATGTGGTTTGGCATCGGGCCAGTTCCAGTCCGTGATCAAAAACAGATCATAAAGGGGGTCGGCGCGGCGTAGCTTTTCATGGCGCGCAGGATGGGGAAATTTTACCGCCCTATTATAGAGTGTGTTTTCGGGGTCATCGCACCACAGATCGCGCGGGGTAATCGGTGTCGCCCCCGTGATGCGGATGCGATCGGGCCGCGCCCATAGTTGCGGTAGGGTGTGAACCCCGCGCGGTGTCGCCCCGTCCCCTTCGCGTTTGTGATCCGTAATGCCGCCCTTGCCGATGGCGCAGGGAAAGCGGCGTCCGCGAAATCGCGCTCCCCACTTTGTGACGACAATATCGTGTGGCGACAGCGCGGGGGTCACAACAAATGCCCTGATTTCTTGGCTTTGGTCGCCAGATAATCCGTGTTGTGGGTGTTTTCGCCAACTTTGAGCGGGACACGCGCGGTGACATCAATGCCCTGTTCTTGCATGCGTGCAATCTTTGCCGGGTTATTGGTCATCAGGCGCACTGCGCCAAATCCCATTTCTTTGAGGATCGCGGCACCGATCCGAAAATCGCGTTCGTCGTCCTCAAAGCCAAGGCGGTGATTGGCCTCGACCGTATCGAACCCTTGGTCTTGTAGGCTATAGGCGCGCATTTTGTTGGCGTGCCCGATGCCGCGCCCCTCTTGGTTCAGATACAAAAGAACCCCCGCACCCTCTTCGCCCATCTGCGCCAAGGCCGCGTGCAGTTGCGGGCCACAGTCGCATTTCAACGAGCCAAACAGATCGCCCGTGAAACACGCCGAGTGAAGGCGCGCCAAAACCGGCTTGCTGCGATCGGGGCGACCGATTTCGACCGCAAAATGCTCCTCGCCGCCATCATCGGGGCGAAACACGTGAACGCGGCCAGCATTTGACGCCACAAGTGGCACACGCGCATGGATCACATCATTGAGCGGAGCAAGATCGGCCATATGGGGCATAGCGCGATCAATCGGCAACGCCGTCAGGCCATGAGCGGCGGCAATGTCGGTCGCGTTCTCGACCAGCACAACAACAGCTGCAGGCAAAAGGCGCGCTGATTTGGCCAATGCAATAGCGGCGCGGTGGACCGCAGCATCGCCATCGCGCAGGGTCACAAACGGCCCTTTCATCGGATGGGTGAGATCATCGGCAGGATTTGCGACCGCCTCAACCCAAAGCGTGGTCGCCGCAGTCGGCAGTTTGATCCGCGCAACATCGCCATCATAGGCGCGCGCATTGAGTGTGGCGGCGCGGCGCGATGTGATCGCCAAAACCGCATCACCCAAGGCGCTCATATCCGCGAGACGTTCTGGTGATAGGCCTTCGGCGGCGATGACAAGAGCGTCACCATGACGACTACGTAATACCACAGGGACACCCATGCGCAGGTCGGCGCGGGCGCGCGCGATGAGTTCCGGTAGGCTAGGCGCGAGGCTCATGGAGTTGCTTTCGATAACAGGTCAGGCCCCTGATGTAGCGATTTTTGGCCGATTGTGAAACATTTAGCGTCTCTTTCGCACGCTTGCGTGAGGGGAGTGTCGCAAATCTTGTCGAATGCGTGATCGCGCATCACATCTATCTCAGACAAAGAAATTAGAAGGAGGTCCAACAATGGCCACTCTTAAACGCATTCTCCTCGTGGATGACGACGACGATCTGCGCGAGGCTCTAAGTGAACAGCTCGTTATGACCGAAGATTTTGACGTGTTCGAGGCGGATGACGGCGCGGGCGGCATGGAGCGGATCAAGGAAGGTCACTATGATCTCGTGATCCTTGACGTGGGCCTCCCCGATACGGATGGGCGCGAGTTGTGCAAACGGATGCGCAAGTCGGGCGTGAAATCCCCGATCCTTATGCTCACGGGTCAAGATAGCGATGCCGATACAATTCTTGGTCTTGATGCGGGTGCTAACGACTATGTGTCTAAGCCATTCAAGTTTCCGGTGCTGTTGGCGCGTATTCGCGCACAGTTACGCACGCATGAACAATCTGAATCGGCTGTGTTCCAACTTGGGCCGTATACCTTCCAACCTGCGCAAAAGATGCTGATCACCGAGGACGAAAAGAAAATCCGCCTCACCGAGAAAGAGACGAACATTCTTAAGTTCCTCTACCGCGCAACCGAGGGCGTCGTGGCGCGCGATACGTTGCTGCATGAGGTTTGGGGGTACAATGCGGGGGTGACCACGCACACATTGGAAACCCACATCTACCGTCTGCGCCAAAAGATCGAGCCGGATCCCTCGAACGCGCGCCTGTTGGTGACGGAATCGGGTGGCTATCGCCTCGTTGCCTGAGATGTAACGTTGGACTGAAAATTGCGGCATGTGGGGGTGTTAGAAACCTCGCATGCCGTTTTTCGTTGTTGAACGGCAAATCGAAAATGGACGTGCACCTCGTCATATGCGCTTTGCGACACCGCCGTGTTACTCGATCATTTTGCGCAGCTTTCGGGTGGTCCATTGGCGGGCAGCGCGCTAATGTTTGCGCCGACCCAAAAGGAGACGCCCCACATGTCCTTCACCCTCGCCACTTGGAATATCAACTCGGTGCGCCTGCGCGAACCGATCGTGTGCAAGCTTCTCGAAGAGGAAGCGCCAGATGTCTTGTGTCTGCAAGAGTGCAAATCTCCCGTCGACAAAATCCCGATGGAGCGGTTTCACGCCCTTGGCTACACACACATGGTTGCGCGGGGCCAGAAGGGCTACAATGGCGTGGCGATCCTGTCCAAAATCCCGATGATTGAGGCCGGAGCAGAGGATCACGCCAATTTGGGCCATGCGCGCCACATCGCAGGCAAACTTGAAAACGGTGTCACTATTCACAACTTTTATGTGCCTGCGGGTGGGGACAAGCCCGACCGCGAAATAAACGAAAAGTTTGGCCAAAAGCTCGATTACCTCACCGACATGCGCGATGCGTTTCGCGCTGATGCGCCTGAAAAAGCCATTCTTGTGGGCGATTTGAACATTGCCCCGCGCGAGGATGATGTGTGGGATCATAAGAAGCTTTTGAAAATTGTCTCGCACACGCCCGTCGAAATTGAACATTTGGCACAGGTGCAAGACGCGGGAAAATGGGTCGATATCACACGTCAGGATATCCCCGATGGCTTGCTCTATTCGTGGTGGTCGTACCGCGCCAAAGATTGGGACGAGGCCGACAAGGGTCGCCGCCTCGATCATGTTTGGGCCACACCCGACATCTCGGCGTCAGCGCATTCCAGTCGCGTCATGCGCGCCGCGCGCGGTTGGGAACAGCCGTCTGATCATGCGCCGGTCTTTGCGACATTTGACCTCTAATACAGGTCTTTAAATCTCGCGCCTTGGGGCGCATATAAAGCCAAACAGATATTTAGCGGAGACGAGACAATGGATTTCGGGCAAGCAACCCCCGCGCCGAGCGGCGCAAACATATATGATGTGTCTGAGGCCGACTTTATGGCCAAGGTCATCGACGCCTCACAAGAGACACCTGTGATCGTTGATTTTTGGGCGCCTTGGTGCGGTCCGTGTAAGACACTTGGCCCCGCTTTGGAGGCGGCTGTGACGGCGGCGGGCGGCAAGGTCAAAATGGCCAAAATCAACGTCGATGAGAACCAAGGCATCGCAGGCCAGATGCGTGTTCAGTCGATTCCAACCGTTTTTGCCTTTTACCAAGGCAAGCCTGTTGATGGCTTTCAAGGTGCCCTGCCTCAATCCGAAATCGATGCCTTTGTGACGAAAGTCGCAGATATGAACGAAGAGGATGGCGGTCTGGCGGATGCAATCGAGGCAGCTGAGGCGATGCTGGCCGAGGGCGAATTGGACGATGCTCTTGAGACATTTACCGCGATTCTCGAAGAGGATCCAAACGCCGTGGCCGCGTTTGCGGGACTGGCAAAATGTCATGTGGCCAAGGGGGACTTCGATGCCGCCGAGGCCGTGCTCAACGGCGCGCCCGCCGACGTCGCAACAGGTGCCGCAATTGAGGCCGTTCAGGCACAAATTGCCCTTGCCCGCGAAGCCGAGAACGCTGGGCCCGTTGATGAATTGCGCGCCAAAGTTGCTGCTGATCCGGCGGACATGGCGGCCAAGTTGGAACTGGCAACGGCCTTGCACGGAACGGGTGATGTTGCGGGTGCGGTTGATGTGTTGCTCGACGCTGTGCGCGCGGATCGCGATTGGAATGAGGCGGCTGCCAAGACGCAGTTGTTCAAGATTTTTGATGCTCTCGCCCCGAATGACAAAGTGGCGCTAGATGGGCGGCGTAAATTATCATCGATCCTGTTTGCCTAGTGGCTGCGCAGCGCTAGTTATGTCGGTATGATAAAAGTGTCCGACCTTCCACAGGTGATCCCTGTCTTCGCGTTGCCCGGGGCGCTGTTGCTGCCACGGGCGCGCCTTCCGCTCCATATTTTTGAGCCGCGCTATTTGCAGATGATCGAAGACTGCATGAAGACGCCTGAGCGCCTCATCGGGATGGTTCAGCCAATCGGTGCAACACGCCTGAGCGCGATTGGGTGCGCAGGTCGATTGACTGCATTTTCGGAAACCGAAGACGGCCGGTATATGATCACGCTCTCGGGTGTTTCGCGCTTTCGCGTGGGCGACGATGTGACGGGCACATCGCCCTATCTCAAGTTTACAGCGAACTGGGATAGTTTTACTGCCGATTTAGGCCGTATTGAGCAGGATTCCGGTTTGGATCGCGACCGCTTTATGGCGCTGTTGTCGCGGTATTTCGCGAGCGAAGGCCTTGATACAGATTGGGATGATTTGGGTGAGGCAGACGATGAGATGTTGATCAATTCCCTATCCATGCTCTCCCCCTTTGAGCCTGAGGATAAACAAGCACTGTTAGAGGCACCGTCCCTGTCTACGCGCCGCGAAACCCTTGTCACGCTGATGGAGTTCGCTCTACATGGCGGAACAAATGAGGAGATGATGTGATGGACGTCGAACAATCAACCCACTTTGACCGCCGGATGTTGGAGGCGCTTGTGTGCCCCGAGACGCATACGGGGCTGAGCTACGATGCCGAGCGTCAGGAATTGGTGTCCAAGGCGGCTGGCCTCGCGTTTCCGATCCGCAATGGCATACCGATCATGCTCATCTCCGAGGCGCGCAGCCTCGACGATTAAGACATCGCTAGAGGGCAATCCCGCGCATCAGCTTTGGAAGGTCGCCGTTGACGCCTGCCGCCTCACGGATGGCTTCGCGCCGAACGTTAGGCAATGCATTGACGGCCCCCATCCCAAGATCACGCACAAGACGTAGCATGGGGTTGTCGTTCGAAAACAGCTTGTTAAACGTGTCAGTCATCAATGCCATCGTTGCGATGTCAAAGCGGCGCCATTGGCTATAGCGGGCCAAAACATCTTCGCGTCCGATATCTTCGCCACGCCTGTGCGCCTCAATCAAAACTTCTGTGAGGGCACCGACATCCTTTAGTCCTGCGTTCAATCCTTGGCCTGCGATAGGGTGCATTCCGTGAGCCGCGTCCCCGACCAGTGCGACGCGTGGCGCGTAGAATGCGTTCGCCAGCGTGATGTTGAGCGGGTAGGTGAACCGCCCCCCTGCCAACGAAATCTCACCAAGAAAATCGCCAAAGCGGGGCTTGAGAACCGCGAGATAGTCCTCATCGTTCAGGGCTTGGATCTGATGCGCCACCTTGTCGCTTTCCGTCCAAACGATTGAGCTTTGGTTGTTGGGTAGGGGCAAAATAGCCAGCGGACCGGACGGTAAGAAATACTGATGCGCGCAACCGCCGTGCGGCTTTTCATGTTGAACGGCGCAAACCAGCGCGGTTTGCTTGTAGCCCCATCCGGTCCGTTTGATCCCTGCGCGCGCTGCGGTTCTGGAGCCGCGCCCATCACATCCTACGATCAACTTGCCGACATGGGTGGAGCCGTCCGATAGAGTAAGCTGCGCGCCGTTTGGCAATATATCTTGGCCTGACACCGTTCCCTCGACTTGGGTGATGTTCGGGTGATCGTTCAAAGCGTCCAAGAATACGCGGCGCAAATACCTGTCTTCGATCATAAAGCCTACGGGGCCATCATCGATTTCGGCATGATCGAACTCTAACATAAAGGGGGCAGGGGCCTCACCCGGTTTTCCATCCGTCACTTTAACGTCCAAAATAGGCTGCGCGTTCGGTGCGACCGCATCCCATAGTTTGATCGCCTTGAGCAACTTTTGTGAGCCGAGCGATAGCGCGTAGCCGCGTCCGTCAAAATCCGACGATAGCCGCGCACTTACAGGCAGCGCATCAATGATGGTCACGGACAGGCCCGCATTGGCGGCTGCCAGTGCTAAAGCGGGACCATTAAGCCCGCCGCCTACGATAAGCAGATCGGATGTTTGTGTCATGACCGTCAATATGACGCGCGACACGGGATTGTCCATGCGCCTTTGCGTCGCTAGCCTAGGGAAAACGACCTCACAGATATCAAGGACGAACCATGGCCAATGACCACGAGATGAGCATGTGTGAACTGGGCCGCGCAATTGACGCGGGGCGGATTGATCCTGTTGATTTAACAGCGCATTTTCTGGAACGGGCAAAGACACACCGACTATCGGGCCGTATCTATGCGCGGGTGATGGAAGATCGCGCGATGGCCGAGGCCGAGGCGGCAGCCTACCGCGCAAAAAATGGTATTCGGCGCGGCATATTGGACGGTGTTCCGGTGTCATGGAAAGATTTGTTTGATACGGCGGGGGTCGCGACCGAAGCGGGATCCGCCTTGCTCAAAGATCGTATTCCCACCGCAGACGCCGAGGTGCTCAAGCGTGCAAGTGCCAGTGGTCTTGTCGCTTTGGGAAAAACCCATATGAGCGAATTGGCGTTCTCTGGTCTTGGTCTCAACCCTGTGACGGCGACACCGCCATGCGTGAACAACGAGGATGCGGTGTCGGGCGGATCATCGTCGGGGGCGGCCACATCTGTGGCTTACGGCTTGGCGGCCGGCGCGATTGGGTCGGACACGGGCGGATCAGTCCGTATTCCCGCCGCGTGGAACGATCTGGTCGGGTTTAAAACCACATCTGGACGCCTCCCGCTTGACGGTGTTGTGCCACTTGTTGCGTCGTTTGATACCGTTGGGCCCATTTGCAAAACTGTCGAGGATGCGGCTGAACTCTTCGCCGTTCTCGACGGGTCGCCCGCCCCAGATTTACGGGGTGCATCGCTTGCGGGCACGCGGTTTTTGATCCTTGATAGTGTCGTGTTCGAGGGGATTCGAGCCGAGCCGCTGAACGGATTTGAGCGTGCTGTTGAGGCGCTGAAATCTGCGGGGGCGCAGGTTGAGCGCGCATCGCTCCCCTGCGTCGAAGAGGCAATGGCGCTGTCTGCGATCTTGTTTAACACCGAAGCCTACGCAGAGTGGCGCGATGTCATAGAGGCCGCACCGGATTTGATGTTCCCCCCTATCCTCGATCGCTTTCGGGCGGGACGCGATTTTGGCGGTTGCGATTATGTTGCTGCGTGGAAAAAGTTGCATCGTTTGCGTGTGGACTACCTCGCCCAAACGGCTGGGTTTGATGCAGTCATTCTTCCAACTGCGCCGATCCTTGCGCCCGATATCGCGCGCCTTCTGGAGGATGACGATTATTATGTGTCCGAAAACCTCTTGGCGCTGCGCAACACGCGGGTTGGAAATCTGATGGGACTGCCGGCCTTGACGCTTCCAACGGGAATTCCGTCCACGGGATTATCCGTGCAAACCTCACCAAATACCGAGGCGAAATTGTTGCGTTTGGGCCGCGCCATTGAGGTAGCCTTGGCCTAAAAGTCACATATTAGGCCAAACAGGACGCAAAACGCGTCTGTTTTTCTGGACCGATGCCGCGTGGGTCGCTATCTTAACCACAATGAACCGGGCGAAAATGATCCGGAAAACGAGGCAGTAGCAGTATCATGACGTTCCCTGAGCGGTTTTCAAACCTGCCAGAATATGCGTTTCCGCGGTTGCGGAGCCTTCTCGACGCGCATGCGGCGGGCGGCGATGTAATGCATATGACCATTGGCGAACCCCGCCACGCCATGCCCGATTTCGTGGCGGACGTGATGGCGGCGCATGTCGGCGACTTTGCCAAATACCCCGCCAATGATGGCACCGAGGGACTACGGGCCTCAATTGCCGCGTGGATTTTGCGCCGCTTTGGCGTCACCGTCGATCCCGCGACAGATGTCATGGCGCTCAACGGCACCCGTGAGGGTCTGATGAACGCCTGCATCGCGTTGTGCCCCGAGACCAAGAACGGCAAACGGCCGGTGGTTTTGACCCCCAATCCGTTTTACCAAGTGTACGCGGTGGCCGCCGTCACAGTCGGCGCCGAACCTGTGTTTGTACCTGCCACGCGCGAGACGGGATATTTGCCGGATTACGCTAGCCTACCTGCGGAAATTCTGGACCGTACGACGATCGCCTACATTTGTAGCCCGTCAAATCCACAAGGGGCCGTGGCGTCCCGCGACTATTTGCGTGACCTGATCGCTCTTGCCGAAAAGCACGATTTCAAAGTGTTCGCGGATGAATGCTATTCTGAAATTTATCGCGGCGAAAAGCCCGTTGGCGCACTGCAAGTTGCACGCGAAATGGGGGCTGATCCCGAACGCGTGGTGATCTTTCATTCGCTGTCAAAACGCTCCAATTTGCCGGGTTTGCGCTCTGGCTTTGTGGCGTCTGGGCCAAAGAATATTCACCACATCAAACAACTGCGCGCCTATTCCGGTGCTCCGCTCCCGCTTCCAATTCAGGCGGTGTCCGAACGTGTTTGGGCCGATGAGGCACATGTCGAGGCCTCCCGCGCGCTCTACGTCGAGAAATTTGAAATTGCGGACGCCGTGTTTGACGGCATCGACGGATGCGCCGCGCCGCAAGCGGGATTTTTTCTATGGTTGCCGGTCGCCAATGGCGAAGAGGCGGCCATCAAACTGTGGACGCAAACAGGCATTCGCGTCCTTCCGGGCGCGTATTTATCGCGCGATGTGGATGGGGAAAACCCCGGCGCAGGCTATATTCGGGTCGCATTAGTGGCTCCAAAAAAAGAAACACAGCGCGGGCTTATCATGCTTCGTGACTGTTTGTACGGGTAGGAAAGAGGCAAACATGGCATCGTATCAGGCACGCGGGAGAGACCCTCTTTTTGATCGCAACACACAGGCTGTTTTGGAACGGCGTGGCAAGGAGTTGATTGGTATCCTCTTGTTGGGTGTTGGCGTCTTGTTGGCTCTCATGCTTGGCTCCTACGTTGCCGAAGACCCCTCGTGGATTTCTGTCACCGAAGCCCCTGTTCAAAACATGTTAGGGCGGTTTGGGGCCACATTGGCGTCTCCGCTTATGATCATTGTCGGCTATGCGGCGTGGGGACTGCCGTTGGTGTTTGGCGCGTGGGGTCTGCGGTTTATCCTTCATCGCGGGGCCGAGCGTAGCTTGTCGCGTTCTGTTTTTGCGCCGATTGCGATCGCCGTTGCATCCGTTTTTGCATCCTCATACGGCACACAAGCACAGGGGTTTGGCGGGTTATTCGGCGACACCGCCTTGGGTGCGCTTGTCGGCCTGTTACCCATGGGAACTGCAGTCTCGCTCAAAGTGATGACCTTCGTGAGCGTCGCGGCCACAGGTGCCGTGATGCTGTTCGTTTTGGGATTTACCCGTCCCGAATTGTCGGCTGCGCTACGCTTTCTCGTTTTGGGTGTGATCTCTCTTTACGCCGTTGTGTTGCACCTGTTGGGGCGCACGGCAAAGGGCTCCGTCTCTGTGACACAGCGAATGGCAACTCATGCGGTGGAACGTCGTGAGACTCGTCGTGTTGCGGCCGCTGAGGCGGCTGATTTGAACGCCGCGATACAGGCGCAATACGCACAAACACCCGTAACTGCGGCGCCACGTGTTGTGCGGGCTGATACGCATATGAGCGCTGTGGATGCGGCCACATATCCCGCTCCCAATCCAGCAAAGCCATCGCTTTTGGGTGGCTTTCTCAAACGCACACCTGAGCCAGCTTACGACCTTGAACCGGAGTTGATCGAGCCTGATTTTGCTCCCGAGCCGCCCGTGACGCATGGCAACGATCAACGGATTTCGGCGAAGATTTCGACAATTATCAGCTCGCGCGCCCGCGCAGGATCGCGTGATTTGCCCGATCAGCCCGAGCGCGTGGAACCTCCTATGAGCGCCGCGCAAAAGGCCGCGGCACGCTACAAAAAAGGCCCCGCGCCGATGATCCTCGCAGACATGGAGCAGGCCAACGCCGCTGGCGCGACCTATCCCCTACTGGGCGATGATGCCCAACGAGGCTACGCTGCCCCTACCGATTACACCGATCCGTATGATGACGGGTACGCCGATCCATATGCGCAAGCAGACGAAGAGCCTATTGTTGAGCCGCTTGATGTGCCTGATTACATCGCGCCACAGGCACAACGCTTTACCCCTTCGCCTGCCATTCCAGAGGCGAAAAAGGTTGTGCAGCATCCCGTTCGCAAACCTGTGACTCCGTCAAAACAGGCACAGGCAGAGACTCAACCGGCCCTCAAATTCGATCCTAAAGAGGCGCAATACGAGGTGCCGCCACTATCGCTCTTGGAGAACCCGATTCATATCGAGCGTCATACGCTTTCGGATGAATCCCTCGAAGAGAACGCACGTATGCTCGAAAGCGTGCTCGATGATTACGGCGTCAAAGGCGAGATTGTATCGGTCCGCCCCGGCCCCGTTGTGACCATGTACGAACTCGAACCCGCACCGGGCCTCAAGGCGTCACGGGTCATCGGTTTGGCCGACGACATTGCGCGCTCGATGTCGGCGCTCTCGGCGCGTGTGTCCACCGTTCCGGGCCGCTCGGTCATCGGGATCGAATTGCCAAACGAGCACCGCGAAACCGTGTCGTTCCGCGAAATTTTGTCGACCCGCGAATTTGGGGATGGCAATCAAAAGCTACCGCTTGCCTTGGGCAAAGATATCGGCGGCGACCCTGTTGTGGCCAACCTTGCCAAGATGCCTCACCTGTTGATCGCGGGGACTACCGGCTCGGGGAAATCCGTAGCCATCAACACCATGATCCTGTCGCTCCTGTACAAGCTGACGCCCGAGGAATGTCGCCTGATCATGATCGATCCCAAGATGTTGGAGCTGTCCGTGTATGACGGTATCCCACACCTGTTGTCGCCCGTTGTGACCGACCCGAAAAAGGCCGTTGTCGCTCTGAAATGGGCCGTGGCTGAGATGGAGGATCGTTACCGCAAGATGTCCAAAATGGGCGTGCGCAACATCGACGGCTACAATGGTCGCGTCAAAGATGCGCTTGGCAAAGGCGAGCTGTTTTCGCGCACTGTTCAGACCGGCTTTGACGATGATACAGGCGATCCCATTTTCGAAACCGAAGAGTTTCAGCCCGAAACACTTCCCTATATCGTCGTGATCGTCGACGAGATGGCCGACCTGATGATGGTCGCAGGCAAAGAGATCGAGGCCTGTATTCAACGTCTCGCACAGATGGCGCGCGCCTCGGGTATCCACCTGATCATGGCGACACAACGCCCGTCCGTGGACGTGATCACCGGCACGATCAAGGCCAACTTCCCAACGCGTATCTCGTTCCAAGTGACGTCTAAAATTGATAGCCGCACGATCTTGGGCGAGCAGGGCGCCGAACAGCTTTTGGGCATGGGTGACATGCTCTACATGGGCGGCGGCGGTCGGATCATGCGCTGCCACGCGCCGTTCGTGTCGGACGAAGAGGTTGAGAAAATCGTGTCCTACCTCAAGGCCTACGGTCCCCCTGATTATGTTGGTGGCGTGGTTGAGGGCCCTGCGGGTGACAAGGAAAGCGATATCGACGCCGTCTTGGGCCTGACCGGTGGCAACTCCGATAGCGAGGATGCGCTCTATGACACCGCCGTGGCGATTGTGATCAAAGACCGCAAGTGCTCGACCTCCTACATTCAGCGCAAGCTGTCGATTGGCTACAACAAGGCCGCGCGATTGGTCGAACAGATGGAGGACGAGGGCGTTGTGTCCTCGGCCAACCACGTGGGCAAACGCGAAATTTTGGTCCCCGAAAGCCAGATGCCGATCTAAAATTCTGAAACATGAAATCACGCGGAATTATGCCCGCGTGATTTCTTTTTGGGTGAAAGCCCGCGGTAGGATGCCTATATCTAATCCATGATCTTTACTCGTATCGCCTTGGCGCCCGCCCTTTGTCTCTTCGCGCTTGCTGCACCCGCTGCGGCGGAAAAACTGTCGCTCGCCCAGTTGTCCCAATATCTCAATACACTTGGCACGGTCAGCGCCGATTTTGTCCAAACCAATGATGATGGCTCAAAGTCCAACGGTGTGTTGACGATAAAACGACCGGGCCGGATGCGTTTGGAATACGCGGCGTCCAATGATCTGGTGCTCACCGCCGGTGGGCAAGTGGCTGTGTTTGACGCCGGATCTAATGAGCCGCCGATGCGGTTTCCCCTCTCAAAAACGCCGCTCAACGTTATTCTCAAAAATAACGTGAATTTGGATCAGGCGCGGATGGTCGTCTCTCACACCGAGAAAAATGGCGATACCGTGGTGCGTGCCCAAGATCCATCACACCCCGAATATGGCTCGATCGATCTTATTTTTAGTGACACACCCATTCTCAAAGCGTGGATTGTGCATGATGATACAGGCGGATCGACGACCATGCGCCTGACCAAAATGCGCCTTGGTGGCGCCGTGTCGGATGCAAAATTCAACATCGGCGCCGAGGCGGATCGGCGCGGCACGCCGTTGGAGTGACGCCGGCCGATCAGACCGGTTTAGATACAAAAAGGGCGGCCACATTGGGCCGCCCTTTGCTATTACACGATGTGTGCGTTCAAAGTTTACCACAGGCGCGTAGCTGTGCGGCATATGTGACCGAGCGTGATCCAACTTCGGACGACACACGCATCAGCCATGATTTTGCGCGGTAGCTGCCGCGTCTATAGCCTGTGCGACCCTCATGATATGCGAGGTATTGCGCACGGGCATCGGTTTTTGAAATCCCGAGTTGATCGGTGGATTGCGCCATATACCAGCCCATGAAATCCGTAGCGTCATTGATCCGGTCGCGCCGCGCGCCAAATCCGCCCTCGGCCTTGCGGTATTCATCCCATGTGCCGTCGAGCGCTTGTGCGTAGCCAAATGCCGAGCTTTGACGCCCCATCGGGATCACACCAAGGACAAATTTATGGGGTGTACGCGCGTTCCCAATGAATTTGCTCTCTTGGTAAATCGTCGCCATTTGAACGTTAACGGGAATGCCCCATTTGCGCTCTGCGCGTTTCATCGCGCGTAGATAATTCGGGTGCTGGCTCACGATGGAGCATGCATTGTCTAGGTTTCGCGGCGCGGAATGGTTGCCACTGCCGCAGGCCGACACCAATACCAATAGTGCGACCGTTTGGAATGCTTTACGCATGACTGCCTCTCAAGTGTTTTTTATAGTTTTTTACACTCTACCCGAATTTGCGCATTCGTGAAATGGCTTTCGCGTGACCGTGATCGCATTCGGCGATAATCAGAGCAACAAACCGAGCAGCACAGGCAGGTAAATCACCGACAAAAACGTTGATGCCACGACAAGTCCCGCGACCTCTTGCGCCTGTGCACCGTATTTTTCCGCCAACATATAAGAGGTCACCGCGACCGGAGTGGCGAGTTGAACCACCAAGACGGCAAAGGGGACGGGCGCGAGATCAAACCATTGTCCGACAACGGCGGCGATGCCCGCGCACAAGATAACCTTGCCCAACGATAGCGCCACGGCGCGGCCCATGCTGTTGACCTGCAAGCGGGCCATGGCAACGCCAAGCGTGATCAGCATGACAGGGATCGCAATCTGACCGAGAAGATCCAGTGTGTTCATCGCAAAGGTCGGAAGCGTCCAGCCTTGCCACAAAAATAGCCCCCCCAAAAGGGTGGCCCCAACGAGGGGTTCTTTGATCACTTTGCCCGGATGTCCGCCACCGGCCGTCACATAAACGCCAAATGTGAACGACCACAGCGCCATCACAGCAAAGACGACAACGGCGTAGCTTAGACCTTCGTCACCGAATGCGAAGTATGCGAGTGGTAGCCCCAAGTTCCCGGTATTGCCGAAAATAAGGGGTGCGAGATATGTGCGGATTTCCAGTTTAAACACTTTCACAGCGACAAAGGCGACAGCTGTGACCGCGGCAAACCCGACCGTGGCCGCCATGAGCAGCGATGTCAGCGCGGCGGGTTCAATCTTTGCATTTACAAGTGCTACAAAGATGAGTGCAGGGATGGAAAGCGTCATCGCAAGGCGCGTCACGAACTCGATGCGATATTCATGTCCCGCTTTGACCCATCCAAATCCGATCAGGGCAAGGATGAAGACGGGGGAGACGATTTCAAGGACTGTTAGGACAAGTTGCACAGACTGTTTCCTAAATTTTTGGCTCCCCACCGTGGACAGCACGCTGTTTAACGGTCTACTAACCAGAAACGGGGGTTGCAATGTCATGTTAAAGACGCGCGCCAAATATCATCTGGGTCAAGTCGTGAAGCACCGAAAGCATTCCTTTCGGGGCGTGGTTTTTGATGTCGACGCTACATATTCTAAAACCAAAGAATGGTACGACAATATACCAGAGGCCAGTCGGCCCAAAAAAGATCAGCCGTTTTATCATTTGCTGGCCGAGAACGAGGAGAGTTATTACCTCGCCTACGTGTCAGAGCAAAACCTGATTGCGGATTACTCTGGCGTTCCTGTGGAACATCCCGACCTTCCCGATTTGTTCGGCCCCTTCGAGGATGGGACATACCCGCTTCAGTTTCAAATGAACTAATGGGAGACCGCGCTTTCGCTGTCGTTAGGTCAGTCCGTGTTGTCAGCGGTGTTCATGCGAAAACTAAAGACGTTTGACGACCCGTGGCGCACATAAGCAAGATCATGCGCCAATTCATGAATCAAAAACCATCCGAATCCACCCTCTGGTAGCTCTGATATGTCACCCGTCATAGGCGCAAGCGTCCCTTTGGGTGGCTCTCCATTTGGCATAGGCAGACCGCGATCTGTAATTTGAAACGCCAATTCGTTCACATCCATAGAGAGGGCCACTTCGATGAGGCCCTTGTCTGCGCCACTATAAGCGTGTTCGACAATATTATTGAGCGCCTCAGCGAGCACCAGCTCAATGGATGCGAGATCGTCGGGTAAGACCCCGTGGTCGTCCAATTGCGCCTTTATTGCGCGCAACGCCTTGCGCACCGATTTCTGAGACGCGTTCAATGCCATGCGATGGCTCATTTGCCCCTGTGTGACAGACAGGTTTTGCTCAGCCCTACGATGCATGCTCTGTGTCCGTGGTCGCATCGGACACGCGGGTATGAATCTTGAACACTGTATTCATTCGTGTGAGATGAAAAACCCGTTCGACAGGGGGCTGTAGCGCGGCCAGCTCAAGGGTCATTCCATTGCCGAGCGCCTTCATGCACGCGACAACCGCACCGAGGCCGGAGCTATCAAGGAACCCGACCTGCGCCAGATCCAACAACACACGATCAGGCGCGTCTTGTGTCAAATTTCGTATGCCATCCTTGAATTTGATGGCGCTCGCCGCGTCAATACGGTCCTCTTCAACAGTAATAAGACGAAGATCGTCAAAATCTTTATGGGTCAGTTTCATCGGCATACCTATCGTTCCAACTCTTGCATACCGTAGGTGCAAATCGTTAAGAGCGGGTTTGCACGTCACAACAAAAAGGGTCTTGTGAATATGGACAGCGGTTTGGATCAGCGCATTTTCGCCCTCACACAGGGTGAAACCGATGCCGTTGCATTAATGGCGACGCTTGCGTGTGAGGTGCACCATAGTGACACGCGGTTCCATTGGACGGGTTTTTACCGTGTTGTCGCCCCTGATCTCATGAAAATCGGTCCCTATCAGGGCGGGCACGGCTGTCTTGTCATTCCGTTTTCGCGCGGTGTGTGTGGCGCATGTGCGCGCACGGGTGAGGCGCAGTTGGTTGATGATGTCGAGACCTTTGAGGGACACATTGCCTGCGCGTCCTCCACACGATCCGAATTGGTTTTGCCCGTGCGCAACGCGTCCGGCGCACTCATCGCCGTGTTTGATATCGATAGCGATCTTCCGGCCGCTTTCACATCCGAGGATGCCACGCGCTTGCAGTCCCTTCTTGATCGGGTCTTTGCGGATGTTGCCCCCGCGTGGTAGGCGGGCGGCATGAACACGTTGAACTTTACCGAATACACCCCGCCCGATGTGCCCCTCGACGTGATCCACGCCGACCATGAGGTCTTGCTTATGGGCAAGCCCGCGGGGTTGTTGTCCGTTCCGGGTAAGGGCGAACACCTGTCAGATTGCTTGATCACGCGGGTTCAGGCGGCGTTTCCCGAGGCGCTTTTGGTGCACCGTCTGGACCGCGACACCAGTGGTGTGATGGTCTTTGCGCTCACCGCCCATGCGCAACGCCACCTTGGCCTGCAATTCGAAAAACGTCAGACAAAAAAGACCTATGTCGCCCGCGTCTACGGCACGATGGCCGAGCGAACCGGCACCGTTGATTTGCCCCTGACGTCAGATTGGCCGAACCGCCCGCGCCAAATGGTGTGCCATGAAACGGGCCGCCAAGCGGTCACGGATTGGCGGGTTCAACGCTATGAGGATGATGTCCCCGCGACTCGTGTGCGCCTCTTTCCCAAAACAGGCCGTTCGCACCAATTGCGCGTGCATATGCTTGCGCTGGGCCACCCGATTTTGGGCGATCCGTTCTATGCGACTGGCGAGGCGCTTAACGCTCCGCGTCTTATGCTGCATGCCGAGAACCTTCGCTTTCGCCATCCCGATGGGGGCAAGGGGATGTCGTTCATGTCAAAGTGTCCGTTTTAGCGGCGCTGCGCGGCCCACGTAAAATTGTCGCATGGCTCTGTCAGGGACTTTTAATTCCGAATTTAGAATATATCTAATGTAACGAGACGCCATAGAGACTCAAAAGGAGAAGACCATGGGCCTTCGCATTAACGACATCGTTCCAAACTTTACCGCCATGACCGATCAGGGCGAAATTACGTTCCATGACTGGATTGGCGATAGCTGGGCAATCATGTTTTCCCACCCCAAGGATTTCACACCCGTGTGCACCACCGAATTCGGTGCTGTTGCACAGCTGGCCGACGAATGGGCCGCGCGCGGTACCAAGGTTATCGGCCTGTCCGTCGATGGCCCCGAAGAGCACGTTCAGTGGAAAGCGGACATCGAGGGATTTGCAGGGGCCAAAGCGGGCTTCCCGATCATCGCGGACACCGATCTGGCGGTCGCCAAGGCGTTTGATATGCTGCCCGCCGAGGCCTACCTGCCCGATGGGCGCACCGCCGCCGATAGCGCGTCTGTGCGCTCGGTCTTTATCATCTCGCCGGATAAAAAGGTGCAGTTGATCATGACCTACCCAATGTCCGTGGGCCGCAACTTTGCCGAAGTGCTACGTGCGCTCGATGGTCTGCAAAAAACCTACGGCGTCCCCCTCGCCACCCCCGCCAACTGGGAAACTGGCCAAGACGTCATCGTCGCCCTATCGCTAGACGACGCCGCCGCCGAAGCCAAATTCGGCGCAATCGACAAAAAACTACCCTACCTACGCTTCGCCAAAGATCCGAAGTAAGGTGGGTTCTCAACAAAACAAAAAGGCCACCCCTAGGGGTGGCCTTTTTCGTGACGTTTTCTGCGGCTATTTGCCCGATTTATCTGCGTAAATATCAAGTACTGTCTCGCGCAACTGCGTGGTCGATACATGATCAGTGCGCGGCAAATAGATAACCTCGCATAAGTCGGTTAGGAAATCGAACTTTCCCTCCCAATCGTCACCAATAGCAAAAATATCCGCGCCTTCGCGCACGACATCTTCGCGCTTTTGTTCCCAGTTGCGTTCCGGAATTACCTTATCCACGTATCGGCAAGCTTCAACAATTTCCATGCGGTGCTCGAAAGGCATGATGCACTTTTTACCCTTGATCGCGTTGAATTCATCCGTGGAAATGGCAACGATCAAACGATCGCCAAGGTTTGATAGGCGGTGTAGAAGGCGTACATGGCCGAGATGAAACAAATCAAATGTGCCGTAGGTGATGATTGTTGTCATGACGCTATCTCAACCACGCTTGAAATAAGAGAAAAAAGCGTACCATTTGACCTTGGAGCGGTAGCGTTCTAACAGAATTTTGTGGCGGATTTTTGCCTCTGCCCATGGAAATGAAAACCCTGCATCGGGAACTTTCCATTGTTCACCGTAGTTTAGAGCAAGCATTTTTTCGGGTTCAGCGGGAACGGGCATCTCATAGCCGTGCATAGATATTGTTTTCAATGGTAAAAGATCGGCTTTTGTCAGTTCGCCAAATGTGTGCGGCCATATGTAAACTTTTCCATCCTGAAACCACGTTGGAAAGATGTCCAATACGATGTCGGATGCCAACTTTATTTTTAGAACTGGACTGTTGAAAGACGTCTTGATTGGAAGGTCGAGTTTAGCCTTGAGCACCTTATGCAGCGCGATAAGTTCATCTGCTACATCGAGGGGTTGTGTCGAATTAACAATAACTCCGATGTCCATGTCGTCATCGTGCTTGATGAACGTTTGGTCCCGCACGGCTCCAAGAAGCGTTCCAGAATTCAGGAAAACATTGAGGCCCAATTCTTTTAGAGTGGTTAGAACGTCGTGCAGCTCTTTTGCGGTCTCCGCGCCGTCACGGGTCTCGAAATGAAGAAAAAAGCTTTTTTGGGATGGGTCGCCGGCCAATAAAGCGCGTTCAACGCGCATGGCAAAATCCTGTGCGTTCTCGGGCTTTCCGTTTTCCTCCCAATACCCAATAATGCGGCGCCTCAGTGATCTGACGCGCGGGCTGCGTTGTTGTTTTATGCAGTAAGCGATGACAACGCGTTCCGTCCATTCCACACCACGTTGCGAACGGGGAACTTTGGAGAGCGGATTTCGTAACTGTCTCAGACTTAGATTGGTCGCTGTATCTGGTGCCTCCGACAGCGCGTCGAACGCCCGTAGTTGCTTCCAAGACTGCTCAGAGAGGGGTTCTTTGTCTGTGCGCAACTTGCGCGGTCTAATTAATGTTGGCAACTGTATGCCCTCGCTTAGGTTTTGACCGATAAACTATTTTGAATGATATTTAATAATCTCAAGCTGCGGTCAATATCGCATCCGCAGTGCAAAAGTTCCAATATGCTGAAATTTGCAGTGTAAACGTGAGTAGCCCCGAGCCCAAAAGGCTCGGGGCGTAGCCTAAGGATTACTCCTCGGACTTTTCTTCTGCGATCTCTTCGCCTGTTGTCTGGTCGACCATTTTCATGGCCAAACGGACTTTACCGCGGTCGTCGAAGCCGAGGAGTTTCACGTAAACGTCCTGACCTTCTTTGAGCACGTCAGACGGGTGGTTGAGGCGGCGGTTTTCGATCTGGGAGACGTGCACGAGGCCGTCACGCTTGCCAAAGAAGTTCACGAATGCGCCGAAATCGACGACCTTCACGACTTTACCTTTGTAGACCTTGTTTTCCTCAGGCTCGGCGACGATCGAGTGGATCATGTCGTAAGCTTTTTGGATTGCCTCACCGTTCGCGGATGCGATTTTGATGATGCCTTCGTCGTTGATGTCGACTTTTGCGCCAGACAATTCAACGATTTCACGGATCACTTTGCCGCCCGAACCGATCACTTCGCGGATTTTATCCGTTGGGATCTGCATCGTCTCGATGCGTGGTGCGTGCACGGAGAAGTCGCCCGCGCCAGACAGAGCTTTGTTCATCTCACCAAGGATGTGCAAACGGCCCGCTTTGGCTTGAGCCAAGGCTTTGCCCATGATCTCTGGCGTGATACCCGCGATCTTGATGTCCATTTGCAGCGAGGTGATACCCGCCTCGGTGCCGGCCACTTTGAAGTCCATGTCGCCAAGGTGATCTTCGTCGCCCAAGATGTCGGACAAAATGGCGTATTCGCCATCGTCTTCCATGATCAGACCCATAGCAACACCCGCCACAGCGGATTTGAGCGGAACGCCCGCATCCATCATGGACAAGGAGCCACCACATACGGACGCCATTGAGGACGAGCCGTTGGACTCAGTGATCTCGGACACAACACGCACGGTGTATGGGAAGTCGGTTGCAGCAGGCAAAACAGCCTGAAGCGCGCGCCATGCCAATTTACCGTGGCCGATTTCGCGACGACCTGGGCCAGACACACGACCAACTTCACCGACCGAGTAGGGAGGGAAGTTATAGTGCAGCATGAAGTTCGATTTATACGTGCCGGTGAGCGCGTCGATCATCTGTTCGTCGTCGCCGGTGCCGAGTGTGGTCACAACCAAACCCTGTGTCTCGCCGCGTGTAAACAAGGCGGAGCCGTGTGTGCGGGGCAAGATGCCGGTTTCGGACAGGATGGGACGGATCTCATCGAGTGCGCGACCATCGATACGCTTGCCTTCTTTGACGACAGTGCCGCGCAGAACCGAAGACTCGAGTTTCTTGAGAGCGGCGCCGAGGTTTTGATCCTCAAGCTGCTCTTCGCTCAAGGAGGCTTTGATACCCTCTTTGGCAGCAGACACAGCGGCAACGCGCTCTTGCTTGTCCGTGATCGCGTAGGCCGCTTTCATGGATGCTTCTCCAGCAGCCTTAATGGCAGCGGACAAGGCGGAGTAGTCAGGCGCCTGAAAGTCGAACGGCTCTTTGGCTGCATCTTCGGCCAGATCAATGATCAGGTCGATAACAGGCTGGATTTGCTCGTGTGCAAAGGTCACAGCGCCAAGCATTTCGTCTTCGGAAAGCTCGTATGCTTCGGACTCAACCATCATCACGGCGTCTTTGGTGCCTGCGACAACCAGATCGAGACGCTGCTCGGGGTTGTTGCGCAACATGTGCATGTCGTCGACAGTCGGGTTGAGGATGTAATCGCCATCTTCATAACCAACGCGTGCACAGGCGATTGGGCCCATGAACGGCGCGCCAGAGATCGTCAGAGCCGCGGAGGCTGCGATCATGGCAACAACGTCGGGATCGTTGACGAGGTCGTGGGACAAAACGGTACACATCACGAGCACTTCGTTTTTGAAACCCGGCACAAACAACGGGCGGATCGGACGGTCGATGAGACGCGCAGTCAGCGTCTCTTTTTCCGTTGGACGCGCTTCGCGTTTGAAAAAGCCGCCCGGAACTTTACCGGCAGCATAGTATTTCTCTTGGTAGTGAACCGTAAGCGGGAAGAAATCCTGCCCTGGTTTTTGCTGGCGGGCGAACGTTACGTTGGCCATAACGGAGGTCTCGCCCAGAGTGGCGATGACGGTGCCGTCAGCTTGGCGGGCAACTTTGCCCGTTTCCAGTGTCAGCGTTTCTTCGCCCCACTGGATAGATTTTTTCACTTCGTTGAACATCTAGTTATCCTAATTGGGAGCACTCCCGACCCCTGTCGGGTCTCCCGTTATATATGGCGGCCGCATTGCCGCCGACCCCGCGTATCTATCTTTCGCTGTGCGGGGGTCGTCGCACATACGTCTCAGATATGCCGCGCACATATAGCAAATGAGGGCTTTTGGGAAGGGGGTGCATGAGTGGGCGTCTGTGGGTCTGTGCGCGTGTCCCGCGGGCTCTCCCGCGAATACCAACTTGAATGGGGTGAGCGGGGGGCCTCGGTGCGGTTTGAGCCCACTGTGTCCGATGCTGCATTATGCATGGATGACCGTTATTGAAGTGCAATCAAAACCCACTCAAGTTTTGCACCGGGTTTTTGGCAGCGTGACAAGCGGCCGCTTCTGCATGTTCCATAAGTGAATTACTTTGATACGTCCCGCTATCATTCAACGGCAAACAGCTTTTCAAATTCCTGCGCACCAACCTTGCTAAAAGTCACCACACGGGTTTTCTGGTCTCGCTTCGCCCATGACATCTCTTCAAAGCGGCTCAGGAAGGCACGGCCAAGGCTTCCTGCCAAATGTGACCTGCGTTCGCTCCAATCCAGACACTCGCGGCAAAGCGGTGTCCGGTTGCTTTGTAAGCCATAGAGATCAATCTGGAAGTCTGCCACAAAATGTGCGCCGCTGTCGGTCAGGTTCAGATCCTTACCAACCAGAACAAGGTGCCTTTGCGCCATTAGGCTGTCGAACAGCTGCGTCCCCATATCCCCGGCGAGATGGTTGTAGCAGACACGCGCTTTGCGCAGCTCCGTATCTTTTGGGCCAGTGCGTTTGCGCAAATGGCCTGATCCTGCGGCAAGCCCCATAAGACCCTCAAGAACATGGGCAACGTCATCACTGAAAAGCGAAAAGTATTTATGCCGTCCTTGTTTGCGCGGTCGTAATAAGCCGCCTTGATCAAGCTTCGAAAGATGCGAACTGGCGGTTTGGATGGTCACGCCAGCCTCGTGGGCCAACTCACTCACCGTCAATGCCTTCCCGCTCATTAAAGCAGTCAGCATGTTCGCACGCGCCGGATCACCGATCAGTGCGGCGATGTGGGCAATATCAGGACCCTCTTTCATAGTTCGAGCGTAGTCGAAGTATTTATCCACGGCAACAAGATAGAAACGGCTCAACAGTTTTGAAAAGGAGCCTGAAATGCTGACTTGCGTGATCCGATACGAAATCGACCCGACGAAGAAAGCCCAATTTGGGGAATATGCGCGCAATTGGGGACAAGCGATTCCACGCTGCGGTGCCGATCTCATTGGGTATTACGCGCCGCACGAAGGGTCCAGCACATTGGCCTATGGCATCTATAATGTAAAAAGCCTCGCGGATTATGAAGCGTATCGTGCCAGATTGGCTGATGATCCGCTTGGGCGCGAAAACTACGAATTTGCCCAAAAAGAGAAATTCCTACTGCGCGAGGACCGGACTTTTCTAAAGCTCGTTTCCACGCCCCACGGCGCGCAGGTATAAATATGATTGCTGTTATATTTGAAGTTGAGCCCGCGACAGGTCGTAAGGATGAATACCTTGATATCGCCGCCGAAATGCGTCCGATGCTTGACCGGATTGAGGGCTTCATCTCGGTTGAACGGTTTCAAAGCCTGACGGACCCGCGTAAAGTTCTGTCGCTATCATTCTTTGAAGATGAGGCCGCAATCGCACGGTGGCGTACGCTGAATGCCCATCGAGGGGCGCAGGCCAAAGGACGGGACGGCGTCTTTGACGACTACCGCCTTCGGATTGCGAGCGTGGTTCGTGACTACGGTATGTTCGACCGCGCTGAAGCGCCGACAGATTCAAAAGCCGTGCATACGAGCGAGGACAACGATAATCGCAAGTAGTGGCAGCTCGTGGGGTTTCATCATGCCGCCCGCCAAAACCACTTTTGTTGAACGGCTCGCAAAAGCAGTCATTGGTGTAGCTGCAACGAAATGGTGCTTTGTCTTACATCACCCACCTCCCCACGACAGTTTTTCTCACCGAATGTTGTGTTAGACCGACCATTACCGAGCGCGTCTAGAAATCTGTAAACTTCCGCAAAGAGTTGTGCGATACTGCGTTTGTCACCATCGCTCCTGACGTCGTGAGGTTTAATTTGTTCCGTTTGTTTGCTCTCTTTAGTGGCCTGTTCTTTGCTCTGTGCGCGCCCGCCACCGCACAGGACGCGCCGCGTATTCTCGCCATTGGCGACTCGCTCATGGCGTGGCACGGCGTTTCGGGGCAATCGATTGCCGATGTTGTGGCCAAACAGTTGGGCGAGCCCGTCATAAATAACTCGGTGGGCGGTGCAAAGATCATTCACGCCTTGCCGATCACGGGGGCGCTTGGCATGCGCATTGACAGCCAATTTCAACCCAAAGGGTGGGATTGGGTTATTATGACCGGTGGCGGCAATGATTTGTTTTTGGGGTGCGGATGCAGGGCCTGTGATCGCCGCATATCGCGCATGATTGATCCAACGGGCCAGACGGGCGACATTCCCAAACTCATCGCGCGCATTCGTGCAACGGGCGCACGTATCGTTTACATCGGCTATTTGCGCAGTCCGGGCGTTGGTAGCGTCATCGATGTCTGTTTGCCGTTCGGCAATACGCTTGAGGAGCGCATCACAAATATGGCGCAGCGCGACTCAGGCGTGACGTTTTTGTCCTTGGCCGACCTGACGCCAGACGGGGATCGCTCCATGCACGGTCTGGATATGATCCACCCTTCGGTAAAGGCCTCGCGATTGATTGGCACGCAGGTGGCACGGATCATCCAAAAGGCGGACAAGTCGCGTTAAGCGTTGGGGCCGGTTTTGGCGGTTTTGAGATGGGGTGAAGTGGCGTTTTGATGTCGGGAAATGTTTAAATAGCCCGCCCTAAAGGTATGAAACTTATCAAACAGCCCGCCTCAAACATGTGAAACATCTTAATCTATGTGTCTGAATGGTGTTGAAATTCTGATGTCGGATGTCAGGCCCGCGCATGAAAAAAGCGCGCCCCGAAGGACGCGCTTTTCACATAACTGTCGGTCAGCTTAGCGACGGATGCCGAGACGCTTGATCAGGTCAAGGTAACGTGCTTCGTCTTTTGACTTCGTGTAATCAAGAAGCTTACGGCGCTTCGCAACCATCATAAGAAGGCCACGGCGACCGTGGTTGTCTTTCTTGTGTGTTTTGAAGTGCTCGGTGAGCGTCGCGATACGCGAGGAGAGGATAGCAACCTGAACTTCGGGCGAACCAGTGTCGCCGTCTTTGGTGCCGAACTCTTTGATTAGGCGTGTTTTTTCTTCTACAGTAATCGACATCGGGGTCTCCTTTAAAGGTTAGGGTACGAAGACGGCGCAGGCCGGGATGTCGTCCAGCAAGGCCCATGAATCACCGCACATTCCTGCACGGATGGGCGCGTATAGGCGGATTCCTTCAAAAAAGGAAGCAGTTTATGACCGTGTCGATTTACTGACCCGCCTCGATCTGTCGCGTATCGGTCATGATTTCGGTCGCCAACTGTTTGGCCCATTCGCCTACAATTGGAACAACTTCCATCTGATTGAGAATAAAACCAACGATAGACACCAATATCGTCGCTCCGGCCACAGACCCGAACCCGAATGCAAGGCCTCTAAGTAATTGAAACCACATCAATTTCCAAGTTGAGTTGTGAATTGCAACAAAGCGATGTTCATTCAATCGGTGAATCTCGGCTGTCAAAGCAGCCAGATCGTCGGTTGGTAAATTTGGATGTGTCATGGCAAAAAGGATAAGAGATTTCACAGAAAAAACAATAGCCTAGAACCGTAGGTGTTGAAATTTTGCGATGCTTAACAAGCGTTTAGGTTAAGTTGTTCGTATCTTTCGCTGCGAAAAAAGGACGTGTTGGCGTATGTAAGACGTGTTTCGTTTTAGGGGGTAAGCGCATGTTATGGGCCTTTGCACTATTGGGAATCCTTCCCGCTGCATTCATGTTTGTCGACGCGTCTGCGCCCGATGAGGATGACGCATCAGACGACATGTCGGTGCCGCCGCCGTCAGATGAGGAGGCGACATCGTCGGGGCTGGCAGAGCTTTTGTCTGGCTCCGCGTTGGTGTCGAGTACACAAAGGGAGTTGGGCGGCGATGATCCACCCGCCCTCTTGCCAAATGATCCCGAAGAGATCGCGATGGCTGGACCCGTTGGCTCAAATTCTGATGATTTATCAATGCTTTCCGATCCAGATGCGCCATCATTGCCGGGGCCAATCGGCTCGGATTTAGATGATGTGCTAGACGCCAATACTGCGGTTGAAAATGTAACGGGCGACCAAAGTGGTGAGATCACGACCTACACACTCGATGATAGTGGTGACGCCTTGGCGTTGCCTGACGACCGCCAGCAAGGCGGGAGTGACGCGACCATCCGCGTTGTGGATGGCGTTGCATCACTCGACACCAACGGGACGCTCAACGTTGTGACGGGGGGTCTTGGGGCGGATACAATCGGGACCGGCGATGACGCGGCTATTGTGTTCGGGAATGCAGGCGACGACGAGATTTTTGCGGGCGATGGATCGGCAATTCTGTATGGCGGGGATGGTGACGACACCTTGGTCGCAGGATCGGACGCGCATTCAGATTACTATTTGCACGGCGGGACTGGCCGCGATGCATTCGTGATGGAGTTTGATTCTGAGACAGGTCAGCCAACGATCGAGATCGCGGACTTTGACCCGCGCGTCGATACCATTACGATCGAGGTTGATCCCGTGACCGCAGCAGATGGACCTGTTGTCCTTGGTATAACGCCAACGGACGATGGCCTGTCGAGTGTTATCAGGTTGAATTCTATATCTATTGCGACCGTAACGGGCATCGTTGATTTGGACCCTGGCGTTGTTACCGTGACGGGGGTTTAGGCGCTTGGGCCGGCCTCGCTTAACGCCAAAGTTCCAAGTTTTTCTCATAAGAAATATAGAGCGGATGCTTTGGGTGCCCTGCTTTCGATAGGCCAAGGTGATATAGATCGCGACCTGTTTCGCGCAACAGTGCCTCAATGGTTGCGCCACGCGACAAGTGCGCACCATGTGTCCCCCATGCACATATAATATCGTCGGCCCAACCGCTAAAATCTAAGATGGTTGTATCGTTTTCGGGGCCAATCGGGTCAGCCGCGGCGCGCATATTTTTAGGGTCGGTGTCGCGCCACGCAAAGATGTTGGTCACGCAAAACGCCCCAAACCCCAACACACGCGCGCGGCGCTCACACCGTTCCACGGTCGGGTCGTTTTGCACTTCGGTCGCGGTGGATGGATTGAGCATCACAAACAGGGCTTTGCGGCCCTGCGTGTCCCATGTGCGGGTCAAAGAATATCTGTATCTTTCACAGTCAGAATAGATAGCAACGGATGGGGCATCGCCCTTGATATGTGTGCGCGTGATCATTCAATATAGTTGGCGGTTTGCGAATGTCTGCGCAAGGCAGCCTTACAGGTTAAACACACGTGAGGGGTGCAATTCGCCAGATTTGAAAACACCGACCGCAACGGGGCGTCCCTCGAATGAGGCCCAAACTTCGTCGCCATAT
The DNA here is from genome assembly GCF_001308265.1 of Celeribacter marinus. GTDB lineage: Bacteria > Pseudomonadota > Alphaproteobacteria > Rhodobacterales > Rhodobacteraceae > Celeribacter > Celeribacter marinus. Next base: position 1,906,051 of record NZ_CP012023.1, read on the forward strand.
TCCACGCCGTCAGCCGGATAGACCATACCGGGATTGCCATGGCCCAAGCGGATAACGCCATCAGGCGTACAACGCACTTCGTCCAGATCAGACAGGCCCTCTTGTATGGGACGAATATAGGCGTCGAGCGCGTCAGTCTTTGCATGCTCATCGATGGCCTCAATGGTGATTCCATCGCTGGCATCCCATGGGCCGGACCACTCGCGGCGTAGCCATTCGACGTGGCCAAAACACCCTAGGGCCGCGCCAAGATCGCGCGCAATTGCGCGCACGTAGCCACCCTTGCCACAGACCATTTCGAGTAAAACGTGGTCGTCGTCTGTGCGCTCAATAAAGCTAAGCATATCAACATAAAGCGGGCGAGCGGCGATCTCGAAGTCGGCCTCATCGCGGGCCAATTTGTAGGCGCGTTCGCCGTCGATTTTTACGGCTGAAAATTTGGGTGGCACCTGCATGATGTCACCGCGAAATGGTGCGAGGGCCGCTTTTATGTCATCGTCAGACGGGCGCATGTCGCTTTCGCTGAGCACTTCGCCCTCGGCGTCATCCGTGTTGGTCGCTTGACCAAGACGAACGGAAAAACGGTAGCATTTTAATGCGTCTGTAATGAAAGGAACAGTCTTTGTAGCCTCCCCCAAAGCTACGGCCAAAACGCCCGTTGCATCAGGGTCAAGCGTGCCTGCATGGCCTGCTTTTTGGGCGTTGAGCGCCCAGCGAACTTTGTTCACGACAGACGTAGATGTCATGCCTGCGGGCTTGTCCACGATCAACCAACCGTGGAGCTCGCGTCCCTTTTTGCGTCGGGCCATTACTCTTCCTCGTCGGTCTCGGGGGTGTCGTCTTTGTTGATGTCGCGCTGAACGCGTTCGTCCGCAAACATGCGCCGCGTCGCATCCATGCGGTCAAACGTATCGTCGAGCGCAAATCGCAGCTCTGGAGTGTGTTTGATGCCGAGAGCTTTTCCAACGTGATGGCGAATTTCGCCGCGATTTTTGCGTAGCGCCAACAATGCAGTTTCCGCGTCTTTCCCGCCGAGCGGCAGCACAAAGGCGGTTGCCACGCGCAGGTCCGCCGACACACTGACCTCGCCCACGGTAATAGACATCGCGGTGAGGTCGGGATCATGAATTTCTCCACGCGAGAGAAGCTCCGACAGGCGTCTGCGGATTGCTTCGCCTATGCGAAGAGTGCGGTGCGAGCCACTTGGCCCGCCTGAATGAGATCGTTTTGCCATAAGGGCCAGATAAGCCCGATTGCCCGTTCATGCAAGCGAGCCTTTGCCAAATAACGAACCACGCGCTAAACCACGCGCAACGTCATTCACGCTTGTTTCACTGGAGACCTCACATGTCCAACCTTCCTGGCATCGTTATCACAGGCGCATCGGGCCGTATGGGCCAAATGCTGATCAAAACTGTTATGGCCTCCGATAAGTGTACTTTGGTCGGCGCGGTCGAGCGCGAGGGGCATGATTGGGTCGGGCGTGATGTGGGCGAAGCAATGGGGGGCGCGGCCCTCGGCGTGCTCGTCACAGATGATGCGCTAGAGGCGTTTTCCCATGCGCAGGCCGTGATTGATTTCACAGCGCCCGAGGCAACGTTGGCCTTTTCCGCGCTGGCCGCTCAGGCTCACTGTGTCCACGTGATTGGCACAACGGGTATGAGTGATACACAAATCGCCAAGTTAGAACCCGCTGGACGTCACACGACGATCATTCGTGCGGGGAATATGTCTCTTGGCGTTAACCTATTGACGAAGCTTACAAAGATGGTCGCACAGGCGCTCGATGATGAATATGATATCGAGGTGGTCGAAGCACATCACAATCGCAAGGTTGATGCCCCCTCCGGTACGGCATTGATGCTTGGCGAAGCTGCCGCTGAAGGGCGTGGGGTTAAATTGGATGATGTACGCGAGTCTGGACGGGACGGAATAACCGGTGCGCGCAAGCAGGGCGATATCGGGTTTTCGGCCATTCGGGGTGGCGACATTGTGGGGGAACATGATGTTATGTTTATCAGCGGTGAGGATCGCGTCATTCTACGCCATGTCGCGACCGACCGGTCTTTGTTCGCCAAAGGAGCCGTGAAAGCCGCACTTTGGGGGCAGGGTAAAAAGCCGGGTGAATATGATATGATGGACGTTCTGGGTCTGTAGGGGCGCGTAACGCCCGTGTGTTACAAACTGACCTGTTACAAAAATACGGGCCCGTTACAAAAATATTGCGCGATTTTTAATCCGTGTTCAGCTTTGGCGCGTACCCTAGATGTTATTATCTAGGAGTTTTCATGGTTCGAGCTTTTGTTCTATTGTGCGCAGTCTGTGCTCCGCTGCACGCCCTTGCCGATACATATGCGCGTGTCCAAAGCGGGCCTGAATTTACGAGTGCTGTCGAGGGCCGCGCGCTGACGCGGCTTGGTATCGAGTTGGTGGTGTCCAAAAATGGCGCGATTAGCGGGCGTGCGTTTGGGAAAGATGTCACCGGTGCATGGGTGTGGGACGCGGGATATTTTTGCCGAGATCTCTTTTTTGGGGCTGAAGACCTCGGCCCAAATTGCCAGACTGTTGAAGTGAACGGCACAAAGATCAAGTTCACCGCAGATCGTGGCACGGGGCAATCCGCGACATTCTCAATACGATGAGCGACCGTGGTGGCCTCAGGGTCTAGAAATCGATCGCCAGCCCTTTTTTCTCATAGTCGCCGTAGCGAACGGGTTCGGGGCCATCGCGGCCACCAAGCTCGATTGGCATGGCATCCACGGCATCTTGTGTCTTTTGGCGGCGCTCCTCGGCCTCCATCAGGGCGCGTTGGGCGGCGGGTGGCAGGTCGGAAATGTCACGCCCGTTGATGACGATGCGTTTTTTAGGGGTGTCGATCATGGTCTAATCCTTGTTCGTGCGTTCATTCTGATATACGCGCCATGACCATGAAAACAAGTTCTCCTAAAGTCGCGGGCCTTGATCCGCGCCGCGTGGCCCTCGCATTGCTTGATGCGGTGACGATCGAAAAACGTCTACTGTCAGAAGTTCTGACAAAGAAAACCGCCGTTCTAGCGTTTGATGACCGTGCGCGCGCACAGCGTCTCGCGACAGAATGCCTACGGTTTATGGATCGCTGCGACCGGATGTTGGGGCCGTATTTGTCGACGTTGCCCGCCCCGCATGTGATGAATGCGCTGCGTTTGGGTGTCTATGAAATGTGCGCCGCAGGTGAGGCATCGCACGGCGTTGTGAATGCCTATGTATCCTTGGTGAAAGAAAACGCCACAGCCGCGCATTTTAAGGGACTGGTGAATGCCGTTCTGCGCAAGGTGTCGGGAGAGGTGGCTAAGTGGGAAACCTTGCCTGCGCCGATGATGCCAAAGTGGCTGCGAAAGCCATTGATTGCTGATTTTGGAAAGGCGACCGTTGCCGCGATGGAGGTCGCTCAGGCCAAAGGTGCCCCCCTTGATTTGTCTGCAAAAGCAAACGTTGCGGCAGTGGCAAGTGCAACTCACGGGACGGTTTTGCCCACGGGCTCTGTACGCGTCGAGGGCGCGGTTCAAGTGACCAAGTTGGCGGGCTTTGATGCGGGCGACTGGTGGGTTCAAGATGCGGCTGCGGCGTTGCCGGCACGCGTTCTCGCGGCTCAGGTGGGCGAGCACGTTTTGGACATGTGTGCGGCCCCTGGTGGAAAAACCATGCAGATTGCGGCAACGGGCGCGGATGTGACCGCGCTTGATATTTCTGAAATCCGCATGAGACGTGTGTCCGAGAACCTCGCGCGTTGCGGCTTGTCTGCTCAGGTCGTAGTCGGTGACGCCTTGGAATATGAGGGCGGGCCGTTTGATGCAATTCTCCTTGATGCGCCATGTACCGCTACGGGTACGATTCGACGTCACCCCGATTTGCCCTATGCAAAAGACGGATCGGATTTTCCGTCTTTGTTCGAGCTGCAAGAGCACATGATCGACCGTGCATTGGCGTTGCTCAAGCCGGGTGGCCGGCTTGTGTATTGCACCTGTAGTTTGCTGATCGATGAGGGTGAGGAGCAAGTGCGCGATGCCTTGGCGCGTCACGCGGGTTTGACTGTGGACTTGGAGGCTTTGCAAATTGAGGGTGTCGATCCCGAGTGGATTGGCCCTGAAGGATTGCGCACTCGACCAGATTTTTGGGCGGATCGGGGCGGTATGGACGGGTTCTTCATCACGGTTTTTCGCCACACCTAAGCAAAAGTCGTAAAACGGCAATGACAGACATGCCTCGCCCCGCTATCGTGGCCTCCAAAATGATGACCCACACGCGTGAGTGGGCGTACGTTATTACTTAGTGAGGCAGGCGCGAATGTCGCGGAAAGACGATTGGCGGGAAAAGACCATTCGCCGCATGAACCGTATTCATGCGTGGAGAGCCTCGCGGACCAAGCCCGCGATGGGATTTGTGTCCCAGCCAGAACCAAAATCCATGGGCTCTTTTGCCAAAGGACGACAGTTGATCGCGGGCAATTTTTTGTTCGCGGGGCATCTTGTCGAGGCGCCGCGTACGTCGATATGGGACATCGCACCGCCGACACCGGATTTTGCCGAAGATCTCCATGGCTTTGCATGGCTTGACGATTTGGCGGCGGTTGGTGATGTGAACGCACGGGCGTGCACGCATGACTGGATCAACGAATGGATGCGCCGCCATATGAACGGGTCTGGTGCGGGGTGGACGCCCGACTTGACTGGACGGCGTCTCATCCGGTGGATCAATCATGCGCTCTTTTTCCTGTCTGGACAGGAAACCGCCACATCCGATGCCTTTTACAAGACCCTTGCTCAACAAACCATTTTTCTGACGCGCCGGTGGCATACGGCCTCTGAGGGCTTGCCGCGATTTGAGGCGCTGACGGGCCTCATCTATGCGGGTCTGTCGTTGCAGGGGATGGAAGATCACGTCGCACCCGCAGTGAAAGCTTTGGCGCATGAGTGTCACGCGCGAATTGATGCGATGGGAGGTTTGCCAACACGCAACCCCGAAGAGTTGTTAGAGGTCTTTACGCTGTTGACGTGGGCCGCATCCGCGCTTTCGGAGGCGGGGCGGGTGGCCGATGATGCGCACCTGTCTGCCCTGACGCGTATTGCGCCAACATTGCGTGCGCTGCGCCATTCGGATGGCGGTTTGGCGCGGTTCCACGGTGGGGGTCGCGGCGCTGACGGTCGGCTCGACCATGCTTTGGCGGCCTCGGGTAGTCGAGAGGCTGCCGGTGAGGGGCTTCACATGGGGTATTTGCGGCTTCATGCGGGGCGGACATCCATAATTACGGATGCAGCCCCACCGCCTGCTGTTCCTGTATCGTTTAATGCCCATGCATCGACCTTAGCGTTCGAGATGACCTCGGGTCGCCGGCCTGTGATTGTCAATTGTGGGTCGGGAGCTACCTTTGGACCCGATTGGCGCCGTGCCGGACGCGCGACTCCGTCTCATTCTACACTCGGGATCGAGGGCTTTTCGTCATCGCGCCTTGGCCCGAAAACGATGGTTGGCGGACACCTGCGTGAATTGTTGGTGGATGTTCCAACGGACGTTCGCATTGAAATGCGTGATGGGGGCAAAGACGTCGGATTCGTTGGGGGGCACAATGGTTATGTGAGCACTCACGGATTGACCCACGTGCGCCAAATCGATTTGAGCCATGACGGCCGTGGATTGGCGGGCGAAGATACGCTTGCGACGATTACGGGCGCCGATGAAAAGCAATTCGACCGAATGATGGATCGTCAAAAACTTCAGGGGATCCCGTTTCAAGTTCGGTTTCACCTTCATCCGGATGTTGATGCCGAATTGGATATGGGCGGGGCGGCGGTCTCGATCGCTCTAAAGTCGGGTGAAATTTGGGTGTTTCGTCATGACGGTCGCGCGACTTTGAGCCTTGAGAGGTCCGTTTATCTCGAAAAAGGGCGATTAAAACCGCGCGCGAGCAAACAAGTGGTTCTATCTGCCGCCGCAATGGATTATGCGACCCGCGTCCGTTGGACTCTCGCGAAAGCGCAGGAAACGCCAAATACCCTGCGTGATCTTGAGATGGATGACGAGACTTTGAGTTGATTTAGATATTTGATCTGGGGACTGCCACATGACCGATCTCGCACCTGTAAAGCGCGCGCTTCTTTCCGTATCCGACAAAACCGGCCTTGTTGAACTGGGCAAAGCACTGGCCGAGAAAGGTGTCGAGCTGCTCTCCACCGGCGGTTCCGCCAAAACGCTGCGCGATGCGGGTTTGGACGTCAAAGACGTCTCGGACGTTACGGGCTTTCCCGAGATGATGGATGGGCGCGTCAAGACGCTACATCCTAAGGTGCACGGTGGATTGTTGGCTCTGCGCGACAACGCTGATCATGTCACCGCTATGACCGAACACGGTATCGGTGCAATCGATTTGTTGGTTGTGAACCTATATCCGTTCGAGGCGGCATTGGCGCGTGGCGCTGATTATGACGAGATGATCGAAAACATCGACATTGGTGGCCCTGCAATGATCCGCGCGGCGGCTAAAAACCACGGGTTTGTGACAACGGTCGTGGATGTCGAGGACTACGATGCCCTGATCGCCGAGTTAAACGCCAATGACGGTCAGACGACCTATGCGTTTCGTCAAAACCTAGCGCAGATCGCATATGCCCGCACGGGTGCCTATGACGCCGCTGTTTCATCGTGGATGGCTGATGCCATTGGCGAGACCGCCCCACGCCGCCGTGTGGTCGCAGGTCAGATCAAACAGACGCTTCGTTACGGTGAAAACCCGCATCAAACGGCATCGTTTTATGTGGACGGCTCCGCGCGTGCAGGTGTCGCGACCGCGACTCAACATCAGGGCAAAGAGTTGTCCTATAACAACATCAACGACACCGATGCCGCGTTTGAATTAGTTGCCGAGTTTAATCCTGCCGAAACCGCAGCAGTGGCGATTATCAAGCACGCCAATCCATGTGGTGTGGCAAAGGGTGCGACCCTCCTTGAGGCCTATCAAAAGGCATTCGATTGCGACCGCACGTCTGCATTCGGTGGTATTGTCGCGCTGAACAAGGCACTCGATGCCGAGACGGCAAAAGCCATCGTGGAGATTTTTACCGAGGTGGTTATTGCACCCGGTGCATCCGACGAGGCCAAAGAGATTTTCGCGGCGAAAAAGAACCTGCGCCTTTTGACTACGGATGGTTTGCCTGACGTTTTGGCGACCTCCAACACGGTGCGTCAGGTTGCGGGCGGGATGCTTGTTCAGAACAAAGATGCGGGTTTTATCGGTCTCGACGACCTGCGCGTGATGACGGAAAAAGCGCCGACACCAGAGCAGCTGCAAGACCTGCTGTTCGCGTGGAAAGTTGGCAAGCACGTCAAATCCAATGCCATTGTTTACGTCAAGAACCAAGCTACGGTTGGCGTTGGCGCGGGGCAGATGTCGCGTCTTGATAGTGCGCTTATCGCCGCCAAAAAGGCGGAGCGCATGGCAGATGCAATGGGTTTGTCCGAGCCGCTGACGATCGGGTCCGCTGTGGCGTCTGACGCGTTTTTCCCGTTTGCTGATGGTTTGCTTGAGGCGGCCGCGGCGGGTGCGACATGCGTTATTCAGCCGGGTGGTTCGATGCGCGACCAAGAGGTAATTGATGCGGCCAATGAGGCCGGTCTCGCCATGGTCTTTACCGGAATGCGTCACTTCCGCCACTAGGCCACGGGTAACCAACAACGAATTGGAGAGCGCATGCGCCTAACTCTTTGGACTGCTTTGATCATTTTCCTACTTGATCAGATGTCGAAGTGGGTTGTGGTGCATGCGCTCAACCTTCGATCCGTTGGTGAAATCATTGTGGTCCAACCGTATCTCGTGTTCCGCATGGCATGGAACGAAGGCGTCAATTTCGGGCTATTTTCCGATTATGCCACGCTTATGCGCTGGGTCTGGGTTGCCTTGGCTGTCGGTGTTTCGATCTGGGTGGTGACGTGGGTTCGCAAGGAAGGGTTTTCTGCGATTGGGAACCTGAGCGCGGGGATGCTCGTTGGCGGGGCGCTGGGAAATGCCGTTGACCGTGTTGTTTATGGGGCTGTCGCGGACTTTCTAAACATGTCGTGCTGTGGCTTTTCCAATCCCTACTCGTTTAATGTCGCCGATATTGCGATTTTCGCCGGAGCGTTCGGTTTGATCCTTTTCACGGGCGAAGACAAAAAGCGGGCGTGACGTCCTTGCTTGCATCCGTTACAGATAAACAGGCAAGCGGCTTAAGGAACGGTATTCATGCAGGTTAAGGCTCTAAATACAGGTTTGTGCCTCGCGGCGTTTCTTGCTTTTACGGCGTGCGCGCCAAAGTCCGAGTTGCGTCCATCTGCGATTTCATCGGGACCAGACGAGTTTGGGGTTGTCCCCTCAAAGCCTTTGGAAGCCCCAACAGATTTTACCCTTCTGCCGGCGCCTACGCCCAAGGGCGGAAATTTGGCGGATCAACAGCCAAAATCAGATGCGATTGTTGCGCTTGGCGGACGGCCCAACCTGGGCGGTGGCGTCGACGGCGGGATCGTGTCCTATGCGTCGCGGTTTGGCGTTGAGCCCGCAATCCGCACCGATTTGGCCCAAGATAATGCGACGAAGTTGAAGCGTAGCGGATGGGTCGGGTTGCCTTGGAAAAAAGACAAGTATGAGCGGACGTACAAGCGCTTTTCGTTAGACGCCTTTGCTGAGTGGCGGCGTTTGCGCGCGCTGGGTGTGAATGTCCCATCTGCACCACCGCGCAGTTAACAATCCCACAGCTTTGATCACATCACCGTCACCACCGCTTGTTCTTTGTGCGCGGTGTCGCAAGTATGTGATGAAGTCTTTTAGATAGGTAGTCCAATGATCCGTAGTCTTGCCGTGTTGATGAGTGTGATTGCTGCCCCCCTGTTTGCGGTCGATGTGAGCCAGTTCAAGTTGGACAACGGTCTAGAGGTCTATGTCCTTGAGGATCACCGTGCTCCGGTTGTTGTGCACACAGTCTGGTACGGTGTTGGCGCCGCAGATGAGCCGATGGGGAAAAGCGGTATCGCGCACTTCCTTGAGCATCTTATGTTCAAAGGGACAGATGAGATGAACGCAGGCGAGTTGTCGGAGATTGTGACGCGCAACGGCGGGTCTGACAACGCCTTTACCTCGTGGGATTATACCGCTTATTATCAACGTGTTGCCGCTGATCGCCTCCCGTTGATGATGAGGATGGAAGCGGACCGTATGCGTAATCTTCAGATGACCGAAGACGATGTTGTGACCGAACGCAATGTGGTTCTTGAAGAGCGGAACATGCGGACTGAGAATAATCCCAGTGCGTTGTTTATGGAGCAGCTTCGGGCCGCACAATACCTTAACCATCCGTATGGAATTCCAATTATCGGGTGGAAGCATGAGATAGAGCAGCTCAATCGCGCGGATGCGTTCGCGTTCTATGAGCGCTATTACGCCCCCAACAACGCCATTCTCGTGGTGGCGGGGGATGTTGATCCTGAGGCAGTGTTTGAGATGGCCAAAACACATTATGGTCCGATCAAACCCACACCAGATTTGGCGCCTCGCATTCGGCCCACAGAACCCCCACAGCTGTCCGAGCGTCGACTAACGATGTCTGATCCACGTGTCGCGCAACCCTATGTTACCCGAACCTACCTTGCTCCCGAGCGCAACACAGGCGACCAGACTGAGGCGGCAGCGTTGCAGTTTCTCGCAGCACTTTTGGGGGGCGATGCGGCGACATCTGTATTGGGGCAAAAGCTAACGTTTATAGATCCAAAGGCTGTCTATGTATCCGCTTATTATGACGGATCCACATTGGATGCGGCAAATTTTGGATTGATCATCGTTCCGACTCCTGATGTCAGCCTCAATGATGCCGAGGCTGCTTTGGACGGAGCAATTGCGGAGTTCTTGGAGGAGGGCGTGGATCAAGAGCAGTTTGACCGCCTCAAGACCCAATTGCGCGCATCACTGATCTATGATGAGGACAACATCGAAGTCTTGTCGCGCCGCTACGGTGAGTTGTTGACGCTTGGTCTGACCTTGGATGATATCACCGCGTGGCCTGATGTGCTTGGTGCGGTGACGCCCGACGATGTTATGGCTGCGGCCCGATCCGTGTTTGACAAATCAAATGCTGTAACCGGCTGGTTGATGCCGTCCACAGGGGAGGGTTCGCAATGATCCGCTTTGTTACAATGTGCGTGTTTGCCGTATTCGTCACCACCGCCCATGCCGCCGTAGACGTTCAGGACATCACCACTCCGGGGGGGGTGAAAGCATGGTTGGTTGAAGAGCATTCAATTGCGTTTACCGCGCTTGAAATTCGATTTCGGGGTGGCAGCTCCCTTGACCGTGACGGCAAGCGTGGCGAGGTCAACCTGATGATGGCCCTGATCGAAGAGGGCGCGGGCGATTTGGATGCGCAAGCCTTTGCAAAATCCCGAGATGATTTTGCCGCGAGTTACAGCTTTGATGCAGGAATGGATAGCGTTTCGATTTCAGCCAAATTCCTCACCGAAAATCGAGACGAAGCAGTCGCTCTTTTGAGAGAGGCAATTCTCAATCCGCGCTTCGACCAAGATGCAATTGATCGCGTGAAGGGACAGATTTATTCCGTCATCCGGTCCAAGCAAACCGATCCTAGCGATATAGCGTCAGCCATTTTTTATGAACAGGCGTTTGGTGCCCACCCCTATGGAACGTCGCCGGACGGGACACTTGAAAGCGTTGCTGCGTTGACGCGCGACGATGTGATTGCCGCATATCGTGGCGCACTGGTCAGGGACCGCGTTTATATTGGTGCTGTTGGTGACATAACGGCGGACGAGCTTTCTCAATTGGTGGACGACCTGTTCGGAGATCTGGCTCAAAGCGGGCCGGAGATGCCTGAGGCAATTGCTGCGGGGCTGACAGGCGGTACAACCGTTGTGCCATTCGAGACGCCGCAATCGGTTGTGTTGTTTGGACACGCAGGGATTGCGCGCGATGATGACGATTATATTCCTGCCTTTATCGCCAACGAGATTTTCGGTGGAGGCGCCGACAGTCGTTTGATGGCCGAGGTCCGTGAGGCGCGTGGGCTCACCTATGGCATTGGGTCGTACCTCGCCTCCTTTGATCACGGGAGTCTGGTCGCGGGGCAGTTTTCATCCGCAAACGGCTCGGTGGCCGAGGCGGTTCAAGTTGTCAAAGACGAATGGGAAAAGGTGGCGCGCGATGGCATCACACCCGAGGAGCTGGACAAGGCAAAGACTTATTTGACGGGCGCCTATGCGTTGCGGTTTGATGGCAATGCACCGATTGCGCGCATTTTGGTCGGCATGCAAATGGTGGGTCTTGGACCCGAGTATATCGCGCATCGCAATGATTTGGTGAATGCTGTCACACTTGATGAAATCAACCGTGTGGTAAGAGAATTGTATGACCCGAATGCTTTGACATTCGTCATTGTGGGACAGCCGGAGGGCGTGCAGGCCGACTAATTTAGGCGTTGGTTTGGGCTGAATTCATTATGGTCGAATCGGGGAGGGCCATGCTACTTCTAGTGGTATGAACTCCCCACGCCCCAACATAAGCCAAGACTCCCGTCCTACCATTCGTCAGCTTGACGAGGGCGCGATCAACCGTATTGCCGCAGGCGAAGTAGTGGAGCGGCCCGCGTCCGCTGTGAAGGAACTGGTTGAGAACGCTGTTGATGCAGGCGCGCGGCGTATCGAAGTGGATTACGCTGATGGTGGCAAAACCCTTATTCGGGTGACGGATGACGGCTGTGGCATGACAGCGGATGATTTGCCGCTCGCCTTGTCGCGTCATGCCACCTCAAAGATCGACGGATCAGACCTACTTGATATCCACACGTTCGGGTTTCGAGGTGAGGCGTTGCCCTCGCTTGGTGCGGTCGGGCGTCTCAAAATCACCTCACGCGTTGAGGGTGGCGATGGTGTGTCTTTGACTGTCTCGGGCGGGCGGGCGGAGCCGGTAAAACCGGCGGCGCTGTCCAAAGGTACAATCGTTGAGTTGCGTGATCTGTTCTATGCCACACCTGCACGCCTCAAATTTTTACGCACGGATCGTGCGGAGTCCCAAGCTATCGGAGATGTGATCAAACGCCTTGCAATGGCCGAGCCGTTTGTCGGGTTCACTGTGCGTGACGTCTCAGGTGGTGGTGAGGGGCGCGTGACCTTTCGCGCGGATCCTGAAAGCGGTGATTTGTTCGATGCGCTTCATGGGCGATTGGCACAGGTTTTGGGCAAGGATTTCGCACAAAATGCGCTCGCCATTGATGCACAACGTGAGGGTATGCACCTGACGGGATACGCGGCTCTGCCTACGTATTCACGCGGCTCAGCGGTGACGCAGTTTCTGTTTGTGAATGGCCGACCTGTCAAAGACAAGCTTTTGGTCGGTGCGTTGCGTGGTGCTTATTTCGATTTCTTGAGCCGTGATCGCCACCCTGCCGCATGTCTGTTTATCGATTGTGATCCTCATCTTGTGGATGTGAATGTTCATCCTGCCAAATCAGAGGTGCGGTTTCGTGATCCCGCGCTGGCGCGGGGACTGATTGTATCGGCGTTGCGCCATGCTTTGGCCGAAGCGGGGCACCGCGCGTCAACAACCGTAGCCATCGCGACTTTGGATGCGATGCGACCGGAAGGCCAAGGGAACACGCCGCGGGTGTATCAGATGGACCAACGCTCGGTGGTTGGCCGTGACGGTGGTTTTGTCCGCACACCACATCCATCATCCGATGCAATTGAGCAAAGCTATCAATGGCAATCTCCGCAGCGGTTTGACACCCCGGGGTTTTCTGAGTCAGCCCCGCCGTCTGCGCGGTTCGAAGATGTCCAAAGCGCGCCTGAGGTCGAGGCATTGCCACTTGGGGCTGCGCGTGCTCAGGTCCATGAAAACTATATCATTGCACAGACTGAACGCGGTATTGTTCTTGTCGATCAGCACGCGGCGCACGAGCGGCTTGTCTACGAAAAACTCAAGGCGCAGATGGCGGCAAACGGAGTTGCGTCACAGGCACTTTTAATACCTGAGGTGGTGGAGCTCGGGTCCAATGATGCGCAGACGCTTTTGGATCTTGCCGATGATTTGAGCCGTCTGGGACTGGTGATCGAGCCATTTGGTGGCGGAGCAATTGCCGTGCGCGAAACGCCAGCTATTTTGGGCCGCGTCGATGCCAAAGCGATGATTTCCGATATCCTAGACGAATTGGAAGACGTGGGTGATAGCCTAAGCGTCCAGGCAAGAATTGAAGCGGTGTTGTCGCGTGTTGCCTGTCATGGTTCTATTCGTTCTGGTCGCCGGATGCGTGCCGAAGAAATGAATGCGTTGTTGCGCGAGATGGAGGCAACGCCACATTCGGGTCAGTGCAACCATGGGCGCCCGACATATGTAGAGCTAAAGCTCTCAGATATTGAAAGACTGTTTGGCCGCACATGATCCAAATTGGTACGACTGTAATCGATCTCTCCGACGCGGGTACACTCATGGCTTTGGCCGTTGGTGTGGTCATGTCAATCGTTGTCTTGTTGCTGTTCATCGTGTTGAAACGCGCGGGTGAGGCGGCGCGTATGACATCGCCTTTGGCGGGTCAGATGTATCAATTGGGTCAGACCGTGAGATTGTTGTCCGATGGACAGCAACAACTTGCGGGGGGATTGACGCATGTGTCCGAGGCGCAGGCCGCAGCGCAAACCAACATGATCCAATTGATGGAAAAGCGACTTGCGCTTGTATCCGAGACGATGAATGAAAACCTTCAAGGGTCGGCGCGGCGCACGGCGCAATCCTTGGGGGATTTGCAGCAGCGCCTGCAAACGATCGACAAGGCACAAGCCAACATTGAAAAACTGTCGGGCAATGTATTGTCGTTGCAAGATATCTTGTCGAACAAGCAAACGCGTGGTGCCTTTGGCGAAATTCAACTCAACGATATCGTGGGCAAAGCGTTGCCCAAGGATAGCTATACGTTGCAGGCGACACTTTCGAACGGCAAACGTGCCGATTGCCTGATCCATTTGCCTAACCCACCTGGGCCGATTGCAATCGACAGCAAATTCCCTCTCGAGGCCTATGAGGCACTGCGCCGTGCCGATACCCAGTGGGAGTTAAACGAGGCCGCCAAAATGCTGCGTGCTTCGGTGAAAAAGCACATCAATGATATCTCGGATAAGTATATCCTTGAGGGCGAAACCGCAGATGGCGCGTTGATGTTTTTGCCGTCCGAGGCGGTATATGCCGAGCTTCATGCCAATTTTCCCGAGTTGGTGCGCGAGGGTTTTGACAAACGCGTTTGGATTGTCTCTCCCACAACGTGCATGGCTACGCTCAACACCATGCGCGCGATTCTCAAAGATGCGCGGATGCGCGAACAGGCGGGCGCTATTCGCAAAGAGTTAGCGCTTTTGCACGGTGACGTCGAACGTTTGGGCACCCGTGTCGGCAATTTGGACCGTCATTTCGGGCAAGCCGCAAAGGATCTGGAAGACATCAAAATCTCGGCCGATAAGGCGGGAAAGCGCGCGCATCGCCTTGATAACTTTGATTTCGAAGAACTTGCACAAGATGTGCCGCCAACTCCGGTCGCGCCACTGCCGCCTAAGCCGTAGTAGCCTTTGCATTCCAGCACTTGACCTGAATCATGTTTGTCACGCGATAGGCAGCGCACACTCTCCTTACGCACAATTGGAGGAAGGGTGATGGATATCAGTCCAAACAAAGTCGGTTTTGTAATTGTCAGGGCGCGGGAGCTTTCGATCAAGGTCGGTCGATGGGATCGCGCGGGTGATGACGCAGATTCCGATACCATTTACGAATCGCGTTCGTCCGATGCTACGGGGCGCGAGTTAGAGAGCTTTATTCGCAATCTTAACGACGACGAAAAAGCGGCGTTGGTTGCGATCATGTGGATCGGTCGCGATACCTTTTCGGCGGACGATTATGACGAAGCGTTCGAGACCGCCAAACAAGAAGCCTCTGCGCCCACCGAAACCTACCTGTTGGGCGTACCGCTTTTGGCGGATTATTTGGAGGATGGGTTGGAATCGCTCGGCGTTGACACGTCCGAATTGGAAGACGAGCTATACCGCAAAGCGTGAATTCTCCCATGCCACTGCGAAGGGATTGCCGCCGTCTGATCCTGTCTGTTACCTATGTGTAAGGAAACAGGAGAGTTTTATGCGATTTTTTGTAGCGGTGGCGATCTGTGGCGTTTGCCCGTTGAGCCTGTTTGCCGAGCCTGTCGCTCGCGCGGTTCAGGACTATTGTATAACACCTTTGGCGGAGGATATCGCTCTTGGGTTCGGGCTAGCGCGTGCGCCGGCGGAGATGGAGCGCAAGTTGTTGAATGGCAAGGTGGCCAAGCTTTATCGCACGGACGATTCGCGGATTATGGTCGTCGCCCATGAGAGCGGGCAAACCTGCGAAGTGATGGCACTGGGCGCGGATATTGTTGAGTTCGCCGTTGCGACAGGTGGCTGGCGCGTGCGTGATACGGCACCGACACCGAGTCCGAGCACAAACATAAACCCAAACGGCCAAAGTGGCGGCTATTTTGCAGCACGTTTAGATGACGACGGCTTTATCCAGTCGTTTGTGACGGTCTTACCAGAACGTCAATTCATCGGTGTTACTACGTCTAGAGTTGCGCAGAGTGCGCAGGCGCGTGAGGTGTTGGGTCTCAAATAGAGGCGTGCGCGCAACATCTCCACCAAGCATAGAAAAAGCCGCGCGGGTTGCCCCGTGCGGCTGAATCAATAATCGCTGCTGAACGTCTTAGCCCTGACGGGCTTTGAAGCGGCGTTGCGTCTTGTTGATCACGTACACGCGGCCTTTACGGCGCACGACGCGGCAGTCGCGGTGCCGGTTTTTCAGCGAGCGGAGTGAGTTACGAACTTTCATAGTCTTTCTCCTAATCGCGGCGCCTGCGTGCGCCAGTTAAAACCTATCTAACGTCGAGGAATGGTGGGCGTAACAAGGTTCGAACTTGTGACCCCTTCGATGTCAACGAAGTGCTCTACCACTGAGCTATACACCCATCCTACCTTGGGAATTTGCGCTTTGCATTTTATTGCCTTGTGAGCATTAGAACACAAAACGCAGGATAATTCCCGCGTCAGTTCGTGGGCGTATAAAAGGAGTCGGGTGATTGATCAAGGGCTTTTGGTGAGTAATTTCACTCGCTATAGTTTCAAGTGAGAGGACTTATGCATGAGCAACGCGTCATATCTGCTGAAACGACCTAAGCAACGGACCTCGTCGGTTGTCTTCTCGTCCCCGCATAGTGGACGCAATTACCCTAAAAGCTTTGTGAATCAATCTGTTTTGGATCCTTTGGCGCTTCGGTCATCCGAGGACGCGTTCGTAGATCTCTTGTTCGAGGGTGTCACAGATTTTGGTGTTCCGATGATCAGTGCCGTCTTTCCGCGTGCTTGGGTTGATCTGAATCGGCGGTGTGATGAATTCGATCCGGCCCTCATTGAGGGGATGGCGCGAGGACAACTCAACCCGCGCGTTGCATCAGGTTTGGGTGTTGTCCCGCGAGTTGTTGCGGGGGGGCGCAATATTTATAGCGGCAAACTGACCCGTGATGAGGTGCGTTCGCGCATCGAGTTGTTTTGGAAGCCATATCATGGGGCCGTGAAAACACTTTTGAACGAGGCGCATGCGCTTTATGGCCAGTCGATATTACTTGATTGTCACTCGATGCCGCGTGAGGCGTTGGCATCCAACGGACTGCGAAATGTGAAGCGGCCAGAGATTGTGATCGGAGATCGGTACGGCGCCTCAGCGGATCCGTCCATTGTCGCACAGGTCGAATCCGCATTCATTGCCGAGGGTTTTTTGGTAACGCGAAATATGCCGTTTGCGGGTGCGTATATTGTCGAACAGTATGGGCGGCCCGCGATGCGTAGCCATGCAATTCAGATCGAAATAGACCGCTCGTTGTACATGGATGAGGCCCGTATTGAGCCACGCTCAGAATTCAATGACGTGCGTGAGGCGTTGTTGCGCGCGGCGCGGCGTGTCGTCTCTATCGACGCGGATGATGTGCCGTTGGCGGCTGAGTAGCGTTCAGCGCAGGGATCGCCCTTTTACAATTGCATCCTTGCCGAACTTTTTACGGATTTTGTCGCTGGCCTGTTCTGCGCGAGCACGTTTGATTGCGTCTGGGTCCAGAAGATCAGGAGATAGATCAGCACCACTGGCATCGATCAGATTGGAGAGGCCCACACCGATTAAGCGAAATGGCGCTTTATCCATCGCATGATCAAGTAGCCCGCGTGCTGTACGATACAGGCGGTCAGCGGTATTCGTCGGGTCATACAGGGTGAGACGGCGTGTGAAGCTCGCGTGTTTGGAGTTTTTGATCTTGAGCGTCACGACCAGTCCCGCAATCCCCTTGGCTTTGGCGCGGTCAGATACCTTTTGGGCCAACCGCCACAGGTGGCCGTCCAAAACGTCCATTGATGCGGTGTCTTTGGAAAAGGTGGTTTCGTTCGAGATAGATTTCATCGGGCGCGAGGACGAAATTTGTCGGTGGTCCTGACCTCGGGCCAGATGCCACAGACGCTCACCCATTGCACCAAAGCGCGTGTTCAACTCGTCTTTTTCCCACCGCCGCAGATCGGTAAAGCTGCGAATGCCAGCCTTTTCCAAAGACGCACGTGTCGCGGCCCCTACGCCCCAAATCAGGCTCACAGATTTGTCTGCAAGAAAGTCCATAGTCTCGTGCGCGCCGATCACGGAGAACCCCCGCGGCTTGTCCAGATCAGATGCAATTTTGGCGAGAAATTTGTTGTGACTGAGGCCAATGGAACCTGAGAGGCCCAATTCGTCATTCATGCGCTTGATCAGGCGGGCGAGCATCACGGCTGGCGGTTTCCCGTGCAGCTTGGCTGTTCCGCGCAAATCCATGAATGCTTCGTCAAGCGAGAGGGGTTCCACGTCTGGCGTCAGCTCGTCCATGAGCGAGCGGATCGCGCGGGAGGCCTCTGCGTAGGCCTCCATGCGAGGCGGGACGACAACCGCGTTTGGACACAGTTGTAGCGCTTTGAACATCGGCATGGCGGACCGCACGCCCTTAATGCGCGCTATATAACAGGCGGTCGTGACAACGCCGCGCCGCCCACCGCCCACGATAAGGGGTTTGTCGCGCAGATCGGGGTTGTCGCGCTTTTCGACCGAGGCGTAAAAAGCGTCACAATCCATATGCGCCACCCCGAGGTCAAACAGCTCGTCATGGGCCACAACGCGCGGCCGCCCACACTTCGGACAGCGAGGGCCGTTCTCAAAGGTGGTGAGGCAATCGCGGCATAGGGCGGGCATGACAAGTCCTTTGGTCAGTGCAACAACAGTACACCCACTTTGGATAGCGTACTATGGCGCCGTGATTTAGAGGCCCGCAATCTCGTCTTGGATCATTTGAGCGGCTGCACGTGGGTCCGCGTGTTGCCAGATCGGACGTCCGACGACAATGTGATTTGCGCCATCGCGGATTGCTTGGGCTGGGGTTGCAACGCGCTTTTGATCGCCCAAGGCTGCACCCGTTGGGCGTACTCCTGGTGTTACGATCAACTTGCCAGCCGCTTCGGGGAGGGCGCGGATCAACGCGGCTTCTTGGGGGGAGGCGATGACGCCGTCTGCTCCTGCTGCGAAGGCATTGCCTGCGCGCTCTTGGACCAGATCACGAATTTCGCCAGACTTTATGAGAGCGCCATCCAAATCGGCGCGATCAAGGGAGGTGAGGATCGTGACAGCGAGGATCTTTGTGTCTGATCCGCTTGCGCCCTCTTTTGCGGCTTTGACCACGTAGGGGTCGCCGTGAACGGTGAGGAAATCCATGTTGTACTGAGCCACGCCGCGCACAGCGTTTTCTACAGTCGCACCGATGTCGAAAAACTTCATATCAAGAAAGATTTTTTTGCCGTGTTCTTGTTTGAGCTCGTTGGCGAGCGCAAGTCCGCCACCGGTCAGCATGCCAAGGCCGATTTTGTAGAACGACACCGCATCCCCGATCCGTGTGGCAAGCTCGAGACCTTGCACAACGTTGGGAACATCAAGGGCGACAATCAAGCGGTCATTGGCGGGCATATGGGCAGTCATGAGGAAATCCTTTCGTGGTCGGTTTCCTTCACATGCGCGTTGCGCCGTTTGCGGTCAAGTGTCCGGTGCGATTACGTCACGGGGGAGATGCCGTATCTGATGTGCACTGTTTGGGAAGCGATTGATTTGAGAGAGGCAATGCTTGCACCGCGTTCTTGTTTGCGGATGGCGCGTGCGCGCACCATCAACCCACGCGAAACCGTCTCAAAGGACGCGGTAAAAGGTGCTGACAACTCAACAGGGTAGGTGACCTGTTCGCCGCCCTCGTGAAAAATGACGTCAGCCTGAAATTGTTGCGTTGCGGCATCAAAGGTCAAATCGCTGACTTGTGCGCTGTATAACTTCATCTTGCATCTCCATTGGGGCGCCGCGTTCAATTGTTCTGAATTTGCGCTTGCAACCCTTGAGATTGAGTCAATGCCTCCCATTTATAAATCAAGGTTCCGACCTGAGGCGCGCCATATCGGGCGTCATCAAAAGCGGGACGCTTTACATGAAAGGAGATACCGATGGACATGGAGAAGTTCACGGAGCGGTCGCGCGGCTTTCTTCAGGCGGCACAGACGATTGCGATGCGCGAAAACCATCAATCGCTTAAGCCAGAACACCTGCTTAAAGCTCTCATGGACGATAGTGAGGGGTTCGCGTCGAATCTTATCATGCGCGCAGGTGGCGATGCCAAAGCCGTTGCCGCCAGTGTTGATGTCGCCGTGGGTAAACTCCCGCGCGTATCAGGCGATGCCGGTCAGACGTACATGGATCAAAGCACCGCAAAGGTGCTTGACGAAGCTGAGAAAATTGCCGCGAAAGCGGGCGATAGCTTTGTTCCTGTTGAGCGCCTTTTGACGGCGCTTGCGCTATCGCGTTCCGAGGCCAAAAAGGCATTGGAATCGGGCGGCGTGACGGCGCAAAACCTCAACGAGGCAATCAACGACATTCGTAAAGGGCGCACAGCGGATAGTGCCTCTGCTGAAGATGGCTATGAAGCGTTGAAAAAGTACGCGCGCGATTTGACCGAGGCCGCTGAGCAGGGCAAAATCGATCCTATCATTGGCCGTGACGAAGAAATTCGCCGCTCAATGCAAGTGCTCTCGCGGCGCACAAAGAATAACCCCGTTTTGATTGGTGAACCGGGCGTCGGTAAAACCGCGATCGCCGAAGGGCTAGCACTGCGTATCATTAATGGTGATGTGCCCGAGAGCCTGAAAAACAAAAAGCTGATGGCGCTCGACATGGGAGCGCTCATTGCCGGCGCAAAATATCGCGGCGAATTTGAGGAGCGGCTAAAATCCATTCTCAAAGAGATCGAAGCGGCATCGGGCGAAATCATTCTCTTTATTGACGAGATGCACACGCTTGTGGGTGCGGGAAAATCGGACGGTGCGATGGACGCCGCCAACCTGATCAAACCTGCGCTTGCGCGCGGTGAGTTGCACTGTGTTGGCGCGACCACGCTTGATGAGTACCGCAAGTATGTTGAGAAAGACGCCGCCTTGGCGCGCCGTTTCCAGCCGATTGTGGTTGAGGAACCAACCGTTGAGGATACGGTATCGATCCTGCGTGGAATCAAGGAAAAGTACGAGTTGCACCATGGTGTGCGGATTTCCGACAGCGCTCTTGTGGCGGCGGCGACCCTATCACACCGCTACATCACTGACCGCTTTTTGCCTGACAAGGCGATTGACCTTGTGGACGAGGCCGCATCGCGGTTGCGGATGGAAGTGGACAGCAAGCCCGAAGAGTTGGACCAGTTGGATCGTCAGATTCTTCAGCTTCAGATCGAGGCAATGGCCTTGGGCAAAGAGGATGACGACGCGTCCAAGTCGCGGCTTGAAAAGCTTGAGGGTGAATTGGCCACCCTTCAGGAGCAATCTGCGTCTATGACTGCAAAGTGGGAAAACGAGCGCCGCAAACTTGAAGGTGCGCGTGATCTCAAAGAGCAGCTAGAGCACGCACGAGCTACGTTGGAAATCGCCAAGCGCGAGGGAAATCTCGCCAAGGCTGGAGAGTTGTCCTACGGGGTGATTCCGCAGTTGGAGAAACAACTGGCGGAGGCCGAGGCTGTTGAGGCCGCTGGGGACGGCGACCTAATGGTCGAAGAGGCTGTGCGACCTGAGCAAATCGCCCAAGTAGTTGAGCGGTGGACGGGTGTTCCGACATCCAAGATGCTTGAGGGTGAGCGCGATAAACTGCTGCGTATGGAAGACGGGTTGCACAAACGCGTTATCGGTCAACATGCGGCCGTTCATGCGGTGGCCAACGCGGTGCGCCGTGCGCGTGCGGGTCTCAACGATGAAAACCGACCACTTGGTTCGTTCTTGTTCCTCGGGCCAACGGGTGTCGGTAAAACCGAACTGACAAAGGCCGTGGCAGAGTTCCTGTTTGACGACGACAATGCGATGGTCCGCATCGACATGTCGGAGTTCATGGAGAAACATGCTGTGTCGCGTTTGATCGGTGCGCCTCCGGGCTATGTCGGGTACGACGAAGGTGGCGTTTTGACCGAAGCTGTGCGGCGCAGACCCTATCAGGTGGTGCTGTTTGATGAGGTCGAAAAGGCGCACCCTGATGTGTTTAACGTTTTGTTGCAGGTGCTTGATGACGGGATTTTGACCGATGGTCAGGGGCGCACTGTGGATTTCAAACAGACGTTGATTATCCTCACCTCGAACTTGGGTGCACAGGCGTTGAGCCAGATGCCTGATGGCGCTGACCCGTCACAAGCCAAGCGCGATGTGATGGACGCCGTCCGCGCGCATTTCCGGCCCGAGTTTCTCAACCGTCTGGACGAGACGATTATCTTTGATCGCTTGGGCCGTGCGGACATGGGCGGGATTGTTGATATCCAATTGGGTCTTTTGGCCAAACGTCTGGCCAAGCGCGACATCACGCTTACGCTTGATGACGGTGCCAAGCAGTGGTTGGCCGATGAGGGCTACGACCCTGTGTTCGGTGCGCGCCCGCTCAAACGCGTGATCCAGCGTGCCTTGCAAGACCCTCTTGCCGAAAGCTTGTTGGGCGGAGACGTCAACGATGGTGACAGTATTGCGGTGATGGCAGGCAGTGACGGGCTTATTATCGGCGACCGAAAAGGCGCGTCGAACAGGCCCAAGCCTGATGATGCTGTCGTACATTAAGCGGGATAAGCACAGGTGAATTGCGAAAGGCGGCCCCAACGGGCCGCCTTTTGTCTGTCGTGTTGTGGTACGCCTTACGGACGAATGTAGCTGTAATCGTCTTCTTGCAATTCAACGAGCCGTACAACACCCGAAGGGACAAGGTGTGCCTCGGAGATAAGGGCCACGTCTGCGCCTGCTTTCTTGCTCATGGCGGCATGAGTATTGCCACAAGCGGAAAACGAGATGGTGTCTGACTCAAGAGACATAGTTGCGATCCGGTCGGCTACGGGGCTTTTGTCCGCAACATACATGTTCAAACCGGGGCCGTAGGCCACGACCTCGATTATGACCTCGTCTCCGACACTGTCATAGTATGCCTTTGCATTGGCCACATTGTTGAGCGTCATGTTCATGACTTGTGGATCGTTTTGGTTGACGTGAAATGCGATTTTATGTGTCAGGCCTTCGGCGTGGGCCCCTAGTGTCATCGCTGCGAGAATTGCGGCAGTTGCGATTGATTTGATCATATTGTGTCCTCCCGTTGATCTGATTGCAGATGGTATCTGCACTTTGATCTCGTTGTCACGCTGCGGCGCAGGAATGAACTCGAAATGTTTGCGTTAACCCTGTTGTCATCTGGTGAGCGTATGTCAGGGTGGCGCAAAAGGGAGAACGCGAATGGCATTTTGGAATTGGGCGATGGGCGCGCTACAGGTTTTGGCGCTGTTGTTTGTCGTCGCGATTGGGTTGGTGGCGCTGTGGGCGTTAGTCATCTACTTTTTCGATAAGACCCAGACGCGTGACGCAATTTTGCGAAACTATCCGGTTATTGGCCACTTTCGCCATTGGTTCTCTGTTCTGGGCGAGTTCTTTCGCCAGTACTTCTTTGCCATGGACCGCGAGGAAATGCCGTTTAACCGTGCGCAGCGCGATTGGATTTACCGGTCGGCAAATGGCAAAGGCAATACTGTCGCTTTCGGGTCGACCCGTAGCCTGTCCATTCCAGGTACACCTATTTTCATGAACGCGCCGTTTCCGCCCCTCGATGATCAGTTCGCAACCTCCGAGCCGATGGTGATTGGTCCACATTGTCGTGTGCCTTATACTGCCAACTCGATTTTTAATATCTCCGGCATGTCGTTCGGCGCCATTTCAAAGCCTGCGGTTTTGGCACTCTCCAAGGGTGCGAAAGAGGCGGGGATTTGGCTCAACACGGGGGAGGGAGGGTTGTCGCCATTCCACCTCGAGGGGGGCGGTGATCTCGTGTATCAGATCGGCACCGCGAAATATGGAATACGAGACGAGGATGGAAATCTTGATGATGATAAGTTGCGCGCAATGGCGGCGCACGATCAGGTCAAGATGTTTGAGATCAAGCTTAGCCAAGGTGCTAAACCCGGCAAGGGCGGTATTTTACCTGCGGAAAAGATTACGGCGGAGATCGCCGCCATTCGTGGGCTGAAGCCCGGTGAAGACGGGATTTCTCCAAACCGTCACCGTGAGGTGGATGACTTTGGCGATCTTCTCGATTTTATAGCACATATAAGAGACGTCACAGGAAAGCCGGTTGGCTTTAAGTTTGTAGTTGGCTCGTCGCGTCCTTGGGCGGAGTTCTTTGAATTGATCAAAGAACGTGGGGATGATTGCGCGCCTGACTTCATCACGATCGATGGCGGCGAGGGGGGCACGGGTGCCGCTCCCATGCCACTTATTGATCTGGTCGGTATGCCGATTAAAGAGGCTTTGATCCGTATCGTGGATCTTCGTGATAAATACGGGCTTCATGATCGTATTCGTATCATCGCTGCCGGCAAGCTTGTTAATCCGGCTGATTTGGCGTGGGCTATATGTGCCGGCGCTGATTTTGTCGTATCGGCACGCGGGTTCATGTTCTCACTTGGGTGTATTCAGGCTCTGAAATGCAACAAGAACACTTGCCCCACTGGGATCACCACGCACGATGAGCATTTGCAAAAGGGTCTGGTGGTAGAGGACAAATACAAAAAGGTGGCGGCCTACGCCAAGGCGTCGATCAAAGAGTTGGAAACCATCGCACATTCCGTTGGCGTTTTGGAGCCTCGCCAGATGCGGCGCGGTCATGTGCGGATTGTTCAAGCGGACGGGACGTCTATCCCTCTTGACCGGATCGTGCCCAATATGACGGAATTGGACTAGTCGGTGCAGGGTAGCGTCCAAACGTTACAATGTCCAAACGCAGATGTGAGATGAGTTTTGTTTGCCTGTTAAGCTGCACAGGCTACCATTTTGAAAAGCCAGAAGGGTAGAGACATGAAACTCAAGACAGCACTCAAGTATTCCGACGTCACATCTGAGCACACCTATATGAACCGCCGCGCGCTCTTGGCGGGCATGGTGGGCGCAGGTGTGCTTGGTGCTACAGGCGCACGGGCGCAAGATAAGCCGGAGTTCAAAATCAACGGGTTTGATACAACAGAGACGCCAAACACCTTTGAAGAGATCACCACGTACAATAACTTTTACGAGTTCGGAACGGATAAGGGCGATCCGGCCAAGTACGCGAGCGCGTTGACGACAGACCCTTGGTCGGTTGAAATCGATGGCCTAGTGGAGCGTCCAGGGTCGTACGGCCTTGGAGACATCCTATCAAAGATGGATATAGACGAGCGTATCTACCGCTTCCGTTGTGTTGAGGCTTGGTCGATGGTGATCCCGTGGAACGGCTTTGAGCTGCGTCAGCTTTTGCAATTGGCGGGGATTCAATCCAAGGCCAAGTATGTGCGGTTCGAGACCCTCTATCGCCCCGAAGAGATGCGTGGGCAACAACGCCCCCTCTTGGATTGGCCATATGTCGAGGGTCTGCGCCTTGATGAGGCGATGCATCCGCTCACCCTTATGGCAACAGGCCTTTATGGCAAAGAGCTTCCAAATCAGAACGGCGCGCCGCTGCGCCTTGTCGTGCCATGGAAGTACGGGTTCAAGTCGATCAAGTCAGTGGTCAAGATTACGCTGACCGATAAGCAGCCCGTGAACACATGGAAGGCGATCAATCACCGCGAATACGGGTTCTATTCCAACGTGAATCCCGAGGTGAGCCACCCGCGCTGGACCCAGTCCTCCGAGCGGCGCATTGGGGGCGGCGTATTCGCCAAGCGCATCGAGACTGTAAAGTTCAACGGATATGAGGAACAAGTGGCCGACCTATATAAAGGCATGGACCTCACGGTGCAGTACTAATGGCGTTTGTTGATGTTCTGAACAACGCGGTGCGGCGCATTCCCGCGTGGCCTCTTTATATAGTAGCGGTCATTCCGCCGGTCGCGATGTTCTATTGGGCCATCACAGGGCAGCTTGGTGTAGATCCAGTCAAGAACCTTGAGCACGAGATGGGGCAGCTTGGGCTTCAGGTTCTAATATTGACGCTCGCAATTACACCGCTGCGCAAATACGCGGGTGTAAACCTGATTAAGTTTCGGCGCGCTCTGGGCGTGATCGGTTTTGCCTACATCTTTCTCCATCTGTTGGTGTGGCTCGTTCTGGACGTGCAAATCCTGAGCCAGATCATAAAGGACATTCTAAAGCGTCCTTATATAACGATTGGCATGGCAGGGTTTGTCATGATGCTCCCGCTCGCCGTGACATCGAACAACTGGTCGATCCGAAAACTAGGCTCAAAATGGCGCGTGCTTCATAAGCTCTTCTATCCAGCGATCCTGCTTGGTGCCGTTCACTTCGTTATGTTGGTGAAGGGCTGGCAGATAGAGCCTTTGGTCTATTTGGCTATAGTGACGATCTTGTTGGCTCTGCGCGTTAAGTGGTCTGCGCGGCTAAGAATGGCTCGCGTCTAAGGGGCAAATACAGACTGTGACTCGTTTCCGACTCATTTGAATGCGATTCTCACCCCCGATTCACACTGACTCGGGGGTGTTTTTGTCTGTGCTTTCGTATTCTTGCGTATGGAGTTGTTGATAAGCACAAAATGTTGCGTTGTGTGTTCTGGGGTGCGGCGTGTTTGACCTAGGGTCAGGTTGTTCGGGGTGTTTGTTTTGGGGCGGGGATTGGAATAAAGTTTGTTTATTATCAGGTGCTTGGTCGTATTTTTTACAAAAACGTGATTTTCGATGAAAAAGGGGTTGCGGGCTTTGGGTGTTAGCCTTAGAACCCCCCTTACCGGAAGCGAGACACTGCAGACGGGGCGGACAAGACGGGAAGCGGAGACGCGGAACTGAGGGTTCGGAAGAATAAAATTAGAGGTTGATGTTAGGCAGGCGCGCCGAAGAGATTTGGCGCATCGGTCTGGTTTTTGTCTCTTCGCTCTTTGAAATTGATAGATATTTGAAGAGATATGTGGGCGGTTTGGTCTTAACGACAAGAACGTCTGTATATCGCGCTCTTAGGAACTTAGGTTCTGATTATAGAGTGTCAGCTTCACTGTTTGGACGGCTTTTGTTTCTTTGAAACTAAAGCACAACAAACAGTTAACATCAATCTTTCCGGATTGATGTGCATATTGACCTTTTAGGTTGATGTGTGATGTGCAGAGGTTCGACGTCAAGGATAAGCAAGTAATTGCTTTTCAACTTGAGAGTTTGATCCTGGCTCAGAACGAACGCTGGCGGCACGCCTAACACATGCAAGTCGAGCGCTACCTTCGGGTGGAGCGGCGGACGGGTTAGTAACGCGTGGGAACGTACCCAGATCTGCGGAATAGCCTTTGGAAACGAAGAGTAATACCGCATACGCCCTTCGGGGGAAAGATTTATCGGATTTGGATCGGCCCGCGTAAGATTAGATAGTTGGTGGGGTAATGGCCTACCAAGTCTACGATCTTTAGCTGGTTTGAGAGGATGATCAGCAACACTGGGACTGAGACACGGCCCAGACTCCTACGGGAGGCAGCAGTGGGGAATCTTAGACAATGGGCGCAAGCCTGATCTAGCGATGCCGCGTGAGTGATGAAGGCCTTAGGGTCGTAAAGCTCTTTCGCCTGTGATGATAATGACAGTAGCAGGTAAAGAAACCCCGGCTAACTCCGTGCCAGCAGCCGCGGTAATACGGAGGGGGTTAGCGTTGTTCGGAATTACTGGGCGTAAAGCGCACGTAGGCGGATTAATAAGTCAGAGGTGAAATCCCAGGGCTCAACCCTGGAACTGCCTTTGATACTGTTAGTCTTGAGTTCGAGAGAGGTAAGTGGAATTCCGAGTGTAGAGGTGAAATTCGTAGATATTCGGAGGAACACCAGTGGCGAAGGCGACTTACTGGCTCGATACTGACGCTGAGGTGCGAAAGTGTGGGGAGCAAACAGGATTAGATACCCTGGTAGTCCACACCGTAAACGATGAATGCCAGACGTCGGGTAGCATGCTATTCGGTGTCACACCTAACGGATTAAGCATTCCGCCTGGGGAGTACGGTCGCAAGATTAAAACTCAAAGGAATTGACGGGGGCCCGCACAAGCGGTGGAGCATGTGGTTTAATTCGAAGCAACGCGCAGAACCTTACCAACCCTTGACATGGATATCGCGGATCGTAGAGATACTTTCCTTCAGTTCGGCTGGATATCACACAGGTGCTGCATGGCTGTCGTCAGCTCGTGTCGTGAGATGTTCGGTTAAGTCCGGCAACGAGCGCAACCCACATCCTTAGTTACCAGCGGTTCGGCCGGGGACTCTAGGGAAACTGCCCGTGATAAGCGGGAGGAAGGTGTGGATGACGTCAAGTCCTCATGGCCCTTACGGGTTGGGCTACACACGTGCTACAATGGCAGTGACAATGGGTTAATCCCAAAAAGCTGTCTCAGTTCGGATTGGGGTCTGCAACTCGACCCCATGAAGTCGGAATCGCTAGTAATCGCGTAACAGCATGACGCGGTGAATACGTTCCCGGGCCTTGTACACACCGCCCGTCACACCATGGGAGTTGGGTCTACCCGACGGCCGTGCGCTAACTCTTCGGAGAGGCAGCGGACCACGGTAGGCTCAGCGACTGGGGTGAAGTCGTAACAAGGTAGCCGTAGGGGAACCTGCGGCTGGATCACCTCCTTTCTAAGGATGTTTCTAGCAAGAAGAACTTGTTCTTCCTCGTGAAACACTTAGCAGCTACTTAGGTAGCATAAGATCAACGTAATAGTTGATCAAACTCGGGCCAGGCCGTCCTCATATCTCTTCAAACACCAGCACATGCCGCAAGGGATGTGCATCGGGGCCTTAGCTCAGCTGGGAGAGCACCTGCTTTGCAAGCAGGGGGTCATCGGTTCGATCCCGATAGGCTCCACCAGTTACGCAGACCCAACCGGGTCGCTAGGGTCGGTAGCTCAGCTGGTTAGAGCGCACGCCTGATAAGCGTGAGGTCGGAGGTTCAAGTCCTCCTCGACCCACCAAGACCGCGTAGATTGATCATATCAGCAAGCATTCTGTTTGAATGTTTGCTCATCTGATCGTTCAGATGAATTGACATCGTATAGAGAGAATAATGCAACATTGTTGATCACCATAAGTGTTTGGTTGATCTCAGTTGGTCCGCTACGGCGGAGGCATTTATGCAAACCAATCCTCGGTTTGTTAAGTGTATCCCTTCTGAAACATGGCAATGTTGCCCAAGTCAAGTAAACTAACCAAAGGTGATATTCCTCGCATAGGATATCACTGTAAGTTCCTACTCTACCCAGAGTAGGAGCGGGAAAGTATGCTTTTGATTTTAGAAAGTATAAGGTGTAGATCTTACCAGCTTCTACCCTTCGCAAAATGGCAAGATCTTCGGATCTTAGTTTTGCTCTTTCTGGATCAAATCAAGCGCGAGAAGGGCGTTTGGTGAATGCCTTGGCAGTAAGAGGCGATGAAGGACGTGATACTCTGCGATAAGTTGCGGTTAGCCGAGAATAGGCTTTGACCCGCAAATTTCCGAATGGGGCAACCCACCTGACAGTTTGTTATAATTACCCTTGGGTAATTTATAATGAGCTGAAACAGGTACTTTTAACCTGAATACATAGGGTTTTAAGAGCAAACCCGGGGAACTGAAACATCTAAGTACCCGGAGGAAAGGACATCAATAGATACTCCCCTAGTAGCGGCGAGCGAACGGGGACCAGCCGAGCATGAGAAGTGACTAGAACACGTTGGAAAGCGTGGCCATAGCGGGTGACAGCCCCGTATAGGAAGCTTCGATTGACGTATTAAGTAGGGCGGAACACGTGAAATTCTGTCTGAAGATCGGGGGGACCACCCCCGAAGGCTAAGTACTCCTTACTGACCGATAGTGAACCAGTACCGTGAGGGAAAGGTGAAAAGCACCCCGACGAGGGGAGTGAAACAGTTTCTGAAACCGGACGCCTACAAGCAGTCGGAGGGACCTTGAGTCCTGACGGCGTACCTTTTGTATAATGGGTCATCGACTTGGTCTCACAAGCAAGCTTAAGCCGTTAGGTGTAGGCGCAGCGAAAGCGAGTCTTAATAGGGCGAATGAGTTTGTGGGATCAGACCCGAAACCGAGTGATCTAGGCATGATCAGGATGAAGGTAAGGTAACACTTACTGGAGGTCCGAACCCACACCTGTTGAAAAAGGTCGGGATGAATTGTGCCTAGGGGTGAAAGGCCAATCAAACTCGGAGATAGCTGGTTCTCTGCGAAATCTATTTAGGTAGAGCGTCGTCCGAATACCCCGGGGGGTAGAGCACTGGATGGGCAATGGGGGCATACAGCCTTACTGACCCTAACCAAACTCCGAATACCCGGGAGTACTAGACGGCAGACACACTGCGGGTGCTAACGCCCGTAGTGAAGAGGGAAACAACCCTAACCTACAGCTAAGGCCCCCAATTCATGGCTAAGTGGGAAAGCTGGTGGGACGACCAAAACAACCAGGAGGTTGGCTTAGAAGCAGCCATCCTTTAAAGATAGCGTAACAGCTCACTGGTCTAGATAAGTTGTCCTGCGGCGAAGATGTAACGGGGCTCAAGCCATGAGCCGAAGCTTAGGGTAGTACACTTTGTGTACTGCGGTAGCAGAGCGTAGTGTGACATAGTCTCATGTGTCCTTGCCTACTTCGGTAGGATTGGACACAAGAGGCTTTCTGTGAAGCCGGCGCGTGAGCGATCCGGTGGAGAGATCACTAGTGAGAATGATGACATGAGTAGCGACAAAGGGAGTGAGAGACTCCCTCGCCGAAAATCCAAGGGTTCCTGCTTAAAGCTAATCTGAGCAGGGTAAGCCGACCCCTAAGGCGAGGCCGAAAGGCGTAGTCGATGGGAACCAGGTTAATATTCCTGGGCCAGATGGAAGTGACGGATCTCGAGGGTAGTTCATCCTTATTGGATTGAATGGGCTGCTTAGAGGTCCCTGGAAATAGCTCCATCGCTAGATCGTACCCTAAACCGACACAGGTGGATAGGTAGAGAATACCAAGGCGCTTGAGAGAACTATGTTGAAGGAACTCGGCAAAATACCTCCGTAAGTTCGCGAGAAGGAGGCCCAGTTTCTACGCAAGTATTGGCTGGGGGCACAAACCAGGGGGTGGCGACTGTTTACTAAAAACACAGGGCTCTGCGAAGTCGTAAGACGACGTATAGGGTCTGACGCCTGCCCGGTGCCTGAAGGTTAAAAGGAGATGTGAGAGCGTCGAATTGAAGCCCAGGTAAACGGCGGCCGTAACTATAACGGTCCTAAGGTAGCGAAATTCCTTGTCGGGTAAGTTCCGACCTGCACGAATGGCGTAACGACTTCCCCGCTGTCTCCAACATAGACTCAGCGAAATTGAATTGCCTGTCAAGATGCAGGCTTCCCGCGGTTAGACGGAAAGACCCCGTGCACCTTTACTACAGCTTCACACTGGCATTAGGCCGAACATGTGCAGAATAGGTGGTAGTCTTTGAAGCAGGAACGCTAGTTCTTGTGGAGACAAAATATGAGATACCACCCTTGTTCTGCTTGATGTCTAACCGCGGTCCGTTATCCGGATCCGGGACCCTGTGTGGCGGGTAGTTTGACTGGGGCGGTCGCCTCCTAAAGAGTAACGGAGGCGCGCGAAGGTTGGCTCAGAGCGGTCGGAAATCGCTCGTTGAGTGCAATGGCAGAAGCCAGCCTGACTGCAAGACTGACAAGTCGAGCAGAGACGAAAGTCGGCCATAGTGATCCGGTGGTCCCGAGTGGAAGGGCCATCGCTCAACGGATAAAAGGTACGCCGGGGATAACAGGCTGATACTGCCCAAGAGTCCATATCGACGGCAGTGTTTGGCACCTCGATGTCGGCTCATCTCATCCTGGGGCTGGAGCAGGTCCCAAGGGTATGGCTGTTCGCCATTTAAAGAGGTACGTGAGCTGGGTTTAGAACGTCGTGAGACAGTTCGGTCCCTATCTGCCGTGGGTGTAGGATACTTGAGAGGAGTTGCCCCTAGTACGAGAGGACCGGGGTGAACGATCCACTGGTGTACCAGTTGTTCCGCCAGGAGCAGTGCTGGGTAGCTATGATCGGAAAGGATAACCGCTGAAGGCATCTAAGCGGGAAGCCCCCCTCAAAACAAGGTATCCCTGAGGGCCGTGGAAGACCACCACGTCGATAGGCTGGAGATGTAAGTGCAGCAATGCATTCAGTTGACCAGTACTAATTGCCCGATAGGCTTGATTTGATCCAGTAAAAGCAAAACTTACTAGATTAATCAAAAGCATACACACAACACAGTATACTTGACTTGGCTCTTTATTCGGTTTGGTGGTCACAGCGCTAGTGAAACACCCGATCCCATCCCGAACTCGGCCGTTAAGCACGGTTGCGCCGATGGTACTGCGTCTTAAGACGTGGGAGAGTAGGTCACCGCCAAACCTAATAAAGAGCCACATATTCTCTCAACGATGAAAATAACAACCTCCGGTTCAATACCCTGTCGCGGGATGGAGCAGCCCGGTAGCTCGTCAGGCTCATAACCTGAAGGTCGTAGGTTCAAATCCTACTCCCGCAACCAAATCTTACCAATAAATCAATACCTTAGATCCCTAGTAAAACACTGGGGATTTACGTGTGCGCATTTACGTCAACGCCACGTCAACGTTTGGCAAGGCGCAAACCCAGAACAGCCGTATTCGTTCGTAATCACCAACAACCAGACCCGCTCAGCGATGCTCGGTGGTATAGAAACAGTTTGGGCGGGCAGCCCAATTCAATACAGTTGATAGATTTTGACCTGAGCCCCTAAAGTTCCTCCAAATTTGTGTAGAGTCCGCCCAACAAAAGGACGGACAAATGAAGGCACGATTTACGGACGAACAGATCATTGGGATGATCAAGGAACAGGAAGCTGGTGAGAAGACCGCTGATGTATGTCGGCGGCACGGGATCAGCTCAGCGACGTTCTATAAATACAAATCGAAGTATGGTGGCATGGAGCCGTCGGATGCGAAGCGATTGCGTGCGCTTGAAGACGAGAACGGCAAGCTGAAGAAGCTTTTGGCTGAACAGATGCTCGACAACGCGATGTTGCGAGACATCAATTCAAAAAAATGGTGACGCCTGCTGGGAAGCGGCAAGCGGTGGTTCACCTGTGCGAAGCGCACGGTGTGAGCCAGCGGCGGGCGTGTGATGTGCTGCAAATTGATCGGTCAACGGTACGGTATCTGTCGCGTCGTGGCGATGATGCTAAACTGCGGGATGCCATCAAACGAGTTTCGAGGGAGCGGCGTCGGTTTGGTTGCCGCCGTATTCACGTGATGATTGCGCGGGAGGGCTTTGAGGTGAACCACAAGAAAGTGAGGCGCATCTACCGTGAAGAGAAGCTGCAGGTGCGCCGCAGAGGTGGCAGGAAGCGCGCTTTGGGCACAAGGAAGCCGATGGTGCTTCCGGATGGCCCAAACCAACGCTGGAGCTTGGATTTTGTGTCTGACGCCCTGACAGACGGTCGCAGGTTCCGCATTTTGGCAGTCGTTGATGACTTCAGTCGCGAGAACTTGGTTCTGGTGGCCGACACATCACTGTCTGGTCACCGTGTTGCACGTGAACTGGACAAGGTGATCGCTGAACGCGGCATGCCAAAGACGATTGTGTCGGACAACGGAACTGAGTTCACCAGCATGGCGATCCTCAAGTGGGTTCAGGAAACTGGTGTTGATTGGCACTATATCGCGCCCGGAAAACCCCAACAGAACGGCTTTATCGAAAGCTTCAATGGCAAGCTGCGAGATGAATGTTTGAATGAAACGTTATTTGGCACATTGCGCGATGCCCGCAAAACGCTTGAAGAATGGCAGGAGGATTACAACTGGCGCAGACCACATTCAGCATTGGGCAACCTCACCCCGATGGAATTTTTGCAAAGAAAGGCAATGGACAAGATGGCGGCCTAACGCCAAAGATTTAACCCCAAGGACTCCGCACAAAGCTGGAGGAGACTTGGGGCTCAGGTCAATTTGTAGACGCCTTGCTTCGTCGTTTGAGAAACAAGGAGACAGTGATGTCTGGGATTAGATCTAAAGATGACTTCAAGCCTGACGCGCTCGCGCAGGCGGTGGACTGGGGCTGTAATGCCCCGCTTGTGGCCTCCATAGGCGCGTCATCAAAACTGATTTTCTGAAGTGGTGTGGTAAGCTTAGGTCGCGATCTAGGATAGATGATGCGAAGAGCGGGGCTCTTGGCTTTTAATCTGGTCTAACGCAACACACTCGAAACACCGCGCAAGTCAGTGGCGACACCTTCCAGCACAGTGCCAGTACCATCCAAGATTCCACTAGCAGTGCCGCAGCCTGATAAGACAGCGATTGTACTCAAAATTAGAATTAGTTTCATGTGGTGGAGGCCCAATGTACGTTTGTTAATAGATAACGTTTAACTTGCACTTAAATGGTTTGTCAAAGCGCAAAGGGGGGCATCCGAAACTGGGTCACTGCGCGAAAATCGGACAGTTAAGTAAGTTGCGAGTTGTAGCTTGCTAGTCTTCAAACACGAGGGAGATCTCGAATCTCTGTGTATGAGGCTTAGTCCTTGCGGTTTTGACGAGTCATTTATTGCATCGTTCTTGACCTGCTCCCCGAAACTTCCCTCACTTTAATGTAGAGTTTGCTCAACCTTTGTAGGAGCAAACAAATGCGACAGAGTCGTTTTACCGAAGCCCAAATAATCGGGATGATCAAAGAACAAGAAGCTGGAATGCCCACGGCTGAGGTGTGTCGCAGACATGGCCTGAGTCCTGCGTCGTTTTACAAGTTCAAAGCCAAATACGGTGGCATGAACATTTCTGACACCCATCGCCTCAAATCGCTGGAAGACGAGAACGCCAAGTTGAAGCGTCTGCTGGCTGATACGATGCTCGACAATGTTGTTCTGAAAGACTTGCTGGGAAAGAACTGACGACACCGAATGTGCGACGGGCTGCGGCACAAAAGGCAATGCGGGATCATGATATCTCGCAACGCCGGGCGTGCAGGCTTGTTGGTGTCGATCCCAAGACTGTCCGGCGCGATCAACCGCCGGATAATCCTGAAGTTCGCGAAGAGATGACGGCGATTGCCAACAAACGGCGGCGGTTTGGTTATCGCCGGATCGGCGTGCTGTTGGAGCGCAAAGGCATGATTATGAACCACAAGAAGCTGTATCGACTTTATACGGAAGAAAAGCTGGGCGTCAGGCGACGAAGAGGCCGTAAGCGTGCGCGTGGATCACGCACGCCGATGCCTGTGGCGTTGAGACCTGGTGAGCGTTGGTCGCTGGATTTTGTCTCCGACACATTTGGCGCGTCTCGCAAGTTCCGCATGTTGGCTGTGAATGACGATTGCTGCCGTGAGAACCTATGCCTGATGGCGGACACCAGCATATCGGGCGCTCGAGTTGCGCGAGAACTGGATGCGCTTGTGCGCGTCTACGGAAAGCCAGCTTGTATTGTCTCAGACAATGGCACTGAGTTCACCAGTCGGGCGATCCTTAAATGGGCTGGCGATAACGACGTGGATTGGCATTACATTGATCCAGGCAAGCCCCAGCAGAATGGTTTTATCGAAAGCTTCAACGGCAGCCTACGTGACGAACTGCTAAATGAGGAGATCTTCGACACGCTGGATGATGCCCGCCGCAAACTGGCACTCTGGCGCTACGACTACAACAACGTAAGACCGCACTCATCGCTGGAGAATCAAACACCCGCTGAAGCGCGTCGTGCGCTTGAGCAATTTGAGGGCTCCGCGTCCGACGCGCTTGCCCAAACCGACGACGAAGAATATGAAATCCAAACCCGCAAACTCTCGTTATGAATGAGGGAGCCTCGGGGGGCAGGTCACACGGTAGATGAGGTTTGTCTGTTGGGAAGCTGCCGCGCGTTTTGGTGGTTTTTCAAATGACGCGTTTCAATCTCCTCCGTAGTATTCGACAGTGCCTTGGGGGCTATCTGCTAGAACGCAGTCAAGCTCTGTGGCCAAAGAGCCACCTCATGCCCCGTACGGGACAGATTGCGAGCCTTATGTTCGCCCATCTGGCCCAGTCCAGCAAACCCGACCCAAATCACGCCACCTTTTCAGTTTCCAAGCCCGAAATAGCGGCAATCAGGTTTTCCTCGGTCACCTCTTCAGAGGTGAATGTCCGCATGATCCGGCCCGAATACATCGCTATGATGCGGTCGGCCACATGCAGCACCTCTGGCATTTCCGAGCTGATAACGATCACCGCATAGCCTTGCGCGGCCAGATCCCGAAGCAGGTTATGGATTTCGGCCTTCGACCCTACGTCGATGCCGCGTGTAGGTTCGTCCACTATCAACACATTGGGGCGCATAGACAGCCATTTTCCGATGACGATCTTTTGCTGGTTGCCACCCGAGAGGTTGCCAACGAGCTGTTTCCAGCCTGGAGTTCTGATATCGAGTTTGTCGCGGTATTGATCGAAAATCGCGATCTCCGCACTGTCGTCAACGAAGGGGCCAGACGTCAGATCATCGACCTGCGGCAGGGTGATGTTATCGCGACAGCTCATGCCCAGGACCAGCCCTTGACCCTTACGGTCTTCTGGCACCAAAGAGATGCCCCGCTCGATCGCCTCATGAGGCGAATGAATCCGTACCTCTTCACCCTCCAACAGGATCGTGCCGGATGACGGGTTTCGAAGGCCAAACAATGTTTCGGCAATTTCTGTCCGGCCGGCACCGACTAGGCCATAAAACCCGAGAACCTCACCACGCCGCACTTCAAAGTTGACATCCTGGTAACGGTTGCCGCAGCTTAGCCCGTGCACTTCGAGCGCGACACTACCCAGTTCATGGTTGCTTTCGTTGCGGCTGAGGTCGAGCTTGCGCCCGATCATCATCTGAGTCACTCCCTCTTCGTTGGTGTCCGCCGTGTTGACCGTGCCTTGATATTGGCCGTCGCGCAGAACGCTGATCCGGTCAGTGATCTTGAAGATCTCTTCCATCCGGTGCGAGATATAGGCAATGCCAACACCCTGTTCTTGTAGGTCAGAGATGACTTCGAACAAAACAACCTTTTCCGCGTCGGTAAGCGATGCGGTTGGTTCATCAAAGATCACGGCCTTTGCGTCCACCGTCAGTGCGCGGGCAATTTCTACCATCTGTTGGTTGGCAATCGAAAGGTCACCCACACGCGTCGCGGCGCTGAAACTGACATTTAGCTTCTCGAGAATGGTGTTGGTCTTGGCCTCCAGTTCTGCCCAATCCACCAACCCGAACCGCTTGCGTGGCAATTCTCCAAGATAGATATTCTCGGCCACACTCAGCTCATCTGCAAGGCTGAGTTCTTGGTGGATGAAGACGATTCCTTTCGCTTTCGCGTCCAACGGGCCTGACATGATCACTGGCTGTTCATTTACAATGATCAGGCCTTCGTCAGGCTGGTGAATTCCGCCAAGCACCTTCATTAGAGTTGACTTTCCAGCACCATTTTCACCCATCAGGGCATGCACTTCGCCCGGCAGGATCGAAAGAGAGACACCATCAAGTGCACGTACGCCGGGAAACGTCTTTACGATCCCTTCCAGCCGCAGGACAGGGGCGGGGGTCGTCGGTTCAATAGCCTCGATCATACCTTCAACTCCTCTTGGCCTTTTACGTTTAACTGCCGATCAAGGAACAGCACAGCGATCAAAATGAGACCGATCACAAGGTTAACGGTCGATGTATCAGCACCGATATGGCTCAGCCCCTTGCGCAACAACTGGATCGCCACCACTCCGCCGAAGGTCGAAATGATTGAGCCCGCCCCACCGGTCAGTTTGGTACCGCCCAGCACGACGGCGGTAATCACCCACAACTCATAAAGTTGGCCATCATTGGGGTTCACCGAACCGGATTCCGAATAGAAAACTACTGCGGACAGTGCCGCCAAGAAACCGATGATCATAAAGTTGATCATCATGTGTGGGCCGACACGGATGCCGGCATTGACGGCTGCTTCGCGGTTGTTACCAATGGCATAGGCATTGCGACCGTGGACTGTGCGGGTCATCAGAAACCAGATCACTACAGTTACAGCCAGCAAGAACCACGTCGCCGTATGAAACCCAAGAAACTGCGCCTCGGCGAAATCGACCAGCGTCCAGTTAAGGTGGCTTGTCGGCTGTTCGCCGTTGTACATAAAGACCAACCCGCGATAACCAAGCATGGAACCCAGCGTCACGATAAATGCATCCACTCCGGTCTTCCACACGATTAACCCATTGATACCCCCAAGGATAACGCCGGTTAGAAGCGCCAAACACCAAGCCACGGGAATGACCCAATTTCCGAGACCTGCGAACATGGTCCATGTCATCGAATCCAGCAGCACAATAGCGCAGATTGCGTAGATTGCCCCTACCGACAGGTCAATATTGCCGTTGACCATGACGATGGTCATACCCATTGCGATGATGCCAATAGGAGTTGACTGCTTAAGCAGCAGCAGCATGTTATCTGTGTTCATGAAGGCCTTCTCGCTCACAGAGAAGAACTCTCCCGCGACCGAAAAGAAGATCAGCTCAAGGACGATAAAGCCCCAGATAGCGCCACCCGCGAGGTATTTTGAAAGTGTTCCAGCTTGCATTTTCTTTCCTTATTTAGGCGATCGGCGACATGAGCCTGCCGCGCTTGGCCGCAATATCAAGCCAGACTGCAAGGATGATGATGACCCAGGTCACGACGTACTGTACGGAGAAATCAAGCCCCACCAGCAAGAGACCATTTTGAATGAACCCGAGAATGAGTACGCCGATCACCGTCTTGAAGATTGTTCCCGAACCACCGAGTAGAGATGCACCTCCAAGAATGACGGCAGCGAGTACTTCAAGCTCTAGTCCTTGCCCTACTGTGTTTTGTGACCCCATGGAGCGACTGGCCTGGATGAGACCAGCTGTGGCCACGCACAGCGCGCTCATGATGTAGCACAGGAAAACCACGCGGGCCCGCCGAACGCCTGAGAAGGTCGCCGCCGTACCATTGCCGCCCACCGCGTAAACTTTTCGGCCAAACGGTGTCTTGGACAATATAATGCCCAGCAAAGCCGCCAGCGCGATGAACATCAGGATCGGCGTCTGAATTCCCATGATATTGCCTTGCCCGAAGATCGCAAACCAAGTGCCTTCTTTGTCGGCAATGTCCATATTCTTGCCGCCCGAATAGGTCAGCGTCAGTCCGTGAATGGCCGAAAGCATTCCCAGCGTCACAATCAATGAATTGAGCTTGAGGTAGCCAACAAGAAACCCGATGAAAGTCCCAAGGCAGAGAGTCATCGCGAACATGGCAGGGATCGCAAGGGTTGGTCCTATCTTGTCGTGAAGATCAAGGACCACAATGGTTGAGAACGACATCATCGACCCTACGGAGAGATCGAGGTTGCCGCTGATAACGACAAAGGTCACCCCCAACGCCATCACCCCCAAAATCGCCGAAGACCTGACTACGTTCTCGAAATTATCGAGGGTCAAGAATTTCGGGTTGGCAATTGTGAACCCAATTATGAAGAAAGCGAAGGCGATCAGAATGCCCTGTTTCTCTAGCAACTTTCCGATGTCCTGCTTTGTAAACTCAGCCATTGTTCCCTCCCTTGGGTCACTCTCGGCGGCCCTTAGTTCATTTCTTTTCAGCCTGCCGGACGGCCTCCCCGGCACATCAGATCAAACCAGTGTCATGCCGCCGTCAATCATTACGATCTGACCTGTCATGTAGTCGCTTTCCGGTGCTGCCAGAAAGGTGGTCGTTCCAATGATGTCTTGTGGCTTGGCAACGCGGCCACGCAAGATTTCAGATGAAAACTCTTCCATTGCCTGACCGGGACGTTCGGCTGCGCCGATGTCCATAAGGTCTCGATCGACCTGCTCCCACATCTCGGTGTCTACCACACCGGGGGCGAACCCTGTTACCGTGATATTATGTCTTGCTAAGTCGCGCGCGCCCGATTGGGTCAGCGCCACAACCGCAAATTTACTGGCACAGTAGGGTGCCACGTTATCAAAACCCTGACGGCTGGCAATTGAGGCGGTGTTGATTATCTTGCCGCCTCTGCCCTGCTTGATCATTTGGCGGGCCGCTTCCTGCATGCCAATCATACAGCCAAGCCCGTTGACCCCCATGATAAAATTCCAGTTGTCTTCGGTGACATCCATAAAGTTCATTGGCCGATTGACGCCTGCATTGTTGAACTTCACATCCAGCCTTCCGAACGACGCGACCGTATGGTTGATCATCGCGCGTACTTTGGCGCGGTCGGTCACATCGACCTGTGCATGTGTCACTTTGCTGTCGCCGTATGTCTTTCGGTTCGCGTCTGCGACCTTGGCAATCTTATCACCATTGATGTCGGCGAAACATACGCTTGCTCCTTCTTCCAGAAGCGCCTCAGCGATGGCGCGCCCAATACCTTGCGCGGCACCTGTAACAATGCACGACCGACCAGAGACTCGACCCATTTATCTTCTCCCATATATGAAATTAATTTTGGAATGCGAAAGGGCGTAAGGTGGGGGGGCATCCCCCCACCCAAAGTTAGAGCCTTAGAATACAGGCTTTGTGTAATCGCCCATATTGTCCTGAGTAATCTTTGGCGTATCGAAGTAGTTCAGGAACGGCAGCTCTTCGCCGTTGAGCAGATCAATCGCGGACTTCAGCGCGGCTTCTGCATCATCAACCGGCGACTGGTAGATCGAACCCCAATAGGTACCTGCGGCCATCGCTTCATATCCAACTGCGAAGTTTGTGGCGCCAACGAAAGTGATACCCTCGCGACCGGCGGCCACGGCTGCGTTCATTGCGCCAACACCCATGTTGTCGTCTCCGGAATAGACGCCGTCGATGTCGTCATACTTGACGAGGAAGGCTTCCATGACTTGCTGCGACTTTTCACGGTTCCAGTCACCAGGCTGCTCGTCGATCTGCTCAACGTTCGGGCAGACTTCGGGTAGACGGTCGTTGAAGCCCTTGGCGCGCTCGATGGCCGTCGTGTAGCCAGGCTGGCCAGTGATGTGTACAACCTTGGCTTCGTTCTCAATTCCCAATGCTTTAAAGCGATCACACATGATTTCGGCAGAGCGCGAGCCTTGGGTAATGTTATCTGGGCCAGAGAACGTCGCGACGAACGGGAAACCGGCTTCAGCGATATTCGAGTTGGTTACGACAACCGGAATGCTCGCCTGATGTGCCTTGCGGACAGCAGGGATAACTGCTTCGCCGTTTGTCGGCCAAATGATGATCGCGTCAACTTCTTGCTGAATGAGGTCTTCCATTTGTGCGATCTGGCGGGCAACGTCGCCACCAGCGTCCAAAACGACGACTTCAACATCATCGTTGGCTTCTGCCGCGGCGATGAAGGCCATTTCGTAAGTCGTTTGGTAGCTGTCGACCCCAACATTGTTCTGCGTGATGCCGATCGTCATGGTTTCAGCGGTAGCCATACCCGCAAAGGCCATCGCCGCTGTTGCCGTCGTGGCTACTAGAATTGAACGTAGTTTCATAGTGATCTCCTCCAAGAACTTTATAGACGTTTATGTCTTTTCCCCACCCTCCCGGTGGGAATCACCATCCGACGAGCCGGTGTGATCCTATACAGTCTTCACGAGAGACCGAAGTTTAACCTCCCCAATAATATCCATTTTGGATGTAGTAATGTCCAAAATGGATATTATTGGGGTACATTCTGCATCATTCCAGCGGCAACATAAGGTAGATCTCATGACGATTGCAAAATCATCCGAAATGAACAAGTCACGTGGCCGTCGCCACACTAAAAGGAAGGCAGCGATAGGGGGTATGAATAAGATGAGGGGGGATAATTTCAATCAACTTATTCCACCTCAGGCCAAGGTAGATCTGCTGAGCGTTCTATCGTTTATGGAAAAACTTGGTGATGAGTTGGAAAACGCGTCCGACCTGTTTGCATACACCCCAAACTTGCGCATTTCCATGCATTTGATCCGTGGGCATCTAGACGGACGGCTTGTCACAATGACATCGCTCATCGGGGCCAGTCGTGCGCCATACGCCACAGCCAGTCGCCGAATCAAAGACATGCAAGATATGGGCCTGATCGACAAACGCACGCGCACTGCAACAGGGAAAAGTTTTTCCTTGCACCCCAGCGTTCTCTTGTTGGACCAATGGACCCAACTAACACATCGCGTGCATCGCCTTGCGACCGCTCAATCTGTTGGCGCTGGGTCGACAGATGTATCTGACTACTACTTCGGAGGATCGTACCTAAACGCAAAATCGATCCCCCCAATGGAGGTTTTGGCCGAGCCGCTCAAGCTAGCAGGCGGTTTGCGCGTTCTGGTCCATGGTGACCCGACGTTCATGGTGATGGACAACCTCAAGCGGCAGTTTGAGCAGACCATCGGTACACAAATTCATCAACGCGCCTTTTCGATAGATCGACTGCGCGAAGAAACCATGCGCAATGCAAGCCGCAAGTCGAGCAACTACGATATCATCGCCGTTGATCTACCATGGGTCGGCGGATTCGCAGAACAGCACGTGTTGATGCCACTAGATGAAGCCATGGACATAGCCCGCGTTGACCCGGCGGACTTCCATACCGCTGGCTGGCAAGCGGCCCATTGGGGCGGTCGCGCCTACGGGATTCCTGCGCAAACAACGCCAGAACTTTTGTTCTACCGTAAAGATATGTTTGCCCAAGCGGGCCTTGAGCCACCC
Organism: Celeribacter marinus; assembly: GCF_001308265.1. Lineage (GTDB taxonomy): Bacteria > Pseudomonadota > Alphaproteobacteria > Rhodobacterales > Rhodobacteraceae > Celeribacter > Celeribacter marinus. The sequence continues at coordinate 1,948,360 of NZ_CP012023.1, forward strand.
GCCACAGCCCAAGACTTGCTGACTGCTGCAAAGGCATTACACAATCCACAACGCGGTCTGCATGGCATTGCTTGGAACGCCGCGCGCGGAACAGCATTGGGTCACACCGTTCTTATGACCTTGGCGGATTTCGGGCAACCTATCCTTGATTTACCCCCGAATGCGGGTGGTTTTGATACGCAGCACCTTGCGAACCGTGATTACCGGTTCACAATCAATACGCCAGCGGGTTTGCAAGCGGCAGAATTTTTGAAAGAACTTCTGAAATATTCACCGCCTAATATCTTGTCGATGTCATGGTACGAACGCATACGCCCTTATGCTGCTGGGCGCATCGCAATGGCCTATGGCTACACGTTGCTGGCTCCGTATTTTGAGTTAGATGAGGCGTCCCCTGCAAAGGAGCAGACAGGGTACCTGCCGCATCCTGCGGGCCCAAACGGCGCGCCAATCGCACCTGTTGGCGGCTATGTTATGGGCATACCTGCAAATTTGCCAAAAGAACGCGTTAAAGCAGCGGTTGAGGCCTTGTTGGTCTTCACCTCGCCGGCGGCACAAAAGTTATATGTCCAGAACGGCAGTCGCACGAGCCCGCGCTATTCCGTAGGGTCGGACCCCGATGTGCGGCGCCTGTCGCCCATCTTCGAGGCGGTCGATGGCATGTCATGGCGAGACGAACTTCAGTTTTGGCCACGGCCACCAATCCCCGAAATCAACGAGATCATCCAAATCTGTGGGGAGGAATTTCATGACATGCTGCGCGGGATTATTACCCCGCAAGACGCATTGCGCCGCGCACAGGAGAGAGCCGACGCAACCCTTAAACCACCAACCACAGTCATGACGTCAGGAGGAGAAACCCATGGACCCCAACCGCCTCAAAGGTAAAAACATTCTCATCACCGGTGCTGCCCGCGGCATGGGTGAGGCCAACGCACGATCCTTTGCCGAACAGGGTGCAAACGTTTGTATCGGCGATCTGGACCTCGAGATGGCGAAAAACGTCGCCGACGAAATCAATACCGCAGGCAATGGCAAGGCGATTGCCGTCAAGATGGATGTCACCAAACGCGAAGACAATGCGGCCGCCGTTGCCGCCACTGTAGAAGCCTTTGGTTCGATTAACGTCGGCGTTTTCAATGCAGGTCTGAACAAGCCCCGTTTCTTCATGGATATTGATGAAGACAACTGGGACATGATCATGAACGTCAACACCAAGGCGATGTGGCTGGGAATGCAGGAAACCTCCCGCCAGATGATTGAACAGGGACCGATGGAAGGCCATCCATACAAGCTGATCAACGTGGGCTCTATCGCATCGCGCAAGCCGCTGATTGATGTGACAGTCTATTGCACATCGAAATATGGTTGTTTGGCGCTGACGCATTGTGGTGCACTTGGTCTGGCTGAGCACAATATCACTGTGAATGGCTACGCGCCCGGTGTGGTTGTGACGCCGCTTTGGGAGCAGCTGGATAAAGACCTTGTTGATATCGGCTTCAAGGAAAAAGAAGGCCAAGCCTACGACGATATCGTACGCGATGCGCTTCAGATTAAGCGCGTATCTTATCCCAAAGACATCATCGGCACCGCATCCTTCCTTGCGTCTGATGACAGCGATTACATGACCGGCCAAATGATCCACGTCGATGGCGGCTGGTGCATCCAGTAACGGGCCATTCCTTTCACTTTTAATTCAAATGGGGCCATCCGCCTCTGAGGAGACTTCCATGTCAGAACGTCCGGGCAATGCCCTTATGCCAAACCTGCTTACCCCGATGGACCTTGAGCCCAACTGGGAGTGGCGCGACAAGTTGCCAGCCCATGGACACATGTCCGTCGACTTTGAAAACCGGGTAAACCATGACCGCTTGCGTCGATATCGCCTTGCGCGCACGCGCCAGTCGTTGCGAAACTCGAATGCGGGCACGCTGTTGTTGTTCGATGTGAACAACATTCGCTACGTCTCGGCCACCAAGATCGGCGAATGGGAACGCGACAAGATGTGCCGTTTCTGTCTGCTGACAGGTGACGACAGCCCTTACGTCTGGGATTTCGGCTCAGCCGCTGAGCATCACAAGCGCCATTCTGACTGGCTAGAACCCAGCCACTGCCTTGCAGGTGTTGTCGGTATGCGCGGAACGATCCCGCCAGAATTCGGCTTAATGCAAAAATATGCCAAACAAATTGCCGGGTTGATCCGCGATGCTGGCATGGCCAATATGCCTGTTGGTGTGGATTACGCTGAAACAGCCATGTTCCACGCCCTCAAAGAAGAAGGCCTGAACGTGGTCGATGGCCAACAAATCATGCTGGCCGCACGCGAGATCAAGAACACGGATGAGATCCAGCTTTTGACCCAAGCAGCGGCCATGGTCGACGGCGTGTATCACATGATTTACGAAGAGCTGAAGCCAGGCATCCGCGAGAATGACATTGTCGCCCTGTCCAACAAGATGCTCTACGAGATGGGATCTGATGACGTCGAAGCGATCAACGCGATTTCTGGCGAACGTTGTAACCCCCATCCCCACAATTTTACTGACCGCCTTATTCGGCCTGGGGATCAAGCATTCTTCGATATTCTGCAATCATACCAAGGGTATCGCACCTGTTACTACCGCACGTTTAACGTCGGCCGCGCGACCCCGTCGCAAACCGATGCTTATACCAAGGCACGTGAATGGATCGATGCATCCATCGCCATGATCAAACCGGGCGTTTCCACCGACAAGGTGGCAGCGGTTTGGCCAACGGCACAGGAGCTTGGGTTCGCGAATGAAGATCAGGCCTTCGGTTTGCAATTCGGTCACGGCCTTGGTCTTGCATTGCACGAACGGCCCATCATTTCCCGTGCCGTCTCGATGGATCACCCAATGGAAATCAAAACCGGTATGGTCTTCGCACTGGAAACCTACTGCCCTGCAACTGATGGGTACTCTGCTGCGCGGATCGAGGAAGAAGTCGTCGTGACCGAAACAGGTTGCGAAGTCATCAGTCTGTTCCCCGCTGAAGAATTGCCGATCGCTAACCGCTACTGATCGGCGACAAAGCTCCTCCTTGCGTTTTCTCCCTGCGCAAGGAGGTGATAAGCCCATCATCGCCCAAGAGGACATCATGGCCAAAACAAAGACAAACACCGAAGATTACTTGCGCATGTACCGCCAGATGGTGCGCATCCGCTCCTTCGAGGATAACGCCAACCAGCTTTACCTTTCGGCTAAGATGCCAGGGTTAACCCATATGTATTCTGGTGAGGAAGCCATAGCCGTGGGCATCTGCGAAGCGCTCGAAGTGACGGACAAGATCACCTCAACGCACCGTGGCCACGGCCACTGTGTCGCTAAGGGTGCAAATTTCAAAGAAATGTTCTGCGAGCTTTTGGGCAAGGAAGAGGGCTATTGCCGTGGAAAGGGAGGGTCGATGCATATTGCGGATCAATCCAACGGCAACCTCGGAGCCAATGCGATTGTTGGCGGCTCTATGGGGATCGCGACGGGTTCAGCCTTTACCGCGAAATTGTTGGGAAAAGACGATGTAACCGTCTGTTTCTTTGGCGACGGGGCAACGGCACAGGGCCTGATGTACGAGGTCATGAATATGGCGGCGCTTTGGAACTTGCCCGTCATCTACGCTTGCGAGAACAACGGCTATTCCGAATACACCAAGACCGAAGAGATCGCCGCAGGTTCGATCATTGCGCGCGCCGAAGCCTTTGGCATTGAATCGCATCAAATCGACGGACAAGACGTTCTGGCCGTTAACGAAATGACCCAAAAGCTCGTTGCTCGTGCACGCAAGGGCGAAGGCCCGTTCTTTATGGAACTGATGACATACCGCTATCACGGCCATCACGTGGGCGACATCAACCGCGAATATTATCGCTCAAAGGAAGAAGAAAAGGAGTGGAAGGAAAACCGCGATCCGATCATTAAATTCCGTGGTTGGCTCATCGAACAAGGCATCGCGTCGGAAGACGAGATCGAAGCGATGAACGCCGAAATCAAGCAGGACGCCGAAGAGGCCGTCGCCTATGCCGAGGCCGCGCCTTACCCTGATGAAACCGAGGTCGATATGCACGTTTTTACAGACGTCAAACACGCTCTGGCCTGAGGAGAACGACATGCGAGAAATTACTCTGTCCCAAGCGGTCAACGAAGCATTGGCCGAAGAGATGCGCCGCGATGAAACCGTGTTTATTATCGGTGAAGATGTCGCCGAGGCAGGCACACCATTTAAAATTCTCAGCGGCCTTGTTGAAGAGTTCGGCACTGAGCGCGTGGTCGACACACCCATTTCTGAACCCGGCTTCATGGGCCTTGCTGTTGGTGCCGCGATGACGGGCACACGGCCAGTCGTGGATCTTATGTTCGGCGATTTTATCTATCTAATCATGGATCAGCTTTGCAATCAGGCCGCAAAGACGCATTACATGTCGGGCGGTAAGATGAGTGCGCCTTTGGTACTGCGAACCAATATGGGCGCAACCCGCCGCTCCGCCGCGCAGCACTCACAATCCCTGCATGCTTTGGTCGCACATATCCCCGGCCTCAAAGTGGCGATGCCATCGTCCGCCTATGAAGCTAAAGGCCTGATGAAAACTGCTATCCGTGATAACAACCCAGTCGTAATCTTCGAAGACAAGCTGATGTATAACGACAAGGCACCTGTCCCAGAGGGCGAATTCCTGATCCCCTTCGGAGAGGCTAACATCAAACGCGCGGGCAGCGATATCACCCTCATAGCAACATCCTCGATGGTGCAGGTCTGTGAAGCGGCCGCCGAGATTCTTGCGAAAGAAGGGATTGAGGCCGAAGTGATCGATCCGCGCACGATCGTGCCACTGGACGAAGAAACGCTCATTGCGTCAGCCAAGAAAACCAGTCGCGTGATCGTCGTGGATGAAGGCCACCAAAGCTATGGCATCACGGGCGAGATTGCTGGCCGGATCAATGAAAAGGCCTTCTACCATCTTGACGCGCCGGTCCTGCGCATGGGCGCGATGGATGTGCCCGTCCCCTTCTCGCCCGCGCTGGAAGATATCACCGTACCGACACCCGAGGCGGTGGCGGAAAACGCGCGCAAACTCATGTCGAGGGAGATGATCCATGCCTCATGAGGTAATCATGCCCGCCTTGGGCATGGCGCAAGACACCGGCAAGATCGTCAGTTGGCTCAAGTCCTCTGGCGATCCTGTCAAGGCGGGTGAAGCGCTATTCGAGGTGGAAACCGATAAAGCGGTGATGGAGGTGGAATCCCCCGCGGACGGCTACTTGACAGATGTGCAGGCCGAGGCAGGCGCGGACGTGCCCGTCGGTCAAGTCATCGCTCTTGTCTCCGCGACGGCCGAAGGTAGCGCCACTATCGCGAAGGCTTCCACAAATCCGGGCGGCGGTGATGAGACACTATTGCCCGAAGGCAAGGCCGTCATCATGCCAGCGCTTGGCATGGCGCAGGATACGGGTGTCATTGTTGCTTGGCACAAAGGGCTTGGCGATCCCGTAGCCGCAGGCGATATTCTGTTCGAAGTGGAAACCGATAAGGCAACCATGGAGGTTGAGGCAGGGGTCGATGGTTTCGTGGCAGCCTTGCTTGCACAAGAAACCGAAGCGGCACCGGTTGGCGATAGGATTGCTATTATCTCTGCTAAGGCGCCTGCCCATCCCGTACAGCGTAGCCTTTCAGATGGTGACTCTCTAAAATCGGCTGTAACACCCTATCTGGCGCCAAAGGCGAAAACAAAGCCTCAAAAAGTGCCCAAGATGCAAGCCATCAAATCTTCCAATGGACCTATCCTCGCCTCCCCCAAGGCGCGGCGGCTGGCGTTGGAACAAGAGCTGGATCTGAACCGTCTTGTAGAAGCTGGACATCCCCAGCCCTTCCATGTCGCCGATCTTGAAGTGCTAAGGACAATGCTCGCACAGACTGTGAAAACCCCTGCAACACCGTCGCGCCGCATGACGGCGGATTTGCCGACGGACGGATTCGCAGAATTTGCCCAATGGGCCGCAGAAAACGCAGGTATCAAAGACGCAAATGCCGTGCTAGCAGGCCTTGCTGCCGCAAGCCTTGGTCAAGAAATGGCAATCATCATAGTTGAAAGTTTCGGGCAAAGCCGCGCGTATGATGTGCCTGTCAGTGAGTTCAGTTCTATCATTGAGACAAAGGACGACGCCGCACCAGACCTCATCCTGCGTGATCTGCGCATGAGCCGTGTCAGCACTGTCAACCTAGGCGTGGAAAATGCACCTGTTCTCACGCTAACACAGGCGAATGGCGGGCTGTGCATCACGCTTGAGTGCGCCGGCCATCACTTGTCCGCCAACGCCGCCGTCAGCCTTTTATCAGAATTTGCAGGTCGCATGGAGCAACCGCTCCGCCAACTGCTTTAAGTCTTGGAGACACCCATGAAATATACCGAACTTTATATCAACGGCACATGGACAAAGGGAACCTCGGGTGAGCGTTTCGATGTCATCAACCCCGCCACCGAAGAGGTTCTTGCCTCTGTCGCCTCTGCTGATGTTACCGATGCAGATGCAGCACTGGATGCCGCCGAGGCCGCGATGAAGGACTGGGCCGCACGCACGCCCCGCGAGCGCTCTGAAGTGCTCCGCAAGGCCTGGGAGCTGATGACCGCAAAGCTTAATGAATTTGCCCATCTCATCACGCTGGAAAACGGCAAGGCCCGCTCCGATGCAGTCGGAGAGGCTACCTATGCTGCCGAATTTTTTCGCTGGTTCGCTGAAGAGGCCGTGCGTGCCGACGGGATGATTACCCATGCCCCTGCGTCGGGCGCCCGCATCATGGTACAGCACAAACCTGCGGGGCTTGCTGTGCTGGTCACGCCTTGGAACTACCCTGCTGCAATGGGCACGCGAAAGATCGCGCCGGCCTTGGCGGCTGGATGCGGTGTGATCATCAAACCCGCGTCGGAAACCCCGCTGACGATGCTGGCCTTGATGCCTTTGTTGGAAGAGGCTGGCGTACCCGCCGGGCTTGTCAATGTGCTGCCGTCGCGGCGAACTGGCGCTTTGGTCGATCATATCATGCATGACCCGCGCGTTCGTGTGGTTAGCTTTACCGGCTCAACAGGTGTTGGTCGAAAGCTGCTGAAAGGCGCCGCCGACCAAGTGTTGAAACCAGCTATGGAACTGGGCGGAAATGCCCCCGTTATCGTCTTCGAGGATGCCGACATGGATACGGCCATAGAGGGCACGATGTTGGCCAAGATGCGTAACCTTGGCGAAGCTTGTACGGCCGCAAACCGCATCTATGTGCATGAGAACATAGCCGAAGAGTTCACCCGCCGCCTGAGCGCCGAGATGTCCGAGCTCAAAGTGGGGGACGGAACAGACCCGAGTGTAGATGTCGGCCCGTTGGTCAATGCAGATACCCGCGACAAGGTGGCCGAATTCGTGGCAGACGCTGTAGCTAAGGGCGCCAAAGTCGAGTGTGGCGGCACCTTGCCGAACGGCAAAGGCTTTTACTATCCGCCGACAGTTCTGTCGAACGTGTCCGAGGATGCCGAATGCGTTCGCGACGAGATCTTCGGCCCTGTTGCGGCAATCCAGACTTTCAAAGATCAGGATAATGTCATCGCGCGGGCAAATGACACCGAATACGGCCTTGTTGCTTATGTCTTTTCCGAGGATTTCAAACGCGCGCTTCAGGTCTGTGAACAGCTGGAGTACGGCATGGTTGGCCTGAACCGTGGCCTTGTGTCGGACCCCGCAGCCCCCTTTGGTGGCGTAAAGCAATCCGGTTTGGGCCGCGAAGGCGGGCATGAAGGTATGCTTGAATTTATGGAAACCCAATACATTTCCGCCAGCTGGTAAGGAGGCACGTATGAGCGACATTATCGCACCACCTTCGGTTCGGGCCCTTGCGCGCCAGAAAGGCATCGACTTGGATAAACTGGCCAAGGATCTAGGCCGCACATCCATCGCGCGTGAAGACCTAGAGGGCGGGAAACCTACCACCGCGCCTGCCGGTAACACCTCCTATTGGGATGTGGATCACAGCCAGTTCGGCCCCGTTTCTGAGGAACCGATGAGCCGCTTTGCGCAGGTGGCCTCCGCCAACCTTGGGGCCGCCAATACCCTCATCCCGCAGGTCACACACCATGATCGCGCCGATGTTACGGCCATCGAGGCGATGCGCAAAGACCTGAAGCCCGAAGCGCAAGCTCGCGGCGTCAAACTGACTGCACTGGCGTTTCAGGCAAAAGCCCTCGCGCGTGCGCTGCGGGAGTTTCCACGGTTTAATGCATCGCTTTCGCCCGACGGAAAAACGCTGACGCTGAAGGACTACGTTCACATCGGCATTGCCGTTGACACAGCGCATGGCCTGATGGTTCCAGTGGTGCGCGACGTGGACCGCAAGGGCTTGTGGCAGATCGCGGCGGAAATCGCTGGCCTCGCGTCGCGCGCGCAAAACCGCAAGGTCGGCCCCGATGAAATGGGCGGCGCGTCGATGACGATCACCAATCTGGGCGGCATCGGCGGCATTGGATTCACGCCAATCGTCAACCCGCCCGAAGTCGCCATTCTCGGGCTCACGCGCACCGAAACTGTCACGGTCTGGGAGGGCGACACGCCGCGTCCCGTGCCGATGGTCCCACTGGATCTGAGTTATGATCACCGTGTCATCAACGGCGCAGATGCGGCACGCTTTGTGAGCTACCTTGCCGAGCTGATCGCCGATCCGCGCCGGATTATGGTCTGAGGGGGTACACATGTCTGACAACCACGCTGATCTTATCGTTCTGGGCGCAGGTCCAGGCGGTTATGCCTGCGCCTTTCGCGCGGCTGATTTGGGCCGCAACGTCGTTATGGTCGATCCACGCGCCACGCTTGGGGGCGTCTGCCTGAATGTTGGCTGCATTCCGTCCAAAGCACTTTTGCACGCCGCTGAAGTAATCCGCGAGGCCCGTCACGGAGAGGGATGGGGAATCTCAACTGGCAAAGTCTCTGTCAATCTGGACAAACTGCGCGCTAAAAAAGAAAGCATTGTCACGCAATTGACGACAGGCCTTGTCGGCCTTGCCAAGCGCCGTAAGATGCAGACCCTCCGTGGCACGGCTGTGTTTACGGGGGACAAAAGCCTCGATATCGACGGCGAGCCCTGGACATTTGATCAGGCCGTAATCGCTGTCGGCTCCGCACCTGTGCGCATGCCCGGCTGGCCAGAGGACGATCGCATCTGGGACTCCACCGATGCGCTTGAATTGCGTGATATCCCCAAGAGGCTTTCAATCGTGGGTGGCGGTATCATCGGGCTAGAAATGGCAACGGTCTACGCGGCTCTTGGCAGCAAGGTTACTGTAATCGAGTTCATGGACCAGATCGCCCCAGGCGCGGATGTTGATGCTGTGGCGATCCTGCGTACCGCACTCGAGGCAGAGGGCGTCACGATTCACACAAGTACGAAAGTTAGCGCTTTGAAGGCCACCAAGGCAACCCTAACGCTGACCTGTGAAGGTGGGTTCAAGGAGACCATTAAAGCGGATGTGGTGATTCAAGCCGTAGGCCGACGTTCGAACGGCTGCCTCGTTGATCCAAAGGCCGCGGGAGTCGAGATGGACGACCGAGGCATTATCCATGTGGATGCCACCTGCCGTACAAATGTCACCGATATTTTTGCCATCGGCGACGTCACCGGTAACCCGATGTTGGCGCACCGCGCCACCCATCAGGGTCATGTCGCAGCTGAAGTCGCCTCTGGCCATGCTGCGGCCCTGGACACCGATTTCATTCCCTCAGTCGTTTATACCGCGCCTGAGCTGGCTTGGGCTGGCCTGACAGCGGCTCAGGCAAAGGATAAAGGCGTTGCTTACAAAGTTGCCAGCTTTCCCTGGGCAGCGAGCGGGCGGAACCTGGCGTCGGGCGGAGGTGATGGGCTGACCAAGCTGGTCTATTGCCCCGAGAGCCAACGCTTGCTCGGCGCAACCCTTGTCGGCCGCAATGCAGGGGAGCTTTTGGCAGAATGCGTGTTGGCAATGGAAATGGGAGCAACACTCGAAGATGTGGCCCTGTCCGTGCATGCACACCCAACACTTTCGGAAACCGTGGGCTTTGCGGCGGAGCGTGCCCTCGGCACGCTAACAGATCTGTGACTTTGTCTGGCCCCTTTATCGACCTTGGCGGAAAAACAGCGCTGGTTACCGGAGCAAGCCGTGGCATCGGCCTTGCTATAGCCCGTGTGCTTGCCCAGTGCGGTGCGGAAGTCATCGGGGTCGGAACATCGATCGTCCAAAATGCCGATCACCTTAAAGCGCAGTTTGAAGGCCTCCAAGGGCTTTTCAAGCCTATGGATTGTGATCTGTCCGACCGCGATGCCATTGCGGCGCTGCTTGCAAAGATCGACGAAGATGGCATCTCTATCGACATCTTGGTTAACAATGCCGGCATCATCCGGCGCGAGGAGGCCACGCGCCACAGCACTGACGATTGGGACGCGGTCATGGCCGTCAATCTCGACGCTGTTTTTCTTCTAAGCCGCGAGCTGGGTTCTGAGATGCTGGAACGCGGCCACGGCAAAATCATCAACATTGCCTCGGTTCTGTCTTTTCAAGGGGGCATCCTCGTCCCCAGCTACGCCGCAGCAAAGGGTGCAGTTGTACAGCTGACGCGTGCGCTTGCCAATGAATGGGCATCGTCAGGCGTCAACGTAAACGCTGTAGCGCCGGGGTATGTTGCCACTGACAATACTACTGCTCTTCGACAAGACCCCCATCGCACAGCCGCGCTGATGGCGCGTGTTCCCGCGGACTGCTGGGGCGACGCGGAAGAGATCGCTTGGCCTGTGGCATTTTTGGCCAGTGATCTGTCCAATTTCATTCATGGTGCAATTCTTCCCGTCGATGGTGGCTGGCTGGCACGTTAATCTGAAGCGGGCGGGATGAACCAGAACCTCTACAAATTTCTCGCACCACTATCCCGTCAAATGCCCAATGGCCGCCATCATGATCCCCATATTAAAGGCGAACTCGTTGGCGCATCACGGCTTGAATAACTTTCCTTCGAGGAACATGCAGGATCCCTTGCAGAGCGGAACAAGATCCAGCAGATTGACTCCCCCTATCCACCCACCCAAACCGCAAACGCCCCACTCTCATCACTGACCCTGCGCTCAATCCGCGCTGCTCGCTCTGCGGCATCAATCGCATCAAGAACCCTCGCCTGCGCGGCATCAAAACTGGCGGCCTCAGCCGCGCTGTCGGTCCGATGGTTCAGCCCCGTGGTACTGTCATGCCAAACGAAGGCATCAAAGCCCACGAGACCGTCCTGCGTCGGATCCACCACCTCCCAAGTTTCCGCACCGCCCTCGCCAAACCGTACCCCGTTGATCACCCGCGCCGCGGCATGATCGCGGCGTAATTCAGCGTAACGGCCCCGATCGTGTTCACGCGCAGCCTCTAGCGTCTCGTGTAGATGCCCATCCGCCGTGCGGAACAGGTTCTCTTCGATATGATCCCCAAAATACATGATGGCCTCAGGCCGGTTGCGCAGATTATAGCACCACTCCAGCCAGCCTTGGGCTGTGTCATGGCCGGGTTCGCCGCTTTGCGCCGCCTCAACCTCAAGCTGATCCATCATGCCGAGCATCACCTGATACCCCTGCGCGTAATCAAACTCGGTCACACCGGCCTGCTCAAACACGCGTTCCAGCACAGCGTAGGCGCCGTCACACACGCCCATGTCTTTGAAGAACTGTAGGGAGGTTTTCATCCGACGGCTCCATATGCGCGGTTTGATCCTGACAACCACGTCACCGCGTGCCCACCCGTTTGAATGGCCTTGCCGCCAGCCCCACCCGTGGCGGTGATCACGGCGTCCTCAAGGGTGTCGCCGCCCTTGGCGCCCCACCCGCCCCCACCGGGGGATTCCACATCGTGGTAGCCGCCCGCAAAATCAGATGTGGTTTGGTAGATGCGGATCAGATCCTGGGATTGCGCACTCAGCGTGGTGTAGCCCCCGCCGTTTGCTCCGGCCTCACCTGGACCGCCGCCCCAGCCCCCGAAGTGAGCGTTTAATGCAAGCGCTTGCGTGTGATAGCGCCTGTCGATGTATAACGGGGTGGCATTGGCCGCGACCGTGACATCGCCCGTGACCATGTCCAAAAGACCTGCCCCCGTTCCCATACGCGAGACACCGGGCATGACCCGCCCTCCGGTTTGGCCTGAGACCGCTGATGTATAGGTGGGTGTACCACCGCCGCCGCTGCCCATGGACTGGACCTCCTATGTAAATGTGAGTGTGGATTTGACTGTTGCGGCTCAACGCCGCGCGGGCGGGTGTTTGAGGGATCACGCCTGCGCCGCGTGACTGTCCCTCCCGCACGGCCCGCACCGTCCTGCGACCTCCGCCTACGAGATGAGCCTGCCAGACAGAGACCGCAGGGCGATCTGGGTCTATGGGGGGATTAGATGCTAAAGCCTTTGCTCGCCGCAACATTGCCGCCGGCGCCCCCTGCGCCTGTGTGCTGTGCGTAATGCACGTTGAACGCCAGATGATTTGGATCTTGGGTCAGGTTCTGGGATCCCGGCTGACCCGGCGACGGTGGCGCTGGGGCCGTAACCACCGCTGGCACAAGGTTTGAGACGTAGCTTAATCCGCCGCCAAGCCCGCCGCCCGCACCGCCCCCGCCACAGGCCAGACCCGAGCTGCCCCCGCCACCACCGCCGCCGATATAACCCTGAGCGTTATCAATCGTGATGGGCGTGCTCAACGCAATCGCAGGGCCACCGGCTACGCCGTTTGTGCGCGTGCTGAAGATGTTGAACGCATGTGTGGTCGCATTTGACGCCCCCGCACCGCCTTTCCCCATAATGAAGCCCCGGTTGATCAGCGTCAGCCCGCCTGGATATGCGCCACCCGTGCGCAGGGCGGCCACCGCGACATCATCCGACCAGATGTAGACCCCGGATCCGATTGTCACTGTCACCGCTGCACTGCCGTTCCATCCGCGCGCCAAGGCCGCCGCATGCACATCCAGCTCTTGGATGTTGCTTGTGATGGTCCAGGCGAATGCATTGCTTTTGCCGCGCAGAGTACCAAGCCCGATGGCGCCACCAGCCACGCCGGCAAGGCCACGGACACCTGCGTCCCCAAGAGAGATCGTGGCGCCCGCCGAACGGCCAAGCTCGGTGTTCACTTGGCTCAGCGAGAGCGGTCCTGTCAGTGGAAGCGCCATGGGTCACAGACTCCCAAAGGCGGTGACATCGCCCAGTAGCGTCAGATTGCCAGAACCATCCAGTGTCATGACGTCGGTACCATTGTAGCGGAAGGTCAGGCTAGATCCTGCGGCATGGGCCGTAAACGCCCCCCAACGGGCGCCGACCTCAATGATCTCCTCGCTGCCGTCCGCGCGTTTGAGGAAGAGTTTGCCGTCGCGGGTGTTGATCGCCAGTTCTCCGAGATCCAGCTGGGCCGGCGTTGGCACCTTCGTCGCAATGGCAGATCGTTTCATACGGATTGTGCTGGCCATGGGGCCTCCTGGTGTTCAGCCTCATATGAGGCAAGATCAAAGCGGATCAGAACGTGCCGCCATCAAGTGCGATGCCAGTAATGCTGCCACCTGTGATGGCCACTGCATTGGCCGCTTGCACAGCCAGTGAGCCGAGACCGAGATTGCTGCGTGCTGTGCCCTTATTTGGCAGATCTGCCAGGTTTGATGCTGCAGCCAGCTTGCCGGCCAGCCCATTGGTCACGGTGCTGGCAAAACTGGGATCATCGCCCAAGGCCGCGGCCAATTCGTTCAAGGTGTTCAGCGCGCCGGGGGCCGCATCAATCAGGGCTGCGATAGCGGCCTGTACAAATGCTGTATTTGCGATCTGGGTTGTGTTGGTGCCGCTCGATGCCGTCGGCGCGCTCGGCGTGCCGGTCAAAACGGGTGAGGCGAGCCCGGCTTTCCCGTCAATCGCCGCCTGGAGACCACTGACTTGCGAGATCGCATGGCTGTGGGCCGCTGGCGCAAAGGTGGCGGGTTTGCCGGCAACACCTGCCCAAGGCACGCTGTCTGCCGCCTCAGCTGCATCAACCTTACCATCGTTGTCGCTGTCATAGGCAGACTTGAGCATATCGCCCGCGCCAAAGCCTGCCAGTGCCGTCTGCACAAATGCGGTCGTGGCCAGCTGGGTGGTATTGGTGCCACCAGTGGCCGTGGGCGCGGTAGGCGTGCCAGTCAGGTTTGGCGAGTTCACCGAGGCCTTCGCGCTCAACGCCGATTGCAACCCTGTGACATCTGCGATGGCGTGACTGTGGCTATCGGCAGCTTTGCCATCAAGAGCGACCTGCAGCCCGCTGACCTCCGAGATGGCATGACCGTGGGTGGTCGCCGCTTTGCCCGCCAGCCCCGCATCGAGCTGCGACTTGCGCACAAGATCGGTGCTGCCACTCGCATCTTGGCTCGACTTGGGCGCAACCGAGAAGGTCTTTGCGCCACCAATGGTCTGGCTGCCAACGCGGGCGACAAACCCGCCGGTGCCCGCCAGTGGCACAATGGCTGTGGCATTGCCGCTCCCGTCATCGTCCTTGCCGATATAGAGCGTATCGTCGACCTCATTGTGGGCGACCTCGCCGGATTTGAGCGCAGCGGGTGCTCCGGCATTGCCGGCCTGGCGGCGTTTGAACTGGATCGTATTGGCCATCAAAAGAAGCCTCCGTTAATTGGGGTATTGGTGGGCAGAACGGTGATACCGGATCGCCCTGATCGCCTTTGTCACCGGGGGGACCGGGTTTGCCCTCGGGGCCCGGCTGGCCGCCAAGGCGAATGCGTAACGGCCCAGTCACAACGCGAACCTTGATCGGTGCGGTGATTGTGATGGGGCCGGTTTGAGGCATGGCAGCACTCATGGAGCAAGCCCGCGCGTCACCGGCAGGATGACTGGCAGTTCCAGCAGGAAGCCGAGATGTAGATCAGGTGCGAGATCGGTCCGTACGAGATCAAGCAACACACCGTCCAGGGCGTCGAGCCGCGGTTTGGTCGGGGCGTAGCGCCAGTTCTAGCAGCCAGTGTCGCTGATCCGCAGGATCCCGAGATCAGCGCTGGTGAGTGTCGCCAAGACGTCTGCCGCATTTGGGCGCTCGCGGATTTGCCCTGCATAACTTGCACCCTCAGTACAAAGACCGGCTGCTTCCGCCTCAATCTGCAGCCGCCACGCATAGCCGATCAGCACGGCCGGGACCTTCTGTGACAGTTGTGGTTGTCATAGCCGCCACCCACACAGCCGCGCGCCCACCTCATTATGGGCCACGATTCTGGCCAAGCGTCACGTCACTCAAAACGTCCTGCCGCGATGGTCGAATAGGCTCGGCCCAGTCGCAATCCTCATACATGACAGCCGGATCAATCGCGCATCCAGCGGTCAGCGCGGCGCTCAAGATCAGTGCGGTCAGTGTTTTGCACGTCATGGCGGGTGTCCTTTGAGGTTTGCATGGATCTGACGCGCGCATCGGCGCGGCGCACGGCCAATTCGGCCTTGGCTGCTTGGCGGCCCTGGCGAAAGGCAACCCAGAGGGCAGCTAGGACAGCCAAAGCGATGGCGCCGTAAAGAACAGCCCGCCTGCCAAGGCCACTCAGGAGCGCACGGATGACTGTGATCATAGCGTGCGTCCTGTCCGGTGATCGTCAATGCGGGCGGAGCGCGCCTTTAGCGCATAAAAGATTACACCGACAAACATCACCATCCCGATCCAAGGCAGGGCCACGGCGAGCCACGCCTCCAGACCTGCGAGCGCAAAGATCCGCGATGCAGTATCGCGGGCCTGTTCGGCCTCACGCAAGGCCGGTGCGATCTGAGAGGTGATGGAGCCTGCAGCCCCCAGAACCCCGAGCCCGATTTGCGCATTCGCGGCCGTCACGATGCGGCTGTTCTCTGGCGCGCCTGATGCTCGTTCGGGTCCCACCGTTCGATGCGGCGCCACGGTCAAAGCCTCCTCTAACGCCACATCAATGATCGGAACCAGCGGCAGTGCCGCGTCATCGCGGAACGCGAGAATCGCTGCGCGCGTGCGTGGACCAATGATGCCGTCGATGCTGCCGACATCATGGTATCCGAGATCCTTCAAACGGGTCTGCACATCGCGGACGCTCATCTTGACGGCAGGCGCCACATGACCCGCGCGCCGCACACCCAAGAGCTTAGAGATGGGATAGCGTTTTACATTGACCGCATCGCTCTGATTGCCGCCTAAGCCCCAGACCCATGCACCTTCAATCCGGTCAATGAAGAACACATGACCCTGCCAGCTGGACGACCCCCGAGGTATGACCCCGATATCGCCAGGCTGCGCATCCGCAATATCGACCGGGATGCCCCAGTCCAGATAGGACCGCGCGGTCAGCTTGCGCGTCGAGCGCATGCCGGCCTTCTCCAAGCAATGTCCAACGAAGGCGGCGCACCACGCCACAGAGTCATGCTCCACCCAATCGTGACCGACCGAGGCGTACATCTCCATGACGACTGGGTTGTTTGCAGGGCCTAGGCCCTCAGTGGTGCCGATATACCCGCGGGCAATGTCAAAAGGTGTCATGATGCTCTCCCATGCAAATGGACAGCGCCGCCCCGAAGGGCAGCGCTGGATGTGTGTGGTCGTGGTTGTGTTCAGTTTTACGAGGCGCGGCTTACTTCTTGCGGCAAAGCCAGGCCGTCATCAGCGCCTCCGCCCCGCGCGGTCCCAGATAGGCAAGCGTGGCCACAAGACCTGTGCGCACCGGCTGGCCAAGATCAAAGTGGCTTGCAACCGCCTCGCCGATGATCGCCATACCGATGGCCACAGGGATTTCCCACAACAGCTCCTTGCCAAAAAACCGCCGCCGGCCAAGTTTTACCTCACCTGAGTGATACATCAGCCGTCCCGTAAAGGCGCCGATCAGCGTGGTCATCGCCCCCCCAAACAGGCTGTTCAACGTGTCTAAAAAGCCCGGCTCGGTCATGGGCGCCTCCCTTACTGGTTCAGTCACGCAAGACCCTTGCGTGGGATTTATTATGGTCTATATTTGGTGCTGTATTTCGCACTATTTGGAGGCTGTCATGCAGCGTGTTGAAGCCAATGTCGCCGTCAGCGTGTCCGATCTTAAAAAGAACCCCTCGCAGGTTATGGCGCAGGCGGCAGGCCAATCTGTTGCCGTGCTGAACCACAACCGCGTCATGGCCTACATGGTGCCTGCCGCCCGCTACGAGGCCATGATGGAGCATCTTGACGATTTGGAGCTGGCCGATCTGATCAAGCAGCGTGTGGACGAGACACCGGTGCGGGTCAGCTTGGATGAGCTATGATCTGCAATTTTTGCCGTCAGCCCTAAAGGAATGGCATAAACTCGGTGCAACGCTGCAATCGCAATTCAAAAAGAAGCTCAAAGAGCGACTTGCGCAGCCCCATGTTGTGGCCGACGGCCTGCACGGCATGCCAAGCCACTACAAAATCAAACTTCGCAGCGCAGGTTACCGCCTTGTCTACCGCATTGAAGATACCACTGTCACAGTAACGGTGGTGGCTGTGGGCAAGCGCGAGCGTGGTGCTGTTTATAAGGCCGCGCAAAAACGCGTTGATCCTTAGTATTCCCCACCATCAAGCAGCGGCTCAAAGGCGGCATCGGCCAGATTGCGCAGCTTGAGCGTCGGCGGTGTGGTGCTGGTATCCAGCCACAGCATGCCCGGCGCGGTGGCCGCAGGCTCATCAACTCCGCTGCTTGTTGAGCGCAGGGCGGCGACAATCTGGTTGATCTGGGCGCGCACGGCCGCCCCGTTGTCGTTGATGATCACAAAACTGGGTGTTTGAGACACTAGGCCACCTCATCCGCTATCAGCCGCAATTCCGAGACGATCGGCGTAAAGGCCGGATCACTGGTCCTAAGCCAGGCGCGTGCCTCAACCGCGTGCGCCTCGATTTCACTGTTGTCGATCCGCCCCCAGGGTCCCCAGACGGGGTTTGCATCCGCTGGATCATCATCGGTTTCCCGGACCTCGAGTACCACATCGATGTCGGCGCCCTCGGAGCCATCAAAGTCGGCCCAAACATCAATGGACGTCATGCGGTCATCGATGTAATCCGACAGCGCCGAGGCCCCGACCAGAATATCCGAGCGCAGCCGCACACGCTTGAGCGCCCCAAAATCAAGGCGATCGCCAAAGGCATAGAGCCCCTCAAGGGCCGCAACTTCAGGCCGGCCGCTTGCATCAGGCGCGCTCACAAGCTTCAAGGTTCCGCTAACCGTTTCAAGATTGGTCTTTGTCCCGGCAAAAGCCGGCTCTGCCGCCAGCGTATTGAGCTGCGCAAAGCTCAGGATTTGCACCCCCTTGGTGCTCACCGTGCTGACAGGACCAATCCGGCCCTCGCTGTCTTCGGCGCGTAGAAGATAGGTCCCGGGTTTGAGCGGCACGACCGCAATCGCCTCACCGCCTGAGACACGGTCCATCAGCGTGGAGTTCGCCCAGGTGGCCGCCATTTCCTTGCTGTGGCGGATAATGACATTACCGCCCACGCGCACATCCACATCAATGGATCGCTGCCATTTCAGCACGGCGAGTCCGCCCGCGGATTGGATCGTCAGTCCGGTCAGGGCAGCCGGTGGCGCTGTCAGTCCCACGATCTCCAAAGCCCCTTCACGCCAGCTTGAGGAGACCCCGAGCACCGAGATCGCCTTGATCCGCACGTCCCATTGGCCCGGCTGGATGTCGCGCAACTCCATCCTCGTGCCGGATGTTCGACCCCGGTCCAGCCAGTCACCTCCATCCCCTCCATTCCTACGCGTCTCCACTTGATAAGTGTCCACGAACCCCGAGGCTGCTGCCTCCCAGGCGATCCGCGCCAGGACTTTCACCGCCGAGCCGTCGCGTGTGACGTAAAGCTGTTCCGTGATCTGCGGCGCACCCGGTGGGGCGATATCAAAGGCCGTGGGCAGCGCTGTGCGTGGGGCTGCCGCATAAATCTGTTCTTCCGAAGCATCCCAGTCGTAAATGAGGGGAGAGGTTTCTCGCAAGAGGAGGTCTGGCGCCAGACGCGGGCCCGGTCCAACTTGGCTGAGATCCAGCCGCACCGCTTCAACGTCAAAGGGCTTGCCCTCGGGCAGAGCCGCGCCGCCAAACCCCCAACGGGCGTAGTGCACATATGTTGTTTCTCCAGCCGCCACGCGCCAGGCCTTCAGTTTGCCCGCCACCTTGAGGCTCATTTGGCGCCGTGCGCGCTCTAGCTCAATTTTCGCCAACCGCTGCGCCATGGAGGCGGAGATCGTGAACGGCAGCGAGATATCCCGCCAGACCCGCTCTCCATTGTCCTCCAACCGGTAGGCCTCACTGGCATAGGCCGGGAAGTCATCCGGCTGCCAGCTGTTGTCAGGGCTCACGAACTGGCCCCGCACCGCATTAAAATTCGACGCGCGGCTTTGCCGTGTGGTCAGCGTCATGCCACCATCGCGGACATCATCGGCGCTGATCGTCGTTTCTGGCACCCGGTAAGCCCCCGCCCGCATGCGCCATTGGCCCGCTTGCCAGATGCAGCGGCCTGCCATGGCGGTGAGCATCGCCTCGATAATAGTCTTGGGCGTCTCCGAAAGCGAGACCACACCATTGCAGGTATAACGCCGCTCGGTCCCACCGGTGGCCAATGGCACAGCCTCGTCACAAATATTCGCCGCCTCAATAAGACTGTCGGTCTCGATCCCGTCCGCACCGCCGATCACGGCCCCGATGCCATAGGTTGCATGGGCCATGTAATCGGCCACACAGAGGGCCGCATTGTCGGTGTAACCCTCCTGACCCGTCCGAGGATCAAAGATATCAGCCTTGCCCTCGAGATCCACGGTGATGTTGGGAATGCCGCCCGGAAAGGCATCTGCATCATAGGTGAGCCGCAGATAGATTGCCGCACAGCCTGCAAGCCGGTGAGCATCCGTCCAATGCTCCGGCGCCGCCGCAATGAGCCCCGCAAAGGCGGATTGATCCTCAGTCCCGAGGCGGGTTTCCACGGCAGCCTTGCCCGCCCATCGGCCCAGGGCCGCCCCTGACACATCAACGGCCTCTTCGCCCTCAAAATAGATCGCCCCGATGGATTTGATGCGGTGCGCGGCCAGCACCACAACCAGATGCAGGTCTTTGTCCTTTGCTCCTGTGGAATGGAGGAACACGATCACGCCGCCTTTGCGCGTGCGGCCATAGACCAGTTCGCGGGGCATCACCGGCTCGCGCACTGTCACCGTGCGGGCCTTCATTTCCATCTGGCCAAGGCTGGGCGTGGGCATCAAGGCTTGGGCTGCCGCTGATAAGAGCATCGACGCCCCGAACTGGGCGGCAAAGCCGACCAGACCCGTGGCGGCAAAAGCCGCGGCAACACCGCCTGCCGCAATGGCAGCGCCCCCGAGGGCGACAGCACCTAAAACCACGGGTGGCATAGATCATGTCCTCCAGGCGAGACGGCAGGTTGCAATAGACAGGCGCACCAGACCTTCAGGTGCTACAAAAGCGGCCTTGGCGCCGATGACGACCCCAAAGGCTTCAGGCGCACCGCCCAGGATCAAAGCGCCACGCTGCGCGAGGCGTGCATTTTCAAGCGGTTCACCCAACAAAGCGCGCCCGCCGTCTTCAAGGCTTGTCCAGCCAAGGCGGTGCAGCACCCGTCCGCAGCCGACCCGTGTGCGATACCGCCCCCGCCAGAGTGCCGCATGATCCGGGCCGTCCGTCAGATCGCGGTGCAGATCAAAGGCCCAGGTGGCGCAGTCGTGCTCGCCCCAGACGAAGGGACGTGCCTGAGCGTTCGTTAACGAAGCAGCAAGGATCTGTTCCCAATGTTTATGCCTCACAATATGCAGCCTTTCGTCTTTCAGGTGGACGCTGTGATATTGACTGATACCGATATGTGTATTATATTACACACATGATTGAAGTTCGCCAAACCGAGACATTCGCAAAATGGCGCGCAGGCCTAAAAGACATCCGTGCTGCGGCACGGATTGATGTGCGGATCCGCCGATTGAGCTTGGGACACTTTGGCGACGCCAAAACCGTTGGCGGGCGCGTCAGCGAGTTGCGCATTGATTATGGACCTGGATACAGGATCTATTTTACCCGTATCGGGGATCAGATCGTCGTTCTGCTATGCGCTGGCAGTAAAGCACGGCAAAATGCCGATATTCGGCGCGCACAACACATCGTAAAGGAGCTCGACGATGACACTTAAAACCACGGCTTGGGATCCGGTTGATCGACTGGACAATCTGGACGCACAAGACGCTTATCTGGAAGCCGCATTTGAGGATGGAGATCCAGATGTCATTGTCGCTGCAATAGGCGACATTGCGCGTGCACGCGGCATGAGCGAGATCGCGGCAAAAGCCAATGTCAGCCGAGAAGTGATGTACAAATCGTTTCGAACAGGCGGCAATCCGACGCTCAACACTTTGTCCCATGTTGCTAAATCCCTCGGGTACAAGCTGGCAGTGCTCCCCGACCGGGACTGAACGCGCTCACGCATCATCCCCGCCCCCAAGTGATTTCTTGATCCTGGATCGCGGTAACATGCTCAAAACCACGCTCGCCCGGGTGCAGCACCTGTTGGCTTTCATGGGTGTAGCGCCAGTTGCGCGGGATACTCAGATCAATAAGCCGGCTTTCATAACTGATTGTGATCCGGCAGCTTTGCCCGTCTTCTTGTAGCTCCGGCACATCAAGACGGCCTGTAAAGGCCTGCACGGGATCGGCAATCACGGTGCGGTCCTCAGTGAGTAGCGCCAGCCAGATGCGTCCGGCCTGACCCTGGTGCGCCTCATCGATCGCAAGACCTACCAGATCGAGCGGTACACCTGACAGTGAGACTGTCGTCCCAGAGGCCACAACATCAGAGGTTTCTTCAAGCGCGCCAAGCCCCATAAGCACCCCGACGCCGGTCCAGGTCTTACCGTCCCAATCTATCGGACCCGGACCCGTCCAGATCCGCACCATGCCCGAGGGGAACTCACCTTCAAAAAAGATCGCAGGCTGCAGGTCCGCGCGGTCGAGCGCCTCGGCCATGTCATCTGTGATATCCCGGCTCATAGCGCCTCGCGGGCTGATAGGGTGAAGCGGTGACGCGCTACGCGCTCTATGCGCGTTGGCACCGAAGCCGTGGGGCGCAGCAGCACCTGTGGTCTGTTCACTTCCAATTGCGTATTGGCCGGCAGTGCGCTGCGAATGGCCGGAAAGAGGGTCAGCGTCGCCAGACCGTTGATGTCCGCTGTCACATCAAAGGCGATCTGGTGCAGGCGCGTGTCGCGCGCCGTGCCGATGGAGACAAAGTCCCCCGAGGCTACAGCGGGCAGCCCCGGCGGCCAGCCTTGCGTTTGGACGACATTGCCGCCCGTGATGGGGGCCGCCAGCGTGACCGGTTGTGCAAGGGTCTTGGGCTCAATGGAGGGATCAGCAAAGAGCAGTAGCCCCCGGCCAGAGCCAAGCGCCGTGAGGGCCGCAGAGACCGAGCGCGCCAGCGGTCCGGATTGCGCGGCAAATTCAATGTCGTATTCCCACCATTCCCCACCCCAATCCTGCACCTCTGTCGTCCCGGTAAAGGGCGATTGCGTCTGGCTGGTGGCGGTCACCAATCGTCGCTCAATGCCGGCTACCCAGGTGCGCGGCAGGTCCACAATGACGCTCATGCCATCCGCCCCCGGCGCATGGCATTGCCAACAGCGGCCACCGCAATGCGCTCAAACTCGGGTTGGGCGCTGCGCATCACTGCAGCGATCTGCTCGGCCACGCCCATCTGCGCGCCGCGCGCGTCGACATTGAGATGTATGGCCACAGGAATGGCGCCCCCTGCGCCGCGGGCAACCTCGGCCCGCGACAACACCCGTTCACCGCGCTGCAAAATAGTGGGCACCTCATCGGGGCGTAGCCCGGCCCAAGAGCCAGCCGGCCCCACGGTGCCGCCTGAATGCATCCGCGGCGCACCCGCAAAGACGGCTGCGGGCACAGACCGCCTATGGCCGGAGATCCCAACCATGCCGCCCGCATGCGAGACCGCAGCCGTGACCGCTCCGGATGCGGCGCCACCTGCGGCAGAGCCACCCCCAAAGACACCCCCGAGTGCATTGGCTATGGGTCCCAGAACCGCATTCTTAAACGCCAACACAGCCAGGTCGGCGAGGATCGAGCGCACCAGCCCCTTGAAGTCGAGCTTGCCGGTTTCCACAAAGCTGCGGAAGGCACTCTCGGCGCCAGAGAAGGCGCTGGAGAGGGTTTCGCCAAGACCTTTGCCCCAGTTCAGGGCATCCGTGGCATAAGAGTTTAGGGCTTGCGAGACGGCGCGCCAGCCGGTCACGATCTTCTCAGCTGCCCCGTCGCCACTGCCGCTTGCACCACCACCCGCAACAGCCTCTCCAGTCTGGCCCATGGCTTCTGCGAGACGGTCAGCAGAGGCGGTCGCGTCATCAAGGGCTGCAGCTCCGTCCGCGCCAGTGCCCGCAACTACATCGCGCAGTGCCGCCCAGGAGGACAGCGGGGCCGTGGCTCCGGCCGCCAAATCGGTAGACGCACCACGATAAATATTGGCCGCGGCCAGTGCATCAGCCGCCATACCGTCCAAGCCCAGATCAGGCGCTGTGAGCGGGTTATCTTCAAAAGCCCGCCGGAACGCATCCGCAGCAGCACTGCCTGCATCCGCTGTCGCTCCCGCGAAAGGATTGTCGATATCGCCAAGACTAATCTCACCGATTTCGCCGAAGGTCGTCTCGATCCCCACCGCCGCCAGCGCATCGCGGATTTTGCCGGTAAAGGCATCAATCCGGGCGATCGCGCCATTGAGCATGGCCTCGATGCCGTCGAGCATGCGGTTCGCCGCTGTGTAAACGAGATCCCCGATCACAGCTGGCAGGCGGGACCAGATGTCTCGGACGGCCATGAGCGCCCCCTCAAACGTATTCGCCGTGGCATTGCCAAAGGCGACAACGCTCTCGATCGCGCCCGCCATGCCAGTGGCGGCATCGGATTTCAGATCATAAAACATCGCCGTGGCGCGCGCGCCGGCAGCCGCGGCGCCCATCTTGATCCGGTCCCACACCTCGACAGCGACATCCTTCAGCAGGCGCATCGCCTCGCCAAAGCCGCCTGCGCCGCCCGCTAGTCGCGTGAACCAGTACACCAGCTCGCCTGCGCCCACGATGAGCGCACCAATGCCCGTGCGGATCAGCGCGCCTTTGAGAACCACCAGCGTGGTGGCCAGACCGCGGACAGAGAGTGCTGCCGCGGCCATCGCGGCAACCCAGCGTCCTGCCAGGAAAGTGGCAAAGGTGCCTGCGTAAACTCCCAGCCGGTCGAGATTGCCCAGAACCGCATCGAAGGCCCGGCTGATCGGACTCGCAGAAGACGCCAGCGCGACAAAGGCATTGGCGACTGCCTCAAGCGAGGGAGCAAGCGCCACGGCAATCCGGTTGCGCACGCCCGTAAACACTTGGCCAATGCTGACGAGTGCCAGTTCTGAGCGGCGCATGGCTGCGATGGCGTCAGTATCCAAAACAGCGCCAAGCGCTTGGGCTTGCGCTCCGAGCCGGGTCATCTCCGCCCCGCCATTTTGCAGCAGCGGAATAAGACGCGTGGTGTCGGACGCCATGGCCTCAAGATAGAAGGTCATCTCCTGTTGGCTGACGCCTGCCTTCTCAAGGCTGTCGACATAGAGTTGCAAGGCTTCCGGCCCCGAAAGCCGCGCAAACTGGTCGGCAGTGACGCCCACGCGGGGTGCGATGTTCTCAAAAAAGTCTGCCATCGGACCGCCGCCCGTCTGCAGGAAGTCCCCCACACGGTCGTTCACGTCCTTCAGGATATCAGCGAGCTTTTCCTGCTCGACCCCTACCGTCGCGGAGGCCGCCGACCAGCGCTGGAACACCTCCGGTGCCGCATTGGCCACCTGAGAAAGCTGGCCGATCTCATTGGCAGCCGCAACGGTCGAGCGTGTCATCGCAACAACAGCGCCTGCCAAGGCAGCCGCAGCAGCCGTCGCCGCAATCTTGGCGCGGCGCGCAAAACCCGCCATGCGGGCATTGGCTTGATCCAGCTCGCGCGACAATCGCCCCATGCCCCTAGACCCAGCCGCACCGACACCTTCTAATTCGGCGCGCACCTGGCGCCCGCCAGTCGCGGAGAGGCGGACGGAGACTTGTTTGGTGGCCATTTAGACCTCTTGATTAATGTATCACAGCATGATACAAATTGGTATGATCATAAGTACACGTGGAAAGCTTGTCGCAGGAGCGGTTCAGGACCGCTTTGGCAAAGGCTTTCCAGCCAATATTGTGAAGCGCACGCGCGCCATGCTTTCGGCACTCGATGCCGCGGTCGTGCTTGAAGATTTAAGGTTTCCGCCGGGCAATCATCTTGAAGCCCTGAGCGGGGACCTGGCAGGACACCATTCGGTGCGTATCAACGGACAATGGCGCATCTGTTTTATTTGGACTGATCAAGGACCTGCAGAGGTCGAGATCGTGGACTATCACTAGGAGGGCCTGACATGAGCCTCATTACCAATCCATCCCACCCAGGCGAAGTACTAGCCGAGCTGTACCTGACCCCACTCGATATGAGCGCAATCACGCTTGCCGCAAAACTTGGCGTGCCGCGCACCCGCATTGAGCGCCTTGTCAAAGGCCAGACCGCCGTCACGGTTGATACAGCTATGCGCTTGGCGCGCTTTTTTTCGACAACGCCGGAGTATTGGATGAACCTTCAGCGCGCCTGGGATCTGGCGCGGGCCCGCGAGACCATTGATGTCTCAGGCATTAAGCCCCTCCAGGCCGCCTGATCCGGCCTGCATGGTTTCATTGATCTTACGGACCATCACCGCCTCAATGGGCGGCAGCAGTTCCGCCATGATGACGGGAGAAAGCCCGAGGGCCGCGCCAAGGTGCAGTGCCGCACCCATGTCCCAACCGAGGATCGCGCCACCGCTCATCCCACCGGCAACGCGCACCTGTCCGCCGAGCCGCTGAACCAGATCCCAGACCTGCCAGCCCTCAAGTGTGCGTGGCGCATGCAGGCTGCGTGGGCAGTCCGCGCAGACAGAAACGCTCTCCTCACAAAAACAAGCCGCGCAATACTCACCGCCCCCGCCGAACTCCCAGTCGGCGAGAGCGGTCAGACGTTTTTTTCCGCATCCAGGATGAGCGCGCCGGCGATGTATCTGGTCTGGAAGGCCTCAAAAATTGGCCAGAGCTCAAGTAGGGCGTCAATCCCCTCAGGTGTCAGTGGCAGAGGCTCGTCGTTTTCGTCACCGACGCCCTCCCAGTCCTTCACGACGATGCGCCCTACGGCTTTGGCCACGATACGCGCGAGATCGTCATTGGAGGCGCTGATCTCAGCATCGCTCGCCGCGGCAATGATCGCCGGATCGCTGCGCGCGGCCAGCATGATGGCGGTGGTCAGCGGTTCCACCAACAGCCGGACACCATGGCCAAGATCAAGCCATTGCGGCTCGGTAGACAGGTTCAATCGTAGCATCAGTACTCCTCGCGGTCGTTGGTCAGTGTGACGGTACACATGCGGCCCACCAGCGGGTCACTCGCCGCCTGCCAATCGAAGGTGGCCTGCACGCCTTGTGGGCCCGAGATCTCGATCCGGGGACGTGGCAGATAGACGGCGTGCGCAGTGACGGTGAGGTTTTCACCGGTGGGCAGTGTGTATGAGAACGCAAGCTCACAGGCCTCGCCGTTGATCGCTTGTGTCACCAGCGTTTGATCGGCAAAGCGCACAACGACATTGCCGGTGAGTGCCGCGATCGAGGGATCCGCACCGTCGATCTTGCCATCAGCGCGGATCGTCTCGATACGATCAAGGTTGTTGGCATAGGTCAGGTCAGCGGACACGACATTGCCAAGATTCGCCCCGTTCCGCGTAATCGACCCGTTGAAGTGACCGAAGCGTTTCAGCGCAATAGTGGCGGGCGTGCCTGCGGTGGTACTGGTGGCGATCTCCTCGCCCTGTGCCACGATGCTCGCAGTTGCCGTCAGCAAGCCCGATCGCGCCATCTGCCAGTTGAGGCTGTCCACCATACAGCCGGAATACATGGCATAGCGCGGCACCTCCGGCATGCCAGTCTCAACCGAGAAGCTCGGCAGTGCCCAGTTTCCAGAGCGGAACTCGTGGGTATAGCGTGAGTCAGCGCCCGTCGTTGTAGGCGCTCCAAACGCCGCCTTCAGCCAGAACCCGAAAGCTTCCGCATCAATCGGGATCACGACGTCCCCGTCCGCCGTCACGGCATCCTTGATCGGCGCCTGCGGATCGCGCCCATAGCCCAGAAGCTCCGAGGTCTGCAGCGGTTGCTCCGCCCCCAGCGACGTACTGGCGAAGGGCATCTTCGTGTAGCCGCCTGCCGGCGGCGTGCCATACGTGGTCTCAAACGCAAGCGCCATCTGCGACCGCGCCCCTTGGGCTCGTGCCATTGTGTTTCTCCCTCAGGTTATAAGTCGTAAACGCTATGTCGAATGAATGCGCCGCAAGACGGCCCGTATCGCGGCAAAGAACTATGGCCTGAATAGGGTGAGGTTGCTGCCAGTCGACAACAGGCATCAGACCGTTTCACCCCAATGTTGAGCCGTCGGGGCACCTCACGCACTGCGCAAAAGATCAGAGCGAACGCTCCTTGGTATCTGCGCGTTGTTTCGCCTTGACCCTAAACACGCCCTTGCCACAACTGCGCGCAAGTTAATTGCGAGACAGATCAAAAACATGACATATTCTAACGACACTCAATCTGCGTCACCAAAACCCTATATTGCCCCAAACAGAGAAGGTGCCGGGCTTGATAAGCGTCGATCAGCTTTACACGACGGCATCAAAATCACCGGCGACTGGACCAGTGATGGCATCGTGGATTTTGGAGGCACGCTCACGGGTGACTTTACCGCGCAAACCTTGGTGCTGACAAAAACCGGCCATATTAGTGGCAATGTGCATGCTGAGACCGTCACATTAGAAGGCAGTGTTGAGGGCAAGGTTGTAGCAACAACACTCATCATCAAAACAAGCGCTCGGGTCACAGCAGATATCGTGGCACACAACATTACAGTTGAAGTCGGGGCACACCTCGAAGGCCGCATCTCCATGCCGGCTCAGGCTTCCAATCCATGAACACAAAGCCCACTGCGCCGCCTCACGCTGCGCGCGTCTTCAGCCTCGCACGCCTTGCAGTCATAGCACTTACTGTCATGGCAAGCCCAGGTCATGCGCAAAGCCAGATCACCGGCCCAGTGAGCCGCGTCACAGACGGTGATACATTTCGGCTGGAGGGGCTCAAACCTGCCATTCGAGTTTGGGGATTAGACGCTCCCGAGCTTGGTACGCGCGAAGGCACGGCCGCGACGCGCGCAATGGCGTCGCTCATCACAGGTCAAACCCTGCGCTGCACCGTTCGCGACATTGATCGCTACCGCCGTATCGTCGGCCAATGCTTTCTACCAGACGGGCGTGACGTTGCTGCCTTGATGATTGAGAGGGGCGTGGCCACTGAGTATTGCCGCTATTCAGGCGGGTATTACAAAACGTGTTAAGCCTCCTTCACAACAGTGGGTCCGCAACCGAGTAGTGCAAAACAACACCGACAATTCCCGCTTTGAGCGAAGGGCCTCCTTCGACGGGAAGATCCACCGGCTGCGGGGCCTCGGTCTCGCTCCACTCGCAAAGGCCACCCAAAGTACGCTCTCCCGCAACAACCGCGCCGACGCTGGCGCATAATATATCTAGTGCGGCGTCACGGTCGTGCACCCCTTGCACGATTGCCTCTATCTCGGCGCGGTGCTGGTAATGGTAAGTGAGCGGCGACAGCGTCACCTCCGGCTCCCCCGGCTCGCCGTCGCGCAGGATCAAAAGGCCAGCAGCTGGGACGCGCTCGGGTAAGACGTCACCGCGCAATGCGGTCGCAGGTAGCATGGAAAGCCGCGCGTGCAGCGCGGTGAGGATGGTTTCACGTGTGGTTGGCATGACTATACCTTCGCGTCGCGTGTATCCAGACCTATTGCCCAGACTGCTTCTTGGGGGATCCAAGGTCTGCAAGGCGACGCGGCAGATCGCTACGGCTGTGCAATACGTCAATGATGATGACTTGCTCGGGATAATCGACAAAAACCACAAAGTGCTGGCCAGCACGTGCAAAGCGTAAGTCCTCTGGCAGATCCGGATCGATCATGTCACGACACCCCTGCGTGACAGCTGTTCCAGCAGCGATCTCAGCGCACCGTGCAATAAGATCTTCTTCGTAGGCTGCAGCCTGCCGAGGTCCAAAGGTTTGTGTTGTCCATCGCGCAATCTCTAAAAATGCCGAACTGGCCTGCCGCGTAAGGCGCCATGGCTTTGACATTAGTTTGCGTTGCGTGCTGCGGCAAATGCACGGCGGATAGCCTCTTCGCCGCTACCACCGGCAAACTCACCTTTGCGTGCCTCCTCAATCCCCAAGGTGAGGCGTGCGCGCAGGTCCTCAAGTTCAGCTTCCTCGCGCTCCAAAAGGCGCAGACCCGCACGCAAAACTTCTGAGGCATTCTGGTAGCGTCCAGACGCAACTAATTGATCAACAAGATTAGATTGAGTGTCCGTAAGAACGACGTTTCGGGTGCCCATGCCTATCTCCCATACATGAGTTGGCAATATATGCCATAAGCAACCAAATGTCGATCAGACATTATAACTTTGCCTCCACCCAGTTCGCCACGATTAGTCCTGGAACCGCCGCCTGCACGCGGTCAGCATCGCGCTCCAGATTGAGCCGCTTGCGCAGCTTCACCTGCGGCACCAGCAGAAAGATTGGCACCGTGCTGCGCCCACGACCGGCCTTGGACCGAGATGCTACGCCCTGCCCGCGATTGTTCAGCCGCCCATCCGCCACGAGCAGGCTTGGCCCGCGGCGTCGATAGACAAATCGCAGCCGCAACCCGCGACGCCGCTCCCATTCGCCGGGGGTGATCCTGCCACCGCGCAGGCCACGCCCTGCAGCAGGCGTAGGGATCGCCAGCCAAAACCCATCCTTCGATCGGATCAATGGTCCGGCGTCATGCGCTCCAATGATCTGGGGCGCCTTCGACCAGACCAGCGCGGCTGCTTTCAGGCTGTCGCCAGATCTCGGGTAGGTCTGGCTCCGGATAGAGTTCGACAATCGCCGACCAAGACCCGCTTGCGTGATCTGCCCGCGCCATGCGGATTTCAGGTCCGTGCCAGCTTCGCGCATCGCTGCACTGACGGCCTTTTCACCTGCCTTTATCTCCGCTGCCATCACAGCGACAAGGTCCGGGGTAATCTCAAGACCCAATTTCATGCTGGGGTGAGCTCAATGGTCCAGACAAGCCGCTCGCGGTCTCGCTGCGGCTCCCCCTGGATCAGGAACGTCTCCTCACCAATCAAGATTTGCTCCTGCGGCCGAGGATTTGGGAGATCCGCCACCCGGACATCAATCAGGGTGGCATCTGAGAGCAGCCGCGCCGCCCCAAACTCGGTGATCTCATCAGGGCGGCGCACAATGCCCCTACCCCTCGTGAACTGGCCATCACAGTCCCGATGCCAAATCTCAACAGCAATATTCGGGTCTGCAAAGAGCACCCCAAGCGCATCAGCAAAGGCGGTCATCATGTCCGCTTTGCCGAACGCAGAACCTGCGGGCGCGTGCAGATCGGCAGCGGGTTGCTTTCGATCTCAAGGCGCACCCATTCATCGCGGTCACGATCAGGGATCATGCGGGCATACAGCGGCAAGCCCACAGTATTGACCGTCTCAAACGTGTCAGCAGGCGCGTAATAAATCTCAAACAGCCCTTCTACGCCCTCAGGGTAAAAGTACGCCTTGTCGGTGGGCACGCCAAAGCCAAGTCCGCCGCGGTAGCGCCGGAACGTGATGCCACCAAAGCTGACCTCTTCACCCACCCTGCCCCGCAGATCGGCCGCAGCAGCCGTGTTGAGGTAGGTCTCACGCACTTCCTTATGGGCGACTAGATCCGCAAAGAAGGCAGAGCCACATTCAGCGCGCAGCTGCACCTGACCGGCGGCCAAGCCACCTAGCGTGTCCTCCACGCTTTCAATCATGGCCTGACAGCGCTTGCGCAGAGCACCTGAGCCCGGTGTCTGGTTATCGAGATCAAAGTCGACCTCTGCCGCAGGCGTAATGCCGAACTCGGTGAAGTAGTTAATCACCGTGGCCCCGTCACGCGGGTCC
This sequence comes from Celeribacter marinus, assembly GCF_001308265.1. Taxonomy (GTDB): domain Bacteria; phylum Pseudomonadota; class Alphaproteobacteria; order Rhodobacterales; family Rhodobacteraceae; genus Celeribacter; species Celeribacter marinus. Next base: position 1,979,513 of record NZ_CP012023.1, read on the forward strand.
TTCACCACCCCTTGGATGCCGTTAAACAGGTGGAACTCGAACGTCGCCTCCGCGTCATTGCGCAAACGCCCCATTTTGCGCGCCACCTCGGTTTGCACCTGCTGCGTCGCGGTCTCTGAGCCGAAGTCGCGGATAGCCTGGATTTCTGAGGCCCAAAGCACATCCTGCTTTTTGAACTGGCGACACACAAACGCACGCATTTCCCGTCGCTCGGGGATTTGGGTCTCATAGGCGGATCCGCGTTCTGAGAACGGAATAAGCGATAGCGTGCCATCGCGGCTTTCGATCATCACGGTGCGCGCCCGCACACCACGACTTCCAAAGAGCCCTGCCCCTGACAGGATCGCCGGCTTAAAGGGGATGTTTTCCAAAGCCCGTGTGAGCTCGATAATGGAGAAGGCGTCGCCTTCAAAGATATCCATGGTGGCCACAGCGTGCCTCCTTCTAATTTTGGGATTTTGGGTGACCCTGCGCCGTGGCGCAGTACGCAATACCTGCTCAGCGCAGGATGATGCCAAGTCCGGCAAGGGCCATTGTTGCCGAGGTGATCTGGGCTTCAGTCGCACCGTCAGGCCAGACAATCTCATGGCGGTTCACTATGGCGGGACCGCGCAGGATCACGACCCCAAGCGCATCGGCGTCACTCGCGTCGACATCGGCCCACAGAATGCCAGCCGCAGTCTGGCTTCCGTTCGACGCAGTGGGTGCGAGCCCCGTGTATTTGCCACCGGTGGTGATCTTGCTCATCACAGTGCCAGGCGCGATCTTGCCCGCGCCAGATGCGATCGTGACGGTTTCGCGGGTATAGTCGCGCAACACCTCCCAGATCAGAAAGCCACCTGCGTGTTTGCCCTCAGTGAGTGTGGTCATGTGTTTAGCCTTTCAGTTTAAAGGTACGGGCGATGACGTCGCCCCAAGGGCGCGCCGTCGGGTTTGGCCCGGGCTGTGGGTGATGGGAGGTGATCTGCGGCACGGCCTCGGCCTTGGCGGCCAGAAGCTGCGCGCGGACCGCATCCAGACTGGCATCTTCTTCTAAAAACCGCCCTGCCATCTGCGGCTGGCCCGCGAGACGGCACAGATCGATGACCGCACCGGCGTGCGCGATGGCCTCGGCGCGGATGGCACTGACATCAGGTCGTGCGCTGGCCTTTGCAGGGCAGTCCTCGGACGCGAGCGATTGTGTGTTTTGGTCTGCAGCATCCGCCCCCTGCTCACTTGCAGGCGCGGGTTCCTCGGCAGCGGCTGCGTGATCAACGTTCCCGGCGGGACCCTTGGTCTTGGGATCAAGTACGGGTGCCGATACATCGCTGCCCGCAACATCGGTGTCATCTCCAACGATGTCAGCCTTGACCATCTCGACGAGGTCAGGCGGCGCATTGCGGAACCGGCCAATATCAAAGCTGGCGGCAATGCGCACCGGCTCTGCCATGCGGGTGGCCAGCCCTGCCTCCAATGCGTCTTTTGCGTCAAACCAAGTCTCGGCCGTCAGCAAGGCTGCGATGTCCTCTTCGGGTTTACCCGATTTGGCGGCATAGCCACGCGTCATGCTGGCCGCGATCTTATCCAGCGTTCCAGCCATGTCGCGCATGTCAGCAGCCGTGCCCATGACAATTCCAGACGGGTCATGGATCATCAGAAAAGCGTTTTCCGGCATAATTATCTCATCGCCCGCCATGGCAATGTAGCTTGCAGCCGAGGCTGCGATGCCATCAATCCAGACGGTGATTGTACCCTCATGCCGCGTCAGGGCGTTATAGATGGCGACCGCATCAAACACCGAGCCGCCGGGACTGTTGAGACGCAAATCAATAGGCGCGTCATCCGGCAGGGCGCCAAGCTCTGCCAGAAACCCCTTCGCACTCACGCCGTAAGCACCGATTTCGTCATAGATCAGCACTTCCGCGCCCGAGGCCCGGGCGCGGATTGTATACCAAGTGTTCATTCTCTTACTCCTGATTGATGGCCCGATCGGTCGCACCCGCATCACCGCGATTGTCGTTGTCGGCAGCATCATCTGCATTTGGCTGACGCGTTGGCGTCGCCCGTGCGCCCTGCGTCTCGCCGGGGCTGGTACGGTAGCTCAGACCCAATTGCTTGGTGCGCGCCGCATCGGCTGCGTTTTCACGGTCGACCTCTTCCACGTCGTAGCCCGTGGCTTCCACCACCTTGCGTCGCGACGTGATGCCCGCCTCCATCGCCAGCACCTGCGCCTGAATGTCTTTGAGCGGATCGACCCAATCCCAGCGGGGCGGGATCCATTGCACCATCCGCGCAGCCGCGGGATCAGGCAGATCCAACCGACCCGCCAGTTGTGCGGTGTCCAGCCAGCGACGCCAAATCGGCCGGCAGAGCTGATACGCAATCACCCCGTGCTGCAATTGCTGCACGCGGCGGCGGAACTCCACCAGTTCTGCGCGCAGGCTCGAATAGTTCGCCTGGCGCACATCGCCGGTCACCAGGTGGTACGGAAGCCCCAGTGAGGCAGAAACCGCCAGCAACGTGCGATATTGAAACGCCTCGTATCCACCGCCGACATCGGCCGGGCTGGAGAACGTCACATCCTCCCCCGGCAGCAGCACCTGCATGGTGCCCGGCTCAAGGCTCGCCATGGCTGCGCCATCAAGATCCGCCTCGCTCTCACCCATCATCGGGTCTTCGGGTGCTGTCTTGGTGATGAAGCCCGCAAACATCGCCGCGGTCTTTTTGCGGTCAAGTTCAGCGTCATCATACTGATCGAGCAGAAACAGCCGGACCATCGCGGGTGCCACATGCGGCAGGCCACGGATCTGCCCCGCATCAATGGGCCGGTAGATGTGCAGCACGTCCTCGGCCAGCACGCGTACGGTTTGCGGTATCGCGACCCGCTGGTCCGTGCTGTCGCCGGGATGACGGCGTCGGAAGTGATAGGCCACCCGCCGCCCGATCAGGTCAAACTCGATCCCGCAGCGGATGCGGTTCCCGTTCGGGGCCGTCTCCGTTTTCTCAAATGGCAGCATTTCCGATTGCAGCAGCTGCATTTGCAGCGGGACCAGCAGACCATCCTCGGCTCGGCGCGGGCGCATCCGCACAAAACACTCACCCGCCACAAACATCTCGCGCGCCACCATCGCCTGCAGGCCGTAAAAGTCGGTCAGACCATCGGCATCCGCCTCATCCGTCCAGGCCAGCCACAGCCGCTGAACTTGGTCCCGCAGCGCGGCATCCTCGATCAGTGATGACGGCTTAATGCCATCCCCCACCATGTTAGACGCAAAGGCCTCACAGGCATTCGCCGCATAGCCGTTGGTGACCACAAGTTCGCGGGCTCGGGCCAGCAACTTCGGCCCGCCCGAGGCCACCAGCGCATTGATGTTTTCTAGCGGCGGGTTCCAGCCGCGAAGTCGCCGTTTTGACATCGCACCCTCGAGACGGGCACGCACGGCCTCGGGGCCGCCTTGAGCCGGGCGGCGAAACGTGTCGAATAGCCTCATAGGTTACAGTCCTTTAGATGTGACGATGCGCACCTGCCTGACGATACGCCGACCCTCGCGTGAGGCGATCTCGCGATCCAGCGCCTCAATGGCGCGGTCGATTTCCATCACAGAGCGGTAGTCGACCGTCTTGCCGTCGTAACTAACGCGGGCGACACCGGAGGCGCGTTGTACTGTCAAAGCCTCGCGGCGATCGTGCAAGGTCGCGAGATCAGACATCAAAAACCCTTTGTGCGTCATTGACACATACGTCAATGACGCATACCAAGTCCTATGAGCATCGTAACTGTCGCCGAAACGCCCGAACTCCAGCGCCGCGCACGCGCCATCATGAGCGATCACGACCGCATGGCTCTGATTGATTTCATCGCCCGCAACCCCACTACCGGGGTCGCGATCGGTGGCGGGGTACGTAAAGTTCGCTATGCACGCGATGGCAGCGGCAAGAGCGGAGGTTATCGGATCGTTCACTTTTACCGCGGCGATGATGACATGCCGATCTTTCTGATCACCGTCTTCGCCAAAAACGAAAAAGCCAATTTGAGCAAAGCAGAGACGGGAACGATCAAGTCACTCGGCAAACTTTTGGCCGACAGCTACAGGAGCGCAAGATGAGCGACGCATTCAAGAGTATCGGACAAGGCCTCAAAGAAGCCATCGCACACGCCCGCGGCGAGAACTTGGGCAAGATCCACGAGATCGAAATCCCTGACGCGGACGTTCAGGCCATTCGCGCCCGCACTGGCCTGTCGCAAGTCGAGTTTGCCAAAAGTATCGGTGTGAAGAAATCCACCCTGCTAAACTGGGAACAACACCGTCGTAGCCCTGAAGGTCCAGCGCGCGTCTTGCTGGCTTTGATCGACAAGGATCCGAGCATTGTCCAGCGCACACTGGCACACTGGCATCCTGATCACCCCATATAACTCGACCGCATCATGCGCCTCCGCGCCGACGCGCGCGACGTTGGCTTTACGCTCGCCTCTCCCGCTGGTCCGCGAGCCTCGACCGCCAGCTGTCGCTCCAGCTCGGCCCACCGCGCTTCCGACCACCTGTCGGCACCGGCAATCCACGCTGCTGCCCGCGCATAAACACGACAATCCAACGCCTCGTTGCGCTCACGCAGCTTTTGCCATTCGAGCTTTGCAAAGCCGCGCTTATTCTTGACGGTGACCAGCTGCTCGGCTGTCAGCTGCTTGAGCCATTCACTGTCTGTCCAATTAGGCAGATGCACCGTTCCCGCCGAGAACTCCGCACCGGCGGTAATTTCTTCCGGCGTTGGCCGGTCCTGCCGCAGGAAGCGGTAGGTTTCCGCTTTGAAGGTCGACGTTGCCACAGACCAGAGCCGCGCACCGCGCCGCAGACGCTTACCGCCGATGGTTGCGTCGACAAATGTCGGCCCTGTCACCGGGCTGGCGCGGTTGAACCCCTCCAGTCCCTTAACCGGGGCCACCTGACCAAAGCCCACCTGACGTGCCCAAGCATAGACGGCGCTGGTCTCGTAACCGGTGTCGATCGCCAGTTTTGCAATTGTCAGCTGCTGGCCGCTGGCGTGCTGCCAAGTCTGCCCCAAAAACTCAGAGAGTTTCTGCCAGCATGCCGGATCGCCAGGGCCGCCCTCAATAACAACATGATCAATCAGCCAGCTTTGCAGGCCCCTGCCCCAGGCCCAGACATCAACTTCGATCCGGTCCTTCTGCACATCCGCACCTGCGGTCAGGAACAACCCACCCGCAGGCACAGTGCCGGGTGCCCACTCTTCCTTCTGTCCTTGCAGGCGTTGCCAATCCGGCGCTTCACCACTTTCCATCCATGTCTCGCCCAGCGAGGTGTTGATGAAGGTTTTCATCATATCATCCCCACCAGCCCGCGCCGACAGGAAGGTTTTGACCATCGCGGCCAACCGGACCCACGGTGAATAAATCTCGTTGAGGTGGAACCCGGCCGTGCCAGCAAATGGCTGCTCGGCCACCCAGTGCCCCTTTGACACAGCCGCCCAGCGGGTCTCGTCGCGCCAAGCTGCATCGCAATCCACGCAGTGATACCGTGCGGTGTCCGGCTTGTGGCGGCCATCCTCCCCCTTGTCCCACTTTACTTGCGGCCAGGTCAGGATTTGATCATGGCCACACTCGGGACATGGCACCCAAAACCGACGCTGATCGCTTTCCTCGAACGCCGCCTCGATCCGGCTTGCGCCCTTGTTCGTCGGCGTCGAGACCAGCACGATCTTGCGGTTCCAAAACGTCACCGTGCGCTTTCTTGCAAGGTTGACCGGATCCCCCTCAGCACCTGCGCTGAACGGGTAGCGGTCCACCTCGTCGCAGAGCAGCAACCGGATCGGCCGGCTCGCAAGCCCCGAAGGCGCGTTGGCACCGACGATGGTCAGGTGGCCACCCGGGAACCGCTTGTGCAGGATCTTATTATTCCCATCCCTTGATTTGGGGTTAGCAATCTTATCTTGCAAACAAGGCGTATCCCGCGCCATAGGCGAAAAACGATCCTTCGACCAGGTTTCCGCATCTCGCTCGGTCGGCATCACCACCATGATCGGGGCTGGGTCATGGTCGATATGGAAGCCGACCATGTTAAGGATAGCTTCCGATTTACCAATTTGACTACTCGACATAATCACGACGGTTTCCGCCGCAGGATCCGAGATCGCGTCCATGATCCCGCGCTGGTACTCGGCGCGGCTGGTGCGCCATTGGCCAGGCTCAGCACTCGCCTCAGAGCTCAGCCGCCGGTTCTGATCCGCCCAGTCACTGATCGTCAGGTCCGGCGGTGGTTTGAGAACCGCCAGTGCCTTTACCACCGTCCGCTTCAGGATCGGCGAGCCCATCAATGTCAGGGTCGGTTTCAAATTCAATGTCTGGCTCTGCGAGATCATCAAGCACCTCGCGAATGGCGGCACGGATCAGGTTACGGGTCTCTCCGACGGTGGGTTGCTCAAACGCCTGCGGCGCCAGCCGATCCGGCAGCCCCAAAAGACGGGTTCTCAAAAGTGCGAGCACAGCAATCCAGGCAACTTCGATCTGGTCCGCTGCAATCAGCGATCGGCGCTTTTCCTGCGCGTCCATTTCGGCAAGATCAGCACGCGCCCGAATGAACCGCGCGCGTTCGGCCATATAATCAGGCGCACCCGCCTGCGCCTTGACCGCTTGGTCACGCAGGTAGCGCACATAGCCACGCACCGATCCAATCAGATCATACTGGCCGCGCTCCGCCTTGGGGATCACGCCCTCGCGGCTGAGCTGCTGAACCCGCCGTTCCGAGAGATCAAGAAGCTTGGCAATCACGCCAATGGGTTGGGTGGCTGCTGACATGCTATGACCTTAATAGTTCACTTTAAGCACATGAATTTGTACACAATTCACTTGATATACCTCCACGCCAGAGCGAAGCTGACCGAGCACATCACACTTGGAGCTGACCTCATGGAAACCACCAGCATACGCCTGCCCATCCGCACACTGCCGGAGCACTTCGACCGCAGCCGCATCACCGTCGTGCTCGACGAGATCGAAATGGCTCTTATGGACGATGGCGGCGTCTACGGCAAAACCCTTGCCGACAGCTTCACCATCACGGTCGAGGTCCCGACCCATCAGCTGATGGACACGGCCAGCTGCCTGAAAGGCCTCGGCCTAATTTAACGGCAAAGAGCAGGCTGGCGTTTCAGGGGTGGTTCTTCTCAAAGATACTGTATTGGAACCGCTGCTCGTTGCCCTTCGGTGTCAGATGAACATGAGCTTTCGCTTCAACAAGGTCAAAATGTGCAGGCAGCAGCCGGTTAATCTCTCCCGCAAGAGATTCAGGCGAATAGCGCTCCACCGGAAGTCCCGAGCATTTTTCAGGCCCATCTTCGGCAAAAGTGGCAATGATTGCTATTCCGCCCGGCTTGAGCCCTTTTGACAGCGCCCTCACATAGGCTGCGCGATCTTCAGGTTTGGTCAGAAAATGAAATACCGCACGATCATGCCAAACAGAATAGTCGCGACGCGGTTCCCATTCGGTAATGTCGGCGACAATCCAGTCGACCTGTTGAGCGCGTAGTTCCAATCTGCCTCGACTGATCGACAGCGCGGCCTCGGACAGATCCAATACTGACAAAGGTCCAAAACCGTGGTTCAGCAACGCATCGACCAAGCGAGACGCACCAGCACCAATATCGATGAATGGCTCCCCGGCTTTCAGATATCTGAGAACCAGTTCAAGGGATGCTAAGGGAGTTTCTTCGAACCAGGTTAGCTCGTCTTCAGTGCGAGCGCCGTACACGTCGTCCCAATGTTGATGTCTAGCCATCATCAAACCCTCCCTGCTGAGGCTGGGCTAGATCATAAAACAGGGTTTCACACAACATTAACACTTTAACCATCTCGCAAGAGGATGGCCTCGAAGAGCCGCCGCAGAGCAAACGAGCGCAACAGGCTGACGATCGTGAAGATCCCGCCCATAGCGAGATTTTGGCGCAATGTTGCTTGCAGCCCAAAGATCGGAAAGATCGCGATTTGTGTGACAACCGCGACCCCGTAGCCAACGATCACATTGGTAATCGCCTCCACCAGCGACATGAGGTGCGACTGTTTCATGCAGCGACACGCTCACCCTTCAACGCGTCGAAGGCCTTGCCATCCCCATCCAGCACCGCCTGTTGCCCCGTAAACTTCTGCCACCGCTCCACGGCGACATCGACGTAAGCTGGGTTCAACTCGATCCCGTAGCAGACCCGCCCCGTGGCTTCTGCCGCGATCAGCGTTGTGCCTGATCCCATGAAAGGCTCATAGACCGCCTGCCCTGGGCTTGAGTTATTCAGGATCGGACGGCGCATGCATTCCACTGGCTTCTGCGTCCCATGGACCGTGTTGGCATCTTGGTCCTTACTGGAGATTTGCCACAGTGTCGTTTGCTTGCGATCGCCGGCCCAATGGCCCTTGCCGCTCTTTTTGACAGCGTACCAGGCCGGTTCATGTTGCCAGTGATAATCGCCACGGCTGAGCACCAAGCGCTCCTTGGCCCAGATAATCTGAGACCGAATGGTGAAGCCTGCGACCTCGAGGCTCTCCGCAACTGTTGCTGCGTGCAACGCGCCATGCCAGACGTAGGCGACATCGCCTGGAAACAGCGCCCAGGCCTCGCGCCAGTCGGCGCGATCATCATTCAGCACCTTGCCCGTGCGCTTGGTTTTTGCTGCACCGGCTTGGTTGCGCCAGCTTGGATCGTACTCAACACCGTAGGGTGGATCGGTCACCATCAGCAGCGGTTTCACGGCGCCAAGGAGCTGCTCAATGTCTGTCGCAACCGTGCTGTCGCCGCAGAGCAGTCGGTGATTACCGAGGATCCAGAGATCGCCGGAGCGACTGACCGGGTCCTCCGGCGTGTCCGGAATGTCGTCTTCGCCCTCTTGCGAGCCAGTGCCGTCCTCAAGGCTGTTCATCAGCGCGTTCAATTCGTCATCGGTGAAACCCGTCAGCCCGAGGTCGAAATCAGCCTCCAGCAAGTCCGCCAGCTCAAGGTTCAGCAGGTCCTTGTCCCACTCGGCGTTGTCGCTCGAGCGGTTGTCCATGATTCGGAAGGCCCGCGCTTGAGCCTCGGTCAGCCCTTTAGCAACATGCACCGGCGCCGTCTTGAAGCCAAGCTTGCGCGCCGCTTCCAGCCGCGTGTGCCCGGCCAGCACAACCATTGCCTCATCAACAACGATGGGCTGGCGCCAGCCAAACTCCTGGATCGACGCTGCAACCGTCGCGATGGCATCAGCGTTGTTGCGCGGGTTGCGCGCATAGGGAATGATCTGCGCAAGTGGCAGCTCCAAAACGTCCATCAGATTTTCCTTGGATTTGGTCCTGAAACGAAACGGGTCTGGCCCGCGAAACGAACCGCAGGTCCGCGAAAGCGAAATGGGGTCAGAGGGCCATTTCGTTTCAAAGTGGTTTTACGCGCCCTCAGGCCCAGTGTTTATTGGGTTTGCGTGCAAAGCGAAACGAAACGGGTGTTTTTCACGGTGTCACTGGGAAAGCGCGGCACCCAGCCCCCCCGTATACGCTTCCCAACAGGAAGGAACCGTTCAATATCAATGGGTTAAATGTCTCACAAAATCGACCAGAGACAGTTTTTTCCCACAAACGGCCACCATTTACACCTCTACAAACTCGTTCAAACCGACCCGGTTCTCTCAACCACACGACGGTCATCTTATAAATCTTTTAGCCTCTGAAACGCGATCTGTCACGCCTTGCAGTGTCTCACCGAAAAGTGTCTCACACGCACGAGAGGGGTTGACAGGTTTTGAAGGTAAGGCCGCAAGCCAAGTGGATTGCAAACCGTTCAAATCCTATCAGACTCCAGCCATCAAGACATCAACCGCGCGAGTGATCTGATCACCTTGGTCAGCTACATTGCCTGTTGGGCGCAAACTTGCCCTGCGCACAGCTGCAATCAGGCGTGTTGCGAGAATGAACCTTTTGCCATCATGCATAATTTCAGGATTCAAGTGCCGGACCGCCGGATAATCAGGGAGCATTGGTATCACGACAACAGCTGAATCTGGAGGCAACAAGTTACTTTCAACAACGACCATTGAAATGCCGTTGTATTCAGCAACATCGTAGCGGCTCAACGGCTCCAAGATGCCCCTCCTGATCCAGCAATGATGTCTGCCAAAGGATGCCCATTGCGCTCATGCCAATCAGATTGTTCCGCGAACGCACTCGCATTTTCTTCAAGCCAACGCTGCTGGCGGACCTCAGCAATGGCTTTGACAAGAGCAGCCTCAGCAACAGCTGAAACGTTGATACTCAAAGCTTTGGCGCTGTCGAGTGCCGCCGCATCAAGCGTGAGGGACGTCTTTCGCTTTACAGTCGCTACCATCATTACCTCCTCCGCATCATACCGCAAATATATACCTCACCAATGAGTGGCGCAAGTCTTGCGTAAAATTAAACCGTCTTCCCAATCACAAACTCCATCGAGCGTTTGCGCGGAACGGTCCTGCCGTTCAATTTCCAAACGATCACGGCTAAACCATACTCGTGTCGCCGGTTGGCCGTGGCCCTGCTGACACCATGCGCCCAGCAGATCCCCTTCCAGGCCTTGCGGTTAGCGCGGGCCCAGAGGATCTGGCTAATGTCCTTGTCCATCCACCGCAGCCAGAGCATTGCCTCATCGGCCTGCGTGATCATCCGCGGTGATGGCAGCGGTTTTTTCATTCGGGGCTCCTGCTCAACGTGATCCGCAAAGCTGTAAGTATACTCAGGCCATGTGCTCACAAAGCCTTGCGGGCGTACTGGCGGCAGGCTGCGCATGACGTCTGCAGCAAGGTCCAGCCGGTCGGCCACCATGGCACGGGTCCAGTCATTGGCCATGACGCACCTCCCTGCCCTGCGGCATTTTACCGTACAGCTTTTCGCCAAGCTGGCGGACCAGTTCACGCTCTGGCCAGGTCAGCCTGTGATCGTCGACGCTGACAGCAAGCACGCCTTGTTCGTACCAGCCGTCGCGCTTGACTCGGTCAGCGTCACGACGGTGACCGCCGTAGCCCCGAGGTGTAAACCGCATGCCGCTCATGATGCACCTCCGTTCGTCTCCAGCGCCCAAAGCAGGATCGCAATGGCATCGGCCTCGTTATCGTCAGCGGGGCTAAACCCTCGTGCCCGGGCGGCAGCAACCATTGCCTGTTTGTTCGAGTTTCCCTTTCCGGTGGCATGGCGTTTGATCGTGCCAACCGGGACGCCCTGGTATGGAACACCGCGCAACTCGCCCCAGCTGGTCAGGACAGCCAGCAGACCCCCAAAGACATGGGCTGCGTCAGTGCCTATATGCCGGCGGACTTCTTCGAAATAAATCGCCTCGATCGGCCCGCTGAGCCGGTCGATCTCTGAGATCCAATTGGTGAAGCGCAGATAGCGCATCCCGCCGCCGTCATATCGGCTTGGCTTGAAGCTGACGGTGCCGCTGGTGATTAGGCCATCAAAGCCGCGGATGGCCCAGCCGGTGGTGGTGCCGAGGTCAAGCGCGAGGATCGTGCGTTGGCCCTGTGCAGGCGGCATGGGCGTTTTCGGGGTTGCGCCGAAGTTGGCGTCGGCGAAAGTTGTATCAGCCATGAGTGGTCTCCTCTTCTGGTGGGCTGCTTGGGGTGGAAGACGACGGCGGTTGATGCTTGGCGGTACTGGCCGCCGTCGTCGGATTGATCTCGGCCCAGAACTCCGGCCAAAGAAGAATGCCCAGGGGTGGGTGGTGGACCTCCCGCCTTGCGGGGGAGTCCACCCACCCCTTTAGGGGTGCTTTTTCCGAAATCTGGAATCCTGCGTAAGGCATTGAAATTATGTGGTTATTCAGGATTGCGTCAGGATTGCGGAAGCTTGCATCCGAAATCCTGAGCGAGACACTCAAGCCTCTGAAACAAAACGAAAAAAGCCAGATTACAGATTTCGCAAGGATTCCAGATTTCGGATTTTTCGCCGAAATTCCGGATTGCGAGCCCAGGATTTCGGTTTCGTTTAGGGGGTAAAAACTCATGTATTCACCCCCTCTGGATGGACCCAGATCTCGGGGTTTTCGACAGGCAGAACCGCGCCCGTCTGTGCGCATTTGTAGTGGCTGGGTCGGACATGAATCGACGTCGGAACGATTTCACCCGTGTCCGGATCGATGAGGTCTTCACCCGTAGCCAGTTCCATAAACTCGGTGCACAGATACCCGTATTTGCTGCGCTCATTGGGGAGCCCCAGATCGCTTGCCGCATCCCCTTTGACAAGCTTGAGCACGCCCTTAGAGGTCAGCACGTTCAACCGATCACGGATGCTTGTCTGACCGTTGAGGCCGCCCTGGTTCTCGAATGTCTGAGCAAATAGTGTCATGCTGTACATGCGCCCCGCGCGCGCTTCACGCACCAGAATATCGGTGATCACCTCACCCTTTCGGTCTCGTTCAGCATCGTGGCGTGCTCCGAGTTCGGCCAGCACCAGCCGCTCATTCATCGGGTTGATCTCGGTCCATTCCCCCTTGACCTTATCGATGATCTTGGGCTCCAGAGCGGGGCCGTTACGCAGCTCGATCTCCAGTTTTCGCTGTGGGCTTTCCTCATCTGGGCGATGCAGAATCAGGCCAGAAGTGTAGAAGCCGCGCAGAGCGCTGGCACCGGACAGCGCAAGAAACGGATCATCTTTCACCTGTTGCTTGCTGAGCTTCTTGGTGTGATGGGCGAGAATGACACCGCAGTCCGGGTTGATGTGATCGCGCAGAACCTCAACCCGCTCCTTGAGGAAAAACATCATGGCGGTGTTGTCGTTTTCACCGCCACCGTCGGGACCGCCGTCAAAGAGATTGCGGATCGGGTCGATGCAGATGATGTCGACCGGCTCGGCCGGGAATGCCCGCCGGATCGCTTGCGCAACACGGACGCTGCCCTCGACATCAAGCAGGAGATTCAGCTTGGGCGTGGCAACCAGATTGTCCCGCGCCCCTGACAAGACCTCTTTGGGCAGCGAGATCTGCTTCATGCGTTCGCGCAGATAGTGGTACTGGATTTCAGCCTGCAGGTAGAACACGCGCAGCGGACGCGGCGGGGTGAAGTCGAGAAACGGCACGCCCGCAGCCATGTGCACCAGCCAGGAGATCAGCAAATCACTTTTGCCAACCTTCGGCGCACCTCCCAGCACCAGCAGCCCACCCGGCGTCAGAACCCGCGGTGCGATAATGTCGGCGGGCATCGGGCTGCTATCGTTCAGCAACGTACCAAGTGTGAAGGCCGGCATTTCGTTTGGTGCAGGCGCCGCGCTGTCGAGGCGGATGAGCGGCGGTCCATACTTTTCGACATGCCGCGTCCAGAGCCGCTCGGACTCGCGCTTGAGCCGCTCAACAGACCACTGGGGCCGCAGCATCGCGGCGTTGTAGCCGCAGATACCCTCCCAGCCCTCATCCTTGGACATTCGCCCCTCGTGGACCATGCGGATGAAATACCCGATGGCGGTCGAGGCTCCCTCGAAGCGTGACCAGTCGTCCTGCGCGCTCTCGCGCACCGGGGTGACCAGCACGTCATCGACGGCAGGCTTGTCGGGCGCAGCAAAGTCCGGCTGCAGCGATACACCTGGCGCAGGTGGCATATCGGTGACGGCTTCGGTGAACTCGCCCAGATCGCGTTCGCGATCCGCGTTCAACGTGACGATGCGCACTTGGGTTTTCAGGCTGTTCTTGTAATAGACCGAGCCTGCGACCCGGATCGGCTGATGCGCCGAGCGGAAATGCATGTCACCGCCTATCTTGGCGGCAATGTCACCCCTGACACGGGTCACCCGGGCAATATCGCTGCCTTCGGCTGGTTCGGTCAGCTTCCACCAGACATGGGCCTTGTGTTGCCCCTCTGGCGTCACGCCGCCGCTTTCGACCACCATCGTGGGTGGGCCGAGATGACGCTCGAGATGGGCCCGCTTGGCGGTAATGTCGCCGGTGTCGATATCGACGACAACAGCCTGCATCTGCAGGATGTCGCCAGCCTTGGCTTGCCCAGGCGCACCAACCGTGCCGGGGATCACATAGACAGCCGCGCCTTCGCGGGCAGCCCAATTGGCAAAGGTTGTCATTTTGTCGGTGACGTTGTCACCGGCATCGATCCAGATGTTATGCGGGCGGCCATCGAAACCCTGGCCTTTGTCGATGAAACTGCGCACCGGGATCAGGCCGTCACAATAGCCGAACACCACCTCCATGAATTGAGCTATCTGCTCGGGGTCCGGCTCATCGCCGAACACGTCGATCTGTGGTGCGGCATCGTTGAAATCGCGCCACGGGTTAAAATGAACAAGGTTTTCCTTGGGCGTCTCAGATTCTGGGCCATCCGATGGGGTCTGAGGGTCGTCATGATTGGTGCTCATGGAGGTTTCCTCCGTTTCGTTGGGCGTATCAGGCGGGTCGCTTGGGGCATCTGTCATGTCGGCAGGTTCCAGCAGCGCTCTGCCCAGGAGCAGAACCGGCATTCGAAAAAGTCGCGATTGGCGGCCACGCGCGGGAGCAATTCGCCTGCGTCGGTGGCTTGCAGGATCCGGACGCCGCGGTCAGACATGCGTTGCGCCAGTTCGGCATCGAAGGGCACAAGCTCGTGATATAACTCAGCGGTGTCCTTGTTGATCGCGGTGAACACAGCGGGTGCGGCACTGATGCCAGGCACGCTTGCTTCCATGTAGGCCTGGTAGACAGCGATCTGGGCGGCGTAGACGGGCTTGGATTTGGTCACCCCGTCCTTGACGCAGGCGCGCCAGTTCTTGGCGTTCATCGTCTTGCATTCCCAAAGTGCAGGAGCGGCAAGACTAAAGCCCTCCGGGCCAGCTGAGATGATGCCATCGACATGACCGCGAATGCGCCCATCTGCGATGAAGAACCCGAACTGGCCGCCATCTGGGTGGTTGCCCTTTTGCGTGTAGAGCTCGAACCCCGCGCCGCGTAGCCAGCGGATGGCGAGCTCTTCCAACCCGTGCCCGATGGCGAAGATGCGCAGCAGCTGGCCGGAGAAATCCTGCCCCTCGTCCTTGGGCGCGTGTGTGATCTCAAACTGCAAGGCGCGTTCGCATGCGTGGCCCAGCCGCGAGCCGCCGAGATAATCGCGTGGGATGCGTGCAGCATTTTCAGCGGTCAAGGCCGCATCAATGGTCTCGTTGACGCGCTCGGCGAAGCTGGACGTATGGTTGAAATCCAGCATCAGAAAGGAATCTCATCTTCGAGCGCAATCTCCGCCATCTTGACGCGGAACGCCTCGATGGTGACGGCAATCAATCTGTACATGTCATTCTGGGTCAGCTGGGCCAGCGGCAGGTCCCAGCCGATCCGCTCCATCTCGGGCGCTAACGCGCGCATTACCGTGGGCAGCGCCTGCGTTTCCTCTTCAGTAAAATCGACCATGTTCAATCCTTTCCGAGCTTTGAGTGTGAAAGCCGCCTGGCAGCCTATTGAGCAGAACCAGCGGCGGATTCGATGGGGGCGCGGCTGGTGTGGAGCGAACCAGCCGAGACCTTGCGCGCGGGATGTGCAGACGGCACAGAGCAGCGGTCGCGAATGCCATGCATTATCCAAGATCAAGCTCAGGTCGCGGCGCGGCAAGGCGCGGTGGTCTGGAACAGATGCGACGGGCACAACAGTGTGCACCTTCACCAGATGAACTGGCCGCGCAGAAACGAAGCGCTAGTGCGCTTCGTCCACGTTGTTCTAAGGCTTAGTCGGCCCATGACGGCCGCCCTTGAATGGTTGGAGCTTGGGCCTCATAGGCATCTTGATGCGCAGGCTGAGCAAAGCTGGGCGACGCAGAGCCAGACGCCTGCCCCCCACAGATAAGCGCATAATCGCCGTGATCAGGCATCACCGCACTCTTGATCTCGTTCTTGTCCTCGCCGTTGGTGTCCTGTCCAATGTCGATCCGGGCGACAAATTCCAGACCATCAAGGTCAGCAAACCCGCTGATGCGGCGCCGGGCCTGGGCTTCGGGAGAGTTGTCCTTGTCCGAAATACCGCGCGACGAATTGAGGATGCCGCGTACAAGGCTGCGGCCCATATTGGCCCAATCGGGGCCTTTGGGGCTGTAGAGCCCGATCAGCGACCAGATCTTACGCTTGGCATAGAGCCCTTCAAGAACCGTATATTCAGCATCAAGATAGACAGACCCTGTGCTGCCCCGTTTGGCATAGCCGCCGGTCCAGCCCTGCGTGGGATCATCAAACCCGCCAGGGCGCAGCGTCAGGCGCACCTTGGCCAGCGTCCCTTTGGGGATGACATTACTATTTGATTGGGCGTCGTTGAAATCGTTCCAGAGAGACATGGGTGAAGTCCTTTCAGGTGGGGGTGTCATTGGAGGGGGTGGAGGCCTGCGCCGCGGGCGGGGTCGGCAGCTGCGGGGCCCCAAAAGTCAGGCGGCGATCTGCAGGGACAAGCGCCCCACGAATTTTCTCCATCAGCTGTCCAAGATGCGGGGGTTCAACCATTGCGAGGCGACCGGACCGATCCTTTGCGGGAAAGCCCCAAGGATTAAGCGTGTGACAAACAAATCCGCGCTGAGGCGTTCCATCCTCGCCAGAAATATCGGTCATGGTGATGACCTGATCGACGATCCCGGGTAGCTCGAGCCCGGTCTTTGAGCCGTCGATCTGCGGCGAGAACACCTTGCGATTGAAGTCATCAAGCTTCTGATCGAGGATCCCGACAAACCAGACATTCTTGCCGCGTGTGTGCTGCAGATGCGTCAGCCACGCGATCATTTCGCGGCCATGCAACCCATAGGCACCGCGTACATCCGGTTTGCCGGTCTTCTCGGAGAGCGCCTCGGGCTGACCCTTGCACCAGCCAAAGCAGAGCCGCCCTGCCACGGTGATCGAGTCGATAAACACCGTGTCGTATTTGGTCAGCAGCTCCGGGTCGCCGTATTTGACACAGACCGCCTCAAAGTGCGCCTGACTGTAGGGCTGATCCGCGCGCAGTGCCGGGTTGGGGCCGCCGATAAACACGGCAAAATCCCGACATTCCGTCCATGTCCGCGGCCGGATGGCATCGATGGCCAGCCCCTCAATCGCAAGGTCTCCAGCCTCGAGGTCGAAAAACAGCGTGGTCGAATGCAACAGTGTCCAAAGCAGCGATGTCTTGCCAATGCCCGAGGGCCCGAAGATCACGCCTGTGATGCCGCGCGGCTCAGACATGCGCTGGTCGGCCGTGATGATGGGAAGCGCGCTGGTCATGCCCGATCTCCCACCTCGAGTGTCACTTTGAGCGTGCCCACCCTGACAGTACGCGCAGGCTCGAACCCTTTGCGCCAAGCCTCCGGCAGCGCACTATACTTGCGCTCCGAGACTGTTAGCTTGGTGTCGATAAACTCGGCAGGGTCTTCGCCACTATCGGCAATATTGGCCGCAATCTGCGCCAGTTGTTCCTGGCTCCAGTCGATGCGCTTGGGCAAATCGGCCACGATAGTGTAATCACCATCAACCAGCCGAACAGTTCCAGTATCCTTGCCGCAAGCCTGGCGGACCTCAGAAGCACGGCTGGCATAGCGAACTTCGAGAGACGTATTAAACCGTGTATTGGCAGCCTTCATCTGTTTTGCCGCATAGGCCAGTTCAGCCTGCAAGCTGGCCAGCAATTCCACTGGCATCTGGGCCAACTCGCCCGTCGGCATGTTGAGCATGGCGTCCAAGCTCGGGGTGTTTTCTGGATAGGTCATGGGGTGTCCTTTTTTGGGGGATGGGGTCAGCTTTGGGGAGATGGGATCAGGCGGCCGCAGCGAATTGCGCCTCAGCGGCAGTTCGAACAGCGCCTTTTTGCGGGCGAGCGATAGCGAGGTAGGCGAACCGGTCTGGTCCAAGACGCTCCTGAACGAGATGAATGCGGCCAAGTTCAGCGAGGCCATAAGCGGCATCCGCGGTCGCCCGCAGGCTCTCACGCTCAGGTTTGGCCAATTTCGAAACATTGGGCGTCGTGTCGACCACTAGAAAACCACAGTGATAAACAATGCGTGCCCCAGGCTCGGCGACATCAACCCACGCCATCAGCGTGATTTCTGCAGCGGCGAGGTCATTTTTAAGAATATGAGCGGTCATGCCGCGCACCGGTTGACAGTTAGAGACTGCTCCGCGTTTCCAACTTGGATATGCTTGACCTCAAAGGCCAATATGTCCGTCTGGCGATAGCGCACGTGCCGACCAATCCGCACGAACTGCGGCCCACGGCCTTCAGCGCGCCAACGCTCCAGCGTGCGAGGCGCAATATTCCAGCGCCGAGACAAGAGCTTCGTGCTCATTAGGATGTGATCTTGTTCCATAGCGGTCCTCATCGATTTGATGAAAACAACTTGCCAAACCCTTGGGTTGGAGGTCGTGGCATGAATGGTCGGTGATCAAAATTAATTTTTGTAGGAAATTCAATGCATCGAAAAATTTCGGTCGGAGCTCCAACCCAACGCCAACCCTTCACCAACCAAGCTCCGACCAAACACCGACTGAATGGAATTGACTGATGCGCTCCAGACTGGAGCACGATGTCTATAAATAAAAAAAAGCCCGCTCTACGCGGGCCTGTTCAACGTGAAGGTTGTGTATCAGGCGCCAACGCGCATCGTCACAACAAGGGCGGGCTCCAACATGTAGTATCCCCGTCGCCCCGAGACGGAATACACAATGTCTCGCCATCCTTTTCTGCTGGAAAACAGATAGCTGAGCTTCAACGACGCCGATCCCGCCGCCCCTAATATCTGCACGCCACGTTGCTCAGGGTCACCCGTGACAGCGCAGATAAACAAAAAGTTCAACGCCCGCGCCTGCATGTCGGTGAAGATGTAGTGCGCTCCATTCAAATCAAACGATAAAAACCTATCATAATCATTGGCATGAGGAGCGCCGGCTTCCATGATGGTCGCCTCAAAATGCTCGCGCTCTGCAGCGCGCACGAGAAGTGCATCGCGGTAGACCACCCAATCTGTACTACCCATTGAGGTTGTCACGACATCGCCGTTTTGAGCAAAGGACGATACCGAACAGGCTTGCTTGCGCAACACGCGCATGGCGTCACGACGCTCGAGATCGACCACACCTTCGAAATCGGCATTGCACCGACCAGGCCGCTCCTTTCGATTGGCGACAACGAAGGAGCCATAAACGCGGACCGATAGCGTAAGCTGGCCCATCTCCACTACGTAACCCAACTCCGATTCGGAGATACCCCAATCCGCTAAAACCTCCTGTAGGGTGAAATAATCTCGTGGAATTAACACTCGCAGCATCCCTATTTGTTCACCTAATGTTCCTATCAATTTGACTATCCAATTTCAACCTCATATGTGTCCTATTTAGTCCACAACCGACCTGGGGATAAACATGATCGTCACCAACATCGCACAGAGATTAAAAGCACGCGCCTTCCAGCTCGACATGACACCCGCAGCAGTGGCAGAGGCGTCAGGCCTCAACCGATCCTTCATCTACGATATCATTCGCGGCAAATCTGTGCGCCCGACCCGGTCCAAGCTTCAAAAGGTTGCAGATGTTTTGAAGGTTGATGTGGATTGGCTGATAGACGGGTATGGCACGGTCGAGGGCGAAGAGCCTAAGATATATTCTCCAGATACGACATTTGTCGGCATCCGAGGCGTTCAGGCGAAAGCCTCAGCGGGTGGCGGCGTGGTCGTGCATGCCGAGGATGAGCAAGCGAGCAAGCTGTATCACTTTCGGCAATCCTGGATCGAAGATGAGCTACAGGCGAGCGCAAACAACCTGCGAGTTCTGAGCATAACTGGGGACAGCATGATCCCCACTTTGCATGATGGCGATACGATCCTTGTAGATATGGGACGTAAGTCTCCCTACCCACCAGGTCTTTTCGTATTGCACGACGGTATGGGGCTTATGGCGAAGCGTATTGAACATGTTCCGTCTAGCGAGCCTCCGCGAATTCGCGTGACCTCTGACAATCCCAACTATTCACCCTACGAATGCCTCCTCGACGAGGTTAATATTGTGGGCCGAATTAGGTGGTATGGTCGATGCCTTTAAGATGGCACACACACGAGATGCCACAAACCGACATAGACCGCCAAGCTTATGATTTGGCTTGCAAACACTCCTTTTGATCGTCTTTTTGGAATCAAACCTGAGGAGGCTTTCAATGAACATTGCGCCACATGACAGGGTCTCGGGCCCTAACCCCCTGCACCCCGACAAGATGACGGCACATGAACGCCGCACTGAGCTCTATGGTCTGCTCGCCAAGGCCGTAGAGCGCCTAAAGGACCGTGGTCGCCACGAACTATCCCAGAATACTCAAGAATGTTCGCTACACTTCCCGCGCAAACAGAGCGGTACTGCCCCTCCAACTCAAAGGAGATCCGCATGACCACATACGAACCCATATTGGCGCGCCTGGCCGAACTTAAGGCGATGTCCGTGAAAGACCTGAAAGCTGAGTGGCAGCAGTTGTTTGACGCCCCTGCCCCAAACAATAGCCGCGGCTTTCTCGAGGGCCGTCTGGCCTACCGCATTCAGGAGCTGGCCTATGGCGGCCCCGACAAGCAGACGCGGCGCATGCTCGATCTACTCGCTGACGAGGTCGAGGGAACGCTGACGCGCAAGTCGCAAATTGCTGATCCCCGTAACCCTGTGGTAGGCACAAGGCTCATCCGCGAGTGGGATGGCGTCGCCCACACGGTCACCGTTCTTAAGGACGGCTTTGACTGGGACGGCCGGCGCTACAAGTCACTGTCTGCGGTGGCGCGGGCCATCACTGGAACCCGTTGGAACGGTTATCGCTTTTTTGGACTACGAGAGCGCAAGCGGGGTGACGCATGAAGGATGTGTACACCAAACCCGCCCGCCGCTTGCGCTGCGCCATTTATACCCGAAAATCGAGTGAAGAGGGCCTCGAGCAGGAATTCAACTCGCTGCACGCTCAGCGCGAGTCGTGCGAAGCCTATATCGCCAGTCAGAAATCCGAGGGCTGGGCGTTGGTGCGCGACCAATATGATGACGGCGGCATATCGGGTGGCACCTTAGAGCGCCCTGCCCTAAAGCAACTACTGGCCGATATTGAAGATGGGTTGGTTGACGTGGTTGTCGTTTACAAGATCGACCGTCTCAGCCGCTCGCTCATGGACTTTTCCAAGCTGGTTGAAGTGTTCGACCGCAATGGCGTCACCTTTGTGTCGGTAACGCAGTCGTTCAATACCACCACGTCCATGGGGCGGCTCACGCTGAACATCTTGTTATCGTTTGCACAGTTCGAACGTGAGGTTACGGCCGAGAGAATCCGCGACAAGGTAAAGGCATCGCGCATGAAGGGCATGTGGATGGGTGGCTATGTGCCACTCGGCTACGATGTCGTCGACCGCAAGTTGGTGGTAAACGAAGAGGAAGCAGCCAAGGTCCGAATGGTTTTTGAACGTTTTGTAGAGGTAGGCTCTGCCACCGTCCTGGCTCGTGAATTGCGAGCCGACGGCTTCCGCAACAAGCAAGGTACGCTGGTCGATAAGAGCTACGTCTACCGCCTGCTGAACAACCGCGCGTACCGCGGCAAGGCCATGCACAAAGGCACAGCATATCCAGGCGAGCATGACGCAATCATCGATGCAAGGCTTTGGGCGCAGGCCCATGACATACTGAGCGAAAGCCCACGCAAGCGAGCCAACAACAGCCGGAGCCAAACGCCCGCTCTGCTCAAGGGGATTCTCTTCACCGCCACCGGAGTGGCGATGACACCGTCCAGCACCAAGAAGGGCACCCGGCGGTATCGGTATTACGTGTCGATGGATCTTCTGAAGAACCGCGAGACGCCTGAGGACGGCATCCCACGACGCTTGCCAGCCGATACAGCCGAGGGCGCCGTCATTACCGAAATCCGCCGTGTTCTGCGCACCCCCGAAACCACAGCGCAGGTTATCGCCAAATTAGACAGGGATGATATTCCGGAGACAGATGCCATTGCCGCCTTACAGCAGTTTCCACAGCTTTGGGACCAACTGTTTCCAGGCGAACAGGCCCGCATTATCAAGCTTTTGGTGCACCGCGTCACCGTTACGGCCGAAGGATTGATAATCGACTTTCGCACTGACAGCATCGCCGGCGTCATGCGAGAGATGATGACACCACGCCGTGTTGAGGCTGCGGAATAATGGCCGCGTCCGATACAATTCAGATATTCGTGCCGCTCAAAGTGCGCAAGAAAAACGGGCGACCGAAGATCTTGGCACCTGCGGACTACAGGACGAGCGAGGATCAAGTCCAAGACCCGCATGTCCTGCGCGCAATTGGCCGCGCCTGGGCCTGGCGGCGGCGCATGGAGGCCGGCGAGTTCGGGACAGTGCGCGATCTCGCAATCGCTGTAGACCTGGCCGAACGCCATGTCAGCAGGCAGTTGCGGTTGGCTTATCTTGCGCCTGAGGTGCTCAAGCGGTTGATTTACAAGCGCGAAGTCACTGCTGCAACACTTATACGGATCACAGAATGCGCAGCCCTGCCATGGGGTGAACAGGCTCGGGTTGTGTTTGGCGCTGCCGCCCGCGGGGCATGAACAGCACAATAAGCCCTGCACGGCCCGAGATCCCAACACACGGCCTTCTCTAAAACGGCCACTGGGGAATGGTGCCGCATATACAGACAGCACGATAGACAAGGAGGAAAGCGCAAATCGTCTCGGGTGATAAATAATGTAGCGCCCGTCAAAAAGCGGGCGCTCATACCGTGAAAATGAGTGCGCGACAGATGGTTTGATTAAAGTGCTACTTCAGGCGAAGTCATATCGGAAGACACCTGTACGGCCTGCAACTTGATCAGCATGATCGCGATAGGAGCTTTCGCAACTATCAGTTTGTCGATCATCACAATGGTCGTCGGCATGCCGGTGATGATGATCAACGTGATCAATGGCACAATAGCTTTGACGCTCAGCGTGGCTAGTTGGGCATCAAGTCAACTTCCGTCTTTCGCGCAAATGATATACGCGAAAGACGGAAAATCTTGACAAACTATGTGAACAATTCCAAACTTCACGTACATTAAATACGTGAAAGACGGAAAATGCTCTATCTTATTGGTGAGAATCTGAACAGCGACCGCGCACACTACCTTGCCGAAAAAGGCCGGATCGTGCAGCTTATGCGGGGTATCTATGCCGATGCCACCGAGGATGTCGATGCCATCGTGCTGCGGCACGCAGTACGCATCGCCAATTATCTCTATCCGCGAGCTTATCTGTCCGCCGCCAGCGCCGTACTGCTCGCACCAACGCGGGATGGCCGATTGTTCATTAGTGGACCGCGCTCACAGCGCAAACGGATCAGGACACTGGAGATCATCCAGAATATCGCGCCAGCCCACCCCTCGACCTCACCTGCGCTAATCGCGGACGGGCTGGGTGAGTTCCGGATTGATGTTTCTTCGCTACGGCAACGTTGTCTCGAAGCCTTTCGTCTGCGCAGCGAACATGCTGCCTCCATTAATGAAGAGATGCGCGCTTCACTCGCAGCGCGCTTGATCGAAGAATATGGTGACCCTAAAAGCGCTGCCGATGCGCTCTGGGCGCTTGCACGTGAAAATGAATGGTATCGCGAGGGCGAGCAAGCTGAGCGCTACCTACTGAAATCACCGTCTCTCATTGAAACGCGAAATGAAGCAGCGCTCAGCTTTACGGTGGCATGGCACGGCCAGCCGATCGGTGAGCTACGTCATGACGGCTTTGAATGGCGGTGGGTAGCAGAAAAGAACTTCAATCTATCATTGGTACAGCAGCGTACGCCCGGTAAACTGCCTGCCTTCATTCTCTCACTCTTGCCTGAAGGCTGGTTGGAGCGCGTACTTAAGGAGAGTGATGAGCGCGCCCTGCTTCGTTCCGGAAAGCGCTATATGTCGAACATCACGATCAGCTCTGATCCTGCCGAAATCGCAGCGCTGCCGACAGACCGGCTCTCAACACGCCTAAGTGAATTCAGCACCAAAGGCGTATTTATCGGGCGCTATGAAGGGCCGACGCGCGGAGATATTGAGAACAGTTTTGAAGAAAACCTAGCGCGCTTGTTTGCAAACTCGCAGACACCGCGCTTGTCAGGCGTGCAGATCAAGGCTCCGATGTTTCTAGATCAAAAGGGACGCCTTGTTCCCAGCACAATAGAGCCCTTCACGCATATACTAAAACCTGCTGGCACAAGCGGATTTCAGGCCCTGCCGATTATCGAATATTTGTCGATGACCTTGGGGCAGGCTGCCGGCCTTGAAACCCCAGCCATCGCATTAATCGGAATGCCGGACGGAATGCCGCCGGCGTTGATTGTGGAACGCTTTGATATTCGTAGGGATACCGATGATCACAGCTATATTGCGCTCGAAGACATCTGCTCTGTTCTTGATTTGCCGCCGGAAGCTAAATATGGCAGCACGATCGAGCGTATCGCGCGCGCAGTGCGCCCGCTTTCCACCGCAATCGAGGAAGACCTGACGATCATATTGCGGCGCGCGCTGTTTGCTTGGCTAATTGCCGATGGTGACATGCACCTTAAAAATCTCGCATTGCTTAAGATAGCCGCGCCAGGAACAGACACGTTTGCGAGCGTGAGGATGGCCCCGCTCTATGATGCGGTAACGACTCGCGTATTTCCGAGGCTGGAGCATGATCGCATGGCGCTCAAGCTAGACGGCAAAGATGACCGCTTGCGCCGCGCCGATTTTCTACGCCTCGCAGCCACCACCGGGATACCAGCACGTGCTGCCAATAACGCTATGGATGAGCTGATCAAGAGATTTTCCACCGGGCTCGATCAGATCATCGTACCAAATGTACCTAATCTTGAAGTGGAGATGATGGTCAAGGCGGAACAGATGCTGGAGTTGTGCCGCGAGCGGCTTTCGGCTTGGCACTAAGTCATTCACATGCCACATCGCAAGAATGGTGTCCGTGGCACTGTAGTCCACAGGTCCGCTCTGTAGAAATCGCATCGCAGGACCTGATGGCATGGTCAGGATCCGTGGGCCGCCGGGAAAGGCGAAAACTACGACTTAGGATCGCTACTTTGCAAACTAGGTTTTCTATCAATAACACCCGGTCGGGCTCTCACGGTAACTGACCGCTTTAACTAAATGATGCGGATGAAATGCCACGGTGCTGTGAGGCGCTGCCCCGCAAAAATCGACCATCCTACACCCGTTCTTCGTATTCGTATTAAATTAAGGTACCAGCCGCTCTTTCCAAAAATGCACGCGGCTAAAACACCAAAGAACTGAAATTGCTATACTTTTTAAAACGGCTTTTCAGATCACTAGCGCGGTCGGTTAGAGACAAAGCGGCTTCAGAGACCAATGTTGCGCATTAAGCCAGTCTACGAAGGGCGGCAGCTCCAGCTAAACCCCTTTGAAACCAAAAGAAAAAAGGCCCTCACTGGGGCCTCGTCTCGGGTTCGCGAATGGTATGTGGCGGACAGACAGGGATTCGAACCCTGGAGACGGTCTCCCGCCTACACACTTTCCAGGCGTGCGCCTTCGACCACTCGGCCACCTGTCCGTGGGGCGTCTATATTTGAGAAAGCGCGGGGTGCGCAACCCTCTGTTTGCGGTTTTTTGTAGTTTTTTGAGTGCGGCGGAATTTGCGGCTTTGATTGCCCCAAACCACTCAATCGAGGTGGAGTGTGACACGCCTGTTTTGGCGGCCTTTCTTTTCGATTTTACCCAGTCGCACACGGCCAATTTCGGACGTGCGTGCCACGTGGGTGCCGCCGCAGGGCTGTAAATCCACTTGATCCGCGCCTGCACCAATCCGCACGAGGCGCACGCGCCCCTGCCCCATTGGCGGCATCACAGACATGGTTTTCACAAGGGACGGATCCGCCAAAAGCGCCTCATCCGTAATCCAATCCTCACTCACAGTAAGATCGCGTTCGATCAGCGCATTGAGCTGATCCTCGATGGCTTGCTTGTCCTCGGGCGGCTCGGCCATGTCGAAATCCAACCGACCTTTGTCAGAACCGATGGAGCCACCCGACACGGGCAGCGCAATCACAACGGACAACAGATGCAGCGCGGTGTGAACCCGCATGTGGCGATGTCGCAGGGTCCAATCGAGGCGTTGGGTGACACGGGTGCCAATGGGCGGCAAGCTGTCGGGCGCTGCGGGAATGAGGATGATCGCGCCCGCGTCTCCCTTGATGGCCGTGGCAATCGCGATTGCGCCGCCGTCCCATTCCAATCGCCCGCTGTCCCCCGGCTGACCACCGCCCGTGGGGTAGAACACGGATGCGTCACAGATAATCCCGCCTTCAGGAGTTAGGCCGATGACACGCGCCTCACAATCGGCCTGATAGGCATCGTCACGAAAAAGCGGGGTGGAGGTCATGCACCGTCTCCTTGTGCGCTTGAGGCCGCGTTAGCTGTCGCGCTTGGGTTGGCGTCTGCATTTGCATCAGGGGCGGGCTCGACATCCCAGACCCGATCCACATCAGGCACCGTGGCGGTGGTGGTGCTGGGCGGCTGGGCCACAGGGGGAATATGCCCCGCTAAAGCCTCGGGATTGCGCAGCCAGATATCGCGCTGTGCGAACGGAATCTCAATGCCCTCTTCGCCAAAGCGTTTTGCAATCGCGTGGTTAATATCGTTGGTCACGATCATGATATAGGTCACATCGCGCAATATCGCGCGCACTTCGAAATCAAGAGCGTCCGCGCCAAACCCGATGAACAAGACCTGCGGTGCGGGATTGAGGAGCACCATCGGCTGCGCCTCGATGATCTCGCGCAAGACCTTATCAACATGGCGCGTATCGGTGCCGTACGCCACGCCCACTTTGATCGTCACACGGCCAATCAAATTACCGCGCGTATAGTTGGTGACCGAATTGGAAATCAGGTCGGCGTTGGGCACGATCACGTCCGTGCGGTCAAACGTCTCGACGCGGGTCGAGCGCACAGAGATATCGCGCACGAACCCCATTTGCCCGCCCACCTCGATCCAGTCGCCCTCGGAGACAGGCCGTTCAATCAGCAAGATGATGCCAGAGACAAAGTTCTGTACGATATTTTGCAGGCCAAAACCGATCCCTACAGAGAGCGCACCCGCCACAATCGCCAGCGCGGAGAGATCAATCCCCGCAGAGGTGATGGCGATAATCGCGGATAAAATGATCCCGACATAGCCCGTACCCGCAACAATCGCGTTTTGCCCGCCTTTATCGATTTTGGTTTTGGGCAGGACCGATAGCGACAAAGCGGCCTTGAGCAACCGCGTGGCCCCGAACCCGATCACAAAGACAACGGCGAAGGTCAAAAAGTCGGTGATTGAAATCTGCGCATCGCCAAGCGAAACACCTTGCTTCATCCGCGCCCAGACTTCCCACAACTGTTCTTCGCGCGCGCCCCAAATCAACGCCAATGACGGCAGCGAGATCGCGAACAAGATGATGGAGACCAAGACAGGGACAAGCCCCTCGCCTGCCCCTTCACTACGCCGCGACACGACCGCGTAGATGTCGGACATCAAACGCGAGGTGACGAGGAATAGACCCAAAAGACCCAAGGTGGACACCGCCGGAAAAACAAGGCCTTTGGCGGCAGACATATATCCAACGCCGCCCAGAATAACGGCGATGGCCGCGCCGGGGCGCAACACGCGCGCCGCCGTGTTACTTACCAAAGCCACGAACCCTTTGGAGGCGTTGATATCGCCCTCAGCGGTGTCGTGCGAAATCGTTTGACGCCGTGAGGAAGCCGCAAGGATCTGACCGAACCGAAACAGCGACAAGGCCGTCAACACCACCAGCGGGTAAGACAAAACGTTGAGCGTGGCCGCCGAATAGTCGTCAATGCGCGCCAAAGCGACCAACAACAGGTTAACCCCGTACATAATCCCCATAAGTGCCAAATGCCCTGAGGCTTCGCGGATTTGAATTGGTGTGAGATCAAAAAGCGCCGGAGATGTTTCGGTCGCCCCCAAAACCCGCGCGGCCAACCAGCGCGCGGTGAAATAGAACAATCCGATGAGCGGCAACGTGAGAAAGACAGCTTCGGCCCGTGCCCCGAGAATATCCGACGAAATTGCTGCGACCGACAAAAAGAACAGGCCTGCAACCGGCAAAATCACCAAACCCAAAGATCCGACAATATCGGAGACGCCGCGCCCCGCCTGCCCTGTCACAAGGCGTTGCACACGGTTTGAGGCCCGCATGGACCACACCCGACCGCGCAAAATCAACGCGCCACCCAGCAGCGTGAACAAAACAATCGCAGCCGCGTTTGATTTCAGCTTGGCGATGCCTTGGGCAGTGGTCGCTGTAGTGACCAAATCGCTCCACATCAAAAGACCCGTTGCTGTGATATCCGCAATGGCTTTCGGCCAGATCACAGGGTTAAGCGGGGTTGGGCCAAGCGCCATAAGCGCATCGGTTTGGCGCGCCACCAAAACCGCATCAATCTCACCGATGAGACCATCCGCACGGGTAAAGGCCTCTTCGGCACTCAAAACCGGTGCAAGGGCACGGTCCAGTTGCCCGTTCAACTCGGCGCGCCGTGCGGCCAGATCCGCCGCCTCTTCGCCCCCGTCCGCAGGGGCCGCGCCAAGGGCCGCAATCTGGGCGCGAACCGTGTCGATACGGGACGCGTTCGCCGCGCGTGCATCCAAAAACTGACTGCGCCATGTCGCCAATTCGGTGCGCAGCGCCTCAAGGTCCACGTCTTGCGCCGCCCCACCTTCGACTGCGGCCTCGGCACGCGGCGCAACGGTGGCCCACGCCTCATAGTCAGGCGCGGAAATGTCCTGTGCCACCGCGTGCAACGGCAGACACAGGACAATGATCAAGAACAGCCGTGAGGCGACATCGCGAATGGTGTGGCGCATTAGCCCTCGTAAACGTCAGGGAGCACTTGTGGGACGCGGTCCAGCCAATGCGGCACCGGCAACCCCATTTCTTTCAAGAACTCGGGATTAAACAATTTCGACTGATAGCGTGTCCCGTAATCGCAAAGAATGGTTACAATGCGGTGACCCGGCCCCATCTCACGCGCCATTTTCATCGCACCCGCAACGTTGATGCCAGATGAGCCGCCAAGGCAAAGCCCCTCATCACTGAGCAAATCAAACACAACGGGCAAGGCTTCTTTGTCGGTGACCTGATAGGAATAATCCGGCTTGAACCCTTCGAGGTTGGCGGTGATCCGCCCCTGTCCGATGCCTTCGGTGATGGAGCTGCCTTCGGATTTCAACTCGCCCGTGGTGTAATAGCTATGAAGGGCCGCCCCCATAGGATCGGCCAAACCGATTTTGACCCCCTTGGGCTGTAGCGCCATGCCAACACCCGCAAGCGTGCCGCCAGACCCAACCGCACAGATAAAGCCATCGACGTTACCGCTTGTTTGCTCCCAAATCTCGGGGCCTGTGGTCTCGATATGCGCCTGACGGTTGGCCACATTGTCGAACTGGTTGGCCCAAATCACACCCTCGTTGGTGGTCCGCGCCAACTCTTTGGCCAACCGCTCGGAGTAGCGGACATAGTTGTTGGGGTTCTTGTAAGGCGCCGCAGGCACTTGGACCAATTCGGCCCCTGCCAAACGGATCATATCCTTTTTCTCTTGAGATTGCGTCTCAGGAATAACAATCACGGTTTTAAAGCCAAGAGACGCCCCGACGAGAGCCAGACCAATACCCGTATTGCCCGCTGTGCCCTCAACGATTGTCCCGCCGGGTTTGAGCAAACCCTTCTCTACCGCATCTTGAATGATGTAGAGCGCCGCGCGATCTTTGACCGATTGACCAGGGTTGAGGAATTCCGCCTTGCCGAGGATCTCACAGCCCGTCGCCTCGGACGGTCCGTTCAAACGGATCAAAGGGGTGTTCCCGATTGTGTCGATGAGATCTTTATTCACGCGCATGAGCCGACGGTCCTTTTCATATGGCAGTCTTGAAATGTGTAGGACGCCCGTTTCGGAAACTCAAGCCACTGCGCCTCAGTCAGGGACCGCATTCTGCAAAACCATGACCCCATAGGACGCGTGTTTCACACCAAGGCCGCGTTGGATGCATCACGTTTGGTACAGCTGATCCATATCCCGTTTTGCGCGCGCACCGTCAAATGCGCCACGGGCACAGGTGTGTGCTGCGCCAGTGTCGACACGTGAAACGCCCGCGCCACAAGCGCGAGGATCAATGGCCCCTCGACCATCGCGAACCCTGCCCCCGGACAGACCCGCGCCCCGCTCGAAAACGGGATAAATGCATCGCGCAGGCATTGCTTGCCATTGTCAGTTTTGAAGCGGTCAGGATCGAACACGTCGGCATCCTCCCAGAACCGCTCATGGCGTTGCAAATGCCACGGGCTCAGCACGATCTGGCTGCCCTTGGGGACATCGCGGTCGCGAAAATGCTCGGGACATGCGGCCTCGCGCACCATCATTGGCACGGGCGGATAAAGCCGCAGCGTCTCGCGAAACACGTCTTTTGTATACCGCAACTTCGACAGATCGGAAAACGTTGGGGCATCGCCAAGGGCCGCCCCCTCAGCCGCCACTCGGTCCGCCACATCGGGATTGGCCGCCATGAGCCATAACGCCCACGCAAGCGCCGAGGCCGATGTCTCGTGTCCTGCGAGAAAAAAGATCGCGACCTGATCAACCATTTCGTCCATATCAAACCGCGCACCCGTCTGCGGATCGGCCGTAGTCATAATCTTCGTCGCCAGATCATCGGGGGCCGTGCCCGCCGCGATCTGCGCCATACGTTCACGCGTCAATCGGGTGATCAATCCGCGAATGACCCGCGCCGTGCGCTTTGTCTCGCGCGAGTGAAACCGTGGCACCCATTTGGGCAGCGGGATAAACGCCGCAAGGTTCAAAATAGGTTGCGCCTTTTGATGGGCTTGGAACTCGTGAAACACCGCGCGGGCCGTCTCATCCGTGATCGGGATGGAAAACAGGCTACGAAAAATAACATCCGCCGCCGCGTGACTTGTGTGTGGCTCGACATCAAACCCGCCGTCCATCTCGCCAAGGCGCGCCACCATATCGTGCCCCGCCGCAAGCATCGCGGGGAACGCATCTTTGATCCGCCCGCCCTCGAACGCAGGGTCGATGATGCGCCGTTGCCGCAACCACGTCTCGCCATTGGTCAAAAACACCGAATTACCCAACAGCGGGCGCAACCCCTCGGCAATGCGGTTGGATTTGGGAAACTCCATCGGCCGTGTGTTGAGCACCGTTTTGACCAGATCGGGTTGATTGACCAGAAAGGAGCGAAAGAACGGGGTTTTGAACTCCGCCATCCACGCGCGGTACAATTTCGCGGGCTGCGCCGAAAGAATGTCCTTGCGAAACAGTCGCAAATAATTGCGCAGACTCGTTTTTTCGGGACGGGCTGCGGGTTTTGGCGGGGTAAACTTGGCGCGATCACTCATGGGGCACTGTCCGTAAATGTGTTGACCGTGCGCGTGATCCGGCTTGGTGAGGCCGCCACCGCGCAAAAGCGCGCACGCAGGGTTTGAGGCCCCGCTGTCACCTTAAAGTAATCATAAACATCGGGATTATCAAAGGCACATAAGTACTGGAAATGTAATCGGAAAAACCGCCACCGCAACCGCTTCCATGTGTCGGGTTTGAGCGTTTGCGTAAAGGCCGCCGAGATCACAAGCGGGCCGGTTTGACCCTCGGGGGCCACCCCCGTCACGCCCGCCGGATCACATAACGCAAAGGCACAGCCATCCCCGGGCGCCGTGACATCCAGCCAAAATAGCGCATCCGTGGCGGACAGATAGGCCAGATCGCGGCGCAACACCTTGGCCTCGGGCAAGAACGACACCATCGGCACCACTTGGCCAAGGGTCAAAAACGAGAGGGTCGGCCCATGATCAGGCACCTCCCCGCTGCGGATCAGATCGGCCAAAACCGAGATGCCCAGATGTGCCCCCGATGAATGGCCAACGACCAGAACTTCGTCCCACTCCTCATGCAGCGCCTGTGCAATCGCCGCGCGAAATTGCGCCATACGGTAGGTCAATGCGGGCGGGTCGGCCCCGCGCCACCGCGCCGAGAACCCGTAGTCATGC
This sequence comes from Celeribacter marinus, assembly GCF_001308265.1. GTDB lineage: Bacteria > Pseudomonadota > Alphaproteobacteria > Rhodobacterales > Rhodobacteraceae > Celeribacter > Celeribacter marinus. Next base: position 2,011,495 of record NZ_CP012023.1, read on the forward strand.
ATCAGATAATAGGCGAAAAACTTGCCGTCTTGTTTTTTGAACCACCGCAACAGCGCACCGCCGAGCCCTGCGCCCAATGCCGCGCCAATGATCCCACCTGCACCGCCAAACCGCGCACCAAAAGCGAAGCACGCGACAAAAACACCCAAGGCCAAAAGCGCTTGGACCGTGAGCATCGCCACGGGATAGAGCGCGGCAATCACCGGCCCTTTGCGCAATCGCATCAACCGAAACAACGCGCCCGTCGAAATATAGGTCCATGCAGTTCTGGCCAACACGCCATAAGTGCGCAAAATCCCCGCGTCCATGCTCTCTTGGACAATGTCGGACCACACCAACACATCGATCTCGCTGTGGACCTGTGCCCCGTCGATATCGCTGTCGACGGACCACCCGAACCGCACGCCTGATTTGGGCGAAATAGCGATCGAGTAGTCGGAAGTTTCCGCCTGCTTGGCGCTCTCTTTGCGGTACAACTCGCGGTAGCGGCGTGGCGGAATTGGATCATAGCCAGAGATGTAGAACACCCTGCGCCGTTTGACCTCTTGTGTCCGCTGATCGCTCATAACGCTCTGGCCTTACTGGTTATTTGGCTCAGGTTAGCCCACAATTGCGGCGATATTAAGCGGTTTTATCGCGCAGGGTCACCCGTTGCTCAGCCGCAACTCACCCAAGGGCGGCAAGCGCGGGGAAAGTTTCAAGCAACCAATAGGACAAACGCGAAAACGCCCCCGTCAAAAGCATAAGACCCACGAGCACCAACAACGCACCCATTGCCTTTTCAATCACACCCATGTGGCGTTTGAGGCGGTTCATCACCGACATGGCCCGGGTGATGAACAAGGCCGACAGTAAAAACGGCACCCCAAGCCCAAAGGCATAGACTGCAAGCAATGTGGTGCCACGGGTCAATGACCCCTCCTGCGCCGCGATGGACAAAATGGCGCCCAACTGCGGACCGATGCATGGCGTCCAGCCAAAGGCGAATGCAAGGCCAAGCAAATAGGCCCCGAACGCCGATCCGCCACGATCACCCGCATCAAGCCGCGCCTCGCGGTCCAAAATAGGAATCCGAAAGACAGAGAGAAAATGCAGCCCGAGAATGACGATCACACCACCTGAGATACGCCCGAAAAGCACCTGATTTTGCAAGAAAAATGCCCCGAAAACCGAGGCCGTAAACCCGAGGAACAAAAACACTGTGGACAGACCAAGCACGAACATAATCGCGGGGCCGATGGCCTTGCGCGCGGCTTTTCCCTCTTGCATCTCACCCATCGATATCCCCGACATATACGCCAAATACGGCGGTACAATTGGCAAGACACAGGGGCTGATAAAGGACGCAATACCGGCGGCAAGGGCCACGAACATGGCAGGCAGCAACGAGGCGTCAAAGAGGTCAATTCCAAACATGATCTAGCTCATGCCACGGATTGCGCCGCATGCAAAGTGTCGGCTTTGTCGCGGCATGTCACATTCGCGTTTTTCTCTGTAACAGCCCCCAAAAAAAACGGCCCGCCCAGATGGGGCGAGCCGTTCAATGACTTATAGAACGTGATGATTAGCCGAGGCTCCACCACCCCTTGCGCTTGGGTTTTGGCTTGGCTTCGACGGCCGGTTCCGCTGCGGGAGCGGGAGCAGGTGCAACCGCAGCCTCCACAACGGGGGCGTCAACCTTCACAGGCTCCGCTTTAGGCGCGTCTGGCACGACCGTCTCGGCGGCAACCGGCTCTTGGGCGGCCGCTTTGGCGGCTTTCTCTGCGTCGATTTCGGCTTTGCTACGGCGTTTGCGCTTTGGCTTTGGGGCCTCGTCCGCTTTCACATCCGTACCGGCGTCTTTCGCGGCTTTTTCGGCCTCGATCTCGGCTTTGGTGCGGCGCTTGCGCTTTGGTTTGGGCGTCTCTTGTGCCGATGAATCAGCCACAGGTGCATCAGCCACAGGTGCGGCGTCCGCAGACACGGCATCTGTTGTCACCGCATCAGCTTTCTTTGCACGTGAGCGTGACCGCTTTGGCTTCTCACTTGGCGCGTCTGCCACAACTGGAGCCTCGGGTGCAGCCTCAGCGGGAGCGGCCTCAACAGCCGCTGCCTCACCAGATGTAACAGCATCTGGCGCAGTTACATCAGCGGCAGAACCAGAACGGCGCGAGCGTGACCGGCTACGGCGGCGCTTTGGCTTGTCCTCGGACGTACCATCAACACCTTGCTCAGAGGCTTGCTCTTGTGCAGGCTCGGACACGGCATCGCTGTCACCCGCTTCGCTCGTATCGCCGTTCTCACCGTTTTCATCACCCTCACCGGACTTGCGGCGACGACGACGACGACGGCGGCGTTTTTTGGGCTGCTGCTCGTCATCACCGGCCTCGGATGATGTCACATCATCGGTCTGCGCCGCGTCTGTTGCGTCATCTTCGGCCTCAACCGCATCCTCATCGGCCTCCGTCTCATCATCGATCTGAGACATCAACGCAGAGGATGCCGAAATCACATTGCTGGCTTCCGGCTTGATCACGCGGGTGGCAGTTTTGAATTTCTCGATCGAGAAATCAGGCGAGATCATGAACGGATCGGCCTCAAGACGCACAGCCATGCCATAGCGGCTTTCAATCAGCGCAATCGCTTCGCGTTTGTAGTTCACCAGATAGTTGATGACCGCAACCGGCGCTTTAAGCAGCACTTCGCGCGAGCGCTTGCGTGTGCCCTCTTCCTCCAACTGGCGCAGGATCGTGAGCGCCATATTGTCATCAGAGCGGATCAGACCCGTACCGTGGCAATGGTGACACGGCTGTGTCGTGGCTTCCAACATGCCCGGACGCAGACGTTGACGCGACATTTCAAGCAAACCAAAGCCCGAAATACGACCCACTTGGATGCGCGCACGGTCGGTTTTCAAATGATCCTTAAGACGTTTTTCAACGGCCGCGTTGTTGCGGCGATCTTCCATGTCGATAAAGTCGATCACAATCAGACCCGCAAGGTCGCGCAGACGGGCCTGACGGGCCACCTCTTCGGCGGCCTCAAGGTTGGTCTTGAGCGCGGTGTCCTCAATCGAGCCTTCTTTGGTCGCACGACCCGAGTTGACGTCAACGGCGACGAGCGCCTCGGTCCAATCGATGACGATATAGCCACCCGATTTGAGTTGAACAGTCGGGTTGAACATCGAGCCAAGGTAGGTTTCGACCTGATAGCGGGCGAACAACGGCAGTTGTTCTTTGTAGTTGATCACGTTTTTGGCGTGGGTCGGCATAATCATCCGCATGAAGTCTTTGGCGATGCGGAACCCGCCCTCGCCCTCAACGATAACCTCGTCGATCTCTTTCGAATAGAGATCGCGGATCGAGCGTTTGATAAGGTCGCCCTCTTCGTAGATTTTCGCGGGCGCGGTGGATTTGAGCGTCAACTCGCGAATCTGCTCCCACATACGCTTGAGGTAATCATAATCGCGTTTGATCTCGGTCTTGGTGCGTTGTGCGCCAGCGGTGCGCACAATCAGACCCGCACCTTGTGGCACGTCGATCTCTTGGGCAATCTCTTTGAGTTTCTTACGGTCGGCCACGTTGGTGATTTTGCGTGAAATGCCACCCCCGCGCGCGGTGTTTGGCATCAAGACACAGTAGCGACCCGCAAGCGACAGGTAGGTGGTCAAAGCCGCGCCTTTGTTGCCGCGCTCTTCCTTAACGACCTGAACCAACAGAATTTGACGGACTTTTACAACTTCTTGGATTTTGTAACGGCGCGGACGGGGTTTGCGTACGCGGCGCACCTCTTCGGCGGTGTCATCGTCGGCCACGCTTTCGATGTCATCGTCTTTGTCTGTGGCACTTTGAGCATCGTCATCATCATCATTGTCGTTGGACTGATCCTCACCGGGTTGATCCTCAGAGGCGTCATCCTCAACGGGTTCTTCAACGGGCGTATCTGCCACGGCAAACGCGGGCGATGTGCCCTCGTCTACGGGCGCGTGTTCGTCTGCAATCAGCGCATCCGCTTCGGAGGCTTCTGGCTCATGCACGTCCATGCCTTTGACGCCAGTTGCACCGGTATCAGAGGCGGCTTCAACGTCAGAAGCTTCACCACTCGGCGCAGCTTCGGATGGGGCGTCGACCTCTTTGGTCTCAACCGCATCATCCGACACGGCATCAGCCGCTACAGATTGGCCGCGTGAACGCGAAGATGAGGTGCGACGACGACGACCGCCACCGCGCTTGGACTTCTCGCGCTCTTCCTCTTCTTCTTCTTGCTGCTTGGCGTATTCCATTTCCTCTTTGAGCAAAGCCTCACGGTCTGCCACAGGGATTTGGTAATAATCAGGATGAATCTCGGAAAACGCGAGAAAGCCATGACGATTTCCGCCATAATCAATGAACGCCGCCTGAAGCGAGGGTTCGACCCGTGTTACTTTTGCGAGATAGATGTTGCCAGCGAGCTGGCGTTTGTTTTCCGATTCAAAGTCGAATTCCTCGACCTTGTTTCCGTCGACCACCACAACGCGGGTCTCTTCCGCGTGGGTGGCATCGATAAGCATTTTTTTAGCCATAATTGTCTTTCGACACCCAAAGGTGGACCATTCGGCGCAAGCGCCAAGGAGTGCAGGTTCGGGTGATTGTCAGGGGCGAGCGAATGCGCGGGCAAGAGCGCGCGGGCGAAAACGCCCGTCACTTGCTCTATATTTGCCTCTGCGCGTTGCATCGCGTTTTTCTCCGGCGTCCGTGTGACACCGTGCCACCCGTCGCCCATTTTAATATCCCGTTCCCGTTTTAGCGCGGGTTCGAGCGTTCATTGCCATACGGTTTTGTCATGCCGTGGGGCGGTATCGGTCTGCGCTACGGGCGGGGGACCTGCCCGCTCATTCACGGGGTCAAGGTCGCGTCCTGCACACGTATGCAGCGAATCTTTCGTCGCGGTTTCCCGTTAAAACGAACCCAAAGGTGGCGTCATACGAGACCTGCGTTCCCTATCAGTAGTGATCCAACCCCATGAACACAACACGCAATTTCGTGCGCGCCCGTTTTATCCACAGGGGTCGATCACGGACGGGCGACAACATCTCGGCGTGCCGCCACATTGGCGCGCGGCCCGCTATCCCAAATAGTCGGACCGTTGCAGGCCGTATTTGGCCATTTTCTCATTCAATGTCCGCCGCGGCAGACACAACTCGTCCATCACAGCAACGATCGATCCTTTGTGGCGGCGCATGGTGTTGTCGATCAACATGCGCTCGAACGCCTCGACATATTCCTTGAGCGGTTTGCCGTCCGTGGTCATGGTTTGTGCCTCTGCGGAATCGTCCTCGGCCAAGAGCAAGGAGGCAATCGACCCCGACCCGCGCCGCGATTGCAATACGGCCCGCTCGGCCACATTGATCAACTGGCGGATGTTGCCCGGCCACGGGGCTTGCAACAATTGCGCGGCCTCTTGTGCTGCGATCTCGGGCGCGTCACAGCCGTATTCCTCAGAGAACTGTTGGCTCAACTGGGTGAACAGCGACAAGATATCCTCGCCGCGTGACCGAAGCGGCGGCGTGGTGATTTTCATCGCGGCCAGACGGAAATAGAGATCGGGACGCAGCGCGCTTTCGCAGGTGCGCCCCTGCTCTTGCAAGTTACAAATCGCGATCACACGGGTTTCGGGCGGTGTGCCTTGCTCGTTGATCCATGTGAGCAGACGCGCCTGCAAGCCCTCGGACAGCGCCTCAATATCCTCGATCACCAAAGTGCCGCCACGCGCCTCCTCGATCAGCGGTTGTGCCGCGCCATCGGGATCAGGGCCGAACAAACGCTTGGACAATTCCGCCTCTTCGCGTCCTGCGCATGAGAACATAACAAACTTTTTAGAGGCCCGCGCGCCCACTGCGTGCAGCGCGTGCGCGACAAGCGTCTTGCCCGTGCCCGTCTCGCCATCAATCAACACATGGCTGTCGGCTTGACCGAGGTCCAAAATATCCTCGCGTAGCCGCTCCATCACATCGGACGCGCCGATGAGCTTGTTCATAATCCCCGTGCCCCCCGACAATTCACGGCGCAACGCGCGGTTATCAAGGGTCAGACGCCGTGCATTCGTGGCCTTTTTGGCCAGTTCGGTCATCCGGTCGGGGTTGAACGGCTTTTCAAGGAAATCAAACGCGCCAATGCGCATCGCCTCCACCGCCATCGGCACATCACCGTGGCCCGTGATCATAATGACGGGCAAGCCGCTATCGACGCTCATCAGCTTCTTGAGGAACTGCATCCCGTCCATGCCGGGCATCTTGATATCGGTGATCACCGCACCGGGGTAATCGGGACCAAGTCCCTTAACCGCGTCCTCGGCACTGGCAAAGGTTTCGGTGTCGAACCCCGACAGGGCGAGCCACTGGCTGATCGATTGGCGCATGTCCTGTTCGTCATCCACAATCGCGATTTTCATTGCACTGGCCATTGGTCACTTCCTCTTTGAGGTCTTAAGTCTGGTAAACCGCGCGGACCGGATTATTCCGCCGCACGCATATCTGTGGTGCCCTCATCCTCGTCCTGTTTGGACAAGGGCAGGATCATTTCAAACACCGCGCCGCCCGAGGGACGGTTGTGCGCGGTCAAACGCCCGCCCAACTCGGTCACAATGCCCGACGAAATCGCAAGGCCAAGCCCCACCCCGTCACCGGGGGCTTTGGTGGTGTAAAACGGCTCGAACAAAGTATCGAGATCTTCAATCCCTGACCCGTTATCGCGCACCGACACAGAGGCATGTGCGCCCCCTGCAACAATGATATCGATCTGTGGATCGGGCGCTGTTTTGCCCGCATCAAACGCGTTGCGCAGCAGGTTTACGAGCACCTGTTCAAGGCGCACACGGTCCCCGTCGACCACAACCGGTTCGGGCGGCAAGGTCCGCGTGATCTCAACCGCGCGTTGGCGCATCTGCGGCTCCATCATCGACATGGCCGCATTCACACAGTCGCGCAAATCAATCGGCTCAAGGTGTTCCGATCCCTTGCGGGCGTAGGATTTCAACTGCTTGGTGATAGCCGCCATCCGCTCGATCAGATCATCAACACGGCCAAAAGACGCCAAGGCTTCATCAGGGCGCTTGCGCTGCAACAGCAATTTCGCCCCCGCCAGATAGGTCTTCATCGCGGCGAGCGGTTGGTTCAACTCGTGGCTTACCGCCGCCGACATCTCCCCCAAAACGGCCAATTTACTTGATTGTGCAAGGGTTTGCTCGGCAACCTCAAGGTTCTTTTCCGCCCGCTTGCGCTCCGAAATCTCACGTTGCAACCGTGTGTTCAACTGGCGCAACTCGGCACTTTCGCGTTGAAACAGACCCGCACGAGAGACCGCGCGCCGCGAGGTTAGATAGAACCCGAGCGACAGCAGGATCGCAAACCCCATAATCTCAAGGGCAAGAACCCCGTTCACCCGCTCACGCACAGAGGTGTACGTGGTAAAGGACGCCATGCGCCACCCGCGAAACGGGATACGGCTTTCCAACCGCATCACGGCCTCACCGCCCAAATAGACCTCAGGCGCGGGGTTGGACCATTCCGAAGTAGCCCGCAGCGCCCGCTCTATCGCCGTGGGTGCGTCACGCACTTCCAAGGCCTCCGCCTCTTTGCGTGCGCGCCATTTCGGCTCGGTCGACAGGATGATATCGCCCTCGGAATTGACCACCAAAACAGCGTCCGAAATACTCGCCCACTGGGTTTCAAACTTGGCCAAATCCACCTCGACCACGATCACACCCGCTAGAACACCGCCCACCTCAATGCGGCGCGCATAAGTAAACTCATACGCCCCACTTTCGAGTTTTGCCGCCTTGAATGTGGTGTCATTCGAGCGCAAAGCATCAACGAAATAAGGGCTTAGACGTCCATTTCGGCCCAACTCTGCACGGTCGGTCGCGGCCACAACGCGGCCAGACTCATCGAGCAATAGCAAAGATGCTGCGCCAATTTCATCCACATAGGTGATCAGGTGCTGCGAGGTCGTGACATAATCGTCCGTCGACAAAGCCGAGGCCAACACAGGATCACGCGACAACAACAGCGGCACAATGGAATTGCGCTGTAATTCGGAGATCAAGTTACCGGCATAGAGCGCCTGACGCACCTCGGCTCGGTTGCGGGTCAGGATTGTATAGCGCTCTGTCAGTAGCAGGTTCGAAAACCACACCACCGCAATCGCCACCGCCACAAACCCCGCAATCGCCAAACGTCCGAGCCACGTCAAAGACGCGTCGGATACCTCTGCGGTGCCGTTTGGCGTTGAAAGCCCGTTCTCACTCATATGTGGACGTTACGCAGGACCGCGCCAGACCTGCAAGAGGTGGCGAGACGGGTTTTGCGCCCCGCCCAGTGATCTGGCGGTTTTCCGCTTGGGATCAGAGAGATCGCGGCGGGGTTGGATGTGAGCTCGCGGGGTAGTCGCTCGGATCGGGTACTCGGATCAGGCGCTGACAACAGCCGAGAGCAAGGAGGTAAAGAACGCTTTGCCGTCCTCATTGCCGTGCGCCGCCTCGGCGGCCCGTTCAGGGTGAGGCATCATGCCAAGCACGCGGCGGTTCTCGGACAAAATCCCCGCAATGTCGCGATCCGACCCATTAGGGTTATTGCCATAACGGAACGCCACACGGCCCTCGCCCTCAAGACGGTCAAGCGTCTCTTTATCGGCGGTGTAATTGCCATCGTGGTGGGCAATCGGGATCTGGATACGCTGACCTTGGGCATATTCGGAGGTATAGGCGCTATCGGTGGTCTCGACGATCAACTCTTGGGTGTTGCAGATGTATTTGACGCCTTGGTTGCGCAGCAACGCACCGGGCAAGAGTTTTGCCTCGGTCAGCACCTGAAAGCCGTTACAAATCCCAAAGGCATAGCCGCCGCGCTCCACATGCGCCTTGAGCGCGGTGGTGATCGGCGAGTTGGCCGCAATGGCCCCGCAACGCAAATAATCGCCGTAGGAAAATCCACCCGGAACACCGACAATATCAAGGCCTTCTGGCAATTGTGCATCCTTATGCCAGACCATCGTGACATCCGCGCCCGCATTGCGCAGGGCCACAGCCATATCGCGGTCACAGTTCGAACCGGGGAATTGCAGGACGGCAGCTTTCATGGGGCGTCTCCGATAGGTCAGCAGGGGTACAACGGCGCGGGATGCGCCCTTAGGTGTCGCATTGGTCTGTCTTGGCGCCCGCAATAAAGCAGGCCACCCCTGCGTTCAAGTGGATTGGCGTCATGGCGCGCCTCTCAATTGAGAAAATCGGTAATCACGGCCACGCCGGGCGGGGTCGGGCCGTTAAAGGCCGCCAATTCGCGGCCTGTTTCCGACAATTTGATCTCGCGCGCAATGAGGGGCGTGAAATCCACCATGCCCGCCTCAATCAATGCCAAAAGCGATGGATAGCGGTGCGCCGGCATTCCGCGCGTGCCGTACAGCGCCAGATTGCCCATATAAACCGTATTCATATTAATTTGCATCGTCGCGGTGTGGCCCACCGGCATCCCGACCTGCACGTGACGCCCCAGCGGGCGCAGACAGTCGATGGAGGCCTGAACCGTCTGGTTGATCCCCAAGGCCTCGACGGAGACATGCGCCCCGCCGCCTGTGATCTTCTTGATCTGTGCGGCGACATCGCCATCGGACGCGTTCACGCCGTAATCAATGCCCAACCCCACAGCGTGATCCAGCTTATCTTGGACAATGTCCACGGCGATCACCCGCGCCCCGAGCGCTTTGCCAAGCAAAGCCGCAGATAGGCCGACCCCGCCCGTGCCATGCACCGCCAACCATTCCCCGCCCATCAGGGCCGCACGGTCGGTCAACGCATGCCACGCGGTTGTGACACGACAGCCAAGCCCCGCCGCCACCGTGGGCGATAGCCCCTCGGGCAACAAGGTTAGGTTATGATCAAACGGCACCGCGACGTATTGCGCAAACGCCCCCGGCTCAATAAAGCCCGGCAAACGTTGATCGGGACAGGTGTTAGAATGGCCAGAGTGACAGGCGGGACATTTGCCACAGGCCAGAATAAACGGCGCAACCAAGCGGTCGCCCAGTTTATAGGTGGCCATTGGCCCCGCCTCGACCACTTCGCCACAATACTCATGTCCGCCAATCTGACCGGGCTTGATACGCGGATGCTCTCCAACCCAGCCGTGCCAATCGGAGCGACACACGCCGCACGCCAGAACCTTGAGCACCACACCGTCAGGCGGACACTCTGGCATTGGCACGTCCTCAATCACCAGATCCTTGTTGAACTCTCTTAAAACGGCTGCGCGCATTGGGGTCTCCTGAGGTGAGTGGGCGTCACACCACCTTTGCGCGCCACCTCGCATCCGTCAACGCCACAGCGTGCAACTCCCCCTGTGCACAAACAAAAAACGCGCAAACAAAAAGCCGCCCCGAATGGAGCGGCTCATTGAGAGAGTGAAGTGTCGGCGTGCTTACAACAGCTCGACCGAGTATCCCTCGATCACAGTGTTGGCGAGGAGTTTCTCGCACATCTCGTTGATCGTCGCCTCGGAGGTGCCATCCGCGAGATCAAGTTCGATCACCTTACCTTGGCGCACTTCGTTAACGCCTGCAAACCCCAGCGCACCAAGTGCATGTTGCACGGCGGCGCCTTGTGGGTCCAGAACACCGGTTTTCAGCATAACGTGTACGCGGGCTTTCATAGGGTCAAACCTTCTTGTCTTTAGGATCAGTTAATCAGTGTCGGCTTGTCGCCATTGGCAACAGGGCCATTCGTCGGCAAAACGCCTAGGCGGCGCGCCACTTCGGTATAGGCATCGGTGAGATTGCCCAAGTCGCGGCGAAACACATCTTTGTCGAGCTTCTGCCCGCTTTCGATGTCCCACAAACGACAGCTGTCAGGCGAAATTTCGTCAGCCACGATCAAGCGCATGAAATCACCATCCCAAACGCGACCGATCTCGATTTTGAAATCAACCAGTTTGATGCCAACACCGTACATCACACCCGACAGGTAATCATTCACCCGCAGGGCCAAGGCGACGATATCGTCCATGTCCTGTTGTGAGGCCCACCCAAAGGCGATGATGTATTCCTCAGGCACGAGAGGATCGCCCAGCGCGTCATCCTTATAAGAGAACTCGATGATTGGACGGGGCAGTCGTGTGCCCTCTTCGATCCCTAGACGCTTGGACATAGAGCCCGCGGCATAGTTGCGCACGATCACTTCGAGCGGGACAATCTCGCACTGGCGGCACAGCTGCTCGCGCATGTTGAGACGGCGGATAAAGTGGTTGGGGATACCAAGATTGGTCAACCCGTTCATAAAGAACTCGGACAGGCGGTTATTCAACACACCCTTGCCCTCGATGGTCGCGCGCTTTTCGGCATTGAACGCGGTCGCATCATCTTTGAAATACTGAACAATGGTGCCTGGCTCTGGACCCTCATAGAGTGTCTTTGCTTTGCCTTCGTAAATCTTTTTACGGCGCGCCATATGGGCCTCCAATAGATTGCACGGCGCAGAATCACGAGAGAGCGCCATCGTTAGCCGATCTTTAGGCCAAGGGGGGCGCGGGAGCAAGGACGCGTGCTTGGCCGCGTGCCCTGAAAGACGCGATCCGCACCGCATGCGACCAAGGATCATCGGCGGCAATCGACAATTCGCGTCTTGAACCTGCCGGCTTGGGCGGTCATATAATAGGGTAACATCCAATCTGGGGAGACAGAACACCATGTCCACGTTCGACGAACGCGAATCCGCCTTTGAAAACAAATTCGCCCATGATGCCGAAATGGTGTTCAAGGCTGACGCCCGCGCCAACAAATTGTTGGGTCTTTGGGCCGCTGAACTGCTCGGCAAAACCGGCGCTGACGCGGATGCATACGCCCTCGAAGTGATCAAAGCCGATTTCGAAGAAGCCGGCCACGACGATGTGATCCGCAAAGTTGCAGCCGATCTTGGCGACAAAGCCACGGATGACGAGATCCGCGCCAAACGCGCCACCTGTCTCGCGACCGCCAAAACCCAACTGTTCGAAGAGCACTAAACCGACGGCTCTTAGAAGGCGCGCTTGAAGCGCCCGTAAAAACAAGACCCGCACTCATCTGCGGGTCTTTTGTATATTCGCGCTTTGCCAGACTGTTTTGGCGACCGCTGCCTTGCCGCTGATTGCGCAAACCTGCGCCCGTCACGCCGCAAACCTGTGCAGGGTCGTCCACCGCGCCCCGCTCACCTGCCCCTGCGCGCAAACTCTCCCCAAACGATCGCCCTCCAGTTAACTCGATCTTCGCGAATGGATATCTATAGCTGTGTCTCAACATATCCCGTATCGGAGCACGCCACAGGCTATGCGCCACGTTTCTCTTGACCAAAGCACCGTCACCGAGGTGCCCGCACCCAACCGTCCCATTCCGTCAGACGCCTCTTTCGTCGGGCACGGCGGGACGGGTGTCAGATGGCGTGACCTTGCGCGCAAACAGGTGATCCCGCTGGGGATGGTCGTGGTGATGGGATGGGTGTTTTGGGATCATGCTGCGGCGCTCGATCTTGGGGCTATTCACGCCGCAGCTCGTGATATCGCCCCTGCCAATTGGGCGCTATCGCTGGTCTTTGCCGCCATTAGTTTTTGGGCGGTGGGGCGCTATGATGCCGTGTTACATGCCCAACTCGATACAGGAATTTCACGCCGCGCCGCGCGCCGCACGGGGATTGCCGCCATTGGCCTCTCGCAATTCTTGGGCTTTGGCGCCCTGACAGGCAGTTTGATCCGGTGGCGACTTTTGCCCGAACTGACCCTGTGGCAGTCGTTGCGCCTGTCGGGGGCGGTGGCGCTGTCGTTTTTGGCAGGATGGGCAATTGTTGCGGCCCTCGCGGTATTGGTCCTGCAACCCGAATTGCCATGGATGAAGACATTGGCCACCCTTGCCATTGCTCTTGCCGGCACCATGGCCGCCCTCTCGGTCTACCCCCCCGCGCCTCTCGTGCGTATGCCGTGGCCGTCCTTGCGCACCATGGCCACGGTTGTGGGTCTTGCGGGGATCGATACCATATTCGCAGGGGCCACGTTTTTCATACTGCTGCCACCAGACGTTGCCGTCTCGATTGCACAAGCGATTTCGGCCTATCTGTTTGCCCTTGGCGCGGGACTCATCGGCTCGACCCCCGGCGGTGTTGGCCCGTTCGAGGCCACGTTAGCCAATCTGTTGCCCGCGATCCCGCTCGAAGTGTTGCTTGGCTCGGTCTTGGCGTTTCGCGCCGTGTATTATTTACTCCCTGCGGCGCTGTCAGCGGTGATTGTCGTGCTCGGGCCGCGCAAGTGCAACCTCGCCACAGAGCCGCGCCTTTTGCGTACGTCCCATTCGCCGTTCTTGCCGCCCGAGTTGGAACGCCAAGTGTTCTTTGCCCCCCGCGCCGAGGCCAATCTCTTGCGCACACGTGATTTTTCCGTCCTGCGCGATGACACCGACATCGCTGTGGCCTTGGCCGCGCCCATTGGACAATCGCTTGTGATGCTATCGGACCCTTTGGCGCGCACAGGATGCCCCAAAGCGGCCCGTGACGCCCTGACCCGCACCGCGCGCGACCGGTTCAGAATGCCCGCGATCTACAAATGCGGGCAGCGGATGGCCGCCTCTGCGCGCCGTGCGGGATGGGCCGTCATTCCCACCGCCGAAGAGGCATGGATCACGCCAGAAACCTTTTCCATCGACGGATCAACCCGCCGCCAGTTGCGCCGTGTCTTGCGCAAAGTCGAGGAGGCACAGATCACCACATGCGAGGGCGGACGCGTCTTGCCCCTTGATGAGATGGACCGCGTGGCACAAGCGTGGAAAGAGGCACGAGGCGGCGAGCGCGGCTTTTCCATGGGGACATATCAACGCGACTATGTGACGTGCCAACGTGTGTTTCTGGCCTACCGCGATGCGCGCCTTGTGGCCTTTGTCACCTTCCATGAGACCCGCGCGGAAATGACCCTCGATCTGATGCGCCAAACCGATGAGGCTCCCGACGGCACGATCCAACAGCTGATCGTCGATGCAATCGAGACTGCCAAGGCCTATGGGTGTCCGCGCGTCTCTCTTGCAGCCGTGCCATGGGCGGGGCCGGATGCAAACCCGCTGCTTGCGCGCCTGCGCACCAAGATGCTCGCAAAATCCGGCGCGTCCGGCTTGCGCCGGTTCAAATCCGCCTTTGGCCCCGAATGGGAAGTGCTCTATCTGGCCGCCCCCTCGCGTCTCGCCCTCAGTGTGGCGGCCATGGACATCATGCGCCGGATCACCGCGCCACCGCCAAAGACCGCCCCCAACCCGATGAAGGCAAACCGCTTTGCCACCCACCCCGTGTGGCACGCGTTCAAACGCCGCGCGCGACCGCCAAAGTAATCGACAGCCCACACCGGCACATACCCGCCTCATAATCGTTATGACGGGAATGAATTTGCCAAATCCGCTCCCACATGGCACATGGGCGCAACACTTATCGGGTGCGCACCATTGGGTGCGTGCTCTTATCCACATTCGGAGACCCACCCATGACCGCGCCCCAGACCACAGACGCCCTGACCAAATTGCTTGAGACCCGCGACTGGCTCTTGGCCGATGGCGCGACGGGAACCACCTTGTTCAACATGGGACTGGAATCGGGCGACTCGCCCGAGCTGTGGAATGTCGACAAACCTGAAAACATCGAGGCCTTGTACCAAGGGGCGGTTGATGCAGGCTCTGACATCTTTTTGACCAACTCCTTTGGGGGCACCGCCGCGCGCCTCAAACTGCACCAATCCGAAGACCGCGTATTTGAATTGAACAAAGCCGCCGCAGCGATTGGCCGTAAAGTCGCAGACGCCGCGGGACGCCCCGTCATCGTAGCCGGATCCATGGGACCAACAGGCGAAATCATGGAACCGATGGGCACATTGACCTACGATGCGGCTGTCGAGATGTTCTATGAACAAGCCAAGGGGCTCAAAGCGGGCGGCGCAGATGTCGCATGGATCGAGACGATTTCTGCCCCCGAGGAATACACCGCCGCCGCCGAAGGTGCCGCAAAAGCGGGCCTTGCGTGGGTCGGCACCATGTCGTTTGACACCGCTGGACGCACCATGATGGGCGTCACATCGGCGCAATTGTCCGATATGGTTGAGAAACTGCCAACGCCCCCCGTGGCTTACGGCGCCAACTGTGGCACGGGGTCGTCCGATCTAATGCGCACTGTGCTTGGCTTTGCCGCCCAAGGCCACGACCGCCCGATCATTGCCAAAGGCAACGCAGGCATTCCACGCTATATGGACGGCCATATCCACTATGATGGCACCCCCGAATTGATGGCAGACTACGCCTGTCTGGCACGCGATGCGGGTGCGCGGATTATTGGCGGATGTTGCGGCACCACGCCCGAGCATCTGGTGGCAATGAAAGCCGCGTTGGAAACCCGCCCACGCGGCGAACGTCCAACGCTCGAGCAAATTGTTGAAACGCTTGGCGGGTTTTCCTCGGCCTCGGATGGCACCGACGACAAGGGGCCCGCTGCGCGCGAACGCACGGGACGCCGCGGTCGCCGTAGCTAATTGATTGATGTGGCGGGACGACTGTTCCGCTTTCCCTCCTGACGACACCGCAAAGCGGGCGCAAAAGGATACGCACATGTCTGACGACAACGACGATCTGGTCCTCTCTAACCTCAACGATGCCGATCTGTGCGAACAGATGATGGACGACCTGTATGACGGTCTCAAAGAAGAGATCGAAGAGGGCGTGCGCATCTTGTTGGACCGCAAATGGACCCCCTACGACATCCTGACCAAATCCTTGGTCGCAGGGATGCAGATCGTGGGCAATGATTTCCGTGATGGAATTCTATTCGTCCCCGAAGTGCTCAAAGCCGCGCAAGCCATGAAGGGCGGCATGTTCATCCTCAAGCCGCTGCTTGTTGAAACTGGCGCGCCAAAGATGGGCAAAATGGTCATCGGCACGGTCAAGGGCGACATTCACGACATCGGCAAAAACCTCGTCGCGATGATGATGGAGGGGGCCGGTTTCGAAATCATCGACCTTGGGATCAACACCGAAGCGTCCGAATACATCGGCACGGCAGAGGCCGAAGGTGCGGATATTATTGGCATGTCTGCCCTTTTGACCACCACCATGCCCTATATGAAAACCGTGATCGAGAGCCTGAAATCCCAAGGGCTGCGCGACAAATACATCGTGCTGTGTGGTGGCGCGCCCCTGAACGAGGAATTCGGTAGGGCCATCGGCGCGGATGCCTATTGCGATGATGCGGCGATTGCGGTCGAGACTGCCAAACGCCTGATCGCGGCCCGCCAACCACAGGCGTGAGCGCGCATTCGGACATAAGCGACGAGGCCCTGCGCGAGCGGGGCCTTGTGCGTTTTGGGGCGGGCAAAACGCTTGTCATCGCGTGCGGCGCGCTGGCCCGCGAAGTCCTCGCCCTGATCGAGGCCAACGGGCTATCGCATCTAACCCTCACCTGTCTGCCCGCCATTCTGCACAATACGCCCGACAAAATCACCCCCGCTGTTGAGGCCACGATCCTCAAACACCGCGCAGATTATGATCACATCCTTGTCGCTTACGGTGATTGCGGCACAGGTGGGCAATTGTTCGATTTGTGCAAGAAATACGGGGCACAGATGATAGATGCCCCCCATTGTTATTCGTTTTTTGAAGGTTCCGAGGTGTTTGCGGCGCGCGGCGAAGTCACAAGTTTCTACCTCACCGACTTTCTCGCCCGCCAATTCGACGCCTTTGTGTGGCGGCCTTTGGGGCTGGATCGCTATCCCGACCTGCTTGAGATGTATTTCGGCAATTACGAAAAACTGGTATATCTTGCGCAAACCGAGGATGCGAACCTAACGGCTACGGCACAGACATGCGCGCAAAGGCTTGGCCTTGCGTTCGAGCGCAGGGTCACAGGCTACGGCGATCTTGACCGGTTTTTGACACCCTGACAGGCCAGAGGCGGCGCTAGGCCGCCCGCGCCGCAGTTTCCTCAATGCGCTCAACCATCGCACGCAACCCGTTGGAGCGTTGCGCAGACAAATGCTCGTTAAGACCCAAACGCGACAGCTCGGCCACGGCATCAACACCGCGCACCTCACCCACCGTCAGACCCGCGTATAATTCATGCAACACCGCAATCAGCCCTTGGACGATCATCGCATCAGACGCCCCTTGGAATTGAAATGTGCCATCCTCAACCGTGGGCACGATCCAGACTTGGGAGGCGCAGCCCTCGACCTTGGTCGCCGCAACTTTGAGCGCCTCATCCATCGCGGGAAACGCTTTGCCCATGTCAATCACATGACGGTAGCGATCTTCCCAGTCGTCCAGAAATTCGAATGTATCAACGAGGTCTTCGAAACGGGCATTGGCCATGGTGGATCATCCTTTTTGCTTGTCTGACACATAATCCGCCACGACACAGACGTCCAGATGTGCACAGGCCAATACTGCGCCCCCTTTTCAAGGCGCGCCACATCCGTTACGCCTTTTGCAACGAGACAATTGTGGCCAAGGGGAAATCAGATGCGGCGTCAGGTGTTACTTTGTGGACTGGTTGTGCTTGGCCTATCGGGCTGTGCCTCCCTTAGCTCATCCAACCTCAACCCTCTCAACTGGTTCGGCAAATCCGAGGCCGTGACCGCCACGACCGCAGACGGGCAAACCGCCGTTGTTCTAAAATCACTAGCCCCGCGCAAAGGATATCCCGCGTTTGTCGACACCCGCCCATTGGTGCCATCGGTTGCCGACATCACGATTGCGCGCTCCACATCCGGCGCGATTGTCACGGCAACGGGCGTTGTGCCGACACTTGGCTACTATGACGCGCAACTCGTCCCTGTCGCCAATGAGGCGCAGGGCACATTGACCTATGATTTCCGCATCTCCGCGCCCGAAACCGCCCCCGCACTTGGCACGGCGCAACAACGCCGCATTACCGTGGCATATTCGCTGACCTTCCCCCAACTCGAGGGCGTCACACGGATCGTTGTGCGCGGTGCAGACGGATCGCGTCAAACCCGCCGCTGAGCGCTTTACATCCCAACGCGGCGTGGTCACTGTGGACACTCGACCCACAGCCACGGAGCCGCACATGCCGACGACACACCCGAGCGATAGCGCACGCAAAATCATCATCGACACCGATCCCGGACAGGACGATGCGGTCGCTATTTTGCTCGCCCTAGCCTCGCGCGAACTCGACGTGTTGGGCATAACGGCAGTCGCCGGAAACGTGCCGATTGCGCGTACAAGCGAAAATGCCCGCAAAATCTGCGAAGTTGCCGGACGCCCCGATGTCAAAGTCTTTGCCGGTTGCGACCGCCCATTGGCTCACACGCTTGTCACCGCCGAACATGTGCACGGCAAAACGGGTCTGGACGGGATCGAATTGCCCGCCCCCACGATGCCCCTACAAGAGCAACACGGTGTGGATTTCATCATCGACACCCTACGCGCACAGCCCGCAGGCACGGTGACGCTGTGCCCGATGGGACCACTGACGAACATCGCCACTGCATTCACCAAAGCCCCCGACATCATTGAACGCGTCCAAGAGATCGTGCTGATGGGGGGCGCCTATTTCGAGGTGGGCAACATCACACCCGCCGCCGAATTCAACATCTACGTCGACCCAGAAGCCGCTGATATTGTGTTTAAATCCGGAGTAAATCTGACGGTGATGCCGCTTGACGTCACGCACAAAGTGCTTGTAACCAAACCGCGCCTTGAGGCGTTTATGGCCTTTGGCAATCATGTGGGCGATGTGGTTGCCGGATGGCTCGATTTCTTTGAACGCTTCGATATCGAGAAATACGGATCGGCGGGTGGCCCGCTGCATGATCCGACCGTGATCGCCTATCTCATCGCGCCGCAGATATTTTCGGGCCGCTTCATCAACGTCGAGATCGAAACAGGATCGGAGTTGACGCGCGGCATGACTGTGGCCGATTGGTGGGGCGTGACCGACCGTGCGCCCAATGCGATGTTCATGGGGGACGCGGATGCGGATGCGTTTTTCACCCTGCTGACGGCGCGTCTCGCCACGCTTTAACCCCTTTACGCACCTAAAAATGGGGCTAAATGAGATCACATGACCGATTTTGACAACTCCTACGCCCGCCTGCCCGACCGCCTGTTTGCGCGTATCGATCCCGATCCGGTCGCAGCGCCACAAATGATCTTGTTCAACGACGATCTGGCGCACTCTTTGGGTGTGACCGATCGGGACGCGGCGGTGTTTGCGGGCAATGTGATTCCTGACGGGGCCGAGCCATTGGCTCAGGTCTACGCCGCGCACCAGTTCGGCGGATGGGTGCCGCGCTTGGGCGATGGCCGCGCGATCTTGCTTGGCGAAGTTGTCACTGATCACGGTCGTTTTGACATCCAACTGAAAGGCGCGGGACGCACGCCCTATTCGCGCAATGGAGACGGGCGGGCGTGGCTTGGGCCGGTGCTGCGCGAATACATCGTCTCCGAGTTTATGGCCGCGTGCGGCGTGCCGACCACCCGCGCTTTGGCCGCCGTGGCCACGGGCGAGCGCGTCCAACGCGAACGCGCCTACCCCGGTGGGGTGTTGACCCGCGTGGCCGCGTCACACATCCGCGTGGGAACCTTCCAATACCTGACAGCACAAGACGACGACGAGGGGCTACGTCTGTTGGCCGAACATGTGCGCGACCGCCACTATCCACAGGCCCGCACGATGTTGGAGCTGTACAGCGCGATTGTCGCGGCCCAAGCACGTCTTATTGCACGCTGGATGGGTCTTGGGTTTGTCCACGGCGTGATGAACACCGACAACACCAGCATCGCGGGCGAGACGATTGACTACGGCCCCTGCGCCTTTATCGACGCCTATACGCCCTCCGCGCGCTATTCCTCCATCGACCAATATGGTCGCTATGCCTTTGATCAACAGGCCAATATTGCCGGCTGGAACCTCGCCCAACTTGGGACATGCTTTGTCGGTATGATGACGCAGGAAACAGGCAGTCAAGACGCCGCGATTGAGGCGCTCACAGGCGTGTTAAACGGCTTTCCCGCCCTGTATCACGCCGCGTGGCGCGATGTGTTCGCGGCCAAGCTTGGGATCGCGCAGCCGCGCGACGGCGACGAAGATTTGGCACAAGATCTCTTGAGCCTCATGGCCGCGACTGGTGCGGATTTCACCAATGTGTTTGCGCGGTTGGGCAGCGATAAAGCCCGCGACGAATTCACTGACCGGCCTGCATTTGATGCATGGAATGCGCGGTGGAACGCACGGGTGGACAGCGCGCCGGACCGCGCCGCAATGGCGCGCGCTAACCCACAGGTAATTCCACGCACACACCGTTTGGAAGAGGCGATTATGGCCGCAACAGACGGCGATTTTAGCAAGGCACACCGCTTGGCCCGCGTTCTGGTCACACCATTTGATGTCGCGGACGCCGACCGCGATCTGATGGCCCCGCCCACCCGCGCCGAGATCGTCCCCGCCACATTTTGCGGCACATAACCGGCTATTTTGATCGGTATTTGGAGAACAATCGGCGGTTGCGCGTGACAAAATCGCCGATCCATCCAGATAGAAACACCCCGCGCTCATACCACAAATAAAGCACCCCCGCGCCCGCGCCGATGAAACCGCCCAAGGCGTCAACCATGAGATCGCCCATCGTATCGTCGATGCCCGACTTTTGCATATTCGTGCCGAATGCCTGATCCATCAGGTATTCAAAGATTTCCCAAAGCCCCCCAATCGACATCGCAAAGCAAAATGCGAAAAGACCGATGGCAAGGGGCGGAGCGGCGAACCTGTCACCTTGGAACAGCATGAACATCGCGACGAATCCGATCAGGCCAAAACCGATTGCAGACCCGCCATGCAGGGCCAAATCCCACCACCAATAACGTTCATAAAAGTCATCCACCTCGCCCAAAAACAAGGTGGCAAAGATAAACAGGATGATCATCCCCATAAATCCACGCGGCACGTAAATATGATACCTGCGCGCGAAAAAGATCGGCGCGAGCGTCAGCATCAGCGTGCCAAGAGCCACAAACGAGGCCGTAAACCGCCCCGTCCACACCCCCGCACCAAATTCGACCAGTAACAACACCCAGATGAGCCATGTCGGGCGCGGCACGGATTTAAGGACGGATTTAACGGTGGCGAGAGAAATGAACACGACGCATGCGGCCTTTTGGGAATTGGAGTTGAAACAGCGATAGATCGGCGGCTTGGCTGCGACACACGGGGGGTGTAATTGCAACGCTGCATCCCTATCTTAATCCTATGTTGCACAAAACCCAAACCGGTGCGATGCGCCTTGCCTCCTACAACCTGCGCAAATGTCGCGGAACAGATGGCATGCGTGCGCCTGCGCGGGTTTTGGATGTGATCAACGGCTTGGGCGCGGATGTGGTCGCCCTGCAAGAGGCCGATATGCGACTGGGGGCGCGCCCCGCCGCCCTGCCCGCGCGCATGATCGAAACTCACACGGATTTCATTGCCCTTCCTGTTGCGACATCGCCCGTCTCGTTGGGGTGGCACGGCAATGCCATTTTGGTGCGCAAAGATAGGATTGCGCACGCCACGCACCGCATTGATTTACCCGGATTGGAGCCGCGCGGTGCCGTGGCCGTTGATCTGGACGGGCTACGTGTGGTCGGCGTCCATTTGGGTCTGTTGCGCGCCTCACGTCAAAAGCAACTGCACGCCATCCGCGCGCATCTGACGACACTGGATGCGCGTCCGACCGTCATTCTGGGCGATTTTAACGAATGGTCGCGCACAGGCGGGCTTGACCCGTTGCGCGATGCATTTGACGTTATTGCCCCCGGACGCTCGTTTCACGCGGCGCGCCCCATGGCGGCCCTTGACCGCATTGCCGTGCCATACGGGCTTGATCTACGCGATGCGGGCGTGGTCGAAACGGCAATCACCCGCCGCGCGTCCGATCACCTCCCCATTTGGGCCGATCTGGCAATGGGATCGTCGCCGCGCGTCTGAGCCCGCGCCAGTTGCGACACGGCTCGCAATCGCACTAGACCCCGCGCTCGCAATTTTTTACTATGACGACAGCAGGACGGAGCGACCATGACCGACACCATTTTAGCACGTTGCGAGGCAAAAGGCCTACGCCTGACCGAGCAACGGCGCGTGATCGCGGCGGTCCTCGAAGAGGCCCAAGATCACCCAGATGTGGAAGAGCTATTTGCACGCGCCGCGCGCAAAGACCCGAAGCTGTCCTTGGCCACGGTCTACCGCACGGTGAAACTGTTTGAGGAAAAAGGCATCCTTGAGCGTCATGATTTCGGCTACGGGCGCGCCTGCTACGAGACCACGGACCGCGCTCATCACGACCACCTGATCGATATGGATACGGGCAAAGTGATCGAGTTCTACGATCCCGAGATCGAAATCCTCCAAGACCGTATCGCGGCCAAACTCGGGTACGCCCTCAAGGGGCACCGCCTTGAGCTTTACGGTGTGAAAAAGACCTAAAACACCACCCTTCCCCCTTTTGACCTCTTGGCACCTCGCGCCGTGCATGACACGGTGCGCCGTATTCTTCATTGGATTTAACATGCAAAACTCGCGCGGCATTTTGTATATCTTGGGCTCAATGGCCGCGTTCACATGTGAGGATACCCTCCTCAAAGTGATCTCCGCCGATCTGCCTGTGGGCCAAATTCTGATTGGATTGGGATTTATCGGCGCGGCGGTGTTCCTCGGCCTGACACTGCGCAAGGGCCACCGGATTTTTGTCGCCTCCTATTGGACGCCGCTGTTGATTTTGCGGGGCTTGTCCGAGGGGGCGGTTGCCGTCACCTTTGTCACCGCCCTTGCGCTGGTCGATCTGTCGACCGTGGCGGCTGTGTTTCAAACCACACCCTTGGCCACCACTCTAGGCGCGGCCCTGTTTTTGGGTGAAAAGGTCGGATGGCGGCGCTGGACCGCGATTTTGGTCGGCTTTTCCGGCGTGTTGTTCATTGTGCGCCCCGGTGCGTCCGAGTTTGATCCTGCCACGCTTTTGGTGCTGGCCACGGTCGTGTTGATTGCCTTTCGCGACCTCGTCACCCGATCAGTCAATGTCGCGGTGCCCTCAACCCTGATCGGGTTCCAAGCCTTTGCGGCAGTTGTACCAGCGGGCGTGCTGCTCACCGGTTTTGCACAAACCCCGCTTGTGGTCCCTGACGTGTCCTCCGTGGTCTTGTTGAGCATCGCGTCAACCGTCTCTGTTGTTGGCTATTTCCTCCTTGTCACCGCACTGCGCATCGCCGAGACCGCCGTTATCATGCCGTTTCGCTACACCCGCCTCGTGTTCTCAATCATCGCGGGCATGGTGGTGTTTTCGGAGCGCCCCGACCTACCGATGCTGATCGGCTCGGCCCTCATCATCAGCGCGGGCCTCTACACATTCATGCGTGAACGCCAATTGGCACGGGCAGGCAGTGCCGCGTAACGCGCACCGGATTTGCATAAACCGCCACAAAAATGTTACCGCTATCACATACAACGCCATTTGTTAGCGTCGTTCACGTTGACGTGGGCGTCACGGGTGGTATCAAGCAATCAACTGGCCCAAGATTTAACTCACCGAGAGAGGGACACACCCCATGAGCACCATCATTGACATTATCGGCCGCGAGATCCTCGACAGCCGTGGCAACCCCACCGTCGAAGTCGACGTGATCCTCGAAGACGGCACAATGGGCCGTGCGGCGGTGCCATCAGGCGCGTCCACAGGCGCACACGAAGCCGTCGAGAAACGCGATGGCGACAAAGCGCGTTATTTGGGCAAAGGCGTGCTTGAGGCCGTGTTGGCGGTGAACGGCGAATTGGCCGAAGCTCTCGTTGGCATGGACGCCACCGAACAAGAGGCGATTGACGCCACGATGATCGAGCTGGACGGCACCCCCAACAAAGCCCGCCTTGGCGCAAACGCCATCCTCGGCGTCTCGCTTGCTGTCGCCAAAGCTGCCGCTGATTACTCCGCGCTGCCGCTGTACCGCTATATCGGTGGCTCATCTGCGCGCGTTCTGCCCGTGCCAATGATGAATATCATCAATGGCGGCGAGCACGCCGACAACCCCATCGACATCCAAGAATTCATGATCATGCCCGTCTCTGCGACGAACGTGAAAGAAGCGATCCGCATGGGCGCCGAAGTGTTCCACACTCTGAAAAAAGAGCTGTCGAACGCGGGCTATAACACCGGCATCGGTGACGAGGGCGGCTTTGCCCCCGCGATCAACTCCGCTCGCGAAGCACTTGATTTCATTGTGAAGTCCATCGAAAAAGCAGGGTACAAGCCCGGTGAGGACATCTACCTCGCGCTCGATTGTGCCTCGTCCGAGTACTACGTCGACGGCAAATACGAACTCAAAGGCGAGGGTAAATCACTGACCTCCGCCGAGAACGCCGACTACCTCGCCGCCCTGTGCGCCGACTACCCGATCATCTCGATCGAGGACGGCATGGACGAGGACGATTGGGACGGTTGGAAATTGCTCACCGACAAAATCGGCGATAAAATCCAGCTTGTGGGCGACGACCTGTTCGTGACCAACCCCAAGCGCCTCAAAGACGGTATTGACCAAGGCGTGGCCAACTCCATGCTCGTCAAAGTGAACCAGATCGGCACCCTGTCCGAGACGCTCAAAGCCGTTGATATGGCCCACCGCGCGCGCTACACCAACGTGATGTCGCACCGCTCGGGCGAAACCGAGGACGCAACGATTGCCGACCTCGCTGTCGCCACCAACTGCGGCCAGATCAAAACCGGCTCCCTGTCGCGCTCCGACCGTATGGCCAAATACAACCAGCTGATCCGCATCGAAGAACAGCTGGGTGAAACGGCTGAGTACGCAGGCAAAAGCATCCTCAAGGTGTGAAGCCACACAGGCATTTTGGTGCCATGCTGATTGGTTGACGAAACAACAAAAGCCCCGCCAATTTAATTTGGCGGGGCTTTTCAATACGAGAATGCCAAGCGGGCGGCTTTGACCCGCCCCCTACTGTCCCATCATCCGTTCATGCACCGACATCATGCCGCGTGATGCCATATCAGACACTTCTGCGGCGTGGGTGTGCAGCGCTTCGATCAGGTCGGGGTCGTCGGCGGTTTGCGTCACCACGATGCCGGCGTCCGTCACCTCAATCTCGGTCGTAATCTCATCACCACGTTCGAAAAAGATATCGAGGGTCGGAGATTGAATGAACACCAACGGATTGTCGCGCGTCTCGACGCGGTTGATCATCCCCGCAACATGGGACGTGAGCGCAACTAAGACCTCTGGATCCGACGATGTGGTAACGGTGCGAATGCCGTTAGACAGGTTATCCACCGTGCGCGACAGCGTGGTGAAGTTTTGAAACATGACTTGCATCTCGAGACTTTCGGCCTCGGTCACATTCTCCCCGCGCAATCCCGGCATATTGACCTCATCGTGGCCCATGCCGTTCGCGCCGTGCCCATGGCCACGGGCGGCCCCGTCCCCATGCAGTCCCTGCGCCGCGGCCCCAAAAGCCATTGCGCTAAAAACTGTCGCATATCCCAGTGCTTTCAACCCGTACATCGGTGTCCCCCTTTTCGCCCCGTTTGGCCACACGTGTAGCATCCCCCGCGCGAGTGTGGCAGTCACATCTGCGGCATGAGCCCCTTGCGCTACGTCCGATCGCGGCGCACAGTTGCCCGATGAAACAGCGCAGCAACGACACCACCGCCGATGCCCTCATCGCCCGTCTCGGGTTGATGCCGCATCCGGAGGGTGGGCATTATCGCCAGACATGGATCGCCCCGACCGAGGGCGGCACCCAACCCGTTGGCGGTAACCGCCCTCACGGCACCTGCATCTATTTCCTGCTCAAAGCGGGGGAGACGAGCCATTGGCACCGCGTCGATGCCGTGGAGATTTGGCACTATTATGCTGGGGCGCCGCTGATCCTGTCGCTGTCTGAAACCGCGCATGGCCCCGCCACCGATCACACCCTTGGTCCCGATGTGCTTGGCGGCGACGCGCCGCAGATCATCGTGCAAAAACACCATTGGCAAGCGGCGCGTACCACGGGCAACTGGACGCTCGTCGGCTGCACCGTCTCACCCGCGTTTCATTTTGACGGGTTCGAATTGGCCGAGGCGGGGTTCGACATCCCGCGTGAGTAGTCAGACGTTAAACCCCGCGCCTTGTTTTGGTTAATGTGTGTAAAACCCGCGCCTCAAAGCCGTTAAAGACTTACACATTTGATGGGCGCTAGCCCCAAACTTTCGTTGCGATACGGTTCGACAGGAAAAAGGCAATCGGACCAACGCCGAGTGAGAACACAAAGGCCACGGGCCATGCGGTTGCGAAATGCAACATCCATTCAGACACCCATCCCGTGTGGAGTTGTCCCGGTAGGATCGAGCCGAAAATAAGCGTCATAAAAAACGCCATCATACAGGAAATAAACACCTGTGCGAGAATGATGGTCACCTTGTCTTTCTTGCGGATTTGGTCATCGGTCATCTGTATATCTTTCGTCTAACTGACGGAAAAGGCACAAAAAAAATGCACCTCTCCCAAGGATTGGAAGGGTGCCGCGGGTTCAATGACTAACTCAGAGGCACGGGGTGCATCGTGGGCGGGATAACCGGACCGCCCTCACGTTTTTCGGCTGCCTGTAATGTAGCCACGATTACGCGGGAGGGCAAGCCAAACACGGCTCAACCCGATGGCTTCGACACCCGCCCGCCGCCGATCGCTGCGGCCACGCCTGTGGTGCTTGGCGCCGAGGTGGGCAAACCGCGTTTGGCGCGTGCGGCGAGGTAGGCAAAGGCTTGCGCCTCCAACATATCGCCGTCCAAACCGACCGCCTCAACCGCCTCAACGGTGCAGTCGATTCCGGCCGCAAGCATCGCCATGAGGGTCGCGTTGTGCCGCCCGCCGCCGCAGACATAGACCGCCGTGGGGGGCGCTGGGCAATGCTCCATCGCCCGCGCGACACAGGCGGCGGCAAAGGCGGTGAGCGTGGCTGCGGCGTCCGCATCGGACAGGTCATCCACCGCCGTCAGGACATCATTAAAATCGTTACGGTCCAATGACTTGGGTGGCATTTTTAGAAAATAACTATGTTCTAATCCCTGTGCCACAATCGCCATATCAGGGGTGCCCTGCGCGGCCAATGCGCCGCCCGCATCATAGGGTTTCCCACGGCGGGCCTGCATCAAATCGTTCACCGGCGCATTGGCAGGCCCGGTGTCAAACGCCACCAGAGCGCCCTGTGCGGCGGGATCGGCCACGGCGGGGTCCACCCACGTCAGATTGCCGACACCGCCCATGTTGAGAAAGACCACGGGGGACGTTGCGCGAATATGGCGCGCCAAAGCATGGTGATAAAACGGCGCAAGCGGCGCGCCCTGCCCGCCCATTTCAACATCTGCTGATCGGAAATCCCAAACAACGGGAACGCCCATCACCTCGGCCAAAACCGCGCCATCGCCCGCCTGATAGGTGCGGCCATTGTCGGGATCGTGGTTAAACGTCTGGCCATGAAAGCCAATTAAGTCAAAGGGTTCCGTGAGGCATGACAGGGCTTCGGCATGGGCGGTCTCGATCAGTTCCACCGTCTGCGCGGGTGCGTCCCAAGTGCCAAGTGCGGCGCGTAACAGCGCTTGCTCCGCAGGGGCATAGGCGCGAAAATGGCTGTCGCCAAAGGCAATAATCTCAACCCCATCGGTGTGCACCAATGCCACATCAACACCGTCGAGCGAGGTGCCCGACATGCATCCCGCCACCCAAATCGGCTCACCGCGCGCCTCGTGCCTCATACCACTCTTCCCCTTTGGTCTTTGCCCAGATATATCAGGCCGCACCAAGGCTTTGAAAGGACAAAGAGCGCGATGACCTACCACCCTAAATCGGACTTCATGGCTGTGATGATTGAACGTGGCTTTCTTGCGGATTGCACGGATTATCAAGGCCTCGATGAAGCCTTTGCCAAGGGTGTTGTCCCCGCCTACATCGGCTTTGACGCGACCGCGAAATCGCTTCATGTCGGCTCGCTGATCCAGATTATGATGCTGCGGTGGCTGCAAAAAACCGGTCACCAGCCGATCACTCTCATGGGCGGCGGCACCACCAAAGTGGGCGATCCGAGTTTTCGCGCCGATGAGCGTCCGCTCCTTGATGATGCGGCGATCAACGCGAATATCGCGGGCATCCAAAAGGTGTTTTCGGCCTATATCGACTACGACACAGAGGCTGACAACAAGGCGCTGATGCTCAACAACGCCGAATGGTTGGAGGATCTCAATTACCTCGAATTCCTGCGCGACATCGGGCGGCATTTTTCGGTCAACCGGATGCTATCGTTTGAAAGCGTGAAATCGCGTCTGGATCGCGAGCAATCGCTGAGCTTTCTCGAATTCAACTACATGATCCTGCAAGCCTATGATTTTCTTGAGCTAAATCGCCGCTATGGCTGCCTGCTGCAAATGGGTGGTTCAGATCAATGGGGCAATATCGTCAACGGGATCGACCTGACGCGCCGCGTGTTGGACCATGAAATCTACGGGCTGACTTCGCCGTTGCTCACCACATCGGACGGCAAAAAGATGGGTAAATCCCTGTCTGGGGCGATCTGGCTCAACCCTGATATGTTGTCGCCCTACGAGTTCTGGCAGTTCTGGCGCAACACCACGGACGCCGATACGGGCCGTTTCTTGAAACTCTACACCGAGTTGCCCGTCGACGAATGTGAGCGCCTTGGCGCGCTTGAAGGCTCCGAGATCAACGCGGCAAAAATCATCCTCGCCAATGAGGTCACCACGCTGCTCCACGGCGCGGACGCGGCGGCGGCGGCAGAGGCCACGGCGCGCGAAGTGTTTGAAAAGGGCGGCATGGGCGATGATCTCCCCACGCTTGATCTAACGGCGGACGAGATCGGAGACGGCATTTCCATCGTGCAGCTTTTCGTGCGCTCGGGCCTTGCGGGATCTGGAAAAGAGGCGAAACGCCTATTCTCGGACAATGGCGCAAAGGTGAACGATGCGGATCAAAAGGACGCAGGACTGATGATCACCGCCGACATGTTGGCCACGCCGATGAAACTCAGCGCGGGGAAAAAGCGTCACGCCTTGGTCCAGATCAAGGGCTGATCGCACGCCTAAACCCGATCAAACGGCGCCGCTCATCCCGATGATCCGGCGCCGTTTTTCGTTATAAATCAGTGAGAAAGCGGCGAATGATGCGGCCCAGCTTTTCGGCCCCTACGGGCGCTGAGGCCTTGGTGTGTTCGTGGCTGATATGTTCGTTTCCTAGACCCGCCGCCATGTTGGTGACAACGGACACCGCGCAGCATTGCAGACCTAAAAACCGCGCTAAAATCACCTCCGGCACCGTCGACATGCCCACCGCGTCCGCGCCCAACAATTTGAGCATACGGATTTCGGCGGGAGTCTCAAAGTTCGGACCGGAATACCACGCATAGACACCCTCAATCAGGTTCTCGCCCTCTTGCGCCGCCGCCGCGTGCAGCGCCACGCGCAAGTTGGGATCATAGGCGGCGGTGAGGTTTACAAACCGCGCATCCGTAGGCTCGCCAATCAACGGTGAGCGGCCCGAATAGTTGATATGGTCGTTGATCAGCATCAGATTTCCGGGGGGAATATCGGCACGAAATGAGCCACAGGCATTGGTAACGAACAGCGTCTCGACGCCCAACTCCTTGAGGATTTCCAACGGCAAGCGCATCGCATCGGCGCGGCCATTTTCATAGTAATGTTCGCGCCCGCCCAAGATGGCCACCTCGACGCCCATTAGCGTCCCGATGGTGAGCGCCGCCGTGTGGCCCGACACGCCCGCATGGGGAAATCCCGCAAGATCGGCATAGGGGATCGACACGCCCTCCACCGCATCGGCCAAACTGCCAAGGCCGGAACCAAGGATAAAGCCCACGCGCGGGCGGGCATTGGGGGCAGCGGCGCGAATGGCGGTGAGGGATTTGGTGAAATCAGGCATCGGGCACTCCGTTTGGTTTGCCCTACTGAGACGAAAAACGGCGCGAGAGGCAAGCCCCCGCGCCGCGTAAAGTCACACTGCGTTCGCGATTACTCGGTCACGGTCACTTTTGTCATCACATCAGGCGCGCCGATCACGGCACCGTTTGGGCCATTCCCGCGCTTGATGTTGAACACAACGTCCATGCCGCTCGTGACCTTACCTACAACGGTGTATTGCCCGTTGAGGTGAGGCGCAGGCGCGAACATGATAAAGAACTGCGAGTTGGCGCTGTCAGGGCTTTGGCTACGCGCCATGCCCACAACGCCCGACTCAAAGCTCTCTTCGGAGAACTCGGCGGCCAGATCGTCATATTGCGATCCACCACGCCCTGCGGCTTGCATCGAAAACGCGTCCACGCCTTGTTTGCCGAATTCAACGTCACCCGTTTGCGCCATGAAGCCGTCGATCACGCGGTGAAATACCACGTTGTCATACGCGCCCTCATTGGCAAGTTTCACAATGTGCGCCACGTGATTTGGGGCGACATCATCCGCGAGGTCGATGTGAATGGTGCCATTGGCCTCGCCTGCGATCTCGATATCTAGACCGGTGGCAAATGCCGGACCTGCCGCCAGCGCGGCGATAAGGGCGAGAGATTTAAGCATCTGCGGCCACTTTCACGGAGATCATCACATCGGGGTATTGAGCCGGCTCGCCACGGGTGATCTTGTCGACCGCTTCCATGCCCGAGATTACGCGGCCATAGACCGTGTACTGACGGTTGAGGAAATGGTTGTCGGAGAAGTTGATAAAGAACTGCGAGTTGGCGGAGTTCGGATCTTGGCTACGCGCCGCGCCGATGGTGCCGCGATCGTGCGGGATGCCCGAGAATTCCGCTTTGACATTTGGCAAATCAGAGCCGCCTGTGCCCGCGCGGCGCAGTTCGAAGTCTTTGTTTTGGTTGCCGAATTGGACGTCGCCCGTCTGCGCCATGAACCCGTCGATCACGCGGTGGAACACAACGCCGTCATACATACCCGCACGCGCCAGCTCTTTCATACGCGCACAATGGTCCGGTGCGATGTCGGGCAGAAGTTCGATGACGACTTCGCCATTTTCAAGCTCAATCAGGATGGTGTTTTCGGGATCTTTATAATCGGTCATAGTGCCTCCAAAGGTCAAATTTGGCGGCACTCTAATCGCCCCGCGCGCGAAGGGAAAGACCCCGCTTTGCCGCGCAGCACTCACATCCGCGCGACCTCTTTGTTGACGCCGCGCCCGTGACAGCGCAAACAGGGGGAAATGGCCCGACCCTGATTTGAACCCCGTATTGAAGACCCCGTACTGAACTGTACTGAAGGTAAGGACACACCAATGGCTTGGAAAACTCTCGACGACATGGATCTGGACGGCAAAATCGTCCTCACGCGCGTAGATATCAACGTGCCGATGGACAGCGGGCGCGTCACGGATGCCACCCGCATTGCACGGATCAAACCGACCATTGACGATATCATCGCTGCTGGCGGCACGCCCGTGATGCTGGCCCACTTTGGCCGCCCCAAAGGCGAAGTGGTGCCCGAGATGTCATTGGCGCATATCTTGCCCGCCGTGACCGAGACACTGGGGCGTGATGTGACATTTATTGAACAACCATCGCGTGAGGCACTGGATGCCTTGCCTGCGGGCACGGTGGTTTTGGTGGAGAACACGCGGTTCACCACTATGGAAACCGACAACGACCCCAAAATGGCGCAGTTTCTGGCCTCGCTCGGCGATGTGTTTTGCAACGATGCATTTTCTGCGGCGCACCGCGCGCATGCCTCGACCGAAGGCGTGGCACATCTGTTGCCATCGTGCGCGGGTCGCCTCATGGCCCAAGAGCTTGGCGCGTTGGAAAAGGCGCTCACCACGCCCGAGCGCCCTGTTGTGGCCGTGGTTGGCGGCGCGAAAGTCTCGACCAAACTTGATCTGTTGGGCAACCTCGTGCGCAAGGTTGATTTCCTTGTGATCGGTGGCGGCATGGCCAATACATTTCTGGCCGCCAAAGGGATCGATGTTGGTAAATCGTTGTGCGAGCACGATCTGGCCGAAACGGCGCGCGAGATCCTCAAGAAAGCCGACGAAGCGGGATGCGAGATCATTTTGCCCGTCGATATCGTTGTGGCGCGCGAATTCAAAGCCAACGCGGCGAACGAGACCGTTGGCGTTGACGCCTGCCCCAGTGATGCGATGATTTTTGACGCAGGGCCACAGTCTGTCGCTCGTATCAACGAGATCATTACGGGGGCAAAAACCCTTGTGATGAACGGCCCGCTTGGTGTGTTCGAGCTTGAGCCGTTCGGCACCGGCACATTCGCCATGCTTGATACGATTGCGGCGCAAACCACGGCGGGCGCACTGGTGTCTGTGGCGGGCGGCGGCGACACGGTGGCCGCGATCAACGCCTCTGGCCACGCCGATGCGTTCACCTATATCTCGACCGCGGGTGGTGCGTTCCTTGAGTGGATGGAGGGCAAGACCCTCCCCGGTGTCGCCGCTCTGGGCTAACCATCCTCACATACCATTGAACCTATGCGGGCCATCTCACATGAGGTGGCCCGTTTTGCGTGTGGGTGGAGCGTGAACATTGCCCCAGATCAAGGTTTCACAGCTATCAAACGATATAATATCGGTGCGTGCAGGATATGTGAGCGCAATCATTGCGGCTGTTAGCGCAACCCGTGTTGCCGTTGTGAAAAGGCTTGCTAAACCGCTCGCAGGATCGGACCAAATCTTAGGAAGTACCCTGATGAAAACCACACGCATTGTTCAAAAAATTCTTGCCAATTACGAAAGCGAAACTCCAGGCGTAAAGGCCAACCTTGCGCGGATTTTGATGGAAGGCAAACTGGGCGGCACGGGCAAGTTGATCATACTGCCCGTTGACCAAGGGTTTGAACACGGCCCCGCGCGCTCCTTTGCGGCGAACCCCGCAGGCTACGACCCCCACTATCACTACCAGTTGGCGATTGATGCGGGCATGTCGGCCTACGCCGCGCCGCTCGGCCCACTCGAGGCCGGTGCAGACACGTTTTGCGGTCAAATCCCAACCATTCTAAAAGTGAACTCCGCCAACTCCCTGATGGGCAACGGCGCGGGCAAGAACCAAGCGATTACCGCCTCCGTCGATGACGCGCTGCGCCTTGGCTGTGCCGCAATCGGGTTCACCATCTACCCCGGTTCCGACATGGCCGTGGACATGATCGAAGAGATCAAAGATATGCGCCGCGAAGCCGCCTCCAAAGGGATCGCGACCGTGATCTGGTCCTATCCGCGCGGTGAGGCCATCACCAAAGACGGTGAAACTGCAATTGATGTGGCCGCCTACGCCGCGCACATGGCCGCCCTTCTGGGCGCGCATATCATCAAAATCAAACTGTCCACCGATCATTTGATGCTGCCCGAAGCCAAGGCGGTCTACGAGGACAAAAAGATTGCGATTTCGACCATGGCCGAGCGCGTCAAACATTGCGTCGATGCCTCGCTTGGTGGTCGTCGTATCATCGTGTTCTCGGGTGGAGCGTCCAAAGGCGCCGATGCGGTCTATGACGATGCCCGCGCAATTCGTGACGGCGGCGGCAACGGGTCGATCATTGGGCGCAACTCGTTCCAACGCTCACGCCCCGAGGCCTTGGCCATGCTTGCCCAACTTGTTGAGATCTACAAAGGCAAAGCGTGATTTCGACCCTTTGGTGAGTCCGAAAAGACACGAAAAGATATGTCAAAAGGCGCTTTCGAGCGCCTTTTTGCTTTTGTAGGCCTTTGTTTCAAAAAGGGGATTCACAAGGCGAATCACCTGTGGCATAGAGGTCCAACGGATCACCCTTTCAAGAGGTGGCCGTGAGGCAGATACAACCTAACGAGGCAACCGGGCATATGGCAGTCGCAAAACGCCGTCCTTCCATCGCTGTTCTGATTTACACCGCCAGCGTCGTGACGCTTGGCGGGTATTTCACGTTTGCGTCCGTTCAGGGCGAATACGGGTTGTTTCGTCGTATCCAGATCGAGGCCGAACGCGGCGCATTGCAAAGCACCTCGGACTTGCTTGAGGCGGAACTGGCCGACATGCGCAATAAATCCATGCGCCTGTCCGATGGCTATCTCGATCTTGATCTACTTGATGAACAGGCGCGCGATGTCTTGGGCTATTTGCGTACAGATGAAATTGTGATCCGTTAATCTGCGGATCTGCGGGTTAAACCCAGCGGTACAATTCCATATAAATCACACAAAACACGCTGACTTGCGCATTTCAACGCAGGCATTCCGCCTATGCATGGCTGCGTCCCGCATATGGGTGTAAATTATCCGTGCATTTTGAATGCAACCCCTGTATGATATTGTTTAACGTTAAACTATATACCAAGACTCTGTCGAATTCCCGACAGATCAGCCGCGACTTTGGAGGAGGAGGCCGCATGGCAGCCAAGAAAACCACCGCAAAAGCGGCGAGCAAAGCAAACGTCTCAAAAGACGAGCTGCTCGCCTATTACAAGGACATGCTCCTTATCCGCCGTTTTGAAGAGAAGGCAGGCCAACTCTATGGCATGGGTCTCATCGGTGGATTTTGTCACCTTTATATCGGCCAAGAGGCCGTTGTTGTAGGCCTTGAGGCCGCAACAAAAGAGGGCGACAAGCGCATCACATCTTACCGCGACCACGGGCACATGCTCGCGTGCGGCATGGACCCCAAGGGCGTGATGGCAGAGCTTACCGGTCGCGAAGGCGGCTATTCCAAAGGTAAGGGCGGCTCAATGCACATGTTCTCCAAAGAGAAGCATTTCTACGGCGGCCACGGCATTGTCGGCGCACAAGTGCCACTCGGTGCGGGTCTGGCGTTCTCCGACAAATACAAAGGCAACGACAACGTGACCTTTGCCTACTTTGGCGATGGCGCAGCCAACCAAGGTCAGGTTTACGAGACCTACAACATGGCCCAGCTTTGGGATCTTCCGGTGATTTTCGTCATCGAGAACAACCAATACGCTATGGGCACCTCAGTGCAACGCTCCACCAAATCGCCTTCCCTTTGGGAACGCGGTGCCGCCTACGGCATCAAAGGCGAAGAGGTTGACGGCATGGACGTTCTGGCCGTGAAAGAAGCGTCCGAGAAAGCTGTCGCACATTGTCGCGCCGGTCTTGGCCCCTACATTCTCGAAGTGAAAACATATCGTTACCGTGGTCACTCCATGTCTGACCCCGCAAAATACCGCACCCGCGAAGAGGTGCAAAAAATACGCGAAGAGCGCGATCCGATCGAGAACATCCGCGGGCTGCTGTTGACTGGCAACCACGCCACTGAGGATGACCTCAAAGCGATCGATAAAGAGATCAAAGAGGTGGTGAACGCCTCTGCAGAGTTTGCCAAAGAGAGCCCCGAGCCCGCTTTGGAAGAACTCTGGACCGACATTTACGCGTGATCCGAGGGAGGATTTAAACCAATGGCTACCGAACTTCTTATGCCCGCCCTCTCCCCCACTATGGAGGAAGGCACGCTCGCGAAATGGCTCGTCAAAGAGGGCGGCACCGTTAAATCCGGTGACATTATTGCGGAAATTGAAACCGACAAAGCAACCATGGAATTCGAAGCCGTGGATGAGGGTGTGATGGGCAAAATCCTGATCGCTGAAGGCACTGAAGGCGTCAAAGTGAACGCCGTCATCGCGATTTTGGTTGAGGAAGGCGAAGACGCCTCCGATCTCGGCGCCACCGCGGCCCCTGCCGCACCCGCCGAGGCCGCACCAGTGGCCGCCGCACCCGTATCAGTGCCCGCGACCGCTGCGGCACCCGTTGCTGTCAAAGAGGTCACACCTGATTGGCCCGAAGGCACCCCGATGAAAAAGCAGACCGTGCGCGAAGCGCTACGTGATGCAATGTCTGAGGAAATGCGCCGCGACGAAAACGTGTTCTTGATGGGCGAGGAAGTCGCTGAATACCAAGGTGCGTACAAGATCTCGCAAGGGATGCTTGACGAGTTCGGGTCTAAGCGCGTCATCGACACGCCAATCACCGAGCACGGGTTTGCGGGCATTGCCACGGGCGCTGCCTTTGGTGGGTTGCGTCCGATCGTGGAGTTCATGACCTTTAACTTCGCGATGCAGGCGATTGACCACCTGATCAACTCGGCGGCCAAGACGCTTTATATGTCTGGCGGTCAAATGGGTGCGCCAATGGTGTTTCGTGGGGCCAACGGTGCCGCGGCGCGCGTCGGTGCACAGCACTCGCAGTGTTACGCCGCATGGTACGCACAGGTTCCTGGCCTCAAAGTTGTGATGCCCTACTCGGCCTCCGACTATAAAGGTCTGATGAAAACCGCGATCCGCGACGACAACCCCGTGATCTTCCTCGAAAACGAAATCCTCTATGGCAAGCAATTCGATGTGCCTGACGTTGAGGATTACACCGTGCCATTCGGCAAGGCCCGTATCTGGCGCGAGGGCACTGATGTGACCATCGTGTCCTTTGGCATCGGCATGACCTACGCACTCGAAGCCGCTGACAAGCTGGCCGAAGAGGGTATTTCAGCCGAAGTTATCGACCTGCGCACCCTGCGCCCCATCGACTACGACACTGTGTTGGCCTCGGTTCAGAAAACCAACCGCTGTGTCACCGTCGAAGAGGGTTGGCCAGTGGGCGCAATCGGCAACCACTTGTCCGCGACAATCATGCAGCGCGCGTTCGATTACCTCGACGCCCCTGTGATCTGCTGCACAGGCAAGGACGTGCCAATGCCCTATGCCGCCAACCTCGAAAAACACGCGCTCTTGACCACAGACGAAGTGGTCGCCGCCGTGAAAGAAGTCACCTACCGTTAAGGAGAAAAACAATGGCTATTGAACTACTTATGCCCGCGCTTTCTCCGACAATGGAGGAAGGCACCCTGTCGAAATGGCTCGTCAAAGAGGGCGATACCGTTAAATCCGGCGATGTGATTGCGGAGATCGAAACGGACAAGGCAACGATGGAATTCGAAGCCGTGGACGAAGGCGTGATTGGCAAAATCCTTGTCGCTGAGGGCACCGAGGGCGTGAAAGTAAACGCGCCGATTGCGGTGATCTTGGAAGACGGCGAAGATGCCTCTGCGGCGGACACTGTAGGGGCATCCGCCCCTGCGCCCGCCGCTCCGGCGGCGGTCGATGCGCCTGCTGCCGTGGCCTCTGCTCCTGCCGCAGCGGCCTCTACCCCCGCCGCACCTGCTTCGGGCGGCGCACGTGTGTTTGCCTCACCTTTGGCACGCCGCATCGCTGCGCAAAACGGTGTCGATCTGACAACGATCACAGGCACAGGCCCAAAGGGTCGCATTGTGAAAGCAGACGTTGAGGGCGCACAAGCCGCACCCAAAGCGGCCGCGCCACAAGCCGCTGCTGCGGCACCTGCACCGACGACAGCCGCGCCCACGGGCATGTCTGCCGATGTTGTGGCGAAAATGTACGCGGACCGCGATTACGATGAGGTCAAACTCGACGGGATGCGCAAAACCATTGCCGCACGTCTCACCGAGGCCAAACAGACCATCCCGCATTTCTATCTGCGCCGCGATGTTCAGTTGGATGCGCTCCTTAAATTCCGCTCACAGCTCAACAAGCAGCTTGAGGGCAAGGGCGTGAAACTCTCGGTCAACGACTTCATCATCAAAGCTGTCGCAAATGCGCTGCAAGAGGTTCCTGAGGCCAATGCTGTTTGGGCCGGCGACCGCGTGTTGCAACTCAAACCGTCCGATGTGGCGGTGGCCGTGGCAATCGAGGGCGGGTTGTTTACCCCCGTGCTCAAAGACGCCGATATGAAATCGCTCTCCGCGCTGTCCAAAGAGATGAAAGACCTCGCAGGACGTGCACGGGACCGCAAATTGGCCCCGCATGAATACCAAGGTGGCTCCTTCGCGATCTCCAACCTCGGCATGTTCGGCATCGACAATTTCGACGCCATTGTGAACCCACCCCACGCGGGCATTCTCGCGGTCGGTGCGGGCAAACCCAAACCCGTTGTGGGCGCGGACGGTGAGTTGAAAGTGGCGACAGTTATGTCCATGACCATGTCCGTAGATCACCGCGTGATCGACGGCGCAGTTGGGGCAAAACTGATCAACTCCATCGTTGAGAACCTCGAAAATCCTGTGGCGATGTTGGCCTAAGGCCGCATCAAAACTTGCACAAATCGAACAAAAAGCCCCCACAGATCACTCTGTGGGGGCTTTTTACTGTCTAAATTCGATAATCTCCCGACTAGCTATCGGTCGACCGTGTCCCGATCAATTGGTTCATCGACACCGATGGCTGCGAACATCCTGCCTCGCCCACGACCTTTGCGGGGACGCCCGCGACCGTGGTGCAGGGTGGCACTTCGTTCAAAACCACCGATCCGGCAGCAATGCGCGAACAGTGCCCGATCTGGATATTGCCGAGCACCTTGGCCCCTGCTCCGATCAAAACACCATCACCAATCTTGGGGTGGCGATCTTCCTCTTCCTTACCGGTGCCACCAAGCGTCACATCGTGCAAAATCGACACGTTATCACCGATCACGGCCGTCTCACCGAACACAAGGCTATGGGCATGGTCAAGAAAGATGCCCTTACCGATGCGGCAATTGGGATGAATATCAATCGAGAACAATTCGGAGACGCGCATCTGGATGAAATAGGCCAAATCCCTGCGCCCCCGTTTCCACAACCAATGCGACACGCGATGCGCCTGAACCGCTTGGAAACCTTTGAAATACAACAAAGGTTGGATATAGGCGTGGCAGGCTGGATCACGGTCATATACGGCGGCGAGATCGGCGCGCGCCGCATCTGCCAAACTGTCATCATCGGCGTAGGCCTCATCGGCAATCTCACGGATCAGCTGTTCCGACATCTCTGGAGAGGCCAGCTTTTGCGCCAAACGATAGGCCAAAGCGTCCTCAAATCCCTCGTGATGCAAGATACACGCATGCACCATTCCGCCCAAAAGCGGCTCGTCGCCCACCGCCGCTTGGGCCTCGGACACGATCCGCGTCCAAACGGGATCGATCTTTGAAATCTGGGCTTTGGTTTTGGCCATAGTGACATCCTCTTCAGCGTGATCCTACTATAGATAGGCTGAACTGCCAAAGCGCAAGTGTGTGATGATGACAATTCACCATCGTGATGACCAAAACGCAACGTAAGGGCGCAGCCACACGGATGTCGCTACGCCTCTGATCAAGCTATATTTTTTCTGACATCAGATCGGAATAGCAAATTGCAGACAATGCACCGCAATGCGAATTTCACCGCTTGCAAAATCGCCGCCCTCGCCCGTCAGGATCAAATCCTCGGCGCTATAATACGTCACGGGCGCACCTGTCAGACCCCGCAGCCATGATCCTTGTGGCATAGACAAGGCCGATCCGTAGCGATCAACGGAGCCTGCAACCCCGAGCGAAAACCCGGTCGCCGTGCCTGCAATGGCCGTTGTGACGCGGCCCGTGACGCCGAACACCACCGATTGAGACGGCAACGCGAATGGCACGTGTGATGTCGCCCCTGCCCCGATCACATGGTCGATCTCGATGGTGCGTTGGATCATGCCCGCGCCATTTGGCGAGAGCGATTGCAGCCCCTCAATCCACTGGGTGCCATCAAAACAGGCGTGAGCCCCCTGATCGACGACATAGGCGCGCATGCCTTGGGTGGCGGGGACAAACGCCCAACCTGCATTGACGTAGACGGCGATCTGGCCCTCGTGAGCTGCCCACGCGTTGACCGCGCCCGCGGGCACGCCGTAGGCATCCCCCTCGGATGCGGCCAGTGGCGGCGTTGTGATCGTGGTGGAGCCAAGAGCGAGTTGGACAAGCGCATCAAGGCGGGTCAATGCCTCGTTCACGGTGACATGTTTTTGCGCCTGCGAGGGGGCCAAAAGCGGCAGGTTCAGACGGGGTGTATCAGTCATTGATCAAGATCCTTGTGAATAGGCCCGCGCCGAAGCTTTCGGACACTTGAGCCACTTCGATGGTGAATGGCGCAGTCACGCCATCCGATGTCTGGTGCGCCGCCGCATAGGTCCACGCGGGCGACACCGTGATGTCGTCGCGCATCACGGCGCCGTCTTTGATGACACGGGTGGTGTAGATCTCGGACGCCTCGCCCAATGGCACCTCGACCGAGACCCAGCTGTCACCGTCAAGGCGCGTGCGGCGCACCCAGGTCACATTCAAATCCCCCGTGGCCGCATCACGCGCGGCGTGCAAATGGCACGGCGCATAGGGGCGCAACCCGATGCCGTCGAACGCCTCGGTGCGGTGTTTGTAACTGGGATCGGCAACCCCGCGCTGTGCGGGGCCGATGCGGTAGTGACGCGCCAAACCACGCGCCGATGAGGCAAGATCAATCTGCGACAAGGCTTCGTTGAGCAGGATCACGCGCGCCCCAATGG
Source organism: Celeribacter marinus (assembly GCF_001308265.1). Classification (GTDB taxonomy): domain Bacteria; phylum Pseudomonadota; class Alphaproteobacteria; order Rhodobacterales; family Rhodobacteraceae; genus Celeribacter; species Celeribacter marinus. Next base: position 2,051,879 of record NZ_CP012023.1, read on the forward strand.
GCCATGTCGGCAAAGCGCCGTTTTCAAGCGCATCTGTCCCCGCCTGACCGCGCAAGCGCAGCGAAATGTCATAGGTCTGCGCGCCAACCAGTTCGGCATGCGCGAACTGGAACACTTCCCACTGCCCTGACGTCCCATCGCCGATTGCCACCGCATTTGCCCCGTTTAGAACGGCGTCCTCGGTGACAGAGGTGAGAGCGCCACGGGTGAGTTTGACCCCCAACGGCGCACCGCGATCCCAAAGGCCGGACACAGCAGGCTCCAACGCGGTTTGCGTCACGCCAAACGTGGCCCATGTGGGCAAAAGCGTGTTGAGCGTATAGCCCTCGTCGGACGCTGAGGCATAGACCGCTGCTGATCCGGGCCATGGATTGGCCACCGCTCCGACAAATGGCGCGTGCGGCACTTGGCTCTCGCTCAAAAGTGGAAGATCAAGGAACAGCGCAAACACCGGCACAGGGGCCGCAAAGGCGCGCGCCTCAACGATCTCTTCGGCGGCGTCCGATGGTTCAAGATTGGCCGGCTCGATGCGCACCGCTTCGACCTGACGCGCGGTGTCGAGCGTGGAGTGGTCAATGCGGTAGAGCGCCGGCCCTGCATCTTCCTCGATCTGGACCACATCGCCCGCGCCATATGCGCCCATCGACGGCGGCAGGACAAAGCGCGCCGTGTCACGCGCCACCCGCGATTGCGCAAGCCACCGTTCCACCACCTGTTTGCCCTCCGAACGGGTGAGCGCCAATGGCAGCTCCGAGAGCGACACAGTGCGAGCCTCTTCGTCGGGATAGATCGCCTCTTGTGTGCGCGCCGCAAAGGAGCCATCCGCCTCCACGAACGTCAGGCCCACACGCCCCGCCACCTCTGCCTCAGGGGCGCGGGTGCGCTCAATAATACCGTCGAGGCTATCAATGCGCGCCAGATTTGGCTCGTCCACCGTCACAGATGGCTTGCCGTTTTGCGTGCGAAAGATCAGTTTGCCCTCGCGCTCGATCGCGTCAAACCCGTAGGCCAGCATCAGCGGTTGCAACGCAGCACGCGCATCGGTCACATTGGGCACGCTATAGCCGCGCAACACGCCCCAAAGCGCGCTGACATCATAGTCGTGAACGCCCGAGCGCTCGCATATTTCGGCGACAACATCCGCCAAAGACCGCGACCCTGCGCGCCCGTTGAGCCAATGGCCCTTGGTATAGTTGATCCCGTCCGACCACACGGATGTGGCATTGGGAAAGGCGGGAAACGGCCGCGCATCCCATGCCCACACATACGCACGATCCATATCGATCATCGGCCCGCCGTACACGTCCGACACGGGGTTGTTGTCGGCATCATTCCAGTATTGCGTTTGCGCGCGCAGGTATTGCAGCTGGATGAAATCATCCCGCCGCCCGTTAGAATAGGCGGGCAGATCGCTTTCCGAGGACTTGGGGTCGAGGAACTTGTTTGGCTCGTTGGTGCCTTTATCGACGGCAGCACAGCCGATTTCGGTGAACCAAATCGGTTTCATCCGTGGCTCCCACGCGGAGGGCGTTTCAATGCGCACGCCGTCCACGCGGTTGTGGTGATCGTTCTGCCACCAGCTGCGAATATCCTTATACCGCCAGATCCAATCCTCGCCGTGTAGCCCGTCATAGATCGGTGTGCGAATTTGCGCCTCGGCGTGGTTTGGGTGGGCATAATACCAATCATACCCTTCTGCGCCCTCAATCCCCGCCTTGAGGTAGTCGAGGTTATAGATCGACCCATATGCGGCGTCCGCATGATCATCGCCCTCGCGCCAGTCCGAAATCGGCATGTAGTTGTCGATCCCGACAAAGTCGATGTTGGCATCGGCCCACAGCGGATCGAGGTGATAAAACAGATTGCCCTGATACTGATAGCCGAAATACTCCGACCAATCGGCCGCATAGCCGATCTTGCACTCCGGCCCCAAAATGGCGCGACAGTCCGCAGCCAAAGCGATCAGCGCATCCACAGCCGGAAAACCGCCCATCCCTTGGATCGTCGTCAAAGACCGCATTTCGGACCCGATGCAAAAACTATGCACCCCACCCGCAAGCGCACACAGATGCGCGTAATGAAGGATCATACGACGATAGGAATACTCGTTTGGCCCCGAGTAGCCCACGCGGTCGCCGTCTTGGGTGAAATCGTCCACCTGCGCGGTGCCAAAAAACGCGGCCACTTGCGCATCTGCGGCGGCGGTCGCGTTTGGACCACCCGCCACACCGGGCGCGAGCGCGGCCGTTATCCGCCCACGCCACGGCAAATGCGGCTGTCCCGCAACGCCCGTCCACGGATCAATCAGCGTGTTACCCTGCATTTGATCCATCAAGATAAACGGGTAGAACATCACTTCACGATCCGCGTCTTTGAGCGCCACAATCGCCTCGATCACCGACTGATCGGTAGGCGTGCCCCCATACACCACACGGTCATCGGGCAAGCGCGGCAACACCTGCGCGGTGTCGCGGGTCAGACCCGAAACCGTCCACGGCATTTGTGTCCCATCAAGACTGTTTTGCTCGACTTTGGGCCGCAAACTGCACGACCCGCACCGCAGGTCATCGCCAAACCACGACACCACGAGAGAGGCGGCTTTGGCATTGGGCAACTCGCCCACCAGATCATCCAGTGCGGTGGCATAGTTGGTCAGACCCGAGGCCGAATGCACGTTCGTGCTTTCGACATTGCCCAAACCGTCCTCGAAATACACGGGCGTTGTGGCCAGCGCATATTCGCCCGTCCCCGGAATGATCGAGACACCTTTCACAATGGCATTCAGGTCTGGCTCGACACCCATCCCCGCTGTGGTGCCCGTGGCGACTTGTTCAGGGCGCACCACTTCGAATGTGAACTGGGGAACACGATTGCCGTAGGGAGCAAGCGCCAGATCCTCGATCACCACATAGGCAATCCCGCGATAGGCCGGCACATTGCCCGCCCCCTCAACCGCTTCCATTTTGGGATCGGGCAGTTGATCCTGCGCCCCTGTATAAACACGCATGTTCAGATCATTGGGGCTGATTTCCTGCCCATCGGCCCAGATACGCCCCACCCGTGCAATGGCTCCCTCGCACAGCGCAATCGCCAACGACGTGCTATATGCATACGACGTTGTCGTTGTGGACGGCGCCCCCTTGCCGCCAGACGTGGATGATGTGGACACGGCTTCGGAAAACCGCGTGGCCCAAATCACCTGACCACCGATGCGCATACGCCCGTAAAGCTGTGCAATCGGCGCGCCCTCAGACGCACCGGTAAAGCGGAAACGATCCACTTTGCCGCTCTCCACCACGGCACTGCCCGCGCCCATAAGTCGCTGATCCATGCGCGCACCGATGCTGGCACCAATAGCGCGCCCGATGACGACCGAGGACAGGCCAAGCACGCCACCGCCCACAGAGGCACCGATTGCGCCACCAACTGCTGAAAGAACGATCGTCGCCATCACTGGTCTCCGTTTTCAAATAAAGTGTCGGGAAAGGCAAAACACGCCACGATGCGCCGCGCCCATGGGGACGTCAGCGCCCCCTCGACCACGCCGTGGCCGCTATAGGCATGCACAAACGCGGCGGCGTCACCCGTGCGGGTGACAAGGCCAATATGCTTGGCCACGCCCCCCGCCCGCATCCGAAACAACATCACATCACTCGCCGCCATATCGGCCACAGGCTTGGCCCGCATATAGGTCGAAAGCGCAGACCAAAGCCGCTCCGCGCGCTGTGGTTCGCTCCAGTCGCGCGTATAGGCGGGCACTGCGGCAGGCTCGGCCCCAAAGGCCTCCCGCCACACCCCGCGCAACACACCCAAACAATCCGCACCCGCGCCCTTAACGGACTCTTGGTGATGATACGGCGTGCCGATCCACGTGCGCGCGATCCGCACAATCTCAAAACGCGTCATCACGCACCCCCTTGGCGCGAGCCACCGTCATTATCATCCGAGGAGGATGGGTAGGCAGCCAGCCAGTCATCGCCTGGAATATGAGGAAAGCCGCGAAAGTTATTGAAGTTATTGAATTTAAGGCGGCATGTCTCCGCGCGCTTGTCGCATCCCGCCTCTAGGCGGATCGTATCGCCGACAGCAACGGCACCCCGCAATGGGTCCCACAGGTCAATCACACGCCCCGTGGCCGTTAAGCGATCATTCTTTACGATGCCAACCAGACCCGCCGCCGCGCCAGAGCGCACCACAAGACGGCCGCGCTCAAACCATCGGTCATCAAACTCCGCCAAACCCGTCATACGAAACACCCGCGCGCCGTCCACCGCCTCAACACTCACCTCGGCGCTATAGCCCAAAGCGTCCAGATCAAACCCACAGCTCGCCCCGCCTAAAACAGCGGAACACGCAGAGTGATACACGCGGCCCTGTGGTTGGTTGAGACCTTCCGTCAATCCGCGCAATTCGGCGCGAAAGCCACCACCGACACGGGTGATTTCTCCGAACGTTCCGTTGAACTGCAACACCCGCTCGGACACATCGGCCCAATTGACCAACCACGCTTTGACCGTTGCACTGTCAAAGCGCCCCGCCTCGATATCGCGCTCGTCCACCGCCACCGACGACAACGCGCCAAGGCTTTCGGTGTTGTCCACAGACAAACCCGTGGTCTGCTCCAACGCTTGCGCAGTGAGGCCCGTATCGGCCTTGAACACGATGCCGTCAAACCGCAGGTCCAGATCGTGATCGGTAAACCCGAGCACCACACCATCGCGCCGCGTCAACGCCCATGCGCGACACACGGTCGTAATACCACGCGCCAAATGCGCCTTGAGCGCGGCCGGAAAATGATCGGAGGGAACAGCCATCACACACGCACCTCCACAATCGGCACATCGGGTACTTCGCCCGCCTGAAACGAGGCCACAGAGGTGGCAATGCGGTCGGTGTCGAACCGCACCGGCACGTCAAACTCAAACCCCGCCGTGATCTCCACATGTTCCTCTGGCGGCGATACGAACGTGATCAATCCCGCGTCAATATCCACACTCCAATGAATGCCCTCTTGCAACTCAACGCCACCCACACCCACACGCACCGTACCAAACACAGGTTTGACGATGGGTCGCCGGTACTGCGCGCGGCCCGAAGCATAGAGCTTACACAACGGATAGCTCATCGTGACACCATCGCCCTTGGCAATCTCTTGGTCATCATAGGCCACCGAGCTCGAGGCCAGACAGGATTTGAAATCGGACCAGTCTTTCCAACGAAAGCCGAACATCTGACCTTGGCGCGCCTCAAAGAAGGCAATCAGACGCTCGATGTCATCAAGCGACCGCATGCCCAGTCCTGCGTCATACCGGCGGCGCGAATGGGCCCACGGCGTGTTGCGCTCTTCGAACCCGTTTGCCAGTGTGACAACATCCGTGCGCCGCTCAGGCCCGCCCACAGATCCAAAACTCAAGTTCGCGGGAAATCTCACATCATGAAACGCCATGTCTAATCCTTTGAAAAATCTACTGTCGCTTAACGGTTACGCTGGCCACGCCCCACGGCACGGCTCAACTGCGCGGCGATCTGGCTTTGTGAGCGCTGGAACCCCTGCACGTCAGGAGTGGTGATGTTCATGGTGACGTTAACGGAGCGGCCACCGCCCGAGGCCTGCACCCCAAGCTTGCCATTGGCCCCACGCGCAAGCGGCATGATGGCCTCTGGTCCAGCCTCGCCCATCACGCCCGCCCCGCCACGCATGGGAAAATACGTTGCCTGAGACACGATCCCGCCCGTAGCGAAGGGCTGCACGCGACCTTGGGCAAAGGATGCACCGTTTGCGAAGGGCATCAGACCTTGGATCACCGCCTCTAGCCCGCTTCCAAGCACCGACCCCGCATGCGTAGCCACAGGGCGTACAGCGGCGTTATAGGCCGCATCAAGCATAGACCGCCCCACACCCTTAAGCGCATCCGATAAGGTATCACCATCGAACACAAGCCCGTCGATCGCGCGTTTGAGCCCATGCGAAATGCCTCGCTCAAGCGCGCCGATCTCGCGCTGCGTTTGCGCCACGGTGGCTTGCAATTGCACCATTTCACGGTTGAACGCAGCGGCTATTCCTTCGGCCCCGCCGATCACACTTTCCATGTCCGCCACACGATCCTCGAACCGGTCCAGCGTGTTGAAATCATCCATTATTTTGCCCTTCCGTCTTCGGGGAATATTGCGGCGTATCGGGATATGCCCGCGCCAGTTCGTCCAATCGCACGCGCCCCATCGCGGTCGCACCACGATCTGTACCCAGCATCATCAACAGCTCGGCGGGCGTTAGCGCCCAGAACTCGGCAGGGCGTAGCCCCAAGCCCCGTATCCCGGCCCGCATGAGCGCAGGCCAATCCACACCGTCCTGATCCAAAGGCTGATCCGACATTTTGCTCATCGTGCGCCCCTCAGCTCGGCACGGTAAACGCGCGCGCCAAAAGCGCCGCACCAACCCGCGCCGCCTCAAGCGGCCCACCCGTGATGTCGGCGGTCAGAATGTCGTCATAGCCGCCCTGCCAACCGCCGCCGCGCAATCCCGCAACAACAACCCGCACCACATCCGCCGACGAAAACTGGCCCGCCTCGTAGCGCTCGACGAGTGCCACAAGCGTGTCGGTCTGCAACCCCGCCTCCAACTCGGCCAACGCGCCAAGTGTCAGCTTAAGCACACGCCGCTCGTCGTTTAGGGTAAGCGCCACTTCGCCTTGAAACGGGTTTGCCATGGCTTAATCCGCCACAAAGGTCATCTGACCCGCTGATGCCATCGACAACTCATATGTGGCCTCGCCGTTGTGACTGCCGGCATATTCGATGGCGGTGATCTGAAACGGGCCTTCGACCACGCCGAAATCGGGAATGATGACTTGGAAATTGGGCACCAACCCCTCAAAGAAAATCTGGCGCGCACGCTCATCGGTGTTGGTGTCTTTGAACACGCCCGAGCCCGAGATGGCGGCACTTTTGACCCCCGCGCCCCCCAACAACTCACGCCATCCACCGCCACTTTCAAGCGAGGTGACATCAACGCTTTCCGCGTTGAACGAGATCCGCTGGGCGCGTAGCCCCGCGATGGTTTCAAATAGACCTGCACCGTCCATATCCAACTTGATCAGAAGATCTTTTCCGTTTTGCGCAACCATAGGAATGCTCCGTTTTATCGTTTGAAATCAGTTATCTTCGACGCGTGCGCGAAATGTCATATCGATCCTGCGCACATCACTATTCGGGACGCGCCGCGCCTTTGCCGACACGAAAGACAGTCCAACAAGGTGGCCGCGTGTGAGGCTCAAATCGGCATCCACAAGCACATCCGACACGGCGGCCGCGACCTGCTTGGCCCGCAAAAATCCCGCCATATCCGACAGCACACTCACCACAACCGCATGGCGCGCGCCCTGTCCCGTCTGGTCAGAGGCATCCACAACCGTCTCTGGCCCAAGCGTGACATATAGCGGCGGCACTGTGCCCGACGGCGGTGCATCAAACACATTGGCCCCCACAAATCCCACAACCGCCGCGTCATTGGCGATGGCTTGAAAGATCGCGGATTGTAGCGCCGCTCCAACCCCATAGCTCATAGCGACACCTCTTCGCGGGCCTGACACGTCAGGTAGTGACCATGGGGATCGCTCTCGGTGACGGAGACAATCACATAGCTGCGCGTCCCATCGACAAACCGTTGATCGAGCTTTGGACGGTGGGCATGGCCCACAGGTGCGCCGCGCACCGTGATGCGCACCAATGCGGGTACACCCTGAGAGCGCGCGTCAATCGCGGCCCACACCACCCCGAGCGCCCCCCAAGTGTCGTGATATCCGCCCGCCCCATCCGCAACACGCTGGACCTGTTGCAACGTCAAACGGCGATTTAGATAAACGCTCTGCATTAGCCACGCCCTCCAAAAATCCGGATGTTGCGATAGCGGTCCAACAGCGGAGCCACGCCAAACGGCATGTCGCGTTCACTTGCGGCCCCTTCAAAGCGGTGCTCATAGTAATGCGCCGCAAGCAAAAATACCGCTTGGGCAAGATCACCGGGAACATCCGACCACGTCGGACCAAAGCCCGCCGTAAACTCGATCCGCGCAGCACCCCCCACGGGCACCTGCGGCAGCATAAACCCAAGGCTCACAAGGCGCGGACGATGCATGTCAGGCTCAAGCATGTATTTGCTCGGATCGATCATCACCTCGCCGCCGGCACGGTCCACAATCACAAACGCGGTAATCGCGCTCACGGGGGAGACGGGCAATGATTGCGCCGCCAAATCGCGCCACGCGCTCACCGTATAGCTATAATCACGTGCAATCAGCGCCTTGGATATGCGCGCCTCAATCGCGGCTATGGCCGCCCGCAGATAGGTTTCAAGCATCCCGTCTTGAACGCTATCCACACCAAACCCTGTGCCAAGGCGCAGGTGGTCTTTGAACAGCTCTAACGGGAGTACACCCACGGGAACTTGTGTCTGCTCCATCAACATCATCGCAACTCTCCGAAACTCGGTCCCCCTCGGACCTACTGGTGTGAAAGATGCGCGGCCGCCCGTGTCGCTCGGACGGAGGGGGAGCAGCTAGACAACACATTGGGCGTTGCGCCGCGCATCCCGTTGCCCCCGCCAGTCGTCATAAAGACAGGCAGAGACAGGGTCGTTTGAGGATTAGGAGACCGAGAACTTCAGCAACTTGATCGCTGCAAAGTCGGACACATCACCGCCCACACGCTTGGTTGCATAAAACAACACATGCGGCTTGGCGGAGAACGGATCACGTAAAATGCGCACATCGGGACGCTCGGCCACGGTATAGCCCGCCTTGAAATCACCAAAGGCAATCGCGGCTGCATCAGACGCAATGTCAGGCATGTCTTCGGCCACAAGAACCGGATAGCCCATTAAACGAGCAGGTTCCCCCGCCGCAAGACCGTCCGACCACAAGAACCGACCATCGGCGTCCTTGAGTTTGCGCACTTGGCCTGCGGTTTTGGAGTTCATCACAAACGCGCCGTTGGACCGATACTGCGCCCCAAGCGCATAGACCAATTCGACAATCGCATCCGCAGGGTTGAACGTGTCAAACCCGCCGTTGGTGCCTGTGGCCACATAGCCCAGCGCGCCCCAAACCCACGCATCATTGTCAACCTGCGCATGGGCCAAAATACCCGTAGGCTTGTCCACTCCGTCCCCGTTGATAAACGCCGATGCCTCGGAGCCTGCAAACTTGTCGGCAATCCGCGCCGCAAGCCAGCTTTCGATATCAAACGCCGCATCATCCAAAAGACGCTGCGAGGCTTTCGGCAGGGCCGACAGCTCATAGAGCGGAATGGAAATACGGTCGATTGTCGGCGTCGATGTCTCGCCCACTGCACCCGTTTCAGAGACCCAACCAGAGCCAATGTCCGAGGTGTCGATGAGCACGTCATAGGACGTGGATTCGACATTCACCACATTGGCGATGGAACGGATCGAAGCTGTGGATTTGAGCACCGTCTGGATCGTCGCAGACGTCTGTGGATCAACAAGAAATCCGCCATCGCCATTCACGGCCGTTGACATGGATTTTCCCTCTAGCGTGAGACCGCGTAGCGCATCATCATCGCCGTTGCGCACATAAGTCTCCATTGCGGATTTATGCGAGAGGTCCACCTCATAAGAGGCCGATAGGGCCGGACGGCCAGTGGTCTGTGTTTTTTGATCAAGCATGGTCAAGCGCTCTTCCTGTTGATTGAGTTTCGTATCAATTGCGGACTGAAAGTCCTTGAGATCACGCATGAAACCGGCCAAAGCGGATTTCACGTGTGTGGCGGGGTTTGACGCGGCTGGGCTCACGTCAATTGCGCCCCGCGCCTGTGGTTGGGGTGTGCTCATCCAAACAATCCTTTGTGTGTCGGTTCGCGGTGAAAGGACTGACCTGCGGGCGATGTATTGGCCTCGGTCAACTCCATGCGGGCGCTCGACAGAGCCTCCGCGATATCGCGCAACATCGCATCACCGTCCCCGGGCGTGTGGCCCTTGGTCTGCGCTGCGATGCGCGCTTGCGGAAGCATCGGAAAGGTCACAAGCGACACCTCCCAAAGCTCCAGCTCGGACAGGACGCGCGCGCCGCCATCCGTTTTTCGGGCACGCACCGTCCGGTAGCCAATCGACAATCCGTCAATCGCCCCCGCCTCAATGAGCGCTGCCGCCTCACGGCCCTTTTCGATATCGGTCAAAATACGCCCCTTGACGAACAGGCCGTGCGCATCCTCTCGCACCACGTCCCACACGCCGATGGGTTGGGCCGGATCGTGCTGCCATAGCATCTTGACGCGCGCCCCCTTGGCTTTGAGCGCCACAAGAGACGCGCTATAAGCGCCCTTGGCGACGATATCGCCACCGCTATCTTGCGTGCCAAAGAGCGAGGCATAGCCTTCGATTTCTACGCCCGTCTCGACGACCTGCGCGGCGCCCAAACGGCAAAACTTGTGCTCAAGTCCCAGTGTCATTTCATGATCCATCCTAAACCTCCTGCGCATCAAACGGCGCACCATCCGCAAGAGGCGGCAGACCAAGCATCCTGCGTTTTTCATCGGGTGTGAGGAACTTTGCCTCTGCCACCCGCGCCCACTGCGCATCGCGCTCGGCGGCCAAAGCTGGCACTTGGTCCAGATCAGGTTTGAGCGTCACCGCGTCGCCGGTCATCTCGGACAACCAATGCCCCACCGAACTTGTGACCTTGGACACAAGCGGCAGCACCGTCAGACGGTAAAAGGCGCGATTGGCCTCTTGGTAATTGGCGTATGTCGCATCGCCGTTGAGACCGAGCAACATGGGCGGCACACCGAACGCCACCGCAATGTCGCGCGCCGCGGCATCTTTGGTCTTTTGAAATTCCATATCGGAGGGAGAAAAGCCCATCGGCTTCCAATCCAATCCGCCCTCAAGCAACATCGGGCGACCCGCATTGCGCGCCCCTTGGTGATGGCTTTCCATCTCGCTGAGCAAACGGTCGTATTGATCCGAACTCATCGCGGCCTGACCGTCCGCGCCCTTGTAAACTATCGCGCCAGAGGGGCGTGCGGCATTGTCCAACAGTGACTTTGACCACCGTGACGCCGAATTATGCACATCAATCGCCGTGGCGGCTGCCACGATCGGTGACAAGCCATAGTGATCATCAGACGGATGAAAGGATTTGATATGACAGATCGGCGTTGCCCCGTCCGTCACGGCAAAGCGGTGCGTGCGCCCGCCCACCGCATATTCATACGCCACGGGCCAACCATCCGCCCCGGGAACAAGGCTCATACGGTCTGAGCGCAACACATGCAGCTCGCGCACTGCCCCCTCGCCCACAGCCTCCAGATAGCCATTGCCCGACAACAAAAGCTGGGCATAGAGCGCCTCGAACAACTCGGCGCGCCCTTGCGCCGAATTTGGCCGCTCAATGACGGACAACAACGGATGTGTGTTGAACCGCTGCGTGGCGCTTTGCACCACCACTGGCAAGGCACTGGCCGCCTCCGCAATCAACTTGACCACGCGAAAGCCAACGGGATTGCCGGTAAAGCCAACCCGCGTCAAACTCACGGTATCACGCGGGCTCCACGCCACACGCCCCGCACCCGACATGGCCGCTACGACTGGACCTGTGGCGGAGGCTTTGACCTCATGAGGTCCGTCTACGCTGCGCTTGAGAAAATCAAACATGTGTCTCTCGTCTCCTGATCGTTTCGCGCTCTTGGCAAATGCCCGCGCCGTCGTTGAGACAAGTTCTAAACGAAAGGTAAAAAGACTCCGTAACCCCTGCGCACGCTGCCCCGCGCACCGCGCAACACCCCACAAATGCAAAACGGACCGCCGAGGCGATCCGTTCAAGTCACGTTGGGGTTTTGACCCTATAAGCTGCGGATTTTAGGCCGCATCGCCACCGCTGCGGGAGCAATCATCAAGTCATGCACCGCCCACACCAGCGCATCCAAACGGTCGGGTGATCCGCTCGCTTGAAACCCCTGTGCGGTCATTTTCACCATCTGGTCCTCTAACGCGCCAAGATTGCGGGTGTGCGCCACCCGCCCTTGATCATAAAGCGCCGCCACAGGTTCGGCCCGCGCCGCCTTTCCACGCGTGGCCCGCACTGCCTTGAACGGCACCATCGGATCAATCTGTCGCAACACGGTTTCCACCATGTCGCCGCCTTGGTTGACCTCCGCTACAATCTTGTCTGCGTCCCACCGCGCCCGCGCATCAAGAGCCGCCTGCGCCCAAACGGTTGGGGAGGCCGCCGACACGCTGGCATCCTCCAACACGAACGCCCGCCAATTGCGCGGCTCCCCGCGTGTCACCGCCCCCACGACCACAACGCCGCACTCATCAGAGCCTTTATGCCCAGTGACCGGCGGATCAACCGCCACCACAATGCGGTCCAACTCGGGAATGTCATCGACCCGTCCCGCATCCAGTTTGGCAAGCGACCACAGCGCGCCCTCTTCCTCATCGAGTAACACACCGTCCAATTCCTGACGCCCAAGCCGCGTACCCGCATAGCGCACGCGCACCTCCTCCAAGAACGATTGCGCCAAATTCGCCGCATTGGTCTGTGTGCAGGCCTGCGTCATAACGGTCGACGGCGCGGCAATAATGTCCTTGAGCACGTCAACATTGCGCGGCGTGGTGGTCACGACTTGGCGCGGATCATCGCCCAACCGCAATCCGAACTGAAGCATATCCCACGCCCCGCGCGGGTCTTTCCATTTGGCCAACTCATCAACCCAAGCCGCATCAAACTGCGGGCCGCGCAACGCCTCGCCGTCAGAGCCCGAAAACACCATCGCCTCCGCGCCGTTTGGCCACACAAGAGCGCGCCGCGTTGCAACCCATTTGGGGCGGCGGTCCGGCGGTGAACACGCCAAAATGCCGCTATCGCCAAACACCATAACCTCGCGCGCCTGATCATAGGTCTCGCCTATTAGGGCCACCCGCTTGGCACGCCCCTTATCGAGTGGCTTGGCGCCCTCGACCTGTGTGCGCACCCATTCGGCCCCCGCGCGGGTCTTTCCCGCACCGCGCCCGCCCATGATCACCCACGTGCGCCAATCGCCCTTGGGCGGCACCTGATGATCCAACGCCCATGCCTCGAACATGAAAGGGAGCGCTGTCAGCGCCCCCTCCCCCAGTTCAGTCAGAAACGCATCTTGGGTGTCGCGTGGCATACAGGCTAGCCAAGCGATCAATGATCTCAGATCGGGAGGCGTCAAAGTCGACTTCGCCACGTCCCAATCCTCCGTTTTTGCGTCTGTCCTCATCACGTTTTTGCCTTTCGGTTATGAAGGACTGCTGTGCGCGATGCAGATCAAGCAAAAATGGCTTGATCCCCTTCGTCGCTCCGCTGTCTCCCGCCTCTATGGCCTCCATCGCCTGTTGCAAGACAACAATGGCCCGTTTCAATTGATCGTCGACGGCCTCATTCATTTTCTCGGCCCAGTCGTACTCATCCCCCACTGATGACGTCTCTTTCATGAGTTCTGCCTCTTATGCTGCGTTATCCTCCGCACAAGAGCCGCGGGACGCCCGACCGGTGCCACTTGTTTGCACAAGAAACCCCGACCAAACCGTGCGCTTACACACCCCCTCAGGTATCGTCAGCCCATCGACCCGCGCCTTCCAGCATCCATTCAAAGTGACACAGATGGGGCAAACACGCGCCTAATGCAGCGCACGGTGCGCTCAGACAGTGAGCCGCCCGCGCCCACACGCGGCATGTCACCCCCTTGAACAGCGCGCACTTTTGGCCATAACCAATGCCATAGCCTCGTTTCAGGCACTAAGAGGGAGGCCGGTTTATGGCCCAACGCTTCGCCGCGACACTGCATGAGATTTATGAGAGTGAAACCGACCGTGCGCACCGCTTTCGCTACGCGCTCTTGGCGTTTGACCTGTTCACCATCGTTTTTGTGATCGCAACATCGTTTGTGGTGCACACACCGCTGATCGAGCGGCTCGACATGGTGTTTGGTGTGCTAATCCTCATGGATTTCGCCGCGCGGGTCTATGTGACCCAAAACCGCGCACGGTATTTTCGCAGTTTCGCCACATGGGCCGATATTGCTGCCATGATCTCGTTCATCGCGCCGCTTGCGGGCGAAGGTTTGGGTTTTTTGCGCATTTTGCGCACATTACGCCTTTTGCACACCTACCAGTTGATGAACCGCCTGCGTCAGGACTTCACCTTCTTTCGTCGCCGCGAAGAGGTGATCGTCGCCGCAATCAACCTGTTGGTGTTCATCTTTGTCACCACGGGGCTGATCTACGCGCTTGAGCACGGCCACAACCCCAACATCCGCAACTACGCCGATGCGCTCTATTTCACCATCACCACGCTCACAACAACGGGCTTTGGCGACATCACCCTTGAGGGGACAACGGGGCGCTTGTTGTCGATCGGGGTCATGTTCTTTGGCGTCACGCTGTTCTTGCGACTGGCCCAAGTGTTGTTTCGCCCGTCAAAAGTCCGCTTTGAATGCAAAGACTGCGGCTTACTCCTCCATGATGCCGATGCCACACATTGCAAGCATTGCGGCGCGACTGTGCATATCGAAACCGAAGGACAATACTAACCCGCACAACCAAAAAGAGCGCCACATCAGGGCGCTCTCTGGGGTCTATTGATCGGCTTCGATCCTGCGCCATTTTGCGACATTGGCGTTATGCTCGGCGAGCGTGACCGCAAAGGCATGCCCCCCCGTTCCATCCGCAACAAAGAAGATAAACGGTGTCGTATCCGGATCAACCGCCGCCTCCAAAGACGCCACACCAGGGTTGGCAATCGGCGCAGGTGGCAAACCACTGATCACATAGGTGTTGTACGGACTGTCAGATTGCAGCTCCGATTGACGCAAACCGCGCCCCAAATAGCCCACACCATTGGTCACACCGTAGATCACGGTCGGATCGGTTTGCAAACGCATGCCCTGATTGAGGCGGTTCACGAACACAGACGCCACTTGGCGACGCTCATCGGCAATGCCAGTCTCTTTCTCGATGATAGAGGCAAGGGTAAGCATCTCCTCAGGCGTCGAGATGGGCAGATCATCAGACCGCTTTGCCCAAATTGCCGCGATCCGCGCCTCTTGCGCACTCACCATACGGGCGATCAAATCATCCACGTCCGAGCCGTCCAGAACCTCATAGCTATCGGGCGCAAGCATCCCTTCGGCGGGCATCTCATCGGCCTCAACAGAGCCTTGCAAAACGTCCACATCCTTGAGGCTTTCGACCACACGCCACACCGTTGTGCCCTCGGCGATCAACACGCGGTACCGCGTATCAGCCGCACTGCGCACCGCCATAAAGGCCGCAGGGATCACATCCCCCTCGTCGCCCGCCTCACCAGGTTGGAATTCGGCCGTCTCAACATAGGCTTGCGTGGCAGGGTCCAATTCGCGCACCTGCACCTGCGTGCGGTTCACACCGATGCGGTAGACAACTTCGGTCCCGCAACTGGACGCGCCACCACGGGTGACAATATCCACGATCTCATCCATCGACGCGCCATCAGGGATCAAAAACGCACCCGCCTTGAGCTGTGATGTCTTTTCGGAATACTTGGCCCCCATCCGCAAGATGGACGCACTGGTCACGGCCCCTTGGGAATACAGATCGTCCGACACCCGCGTGAAATTTGAACCCGACAACACACGCAAACAGATCGCCTCGGAGAGCGGTCCATCTGCGGTATACTGGTTCTTGCCCCACCCGATGACGCCCGCCACCGCGATGAGAACAAAAATAAACAGCGTCAATGCGTTAGACGCGATAGATCGCCACATTAGTCCGTGACCTTCTTCATCACGAGGGACGCATTCGTGCCCCCGAACCCGAACGAATTCGACAGAGCCACGTTAATCTCGCGCTCGCGTTTCGCATTGGGCGCGAGATCAAGTTTCGGCTCAACGGCTGGGTTGTCGAGGTTGATCGTAGGTGGTGCCACCTGATCGCGGATCGCAAGCACACAGAAAATCGCCTCAACCGCACCCGCCGCGCCCAACAAGTGGCCGATGGAGGATTTGGTCGACGACATCGTGGCCTTTGACGCCGCATCGCCCATCAGACGCTCGACCGCGCCCAACTCGATGGTGTCGGCCATGGTCGAGGTGCCATGCGCGTTGATATAATCGATATCATCGGGCGTCAGACCCGCACGTTTGATTGCGGCCTCCATGGCACGGTAGCCACCATCACCATCCGACGCGGGTGCCGTGATGTGATAGGCGTCACCCGACAGGCCGTAACCCACAATTTCCGCATAAATCTTTGCGCCACGCGCTTTGGCGTGCTCGTATTCCTCAAGCACAACAATGCCCGCACCCTCACCCATAACGAACCCGTCACGGTCGTCATCATAGGGACGGCTCGCCGCTTTGGGATCGTCGGAGCGTTTGGTGGACAGCGCTTTACACGCGTTAAAGCCCGCGATGCCCAATTCGCAAATCGCGGCTTCCGCACCGCCCGCAACCATCACATCCGCATCGTCGAGCATGATCAAACGCGCCGCATCGCCAATGGCATGCGCCCCCGTCGAACAGGCCGTCACAACAGAGTGGTTTGGACCCTTGAAACCATACTGGATCGACACCTGACCCGAGATCAGGTTGATCAACGAGCCGGGGATAAAGAACGGCGACACACGGCGCGGCCCCTTTTCCTTAAGCAAAATTGCCGTATCCGCAATCGACGACAACCCGCCAATGCCGGACCCAATCAGAACGCCCGTGCGCAACCGGTCCTCTTCGTCCTCGGGCAACCAATTCGCATCGGTCAGCGCCTGATTGGCCGCCGCAATACCGTAGAGAATGAAATCATCGACCTTCTTTTGGTCTTTTTTGGGCATCCAGTCATCGGGGTTGAACGTTCCGTTGCTGCCATCACCGCGCGGCACTTCGCACGCGTAGTCTGTGGCCAAATGGCTCGCGTCAAACCGCTGAATCGTGCCTGCGGCCGATTCTCCGGCGAGCAAACGCGTCCATGTTTCCTCAACACCGCATGCAAGCGGTGATACCATTCCAAGTCCTGTGACAACGACGCGGCGCATGTGCTCTGCCCCCTCTAAAATTTTGTTTAGACGTTTATTACACGGGTGCGCACTCCGATGAAAGACCCCGCTCGCCCCCTAACGGCGGATTGGCGGATTTTGGTGAGTGATGTTGGTTGAGCGCTTAAGCTTCAATGACTGCGTTGCGGGACTAAGTCACAGTCTGCTCGGTCAACGACAATGGCAGCTTTCTGCCCCCGACCAGCACTTGAATTTACTTGGATTGTCTTGCTAGGTTAGTTTAGTGATGTAAATCAGGCTTGCTTCCTGCGAGCAATAAACGAGCTGAAAAAAAGATGCCCCCCAGTAGTACAGCTCAAGAACGAATTTCGATCGCACATCGGGATTGGATGCATAAGCTACAAGAGTATCCTGGTTGGCGAGAATGGAAGCGTTCACACATCGGCTATACGCTCAATTTTGACGACGAATTCATGCCTCCCGAAAAACATGCTGGAGATTTCAAGTTCTCGCTTGAGATGGAGTTAGAGCATGCGGTCGTGACTTGTTACCTGGAGCTATTGAGCACTGCAAATGCGCTTCGCGATGTCGAATGGTATTTTCGGCGCTACCCATTTTCCCGCGCGCCCGTTACGCGCGAAAGTCACTTAAAATACTGTTGTGAAATGTATTTTGCGCGATTCTATCAATTTCGAGAACGGCTAAAAGTGCTCTCTAAGGCAGTTAAAAGCGCGGTTCCCAATCATGGATTGGATTTTGGCAAGTTTATTAAGACGTTTGACAAGGAATTCGATCCGGAAATTAGAGCAAGGCATGGAATTCACCACCATGAGGCGTTCGATGAAGTTGCTATTTCTCGGATAGCTCTGCTCGAACTCTCGGATCCGTCTGACGGCCGTGAATCGCGAAAGCGAGCGTATCAATCTCACTATCGCAAAACTGCAAATGCGTGGGCTTCAAGAACGAAGCGCCGTTCAAACGTTTAGATAGATTTGTTGAAGCCGTGGCGGAGGCTTTGCTGAGAACTTGCCCGTTCCTGACTGTTGCAAATAGTTAGTAATAGTTAAGCCTATTCGGGACGCGCCACTGAAAAGTAGAAGCTTTGCTAAGTTAGCTTCCATTCACATAGCAGACATTTGCGCAACGCGCAGCATCTGTCAAAGTCGGCTCCAACCTGCCATTCGCTGAAACGCCGCGCACTCGGTCAACGCCCCCACCCAAACACAAAAAAACGGCGCCGCCCTTTTCAGGCCGCGCCGTTTTCTAATTCTGTCTAAGCGGTGAGGCTTAGGAAGCTTCAGTGATGAACTTCACTGCGTCGCCGAATGTCTGAATTGTTTCAGCAGCGTCGTCAGGGATTTCGATGCCGAACTCTTCTTCAAAGGCCATAACCAGCTCAACTGTGTCGAGGCTGTCTGCGCCAAGATCGTCGATGAAAGACGCCGTCTCAGTTACTTTGTCTTCTTCAACGTCGAGATGCTCGACGACGATCTTTTTAACGCGATCTGCGATGTCGCTCATATTCTTTCCTCACATATATGGGGCCCGATGCCCACTTTTTGGTCTTGGCCCTCGGGCCGCTTAGATCATGTCGGGATCGGGAGAACTTTTTCAAGTCCTGATTTCCGAAAACCCCAAACATGGCTACGAGAATTTTACACTCTCATAACTAACTCGGCCCGCCTATAGCACACTGTACGAGGAGGGCAAATCATTTGTAACCCTACGTTAAAACTTCGCGCCAATGACACAAAGCCTTAACGCAACATAGGCCTTAGAGCATTGCCATGCCGCCGTTCACATGCACTGTTGCGCCCGTGGTATACCCTGCCTCGGCAGATGCGAGATACAACACAGCCGCCGCAATTTCCTCAGGGTTGCCCATACGGGCAGCGGGGATTTGCACGTTGATCTTGTCTTTTTGCTCGTCGGTCAGCTTATCGGTCATCGCCGTGGCGATAAATCCGGGCGCCACACAGTTCACGGTGATTCCGCGCGATGCGACCTCATAGGCGAGCGATTTGGACATGCCGACCATACCGGCCTTGGACGCCGCATAGTTCGCCTGACCCGGATTGCCTGTGGCGCCGACGATGGATGAAATATTCACGATACGACCCCAACGCGCCTTCATCATGCCGCGCATCACGCCCTTGCACAGGCGCATGGTCGAGGTGAGGTTGACGTTGATCACGCTATCCCACTCGTCGTCGGACATGCGCATGAACAACTGATCGCGCGTGATGCCTGCGTTATTCACCAAAATATCGACCGATCCCATGGCCTCAATCGCCTGTTTCGGCAGTGCCTCAACACTGTCTTTGTCGGACAGATTGCACGTCAACACATACGCCCGCTCGCCCAGTTCGGCGGCCAAAGCGTCAAGCGGCTCTTGGCGCGTGCCAGACAACACAACAGTCGCCCCCGCACCATGAAGCGCCTTGGCGATTGCGCCACCGATGCCACCAGATGCACCTGTGATAAGTGCGTTTTTACCTGTCAAATCAAACATATTACTGCCTTTCTTAAAGCGTGTTCCGCTTTGAATACCTGCGCCTGCTTCGCGCTTACGCTTTGAGTTTTGCGATATCGTCGGGTGTGCCAATCGCGGTGCACGCGATGTCACGGTCGATGCGGCGCACCATGCCGGACAAGGCCTTGCCTGCCCCGATTTCCCAGATTTCGGTGACGCCCTGCGCGCCCATGTAGGCGACACTTTCACGCCAGCGCACCGAGCCTGTGACCTGCTTAACCAACAAGGACCGGATGAGCGCCGGATCAGTCACCGCTGCGGCCTCGACATTGGCGATCAACGGCACACACGGTGCCAAAATCTCAACATCATCAAGCGCTTGCGCCATAACCTGTGCGGCGGGCTCCATCAGTGCACAGTGGAACGGTGCCGATACCGGCAATAGGACCGCACGTTTTGCGCCCCGCGCTTTGGCGATCTCGCACGCGCGCTCGACAGCCGCCTTGTGCCCCGACACAACCACCTGTCCGGGATCGTTGTCATTGGCGGCTTGGACCACTTCGCCCTCGGCTGCGGCCTCGGCAGCCACCTCTTGCACGGTTGCGAAATCAAGTCCTAATAGCGCCGCCATTGCGCCAACACCCACGGGCACCGCCGCTTGCATTGCTTGACCACGGGTCCGCAACAGGCGCGCGGTATCAGCCACCGAAATTGCCCCCGCCGCAGCCAGTGCCGAATATTCACCCAAAGAATGACCCGCAACAAACGCCGCATCCGCAACACTGAACCCTTCTGCCTCAAGCGCGCGCAAAGCGGCCAAAGAGGTCGCCATCAGAGCGGGCTGTGCGTTTTGGGTCAATGTGAGCGCGTCAATATCGCCCTCCCAAATCAGCGTAGACAGCTTTTCGCCCAAGGCATCGTCCACCTCGTCAAAAATAGCTTTGGCTGCGGGATAGGCCTCGGCCAACGCCTTGCCCATACCGATTGTCTGGGCACCCTGCCCTGGAAATACAAATGCGCGTGTCATGGTTGTCCCTCACGTTAAACGTCTTTGGGACATGGGAATAACGGGCGCTACGCCTCACGGCAAGTCAAAGGCGCAAATCATACGGCTGTGAGAGCAAGTCTGCGGAATGGCATACAGATGCCCAATGACGACCCTCACGCGCGTCACCCAAGCTTAGTTCTGGCCGCCACCAACACCCGCGCCCGCGCTTCCACCAGACCCGCCGCCCGTATCCGAGCCGCCAACGCCAATCTCAATCGCCTTGATGTGCTCGTCCAATGCGCCCGCATAATCCAGAGATCCACGCGACACCGTTGTCAAAACGCCCACACCCAACATCATCACGGTCGCAGTCAGGACAACAAAGTCCACCGTAACCGCGCCGGCCTCACGCCGTGCATAAGATTTGAATGTTTCAACGAGTGTCATGGGTTCACCTTCTCTGTGCGGTGAATCTACGCCCATCCATCGGGAAAAGCCTACAAAAAGAGAACAGATTGGTTAACGGCCCAAATCGCCATATACCTAAACGTTTTCAAAACCTTGAAAAAAAGACGTCACAAAATCAGGGCCTAAAACCCTCACTTATTTACCAATCTTTGGTATCTAAATTTTACTAAAATTTTCGATGACATTGAATGGCTTTAAACCTGCCCGCTTTTCGACACACGCCCGCCGCCGCCCGCTCACAATGCGCGATATCGCCCAATTCGTGCCGTTTTGCGATTCTATCGCAGAGCGCTATACCGCTTTTCCAACAGGCTCCGCTGCGGGGTACGCGCGCCCGACACGCGCCGATCCAAATGGCGTTGGAACAACCGACTGTATGCCAGTCGGCGCATGTAAATTCACGTTCATGGCATTCCACAGCCCCTGCATTTCGTGCTCAGAGCCGGAACACAACTCTACGGGCGTCTTGAGCGATGTGATCCGCACGAACAACCGTGTGCGCCCGCCCGACATCGCGGAGCGCCGTAAAAACAACGACCCGATCTCATCAAATCCGATCACGTTGGCCAAACGGGTCTCGTCCTTGCGATTGCGCCACACCAGCCTGATCTGTGAGCGTTTGCGATCCACCTGAACCTCGCGGTGAAGCCCCCGCGCCGCCACCTGCAAAAGCGACAACCCAGTGAGCCCGAACGAGAGAGATAACCCGATTTTGATCCCCAAAACACTTGCAGTGACAACGGACCCTGGCAATATCCATAATCCGGCGGTCATCAACACGCCCGCATAGCCCGCAACCGCGACACAGGCCTCAACCCCGTCAAGCCACAGACGCATGGGACGGGCGCGTGTTACGCGGTAGCCGTAATTTGTGGCATGGCGCGCAATCGTAGACGCCTTAAAGCTAGGGGATGTAGAAAAGCCGGTGGATGCTGACAGATCGGACATTGCACGCTCGTTTTTGGTTAATCTTTAGCAATCTTTGCCGCCCAACGCGGCGATAATATGGCAAAGTTGCGCAAATTCGACGCCAACAGCCCCACCGCCCCCCGCCGCCGCGCACCATAGGTCACATATCGCGCCC
The DNA here is from genome assembly GCF_001308265.1 of Celeribacter marinus. GTDB lineage: Bacteria > Pseudomonadota > Alphaproteobacteria > Rhodobacterales > Rhodobacteraceae > Celeribacter > Celeribacter marinus. Next base: position 2,073,900 of record NZ_CP012023.1, read on the forward strand.
AAAAACGTGAAATATCGAAGAAAACAAGGCCAAATCCACGCCTTTCCCCTTGCGCCACAAAAACAGACCCGTATAAGAGCACATCCTTTCCGCAAAGGATTTATGAACCGCGTAGACTCTCGTGGACGGGCTGCGGAAAGGCCAAACGCCCGCCCTATGAAATACGCTTGATATAGAACTGGAGCACTCATGCCGCTTTACGAGCATGTCTTCATTGCGCGTCAGGACCTGTCCAACGCACAAGCCGAAGGTCTCATCGAACATTTTGGTACTGTCCTCGCCGACAACGGCGGCAAACTCGTAGATCACGAGTACTGGGGCGTCAAAACGATGGCTTACAAGATCAACAAAAACCGCAAGGGCCACTATTCCTACCTGCGCACCGACAGCTCCCCTGCTGCCGTGCAGGAAATGGAACGCCTGATGCGCCTGCACGACGATGTGATGCGCGTTATGACCATCAAGGTCGAAGAGCACAAAGAGCTGCCTTCCGTCCAGATGCAAAAACGTGACGAGCGCGAAGAGCGCCGCCCACGTCGCCCGTAAGATCTAGGAAAGGACCTTTAACATGGCCGCAAAACCATTTTTCCGCCGTCGCAAAGTCTGCCCGTTCTCTGGCGACAATGCACCCGCGATCGATTACAAAGACACCCGTCTTTTGCAGCGCTACATCTCTGAGCGTGGCAAAATCGTTCCCTCCCGTATCACCGCAGTATCTGCGAAAAAACAGCGTGAATTGGCCCGTGCCATCAAACGCGCTCGTTTCCTCGCTCTTCTGCCATACGCCGTTAAGTAAGGAGTACTGAACAATGGACGTTATCCTTCTTGAACGTGTGGCCAAGCTTGGCCAAATGGGCGATGTTGTTTCTGTAAAACAGGGTTACGCACGTAACTTCCTGCTTCCACAGGAAAAAGCATTGCGCGCCTCCGCTGCAAACATCGCAGCTTTCGAAGCACGCAAAGCACAGCTCGAAGCACAGAACCTCGAAACCAAAAAAGAAGCCGACGCATTGGCTGCCAAACTTAACGGCACCAAATTCGTTGTCATTCGCTCTGCATCCGATTCCGGTGCGCTTTACGGCTCCGTAAGCCCGCGCGACATCGAAGAAGTTGTAAGCGAAGGTGGGTTCACCATTTCCCGCAAACAAGTCATTATCGGTCACCCGATCAAAGAGCTTGGCCTGCGCGACGTGACGATCCAGCTTCACCCGGAAGTCGCCGCGACTGTTACGTTGAACATCGCTCGCTCCGCTGAAGAAGCCGAACTTCAAGCCGAAGGCAAATCCATTCAGGAATTGGCCGCTGAAGAAGAAGCACAAGCAGAATTCGAAATCTCCGAATTGTTTGACGAAATCGGCTCCGCCGCTGACGACAACGATCGTGATGACGCTGCTTCCGACGACGCATAATCGTCGCTCAAATGACTTTGGAAAGGCCCTGCCAGTTTTGGCGGGGCCTTTTCTTTTGGGCTGCCCGTTGACGGCAAGCCACGCGCAAATTTCCGCCACCCCATTCAATCACGCTTGGCAATAGGGGCTGCGCATGGTCCTGTCGCGCATACTCAGTGACAAAGGTTATCCATGCCCCACATTTCCCGCCGCGTTGTTTTCCTCGCCCCCCTCGCCCTGATCGCTTGTGGCAAAGCGCCCGCCCCTCTTGAGACCAGCCGCGGCTACAATCCGCCGATGTTTCCCAACGAGACGCCAGAGTTGCGCGGCCTCATCAACACATGGGCCGACCACTACGAGATCCCGCGCGCATTGATCCACCGCCAAGCCGTGCGCGAGAGCACCCACCGCCCGTGGGCGCGCAATGGGCCGTATTGGGGTCTGCTGCAAATCCTGCCACAAACGGCGCGCACCATGGGACACCGTGGCCCCGCCGACGAACTCCTCGACCCGAATGTGAACCTGCAATGGGCGGGAAAATATCTCAAAGGCGCCTATCTGGTGTCTGGCGGCAACATCGACGGCGCGATGAAATGGTACGCCAAAGGCTACTATTACGAGGCGAAAAAGATGGGCCTGCTATACGAGACGGGCCTGCGCAGCTAGGCCATCCCTGACACCGCGACACCCCAAACGCCAACGAAAAAGGCCGCCCCAATCGGAGCGGCCTTTCTAAGTCATCGGTTCGAGAAACGCACCGGCAAGCCCGGCGCGACTCGCGCCTTATTCGTCGTCGAGGGCTTCGACGGCTTTTTCGAGGTCTTCTTTCGAGACTTCTTTTTCTGTCAGATCAGCGTTTTCAGCAATCCAGTCGACAACTTTGTCTTCAAACAACGGCGCTTGAAGCTGCTGACGCATCTGTTGGTTTTGCTGAACGAATTCAAAGAACTCGCGCTCTTGGCCCGGATACTGGCGCGCTTGGTTCATCACAGCTTGTGTGAACTCAGCGTCGGTGATCTGGATCTCTTGCTTTTGACCGATGTCAGCGAGCAACAGGCCCAAACGCACGCGGCGCTCGGCCAGTGAGTTGTGCTCGTCTGTGGTCTCGATCTCAGGGTGATCGTGGCCTTGAACCTCTGGGTTCTCTTCGTGCCACAACTGGTGCGCGATCTGCTTGGCTTCTGCCTCAACGAGCGAGGGCGGCAAGTCAAACGACACGATAGCGTCGAGTTGATCCAACAGACCACGCTTCATGACAGCGCGCGATGCACCGGCGTATTCGTTTTCAAGACGCTCGGTGATCTGACCTTTGAGGGTCGCAAGATCTTCGGAGCCGAACTTTTTAGCAAGCTCGTCATCGATTTCAGCCGCAACAGCCGCGTTTACCGATTTGATTTTGCATTCGAACACAGCGGCTTTGCCCGCGAGGTTGGCGGCACCATACTCTTCGGGGAAGGACACTTCGACGTTCTTTTCGTCGCCGGCCTTCACGCCCACAAGCTGCTCTTCAAAGCCGGGGATGAACGAGTTGGATCCGAGAACCAGCGGGTAATCTTCGGCGGCACCGCCGTCAAATGCTTCGCCGTCAACTTTGCCAAGGAAGTCGATCACAACCTGATCGCCGTCTTCGGATTTGCCTTTTTTCTCTTCGAAATTCTGCGCCGTTTCTGCGAGGTTTTTCAAAGCATCGTCAACTTCAGCGTCAGACGCTTTCACGACGAGTTTCTCAATCTTCACACCGGACAGGTCGGCGTCAGGGATCGCGGGCAAAGCTTCGTAGGACATGTTGACAACAACATCGTCGCCCTCTTTCCACTCTTCGCCACCTTCCATGACCACGTTTGGCTGCATGGCAGGTTTGTCACCTGTTTTCTCGAAATGCGCGGTCATTGCACCATCGACAGTTTCCTGCATCGCATCGCCAAGAACACGGGGGCCGTGCTGCTTTTTGAGCATCGCCATAGGAACTTTGCCTTTGCGAAAGCCCTTCATCTCGATCTCGGGCTGCGCTTCTTTGAGTTTGGCGAGCACTTTTGCGTCAAGCTCGGATGCGGGGATGGTGATCTGATAGCCGCGCTTCAGACCTTCGTTGAGGGTCTCGGTGACCTGCATGTTGGCGTCCTTCTTAAGTCTAATTACGTCTCACTCAGACCGCCCGAGGGCCGTCCTAATAAATCACTGGCCGTTCTAGGGGGTCGCCCCCCCTCTTGCAAGTCCAATCCGCCCGATGTCGCCCCCGCACCCCACAAAAGAAAGGGGCACCCCCAAGCCGCGCCCAAGAGCATGGATCACCACGCATCGCCGCGCGGGGTCACCCTCACATAAATGGCGCGCGCCCATTAAAAAAGGGAGCCTAGAAAGGCTCCCTAAGGTTCGCTGATCAGGCTCATGATTGATACCGCCCGGTAATTTTATTGCCTGCGGCCTGATCCACGTCGAGAGCGAACGCATCCGCTCCAGAACCGTGTTCGTGAGAACCGTCCCCCGCCCACATATGCGCGGTCAGGGGACATTGCTTGGCTTAGTGCAACACGCGCCCTGCGGAGCTGTTGACTGAGAAAACGGCCGAACACCCATGGCCCGCGTCGGTGCAATAGGTCTGCACCGAATAGGTCACATCGAGGCTTGGCATACCGCGAAGGACGATGGTGCGGCTCTCGTCAAACGCCGCAGCCAATGGCCCCGCCGCCTCACTCGAAAAATCCGCCATGATCGTGTTGCCGCGCATTTGCACACGGTCGGCCACACAATCCTGACCCGCAATATCGAAAATCAATTCCATCGTCTGTTCCGTCCTAAATCTTAGCTACAGCCAGAGGTGCCGCCACATGTGTTGCACTTCATGCAGGTGCCGTTGCGCACGAGCGTGTAGTTGCCACACTCGCCACATGGATCACCCTCGTAGCCTTGCATCTTTGCCTTGACCCGCGCGTCCATCGACACGGTGCCAGTAGACATTGCCGTGCCAGAGGACACCGAGGCCGCAGCGGAGGCTGTCACCTCAGGCACCAAGGTCTGAAGCGCCGCTTGTGCATCGGCTGCATTGCTAAACGCCATGGCGCCCGCACCGCCCTGAAGCACAACCAACTCTTGTGGAAGACGCTTGCGCAGGTAGCCCGTTGAGGAAATCTGCTTGAGCACTTCGATCGATTTGGCCGAGGCCGCCTCGGACGGTTGCGACACGTTGGACTTGCCCTCGTTTTCACCGCGTCCCAGATCGTCGAACGCATGACCCATCGGTTTAACATGCGCCAGATCGGTGCGGTCCAGATAAGACACAGCCAATTCACGGAAGATGTAGTCGAGGATCGACGTGGCGTTCTTGATGCTGTCGTTGCCTTGCACCATGCCCGCAGGTTCGAACTTGGTGAACGTGAACGCATCAACGAATTCCTCAAGCGGCACGCCGTACTGAAGGCCGACAGAGACCGCGATCGCGAAGTTGTTCATCATCGCGCGGAACCCCGCACCCTCTTTGTGCATGTCGATGAAGATCTCGCCAAGCGCGCCACCCTCGTATTCGCCGGTGCGCAGGTAGACTTTGTGTCCACCAACGTTGGCTTTTTGAGTGTAGCCCTTGCGACGATCCGGCATCTTTTCACGGCCGCGTGCGACCTCTTTGATGATGACCTTTTCGATGATCTTCTCGGCAAGAACCGTTGCTTTCTCGTGGGTTGACCCGTTGGCGAGAATTTCCTCGGCCTCTTCGTCATCCTCAATGAGAGCGGTGGCGAGCGGCTGGCTCAATTTGGAGCCATCACGGTACAATGCGTTGGCTTTAACACCGAGCGACCAAGACAGCTCATACGCCGCCAGACAGTCGTCGATTGTCGCGTTGTTGGGCATGTTCACCGTCTTGGAAATCGCACCAGACAAGAACGACTGCGCCGCAGCCATCATGGTGATGTGGCTTTCAACCGACAGATACCGCGTACCTTTTTTGCCGCAAGCATTCGCACAATCAAAGATCGAATAGTGCTCTTTCTTAAGGTGCGGCGCGCCCTCTAGGGTCATTGTGCCACACACGTGGTCGTTGGCCAACTCGATGTCTTTCTTGGTGAAGCCAAGCGAGCGCAGCAAGTCAAATGACGGATCGTTGAGTTTTTCCGCAGGGATACCAAGGGTGCCTGTGCAGAACTCTTCGCCAAGCGTCCACTGGTTGAACACAAAGCGGATATCAAAGGCGGAGGGCAAAGCGGCCTCAATCTTTTCAATCTGTGCCTGACCAAAGCCGTGACCGATCAAAGATGTGTGGTTGATCCCTGGCGCGTTGCCGATGGAGCCGTGGCCCACTGCGTAGGCGACGATCTCTTCGACTTCAGCGCTGGAATAGCCCTGCTTTTCAAGAGCCGCCGGTACAGAGCGGTTGATAATTTTGAAGTAACCGCCACCCGCGAGTTTTTTGAATTTCACGAGTGCGAAATCCGGCTCGATCCCTGTGGTGTCGCAATCCATCACCAGACCGATGGTGCCGGTTGGCGCAATCACAGAGACCTGTGCGTTGCGGTAGCCGTTCTTTTCACCCAGCTCTAGCGCATCATCCCAAGCGGTTTTGGCCAGATCGACCAGTTTCGCATCGGGGCAATTGGCGTGATCAAGGGCAACAGGTTTGACGTCGAGACCCTCATAGCCCGTTGTTTTACCGTAGGCCGCATTGCGGTGGTTGCGAATGACGCGCAGCATGTGCTCGCGGTTCTTTTCGAACTTGTCGAATGCGCCCAATTCACCGGCAATCTCGGCGGACGTGGCATAGGAGACACCGGTCATGATCGCGGTCAACGCCCCTGTCAAAGCGCGGCCCTCGGCACTGTCGTAGCTAAAGCCGAGGTTCATCAGCAAGCCGCCGATGTTGGCATAGCCCAGACCCAGCGTGCGGAAGTCAAACGAGCGCTGCGCGATCTCTTTGGACGGGAATTGCGCCATCATCACGGAGATTTCAAGCGTCAGTGTCCATAGACGTGTCGCATGCATGTATTCGTCTGCATCAAACACGCCGCCCTTGAGGAAGGTCAGCAGGTTCATAGAGGCAAGGTTACAGGCCGTGTCGTCGAGGAACATGTACTCGGAGCACGGGTTGGAGCCACGGATCTGCCCGTCTTCGGGGCAGGTGTGCCATGCGTTGACGGTGTCGTGGAACTGGATACCCGGATCGGCACAGGCCCATGCGGCGTGGCCAACGTCCTGCCACAGATCGCGGGCTTTGACGGTTTTGGCGACTTTCCCATCGGTGCGGCGGATCAATTCCCAATCGCTATCGTCTTTGACGGCTTTGAGGAACGCATCGGTGACGCGCACAGAGTTGTTGGAGTTCTGGCCGGACACAGACGCGTAAGCCTCGCTGTCCCAATCGGTGTCATAAGTCGGGAACTCGATCGAGGAATAGCCCTGTTTTGCGTAATCCAACACGCGCTTGACGTATGTCTCGGGGATCGCGACCTGTTTGGCCGATTTGATCGCGCCTTTGAGGGCGGTGTTTTTGGCCGGATCAAACGCGTCCGCCTCTTTGCCGTCCCATGTGCCGATGGCATCAAAGATCGCGTTGAGTTGACGTTCGTGCATTTTGGAGCCCGCGACGATGGACGCCACTTTTTGCTCTTCGATCACTTTCCAGTTGATGAACTCTTCGACATCGGGGTGATCCATGTCGCAGATGACCATTTTGGCCGCACGGCGTGTGGTGCCGCCCGACTTGATCGCGCCCGCAGCGCGGTCACCGATTTTGAGGAAGCCCATCAGGCCGGAGGATTTACCGCCACCCGACAGCGCCTCGTTCGAGCCGCGCAAGGATGAGAAGTTGGTGCCTGTGCCGGAGCCGTATTTGAACAAACGCGCCTCACGCACCCAAAGGTCCATGATGCCGCCATCGCCGACGAGATCGTCGGCTACGGATTGAATGAAACAGGCGTGCGGCTGTGGATGCTCATAGGCAGAGGTCGAGCGGGTCAATTCTTTGGTTTCAAAGTCGACGTAGTAGTGACCTTGGCCAGGACCATCGATGCCGTAGGACCAATGCAGGCCGGTGTTGAACCACTGTGGCGAGTTCGGTGCGGCCATTTGACGGGCGAGCATGAACCGCATCTCGTCATAGTAGGCGCGCGCATCGTCCTCGGAGGTGAAATAGCCACCCTTCCAACCCCAGTAGGCCCATGCGCCTGCGAGACGGTTGAACACTTGTTTGGCGGAGGTTTCACCAACGAAACGCTGATCTTCGGGCAATTTGGCAAGCGCATCTTCGTCGGGAACGGAGCGCTGAAGGAAGGCAGGAACGCCCTTCTCTTTCACCTTTTTGGTCGCCGCAGGAACACCTGCTTTGCGGAAATACTTCTGTGCGATCACGTCAGAGGCCACTTGGCTCCACGTTTCGGGCACTTCGCAGTTGTCGAGTTTAAAGACGATGGTGCCATCGGGATTGCGGATCTCCGAGGTCGTCATGCTGAACGCGATGCTCGCGTATGCGTCTTTGCCTGCCGTGGTGAAATTACGATCTATTTTCATTTTTCTGCCCTGTCGCTCTCATGCGTATCGTCACTAAACACTTGCCGTCCTAGCGGACCTGAAATCTACATCTAGTATGCGGCGCGGGAGGGAAAAGCGAAAATACGCAAAATCAACGCGGCGCCTGACTGGAGGCGATTGATTCCGTATCATCACTATATGTGCAGGTCTGTCCTGTGCTCCAATACCATCACGTGCTGGCCTGCTTGTGCGGGGAATGGCGTTAAAACCTTACCCTGCGCAGATCTGTGCGCGTCTTAGTATCGGCCTCGACGGCCCCGTGTCCCTCACCGCGGTTAATACTATATGTAGTAGCCAACCACTCGGCCCGCACAATGTGCAGCGTTTTTACGCCCTCGGTCAACGGAAATTTCACGTTTTGTTAGCCGTTTTTGAGTTGACCGATTTTACCCACAGGACATGCCGATTCGGATAGGTTGGCGCATTCGATTTTTGCCTTTGTTTCTGACCACTTCGCAGGTGCATTTGAAACGTTACACAAGGCAATGTGGATAACCCTAAAATCCCGTGTATGGAATAATTTGCGCGCCATGGCGGCACCTGCTCGAAAAGCGACCAAACACCACATGTAGTGGTCAAATCCTGTGCGCGCCCCTCAACAATGCGCCCTAACCTCAACTATACAGGGGGAAAAGTCACTTTGGGGTTTGTGAGTCGACACCTTGGACACCTCACACAGCGCATCACACGGCCTCGAATCAATTTAAGCGTGTGCGCGCAAAAGCACGAGCCGCCTCTCACAGATCGGCGTGTTCGAAAGATCAAAGGGAGGAGAGACGCCAACCGCAAACATCGCGACCGCCCGAGGCAGTCAACCACCGCAAAGTGGTCATCGCGATATGCGAGAGATGTAAGTAGATGTGGTCGGGGCGAGAAGATTCGAACTTCCGACCCCCTGTACCCAAAACAGGTGCGCTACCAGGCTGCGCCACGCCCCGACCGTGCGCGTTTCCTATAGCCTGTTCGCGCCAATGAAAAGCCCTTTTTGCGGGTTTTTTTGTTTATCCGCACTAGCGATCAATTCGCACGGCGCACAATGTAGATTTACAAGGCTTTGAGCATCGTTTGTCCGGCACAGCACAGGTGCAAACACCGCAATTTGCGCCATAATAACGGCCTAAAGTGCGATCACGGATCACAGGGGGCGGCGGCGTCCGGCCCAAAGGCAGGATGGCGCAGCGTATCGCCCGCTTGCAACCCAAGCTGCGCCGCCAGTCCACCGTTAATCTCAAGAACGGCAAACACCGCATCCCCACCCTCGATCGCGGTTAAATCCAACGGCACGGCATTCTCATGGATACGCGTAACAACGCCGCGCTCGTCCACAAACAACATGTCCAAAGGAATAAGGGTGTTTTTCATCCAGAACGCCGCACGCCCGGGACGCTCATAAACAAACAGCATCCCTGAAAAGCGCGGCATCTGTTCGCGGTGCATCAACCCTTGGGCGCGCTCGCCCGCATCATCGGCAACCTCAACCGCAAATCGCACGGTGCCAAAGTCGCCCGACACAACCGCCTGATCAAACGCACAAGGCTGCGCTTGTGCATGAGACGCATAAAAGCCCCCCACGCACAGCGCAGCCCCTGCAATCACCCAATTGCGAATGAAATCACTCGTCGATTTCGTGGATGTCTTCATCATATTGGATCGCCACGCCATCTTTCATCGCCACATCCCATGCGGTGACCTGTGCGGCCATACGGCCACGTCGGCCTTCGATGACGCGCAGTCCAACCGCTTCGCCGGGCATCAAATCAGCCAGACCGGAGCGGCGCAAGACCTCAACGTGCACAAAGATATCTTCGGCGCGCCCGAACGCGTTGGCAAATCCGAACCCTTTGGTCTTGTCGAACCATTTCACGCGTGCCGGCTCCAACGGAAGATTTTCCGTCTCGCCATCAATCGGCTCCAGATCCTCAAGGATCAGACCCTCACCCAAATCAGGAGGCGTAATCTCAATCACTTCGACGGCCTGCACACCACGGTCGGTCTTTTGAACCGAAAGCGTGATCTTTGCCATATCGGCGACCGAGCTTTGTCCAAAATTGCGCAACACATTGGCATGGAGCAAAATGTCAGATCCACCTTCGTCTGACACCACAAATCCGAACCCTCTAACCGGGTCAAACCACTTCACATGACCTGAAATCACGCTCAGGTCTTCATCAACATCTGTCATATATACACATAGGAGCGCTACCGCTCCCTCCATTCATATGGGCACTCACAACAAGTCCCCTCTCATCCCGAGATCAGAATTGAGACAGATTGGCGCACGATGCAAGCCACGCAAACCTGTCTTTTAGAACAGGTAGAGGGGTCACGTAGCGTCACCCTGCCGCGTTAGATGTGTGATGAAATACCAATGATTATGGGTTTAATCGTTCGATGCACCACGCAGCATCTAAAGTGTCTCTGCGCCAGCGAAAGCGGTCATGCAGACGAAACTCGCCCGCCGCCCAAAACTCGATTTCAACGGGGAGGATTCGGTATCCGCCCCAAAACTCGGGCCGCTTTGGATTTAGGCCGCGTTTAAGGCCTTCTTTGGCAACGGCTTCCATCAATGCGGCCTTTGAGGCCAGCGGGCGCGACTGTGTGGACGCCCATGCCCCGATACGACTGCCAAGAGCGCGCGAGTTATAATAGGCATCCGACCCCTCATCGCTTTCACGCTCGACAATGCCACGCACCCGCACCTGCCGCTGAAGGCTTTTCCAGTGCATCACAAAGGCCGCTTTGCCGCTGGCCTCGATCTCGGTGCCCTTTTGGCTCTCATAATTGGTAAAAAAGACAAAGGCGTCATCCGCGATCTCTTTGAGCAACACCATACGGGCATTGGGCAGACCGTCCGGATCAACCGTCGACAGTGCAATCGCATTGGGATCGTTGATCTCGCTGCCTTCGGCCTCTTTGAGCCACGCCCGCGCAATCTCGAACGGATCGTCGCCTGCGAAAATACCTTTGCGTTTGTCCATCACCCTGCCCTCCTTGGCCATCTCCCTCCCAATTAGTGCACTCCACCCCACACGACAAGTCGCGCTAAGTTTGCGCGCACACGGGCAAAACCTTGCGAGATGCGTTCAAACCGCCTAAAGCCTGATACAACAGGTAAATACGGATAAAGGACCGACCATGACAAAACTTATGGAAGGCAAACGTGGCCTCATTATGGGCCTCGCCAACGACAAATCAATCGCTTGGGGCATTGCAAAGGCTCTGGCGGAACACGGTGCGGAGCTTTGCTTTTCCTACCAAGGCGAGCAACTCAAGAAACGCGTAGACCCATTGGCCGCGCAACTTGGCTCCGATTTCGTCGTGCCATGTGACGTAACAGACGGGGCATCCGTCGATGCGCTCTTTGCCGATATCGAGGCGCGTTGGGGCAAGATCGACTTTATCGTCCACGCCATCGGGTTCTCCGACAAGGCTGAACTGCGTGGCCGCTATGTCGACACCAGCCGCGACAACTTCAACATGACGATGGATATCTCCGTCTATTCCTTTACCGCCGTGGCACAACGCGCCGCCAAGCTGATGACGGATGGCGGCTCGATGATCACCATGACGTATTATGGTGCCGAACGCATTATGCCGCATTACAATGTCATGGGCGTGGCCAAAGCGGCCCTTGAGGCTTCCGTGCGCTACCTCGCCGAGGATCTGGGCAAGGACGGTATCCGCGTCAACTCCATCTCCGCCGGTCCGATCAAAACACTCGCCGCGTCGGGCATTGGTGATTTCCGCTATATTATGAAGTGGAACGAATACAACTCGCCACTGCGCCGCAATGTGACAATCGACGATGTGGGCGGCTCCGCGCTCTACCTCTTGTCCGATCTGTCATCGGGTGTCACGGGCGAGACGCACCACGTTGATGCGGGCTACCATGTTGTCGGCATGAAAGCCGTCGACGCGCCCGACATCACAAAGGGCTAATGGCACGCCACCTTTAGAGTATCATCCCCGAGGGCCCGTTTTGCAACGCGGCCCTCGGAGTTCATTTGAGACAGGCCGCCTTATGACGCTGACCATCTTTTTGTCCATTCTCGCCCTGCATTTCGTTGCCGCTATGTCACCCGGCCCTTCGTTTGTGGTGTCCGTGCGCACCGCAGCCTCCGAAGGGTTTCGCCCCGCAGGCGGGCTTGCGGTCGCCTTTGGCCTTGGTGCGGTGATCTGGGCCATGGCGGCGATGTTTGGACTGGCCTTGATGTTTGAAGTGGTGCCACGCGCCTATGTGGCGTTCAAAGTGGCGGGGGGGCTGTTTTTGGCATGGATCGGATATAAAACCATCCGTCACGCCCGCGACCCTCTGCCCGATGTGGCCACCTTGGCCACGCCGCGGTCCTTGGGCAACGCCGTTCGCCTAGGCCTGTTCACACAGCTCGCCAATCCCAAACCCGCCATCTTTTTTGGTGCGGTTTTTGCAGGTCTGATCCCGCAAGGCACGCCCCTTCCCGTTCTTGCCGCGCTGCTATTTTTCGTCTTTGTTAACGAAACCATGTGGTATGTGTTTGTCGCGGTTGTTTTTTCGCGCAAAAAGGCCCGCACGGCTTACGGGCGCGCTAAACTTTGGACCGACCGTATCTTGGGTGGCATGATTGCCGCTTTTGGACTAAAAATCGCTACGACCTAATGCTCATCTCTAGAAAGAACCTCACATGACCGATCCGCTTTTGCCGCATGAAAAAGGCTTTCACGTCTCTTGGGACCAAATCCACCGTGACAGCCGCGCATTGGCGTGGCGCCTTGATGGCAAAGGCCCCGATGATGGCGCATGGCGCGCAATCGTGGCCATCACCCGTGGCGGTATGGCCCCCGCGATGATCATCGCCCGCGAGTTGGACGTGCGCACGGTTGATACGATCTCGGTCAAATCCTACGACCACCAAGACCGCTCCGAGGCCACGGTGCTCAAAGCGCCCGACGCCGACATGATGGGAGACGGCACAGGCATCTTGATCATTGATGATCTGGTGGACAGCGGCAAAACCCTTGAGCTGTGCCGCAAACTCTACCCCAACGCCCATTTCGCCACGGTCTACGCCAAACCCCAAGGCCGCCCACAGGTCGACACCTTTGTCACCGAAGTCAGCCAAGACACATGGATCTTTTTCCCCTGGGATATGGCCCTGCAATACGTGCAGCCCTATCGCGGCAAAGACTAAAGCCCGCGCGCTAGGTCGAACGGGGAAACCCGAAACGTAAAACGTTCCGGTTCACGCGCAAAAATAGCCCGTAATCTCAACGCCTTCGCCCCTGTGCGAGGGCGTTTTGCGTTGAATGCCCCGCTTTGTGTGCGCGGCCATTGTCAGTCCGCCGCCCGCTGCCTAAGTATAAATCAACGGATGATTTGACGCTTAGGAGCCCCCAATGGCCACCACAACGCCCCTGCCTCTTGCCACCCCGATGGCACGCACCTCCCGCTCTCCAATTGTCGAGGCCCAGTCATGGGTTGCGGGCAAAACCTTTGCGCCAGATCGCCCCTTGCTCAACGTGTCCCAAGCCGCACCAATGGCCCCGCCCCCGTTGGCGTTGCGCCAAGAAATCGCGCGTCTCGCGGTCGAAGATGACGAGGTGCACCTGTACGGCGCCGTTTTGGGCCTCGACGCTCTGCGCGCCGAACTCGCCCGACAGGTCAGCACCACCTATCACGCACAGGTCAACGCCGCAGATATCGCCATCACATCAGGCGCGAACGAGGCCTTTACCGCCGTGATGTCGACACTGGCGGCCAGCGGTGATGAGGTCATCCTTCCAACCCCTTGGTATTTCAACCATAAAATGTGGTGCGATATGGCGGGCGTCACCGCCGTGCCCCTGCCCACAGGCGCGGATATGCTGCCCGATCTGGAACAAGCGGCAAGCCTCATCACACCGCGCACCCGCGCCATTGTCCTCGTCACGCCCAACAACCCCGCAGGCGTTGAATACCCATCCGAGTTGCTGACAAAATTCTACGTTTTGGCGCGCACACACGGGATTGACCTCGTGGTCGACGAGACCTACCGTGATTTTGACGCCCGCGAAGGCGCGCCGCATATCTTGCTGCGCCAACCCGACTGGCGCGACACATTGGTGCAAATCTATTCGTTTTCAAAAGCCTACCGCCTCACGGGGCACCGCGTTGGCGCCCTCACTGCCTCGCCCGAGCGGCTATTACAGGTCGAAAAATACCTCGATACCGTCACCATTTGCCCCAACCAGCTTGGCCAACGCGCGGCCCTTTGGGGGATGCAAAACTTAGGCGACTGGCTTGCGGGTGAGCGCGACGAAATCCTGAAACGCCGCCGTGCGCTTGAGGACGGGTTCGCACCGCTTGCCGCAAAGGGCTGGACGCTCTTGGGCACCGGCGGTTTTTTCGCCTATGTCGCCCACCCGTTCGATATGGCGTCAAGTGCGCTTGCGCCGTGGCTCGTCGATCATGCGGGCGTGCTGGTCTTGCCTGCCACATTCTTTACCCCTGCGGGGGATCCGCGCGGCGCGCGCGAGCTGCGCATTGCCTTTGCCAATCTCGACTGTGACGCGATCACGGACCTTTTAGAGCGTTTGCAACAGATTGATCCATGATCCGCGCCAATCTGGCTTGCGGGTCCGCCACGAACCGCCTAGACATTTCGCCACAGTTAAGGAGAGACCAAGAACATGGCGAGCGGTAAAGGCAGCGGCGGAAAAGTAATCGCAATGGGCATTGTAGGCCTGTTGATCTTGGGTCTTGGCGGATTTGGAGCCACCAATTTCGGCGGCACAGTCCGCAGTGTTGGCGCGGTCGGCGACCAAGAGGTCGACCTCAATGTCTACGCCCGTGCTTTGCAAAACGAATTGAGCGCCCTTGAGCAACAGACCGGACAACAAATCACGGTCGCCCAAGCCACGCAGCTCGGCGTCACCAACCAAGTGCTCGACGGTCTTTTGACACGCGCCGCCCTCGACGGTGAATTGGCGCGCCTTGGCGTATCCGTGGGCGACGACGAAGTGCGCCGCACGCTGATGAGCATTTCCGCCTTCCAAGGTGTTGACGGGACATTCGACGCCGACACCTATAAATTCGCCATTGAGCGCCTTGGTCAGACCACGAACGAATTCGAAGCATCCCTGCGCAGTGATACCGCGCGGGCCTTGCTTCAGGGGGCATTGGCCACTGGCGTTGTGATGCCAGACGCCTACGCCAAAGTGATCGTAGACTGGCTTGGAGAGCGGCGCACCGTTAGCGTTGCAAGCCTGACCTCCGTGGACCTCGACACACAAGTAGAACAAGCCACAGACGCGCAAATCACCGCGCAGTATGAGGAAAACCCCGCCGCCTACACCGCACCCGAGACACGCGATGTGACCTATGCGTGGCTGTCCCCGACCATGATTTCCGACACTGTTGAGCTGGACGAAGCCAGCCTACGCCAAATCTACGACGATAATATTGCCGCCTACATTCAACCCGAACGCCGCCTCGTGGAGCGTCTGGTGTATGGCAGTGATGCCGATGCACAGGCCGCAGCCGACCGTATTGCGGCGGGCGAGACCACATTCGACGACGAAGTGACCGCACGCGGTCTGTCCCTTGCCGATATCGATTTGGGTGACGTTGCACCAAGTGACATTGGCGCAGCTGCCGATGCGGTATTTGGCGCTCAGGAGCTTGGCCTTGTCGGTCCTGTGATGTCCGACCTTGGACCTGCATTGTTTCGCGTAAACGGCGTGCTTGAGGCCTCTGAAATCGCATTCGAGGATGCGCGCGACGATCTGGCCAAAGAGATGGCAACGGATGCCGCACGCCGCGAGATTGGTGATCTGGTTGAAACCCTCGATGACCTGTTGGCCTCTGGGGCCACACTTGAGGAATTGACCGCAGAGACGGCGATGGAGTTGGGCCAAATCGACTGGTCCACCGCATCCGAGGATGGGCTTGCCTCCTACGCGACCTTTGTCACAACCGTTCAGGCCGCCCAAGTCGGTGATTTCCCCGAGATTATTGAACTGTCCGATGGTGGCATCTTTGCCCTGCGTCTCAATGCAATCAACCCCGCCGCCGTGCGCCCTTTGGATGAGGTGCGCGACCAAGTGGCCGCAGATTGGACTGCAAGCGAGACTGCGCGCCTA
The DNA here is from genome assembly GCF_001308265.1 of Celeribacter marinus. Lineage (GTDB taxonomy): Bacteria > Pseudomonadota > Alphaproteobacteria > Rhodobacterales > Rhodobacteraceae > Celeribacter > Celeribacter marinus. Next base: position 2,089,901 of record NZ_CP012023.1, read on the forward strand.
TTGAACGCCCGCGCAATCGATATCCAGACCGAAGTGGCCGCAGGCACCGCAATGGACGCGCTTGGCCTACCTGTCGAGACCTTTGCAGATATCACGCGCCGCGATTTCATCTCCACAATGCCACAAGGGTTCATTGACGCTGTGTTCGCACCGGGTCTGGCGCTCGGGGCGACAACTGTGATCACAGGCGCAGACCGCGTTGTGATCGCAAGAGTGGACGCCGTGCAGCCGCCCGATGCCAACACCGAGATGGACGAGATTGCCGCAAGCTACGCCGAGCAAGCCGCACAGGGTGCCGCCCAAGACGTGATCGCCGCCTTTGCAAACGCCATGCGTGTGCGGGATGGCGTCACCGTGAACCAAGCGGCAATCAACGCCGTGCACGCCCAAATGCCCTAAGGCGTTCCACCGTCTATAGAAAGTCGAACCGATGGCCACGTTGATCCCGTCCTTTTCCGAGTTTGAAGCCGCGTATGAGGCGGGCGAAAACCAAGTCGTCTACGCCAAAGTGGCCGCTGATCTCGACACCCCCGTGTCGATCATGCTCAAACTCGCGGGCGCGCGCACCGACAGTTTCATTCTCGAATCTGTGACAGGTGGCGAGGTGCGTGGACGCTATTCCATCATCGGGATGAAACCCGATCTGGTGTGGAAAAGTGAGGGCACGCTGTCGTCCATCAATCGCAATGCGCGCTTTGATGCGGACGGATTTGTGGCCCAAGAGGCGGATCCGCTCACGGCCATTCGCGCCCTGATCGACGAGAGCAAGATTGATCTGCCGCCAGAACTTCCGGCGTCCTGTGCGGGTCTTTTTGGCTATCTTGGCTACGATATGATCCGTCTTGTCGAACACCTGCCTGACGTGAACCCCGACCCGATCGGCCTACCCGATGCGGTGTTGATGCGCCCGTCCGTGGTGGCCGTTTTGGACGGCGTCAAAGGCGAGGTGATGATCGTATCGCCCGCATGGACAGGCTCCGGTCAGTCCGCCAAAGCCGCCTATGCCCAAGCCGCCGAACGGGTGATGGACGCGCTACGCGATCTCGAACGCGCCCCCGTTGAGGTCAGCCATGATTTGGGCCAAGAGTGGAGCGCGCCGCCGCCCCAGTCCAATTTCACTCATGAGGGTTACCTGCAAGCCGTTGAAAAGGCGAAAGAGTACATCACCGCAGGGGACATCTTTCAAGTCGTGCCCGCACAGCGCTGGACACAAGAGTTTCCGTTGCCGCCCTTTGCGCTTTATCGCTCTTTGCGCCGCACCAACCCCTCGCCGTTCATGTTCTTTTTCAACTTCGGCGGCTATCAGATCGTCGGTGCCTCCCCCGAAATTCTCGTGCGTGTGTTCGACGGCGAGGTGACCATCCGCCCGATCGCAGGCACCCGCAAACGCGGCGCCACCCCCGCCGAGGACAAAGCCCTCGAGGACGATCTTCTGTCGGATCAAAAGGAATTGGCCGAGCACCTGATGCTGCTCGATCTGGGGCGCAACGACACGGGCAAAGTGTCCAAAATCGGCACGGTGCGCCCGACTGAGGAATTCATCATCGAACGTTATTCCCACGTCATGCACATCGTCTCCAACGTGGTGGGTGAGCTGTCCGATGACCATGATGCGCTGTCGGCACTGCTCGCGGGATTGCCCGCAGGCACCGTGTCAGGCGCGCCCAAAGTGCGTGCGATGGAAATCATTGACGAGTTGGAACCCGAAAAGCGCGGCGTCTATGGCGGCGGCGTGGGATACTTTTCCGCGGGTGGCGACATGGACATGTGCATCGCGTTGCGCACCGGTGTGATCAAAGACGAAAAGCTCTATATTCAGGCGGGCGGCGGCGTGGTCTATGACAGCGACCCACAGCTTGAGTTCGAGGAAACTGTCAACAAATCCAATGCCTTGAGAATGGCGGCCGCAGATGCGGGACGCTTTACAAAGACCGGAAACCGCTAGTCTCCTCTACGCGAACATCAGACAGACAACAGGGCGCGGGACCATCGGTCACCGCGCCCTGTTTTTGTGTTCCGCGACAGGCGTTAAAGGGGCAACTCGGTCGTGTATTTGATCTCTTCCATCGAGAGGAGAGCCGTCACATTATAGATCGTGACCTCCTCAATCAGGGCCTGATAAAACGCGTCATAGGCTTTGGCATTGGTCACACGGACCTTGAGAATATAGTCGATTTCTCCGGCCAAACGGTGCGCTTCCAAAACCTCTGGGCGCGCCTTTAGCACCTGTAAAAACTTCTCCTGCCACCCCGCCTCATGAGCGTTCGTGCGCACCAAAACAAAGAAACACGCCTCAAGGCCGAGGCTCTCGGCATCCAGAATAACCGTCTCTTTGCCGATCACCCCGTTCTCACGCATTTTGCGAATACGATTCCATACCGGCGTCTTTGACGAGCCCACAATCTTGGCGATTTCGTCCAAAGACTGGCTTGCATCATGTTGCAGCTCCCGCAAGATTTTCCGATCCATCTCATCAAGTTGGACACTCATTTCGGTTTTCTCCCTTTTGGCGGAACACGAGCCTAGCGCATCGATGGCTCTGGAACAAACACCCTTATTTGCTCGGACACCTGTGCAATTTGTAGAACAATGTTCTAAATTGAGGATCAGAAATCGCAAGTGGAAAACCCTCATGGCCCGTCCTTTTACGCCCAAAGTCGTCACCGCCAACGCCCTTCTGGATGGCGATGTCATCTATCTCGACGCCAGTGGCGCGTGGGTGCGTGCGCTCAACGACGCGGCCCTTTTTGAGGACGCCGAAACAGCCGAGGCCGCATTGGCGCGCGCGGCCAAAGACGGGATGCAGGTTGGGGCCTATCTGGCCGATGCGATCAGTGGCGCAAATGGCCCCGAGCCTACGCATTTTCGCGAAGACTTCCGCCGCACAGGACCGTCCAACTACGCCCACGGCAAACAGGTGACAGGAGCAGACCATGTATAAGTATAACGACTTTGACGCCGCATTCGTCCGCGCGCGCTGTGCGCAGTTTCGCGGCCAGGTTGAGCGGCGTGTTGACGGCTCCCTGACCGAAGAGGAGTTTCGCCCCCTGCGTCTGATGAACGGTCTATACCTGCAATTGCACGCCTATATGCTACGCGTAGCGATCCCCTATGGCACGCTCAACCCCGATCAAATGGACCAATTGGCCTATATCGCCGACACATGGGACAAGGGGTACGGGCATTTCACCACCCGTCAGAACATCCAATTCAACTGGCCAAAATTGCCGGATGTGCCCGATATGCTGGACGCGCTCGCGGACGTGGAAATGCACGCGATCCAGACCAGTGGAAACACCATCCGCAACGTGACGGCCGACCATTTCGCGGGGGCTGCCGCCGATGAGATCGCCGATCCGCGCCCCGTGGCCGAGTTGATCCGTCAGTGGTCGACCGATCACCCCGAGTTTCAGTTCCTGCCGCGCAAATTCAAGGTGGCCGTGACGGGTGCCGAGGCCGACCGCGCCGTGGTACGCGCTCATGACATCGGGCTGGTCCTCAAACGCCACAACGGTGAGCTTGGTGCCCAAGTGATCGTCGGTGGCGGTTTGGGGCGCACGCCGATGATCGGTAAAGTGCTAAAAGACTTCATCTCCTTTGGCGACCTTCTGCCCTATCTTGAGGCGGTTGTATCCGTGTGGAACCTCTTGGGTCGACGCGACAACAAATATAAGGCGCGGATCAAGATCACGGTACACGAGCACGGGATCGACGATATCGCGGCACGTGTCGAGGAACGCTTTGCACTCATCCGTCCGGATTTTGACGAAAGCGCCCTCGACGCACTTGCACAAATCGAACATTTCTTTGCACCGCCCGTCTTTGCGAACAAGCCCGTGGACGCCTACACCCGCGCCTATGAAAACGACCGTATGTTCCGCGCGTGGGCCGACACCAATCTCGCCGCCCACAAAGATGACGGATACGCCATTGTGACTGTCTCCACAAAGGCCCACGGCAAAACACCAGGGGACGCCACATCGGCGCAAATGCGTGTGCTTGCACAGGCGGCACGCGATTGGGGTCACGACGAATTGCGCATCTCGCACGAGCAAAACGTCATCTTGCCCCACGTACACAAATCGAACCTTCCGGCGCTTCATGCCGCTCTAAAGGCGGTTGATCTCGCCACCGCGAATATCGGCCTCATCTCCGACATCATTGCCTGCCCCGGTATGGACTATTGCGCACTGGCGACCGCGCGCGCCATTCCCGTGGCCCAAGGCATCGCCACACGGTTTGACGAGCTGAAACTGGAGCACGACATTGGCGCGCTCAAGATCAAAATCTCGGGCTGCATCAACGCCTGTGGTCACCACCATGTCGGTCACATCGGCATTTTGGGCCTCGACCGTGCGGGTGTGGAAAACTACCAGATCACGCTTGGCGGTGACGGCACCGAGACGACTGTGATCGGAGAGCGGACCGGACCGGGCTTTGCCTATGACGAAATCGTGCCTGCGATCGAGCGGTTGATTGCCGCCTATCTTGAGGTGCGCGATCACGCGGATGAGACGTTCCTCGCGACCTACCGCCGCCTTGGAATGGGTCCGTTCAAAGCGGCGCTCTATCCCCCCAAAGAGGATAGTGCACATGCCGCATGAGGCAGACCAGTTACGCGCAGAGTTCGGCACGGTCGACGACCGTGTTGCGCGGCTCAATGACCGCTATCGCAACCACTCGGCCACCTCGGTGCTTGAGCTGGCGTTGCGCGATGCGGAATTGGGGCGCATCGCCCTTGTGTCCTCCTTTGGTGCCGAAAGTGTTGTGTTGTTGCACATGATTTCGGTGATGAAACCCGACACGCCCGTGGTCTTTATCGACACTGAGATGCTGTTCCCCGAGACGATCGAGTATCAACTTGAGATTGTGAAGACGCTCGATCTGCGCGATGTGCGCCGCATTCGGCCCAATCCGACCAAAATTGCCGCCCATGACCCCGATGGACTGCTGCACCAAAGCGATACAGATAGCTGCTGTGATCTGCGCAAAACCGTGCCGCTGCAAACCGCGATTTCGGAGTTTGACGCATGGATTTCAGGGCGCAAACGGTTTCAGGGCAGCACACGTCAGAACCTCGATTTCTTTGAAAACGAGCTTGATACACGCATTAAAATCAATCCGTTGGCGCATTGGGCCCCTGCGGATGTACAAGATTATATGATCAACAACCGCTTGGCGCGTCACCCGCTCGTGGCCAAGGGCTATCCATCCATCGGCTGCGCGCCGTGCACCTCTCCCGTCAAAGCGGGCGAAGATCCCCGTGCGGGGCGCTGGCGCGGCAGTCAAAAAGAAGAGTGCGGCATCCATTTCGTGGACGGCAAAATGGTGCGTGGCCCCCTGCCCGCAGCGATCGTCACCGAGGCGCAGACACCCAACACACAAGACACGGGAGACACCGCAATGAGCGTGATCGTCCAAGACACCGGATTTACCACAGACGACTTTGACGGCATCTGGATCGATATGCCCGCCGACACCGACCCCGAAACGCTCAGCCAATACGGCAACACCGAGGGCATTCGCGTTGCCTTTACGTCCTTTTCTGACGGGCGCGGGTTCACATTGGCGCGCATGTTGCGCCTTGCGGGCTACACGGGACGGTTGCGCGCTGAGGGGCATGTGATCGCCGATCAATACGCCATGGCGCGCCGCGCAGGGTTTGACGAGGTCGAAATCTCTCCCGATCTGGCCGCCCGCCAACCCGCACAGCAATGGGTGTTTCGCGCGGATTGGACCGCCAACGATTACCAGAGCCGCTTGCGCAAACGCGCATAAGCAGCGAAAAGAACGCCACATCGACCGCGTGCGCCACCTTGCGGTGAGCCAGACTGATCTGGATCAAAGCTACATTCGACATACGCATTTAGAAAGTGCCCAACCGAAAATGACCGAGCAGAGCCAAGTGACCGAAGTAAAAACAAAACCCGTCCCCACCCTGCCTGACGCCGCCAAAGTTTTGGAGGTCACGCATTGGGATGATCGCCTGTTCTCGTTCAAGGTGGAGCGCCCACAGACGTTGCGCTTTCGCTCGGGCGAGTTTGTGATGATCGGCCTGATGGGTGATGTGAACCCGACGACCGGCAAGCAAAAGCCACTGCTGCGCGCCTACTCCATCGCCTCTCCGTCATGGGAGGAGCACCTCGAATTCTATTCGATCAAGGTACAGGACGGCCCGCTCACCTCGCGTTTGCAGCATATCGGAGTGGGCGATGAGATCATCTTGCGCCCCAAACCTGTCGGCACGTTGGTTGTGGATGCGCTTTTGCCCGGAAAACGGTTGTGGATGTTTGCCACTGGCACGGGCATCGCGCCCTTTGCCTCTCTGATGCGCGAACCGGAAGTGTTTGAAAAGTTTGATGAAGTAATCTTGATGCACACCTGTCGTCAGGTCTCTGAACTGGAATACGGGCGTCAGTTGGTGGAGTTCATCAAATCCGACGAAATGCTGTCCGAGATCGAACAGGGCAAGCTGCGCTATTACCCGACCACCACGCGCGAAGAGTTCCACCACATGGGCCGCGTGACGGATAACCTGTCGTCGGGCAAGGTCTTCGAGGATCTCGGAATTGCACCGATCAACCCCGAAACCGACCGTGGCATGGTGTGCGGCAACCTCGCGTTCAACAAAGACATTATGGTCATTCTCGACGGCTTTGGCCTACGCGAGGGCGCCAATTCCGAGCCTAAGGAATATGTGGTTGAAAAAGCCTTTGTCGATTAAGGCGCGTCAACAATCTACGATTTGAAACGGCCCCGCTTTGGCGGGGCTTTTCTTTGCGCTCATCCTCACGGCTAACCGCCTCTAGTCGCGCCGCCCACGAAAAAGGCCGCGCAAAGTCTCCCTTGCGCGGCCTAAATCTATATCACATCAGCGACTTGTCGTATCAAAGTCACATCAGCGACTTGGCTTACATGCCCAACAGGCCACGAACACGCTCAAGCACAGCACCAAGAAGCTCGGGGCTATCTTTGGCACGGCCAAGTGCGTTGATCACGGTCGCTTTTGCATCTTCCGCAAGGGGGGCGGCCTGAAGCATCGATGTGACTTTATCAAGGTCGAACCCGTCAACCGTCAAAAGCTCTTTCATCGCGTCCATGGACATCGCAGGCATCGCCTCTTGCGCAGCCTCTACAGCGTCAGTTGCCATATCGGTGGCAGCGTCTGTTGCTTGTGTCGCGGCGTCTGCTGCGGCGTCTGCTGCATCTGTTGCGGCGTCTGTCGCAGCTTCGGTCGCATCTGTCGCGGCGTCTGTTGCCTCAGTTGCCATGTCGGTGGCGGCTTCGGTCATGTCGGCGGCGGCGTCAGTTGCGCCCTCGGTCACTGCAGTTGCAGCATCGGTGGCGGCATCAACCGCGTCAGTTGCCATATCGGTTGCTGCATCTGCAGCACCTTCAACGGCCTCAACGGCGCCCTCGACAACGGATGTTGCGGCATCAGCTGCTGCATCAGCGGCCTCACCCGCTGCCTCAACGGCCTCTTCAGCAACGCCAGCTGCGGCATCAACTGTATCTGTTGCAACCTCTGAAACAGCGCCAGCAACATCAGTAGCGGCCTCTGTCGCGGCATCCGTAGCCGTTTCAACGGCGGATGTTGCTGCATCAGCGGCGTCTTTGACGTCCTCTTTACATGCGGAAAGGCCGAACGCGAGGCCCGTAATAAGTGCACCAGTAACGAAACGATTGGTCATGTGTGATCCCCAGAAACTAATAGGCGTATAGAACTACAAGAAAGTGTCTCTTTCTTAACCATCCTATGCCATGCTGCACCCGCAAAGAAAAGAGGACTTTGTGGCAAGTTTACCGCCCCGCGGGACCCCGCTCACCCCGTCCCGGAAATTACGGTTGTAAGCCGCGCCCATTCGCCCTAGTTTCGCGCGAAGATTATAAGAAACCACACATAGGAGCGTGTCATAGCCCGCCGTCCACACAGAGCCCCGCCGACCAGAGAAACCGGTCCTCGTATCAATGAAAATATTCGGTCACCGGAAATTCGCCTCATCGGCGCAGATGGAGAGAACGTAGGCGTTGTAACGCCACAGCGTGCCATGGAAATGGCCGTTGATGCCGATCTCGACCTTGTTGAAATTTCACCAAATGCCGAGCCACCCGTGTGTAAAATCATGGATTATGGCAAGTTCAAATATGAACAGCAAAAGCGTGAATCCGAAGCTCGCAAGAACCAAAAGATCATTGAAGTCAAAGAGGTAAAGTTCCGTCCCAACACGGACACTCACGATTACGGTGTGAAGATGCGCAGTGTCGTCAAGTTCTTGGAAGGCGGCGACAAGGTGAAAATCACCATGCGTTTTCGTGGCCGCGAAATGGCGCACCAGGACTTGGGTCGCAACCTGCTTGAGCGCGTTGCAGAAGACACCAAAGAGATCGGCAAGATAGAAAACATGCCGAAAATGGAAGGTCGCCAGATGATCATGATGATCGGCCCTCTTCCGAAATAAACACGCCGCAGGGCCGACAAACGGCCCGCAGCACCAGACGCCGAGTCTGACAGGGTACCCCCGAAGCCTCACGGTTTCGGGGGTTTTTCATTGGTGCGGTGGGAGAATCGCCCCCCATCAAACGAGAGGCAAGTCTCCTTATGCGCGCGCCATCTCGACCGCGCGCCGTGTCATCACACCGATCAAATGCGCGCGGTAATCTGCGGCGCCATGCGGGTCCGACAACATGCCATCAGGATCAACCTGTAAACCATCAAGCGCGTTGGGCGAAAACGCGCGAGACAAGGCCGCTTCGGCCTCGGACCACCGGAACACGCCGTTGCCACTCGCCCCCGTAACCGCCACACGGACCTCTCCATCAAAATCGGCCACAAACACCCCGACAAGCGCAAAACGCGAGGCCGGTTGTTCAAACTTGGCATAGGCCGCGCGGGTCGGCACAGGGAACCGCACCTCGGTGATAATCTCGCCGTCCGTCAACGCCGTCTCGAACAGCCCTTGAAAGAAATCATCGGCGGCAATGCCCCGTGTGGGCGTAACGACTTCGGCCCCACAGGCCAAAACAGCCGCAGGATAGCATGCGGACGGATCATTGTTGGCGACCGAACCCCCGATGGTGCCGCGCGTGCGAACAGCCGCATCCCCGATCTGGCCAGCTAAGGCAGCCAATGCCGGAACCTGTGTTTCGTCTCGCGCGATCTGCGCATGTGTGGTTGCGCCGCCAATACACACCCGCCCGTCATCGCCCTCGCAAATGCCCACTATTTCGGACAGGCCGGACAAACAGACCAACGTAGATGGCATCGCCAGTCGCGCTTTGAGGGTCGGGATCAACGTTTGCCCCCCGCCTAACGCCTGTGCGTCTTCTTCCTGGAGTGCTGCAATCGCATCCTTCAACGAGGCGGGCCGGATCAAATCAAAGTTATACATTGTGCGCCCTTCCTACTGTGCCGCGACGCTGGACACATCTTGGCCACTTGCGGCCATGATCGCCTTGACGATGTTATGATAGCCGGTACAGCGGCAGATATTGCCCTCAAGATGGCTGCGAATCTGCGCCTCGGTCGGCTGTGCCACGTCTTTGAGAAGCGCCGCAGCCGACATAATCATGCCCGGCGTGCAAAACCCGCATTGCAACCCGTGGTGTTCCTTGAACGCGGCTTGGATCACGGACAGATCGTCGCCCGCCTCACCCTGCTGCGCCATGCCCTCAATCGTTGTGACATCCGCGCCCTCGGCCTCAAGCGCAAAGACCGAACAGGCTTTCACAGGGGCGCCGTTCATATGCACGGTGCACGCCCCGCACTGGCTCGTTTCACATCCGACATGCGTGCCTGTTAAGCCGCCACCGCGTAAAAAGTCGACCAAAAGCGTGCGCCCCTCGACCTCTTGTGTTCTGTCGTGTCCGTTAATCTTTAGCGTGAGCATCACCATGCCGCGCCCTCCCTTATATCTCGAATGGAGCAGACCACGAATTGGCCTGTTCCGTAAAGCGTTTCACCACCCGTTTATGCGCCGCGCATCACCGCAATGATCTGCGCAAGGATCGACACGGCGATTTCGGCGGGCGATTGTGCCTTGATCTTTAACCCAACCGGCGCGTGCAGCCGCGCAATGTCATCCGAACTCAGCCCCGCCTCATGCAATCGCGCCACACGTTTTGCGTGGGTGCGCGTCGATCCGAGCGCGCCTACATAAAACGCCTCTGACGTCAGCGCACGTATCACCGCAGGGTCGTCCAGTTTGGGATCATGGCTCAGCGTCACCACCGCCGTGCGCGCGTCCAATCCATAGGCGTCAAGCGCCGCATCGGGCCACTCATCGCTGATCTCTTCGCCGGGAAACCGCAATCCAGAGGCAAACGCGCCGCGCGGATCGATCAAATGCACGTCAAACCCTGCTATTCTCGCCATCGGGAGCAAGGCTTGGGCAATATGCACCGCACCAATGACTGCCAGACGCACGGGCGGGTTGTGCACCGCCACAAATGTCTCGCCGTCCGGCTCAACGCCAGAACGATCGGTCGCAAAGCGTTGGGCAAAGGCGTCCGTGCCCGCAATATGGCGCGCTCCGGTCGACAGGTTCACCACATAGGCGACCGGATCACGCGCCGCGCGAGACGCCACAATCTGCGCCAATACATCCTCGGGCATAATCGCACCGACAGGCTCCAACAGCACACGGATGGTGCCGCCACATGCCAGACCGACCGCAAACGCATCCTCGTCGGCCACGCCAAATTCCAAAATCTTCATCGCGGGTGCCGCGATCAGGTCAAGGGCCTCGGTGATCACCGCGCCCTCGACACAGCCGCCAGACACCGAGCCCACCATGTCGCCCGCACTCGAGATTGCCAATTGACTCCCCACGGGGCGCGGCGCGCTGCCCCACGTCTCGATCACGGTGGCAAGGACGGCCCCCGTCCCCGCACGGTGCCACGCCAACGCAGTTTCGCAAATTGCATTCGGATCAAACGTCTCGGTCGCATCATGTGTCACGGCAAAATCTCCCTTACCGATCACTTTAGCGCACAAACAGGCGGCGGCAATGGGCGCGGCGGCAAGCCCCGTTCGCAACCCTGCACAGCTTTGCCAAATCTGGTGATAAAAAAATGGCGCCCGGGGAGAAACGCATAAACCCTCGGGCGCCAGTACAGTAAACAGCCCACGCACAAAGGACTGAATACGACGCGAACAATCGGAAGGAACGTTCGCGGGAGGAATGCAAGATCCACCGTCTGACTGTTGACGTGGTCCCTGCGCTCGGTCTCATGGATAGGCCACGCGCCAGACGCCAACCTTGATTTCGATCAAGGGGCATAACGAAAGTTAAATTGATATGGGACCGCCATACGAGAGACATCCGCCAAAGCGCGCAATCATCGTGAAAAACCGCCCAAAAAGCGGTGTTTTAGCCAGATTTATTGAGCGTTTCGAACGTCTCGCCAGTTTTGACCAAATCATGCCAAAGTGACGCAGGGGTCCAAATCTGTGGCGCGAATTGCGCATACTGCTTGAGCGCAGTCTCGGCCTGTAGCGCTGTCATTTGACCCGCCCATTGCATAGGCCCGCCCTGATGACGCGGGAACCCTTTGCCAAGCATCATGATAACGTCGATCTCCAGCGGCCGCGCCACAACACCGCGCTCCAACGCCTGCGCGCCTGCATTCGCTTGGGCCAACACAACACGTTTGACGATCTCGGCCTCTGTGACTGTCGCAGCCTCGATATCGCCCGCCTCGCGCAGCATCTCAAGCACCTCAACGGCCTGCGCATCCGATCCATCCGCGTCAAAGAACCCGCGCCCTGAGCGCTCCGCAAGGCCCGCCGCATCCAACGCCTGTGCAACAGTGCCGCCAAAGTGGCGCAGACCAATGCGGTCCATCATGGCACATGGCCCGATAGAAAACCCGAAACGGCGCAATGCCGCATCAATTTGCGCAGGGCGTGCCCCAAGCAGCAAACAGATATCAACGGCCTGAAGCCCCGCCGCTTCGAGCCTGTTGGCCACAAACCCGTCCTCGGCCTCAACCGTCACAACCCGTTTACCCAAACGCGTGAACAGCGCGTGAAATGTCGCAAGGCTCGCAGATGCTGAGAGCGGGGCGCGGCCCAGTTCCACCAAACGGATCACCTGTGCAGGGGCAAAGACATGCGCGGCGCAAAACCGCTGCGGATGCGTCAATCGTCCCGCCATTTGCGCCAGTGCGCGATCTGATACTGTGGCCAATGGCATATCCGGCGCAAGGGCGGCCTCGACCGCGACCAACGCCGCCACACGCGCATCCAACGACCCCGTTGTGGCCTCAATCACCGCATCGCAATCGTCGAAACAGGCAGGATCCGCGCTGACAAAAAACGCCTCAAGCCGGTCATGCTTTTGATCGGCTGTCATCTGTCCCTTGGCCTCGGCGGCCTCGTAGGCCTTGTTCACCGTTGCAAGCATGGCTTTGGCAACCTCGGCCGTTGGCGCCAAAAAGCGGACAGACACCCCATGATCAAGCGCAATCAGGCACAGACCAAGCGCAAGGGTAGATGCCCCCGACAGGCCAAGCGCTTTGACATCGCGCGCATCATCGGTCACGAACCCGCGCGGGCGCACGGCACGGCGTTCGCTCATATGTGCATGACGCAAGGCGGCACTTTGCGGGGCGGCCAAGGTATCGGCGCGCTCGGTCTCTTCGCGCCACACGCCCCCCTCGAACGGCAACAACATTGCCGCCTCGACACAATCAATAATCCGTTTGCCTGCGAATGTGCGCCCGCTGGTCTGTGCGCGCGCCGCCGCAATCGCCGCACGGCCCGCGGCCCCATGGTCAAAAATGGTATCTATGGCGCGGGTCTGGCGCGGCGCATCCCCCGTCTGTGCCTTTTCAGACGCGAGTTTCATCGCCGCCACGCGCACTCGATTCATCTCGATTTTATCGACAAGCCCCATTTTGAGCGCCGCTTGCGGGCCAATCACGCGCCCAGACAGCAAAATGGCCAAACCCGCCTCGACCCCGACCAAACGCGGCAAACGCTGTGTGAGGCCTCCAGAGGGCACGAGGGCAAAGGTCACATCGGGCACGGCAATGCGCGCAGAATCGTCCATAACGCGGCAATGCGCGGCCAAGGCCAACGCGGCCCCTTCGGACACAACAGCCCCCGAAAGCGCCGCCACCACGGGCTTTGCACAGGTCTCAACACGGTCACACAAGACATTGATATCAGGGAAAGATTGCGGCCGATCAAGATCTGCGTCACTGATACCCTTGGAAAAGGCGCGCCCGCGCGCGGCCAACACGATCGCCGTCACGGACGGGTCCGCTTCGGCGGCTTCGATGTGGGCGAATATCTCGGCGCGCATGGTATCGCCCAACGCATTCGCGGGCGGCTGCGACAACACAATTGTGGCAATCGAGCCGTCTACACGCAATACCGCGCTTGCCGCCTGTGCATTTGTCGTCATACCTGCGTCGACCCCCAACAAAACTTGCCCCTTCGTTTTGCCCGCTGAGCACGCCAAAGGCAAGGTTGTGTTGATAAAGGGCTTTATGTCTCGTTTTGAGCGGGTTTGGGATACACGCTATCCGCACTCGATTTTTCCAGATCAGCCTCCAAACGCACAAGATCGGCGGGCAATGGCAAGCCAAGGTTGGACAGCTCAGACAACTTTTCGCGCAATTGCTCTTGTAAGATATGACGATCCGCAGGGCGCTGCGCAATTTCGTCGAGGATCATATAGATTTGGATTTTGAGGGCTTCAAAAGCCATGTTAAGCTCCTTTTTGCACGGGGGTCTCCGCGCGGGCATGTCAACGGATCGTGCGCCACGCAGGCCAGATCAAACCGGCATGTTGTCCCACATGTCGTCGTCCCCGTCCGTGGCGTTTTCACGCGCCTTAACAAACACAACGCGCGCGACATCCGGCCCGCCATGAAGTTTGGTTTTGAGTTTCTCGGCCACATCGTGGTCGCCTACGAGGTCATCAACAATCTTGTCGATTTCGGCATCTGTTCGCTTGGTCATGATTATCCTCCATCTTTAAGGTGTGGCTTCCCGTTCAGTGTGACACACGGTGAAGCGATTGCGCGCCCCTCGGATCAGGAGGCGCAGCTGCGGCAAAAGGGGGTGTAGGGCAACAGATCAAGGCGCTCTTCGCCAATGGCCTCGCCGCACTTGCCACAAAATCCGTATTCCCCCGCATCAATGCGCGCGAGAGCGGCAGCAATCAGCACAAGCTCGGTCTGTCCGGCGCGCCCCATGCCCTCGAGCACTTCGTCGCCCTCCCGTTCGGTGGCCAACTCTGCCCAATCTTTGGATTGGTGGGTCTCCAACTCGTCATCAATCTCGTGCAGACGCGCGTCAAGTTCGGTGCGCCGCATGAGCAGTTGCTCGCGTCTTTGATCTAGGCTTTTCATGCGCTGTCCTCCTATGGAAAACACGATGGCATGAAACGGAAATTGGAGCCTTGATTCACATCAACAGGGCCGCGTGACACACGCGGGCGTAGACCTATCTAGCGAGGCAGAACCCGTTAAATATCTGGCAAATCACCCAAATCGGCGAAATCACCCAGCGGCGGCAAATCGCCTAACCCGTCAAAGTCATCCCCACTCTCGAGCGGCGGCAGATCTTCCATCGCGGGGAACCCGTCTAAATCAGGCAGGTCAGGCAGGTCAGGAAAGTCCAAATCGCCCCCGCTGCCCAAATCAGCCATGCCGCCCAAATCACCCAGTGGCGGCAAATCTGATCCGCCACCTAAGGCCATTCCTGCAAGCCCCTCCATAGAGCCAAGGCCCGCACCACCAAGATCAAGGGCCCGCCCGTCAAGAACGCCGTCAGACGTGTCCTCGGGCGTCAAATCAATGCGCACCGCGCGTGCGCCCCCAATTTGGCCAATACGGCCACGGCTCACCTTGCGGCCATCTTGGGCACGGATTTCAACGCGTGATAGCGCCTCGCGCGGAATCGGGATCAATGTGCCTACGTCCCATGACGCCACCTCGCTGAGCGAAAGCGTTATTTCATGCAGCACGGTATCAAGAGTGACATGGGTGCCCATCACCACATCTTTGAACTCTTTGCCCCACGCGCTTTCCTCGCCTTTGACCCGTTTGGGCGGTGGCGCATCATAGGGAAAGATCAACACAATGGTGCTTTCGCGCGCCACACGGCCAACGGTCACGGTGATGTAGAAACACCGGTACGGCACATCGTCAAAGGCAAGGGCGATGGATCGTTTCTCTTGGAGGCGCGCGGCATAACGAAATCCGTCCACCTTTGGCGGATTGGGAGCCTGCGCGATCTGTTCCTCGAATTCCTCAATCATCCGGTCGATCAAGTCCGAGCACATCACCGCATCCGTGGTTGAGGGCTGCCGCTCCTCGGGAGCCATGGGCAAAACCGCTCCGGTTGTCATTTGCTCGACAACAGAGGCCGTGGTCACATGATCAAACACCATCAACCCGAACTGATCGGCTGGCCCCTCCAAAAGGGCCAAAAGCGCATTCTCGGGCAGGCTTTGCGTGAGGACCGACACCGATTGGCGCCGTTCCTCGACCTGTTGAACCTGAAACACCAACTCCATCGCCTCTTCGGCGGCTTTGGCAAATCCTACGCGCAATGCCTTTGTCGCAGACATAGGTTGAACTTCCGGTGGGGGGCGTCCCGCACCGGTTTTCCGCCTAAGAGCTGTAATGACATCCTCGTCTGACATGCGCACTTCATTCCTGATTGATCTTGATTTTGCCCTATCGAGGTAAACAAAACCTTGATTCAGATCCGAATTCCACCTGTCTCGCTAAATAAGATTAATCAATTGCTACGTGACGTGTCCCGCACCGCGCCGCACACGTGGCAGTTTTAGGCGAAACGCCGCCCCACCCTGTCCGGGCAAATAGCTAATCGTACCGCCAAGATTGTGCATAATCTCACGACAAATCGCCAAGCCAAGGCCCGCACCGCCCGCTTTAGCCTGATCGGTGAGACGCGAGAACTTTTCAAAAATCATCGCCTGTTTGTCACTCGGAATGCCTGAGCCGTTGTCGACGAAATCGATTTGCAACTGGTCACGCCCCACCCGTGTTGCGGTGATATGCAAGGCGGGGTTGCGCGCGTCACAGTATTTGCGCGCATTGGTGATCAAGTTGATAAACACCTGTGCGAGGCGGTCGGGATCGGTATCAATCGCGATATGCTCGCTCAGCTCGGCGCGGTGCACGATCAGCTCCGTATTCATACCGCCATGCGTGGTCGCCTGAACCGCGCGCGCGATGACATCGTGCAAATTGGTACGCGCCCAGTTCAAAGTCACCTGTCCGTTTTCCAACACCGACAGGTCCAACAGGTCATCAAGCAGCCGCGTCAGACGCTGGGCCTCGTCATGGATGATTCCCGAAAACCGCTTTAGGCTTTCGGCGTCCATGCCGACATCTGCGCCGACATCCCCCGCCCCCACATCACCGCTATCGCGCAAAATCTCGGAAAACGCGCGGATCGAGGTCATGGGCGTGCGCAATTCGTGGCTAATCTGGCTCAAAAACGCGTCCTTTTGGATCGAGAGCGCCGTGAGTTTCTCGTTGGCTTCACGCAATTGGCGCGCGGTGCGGGCGAGTTCGGAGGACTTGGCCTCTAACTGACTTGAGTACTCCATGATCTGCGCCGCTTCATCCGCCACCGCCATCAAATCCTCAACTGACACGATCGAGCCGCCCACCAACTGACCAAGCATGGCGTGCGCCGTGGCCGCGCCAACCGAGCCCGCGAGTTCGCGCTCCAACCGCTCCAGGAATGCGGGCGTCACATCGGGCAGATACCCCTGTTTTCCTTGGGCCTCGGCCTCGATCTGAAACAGCTTTTGCGCCTCTGCCGACCCAACGATGCGTTGCGCCATCATCAAGAGATCCTCGGCCTCGGCAACCCCTTCAGACCAGCGCCGCGCCGCACCTGTATGCTCGAACACATTGACGAATTGCGCGCCTTGCAAGCGCTCGACGGGACGCGGGAACGACACCAAAGAGCCGATCACAAAGGCAAGTGCGTTGAGCGCAATCGACCACACGACAGCATGCACAACCGGATCGGCCCCCGTGACGCCAAACAACGCTTGCGGGCGCAACCACGCCAGATCGAACGGCCCACTGGCCATAAAGGCCTCGGTAAATCCGGCCGCTGCCCCGAACGAGGGCAAAAACATCGTGTAGGCCCAGATCACAAATCCCGTCACAATGCCCGCAATCGCGCCGACCCGCGTGGCCCCGCGCCAAAACACGCCGCCGATTAAAGCCGGCAACACCTGTGCCACGCCCGTAAACGAGATCATACCAATCGCGGCCAAGGCCTCCGAGCCGCCCGAGATATGGAAATACAAATAGCCAAGGCCAAGCACGCCCGCGATGGAGATGCGCCGCGCCAGCAACACAACCGAACGCACATCCCCCGAAACGGTCGCACCGTCTTTGCGGCTCGACAGCCAAATCGGCATAACGATGTGGTTGGACACCATCGTCGACAAGGCGATTGCGGCGACAATAACCATCGATGTCGCCGACGAAAACCCACCTAAAAAGCTAAGTGCAGCAAGGGCTTGCTTGTCATAGTTAAGAGGGATCGTGAGCACGAACATATCGGGATTCGCCCCCTCGGGTAGCACCGCAAGCCCCGTCACCGCAATCGGGATCACGAACAGCGACATACCAAACAGATAGAGCGGAAACGCCCATCCAGCGGTGAACAAATGGCTTTCTTCAGAGTTCTCGACAACCAGAACCTGAAACATGCGCGGCAGGGTCAAAAACGCAGCCGCAGCCAACAGCGTGAGCGTCACCCACCGCGTGCCGTTTATCGATTGTTGCGCAATCGGCGAGGCGTCGATGCGCGCGAGTGTCTCCCCCAGACCGCCGCCCACACCCCACACAACGAACACCCCCACCGCGACCAAGGCCACAAATTTCACCACGGCCTCCAACGCAATGGCGGTGACAACACCGTGGTGACGCTCGTTGGCATCTAGGTTGCGCGTGCCGAACAAGATTGTGAACAACGTCAGACCACCGGCCACCCAAACTGCTGTTTTGTTCAAATCGGGGACGACCATCGCCTGAGGATCATTGAGGCCAAAGACCGCGAATGACAGCGCAACAGATTGAAGTTGCAGCGCAATATAAGGCGTGGTGCCGATCACCGCGAGCAAGGTGACAAGCACACCCAGCGTGTTGGACTTGCCAAAGCGTGAGGAAATGAGATCGGCAATCGAGGTGATGCGCTGTGTACGGCCAATGCGCACCAATTTGCGCAGCACCCACCACCATCCGATCATCACAAGGCTCGGACCCACATAGATCGTCACAAACTCAAGGCCGGATCGCGCCGCATAGCCCACCGCACCGTAAAACGTCCACGCGGTACAATAGATCGACAGTGAGAGCGTGTAGACCACGGGAGAGCGCAACCACCCCAAACGGCCGCGCTCAGCGCGTTTTTCCGCCCAAAATGCAACAAAAAACAACAGCGATGCATAGGCGAGACAGACCAGAACCAGAAGGTTGAACGAGAGCACCGCTACCCCTCCGCGCTGTGATCGGGATCAAGCGGCGCACCCGTGCGGCCCTCACGGGGCACTTTGCGCTGCATCGCAATTGCGAACGCGACACTGCCAACGATCGCCAATCCCCAAATGGCAAAGACATAGACAACGGAACGCCCCCCGTGGCCGACAGGTTCCCCCGTCTCACCCCCGCCCCATAGCAAGGGCAACATATACAGTGCAAAAAGCAAAACCGGCAAAAGCCGTTGCGCATCGATCCAACGCCGCTGTCGGTAGGACGCGCGCGCCAGATAGAGCGGTGTGCGGCGTTCACCCGGCGCGAGATCGGACAGGCGGGTGTCAGGCATCGCCATGTCTGATCGCGCCATGCTCAACCGACTCAACCGCCTGAGCCTGTGTATCTGCGGCTAACGTCCGAACGGCCTCCAACATGTCGGCGTTGGAAAACGGCTTGGTCATAAAGACCGACACACCCGAGGCTTCGGCCAACTCACGGTCCTTTTTCTGACCGCGCGCGGTGAGCATCAAAATGGGGCGGGATTTATGGGCGTCCATGCCCCGCAACTCGCGCAGGATGTCAAAGCCTGATTTATTGGGGAGCATAACGTCGAGGATGATAATGTCTGGCCGCTTGGACTCGACCGCGACAACAGCCGTGCCACCATCAGAATGCGTCTCGACGGTCCATCCGTCTCGCGACAAGATGAATCGGATAGCTTCGATGATGTTCGGCTCGTCTTCAATGAGCAGAACGCGTTTGCCCATGCTGTAACCCTCTCCCCTTGGTCCCCTCCCTTATCACCGCTCAAACGGCGCGAGTCAAAAGGCTTGGCCGTCTTTTGGGGGCAAACCCACACCCTTACGTATGGTCAACCATGACCAAAGACGGCTCACGGCGCGCAGCACAGGCGGCGCGCGCACAGACGCGACAGGTCGATCCAACCCCCAATGCGTCCCCTGATGCCTCAGCGGACGGCACCGTGCGCCCCGCGTGCTCCAAAGGCACAATCATCATTGTGGCCTCGACAATTTGCGGCGCGTCGAACTCTAGCGCCTGAACTGGCTGACAAATAGCATAAGCGACGAAGCGGCGGGCCGGTTGCCCTTGTGCCTCGATCACACGCCGAACTGGCACGGTTGGCCGCAAGAGCGCCTGATAGAGCGGCCATAGCGGACAGGCCGCCCCAAAGCGCGGCAAGGCAAATCCGTCAAGCGGCTTGCGAAAGGTGAGCGTCCCCGACCCATCGCAGCGCGCCAGACCAACAGGCGGGCGATGATCTGCGGGTGGCAATGCCGCAAGGCGGCGCATCGCGGCATCAAGCGGCATATTGGCCGCGCGTGCCAACGCGGACGGATCAGGGCCGTGTTGCGCCAAAACCGCATCCACTTGCGCCAAAGGCATTGCTTGGGCATCGCGTGCGGCCTTGGCCTGCCAGTCTTGTGCTAGGGTCTGGGCCGCAAGGGTTTTGAGCGGCGCATGGCGCGTATCCGTGTGCGTCTCCGCGCTCGTCTCGTCCCCAAGCGCATAAGACTGCGCGGCGAGCCATGCCTCTACCTCATCGAGCGGCGTTGATAGCCCCTCTTGGGCCGATCCAATGGTGTCCAGATAGGTGACAAGCGACTGCGCGCCATCCGCAAGGCGCTGACTGTCCTCATAGATATTGCGGTGAAAGCGTACCCGCCATTCAGGATCGATATCGTCCCCCGCATTTAAAATTCCCGCCGTGGAGCGCACCGCCGTGACAGACGACAACAAGTCATGCAGGGCATCACTCAAATAGGGGTCATGAGCCAAACGGTCATTGAGCGCCTCGACACGGCGCTCCAATGCGCCGATGTGGTCGCGTTGCTGCGTCACCAAACCCGCCCAACCCGGAAAGCGGTCCGCGAAATCCTCAACACGGTCGACCTCAGCGGGATCACGCGCCTCGCCCGCCTCACCCGCCGCCGCGCGCAACCCCTCAACCAAGGGTGCCTGCGCCCCTTGCGACAGGGCAATCAGATCAGCGTCCAGCTCACGCGCCAGATCAACAAGGAGTTTTCCACCGATTCTACGGCGGTTATGCTCGATCAGATTAAGATAGGCGGGTGAAATCCCCACACTGCGCGCCAAATCGGCTTGCTTGAGCCCCTTAAGGGTGCGGCGCTCGCGGATGCGGCTGCCTGTCAGTGTCGAACGCGGCATTTTAGTCCCTCATTATTCCCAACGTTTTCAGCGCCTTTCTGCGACTGCATCCAGAGAATGCCGCACCCCGCCGATAAATTCTTTACACTGCATACCACCGTATTGTGTAAACGTTAACAAAAAAATCATTTAGCAAGAGTGACTTGTTGAGAAATTTTCGTCTCCACCCCCATACTCGTGACATCCTGTTAACGCGTCTTGTGCGAATAAAGACAGGCGACGATCTGAGCGCGGAGGAGGCGATCAGGTCGGAATAAACTTATAGGGAGGATAAATATGTCCACATCCAACTTCACACGTCGCGGTCTGCTCAAGACCGGTGCCGTCACAGGTGCAGGTCTCGCTTTGCCGACGATCTTTACCTCTGGCGCGATGGCGTTCACCAACGAACCGACTGGCGGCTCCGTCACGCTCGGCTTTAACGTTCCCCAGTCTGGCGCATACGCCGATGAGGGTGCGGACGAGCTGCGCGCATACGAGCTTGCTGTTGAGCACCTCAACGGTGGCGGCGACGGCGGCATGATGAATACTTTCAGCTCCAAAGTGCTCGAAGGTAACGGCATCATGGGCAAGAAGGTCGAGTTCGTCACAGGCGATACACAGACTAAATCTGACGCTGCCCGCGCATCCGCAAAATCCATGATCGAAAAAGACGGCGCCGTGATGATCACGGGCGGCTCGTCCTCGGGCGTGGCGATTGCTGTTCAGGGTCTATGTCAGGAAGCTGGCGTGATCTTTATGGCCGGCCTTACCCACTCCAACGACACCACGGGTAAAGATAAGAAAGCCAACGGCTTCCGTCACTTCTTTAACGCTTACATGTCCGCAGCTGCTCTGGCACCTGTGCTCAAAAACCTCTACGGCACCGACCGTAAAGCGTACCACCTGACCGCTGACTACTCATGGGGTTGGACACAAGAAGAGTCGATTGCCGCCGCAACCGAAGCCATGGGCTGGGAGACTGTCAACAAGGTCCGCACCCCGCTTGGCGCTGGTGACTTCTCGTCCTACATCACGCCCATCTTGCAAACAGATGCAGATGTGCTCGTGCTCAACCACTACGGTGGGGACATGGTCAACTCGCTCACCAACGCCGTTCAGTTCGGCCTGCGTGACAAGATGGTCAACGGCAAGAACTTCGAAATCGTTGTTCCGCTCTACTCGCGCCTCATGGCACGTGGTGCTGGTGCAAACGTTAAGGGCATTCACGGCTCGACAAACTGGCACTGGTCGCTTCAGGATGAGGGCTCCAAAGCCTTCGTTAAATCCTTCGGCACCAAATACGGCTTCCCACCCTCGCAGGCGGCACACACCGTATACTGTCAGACGCTTCTGTACGCAGATGCAGTGGCACGTGCTGGATCGTTCAACCCATGTGCGGTTGGCGAAGCGCTTGAGGACTTCCAGTTCGACGGTTTGGGCAACGGTCCAACCCTCTACCGTGCAGGCGATCACCAGTGCTTCAAAGACGTTCTGGTTGTGCGCGGTAAAGAGAACCCAACGTCCGAGTTCGACCTTCTCGAAGTGGTCGAAGTCACACCAGCAGCTCAGGTCACATACGATGTCGACCACCCCATGTTCGCCGGTGGCGCATTGGGCGAGTGTAACGCAGGCTAATCTGCCAACACTTCGGCGCGCCGATGTCACCAAACGGGTGACTGGCGCGCCATTTCACGCACATGAAACGATCGAGGGCGCCGCATTGGCGTCTTCGGTTCCCCCTCCCCGCGCATCTCACCGGATCGCGGACCACGGGGGTCGCATGCCAAAGCATAACCACAACCTAAGGTGGGACAATGGAGACGATCCTTTCGCAATTGCTCAACGGGCTTGATAAGGGCTCGGCTTACGCGCTCATAGCACTTGGGCTTACCCTCATTTTCGGCACGCTCGGTGTTGTGAACTTTGCCCACGGGGCAATTTTCATGATCGGCGCCTTTTGTGCTGTTACACTGTCGCGCATTTTCTCAATCTCGTTCGAGACGATTGACCCGACAAAGACCGACTTTCTCGGCAATCCCGCCGTGATCAAAACACCCTACGTTGAGGCGTGGTTTGGTCCCGAGATGGGCCATTGGCTCATTGACTGGTCGGTGCCACTGGCGATTTTGTTCTCTATCCCGATCATGATTGCCGTGGGCTACATCATGGAGCGGGGTCTCATCAAACACTTCTACAAGCGCCCCCACGCCGACCAGATCCTCGTGACCTTTGGTTTGGCTATCGTGCTTCAAGAAGTGATCAAGTATTTTTACGGTGCCAACCCGATCTCGACCCCCGCCCCCGAAGCCTTCAAAGGCTCGTATGATTTCGGCGCGCTGCTCGGGTTCGAAGCCAACCGTATCGTCTACCCCTACTGGCGTCTGGTCTACTTTATGTTTGCCGCTGTCGTCATCAGCGCGGTGTTCTCATTCCTGCGGTTCACCACCTTCGGGATGGTGGTGCGCGCAGGCATGGCAGACCGCGAAACTGTCGGCCTCTTGGGCATCAACATCGACCGCCGCTTTACCTTTATGTTCGGCCTTGCCGCCGCCGTGGCAGGCACAGCGGGCGTGATGTATGCGCCTGTGCTGTCGCCCAACTATCACATGGGCATGGACTTCCTCGTGTTGTCGTTTGTTGTCGTGGTTGTTGGTGGCATGGGCTCGTTGCCCGGTGCTGTTGCTGCGGGCTTCTTGCTCGGCGTACTCGAAAGCTTTGCCTCGATGAACGAGGTTAAATCGATCATCCCCGGTATCGACCAGATCATCATCTACGTCGTCGCCATTGTCATCCTGTTGACCCGTCCGCGCGGTCTAATGGGCAAAAAAGGCGTGATGGAGGACTAATCAAATGCTCGGACTCAATAAAACTGACTCAAAGTTCCTGCTGATTGTAATTGCGTTGACCATGCTCACGCCGTTCTTGATGCAGCCCTTCGCCGAAGGATCGGGCCTCGCCCAGTTCAACGGCGGCTATCCTGACCTCATGCAAAAGGTCGCCATTTTCGGCATCTTTGCCGTAGGCTTCAACATCCTGTTCGGCCTCACCGGCTACCTCAGCTTTGGCCACGCCGCGTTTCTCGGCATCGGCTCCTACTCTGCGGTCTGGATGTTCAAACTGCTCACCATGAACGTCATCCCCGGCATCTTGCTTGCCATGGTTGTATCGGGCCTGTTTGCTCTGGCCATTGGATATGTCTCCTTGCGCCGCTCGGGCATCTACTTTTCGATCCTCACACTGGCCTTTGCACAGATGTGCTACAAAATGGCCTACTCGGTGCTGACCCCCATCACCAACGGCGAAACGGGTCTGCAACTGTCGCTCGACGATCCACGCATTCTAGATGGCGCGGCTCAGTCTGGCTCGCTTCCCGTCACCAACCTGTTCGGTTTGGCGATGAATTCGACCTACAAACTCGAAGCATTGGGCCGCGTCTTTACCTTTTCCGTGGGCTACTATTTTTGTGCGGTCATCGCGATCATCGCCTTTTACATGGCGATCCGCATTTTCCGCTCGCCCTTTGGCATGATGCTACGGGCGGTCAAATCCAACCAGAACCGGATGAAGTTCACGGGCCTTGATCCCAAACCCTATACGCTTGCGGCCTTTGTCATCTCTGGCATGTACGCCGGTCTTGCCGGTGGTCTGCTGGCTGCAATGGACCCGCTTGCCGGTGCCGACCGTATGCTGTGGACCGCCTCTGGTGAGGTTGTCATCATGACCATTCTTGGTGGGGCTGGCACATTGATGGGTCCGGTTCTTGGCGCAGGTGTGATCAAATATCTCGAAAACATCTTCTCCAAAATCAACGAGAGCGTTTTGCACTCTTGGTTCCACTGGTTGCCTGACGGTATCGAAGAGGTCGTGGTCTGGGTGTTTGCCCGCTTCACTGGCGAGGGCTGGCACCTCACCCTCGGCGTGACGTTCATGCTGGTTGTGACCTTCCTTCCCGGTGGTCTGGTCGAAGGCCTCAAACGCGTCTCCGACCGCCTCAAAAGGGGCAATAAGAAGCGGGACAAATACGATGATCCCGATCCCGAACATCACCCCGACCCTAGCAAACACGTCGTTTAAGGAGCGCTCACCATGGGAATTCTTGAAGTCAAAGGCGTGGGGAAACGGTTCGGGGGTCTACAAGCCCTCGGAGACGTCAATCTCTCCGTCCAGGAAAACACTGTTCACGCCATCATCGGCCCAAACGGTGCAGGCAAATCCACCTTGCTCAACTGTCTTGTTGGCAAACTCATCCCTGATACGGGTTCGGTCATGTTTGACGGCCAATCCGTTCTGGGACGTAGCCCGCACGAAATTAACCAAATGGGCATTAGTCGTGTGTTCCAAACCCCAGAGATCTTTGCGGATCTGTCGGTGATGGAAAACATGATGATCCCGTGTTTTGCCAAACGAGACGGCGCCTTTCGGATGCACGCCATGATTAACATGGCATCTGAGCGCGATCTGATTGAAAAGGCAGAAAAAATGTTGAGCGAAGTCGGCATGTTGGAAAAGACCAATATGCTCGCCTCGGCCATGTCTCGCGGCGACAAGCGGCGTCTTGAGATTGCGATGTGTCTGGTCCAAGAGCCAAAACTGCTGTTGCTCGACGAGCCAACGGCGGGCATGGCGCGCGCGGATACCAACAACACCATCGCTCTGCTCAAGCAGATTAAGGAAGAACGCGATATCACAATTGCCATTATCGAACACGACATGCACGTTGTGTTCTCACTGGCGGATCGCATCACCGTTCTGGCGCAGGGCACCCCCCTCGTCGAGGACACGCCCGACAACATCAAAGGCAACCCGAAGGTTAAAGAAGCCTATTTGGGCGAGACACAAGAGGTCTAAGGAGCGGACACATGGCAGAAAAACAGTTCAACCCGAACGCCAACCACGCCGAAACCGCACCTGCGTTCTTTTCAGCTTGGGACATTCACGCCTACTACGGTGAAAGCTACATCGTGCAAGGCGTGACCTTCAACATCCATGAGGGCGAAATCCTTGCCCTTTTGGGCCGCAATGGCGCGGGCAAAACCTCGACCTTGCGCGCGCTCGCCCGTCTGGATGAGCCACAAGTCACCCACGGCGAGATCTGGCTCGATCACAAGCGCATTCACGAGATGAAGTCCTATGAGGCCGCGGTTCAGGGTATCGCTCTGGTCCCCGAGGATCGCCGCATCATTCCGGGCCTGACGGTCGAGGAAAACCTGCAACTGGCGCAAATCGTGGAACCCGTTGGGTGGTCACTTGATCGTCTGTACGACTTGTTCCCGCGCCTGCGCGAGCGGCGCAAACAAGAGGGTGTGACGCTCTCGGGCGGTGAGCAACAGATGCTCGCGATCGCCCGCGCGCTGGCCCGCGACATCAAAGTGTTGTTGCTCGACGAACCCTATGAGGGCCTCGCCCCCGTGATCGTCGACGAGATCGAAAAGACCCTGCGCATCATTAAAGCCCAAGGGATCACCACGGTTCTGGTTGAGCAAAACGCCGTGCGCGCGCTCAATCTCGCGGACCGCGCGGTCATCCTCGACACAGGCACGGTTGTCTATGATGGCAGTGCAAAAGAAGTCCTTGAAAATGAGGCGCTACGCGCCGAATATCTTGCGATCTAATATATCTACGGCCCCCGCGACCCGCAGCGTTGCGGGGGCTGCCCGCATCTTTTTGAGGTGCGGGCCTTTGCTTTTTTGGGAGGAAAACCATGACACCTAAATCCTACGCCCCCTCACCGGCCTTTACGGCGTCTGCGCATATTGATCGTGCGGGGTATGATGAGATGTATGCGCGCTCTGTGTCTGATCCTGTGGGATTTTGGGGGGAGATGGGCAAGACGCTTGATTGGATCACGCCCTATACCCAAGTCAAAAACACCACATTCGATTTCGGCCGCGTGGATATCCAGTGGTATTCGGACGGCGTGCTCAACGTCTCGGCCAACTGTATCGACCGCCATTTGCCCAAGCGCTCACTGCAAACCGCGATCATTTTCGAGCCGGACGATCCCGAGACCCCCGCTCAGCACATCACCTACAAAGAGCTGTCTGACAAGGTCAACCGCTTTGCCAACGTGCTGTTGTCTCAGGGCGTGATGCGCGGCGACCGCGTGGTAATCTACCTGCCGATGATCCCCGAGGCCGCCTATGCCATGCTGGCCTGTGCGCGTATCGGCGCAATCCATTCCATTGTATTTGCTGGCTTTTCCCCAGACGCGCTGGCCAACCGCATCAACGACAGTGGCGCAAAGGTGGTGATCACCGCCGACCACGCCCCGCGCGGTGGCCGCTCCACCCCGCTCAAATCAAACACCGATGCCGCCCTGTTGCACTGCTCCGACAAAGTGCGCTGCCTCGTGGTCAAACACACCGGCGAGCAGACCTCATGGGTCCAAGGTCGCGATGTCGACGTCAAATACCTGATGGAGCACGCAAGCCCCGAGTGCCCGCCCCGTCCGATGAACGCCGAAGATCCGCTCTTCGTGCTCTACACCTCCGGCTCGACCGGCAAGCCAAAGGGCGTGGTCCACACCTCGGGCGGCTATCTGACCTACGCGGCACTGACGCATAAATACGTCTTTGATTACCATGACGGCGATGTGTTTTGGTGCACCGCCGATGTCGGTTGGGTCACGGGTCACAGCTACATCATCTACGGCCCGCTGGCGAACGGCGCCACCACCGTGATGTTCGAGGGCGTGCCAACCTACCCCGATGCGGGCCGGTTCTGGCAGGTCTGTGAAAAGCACAAGGTGAACCAGTTCTACACCGCGCCCACGGCGTTGCGTGCGCTGATGGCCCACGGCAATGCGCCCGTGGAAAAATACGACCTGTCGTCCATTAAAGTGCTCGGCACCGTGGGCGAGCCGATCAATCCAGAGGCGTGGAATTGGTACAATGACGTGGTCGGCAAGGGGCGCGCCCCGATCGTCGACACCTGGTGGCAGACCGAAACAGGCGGGCATCTTTTGGCGCCACTTCCGGGCGCTGTGGCCACCAAACCCGGCTCTGCGACCTTGCCGTTCTTTGGCGTACAGCCGGTGATTTTGGACGCTACAAGCGGCGAAGAAATCACCACCACCGAGGCCGAGGGCGTGTTGTGCCTCAAGGACTCATGGCCCGGCCAGATGCGCACCGTTTGGGGCGATCACGAGCGGTTCCAAGAAACCTATTTCCAACAGTACAAAGGCTACTATTTCTCGGGCGATGGCTGTCGCCGTGACGCCGATGGCTACTACTGGATCACGGGGCGCGTCGACGATGTGATCAACGTGTCGGGCCACCGCATGGGCACCGCCGAAGTCGAAAGCGCACTCGTCGCCCACGCCGCCGTGGCTGAGGCCGCCGTGGTCGGATATCCCCATGAAATCAAAGGCCAAGGCATCTACGCCTATGTCACTTTGATGAATGACCAAGAGCCAAGTGATGCGCTCAAAAAGGAACTCGAGGTCTGGGTGCGCACCGAAATCGGCCCGATTGCAAAGCCTGATTTTATCCAGTGGGCCCCTGGCCTGCCCAAAACCCGCTCCGGCAAAATCATGCGCCGCATCCTACGCAAAATCGCCGAAAACGACACAGGCAGCATGGGCGACATCTCAACCCTCGCAGACCCAAGCGTTGTCGAGGATTTGATTGGAAACAGCATCTACAACCAGAGCTAGATCGCACCCCAAACCACACACAATGGAATGCCGCCCTTCGGGGCGGTTTTCTTTTGTCAAAGACGGATAAATCGCCCAAATGATCCGCGATGTTTAACAGCCGTTAACCAAGCCTGCGCATAGTCGCATCATGCATGTTGAACACATCACTGACGAATCCGACTGGTGCGCGCTCACCGACCGCGCCCATGCGCCCTTGGCCCAGCGTTGGCTCTATGGGGCCGGCGCGCAAGCCGTGGGGCGCGATGTGCACCGTGTTTTGGTTTTGGACGGGGACCGCGCCATCGCCGTGGCCCAAGCCGTGTGTCGCAAGATCGGCCCACTCCCGATGGGCCTCGTCACCCAAGGTCCGTTGTTTATCGCACCGTGCGATCCGCGGCGCGCCGTACGTGCCTTGCGCCGTGCCCTCCCCCGTCTCACGGTGATGACCCCAAGCACAAAGATGCGCCGCCTGTCATTGTCCGCACCAACCGCCACTCTGGTTCTGGACCTCACCCAAAACGAGGAGGCACTGCGCGCGGGTCTCAACGCCAAATGGCGTAACGCGTTGAAAGTGGCGCAAACTCACCGCATCAAAGTCGCGCAGATCACCGCAACTCAGGCCGCCCTCACGCCGCTCCTACAGACTGAAAAGCTGCGCCAGTCCAAAGGGCAGTACCGCGCCTTACCCCCAGAATTCACGCTTGCGCTTTTGTCCACAACGCCGCGCGCCTTTCGTCTGTATGAGGCGGCAGACGCCCAAATGCTGTTCTTGCGCCACGGCAACACCGCGACCTATCAAATGGGTCAAACCAACGCGCACGGACGCGCACACAACGCCCATAATCTCATTTTGTGGGAGGCCATGATGCGCCTGCGGGCCGAAGGCGTGGAGCGTTTGGACCTTGGCACCTTTGACGCACTCAAAGCCCCCGATCTGGCGCGCTTCAAACTACGCACGGGCGGGACACAGGTGGTATGGGCGCCCGCGCAATTGCTGTGAACGCGGTCCAATCATCCCATCCAACGCGCCCTAAATTGTCTGTTGCACGCGTGCCACCGCACAGCCTACCGTTGCGCAATGGATCACCCCGCCTTTGCCTCCTCCGAGATTGCCCACGTTTATGACGCCTGCCCCGCCCCTGTTCGCGCGACTCTTCTGGCGCTGCGCACGATGATCTATGCGGAGGCTGCACAGCTTGGCGTGCCCGTTACCGAAAGCCTCAAATGGGGTCAGCCCTCCTACGCCACGCCCAAAGGCACGCCGTTACGGCTTGGCCACCTCAAAACCGGTGGCGCCGCGATCTATGCCCATTGTCAAAGCCGCGTCATTCCCGAGTTGCGCGATCTTGCGCCTGATCTCAACTATGACGGGACGCGAGCGGTGCATTTGGACCCCGACCACGCGCTACCGGTCGCGCCATTGCGCCTGATGATCCGTCGCGCTCTGACCTATCGCACCTAATCCGGTACCATCGCAGGACCAAACGAAAAGCCCCGCCACATTGGGCGGGGCTTTCCTGTAACGCTTTGAAATCGCTTACTTCATCGCCATATCAGTAATTTCGGTCGTAAACGCGCCTGTGGGTTCTGCCGTGATCACCGGATCCGATCCACCCGACATCAACGAGGCCACAGTGCGGGCGTAATCGACGGGATCAAGCGCGCCATTGGAACCTGCGGTGAGCTTGGCCACTTCGCCCATCATACGGATTTGATGGCCTTCGGTTTGCGCACCCGTCTCGTCGTATTCAAGCACGATCATCGCCGCCTCTTCGGGGTTTTGTTCGGCCCATTTCCAGCCTTCCATCGACGCGGCAACGAACCGTGCCAACTTGTCCTTCATCGCGTCATCTTCGAGTGTGGATTCAAGCACATAAAGACCGTCCTCAAGTGTCGCAACACCCTGATCCTCATATTTGAACGTGATCAGATCGTCGGCGGAAATGCCCGCATCGATGACCTGCCAGTATTCATTATAGGTCATCGTGGAAATGCACGCCGCCTGCTTTTGCAGCAGCGGATCGACGTTAAAGCCCTGTTTGAGCACCTCGACGCCATCGTCGCCACCCTCAGTGGACAGACCCAACTGGCTCATCCATGACAAAAACGGATATTCATTGCCGTAGAACCAAACGCCAAGCGTCTTGCCCGCGAAATCCTCTGGGCCGGTGATACCGCTTTCCTTGAGACAGGTTAGCATCATGCCCGATGCCTTGAACGGTTGCGCAATATTCACAACAGGCGCGCCATTTTCACGCGCGGCCAAGGCGGATGGCATCCAATCAACCATCACATCCGCGCCACCACCGAGCAACACCTGAACAGGCGCCACATCGGGACCACCCGGTTTGATCGTCACATCGAGATCAGCCGCCTCGTAGAACCCCTTTTCAAGGGCCACATAGTAGCCGCCGAACTGTGCTTGCGTGACCCATTTGAGTTGCAATGTCAGCTCGTCGGCGGCCTGCGCCCCCGCCGTCATTGCCGCCAACGCAATCGCGCTTGTGAGTAGCTTTTTCATGTCTAACAACCTCCAAGTTGTGACTGCCGAGGTTTTCCTCGTGCAGTTTATATGCGGTTACCCGCGTTGTGAGGGGTGCCAAAAGGTGACCCTCTTTTCAATCAAGGCGACAAGCCCGTAAAGAGCCGTGCCAGTCAGCGCTGATATGGTGATTTCAGCCCAAACCATGTCCGTTGCCAAGCGCCCCATCTCGGTTGTGATCCGAAATCCCATACCGCGAATGGGGGAGCCGAAATATTCAGCAACAATAGCGCCAATAAGGGCCAAAGTGGTCGCAATTTTAAGCCCGTTGAACACAAACGGCAGCGCCGCAGGAATCCGCAGCTTCACAAGCGTGGCCACATGCCCCGCCGCATAGGTGCGCATCAAATCACGCTGCATCGTATCTGTCGACGCCAACCCGCCAAGCGTGTTCACCAACATCGGGAAAAACACCATGATGGCCACCACCGCCGCTTTGGACTGCCAATCGAACCCGAACCACATGACCATGATCGGGGCCAATCCGACAATCGGCAGGGCGGCCATAAAGTTCGCCACGGGTAAAAGACCGCGCTTGAGAAAGTCATAGCGATCAATGACTAAGGCCACGGCAATCCCTGCGGCGCTGCCCATCCAAAGCCCGTTCAACGCGCCCTTGACCACGGTTTGCACCCAGTCCTCCCACAAGATCGGCAACGACCCCATGATGGCCGCACCTATGGCGGTTGGTGGCGGCAAGAGCGCCGGAGAAATCTCGAAGACCCGCACGGCGATTTCCCAAAGGAGCAACACCAAAAGGCCAAATCCCGCGGGGTAGGCAATGCGTTCGACCTGCGTATCGGCGCGTCTCATGCGGGTCGCCCTCCCATGGCGCGGCGCATGATTTTCTCAATCGCGCCCACTGTGAATATCAAAACTGCGGCCAAAATCGCCGCGGCAAACAACGCCGCCCACATGATCATCGGCTCACCAAACTGCGATCCGATCAACATCCGCGCGCCAAGGCCCGAGATTGCACTGGTCGACAATTCGCCCACAACCGCGCCAACAAATGCCGCCGCCACGCTCACCTTGAGCGAGGCAAAGAAATACGGCATCGAGGCGGGAACGCGCAGTTTCCAAAACACCGCCGTGGGTTTGGCCCCATAGGTGCGCAGCAAATCCAATTGCATATGATCGGGGCTAGACAGCCCTTTGACCATACTAACCATCACGGGGAAAAAGCTCAGGTAAGCCGCGATGATCGCCTTGGGGACCAAGAGCGATCCTGCGCCAATCGCGTTGCTCAACACCACAATCATCGGGGCCAATGCCACAATAGGGACGGTTTGCGAGATGATCGCCCACGGCATCAAACTTAGCCGTCCGATGCGGCTCAACACTATGATCGCGGCCAGTGAGACGCCAACAACAATGCCCAAGCCAAAGCCCCAAAGTGTTGTTTTTAATGTAATTATACCTTGGTAGACCATTGATCGCTTTGACGTGATCTTTTTCAACGCGGTGGTTTTCCACAACTCTGCGGCCACTTGATGCGGGACGGGCAGGAGCGGGCGGGCCTGCTGCATCGTGTCGCTGACCACCTCGGAAAAGCTGGGGGTAGTGCCCGCACGCGCGGCTTGGTCATAGGTCCATGTGGCATTCATTTTGATCGCTGCGGCGTACCACACGATGAGCAAAACGGCGACGACAGTGAGGACAGGACGGATGTGTTTCATGTACGCCTCCCTGCCGTGGGCGCCGCGTCATGCGCGCACGCACACCCGCGCAGTATGTTTGAGCAAAACCTCATTGCTCATGCCCCGCACGCAACCCCTCGCGCACGCGGTGCGCAATCTCGATGAACTCTTTGCTGTCGCGAATATCGAGCGGGCGTTCCTTGGGCAGCGGGTTTTCAATCACGTCCGTAATGCGCCCCGGTCGCGGCGACATGACCACAATTTTGGTCGACAGATAGACGGCTTCGGGGATGGAGTGGGTCACAAATCCAATGGTTTTTTCGGTGCGCGCCCAAAGCGCCAAAAGCTGCTCGTTGAGGTGATCACGCACGATCTCGTCCAGCGCCCCGAACGGTTCGT
This sequence comes from Celeribacter marinus, assembly GCF_001308265.1. Lineage (GTDB taxonomy): Bacteria > Pseudomonadota > Alphaproteobacteria > Rhodobacterales > Rhodobacteraceae > Celeribacter > Celeribacter marinus. Next base: position 2,122,773 of record NZ_CP012023.1, read on the forward strand.
CCATCAATAAGATATCCGCGTCAAACGCAAGCGCACGGGCGATGGAGGCGCGTTGCTGCATCCCGCCCGAAAGCTGCCACGGGAACTTTTTATCGAACCCTACAAGGTCCACGAGTTCTAGCACTTTTCGAACATGTTCGGCCTGATCTGACTTGGAATAGCCCATAATTTCGAGTGGAAGTTTCACATTTCCTGCAATTGTCCGCCACGGGTACAGCCCCGCCGCCTGAAACACATAGCCATAGGCCCGCGCGCGCCGCGCCTCCTCAGGCGTCATGCCATTGACCGAGAGCGCCCCACCTGTGGGCGTCTCCAACCCCGCGATACAGCGTAGAAATGTGGTTTTCCCACAACCGGATGGCCCGATGAAGGAGACAAAATCACCCTTGTTAATCTCGAGATTGACACCTTTTAGCGCCTGAATAGGTCCGTCATTTGTCTCAAATGTCAGGTCCACATTTTGCGCGTCGATCACTGCCTCAGCCATTATTCTCTCTTTTCATATTCTCAAGCGCCCACCACACGGCCCCCGCAAGGGCACCAGACCCCATGTGCACTGCCAATATCGCCCAATTCATCGTCGTCGCGCCCCCCGACATAGGCGCAAACGCCTGCTCGCTTATCGGGAAATACAACACCCCCAAGAAGGCCCCGATCCCAAGTGCCCAGCCGATGGTGGACCGCGCTCCTAGCGCGACACGCACAACAAGTGCGGGCGACGTGGTAATCCACCCAATGACGACCGCCAACAACACCCCGGCATTCGTGTCAAAGCGACCATAAATTACATCGTATCCAAGCGACAATGCGAGTACGCCAACCGCCACACCGAACATCCAACCCCGCACAAGGTGATGCGGAATACGGCGCTCGATAAAGGTAAGATCAATACTCATATTGCGAGTTTACACCCCTGTCGCCGGAATGCCCGAACGCAGCACGGGCTGCGGCGCGGTCAACTCTTTCCATTTCGACAACGCCGTGTTCACGGTCGCATTCGGATCGCGGGCAACGAATTCACCATGTCCCTCTTTGGTGGTCAATTCACCGTCTGTGACGGCGACATAGCCACGGCTCAAAACGTAGCGTGGCAACCCAGAAACTTCGATCCCCTCGAACACATTATAATCGATCGCCGAGGCTTGGGTGTCGGCGCTGATCACCTTGGTCTTGTTGGGATCAAGAACGATGATATCGGCATCTGCCCCCACAAGGACTGCGCCCTTTTTCGGATAACAATTCAATATCTTGGCGATATTGGTTGAGGTCACAGCGACAAATTCGTTCATCGTAATCCGACCCGTTTCAACCCCCGTGGTCCACAACACGGGCAAGCGATCCTCAAGGCCGCCTGTCCCGTTCGGGATCTTGGAAAAATCGCCGATGCCATTGCGCTTTTGCTCGGTCGTAAAGGCACAATGATCGGTCGCGACACACGACAACGTGCCAGAGGCCAGACCCGCCCAAAGGCTGTCTTGGTGGTGTTTATTGCGAAACGGCGGTGACATCACACGGCGTGCCGCGTGGTCCCAATCTTCATGGAAATACTCGCTCTCGTCGAGCACAAGGTGCTGAATGAGCGGCTCGCCCCAGACCCGTTTGCCCTGCATCTTTGCGCGCCGGATCGCCTCGTGGCTTTCCTCGCAGGACGTATGCACAACATAAAGCGGCGCGCCGGCCATATCGGCAATCATAATGGCGCGGTTTGTGGCCTCGCCCTCTACCTGAGGCGGGCGCGAATAGGCGTGCGCCTCGGGGCCAGTGTTGCCCTCCGCCAAAAGTTGCGCGGTGAGTTCCGCCACCACATCGCCATTTTCAGCGTGCACAAGCGGGGTCGCACCAAGTTCGGCACAGCGTTTGAACGAGGCATAAAGCTCGTCGTCATTCACCATCAACGCGCCTTTGTAAGCGAGGAAGTGTTTGAAACTGTTGATCCCTTTTTCTTGCGTGATGATTTTCATCTCGTCAAAGACCTGTTCGCCCCACCATGTAATCGCCATGTGAAACGAATAATCGCAAGCGGCGCGCGCTGATTTATTGTCCCACACCTTGAGCGCATCCAAGAGGCTCTCACCGGGGGCGGGCAGACAAAAATCGACCACCATCGTGGTCCCGCCCGCAAGTGCCGCGCGGGTGCCAGAGGCGAAATCATCGGCGCTATACGTGCCCATAAACGGCATCTCAAGGTGCGTATGCGGGTCGATCCCGCCCGGCATCACGTAACATCCCGTTGCGTCCAACACCTCGTCGCCCGTCAAATCAGGGCCAATCTCGACAATCACGCCACCGTCAATTTTCACGTCCGCTTTATAGGTCAGGTCAGCGGTGACAACGGTGCCGCCTTTGATCACTTTGGTCATCATCTTCTCCTTGTCGGGGGCGGTGCATCTGTCGTGCCCCTGCCCGCATCTGAACTCTTTTAGTCTACAATTTGCGCCGTCTCCAACACCGCGTGCAACAACACGTCTGTCCCTGCGGCGGCCCATTCGGGGCTGATGTCCTCGGCCTCGTTATGGCTCAATCCGTCCACGCAGGGGCACATGATCATCGCCGTGGGGGCGACATCGTTGATCCAACACGCATCGTGGCCCGCGCCGGAAATGATGTCCATGTGGCTATACCCCAACCGTTCAGCGGCGGAGCGCACCGCGCCCACCAGTGTCTCGTTGAACGCAGGTGGCTCGAACTGGCCCGAGATTTTGGCCTCGAACGTGACACCGATCTCCTCGCACAGCTTGGGCGCGCGCTCCATCAATTCCGCCTGCATCGCGTGCAGCTTTTCGGGGAGATGAGAGCGGATATCGACGGTGAACACAACCTTACCGGGGATCACATTGCGCGAATTGGGGTAGACGTCGATATGGCCAATCGCGCCCACAGCGCCCGGTTGGTTGGCCATGGCGATCTCGTGGACCAACTCGGTGATCAACGCCAACCCGCGACCTGCGTTCTTGCGCATGTTCATCGGCGTGGACCCTGTGTGGCTGTCCTTGCCCGTCACCGTGCATTCGATCCACCGCAGCCCCTGACCGTGGGTGACAACACCGATGTCTCGCCCCTCGGCCTCCAAAATCGGGCCTTGCTCAATGTGCAACTCAAACATCGCGTGCATTTTGCGTGCGCCGACCGTCTCGTCACCGACCCAGCCAATGCGCTTCAACTCATCACCGAAGGTTTTGCCCTCAGCGTCCGTGAGACCGTAAGCCCACTCTTGGGTGTGGCGGCCCGTAAAGACACCAGAAGCAAGCATCGCGGGGGCAAAGCGCGTCCCCTCCTCGTTGGTCCAGTTGGTCACAACGATCGGATGTTTTGTCTTGATGCCAAGGTCATTCATGGTGCGCACAGCTTCCAATCCACCAAGCACGCCTAAAACGCCGTCATATTTGCCGCCCGTGGGTTGGGTATCAAGGTGGCTCCCAATGTAGACCGGCAATGCGTCGGGATCGGTTCCTGCGCGGGTGGCAAACATATTGCCCATGGTGTCGACGCCCATGCTCATCCCCGCAGCTTCACACCATGACTGGAACAACGCGCGTCCCTCACCGTCCGCGTCCGTGACGGTTTGGCGGTTGTTGCCCCCCGCCACACCCGGTCCGATTTTGGCCATCTCCATGAGACTGTCCCAAAGGCGGGCTGGGTTGATCTTGAGGTTGGTGCGATCGGCCAAGACGCCTGATGATCCACTCATGATATGCTCCTTTTCGCGACGACGATCACGCTCTCGTGATCGCGCTCTTTTTTCACTCGTCAGGACACGTTAGCGCCCTAACTCCATTTCAATAGCAACACAGGAGGCTCCCATGTTCAAAGGTCTAACACGTTCACTCGCCATCATCATGGCACTCATGGTCGGCGCACCCGCTCTTTTGGTCATTGCGATCGAATAGGCTTAGTCGATCTGGCGGAGCACATCGGCCAGAGTTCCCACCAATGTGTCGATGTGTTCCTTTTCAATGATAAGCGGCGGTGACATCGCGATGATATCGCCCGTTGTGCGCACCAAAATGCCCTTATCGTAGGCCTTAAGAAAGGCAGAGAATGCGCGTTTTGTCGGCGCGCCCTCAATCGGTTCTAACTCAACTGCGCCAATCAATCCCTCATTGCGAATATCCACCACATGCGGCAAGCCCTTGAGGCTATGAAGCGCATCAGCCCAGTAATCCGCCAGTCCGGCAGCACGCGCGAACAGACCCTCCTCGGCATAGGTTTCCAGAGTGGCCAGTCCTGCCGCCGCCGCAATCGGATTGCCCGAATAGGTGTAGCCGTGGAACAACTCGATCACATGCTCGGGACCATTCATAAAGGCATCATGGATCTCTTTGGTCGCCAACACCGCGCCCATCGGAATAACGCCGTTGGTCAATCCCTTGGCGCAGGTGATCAAATCAGGCATCACACCGTAATGTTCGGCGGCAAAGGATGACCCAAGGCGGCCAAAGCCGGTGATCACCTCGTCAAAGATCAGCAAAATTCCGTGTTTCGTACAGATGTCACGCAGACGTTTGAGATAGCCCTTGGGTGGCAACAACACGCCCGTTGATCCCGCCATCGGCTCGACGATCACCGCCGCGATGGTTTCGCCGCCGTGCAACGCCACGATGCGCTCCAACTCGTCGGCCAATTCCGCGCCATGCTCCGGCTGTCCACGTACAAAGCGGTTGCGATCCGGCAAATGGGTGTGTGGGAGATGGTCAACACCGTTCAACAGCGTGCCGAACATCTTGCGGTTGGTGACAATGCCGCCCACCGAAATGCCGCCAAAGTTCACACCGTGATACCCACGTTCGCGGCCAATCAAACGGGTGCGCTCGCCCTGCCCCTTTGCACGGTGATAGGCCAATGCGATTTTGAGCGCTGTCTCGACGGATTCAGATCCGGAGTTGGTGAAAAACACATGCTCGAATGGCTCAGGCGCCATATCAACCAGCTTTGTGGCCAATTCAAACGCCTTTGGGTGGCCCATCTGAAATGCGGGCGCATAATCAAGCTCGGCCACTTGTTTTTGTATCGCTTCGACAATCTTGGGACGGTTGTGACCGGCATTACAGCACCAAAGCCCCGCCGTGCCGTCCAGAACCGCGCGCCCGTCCGAGGTGCGATAATGCATTCGGTCCGCAGATACGAACATCCGTGGCTCTTTTTTAAATTGACGGTTCGCCGTAAACGGCATCCAGAACGCAGATAGGTCGTTCGGCCGTGTGTCGCCATCCATCGCCATGATTTCCCTCTTATCCCTAGTTGGTTTGGACATATTTAAAATGCCTCGCATCACCCTGCGATGGGTTTGACCATTTGGTCAAGAGTAGCGTAACAACAGCCGGCCCCCGCATGCACGCGCCATAGACACAAAGATGCAAAAAAACTGGGCACTTTACTGATAAGGTTGGTTTTAAGGCGATTCTAACTTCGGTTTGGCGCTTTTTTTGGCGAGGATCGACGAAAGGTCGTAAACCGCACGAGATATGTGAAGGAATCAGAGGTCCATGCCTGAAAATAAACCGCGCACCAGAATTCAAAAACGAAACTCCGAAACCATTCTGGATGCCGCATTGGATGTCTTTTCACGCAATGGCTTTCGGGGGGCTACGCTCGACCAGATCGCCAAAGAGGCGGGATTGTCCAAGCCGAATCTGCTGTATTATTTTCCGTCCAAGGTCGCGATTCACCGTGGCTTGATCGATACGTTGATGGCCAACTGGCTTGATCCGCTGCGCGAAATCGATGCGGATGGCGAACCCGTTGAGGAAATTGTCGCCTATGTTTTGCGCAAACTCGACATGGCGCGCGAATATCCCCGTGAGAGCCGGTTGTTTGCCAACGAGATTGTGCAAGGCGCGCCGAACATCATGGATAAGATCGAGGATGAGCTAAAAACGCTTGTCGATGAAAAAGCCGCCGTGATTACACAGTGGATCGACACCGGACATTTGCGCCCTACCGATCCCTATCATCTGATCTTTTCGATCTGGGCCACAACCCAGCATTATGCTGATTTCGATGCACAAATTCGCGCGATCATCACACCCGTTGGCGAGACACATTTCGATGATGCGCGGCTCTTTTTGGATACGATGTATCGGCGCATGTTGACGCCGTAGACGCCACGCGGCGATCCGACCACGCGTTAACCAAGGCCTGTAAAACCTGTGGATATTGATCGGGCGGTAAGGATTTTCGTCGTTCCCTATCAGGTGGTGGGGGCTCCTTTTGAAAGGGAGCACAAGCATGTCCGATTTCAACGGTATGCCAGCTTTCGGAGTTGGGGGGCTTGCCATGCGGCACCCGCCCGAAACTTCAAAGCAAGCCGTGCCCGAAGTTGCAAAAACTGCAACAGACGGGTCGGCGACAAACAAACGGGGTGACACCTCGAGCGACCAGAATGGCGCGTATTCTCAAAGCAAACGTGACTCTGTTGTCTCCGAGCAGCAGCGCAAAGATGCTGTGCGCGACGAAACTGTTTTGACAGGGCCAACGCCGGCCTTTCAGGCCAGTGTTCTTGAGGTCGAAAAAGATCTGCGCAACGTCATTGCACGGGTTGAGGCCAAGCGGACGCAACAGTCTGACGAAGCCGCAATTGCCCCGCGCGCCGCCCAAGGTGACGCGCAAGCCGCGCAAAAAACGGATCGTCCCGAGGCATCGCACGATGGCGCGGCCAAAGGCGTGGCTGATGTGTCGACGGCGGGGTCCGTTGATCGTGGCGAGGCCCCTGATCAGGTGCGTGATGCGCCTGCGCCTCAGACTGTGCCTGCGCCGTCTCAATCGGGTGATCCCGAGGCCGCACATAGTGGACCTGCCGCAACCCAAAGCACGCCTTACTCGCCGCCGTCCTAAGCGGCGCGTAGGATTTGTACCGGTGTCAGGATGGCGCCGGTCTCACGGATATGCGGATCCCTGTTTGATCCGACCTCCATCACATGGCGCAAGACGCCGTGCCCCCCAACCCAAACCCCCGCGCCTGAAACAGGACACGGGGGCAACAGGGTTGCATGTCTCACCTCTCGCACGCACAGGCGAAGGGGGTGTTTTGTCGTGGGCCGCCGCGCGCTATTCGCCCGCGACCACCGCCACATTATTGGGGTGCGTGGTCCAGTTCGCATAATCGCCAACCACCTGACCCGTGCGCGCGTCGACATCACCTTTATCGAGCGTTTTCATGGTGATACAGTTTTCCACCGGACAGACATTCACACATAGATTACAGGCAACGCATTCGTCGTCTTTCACGGTGAACACACGGTCGGCGGACATCTCGATCGCTTGGTGCGAGGTATCTTCGCACGCGGCGTAACAGCGCCCACAACTGATGCAATCGTCTTGGTTGATGACCGCTTTTGTGACGTGGTTGAGGTTGAGGTATTGCCAGTCGGTGACGTTGGGCGTGGCTTTGCCAACCAACTCATCCACCGTCATGTTTTTCTCGTCAAGGTACTGGCTCAGCCCCGAAATCATCTCTTCGACAATCTTGAACCCGTAGGTCATCACCGCCGTGCAGACCTGAACATTGCCCGCGCCAAGCGCCATAAATTCCGCGGCATCGCGCCATGTGGTCACGCCGCCAATGCCCGAAATCGGCAAGCCCGCAGTGGCCGGATTACGCGCAATTTCGGCCACCATGTTGAGTGCAATCGGTTTGACCGCCGGACCGCAATAGCCGCCATGCGTGCCTTTGCCGTCAATCATCGGCTCGGGCGAAAACGCATCCAAATTCACGGACGTAATGGAATTGATCGTGTTGATCAGCGATACGGCATCCGCCCCGCCGCGCAACGCCGCCTCGGCGGGTGCAAGGATATTGGTGATGTTCGGCGTCAGTTTTACGATGACCGGAAGGCCCGTTGACTCCTTGCACCACCGCGTCACCATCTCGATGTATTCAGGCACCTGCCCAACGGCGGCTCCCATGCCCCGCTCGGCCATGCCATGCGGACAGCCAAAGTTCAGCTCGAACCCGTCACACCCCGTCTCGGCGATGCGCGGAATGATCGATTTCCAACTTTCCGCGTCACACGGCACCATCACGGAGGCGATCAGGGCGCGGTCTGGATAGTCCTTTTTAACGCGGGTCATTTCCTCAAGGTTCACCTCCAACGAGCGGTCGGTGATGAGTTCGATGTTGTTGAGGCCGAGCAAGCGGCGATCCGCGCCGAAAATCGCGCCATAACGTGGCCCGTTGACGTTGACCACGGGCGGGCCCTCCTCGCCGAGTGTTTTCCACACGACACCGCCCCACCCCGCCTCAAACGCGCGGCGCACATTGTACTCTTTGTCCGTTGGCGGCGCGGAGGCCAACCAGAACGGATTGGGAGAGGTAATGCCACAGAATGTTGTTGTTAGATCCGCCATGTCTTAGCCCTCGCCCATAAGAAATTTATGCATGTTTTCAGCACCATCTCGACCTTCGGCCACAGCCGTCACGGTAAGATCCTCACCGCCAAGGGCACAGTCGCCCCCCGCCCAAACCCCGTCGATGGAGGTGCGCCCACGTGTATCAACGGCGATTTTGCCGCGCTCCAACTCAAGGCCGTCTGGCGCCCCTTTGAGAGACTGACCAATGGCCATAAAGACGTGATCGGCCGCGATCCGCACCGTCTCACCCGTTCCTGTCAGGCGTCCATCCGCGTCCGTGGTATATTCAAACTCGACCTCGGCGCATGTCCCGTTGCCATGCACGGCCACGGGTTGCGCGTTGTACAAAATCTGCACGCCCTTAGATGTGGCGAGGTCTTGCTCGAACGGGGAGGCGCTCATGCGATCACGTCCGCCACGGTAGGCGATTGTGACGTTTTGTGCGCCCAACAGTTTGGCCTGCACTGCGGCATCAACGGCCGTCATGCCGCCCCCGATCACCACGACATTGCGCCCGATGGGCAGCGTGGACACATCGGTGGATTGGCGCAAATCAGAAATGAAATCAACAGCATCAAGGACGCCGGATTTATCGACACCCTCAATCTTGAGCGCATTCACGCCGCCAAGCCCGATGGCCAAAAAGACCGCATCAAAATCGGATATCAACGCGGTTAGGCTAAGATCATCGCCAAGCACATGGCCCGTCTCGATTGTGATTCCGCCGATCTTGACCAACCAATCCACCTCGGCCTGTGCAAAATTGTCGGGCGATTTATAAGACGCGATGCCAAACTCGTTCAGGCCGCCCGCTTTCGCGCGCCCGTCATACATCGTGACACTGTGACCATAGCGCGCCAACCGGTGCGCCGCCGCCAGACCCGCAGGCCCCGCGCCAACAACCGCAACGCGCTTGCCCGTGTCGGCGGCGCGGGTGAAGGGATGCGTGCCTTTTGCCATCAATGTATCGGTAGCGTAGCGTTGCAAGCGCCCGATTTCGACCGGTTTGCCCTCAGCGACTTCGCGCACACAGACCTCTTCGCATAGGGTTTCCGTGGGACAGACCCGCGCGCACATCCCGCCCAAGATATTGGCATCAAAGATAGTTTTTGCCGCCGCCTCAGGCGTGCCCGTGGTAATCTGGCGAATGAACAGCGGCACGTCGATTGATGTTGGACAGGCCGTCATACACGGCGCATCATGGCAAAAATAGCATCGGTCGGCGGCAACGAGCGCCTCATGGGCGTCCAATGGCGGATGAAGATCGGAAAAATTATCTGAATACGCATCAGGATCGAGGCGTCCTGCGGCAATCCCTGATGTAAACGAGGTGTTTGGCATGTGATGTGATCCTGCATAGCTGCGCGTGAATATCGTAACGTCTGTGGGTCGTTGACCGACAGCGTGGACGACAAACCTATTTTTGATCAAGTGGTAAATTTTATTTAGAGCGAAATAATCGCTCTTTTGCGCCCCAAGTAGACAAATATTAGGTCGCATCCGCCTAATTCATGTGCATTTTGCGGACATCCGCGTGACCAATCGCGTTTTTCGCGGGTTTTCACGGACCCTGACGTGACGTATAAGCGTTAAAAGCAGATTGACATGAGCTCGCATCAGACGGGCGGTAGAATAAGTTGGAAAACATGACAAAACAAAATGACGCCGATGTGGCCTTCATTCAGGCACTTGCCGAATTGCTCAACTCCAATGACCTCACCGAGGTTGAAGTCAAACGCGAGTACGGCGAAAATGACCGCCTAAATGTACGCGTTTCCAAAGCACAAGAGATCGTGCATACCGCACCCGCCGCCTACGCCGCACCTGTCGCCGCCGCACCCGTTGCCGCGCCAGCACAAGCCGCGCCAGCAGACGCCGCACCCGCCGATCCACGCCAAGATCCCAACTGCGTGCCCTCCCCGATGGTTGGCACCGCCTATCTGTCGGCCGAACCGGGCGCCGCCGCGTTCGTCAAGATCGGCGATAGTGTCGAAGAGGGTCAAACCGTATTGATCATAGAAGCCATGAAGACGATGAACCACATCCCGTCGCCAAAATCCGGCACGATCAAACGCATTCTGGTTGACGACGGCACCCCCGTCGAATTCGGCGCGCCTTTGATGATCATCGAATAAGGACGGGTTCCTGATGTTCGATAAAATTCTCATTGCCAACCGTGGCGAAATTGCGCTGCGCGTGATCCGTGCGTGTCGTGAAATGGGGATCGCCTCCGTGGCGGTCCATTCCGAGGCGGACTCGGACGCGATGCACGTGCGCATGGCCGACGAGGCCGTCTGCATTGGCCCGAATTCGTCAACGCTGTCCTACCTGTCCTTCCCCGCGATCATTGCCGCGTGCGAAATTACGGGCGCGCAGGCCATCCACCCCGGATACGGGTTCTTGTCCGAAAACGCGGCCTTTGTTCAGATCGTAGAGGATCATGGGCTGGCCTTTATCGGCCCCTCGGCAGAGCACATCCGCCAGATGGGCGACAAGATCACCGCAAAAGAGACTGCCAAAATCCTCGGTATTCCCGTGGTTCCCGGCTCTCCGGGTGGCGTGCCTGACGTGGAAACGGCCAAAAAACTGGCCGCCGAAATGGGCTACCCCGTCATTATCAAAGCCACCGCAGGTGGCGGTGGACGCGGCATGAAAGTCGCTGAAAGCGAAGAGGTTATCGAGACTGCCTTTCGCACAGCGCGCTCAGAATCCAAAGCAGCGTTCGGCAATGACGAAGTGTACATGGAGAAATATCTCCAGAAGCCGCGCCACATCGAAGTCCAAGTGTTCGGGGACGGACAAGGCGGCGGTGTGCATTTGGGCGAACGCGATTGCTCGTTGCAACGGCGTCACCAAAAGGTATTCGAGGAGGCTCCAGGCCCGTCGATTTCCCCCGAAGAGCGCGCCGAAATCGGTGGCATCTGTGCACGCGCGATTGCTGAAATGGGCTATCGCGGCGCGGGAACAATCGAATTTCTCTACGAGGATGGCCAGTTCTTTTTCATCGAAATGAACACGCGTTTGCAGGTGGAACACCCTGTGACCGAGGCGATTTTCCGTCAAGATCTGGTGCGCGAGCAAATTCGTGTCGCGGCCGGTGAAAAGCTATCTTTCACACAAGATGACTTGGTGATTGACGGTCACTCGATCGAGGTCCGGATCAACGCCGAACGTCTGCCGAATTTTGCCCCATGCCCCGGTAAGATTACGCAATACCACGCACCGGGTGGATATGGTGTGCGGATGGATAGCGCGCTTTACGATGGCTATTCGATCCCGCCCTATTACGACAGCTTGATCGGTAAATTGATCGTGCACGGTCGTGACCGTCCCGAGGCGTTGGCCCGTCTCAAACGCGCTCTTGGCGAGTTGATTGTGGACGGCGTAGACACCACCGTACCGCTGTTCCATGCGCTGCTCGAAGAGCCCGATGTGTTGTCAGGCAACTACAACATTCACTGGCTTGAGAAATGGCTTGCCGTGAATATGCCGACCTAATCGCGCCATCCCGCGCTGTGTTTCAAAGGCCCGCAGATATCATGCGGGCCTTTTCTTTTGATCAAAGACACGTCATTTTGCGCCAATGGATCACACCGAACTCACGCCTGAAATGTTGCTCAATGCCTACGCCAACGGGGTGTTTCCGATGGCCGAAAGTGCCGATGATCCCACGATATTTTGGGTGGACCCTGAACAGCGCGGGATTGTGCCTCTGGATCAGTTCCGCCTCTCGCACTCCCTCGCCCGTACGATCCGCCGCGCGCGCGTCACCGTCACCCTCAACCACGCGTTTGAAGAGGTCGTAACGGGCTGTGCGGCGCGCGATGAGACATGGATCAACGCCACAATCTTTGATCTGTACGCCAAAGTGCACGCTCTTGGCTATGCGCAGTCGATCGAGGTTTGGGACGGCACGGAGTTGGTCGGTGGAGCCTATGGCATCACCCTTGGCACGGCATTTTTCGGCGAAAGCATGTTTTCGCGCAAAACCGATGCGTCAAAAATTGCACTGGCCTATTTGGTCACGCACCTGAAACGTACGGGCTTCACCCTACTCGACACACAGTTTATCACGCCACATCTGGCATCACTTGGCGCGATTGAGATCCCGCGCGCACAGTATCACACCCTGTTGGATGGCGCACTTGAACGCGAGGCAGAGTTTCGGGAAATTGTGACGCCGCCGTCCGTTCAGGACGTGCTACAGTTGAGAACCCACGCGTCATAGCGGGGGTGATCCATCGCATTCAGGGCCGGACTGGATGAGATCATCCATCCTTGAAAGACCGGTAGATCGATGCCCTCGACGCTCACGTCCAAATAGGCGTAGGCATCACCGGACGGGTTGCCAACGGGATAGCGGCAATCGTCAAGGCGCATGGTGATGAATCCCCATGTTGCCGTTTGTCCGCGTGTAATTGGAATGTCTTCGACGCGGCCCGTGAGTTTATCCAGAACACGGATAACGACCCCTGTGCCGCTCGCAACACTCTCTTGCGTCTCAGTTGTGATCTCGAACAATTCGCGTTGAAATCCCTCGTCAGGCAGCGCTTGTAATTGCTCGAGCGACAACCCGCCAAAGCCGATTGCGCTATCATCAAGGGGCGTCTCAATGATCGAGCCAATTCCTGTTTGCAAATCGTCGGTAAACCCCGCGTCCTGCGCCTGCGCAGCACCGGTGCTTGCGATCAGCGCCACAGACATCATGAGGGCGCGCGTGATCATTCCGCGCTTCCGTTTCCGGTCACGAATTTGAGCATAAGGTTGATGAGGCTCACGGCCCCTTGGGTGTCCGCAATCACTTGCCCGTCCTCGAACTCGAACATCGAGCCGCCCGGAACCAACTCTACGAAACTCCCCCCCAACAGACCCTCAGAGGCGATCAGAGCGGCGGTATCATCGGGCAACACAACGTCCCCCTCCAAGGTCAATTTGGCCTCGGCGCGGTAGCTTTGTTTGTTCAATTCCAGATCGGTGACAGTGCCCACCTTAACACCGGCAAGGCGCACATCGCTCCCGACAGACACGCCCTCAGCGGAGCGAAAGGACGCGGTGAGATAATAGGTGTCAGAGGCTCCGCCCGCGAATCCGGTCGCTTGGCCTGCGTAGATGAGAAATCCGACAGCGAGGGCCAAAACGCCCGCGCCCACGGCGACTTCTGTGGTGTTTTCAGCCATATTCTAATCCTCAGTCCCGCGAGTGGCGCGTCCCGTGTGGGCGGCTTACTCGGGCTGCCACGCCTCGTAGTCGGTGCGCGCAACAGGCTTTGCCTGACGAATAGACCCTGCGGGCGCATAGGCCGCAGCCGTGCCTGTCAGGTTTTCAACGTGCGGCTTTTCCCACTCTTTATGCTCAAGCGGTAGGTGACCGGGGTGGTTGTCGAACGTCCGGTGCAACCAGCCGTGCCACGCGGGATCGATGCGCGAGGCTTCGATCTCACCATTGTAAATCACCCAACGGCGCGAGTCGTCTTTGTTGCGGTAAAAGATGTTGCCTTGGCTATCTTCACCCAATTTAATGCCGTTGCGCCATGTGAAAAGCTGTGTGCCGATCGTTTGACCGTTCCACCACACCAATGCGCGCAACGCTGTGTTCAAGATACCCATAGGACAACCTCCGAAAATGTTGCTTCCTGATATGACCTAATGTGCGTGCAAGGTCCAGAGTGTACCTGTGCAAATCGGGTCAAATCGGTGTGCGCGGCGGGCGTCCGCCATGCGTCGCGATTATGCGGGGGCGGCAGGCGGTGTAATTTTTGCCGTCACTTCGATCTCGATTTTCATCGCCGGATCAAGCAGACGCGCCTCAATCATCGTCGCGGCGGGGCGCACCGCGCCAAACACCTCTTGAAGCACCGGCCAGCACGCCTCAAAATCCGCCCCGTCTGGCAAGATGTAGCGCACCTGCACGACATCGGACATTTGACCACCCGCCTCGGCAACCGCCTTGGCAATGGTCGAAAGCGCGTTGCGACACTGATCGGCCACATCATCGGGCATGGTCATCGTCGCGTAGTCGTAGCCCGTGGTGCCGGACACAAACACCCAACCATCCACGACAACAGCGCGCGAATAGGCAATTTTCTCTTCGAACGGAGAACCGGAGGAAATGAGTGTGCGAGTCATAGCATGCGGCCTTTCGTGCCAAATATGTGTTGATCTCTTTTGACGCGTTTTGCGGCCTGCGCAAGACAAATCAGTCGTGCAAGCACACCGCACATCAACGAAAAACGCCGCCCCAATGGAGCGGCGTTTGATATGTAACTCAACCAAGGCGAATGGATTAAGACGCTGACGCTTCTTTTTCCGCTTCGCCGTAGATAATCAATGGTTTGGCATCGGAATTTACCGCCTCTTCGTTCACCACGACCTCGGTCACGTTTGCGGTGCCGGGCAATTCGAACATGGTGTCGAGCAGGATATCCTCAAGGATAGAACGCAAGCCGCGTGCCCCTGTTTTGCGCTTGATCGCGCGTTTTGCGATGGCGGTGAGGGCCTCATCGGTGAAGGTGAGCACCACATCCTCGATCTCGAACAGACGCTGATACTGTTTGACGAGCGCGTTTTTCGGCTCGGACAGGATCGTGACAAGTGCATCTTCGTCGAGGTCTTCGAGGGTTGCAAGAACGGGAAGACGCCCAACAAACTCAGGGATGAGACCGAATTTCAACAGATCTTCAGGCTCCAACTCGGAGAACAACTCACCAATACCCTTGGCGTTTTCCTCTTTCACATCTGCGCCAAACCCGATTGCGGAGCCTTTGCCGCGTTGTGCGATGATCTTGTCCAGACCCGCAAACGCGCCACCACATACGAACAAGATGTTCGTCGTATCGACTTGCAAGAACTCTTGTTGGGGATGCTTGCGCCCGCCTTGTGGGGGAACGGAGGCCACGGTGCCTTCCATAATTTTCAACAGCGCTTGTTGGACGCCCTCGCCCGATACGTCACGGGTGATCGATGGGTTGTCCGACTTGCGCGTAATTTTATCAACTTCGTCGATGTAGACGATACCGCGCTGTGCGCGCTCGACATTGTACTCTGACGCCTGAAGCA
Source organism: Celeribacter marinus (assembly GCF_001308265.1). Lineage (GTDB taxonomy): Bacteria > Pseudomonadota > Alphaproteobacteria > Rhodobacterales > Rhodobacteraceae > Celeribacter > Celeribacter marinus. The sequence continues at coordinate 2,138,174 of NZ_CP012023.1, forward strand.
ATTTGAGAATGATGTTTTCGACATCCTCACCGACATAGCCGGCCTCGGTGAGCGTTGTGGCATCCGCCATTGTAAACGGCACATCCAAAATACGCGCAAGGGTCTGAGCCAAAAGAGTTTTACCGCAACCGGTTGGACCAACAAGCAAGATATTGGATTTCGCCAATTCGATATCATCGGACCCTGAGGAGGCATGATTGAGGCGTTTATAATGGTTGTGGACCGCCACGGACAACACGCGTTTCGCGGTGGCCTGACCGATCACATAGTCATCAAGAACCGCGCAAATTTCGCGCGGCGCAGGCACGCCCTCGGACGATTTGAGGCCCGACGACTTTGTTTCCTCGCGGATAATATCCATGCAAAGTTCAACGCATTCATCACAGATAAAAACAGTTGGACCCGCAATCAGCTTGCGCACCTCATGCTGGCTTTTCCCACAAAAGGAACAATAAAGCGTGTTCTTGCTGTCACCACTGGACGAATTCGACATTGCATTCCCCTAAGACCAATCCGGTCCCTATTTGGTAGGTATTTGGTCGCTCAGGCGGCGCAGTCATGCCGCCTGAAAATTGTGTTGTGTACGAGTGTAAGACAGCCATTTTGGAGGTACAATGCCAAAATCCATGCGTTTAAACCATGTTGACATCAGCACCCTACGAAGGCCGTTCTACATCACGCTTCGATATCGCCACGGCTTTCGACAATCTCGTCGATCAGTCCGAACTCTTTTGCCTCTTCAGCAGACATGAAGTTGTCACGCTCAAGCGCATCCACAACTTCTTTCATCTTGCGGCCCGTGTGTTTGACGTAAATGCCATTCAAACGATCTTTGAGCTTTTGGGTTTCTTGAGCGTGGATCATGATATCCGTGGCCTGCCCCTGATAGCCACCGGAGGGCTGGTGCACCATGACGCGCGAATTTGGCAGCGAGAACCGCATACCTTTTTCACCAGCCGTCAACAACAGCGACCCCATTGATGCGGCTTGACCCATCACAAGTGTGGACACTTTGGGGCGAATATATTGCATCGTGTCGTAAATCGACAAACCGGAGGTCACGACACCGCCCGGGCTATTGATATACATAGCGATTTCTTTGTTCGGGTTTTCGGCCTCAAGGAACAATAGCTGCGCGCAAATCAGGCTCGACATGCCGTCATGCACAGGGCCGTTGAGGAAAATGATCCGCTCTTTGAGCAGACGCGAGAAAATGTCATATGCGCGTTCACCACGGCTCGTTTGTTCAACGACCATGGGGACGAGCGTGTTCATATAGGTATCAATCGGATCTTTCATCGTCGCCTGCCTCTGGAATTCTTGTGGATGATTAGCGCGGAAGTGTTACTTGAATCTTAGTTTCGGAACGGGGGACCTGCAAGGTGCGCAGGTGAGCTTCACACAATTCTATTAAAAATTTATTCACTGTCCGCAGATTTGTTTGAGTTTTTTGCGACAACCTCGCCCCGTTTGGCCGCGTCCGCTGCGTCTTGTTCGTCAAAGAACGCGGTCCATGCCTGCGCATCGAACACGATAAAGAACTGATAGACGAGGTAGCCACCCGCCGCGAGAAACAGCATGCCGAACCCCGCCGAGCCGGATGAAAACTCTAACGCGCCCCAAAACAGCGTCAGACCTGAAAACAGAATGCGCCGCCACAAGGGCAGCATGAAACGGGTGCGAACATCGAGAAAATTTGTCATGACGACGATCTCACACCATGGCGGCGAGAGATACAAGGTGATTGTCCCACATTAACCCCTGTGCAAGATTGAGCGGACGCATGCTCTGCCCGATCTCCATCAATCCGCCAAGTCCGTCCGAACCGAGCCAGCCATCGCCGCGCGGCGCCAAGCCACATATATCTGCGCGCACAATCGCCCCCAAATACTGCCCTTCGGTGTCAAACCGCTGCATCAGGCCACCCTTGGGCGATGTAATCGCCACTTCGCGTCCGTTCCCCGAAAACGCGACAGATCCCGCGTAGTTTTTCATGCGGCCCTGCTCCCCCATCGGCGCATGCGCCAAAACGGGACGCGCACAACGACGATGCAAGCCTAGCAACGGGACGCTCAGGTCGCGATCACCCTCCCACTGCATTGCAAACGCCACTTGCCCGTCTGGCCCCAGCGCCAAATGACGGATCGAATTTTGACGAAGCGGCGCATCAAGCGTCACAATCTCCTCGATCTCATAATCACGCGACAAATAGGCCAGCGAGGCCACCATGGTGTCGATATTGAGTTTGTCGCGCCCCTCGCCGTGATCGGGATGGGTAAAAATACCGCCGTTGGCCACGACGAGCGATCCATCGGCGCGTTGTTTGACATCATGCGGCCCGATACCGCCCGTCTCCACCTCGCCCACACGCACGTAGCCCCGCGTGCGATCCCAAATGCCAAGCACGCCTTTGCGCGCGCCATAATTGTTTTCGGGCGTCAAAAGCGTATCGCCGCCATCGACAAACACCCCATGCCCCATAAAATGACGCCCTTCGGGGGTTTGCAGACGGTGCATCACCTTGCCGGTCACACAGTCGATCACCACCGCAAATGTTCCCGGTCGGCGGGCAAATCCTACCGCTTCGGGACGGGTCGGATGAACGGCGGCTGCGTGACCACGCGCAGGCAGTGGCACACGGAAAATGATCTGGGCGTTTTCGTCCAACCCAAACAGCGCGTGCCCGCCTGACGCCTCTTTTGCCGCGCCCAAAAACGCAGGGCTACCCGCATCGGCCCATGAGACGTTCGGCACAAACGCCGCCGCAGTCAGACCCGCCAAAAATCCGCGCCGTGTGGTCATGTTAATCTCCGTCCCCCGCGTTAAACCCCGCAGAGACCTGCAAGGGCGCACCAATTTCATTGGCCAAGGCATGGGATGCAGCCTCGATCCGTTGTTGGATCACTTCCATTTTGAACCGCTCCCCGATCTGGTCGGCCGTTGCAAAGGTGGGTGCATTTAGCGCATCGATCTGCGCCACGGCCTCTTGGAGGAGAGCCACGGTGTGTGGCGCGCCATTGGGGGCCAGCGCGTCCGCCAGCGCCCCAATCGCCACCAGTGAGCCGCTAACATTGCGGGCAGAGCGCGCGGAGCGCCACGCTTCGGCACGGGTCGGGCGCGGTTTGTCAAACGAGCCCATCGGACGGCCTAGGCGCACGCCGCGATTGTGCTCCAAACTTGCCGTGAGGGTGGTGTAGAGCGCCTGAACCGCCTCGCGGGGCGTAAAATAATGCGTATTGTCTGCGTCCCCTGCGGTCTCCAACGCGCGTGCAAACCCTGCTGATCCGAACCACGCATGATCGACATCATCGGCCATCGACGCGAGATCTGTGGCTTGCGCCTGAACCAAAGCACAGGCGTAGCTGTCGCGCGCATAGCTTGAGAACTGCGGATCAAACAGCATGTATTCCAGTGCAAACAGGCCGCGCGCAGCAATCGATACCTCGCCAAAGCCCTGTGCATCCATCACCACGCCATCCTCATCCGCAATCATCGCCGCCAGCGCGCGAGGGATCATACCCTTTTTGTCGGGCCAAAACGAAATGGCTGTGGCATGTCCGCCCGCATCAAACGACGACAGAGCAAAGAGTTGAACGCGCAGCCACGCATCGAACACTGCGTGATAGGATTGTGTGAGCTGCGGCGCGGTGCAATCGCCCGTGGCCGCCTGTTCAAGGTCATGTGCCGCGCGTCCAAACGCAGTGACCGCAGGATCGACATACTGTGTCACCACGCGGCTCACGGCGTCTTGCAGTGGATCGGCAGACGCCGGCAGCACGCAACTGGCGCAGGCCAAGGCAAAAATGAAATGACGCATCTAAAATCCTGTTCTTAAAGGCTTTCAAGGAAACGCAATAGCGCGTTGCGCTGTGTAGGGTCCATCTGGATAACGGTATCGCGCGCCTTTTGTGCTTCGCCGCCATGCCATAGCACCGCCTCCAAAAGCGAGCGCGCGCGCCCGTCGTGCAGAAAATAAGTATGTCCGGAGACCTGCCGCGTCAAACCAATCCCCCACAATGGGGCTGTGCGCCATTCGCGACCCGTGGCCCGCCCCTCTGGACGGTTGTCAGCAAGCCCTGCCCCCATATCGTGCAGCAACAGATCGCTATACGGCCAGATCAGTTGAAACGACTGTGCGGCCTTTGCCTCCCCCGCGAGACGCGCAGTGACATATTTTGGAACGTGACAGGCCGCGCATCCTGTCTCATAAAACACCGCCTTGCCGCGCAACACCTGTGTGTCATCCACATCACGGCGCGCAGGTACGCCTAGGTTTGAGGCGTAAAACGCCACAAGATCCAACCCCGCCGCATCTATTTCCGTGCCGCGCACATCGCCGTCACCGTGAATGGCCGCGACACAATCCGGTTGCAGCGCCGTACAATCGCCCGCAGGATCAGGCACGAGAGGCGTGGAAATGCCGATGTCACTTGAAAACGCGGCGGCGGATTGTTCAAGGACCGAAGGACTGCCCGCCTTCCACCCGAAACGCCCCAACATCGGCTGATCATGCACATCCGACCAAACGATTTGGGCGCGTCCGGAAATACCATCTCCATTCGCATCATCGGGATCGGCATGGGCCAGAATGTCATCCGTTGCAATTGCGTCGAGCAACCCCAAACCAATCATCGGATTGGCCACGCGTGCGGAGAGAACCGCCTCGGGCGACAGCGCGCCATATCCCGCCTCCACAACCGCATAGTCGGGCTTGCGCAGCCAAACGGTGTCGCCACCGCTCAAGGTGACAGGCTGTTCGCTATAGCGGATGTCAATTTTGCCCTCGGATGCAAAACCTTGCACCGCAACATCTTGAATCTGTGCGCCGTACACGGGATCGGGGAGCATGGGCGGCGTGGCCTGATCCCCATCGAGCGTGGCAAGATAGAGGTCTATATCACGCAACTGCGCAGTCTGGGACGCCGGTACAGACACGCGCAGAACCATCGACACAGCACTGTCATCTGACGTTTCAGGCGGATGCCCCCGACCGTCCTTGAGGTGGCACCGTTGACAGGCGCGCGCATTATACAGCGGGCCAAGCCCATCGGAGGCCAACGTCGATGAGGGCGACGACACCCATAGTTTTTTGAACAAGCCGTTGCCCAGTTTGAACGTTAATTCCTGTTCAAACGTCAGGTTCGCCGCGCTTTGCGAAAAGGCTTCGCTGTCGGGGCGCGCGCGCACCGTGGCCGCCCCTGCGGGCTTTGCCTCAAAGGGTTCTGGCGCGTCGAACATCGTGGCAGGTGTCGTAATCTGCGCAATCCGCGCGGCCTCATCCGCCGTTCGGGTGACCACGCTCAAGTGCGGATCACCCAAGGCCAAATCGGCCGCCGCCGCCCCGTGCGCAAGCAAGGCACAACCTGCACCAAGAGCAAAAAGGCGGCGGCGTATCATAGCTTACTCGAACACAGCGTTAGGATTGTCGAGGCTGTCGGAGCCTTCGACCTCAATCGCCGAGGCCGTCAAGACCGTCACCGCCCGTTCGATATCGCGGGTCTGTGCAACAAGCGCATCAACCGCCCCCATGATCAACGCCTCGCCCGCAACATTGCCGCGCGCCAACATCTGATCGTAGGAGAACCCCGCCTCCGCCGCCGCTTTAAACGTGCCGAGCTGCGCCACGGAATGATCAAGAGCCGCCGACAAATCAGCCGCCACATCCGCATCCGATGCCGCCAAAAGATCGTTCAAGCTCTCGCCTTTTATAAGCGACCCATCGGCCCGCACATATTGTCCGACATAGACATTGCGAATGCCAAGACCGTCATAATAGTGCGAGTTGTGCGTGTTGTCGGAAAAACAATCGTGCTCTTCCTCAGGATCGTTGAGCATCAGACCAAGCTTCATCCGCTCACCGGCTTGCTCGCCATATGACAGCGACCCCATGCCGGTGAGCATCGCGGTGATGCCCGCAGCGGGGTCGGTCACCACCGCCTCACGCGCCTCACCACCCTCGGCCCATGCCGCCGTGATGTATTCGAGATCAGACACCAATAGCTTGGATGCCGCGGACAAATACGCGCCACGACGATCGCAATTGTCATTGGTGCACGCGTCCCCTTGGGCGTAATCCGTCCACGCACGATTGCCCGCGCCATGATCGGTCCCGTTTAGATCCTGCCCCCACAGCAGAAATTCGATGGCATGATAGCCCGATGCCACATTGGCCTCGATCTCATCTGCCTCGTGCAGCGTATCACTGATGAATGCGGGGGTGATCGTGGTCGCGTCGATCTCTTCGCCAGATAGGGTAAAGGTCGGGTTTGCAATCACATTGAGCGCGCGAAAGGCGTTCTCATCGCCCGCTCCGCCATACGCGGCGTCCACGTAGTCGATCAACCCCTCATCAAGGGGCCATGCGTTCACCTTGCCCTCCCACTCATCTACAACCGCGTTGCCGAACCGGTACACTTCGGTTTGCTGATAGGGCACGCGGGCCCGAATCCATGCGGTTTTTGCAGCGGCCAGAGTTTCGGCGGACGGCGCGGCAATCAGCGCATCAATGGCCCCATCAAGAGCCTGTGCAGTGATCAAGCTGTCGCCATAGGCGGCTTCAGCAATATTCGCGTAATTGGTGACGACTTCGGCGGCCCCTGCGTGTGCAGACATCGGCAAAATTGCGGTCAATGTGGCGGCTGTGAACGAGAATGCGGTGCGTTTCATTGTAAATCTTATGTCCCTTTGGCGTAGAAATCAGAACTCTGTGACGAGAGTCGATGTGCAATGCGCCTTATCTGACAATTTTACTCTGATACGTCAATCCCGATTCTTTTAATAAGGTATAGACCCGCCCCGCACCCGCTGGTTCACTTTAGCCCAACACCAACCTTATCTTTAGTAGAACTTAATTGCTGTTTTCTCACCTTCCGTGACAGATTGACCAAACACAACCACCACTCGGGAGGCAACGGTGCCTGCATCCGCCCCATCCAACACACTCGCTAACGCGGGCTCCAACACCTCACTAGCACGGCGTGCATGGAACATTCGCCGCACCGCGCTGCGCATGGGCGAGGTCCAAGGACAGGGCTATATCGGGCAAGCGTTGGGCGTGGCGGATGTGCTTGCCGTGACGCATTTTCACGCGATGACCTACCGCGCCGCCGATCCCGAATGGGACGGGCGCGACCGCTTTTACCTGTCGATCGGCCACTACGCGATTGCCGCCTACTCCGCGATGATCGAGGCGGGGATTTTGCCCGAGGCCGAGCTGGACACCTACGGGATGGACGATAGCCGCCTGCCGATGTCGGGCATGGCGTCCTACACGCCCGGGATGGAGATCACCGGCGGATCGCTTGGCCACGGGCTTGGCATCGCTGTTGGGGCAGCCCTTGGATTAAAACGTAAGAAATCAAAGAGCTTCATCTACAACCTGATGTCGGACGGCGAGCTTGGCGAAGGATCGACATGGGAGGCTGTGATGTCCGCCGTGCAGTGGAACCTCGACAATCTGATCTGTGTTGTGGACTTCAACGACCAACAGGCGGACGGGCCAAGCACCAACGCATTGGCCACCCCGCGCTACTCGGAAGCCCCCAAATGGGAGGCGTTCGGATGGCATGCCCAAGAGGTGGATGGCAATGATCTCGACGCGCTTGTCACCGCATTCGACGCCGCGCGCGCCCTCACAGACCCCAAACCCCGCGTCATCATTTGCAACACCAAGATGTGCAAAGGCGTGCCGTTTCTGGAAGCCCGCGAAAGCACGCATTTCATCCGCGTCGACGCCGATGAGTGGGCCAAAGCTATCGCTCATCTGGATACGGAGTGCCCCGCATGACCTCGTCAATTCGCGCCCATTCGGGTGATGTGCCGTTCGGGGCCATGTCACGGCGCATCTCCAAATACACCGAGCGCACGGCACCGACCGAGCGCCACGCCACCTCCGCCATGATCGCCTCCCTCGACGCCGAAGGGCGCGACACGGTGTCGGCCCCCTTTGGTCACGCGCTATGCGATCTGGCCGCCACACGCGACGACATTGTGGGGCTGTCTGCGGATTTGAGCAAATACACCGACATGCATGTTTTCGCTGCAAAATATCCTGACCGGTTTTATCAGATGGGCATGGCCGAACAGGTGATGATCTCGGCGGCGGCGGGACTTGCGCGTGAGGGCTTCACCCCCTTTGCCACCACCTACGCCGTGTTCGCCTCGCGCCGCGCCTATGATTTCATTTGCATGGCGATTGCCGAGGAAAACCTACCCGTCAAAATCGTCTGCGCCCTGCCCGGATTGACCACGGGCTACGGCCCGAGCCACCAAGCCACCGAAGACCTCGCGATCTTTCGCGGACTGCCGAACCTGACCATCGTCGATCCGTGTGACGCGGTGGACACGGCACAGGCGACCAAAGCCATCGCCGATCACAACGGCCCCCTTTACATGCGTCTGCCGCGTGGCAATGTGGCCAATGTGTTGGGCGACTACGGCTATGAGTTCAAACTCGGCAAAGCGCAGATGATCCATGACGGCAATGACGTGTTGTTCATCTCCACGGGGCTGATGACAATGCGCACGCTTGACGCGGCCAAGCGCCTCAAAGCGGACGGGATCGACTGCGCGGTCCTGCATTGCCCGACCATCAAACCGCTTGATGTCGCCACGATCAAAACGGAGGCCGCCCGCAAAGGCCGCCTTGTGGTCACGGCGGAAAACCACACGATTGTGGGCGGATTGGGCGAAGCGGTCGCGGCGGAGTTGATGCGTTCGGGCGTGTTCGTGCCGTTCAAATCCATCGCCCTGCCCGACGAATTTCTCGACGCGGGCGCGCTGCCCACGTTGCACGATCAATACGGCCTCAGCGTGGATGCTGTGGTCGCCAAAATCAAATCCTGGATGTGAGACACAACATGAAACTACTCGACGGCAAAATCGCAATCATCACCGGTGCCGCCTCCCCGCGCGGTCTTGGCAAAGCCACCGCACACCTGTTTGCCGAGCACGGCGCAACCGTGGCCATTCTCGATCTCGACGCGGATCACGCCGCCGCAGCCGCCGCCGATCTTGGCGCGGGCCACATCGGATTGGCCTGTGACGTGACCAACAAGGACGATTGCATCGCCGCCGCAACGGCCGTGGTTGCCGCCCTTGGCCGCATCGACATTTTGGTCAATAACGCAGGCATAACCCAGCCGCTCAAACTCATGGACATTGCGCCCGAGAATTACGAGGCGGTCACCGACGTATCCTTGCGCGGAACGCTTTACATGTCTCAGGCGTGTATTCCGACCTTGCGCGCCCAGAAATCCGGCTCCATCGTCAACATGTCGTCGGTGTCGGCACAGCGCGGCGGTGGCATTTTCGGCGGGCCGCACTATTCGGCGGCAAAGGCGGGTGTTTTGGGCCTGACCAAGGCAATGGCGCGCGAACTGGCCCCCGATGGCATCCGGTCCAACGCGATTTGCCCCGGCTTTATCGCGACCGACATCACGGCGGGTAAATTGACGCCGGAAATGAAAGCCCAAGTGCTTGACGGTATCCCGATGGGCCGCGCGGGCGAGGCCTCCGATGTGGCGGGATGCGCATTGTTCCTTGCGTCCGAATTGTCGGCCTATGTGACGGGCTCCGAGATCGATGTGAACGGTGGGTCCCTCATTCACTAGCGAGGCTTCGCAACCATAGCTTTCGAGCGAGACTCAAAAGGCGCGTCCCATTGGGCGCGCCTTTTTCGTTGCGTCTTTGGGTGGGCTTAATCCGGTGCGCCGTGCGCCAATTCGGTCGCCGCGTTGATCTCCAGATCATGCAGACCGAGCCGCGTTTTGAGATCGCTCACCATGGTCGCATGATCCACAGCCTTTTGCGCAATCCAATCGGTAAACAAGCGGACCGCACGACGATTGAGATGGCGCGGCGGACAAATCAGCCAATAGGCGGGAAAGGTGAACACGGGCAATTCGGGCGAAACCGGAACAAGACGCCCCTGCGCCACTTCGGGGGCGGCAAGTGCGAGGCTTTCCAACACAACCCCCTTGCCGTCCAGCGCCAGTTGCAACGCCAAAGACGACCGATCCATCAAAACCGATTTCGTGTTCGACGTGACATCCAAGCCATTGCGCCACACCCAAAAATCCCACTGACACATCGCGCGCGCACTATCGATCAAGCGCGCCGCATTCAGGCGCGCGGCGGGATCAACCTGTAGTCCACCAAGCGTGGCGAGGTATTCAGGACTGGCCAAGGGCAACACCTGATCTTGCAGCACGGGCGCGCTATGAAACGCCGGCCAATTGCCCGACCCGTAGCGAATATCAAGGTCCATCAATTCGCGCTCGAAATCGGTTGGATCGGGCGCGGCATCAACCCGCAGATCAAAATCAGGGCACAGATCAATGAATTCCGACAGGCGCGGCCCAAGCCAACGCACCCCGAACGAGGGCATCACGCGCAGATTAAGCCGCCGCGTTTCGCGGGCTTTGCCTAGGTTTTTACGGGCTTCCGACAACATCCGCAGCGCGGTGGCCGAGGTTTGAAACAGCTGTTCGCCCTCCAAGGTGAGCGCGAGATTGCGCCCCTTGCGGCGAAACAGTTTGATCCCAAGCTGTTGTTCTAAAAGTTTGACCTGTTGGCTGACGGCAGAGGGCGACACCGACAACTCTTCGGCCGCGACCGTGAGTGAGCCACGCCGCGCCACGGCCTCGAAATGAAGAATCGCATTTAGGTTATTGCCGCGCGCCATCTATGTGCTCGATCACTTGAACACAGGCGTATCATCGCCCTGCTCGCAGGCCTCGACGCCCAAGGCTGCATCGTGCTTCATCACCTCTTTGAGGTCTTCGCCCAAATGGCCCAAATGGGTATGAATCGCTGCCGCCGCGCGCTGTGGATCGCGCGCACGCATGGCCTCAATGATGGCTGTATGTTGGGTGACAACGCGTTGACGGTTGCGTTTTTCCATCGCCGTCAAATACCGCGCACGCCACAGTCGCTGCAACAACGCTGTATGCATATCGGCGAGCGTTTCGTTGTGCGACATGCGCGCAATCAACGCGTGAAACCGCATGTCCATTTCGAACATATCAAGCGGATCACTCTCGTCAAAGGTGTCGGACATTACTTGGGTCAGGTCACAAATCTCGTCAATCTCGGCATCCGAGGCGGCACGACAGGCGATCTCGGCGGATAGTTTTTCAAGATTGAGCATCACCTCAACCTGATCCGCGAGGGTTTTGAAACTGGGATTCGCAACGATTGGCGAGCGAGCGCGGCGCAGAATCACCAAGCCCTCTTGAGCAAGGATTCGGATGGCTTCGCGCATGGGTGTACGGCTCACTCCAAGCTCTTCGGCATTATCGCGCTCTTTGATCGCATCACCAGGGTTCAGGCGACCCCTAAGGATATCTCGCCGTAACGAATGAGCTATTTTCTCCGGAAGGTTATCTCCGTGAAACCCGCCCTCTAGATCATTCAATTCGTTCATAAAAGTCGCCTCAAACCAAGAATATGTGTCTCCGTATTCAGCGACCATAACATCTTTTTTAATTTGGTATACCAAAAGTTGTTGATTGTCGCCACGGGTTCGGTTTAGCGTCTTTCTTGTGATGGTATACCATCTGATGTCGTGGCGTCCTCTGAAACGGGGGCGTACTCATCCGGGAGGGATGACGCGATACATAAAACGAAGGACAACCATGTCCCGGCTGTGGTCACGCAGCCATCCTAGGGAGGGATTTTATGAAACTGACTTCAATTCTCAAAACCGCAGCACTCGGTGCTGTGATTGCTGTTCCGGCGATTGCACAGGACGTAACAACACTGCGCATCTCCACGCACTACGCAACAGAGCACCCCTCGGGCAAGCTTGCTGCGATCTTCGTTGATGACGTAGAAACAATGTCCAACGGTTCCATCGACATCGAAATGTTCTACTCTTCGTCCGTGGTTGCCACGACAGAGACTTGGGACGCTGCGGTAAACGGCATTCTCGATTGCGACATGACCGGTGGTGCATACCAAACAGGTAAAAACCCTGCGTTCCAATTCGTTGGCGACATCATGGGCGGCTACGACACACCATACCAGCAGCTGTCATGGCTCTATTACGGTGGCGGCTACGAAGCAGCACAGTCACTCTACAATGAGTACGGCATGCAGCTCGTCGGTTGGTGGATCTACGGTCAAGAATCGTTCGCATCTTCCAAGCCACTTGCAGGTCCAGAAGACTTCAAAGGTTGGAAGTTCCGTTCGCCTCCAGGTCTTGAAACCGAAATCTTCACCGAGCTGGGCGCAACCCCAATCGTTATGGACTTCACCGAGATCTTTACAGCGCTCGAAACAGGCATCATCGACGGCGCTGACGCCTCCGGTCTTGCAAACAACGTGGGCCTTGGTCTCTACGACATCGTGAAGCACGCCAACTACCCTGGCTTCCACTCCATGCCGTCTGACCACCTTGCGTGTAACAAAGACGTTTGGGATGGCATGACAGCGGCTCAACAGCGCATCATGGACACAGCAATGCAGAAACTTTCCCTGCACACTGCGATCTCCAACGAAAAGAAGAACGCCGAAGCAGCAGCAATGCTCAAAGAGCAAGGTGTGACACTTTACGCATGGTCCGAAGAGGACAAAGCTGACTTCCGTGCCGCTGCACAGCGCGCATGGGACGGTTGGGCCGCAAAAACACCTGAAGCAGACGCACTGGTCAAAAGCCACCGCGCCTACCTCGCACAGCTTGGCCTCATCGCAGGTTAAGCAAATGCGTCTCATGACGCATGGGTGACAAGCCCTGGCGGGCCCACACAATGGGCCCGCCATTTTTTTCAAAAAAATGTCCGCCGCGTGAAACGGCTTAATCTCCAAACATAAAAAGGGAGGCCAGGATGAATCAGGACAGTGTCTGGCTCGGCCCCATGCGAGGTCCGGTCAAGAAATTGGCCATCGGCTTTACCGCACTTGCGCTCGCGGTGTTTGCATGGCTTGCCATCAACAAGATATTTACGACGGATGCCCTTGGCATCCATGAAATGATCCGCGCCGAGGGCGGGATTACGGCCAAGCTGATGCTTGGCTCTCTCACTGGGGCCATTTTGTTCGGATCAATCTATTTGTCCGACACCATTGGTGCCATTGAGGACAAACCAAGCGGGTTTTTCGACTACCTGTCACTTGTCACCTCGCGCATCGCCATGATTGCGATCGTCATGATCGTGCTGGTGATGTTCTATGAGGTGGTGTCGCGCTACGCGTTCAACAAACCAACCTTGTGGGCCAACGAATTGTCGCTCTGGATTGCTGCGTTTGTGTTCTTGCTTGCCGGTCAATACGCCATGCAGCAACGTTCACACATCCGTATCTACGTGATCTACGACCTCATGCCACGCTGGATGCAAAAGACATCCGATGTGATTTCCGTGTTGCTGATCTGGGTGTTTTGTTTCTGCCTCGTTTGGGGCGGGTTCAACGATGCATGGACACGCATGTTGCGCATGGAAACCTTTGGCACCGCGTGGGATCCGCCCATTCCCGGGACGCTAAAACCCGCCATCCTATTCATTATCGCTCTCGTGGCTGTTCAGGCGCTCTCCAACCTCATCGCAGATTGGCACAAATCTCCTGAACATCATTCGCCTGCGGACGACATCGACGAAGAAGAGATTGCAATGCTGCGTAAAACACTTGGGGAGGACAAATAATGGTCGATATCGGCACCCTCTCTATCATCGTCTTGTTGGGCATGTTTGCCCTGCTCGCGATCGGCATGCCCTTGGGCTTTGCCTCGGCGTTCCTCGCCGTTGTCACACTTGTCCTCAAGTTTGACGTGGACGTTTTGTTCAACACCTTTGGCCGTGGTCCCCTCTCCGTGTTGGGTCAGGCCGTCTACCGACAGATGACGAACTATGTTCTGATTTCGGTGCCCCTGTTCATATTTATGGCCTCTCTATTAGAGAGGACGGGCATCGCCAAAGACATGTATTCGTCGCTCAATCTGTGGCTCTCTCGTACCCGTGGCGGTATTGCGTTTGTGACCTCGCTCATGGCGGTGATCATGGCGGCGATGTCGGGCATCATTGGTGGCGAAGTGGTTCTGTTGGGCCTCATCGCCCTGCCGCAGATGCTCCGTCTTGGATATAACCAAAACCTTGCGATCGGGACAATTTGTGCGTCCGGCTCGCTCGGCACGATGATCCCACCGTCCATCGTTTTGATTTTCTACGGCCTCGTCACCGAGACCTCGATCAAAGCGTTGTTCACGGCATCCTTCTTGCCCGGGTTTATGTTGGCCTCCTTCTTTATGGTCTACATCTATGTCCGTACGCGGACTAGCCCAGAAATGGCCCCCCTCCCCCCAGAAGATCCCAATGATCCTCGTGGCTCCGAAAAGGGTCTGATGTTCCTTGGCTTCTTGTCACGCTTTGGCATGTGGGCCACCGCCGTCATCTTCTTGCGCGCGCTGTTCTTTACCTTCACAGGGATGAACACGGTAGCTGAAGGTGTCGATCCCATCACGCTTGGGATGGTCTCGGATCTGCCGTATCTCGCGGCTGCTTTTGCGATCTTTGCTGTGGTCGTTTATGTCGTCGTCGGCAAAGAGCGCACCTCCAAAGGTTGGGATATGGGCAAAGGCCTGATCGCCCCAATCATCGTTATCGGCGTTGTTCTTGGCTCCATCTATGGTGGCATCACGGGCATTACCGAAGCGGCAGGTATGGGCGTTGTGGCTGTGTTCTTCATCAGTGTGTCACGCGGAGAAATGACGTTTGACATCGTATGGGACAGCCTGATGCGCACTTTGCGCTCCACAGGGACGATCATCTGGGTGACGATCGGTGCGGCAGCGCTTGCTGCGGCCTATACACTCGCCGGTGGTCCGACATATGTGGCCAATATGATTGTGGCGGCAGACTTGCCGACGATGGGGATCATCCTTGTGATGATGTTTATCTTCCTGATCATGGGGATGTTCATGGACTGGGTTGGCATTGTGTTGCTGATTATGCCCGTGTTCTTGCCCATCGTGCTGCGTTTGCCTGTTGAGGAAATCGGTCTGTTTGGCGAATTGAACCCGCGTCACGTTGCGGTTTGGTTCGGTGTTGTGTTCTGTATGAACATGCAGGTCTCGTTCCTGTCGCCACCCTTTGGTCCGGCAGCGTTCTACCTCAAATCAGTTGCCCCACCGCACATCTCGCTCACGGATATCTTTAAAGGCTTCTTGCCCTTTATCATGATCCAGTTGATCGCCCTGTCGGTTCTGCTGATCTGGCCTCCAATCGTCTCGATCTTCCTCTAGGGGATCGACACACACATCATTGAGACGGGGCGGCGGTCGATCCGCCGCCCCGCTTCGTTTCCTTGTGCCGTGGCGCGCCAGATCTCACGCGCCACCGCACAAGGATCACCTCACGCAAACCATCACGCCAATCACATCCGCAGGCCGCCTCTTGCGCCCGTGTCACAAGCCACCTGCGAAAATGAGCCGTGACAAACTAACATATAAGCTGCACAACACATTTAAGCCCCAACACCCGAGGACCGCCATGACCACCGTTCGCCTGTCTGACGCCGACAATGTCGTCACCGCCAAAACCCAACTTGCCATCGGTGACGAAGGCGCAATTGACATGATCCCGCGCGGCCACAAAATGGCGACCCAAGACATTGCCAAAGGCGAGGCGGTTTACAAATATGCGCAGATCATCGGCTATGCGGCATCGGACATTGCCAAGGGCGCGCATATCCACACCCACAACCTAGAATTTCGCAACGTCGAGGGAGCGGGTTACGAGTTTGGCACCAACCTGCGTCCCGTGGCCCCTGCGACAACCCCCGACACGTTCATGGGCTACAAACGCGACAGCGGTCGTGTCGGCACGCGCAACTATATCGCGGTGCTCACATCGGTAAACTGCTCGGCCACCGCGGCGCGCATGATCGCACAGCATTTCACGCCCGATATTATGGCCAACTATCCCAACGTCGACGGCGTTGTGGCCTTTGTCCACGGCACGGGCTGCGCCATGGGCGGGGATGGCACGGGGTTCGAATTGCTACAACGCACCTTGTGGGGCTATGCCAAAAACCCCAACGTGGGCGGTGTGCTGCTTGCCGGTCTGGGCTGTGAGATGATGCAAATCGACTGGCTGATCGAGGCCTATGGCCTCAAATCCGGTCCCACATTTCAGACGATGAATATCCAAGACGTGGGCGGTCTGCGCAAAACCGTGGCCCTTGGCATCAAAAAGATCGAAAGCATGCTGCCCGAGGTGAACAAGGCCACGCGCGAGGAATGCCCCGCATCGGAATTGATGGTCGCTTTGCAATGCGGTGGCTCGGACGCGTGGTCAGGCATCACCGCCAACCCCGCCGTGGGCTATGCCTGCGACCTCTTGGTGGCGCAAGGCGGCACAGGGGTCTTGGCGGAGACGCCCGAGATTTACGGCGCAGAGCATCTGTTGACCGCGCGCGCGGCATCGCGCGAGATCGGCGACAAACTGATTGATCTGATCAAGTGGTGGGAAGATTACACCACCCGCAACCGTGGCTCGATGGACAACAACCCCTCGCCCGGCAACAAGGCGGGCGGGTTGACGACCATCCTCGAAAAATCGCTGGGTGCTGCGTCCAAGGGCGGCACCACGCCGCTCAATGGCGTGTACAAATACGCCGAACAAGTCACCGCCAAGGGGTTCGTCTTTATGGACAGCCCCGGCTATGACCCCGCTTCTGTGACCGGTCAGATTGCATCGGGGTGCAACCTTGTTTGCTTTACCACGGGGCGCGGATCGGCGTTCGGTGCAAAGCCGTCTCCGTCGATGAAAGTGGCGACCAATACCGAGATGTATACCCGTCTGCACGAGGACATGGACATCAACGCCGGCACAATCATTTCGGACGGAAAATCCCTCGAAGAGGTCGGTCGCGAGATCTACGAGATGTGGTTGCGCATGGCCTCCGGTGAGAAAACCAAATCCGAAGAGATCGGCCTTGGTGATTTCGAATTCGTTCCATGGCAAGTTGGCGCGGTGATGTGAGAAAGGGCTAAGTTATGGCCGTTGCCCGCCCAAGAGAAGAACGCCTGACCGCAGGTGTATTGATCATGATTGCGGCCGTGACCTGTTTTACGGGCATCGACACCTCGGCCAAATGGCTCTCCACCTACGGCTTGCCCGTGATGCAGATTGTATTCGTGCGCTATGCGATGCATTTTGCCCTGTCGGTCGCGTTCTTTGTCCCGCGCGACGGAATATCCGCGTTCAAATCCAACGTGCCCAAAAAGCAGCTGGTGCGGTCTGGGGCCTTAATGGTGGGCACGTTCATGAACTTTTGGGCGCTCAGCTATCTACCGCTGTCGCTCACCGTCTCCATCGCCTTTGCCACGCCGATGGTCGTCACACTCTTGGCGATACCGTTTTTGGGCGAAAAGGTCGGATTGCGCCGTGTTCTGGCCGTTGGGGTCGGGTTCATCGGTGTCTTGATCGTGGTGCAGCCATGGGGCGCGGATTTCCACTGGGCCGTTGTTTTGTCACTGTGCGCGCTATTGTCAGCCTCGTTCTACTACATCATGACGCGGATGATCGCGGGCGAAGAGGCCAATTCCACCATGCAATTGTGGTCGAGCGGATTGGCCACCCTCCTCATGCTCCCCCTCGCGGTGCAACACTGGATCTGGCCAAATGACATTTCGGGATGGATCGTGATGGGCCTCATTGGCACCTTTGGGATGATGGGGCATGTGTTTGTGACAACCGCCAACCGGTTTGCGGATGCCTCGGTCTTGTCGCCGATGATCTATACGCAACTGATATCCGCCACGATTGTGGGCTATCTGGTATTCGGGTCTTTGCCGACGGTTTGGACCCTGGTCGGGGCCTTTATCATCATCGGATCGGGCCTCTACATCTGGAACCGCGAACGTGTGAAAAAGGCGGTCTTGCGGCCTTAGAGCCTCTCACAAAACCCTAGCGCCTCTCACAAAAAAGGGACGGGCCACTGATGTGTGACCCGTCCCTTTCTCGGGAGGTAACTGGTATCGGGCCGCGTTAGCCGCGTCCGATATAAGGCATTTTTGTCGCCATCACGGTCATAAACTGCACATTCACTTCAAGGGGCAAAGTCGCCATCTGAAGTACCGAATTGGCCACATGGTTCACGTCCATCACTGGCTCGATCGCGATCGATCCATCCGCTTGCGGCACGCCTGCGGTCATTTGCGCCGCCATATCGGACATGGCGTTGCCGATATCGATTTGCCCACACGCAATGTCAAACGCGCGCCCGTCGAGCGACAGCGAGCGTGTCAGGCCCGTAATTGCATGTTTGGACGCGGTATAGGGTGCCGAGCCCCAACGCGGCACAGAGGCCGAGATCGACCCGTTGTTGATGATACGCCCACCTTGGGGATTTTGACGGCGCATAATGCCGAATGCGGCGCGTGCCGCGATAAACGAGCCCATGACGTTGATGTTGATGAGGTTGCGAATGTCATCAACATTGGCCTCGTCAATCATTCCGCCAGACATCGACACGCCCGCGTTGTTAAACAGCGCATCGACGCGGCCCCATGTCTGATACGCAGTCTCGAACGCCTCTTCGACTTGGGTCTCGTCCGTGACATCGGCGGGAATGGCCAGTGCATTTTCGTGGCTATCCGCCATTTCTTTGACGGAAGCAGCCGTGCGCCCGACGATGCCAACGCGCCACCCTGCGGCGAGAAATGCGTTTGCAGTCGCTTTACCGATGCCACGCGCACCGCCTGTGATGATGATAGATTTGGTCATTAGTGATTATCCCTTGGAAGGTTCTTGGCCACGCGTTGATACGCTGTGGCGAGTTCGAGACAGCCGCCTTGGGCCAGTTGTCCGACATGCTGTCGGTAGATTTCTTGCCACGGGGTGTGGCTTTCGATGACGGGGGGGGACCACGCCGCTTTGCGGGCCTCCCATTCGGCGGCGTCCACAAGCGCATTCATGGAGGATGTGTTGATATCAAGCCGCACCATGTCGCCCGTATTGAGATAGGCCAATCCGCCGCCCACAATCGCCTCGGGCGAGGCGTTGAGCACGGAGGGGCTTTCGGATGTCCCCGATTGGCGGCCATCGCCAACGGTTGGCATGTGGTTGATCCCTGCACGGATCATCGCGTCAGGCGGCTGCATATTGACCACCTCCGCCGATCCGGGATAGCCGACACAGCCGACATTGCGGATGAACAACATACAGGTCTCGTCGATGTTGAGCGCGGGATCATTGATCCGTTCGTGATAGTCCTCGGGGCCTTCAAACACGATGGCGCGGGCTTCATAAACCCCGTCCTTGAGGAAGCGGTCACGGAAGTCATCGGAGATCACGGATGATTTCATCAAGGCGCTGTCGAACAGGTTGCCCGAAAGCACAAGGAACCCTGCCTTTTCGCGCATCGGTTTGTCATAGGCAAAGATCACGCGGCGGTCTGTGACCTCCACCCCGTCTAGGTTCTCGCCCATGGTTTTGCCCGTGGCTGTCATGACATCTGCGTGCAATTTGCCCGCACCGTTGAGTTCGGCCATCACCGCAGGCACACCGCCCGCGCGGTAAAACGCCTCGCCAAGATATTCGCCCGCAGGCTGCATATTAACGATCAGTGGAATGTCGTAGCCTACGGTTTCCCAGTCTTTGACGTCAAACTCAATGCCCGCATGACGCGCAATGGCCTGTAGGTGCGGCGGCGCGTTAGTGGACCCGCCGATGGCCGAACACACACGGATCGCGTTCTCGAAACTTTCGCGGGTCAAAATGTCCGACGGCTTGAGGTCCGCGTAAGCCATTTCGACAATGCGCTGACCGGTTTTGTACGCCATGCCCATGCGTTCCTGAAACGGCGCAGGGATCGCAGAATTGCCCGTCAGGGTCATGCCAAGCGCTTCGGCCATCGCGTTCATGGTCGAGGCGGTTCCCATGGAATTACAATGGCCAAGCGAGGGCGCAGACGCACAAGCGCGGTCCATAAATTCGTCCCAGCCGATTTTGCCATCCGCCAACAAACGGCGGCTTTCCCAGATCACGGTGCCAGAGCCAACAAGCTTGCCCTTCCAGTGACCGTCAAGCATCGGACCGCCGTTGAGGCCAATCGCGGGGATGTCCATCGTGCAGGCCGCCATGAGTTGCGAGGGCGTGGTTTTGTCACAGCCCGTTGTCATCACCACCGCATCAATCGGGTAGCCGTAGAGCAATTCCACAAGGCCCAGATAGGCCAAGTTACGGTCAAGCGCCGCGGTGGGGCGTTTGGCATTCTCGAATATCGGATGCACAGGGAATTCCATCGGAATACCACCCGCGTCACGAATGCCCGCCTTGATACGGTCCATGAGGAACACGTGGATTTTGTTGCACGGGCTCAGATCGGAGCCGGAATTGGCGATACCGATGATCGGCTTGCCCGCCTGCAATTCCTCGCGCGTGAAGGCCTGATTGAGATAGCGCTCCAGATAGAGCGCGGTCATCCCCGGATTGTTGGGATTGTCGAACCATTCCTGACTGCGGAATTGTTTATTTGCGCGAGTATCGTGCGACATGCGTTCCTCCCCGAAGGCATGAGAATTCAAGACGGCGCAGATCAACGATTCTTGTGTTTACCTGCGCGGTTAAAGATGGTCTGATTTGGTATACCAAGACAAGAAGATTTTGGTATACCAAAATTATTTCCGCCGTTTTCACCCGTTATTGCGTGAAACGGCCCCCTCGGAGAACGCTATGACATACACGACACGCACGACACTGGGACTGGCCGTATGTGCGAGCCTGATCGCCCTGCCCCTTTGGGCCGGTGCCACCCTTGCCGAGATCGACACCTGCATCGAGACCGCCGCGACCAATGGCACGGTTCCAACCGCCTGTGTTGAGCTGGCCCATTCTGAGTGTGTCGAGTTTCCCCAAGACATGGGAGCCTCTGCGGCGCTGTGTTTCACACAGGCCAAGGATATGTGGTCCGAGGGCATCAGCGCCCGCATGGCGCAGGTCAACGCCAGTGCACCGCCCGAAATTGCCGCCATCGCCGGTATCGAAGTGAAATACGACCTGTTGTCCGCCTTGGTACAATGTGACCGCATGGAAGAGCTGAACCAGTTGCGCGAGGGCGTAACGAGCGAGGACGTCTTGCGTCAAAAAACGGCGTGCACCTCAACGGCAAGCGGGCTTGCCTACACCAAACTCACATGGCGCGCGCGCCAGTTGCCATAAAACGGCGCGGGCCTCACAGACGTAATCACAATAAAAGACGGGCCGCAGGAATACCCCTACGGCCCGTTTTGTTTGACAGATGAAAGGCTTAGGCTTTGCCCTTGGCCACTTCGTCGGCCATGTTCAACCCGTTAAGATCGCCCACCACATCCGACAGCGTGATGATGAAATCCTCACCTTTGCCAATCGCTTCGGCATGGGTAAAATAATGCTTGGCCGCAGAGGCCATAACATTCACCGCCCCCGCTTCTGACGCCATCGCATTGAAATAACGCAAGTCTTTGGTCGCATTGGCGATAGAGAACTTGTGAATTTCCGCATCGCGCCCGATGGCATAGGCCATGAACGTGTCAAAGAACCCGTTCGACAGGCGGCTATCGCCGATCACTTTGGCGTACGTATTGGGGGAAATCCCCGCTTTGGTCGCGACCGCCAAAGCCTCGGCATACAAAGACGCGTAGCCCATAGAGGTGAAGTTCATCAGCAGCTTCATCTTATGACCTGCGCCCGTTGGGCCGACATGGTTGATGGTGCCAGCCCAACATTCAATGATGGGCAAAACCCGCGCAAAATCCGCGTCAGGCGCACCGACCATCGCGTCCAATGTGCCCGCCTCGGCCTCTTTGGGGGTGCGCCCCAAGGGCGCGTCGATCATCACGCCGCCCTTCTCGGCCAGAGCCGCCGCCAGCGCCTCCGTCGAGGTCGGATCAGCGGTGGTGGTGTCGATCACGGTCAGGCCCGCGCGCATCCCCGCAAGGATGCCATCGGGACCGTGAAACACCGCCTCGACCTGTGGCGAATTGGACAGGCAGATGTGAATCACATCGCAATTTTCGGCCATTTCGCGCGGCGTTTTTGCCTCCGTGGCCCCCATGCCAACAAGGCTATCGATCGGCGTGCGGTTGCGATTGCCCTTGACCCACAGCGGGTAGCCGCCTTGCAAGATATTCTTGGCCATGCCGTGGCCCATAAAGCCGACGCCGATGAACCCAACGGTTGGTTTGTCTGTCATAGTGATCTCCTCCCAAAGATATGATTACAGGCTCGCGGTGATGCCGCCATCCACGAACAGCGTATGGCCGTTCACAAAAGTAGACGCGGGCGATGACAAGAAGATAGCAGCCCCCACGAGTTCCTCCACCCGTCCCCAGCGACCAGCGGGTGTGCGTTTTTCGAGCCACGCGGAGAAATCCGCATCGGCCACAAGTGCGGCGTTGAGCGGCGTGTCGAAATAGCCCGGCGCGATAGCGTTACAGTTCAACCCGTGCTTGGCCCAATCGGTCGCCATGCCCTTTGTCAGGTTGGTAACGGCGCCCTTGGACGCGGTGTAGGGCGCGATTGAGGGACGCGCGAGGGCGGATTGCACAGATGCGATATTGATGATGCGGCCCGCACCGCGTTTGATCATGTGACGCGCCACGGCTTTGGACACGTAGAACACCGAATTCACATTGGTGCGCATCAGCGTGTCAAAGGCATCGGCGGGGAATTCTTCGAGGGCGGCGCGGTGCTGCATCCCTGCGTTATTCACGAGGATATCAATCGCGCCATGTTCGGCCTCATAGGCGTCAACGGCGGTCAATGCGGCGTCGGCGTCCGTGACGTCAAAGGCAAGCGTATCGACCGTAAACCCCTCACCACGCAGCTTATCTGCCGCCTCTTCTAGGCGCTCGGCGTTACGCGCGTTCAAGACCAAATGCGCCCCCGCCTGCGCCAGACCTTTGGCCAAGGCATAACCGATGCCCATGGATGAGCCTGTGATGAGTGCGCGTTTGCCTGTGAGATCGAATAGCTGCATGGGTCCTCCAAAAATGCACTGCGCGGCCCATTGACAATCAGGGCCGAAATCGCGTTGATATTTTGGTATACCATTTTTGGCGCGTTGCAAATAGCAACGCACATGACTGTCTGGGAGGACACCCCAATGAAGGCGCTTTATGCCCACGGACCCCGCGATTTACAGTTGGGATCGTGCGATATTGATGATCCACAAGCGGGCGAAGTACGCATTAAAATGGCACGCGGCGGCATTTGCGGCTCTGATTTGCACTACTTTTTGCATGGGGGATTCGGCACGGTGCGTTTGCGCGAACCGATGGTTTTGGGTCACGAAGTCTCTGGGCATGTCACCGCAATCGGAGAGGGCGTCGACGGTTTGGCCGTGGGCGATCTGGTCGCCGTATCGCCTTCGCGCCCGTGCGGCGCATGCGAGGAATGCGCACGCGGCAACGCCAATCATTGCGCCAACATGCGCTTTTACGGCTCCGCGATGCCATTTCCCCATATCCAAGGCGCATTTCGCGAAGAGATTGTAGCGATGCAAAGCCAATGCGTGAAAGCCGAGGGACTAACCCCCGCCGAAGCCGCCACAGCCGAACCTTTGGCCGTTGTTTTGCACGCCCTGCACCAAGCGGGCGATCTATTGGGCAAACGCGTGTTGGTGACGGGATGCGGCCCCATCGGGTTGCTCACCATCCTTGCGGCGCGCCGCGCAGGGGCGGCTGATATTATCGCGACAGACATCTCTGACCGTGGACTTGAATTCGCGCGCAACGCGGGTGCGAATGTGACGGTGAACACCATGACCCATGCGGACGGGCTTGCGGTCTATGGCGCGGGCAAAGGCACACTCGATGTGCTGTTTGAATGCTCGGGCGCGCAGGTGGCATTGGCGGGTGCGATCCCCGCGATCCGTCCCAAAGGCGTGATTGTTCAGGTCGGCATGTCGGGCGATATGACCCTGCCGATGCAACAAATCACCGTCAAAGAACTCGCCCTCAAAGGCTCGTTCCGCTTTCATCCCGAATTTGCCACCGCGATTTCCCTGATGCAGCAAAAGCTGATCGACGTGACGCCGCTCATCACCCACAGCTTCCCGCTTGAGCAGTTCCAAGAGGCGTTTGACACCGCAACGGATCGCGAAAAAGCGATGAAAGTGCAACTGGTGTTTGGCTGATGCTGACGTTCGCGGCTGCGGTCTTTTTCCTCATTGTCACGCCCGGCCCCGGTGTTTTATCGGCGGCTGGCGTTGGCTCGGCCTTCGGGTTTCGTCAGGCTACGCGCTACCTGATCGGCCTGTTTATCGGCTCCAACATCGTCGGCGCAGCCGTCATTTCGGGACTGGCGGCTGTGATCCTCGCCAACCCTGCAATCCGCACGGTTCTTATGGCCGCGTCATTGGCCTATCTGTTCTATCTGGCCGCTAAGATCGCGTTCGCGGGTGCCAAAATCGCGTTCATGCAAAGCAAGCGCGGGCCAGGGATCGGCGCGGGGATTATGCTACAAGTCATTAATCCCAAAGCCTACGCCGTGAACACCGCGCTCTTTTCCGGCTTTTCGTTTGCACCCGATAACTACACTTTTGAGGTCGCGATGAAACTCGCCATCATGTACGCAATCTGGCTGCCTATTCACCTTGGGTGGGCCTATGCGGGTGCCTCACTGCATAGGCTCAACCTCTCCACGCGCGCGCAACGCCGTATCAATTATGCCATGGCTGCGGCCATGTTGATGGTTGTCTTGCTCGCGCTTTTCTCAAGCTTTTTCGCATAAAGGAGCCGCCATGCTTCCCCTTTCCAATCATGCCCCCAACGCCACCTTTGTCGGACGTATCTGGCGCGAGGGCACCGGACCGTGTCTTGTTACACTGCGCGGTGATATGGTCGTCGACATCACCTCCAAAACAGCCCCCACCATGCGCGACCTACTCGATATGGATGACCCTGCGGGGTATGTGGCATCGGCACAGGGTGAGGACGTATGCACGCTTGCCGAGTTGTCCGAGCGCTCCGTTGAGAGCGCGGACCAAGATGCGCTCCGCCTGCTTGCGCCCTGCGATTTACAGGCCGTGAAAGCCTGTGGTGTGACCTTTGCCGAAAGCATGGTTGAACGCGTGATCGAAGAGCAAGCGGCGGGAGATCTGGACGCGGCTGCGGCCATCCGCGCCCGTGTGGCCGCGCGCATTGGCGACAGTTTGTCGGGCATTGTCCCCGGCTCGGACAAGGCCATGGAGGTCAAGAAAATCCTGCAAGCCGAAGGGCTTTGGTCACAATACCTCGAAGTGGGCATTGGCCCAGACGCGGAAGTATTCACCAAGGGTCAGCCGCTCTCCTCTGTGGGGTGTGGCGCCTCTGTGGGCCTGCACCCCGTGTCGAAATGGAACAACCCCGAGCCGGAGATCGTTCTGGCCGTGAATGCACGCGGCGAGATCAAGGGGGCAACCCTTGGCAATGACGTGAACCTGCGCGATGTCGAGGGGCGTTCCGCCTTGTTGCTTGGCAAAGCCAAGGACAACAACGCCTCGTGCTCCATCGGTCCATTCGTGCGCCTGTTTGACGCGACCTATTCCATGAGCGATGTAGAGACGGCCGAATTGACATTGAAAGTGACCGGCGAAGACGGGTTTGTGATGGACGGGCATAGCTCCATGACCAAAATCTCGCGCGCGCCCGCCGATCTGGCGCGCCAAACCTGTGGACCGCACCACCAATACCCCGACGGGTTTTTCCTTTTTCTTGGCACGCTCTTCGCGCCGATCAAAGACCGCGATGCCAAAGGGCAAGGGTTCACGCACCACGTGGGCGATGCCGTTGAAATCTCCGAGCCAAATCTTGGCACACTGACCAACACTGTGCGCCTGTCGCCCGATTGTCCGCATTGGACCTTTGGCGCGGGGGCCTTCATGCGCAACCTTGCGGCGCGCGACCTCATCTAAGGGACTGAAAACATGAAAATTTGCATCATCGGTGGCGGCGGTCTCGTCGGCCAGAAGCTCGCAACAGAACTGGCTGCACGCGGCACGCTCAAAGGTCAAACGATCGACACGCTGGTCTTGGCGGATGTGGTTGATCCCGCCCCTATTGCGGCCGATTTCACCGTAGAGCGCGTGACCTGCGATATCACTGATACCGCGTCCGTAGCCAAGTTGGTGGACGCGGATACGGACGTGATTTACCTGCTCGCCGCCATCGTCTCGGGCCAAGCCGAGGAAGAGTTCGAGCTGGGCTATGACATCAACATGTTCGGGATTCGCAACGTGCTTGAACGTGTGCGCGCCCTAGGTCACAAACCCACCGTGGTGTTCACCTCGTCCATCGCCGTATTTGGCGGCGATGTGCCCGACCCGATCACCGACAATTCATACCTCAACCCACAGACGTCCTACGGCGCGCAAAAAGCGATGGGTGAGTTGCTGATCAACGACTATTCGCGCAAAGGTTTTATAGATGGGCGCGCCTTTCGCCTGCCAACGATTTCGGTACGTCCGGGTAAGCCCAACCGTGCAGCCTCCGGTTTTATGTCGTCGATCTTTCGCGAGCCGCTTCAGGGTCAAGAGGCCGTGTGTCCGGTGGGGCGCGATTTCCCGCATTACTACCTCAGCCCGCGCAAGTGCATCGAAAACCTGATCAAAGGTGCCGAAGTGAAGGCCGAGGACATCGGACAAAACCGCGCGATGACCATGCCCGGACGCACTTGGACCATCGGTCAAATGATCGACGCCATGACAGCCGTAACAGGCCCACAGGCGGAAACATTGATCAAGTTCGAAGAGCAGCCCGCCGTTTGGGACATCGTCAAAGGTTGGCGGTTTGATATTCACGCGGACAAGGCACTCTCACTTGGCCTTGAGGCTGACGAGAGCTTTGAGGACAATATCCGTCACTTTATCGCAGACGACAAAGCCGCGCTGTAGCGCGCGGCTTTGATCAAAATCAGACTACAAAATCAAAGGGCTAGGGTGTTTTCCTTAGCCCTTTTTCCATTTTTGAACATCAGACAACCGCGATGTCACCGCCTTTTTCAACAGCAAGCTGTCGATATCAACGGCCGTGAACACGCTGCCCGCCGCCACCGCGAGATCAAGCATGGTTTGATCCACCGACAAAAAGCCCGCCGGTTTTCCCGCCGCGCGAATGCGTTTGAGACCGCTTGTAACCGCCTCAACCACCACCGGATGATCAAGCTGACCCGGATAGCCCATAGAGGCCGCCAGATCCGCAGGACCGATGAAAATCGCGTCGATCCCGTCCACGGCGGCGATGGCCTCCAAATCGTCCAAGGCCTCTTTGGTTTCCACCTGCACCATGAGGCAAATCTCATCACGTGCCTTGGCAAAATAGCCGTCAACCTCGCCAAACAGATTGGCGCGTGTCGCCCCACCCATGCCGCGAATGCCGCGCGGCGGGTACGCCACCGATTGCGCTGCGGCCTCCGCTTCGGCCACATCACGCACGTAGGGCACGAGGATGTTTTGCGCCCCGATATCCAGCACGCGTTTGATCTCGGCGGCGTCCATATGCGTCACGCGCACAACTGGCGCGGTGTTGGACCGTCCCATGGCTTGCATCATCTGCAACACGTTATCCAGATCGCGCGGGGTGTGTTCACAGTCGATCAAAATCCAGTCGTACCCCGTCCCCGCGAGCATCTCGCCAATGTAGGGATCGCGGATTGTGTTCCACAGGCCAACTTGCTGTTGGCCTGCGAGAATGGCACGTTTGAACGGGTTTGCGACACGATCCATCGACATGATGTGGTCCTTAGTTCACGGGGGTTACAAGGGCTTCTCCACCCAAAAACGCCGTAATATTGGCGAGTTGTAGCTCGGCCATTGCACGGCGGGTTTCAACGGTTCCCGACCCTTGGTGCGGCTGAAGATGCACATTGTCGAGTTTGAGAAACCGCGGGTCAATCGTCGGTTCGTCAAGGAACACATCAAGGGCGGCCCCCTCGATGGTTTTGGCCTCAAGCGCGTCTAAAAGCGCCGCCTCATCCACGGTTGTCCCGCGCGAAATGTTGACGACAACGCCGCGTGGGCCAAGAGCCGCAAGCACGTCTTTGCCTACATAATTGCGGGTGGCCTCGCCGCCGACAATCGCAATCACCAGCCAATCAACGGCCTTTGCCATGTCGACCACATCGGCGTGATAGGTCCAGTCCGGTGTCTGTTTTTCAGACCGCGCATGGTAGTGAATGTCCATTTTGAACGCCGCCAAACGATCCGCGATATCGCGGCCAATACGGCCCATGCCGACGATCCCAACCGTGTCGCCCGACATTTTCCGGTTGAGCGGGAGCGCTTTGCCCGTGGCCCATGTGCCGTCCATGACCCATTGGTGACCGGCAACCAGATTGCGCGAGTACGCCAGCATCATACCAACGGTCAGATCGGCCACATCGTCATTGAGCACGTCTGGCGTATTGGTGACCTTGATCCCACGCGCGTCCGCCGCATCGACGTCGATCGCATCATACCCAACCCCGAAATTAGCGATGAGGCCTAGGTTTGGAACGAGGTCCATATTGGCGCCACTAAAGGCATCGTGACCTTTGAATGCCACCGCCTTTACGCTCGCGCGGGTCGCAGAGTCCAACGCGGCCACCTCGGCAAAGGACGCGGCAAAAAGCGCCGCATGAGCGGTTTCAAGGCGGCTGCGCTCTTCGGGTGTGAAGGCCGCGCCAATGATCAGAAGTGATGTATCAGTCATGTGTCATCCTTTCGGAGGGAATGTTCGATTTGTGCAATTATAAGGTCTATTTCGCGGTCAAAGCAGCTTGCGAATGCGCGAAATGGCCTCTTCTATGTTGTCGAGTGAGTTTGCATATGAGAACCGCAGATAGCCCTCTCCCCATGCGCCAAAGCTGGTTCCGGACACGGTCGCGACACCCGCCTCATCGAGAAACCGGTTTTGCGCCTCCATCGACGTCAGGCCCGTGCCCTCGATATTTGGAAAGGCGTAAAACGCGCCCGCCGCATCGGCGCAGCGCACACCCGGCAGGTCGTTGAGCATGGAGACAATCGCCTGACGCCGTTTATCAAACTGCGCCACCATGTCGGTCACCGCATTTTGCGGTCCGGTCAGCGCAGCAAGGCCCGCGTATTGAGCGGAGGCGTTCACGCAAGAATGGTCGTTGATACACAGCCGTGTGACGTGATCCACCGCCGCATCTGGCCAGACGGCATAGCCCAACCGCCACCCTGTCATCGCGTAGGTTTTAGACCATCCATCGAGCACGATCAGACGGTCACGAATTTCGGGATATTGCAGCAAAGACACGTGTTCGCGCCCGCCGTATAGCATCTGGGAATAAATCTCATCAGACAACAACGCGACATGAGGATGATCCATGAGGCCCGCGACGAGTTTGTCGATTTCCTCTTTTGGCGTCACGCCGCCGGTCGGATTTGCAGGACTGTTGATGATGATCAACCGCGTCTTATCCGTGATTTTCGACAAGACATCGTCCGCATCGAACGTAAAGCCGTTCTTTTCCTCGAGCGCGATCGGCACGGGCGTCGCACCAGAGTATTTGATCACGCTTTCGTAGATCGGAAAGCCGGGGTTGGGATACATGATTTCGGTCCCGGGTTGACCAAACATCAGCACCGCAAAGAACATCGTGGGCTTGCCACCAGGCACAACGACCACGTTGTCGGGGTTGACCTCAACACCGTGACGGCGGTTCAAATCGGCGGCCACCGCCTCGCGCAAGACAGGCAAACCGTTTGCGGGTGTGTAGCCGTGATGACCGTCTTTGAGGGCTTTGATCCCCGCCTCGACAATGTGTTCAGGGGTCTGAAAGTCGGGCTGACCGATGCCCAAATTGATAATGTCACGGCCTTGAGCGGCGAGTTTCCCCGCGCGCGCCAAGACCATAAATGCACTCTCGGTTCCCAAACGGGACAGACTATCGGCAAAGATTAAATCGGACATGAAGGCTCCTCCCAGCGCGTCATAGCCCACGCGGTGCGTGAGTCATCTCAATTTTGGTATACCAAATAAAATGCGAAAGAAAGTCTACAGTTCCCGCGAATATGCACAAGGCCCGCGCCGCGTCTGCGCATGTGGTGCGGGCAACCTGCAAACAAGCGGCCACTGTGGGCGCTAGTCGACAAGCAATGGCTCATACCGCGCATCCGTGAGCGTTTTCATAAAGGCCACAAGCGCGTCAATTTCGACGTCTTTCAACGCATCACCCTCTGTCAATTCGGCGGAGGCGAGTGTTTGGGGCACGGGGATCGGGCCAAACTCCTTGCCCGTCTCGGGATTGATCTGACGTGCTGCGGCGTTTGAATTATAGCGATTGTAAAACAACACCACCGTGCGCAGATCCGCGAACACCCCGTTGTGCATATAGGGGCCGGTCACAGCGACATTGCGCAGGGTTGGAACCTTGAACTTCCCAAAATTTTCGGGCGCGGTCGCCAACGGGTTATCGGACAGCCCATTGTCCGATTTGTCCAACTTTACGCCGTTTAGCGCGCGTAAATCGGTGTTATTGGGCACGCCAATGTTGAAATAGTCATAGTTTGAGAATGTCTCGCGCTCCGATCCGGGTCGCATATGAAGCTGATGACACAGGTTACAATTGGTGAATTGTTGCGAAAAGAACAGTGTCTCGCCCAGCAACTCTTCGCGCGTCAACTCGGCTTCACCGCGCACATACCGGTCATATTTGCTATCAAATGGCGCAAAACTATCACGGCGCTCAAAGGCAGCGATTGCGACCGTCATCGCCTGATACCCCGCCTCGACATCATCCAAAACGCCCGCGCCAAATTCACGCTCGAACGCCACGCCGTATTGCACCTTTTCGCGCAAACGCGCGACCACAGACGCCGCATCGGGCATCCCCATTTCTATGGGGTTTAGGGGCGGACCGCCCGCTTGTTGCTCCAACGTTGCGGCGCGCCCATCATGAAATTGACCACCGATCCACCGATCATCTTTGTTCTTATGAAACGCCGGAATAAGGGCGGCATAGGTCACCGTTGGCGCGTTGCGATCGCCCAATGAGACACCATCATCGCCAATCGAGGCCGCTCCACGCGGGTCGGCAAATCCGTGATCGGGATCATGACACGAGGCACATGATTGGGTGCGGTTTTTAGACAAATCCACATCAAAAAACAACGCTTCGCCCAAAGCGTCAAGCGTCTCCAACGATTGCGCCTGAACGGGCATCGCGAGCAGACAGACGACCGCAAAGCGAGAAAAACGAGCAACACGAGACGCGCCAAGACACATGGGAGAACCTAAACATCGAATATTTTAGTCGGGTATAGACCTCTCACATACATTAGCCAACACGCGGCGGTATTGAGCGACATCAAATCCATGTGCGCGAGGGCGCACGAAAAATACATGAGGAGAGGCGGATTACGCGGCTTTGGTCGCTGATGCGGGGCGCAAGTTGCACAATCGTTTAATCTCCAAACGGGCGGCTTGAACCGCCCAGTCCCATTCGTCAGGATCGGTGATCGCATGGGACACACGGTCCCACGCCACATCGTCATGAAAGAGAGCCGAAAGATCCACACCGACCTCATCGGACATTTGCGCGTTGCAAGTACGAAACCCGTCCATGATTTCCTCACGTTGACAGCCTGTGAGCACATCCGCTGACTGGAAAAACGCGGGCCGTGCATGGGCCTCGGCGCGCCGAATGATGTGTTGACGCTCAAATGCCGTGGCGGGGGCGTGCTGATCCAACGCCGTCAAAAACGCCAGTGACGGTGTGCGATTGGCGGTGACGTGACCGCCCTCAATAAGGCCCATAGTCCCTGCCCCGATGTGGTGAAACACATCTTGCACCACATCGTGCCCCCTCAGGTAGGCGCGGTCATACAGATGCGCCGCCCATGTGATCTGGGGCGCGTCCCGCCGCATAGCGCGCAAGAACGCGGCGTAATCGGCCTTTTGGCGGCGCGCATTTATGAACGGCAAATATCCCGCAACCAGTTGGCCCGTCTTGCCGCGTTGTTTGGCGAGGCTTTCCAAAAACAAATCCTGACGGCGAAAGTAAAAGAACGGCTTGAGCCGCACACCATCAATACCCGCGAGAGTCGATATCATTTTGCGCGCATCATGGGTCCCAAACGCGGTTTCGGTTGAAATCAACAGATGACGTTGATGGGTTTGTGCAATCTCGCGGCTCAACTTGGTGCGGATATGCGCATCGTGTCGGTCCTCGCGCAACAAGCGGGTCAAATGGTTGTGGCAAATGCCACGCCGGAACGCTTTGACATAACTCACCCCCGCCGCGCGCAATGTTGCCTCATTGCGCGCCAAAACGGACTGCACGGATGTGGTGCCGGTTTTCTCGGTGCCCAAATGCACAAAAAGGGTTTTAGGATCTGCATGCGTCATAGCCGGTGACGTTAGGGCAAAGGCGTAAACAATCGGTGCAAGCCCCAAAATTAACATACAGCACAGGGATTGACCAAACCTAACACCTGTTGTTAATTTTCTAAACCCGTACTCCAAAGAGAGGTCCGCCGTGCTGACATTGCGACAAATCGAGGTTATCCGCGCCATTATGATGGCCGGCACGGTCAAGGGTGCTGCCGAGTTTTTGGGCGTCTCTGCACCGGGGATCAGCCGCGTGATGAAACACACGGAAAGCCAATTGGGTCTGCGCCTGTTCTCGCGCACGCACGGGCGCTATGTGCCGACACATGAGGCCGCCGATATTTTCAATCAGGTCAGCGGCGTGTTTCGCTCGGTCGAGAACCTTCAGCATTCGATTGCAGCGTTAAAATCGGGCGAGACGAGCACCGTATGTCTTGCCGCTGTGCCCTCAATTGCACAACATGTTTTCCCGAACGCGATCAAACAGTTGCGTGACGATTTCCCCGATCTGAAGCTCAACCTGAATACCATCAAAATCGAGGAAGCGATTGATTATCTTTTGCTTGGGAAAGGCGAGATGGCGGCGCTGAGTTACAAGCTTGATCACCCCGGATTGGTCATGCAACCGCTCTATGCGGGGCGGTTGGTGGCGGTTGTTCCAACCGGTCATCCCCTCGCGGCGCAATCGGTGATTTCGGTGCATGATCTGGCCAAAGATGTGCTGATCAGTATTGATCCCGACGACCCTTATGGTGCTATTTTGGCGGCTCCGTTTTATCAAAATGCCTTGCCGTTCGATCTTTCGATCCAAGCGCGGACAGGCCAGATGGTGGCGGCTTTGGTCGCACAAGGGTTGGGTGTTGCGATATTAGATGAATTGTCCCTTGCCTCGCCCGCGATGCGTGACGGGCTCGCCATACGTCCGATCAAGGAACCCACCACCTTTCGCGCTTACGCCGCCTTTTCCGCCGAGCGTCCACGGTCGATTTTTGCCGAACGGATGCTCGCCCACCTCAAGGCGGAGATGGGTCAGGTCACGGTTATGCGCCCTGCCAATCGTACCTAAATGCGCGCCTCATGCGGTGGGGCTTGGTCTTGAGCAGACTTTGCGCCACGCGAAATGAGCAAGCTGACCTCGTACAAAACACGCGCGGCATCCAACCGACCTGAACTTGCGAGATATTCGGGCGACCAGACGGGATCAAATTTTTGCTTGAACGTGCGCAGCCCCTCAAAGCGGTAAAACTGTTCCCCATGCTCATACAAGAAACTGCCAATCCGGTGCCATGTCGACGCCAAACGGTGGCTTTCAAACCCTGACAGCGGGGCGGCGCCAAGCGAAAACCATGTGAACCCTTGTGCCTTGCCCCACAGTAGCATGTCGGCAAAGAGCGCATCCATGGCCATGCCCGGCCCGCTCGGATCATAGCGCATCAAATCAAGTGAGACTTCGGACTTATCCCCCGTTTGCATCAGGTTCGCAAAGGCCGCAATGCGCCCCGTCTGCGCGTGGCGGATCACCGCCTGATCAAAATTGCCCATGTAATCGGGGTGGAACGCGCCAAGTGAAAACCCTTTTTCCTCGCTCTTTTTGAGGGCCAGCCACGCATCAGAGACCTCGCGCAAGTTGTCCATGACCGGCGCGAGATCCGCCGCTTTTATGACCTCGAACACATAGCCGTCGCGCGCAATACGTGCCTTTGCGTGACGCCAATCCTTGCGCTTTGAGCCCTCAAGAGAGAATGTGGCCAGCTCGACACGGGCGACTTCACCGATTTTGAGCACTTGGAGGCCAAGATCAAGATAGCTCGGCAAATACCGGTCGGATACCGCGTAAAACGCACATCTGCGCCCCATCGCATCCGCCAATTCGCGCAGCTGCCATATCGCGGCGATCCCTGCCTCTTTTGTGCCAACGGGGTCGCCCTTTGCCACGAGGGTATGGCCCGTATCGGCATAGGCGATATAGGCGCAGGCATCGGGGGTTATGATAAACCGTTTGTCGCCACTCAACGATATATTGGCTTCGGCTGCGGTTGCTTGCGCCGTCAGGTGGCGCACCACATCGGGTATCGGGTCAGGTTTAAGGCGCGCAGATTGTCGGCTCAGCAACGAATTGAGCATAAACGCAGACAAGACCACAGCCACGGCGAATGTCGCCCGCAAGAACCGTGACGCGTCACTTTTCCATGCGAATTTCCACCAAAGAGCATCGGAATACTGGACGTTTGAATAGGCGAACATCCCGATCCAACTGATCGCCGCGACAAGCAGGGACACGCTCAATATCCATTTCCAGTTCAGGCGCAGTGTTCCGGTGACGTTGGCGCGGTAAAATGCGCCGCGAAACACCCATAAAACGGCCATAGCCCCGGCCAGAGTTGCGGCTTCCTCCCAGTCAAACCCTTTGAGCAATGATACAACAAAGCCCGTGAGCAACAACGCCATCGCCAGCCCCCACGCGCGAAACATGCGCCGGTACAATCCGCGCGCCACGATCATCAACAGCACCCCACTGACGCTGCCGATCATGTGCGATGTTTCAATGAGCGAGAGCGGAAGGATCTCTTGTAAAAAGCCAAGGCGCGCGGGGTCGGATGGCAAGTTGCCCGAGATCAAAAGAACCGCCCCCGACAGCATCACCAAACCGGCGGTCACAAGGGGGACAATCGGTCCCACCGCCTTGACTATGGTGCGTGAGGTGTCACTGGCTTTTTCGCGATTGGCAACGGCCCACGCGCCCGCAAGTCCGATCACGGCAAACAAGAACGGTAAAACGGTATAGATGAGGCGGTAGATGAGCAAAGCGGCCAATGCGTCAGAGCGACCAGCCGCCCCCAGACCCGCAATCATCGTGGCCTCGAATATCCCCAAGCCCCCCGGTGCGTGGCTCAAAATACCCACCGCAATGGCCGCAACAAACACCACAAAGAACAAAAAGAAGTTCTGGGACAGATCGGCCGGCATCAACACGTAGAGCGTCATGGCGGTCGCCGCCAGATCAATGATCGAGATCGCCGAGAGCGTTGCACCTTGGCGGCCATTTGGCAGCGTCATTTTGAGTTGGCCAAAGCCGATCTGGCGCGGGGTGCGCGCGGTCCACACGAAATAGGTGGCGATGACGGCAAGTATGGCAAACCCGCCCGCCACTTCCATCCGTTTGGACAGATGCAAAACCGCCGCCAAACCATCAGGATGAAACACCATCAACGCCCCGATCAGGGCGAAAAGCCCCAAGAGAAAGGCAAGCCACGATGTTGCAATCAATTTGGCCACGGCACCGATCTTAACCCCGAAGGCGGCATAGACGCGGTAGCGGATCGCCCCGCCCGTCAACCACGACAGCCCCAGCATATTGGAGACGGCCATACTGCTTGCGCCTGTCATCATGGTCACGCCAAGCGGCAAACGCACATCGGAGACACTGCGCATAATGATCACATCATAGAGCGACAGCGCGAGATAGCTGACGCACATCGCGGCGAACGACAGCCCCAAGGTCATGCCAGAATACCCGCGCGCATCACGTTTCACATCGGCCAGATTGGTCCCAAGTGACATACGGTGCAGCACAAACAGCGCCAGCGCCGTAATGAGCAACGGGATCACCACCCGCACCGCAGGGTGTGACACCCACCGCTTTAACGGATGGGGATCGGCAGATACGGGCGTGGCGTTTTTCATGGGTGATCTCGCAAAGGGTCGAACAATACCGGCAACATGTCGGGCGATGCCGCGATCACAGGGCGCAGCCATCACATCCGCGCGTACCATAGACGCGAAATCAAACGACACCACATCAAACTTATATTTTAAAGGACAGTTTTGGGCGTGCGGGCAGCATTGTGTGTCTGGGTGCGGGCACTGTGCGCAAAATGCCCTATGCAGCGCACGGCCCACCAAGGCAAATTTCATCCCTGTGTCCTAAAACCGGTGGGCAATTCAAATGCCCCACATCACGCCGAGACACGCAGAGGCGTTGATTTGGACGCCAGCCACAGGAGTTATGATCATGACGAACCCGTTTGAAAACCGCGCGGCCTCTCTTAAGGGGGCCGCCGCAGATATCACCCCCGTCACACCCGATGACCTCAACGATCTGCCACACCCCGCATTGGCCCTCTATGTCGAAACCGCGGGCGCGGTTTGCTTTGCCTCTATTGCGGGTCATGTGCGCACGGTCGCGGTAGGGGACTTTGCCATTTTGCCAGTCGCAACAGCGCGCGTTTTGGCCACAGGCACCACGGCCACAGGCATTCACGCGTTTACGGTGTCCTAATGTTGGGTCTCGGATTGGATTTTATGACCACGGCCGCGCGCAGATCTACGCGCGCCACCGTGTTGATTGACGCCACCGGTCCGCGTGACGCTGTGGTGTTCTCGCGCGCAAGCCCCGCCTTTGCCTATGGGGATGATGGGGCATTGGTCTTGCACGCGCCGGATGTGGCGCGCATCGACCATGATCCGCAAACGGGTGCGCTACTCGGCACATTGTTCGAGCCTGAGACCACAAACATGTTGGCCCATGCCCATGCCAGCGTGTCTCAATGGGATCAAAATGGCGGCAGCGGCACCGATCAAACGTTGAACGCACTTGGTGTGTTTACGGGCGTCTCGGAGGCCTCGACAGGGGCGAGTTATCAACGCCTCAACCATCCCTATGTCGCCCTCGTTGCGGGGACGACATATACCGTGAGTATTTGGTTGCGCGCGGGCACTTCGCCCAACCTGCGTGCGGTGTTTCGCACATCTGGCGGGCATCAAACCAATTGGGGCGGCCCGATTAGCGCCCTTGGCCCATTGGCACAAGGCGCGTCCGGCATGGTATCGGGCTACGCCCAAAAGACGCTCATGGACGGGACCATTCTGCTACAACTCGTGTTCATACCCGAGCATACCACGTCCTATTCGATCGGGATTGGCCCGTATAGCGCGGTGGCGGACGAGGATGTTGTCATCTTGGGAATGCAGCTCGAGGCGGGATCACGCCCTAGCTCTTTTGTCACAACATCGGGGACGCCCGCCACACGCGCTGCGGATATGGCAGGGACCACGGGGATTTCAGGGCCGCACCGCATCACGATCACCTATGACGACGACAGTCACGATGTGATCCCGCTTGCGCCTGTCACAGACGGCTATTGGCCGCCACTGTCGCGCCCTCATGTCAAAAGGATGACGGCGGTGGCGGTCTAATTCGCGAGAGGTGCGACCCACAAAACGAGCGGCGGGCATGGAAAGCGGCGCGGCCGTCGTGCGCGGTCATGTCCGCCTGTATACGCGCCTCACAACCACCCCGCCTCTTTGATAATATCGACAGGCGCCACA
Source organism: Celeribacter marinus (assembly GCF_001308265.1). Taxonomy (GTDB): domain Bacteria; phylum Pseudomonadota; class Alphaproteobacteria; order Rhodobacterales; family Rhodobacteraceae; genus Celeribacter; species Celeribacter marinus. The sequence continues at coordinate 2,175,792 of NZ_CP012023.1, forward strand.
CCGAGCGGGGCCACATGATCGCGGCCCAGTATCAACGCCGCTTCATGCATCGCGGCCAAAGCGCCGGTGAGGCGGTGCAAGGTATAGCCCGTTTGCGGCAAGGTGCGGATATACGCCGCCGTATCATCCACAAACTGCGCCGCGCGCTGCACCGCATCGGGTGAGAATGCCTCATGGGTCGGCTGCGCGGTGCGCATCAGCTGTATAATATCGAAATCCAGACAATAGGGCGCGTGCTCCATAAACGGCACCTCACCGCGCAAATGGAACCACGACGCGTCATAAAGCGCCGCCCGATTGCGGTAGGGCCGCCCCGTGGCGTGATAGATCCACAAAATATGGACAAGCCCCCCGATATCGGCAATCTCGGGGTCATGTCTGATCTTATAGGCCACCCGAAACCCCTTTTGGATCAGGGCCGAGCGATAAGGGCGCAAGCGGTCCGTGTGCGGATCAAGGAATTGTGTTTCGATCGCCGTCAAAACCCGTTCCAATAGTGCTACATTTATGCCGTCAACCTTGCCCCAACGCGACAGGTTCAGCACAATCGACGGACCGCCCCCGATCCAATGGCTCACCCGCCAGATATGATGCGACCACGCCTTTGGGTAGCGCGGCAAGTTTGATGCCGGATCAATGATTTGCGCCAAATCCCAGCCCTCAAACGCATGGGCAGGCAAAGCGCATCCCGTTGCATCCTCGACCAGTCGCGCCGCGCCCAAAACATAGGCTGTCATATGCGCGGTGGGTGCGTTGTTTGCGGCCCCCTGCCCGCTCTGACACACACGAATACGCCCGTACAAATCCGCATCCGCCACTGCGTTCAGATAGGATTGCGCCGTTTCTTTTGGGGTCTGCGAAAGCATCTCCAAAAGGCGCAGCGTGTACACCATGTCTGCGTGATCTTGCCATGCAATCGCCGTGGCCTCACCCGTACCATCGAGCCAGAACGCAGCCGCATCGGGCGCGCTCAGGCGACAATAGTCCAATACAGCCTGCGTCATGTCGCGCGCCGTGTGCGTGGCGTCCAATTTGGCCTTGGCGACTGGTGCACCTGTCACCGACTGCGCGGTGCGGGTCGCGTAGATCATGCGCAAACCGTCACGCACCGGAGCCACGATATAGGCGTCCGACCGCCATCCAGTCACCAACACCGCAATCAAAGCCGCACAAAACGCCACCGTTCCCCAAAGTGCCGCCAATGCCGGATCGTGACGCAAGGCCCACACAACCCCACCGCAAGCCCCTGCAATCATGGCACCACCCGACACCGTGGCCCCTAGGTGATACGTCAGGGTCAAGCCGGTCTTGCGCGTCAAAATCACAACCGTTGCAACAACCGCCCCCAGATGCGCAATCAGCATGGCAAACGCCGCCCCCGTCACGCCAAATGACGGCGATAGGGCAAACCCCAATCCCACAGTCACACCACCGAACACCAAGGTAATACGCGCCGCAGTGGACGCCGCACCCGTGGCAATGGCAATCTCACCCGAGATGAACTGCGCGAAGGCTTTGGCCGCCACGAGCGGTGCAATGATCATCATGACCATGGGCAAGGCCTCCAGTTGGGGAAACCAGACCTGCAACACAAAGGGCGCAACGATCATCAAATAGAGCGCGGCCATCACACTCACCCAGACGGTAAATGCCGCGCCGTAGGATGCAATCTCGTTTGCCGCGCGCAGCCCCGCCTCGCCTTGATGGATCAAACGGCCAATGACGGGCGACATGACCGAGGCGCAAATGATGGTCACGGCCATCGGCAGATTGCTAATCTGTACTGCAATTTCAAACGCGCCTGTGTCGGCGCTTGGCACATAAAGACCAACGATCATCACCATAACGCGCGCATATAAATAGACCGAAACCGCATTGATGATCACAGGGGCCGCATAGCTCAATAGCCGCGCTGATTGGGTAGATCGCAGGTTATAACGCCAAACGGCCGGCCCAGATATCAATCCGCGCGCGCCCAGCATGAGCAACACGACCGCGACCAATTCCGAAAGTGCCAAACATAAAACCAAGGTGGCGACACCGCCATAAACGGGAAGCCAAAACGCAAAAAGCGCCAATCCGACGATGCGCGAGACAACCACGCTCACCGCCAACTGTCGAAATTTTCCAACGGTTCTATAAATACCGTCAAAGAACTCTGTCAGGCCAAATAAGTAAATAAACGCAACGGCATAGAACACGGTCTGCGGCCCTGCATCCAAGTCGTAAAACCGGTCTACGGCGCGCATCACGGGCACAGCCGCGACCAGAGCCAAAACGGAGGCGATGATCCCGAGGCGCAGCGCAAGCCCCACGGCGGCGTCACGTCCGGCAACACCCTCTTTGGCAAAGGCCTCCCCCGCATAGCGCAATGTTGTGCGTCCCAACGACATCCCAACCAAAGGGCGAAACAACGTGGCGACAGACATAATAATCGCAACACTGCCGAGCGCACTGGGCGGCAACTGCGTGGCGGCGACCGCCATGACCAATAGCGGCCAGATATGCATGAACCCGAATTGAACCGTTCTAAACGCGAAATTCATCGACCGTCATTCTCCAATGGCGCACGCGGCAGTTGCGCGGGGTCTATCGTGGGCGACACACGTCTGGCGGCGCGTGCCCCACAGCGCGCCAAGCACGGCAAATAAAACGAGATGGTGGTAGAGGTCGACGACAAACTCATTCACCGTAATCAGTGCATAGTAACAGGTAAAGCTCGACAAAAGGCACCCATAAAAGAGAGATGCCTCTCGCGCGCGCTCGCGCCTAAACACCTGAATAACAACGACATAAGACGACATCAAAAAACCCATCATACCCAGACAAGCGATGAGGCCGTATTTGAATGCCAAGCCTATCGGCGTGCTGTGAGATCCCAAAGGATACTCCAATCCGGCCACATCAATCTGGGTGCCGTAGCCCCAAAAAGGCCGTTGCTTAATCCACTCCAAACTTTGGGTATAGATCATGGTGCGGGCCTCAACACTGCCTGAGCGGCGCTCCAAAAACGCCTCCTTCGCAAACGCGACACCCGACTGCGAAAAAAGCAGGATCGCCACCGCGCACACGACCACAATGACGGTCACCGCCAATAAAGAGGCAGGCGAAAATGTCGGGGCGACAGCGGCACGGCGCATCCCCACCAACAACGGATACAGCGCCATCAACACGAGTGCGACACGGGCCTGCGCGAAAAACACCACGGTGAGGGCCGCGCCGTAGACGATGACGCGGCCAACGGTGCTTTGCCTGTCGTGCAACGCAAACGGCAAGAGCAAAAAGAGGACACACGCCAAATGGATCGGAGAGCCGAAAAACGACGACACACGGTCAGTGAAGCCGTAAAAGTAAAGCTGTTCCCCGAAATCCTTGAGCAAAAATCGTGCGCCAGTCATCGACGTCTTGATAAAATCGGGGGCGGCAAGATAGCCCAGCGAGGGAAATTGAATGGAGCCGATCACGATATAAAACGCGCAGGAGGCAACGATCACCCAAAACGCAATCGCCAGCGGTCGCACGCCGTCGACAAGTCTATACGTTTGATAATGAGCATAAAAATGCGCGAATAGCGCGGTGGCACAGATCCACGCCATCAAGTCGCGCGTGTATGTCATGAGACGCACGGATTGCGTGACCTGCGCGCTCGATATCACCACAAACCCCAAAAAGAGCGCCAATAGATAGACCGGTGCAGAGCCTGCAACGTGGATCTGGCAGGCGGGCGTGCCACGGGTCTTTTTGAACACAAACACATAGACAGGGAGCACGATCAACGGGACAAAATGCTCAATACCGATCGGCCATAAACACAGCAACGTGAGCCCAAGAGCCGCAAAGGGCTGCCCCGCGTCACCGCGCATATCATGCCTTGCGTTAATCACCCCGCGGCCTGTGCGGCGAGGTGCAAACGGGGTTGGAGCGTGTGTCGCGCATAAGCCGAACGGCGGCTTGCACATTGGTGAGCGCATAGCGGCGCCATAGACGCTTGGGATCTCCCATCAGACGGAACAACCATTCAAAACCAATACGTTGCACCCATTTTGGCGCGCGCAAACTATCGCCCGCAAGAAACGCGTAGAGCCCACCGCAGGTTTTCAGGCACCCGACCCCTGCCAGAGCGGCGCGGTTTTCGTGGCACCAGATTTCTTGTTTGGGTTTGCCAAGCCCGACCCACACCACATCCGCGCCCGATGCGACGATCTGCGCGCAGACCTCACCCGATTGGGCCTCCTCGAAATAGCCGTTGCGCCGCCCGACAATGTTGAGCGCGGGGTACAACCGTCTGATCTGTGTGACCGCGCGCGCGTTTTGATCCTCGCTCGCGCCAAGTACGAAAAACGACAAGCCGCGCTCTTGGGCGTGGCGGGCCACATCGTGGAACAAATCGGTGGTCGCGGATCGCCCACGAATGGGCGAATTGGTCAACAGCTTTGAGGCCATCAAGACCGACATGCCATCCGCATGGATCACATCGGCGGCCGACATCGCCGCGTCATATTTGGCGTTCCCGCCCGACAATGCGATGCCCTGACCGTTGGACGAAAAGACCAAAGCGGGGACCTTAGGGCGCGCCTCGCAGACATCGCACATCCAAACCGCCAATTCGTCCCGATCGGCCAGCGCGGTTGAAAACCCGCCCACCTGTACGGTGGTTAAGGGAGGAGAAACATTTAAAACCAATGACATATAAGTACCAATACCGACTTTGCCGCACACCGGCGCAGCTTACATTTAAACCCTTCGTTCACGCGCCGAACACCCTCGGGCGTCTGACAGAAGCGCACATGCAGCACCGCAACCTAAAATTGCATTGTACGCATAAGGATCATCTATAGGTATTGTTAAAGGATATAACCCCTGTTCGCCAAACTGTTTTCGCATAGCAGCGACCATTATGGCGCAAGAGGACCACTGTGGGGCTATCACATGTGACTGAAACCGCACAGATACAGGCGCGCGTCCGTTGTCTCACGGACGCCGCGCCAGATGTTAGATGTCGTGCGTTGCCTTAAAAGTCCTCAAATTCAGGGACATTTCCAACACGGACCAAGAATGTCGGCGCGCCGACCTCGCCGGAGGTTGGGTCTTCGACAACCACATAGGCATCCGCCCCTGCGCAGTCGTCATTTCGGGCCTCACGTTCTGCGCGCTCTTGCGCCTCGCTTGCCTTTGAATATTGAAATTGCTTGCCAATTTTCAAAACAGTGTGCTGCCCTGCCCCTGCGCTTGTCTCGATATATGTCTGACAAATGTAATGGGATTTCGGAGCGGAATCATCAATATGTGCCACGGGGGTATCCTTAACTGACCTGACGAACAAAATAGGAACATTTGCGCGCCTTGGCAAGCAATTTAGGATTCCACCCGCACCAGACACGCCCTAATCCGTTTGAGCCGATCTGAGTTGTGATGTCGCAAGCCCGCTCACCGCAATCATCGCCGCAGCCACCCCAAGACACAACGCCAACCCGCCGAATTGATAGCTCATTCCCGACAACACGGTCCCCACAAGGCGCCCCGCCGCGTTGGACATATAGTAAAACCCAACGTCAAGTGTGACACGCTTTGCATCCGTAAAGCTCAAGATCAAAAACGAGTGCAGCGCGGAATTCACGGCAAAGATCGCCCCAAAGACCAACAGACCAATGACAATCGCCGATGTGAGCGCCGGTGACGCATCGGGAGCCATCAAAACCAACGCGGCCAGACTTGCGGGCACGATGGCAAGCGCGCCGACCCACCACTTTGCCTGCCTCAAAAGCTGCCCGTGTGTGCGTGTCGTCGCCTTCAAAATGCGCGGGGTCCCACTTTGAACCAAACCGTACAAGATGGTCCAGACCGCCATAAACGTCCCGATCAGAAAGAACGCCGCGCGATTTCCCTCAGCACTTCCATCCGACAGCACGCTGTAAAAGTAGATCGGAATACCGACCACAAACCATACATCGCGCGCCCCGAACAAAAACAGCCGCGCACAGCTTAACCAATTGATATTGCGGTTCTTGGACAAGACCTCGGCAAACTTTGCATCCTTGCGACCAACGGGAAGCCCATCGGGCATGTAGGCAATGACCAAGGCGAGGATCACAGACAAAACCGCAGCCATGCTCAACACAGACGGGACAAACCCGAACACCGCAAGCAACAGCGCACCCGCCAAAAAGCCGGCCCCTTTGACCGCGTTCTTTGATCCTGTCAGCACCGCAACCCATTGAAACAGCCCGCCGCCCTCGGAGGGAGCCAACACCTTGATCGCGCTTTTGGAGCTCATCTTGGCCAGATCTTTGGCAACGCCTGACAGCCCTTGAACCACCATGACAAAGACAACAGAGGCGGTCATGCCCCACGCAGGATCAAGCTGTGCCAAGGCCAACAGTGCCACGATTTGCAACGACAGCCCCGCGTACAACGTCGACGTCAGCCCAAAGCGCGCGGCAAGCCATCCTGCCGACAGGTTGGTCACAACACCCGCAATCTCGTAGAGCACAAACAGATAGGCCAGTTGCACGGGCGAAAAGCCAAGCGTGTGAAAGTGCAACAGCACCAACATCCGCAATGCGCCATCCGTCAGCATGAACGCCCAATAGGCCGCCGTTACCGTTATAAACGCAGGAAATCCGGCGGACCGTGTCACAGCGCGTCCCCCACCATCACGGCAACATCAACAAGCCGGTGCGCATATCCGTACTCGTTATCATACCACACGTAGACTTTGAGTTGGGTGCCATTTACGACCATGGTGGAGAGCGCATCGACAACGCCACTGCGCGGATCATTGGTGTAATCCGACGACACCAGTGGGCGCGTCTCATATCCGAGAATACCGCTTAAATCCCCCTGCGCCGCCGCTTTGAACAAGGCATTCACCTCGTCCACGCTTGTCTCGCGCGCCATCTCGAACACGCAATCCGTGAGAGAGGCGTTGAGCAGCGGCACACGCACCGCGTGACCGTTCAACTTACCCTCAAGTTCAGGATAGATCAGTGTGATCGCCGTGGCCGACCCCGTTGTCGTCGGGATCAGATTGGTCAGAGCGCTGCGCGCGCGCCGCAAATCTTTGGCGGGGCGGTCCACAATGGTTTGCGTGTTGGTGACGTCATGGATGGTAGTGATTGATCCGTGCTTGATCCCGATCCCGTCCAACAGCACCTTGACCACAGGGGCAATACAATTGGTGGTGCAACTCGCCGCCGTCACAATCTGGTGGTATTCGCTTTCGTAAATATCGTGGTTTACGCCGTAGACAATGTTGGCCGTTGGACCATCCTTGACCGGCGCAGAGACGATCACCTTTTTGACGCCCGCCGCAAAATACGGCGCAAGGGCGGCTTCGGTTTTGAAGGCCCCCGTACAATCGATCATCACATCAACCCCGTCCAACGGCAGATCCTCAAGGGCGCGCACGGACGTAACGGGAAGGCGTGTCCCATCGATTGTAATCGCATCCGCATCGGCGGCAAATGTGGCGGGCCAACGCCCGTGGACGGAATCGAATTCCAACAGGTGCGCGTGCATGGCGGGATCGCCAACGGCATCGTTGATAAAGGCAATGTCGGCACCACGTTCCAACAGCGGGCGAAGGGCGAGTTTTCCGATACGGCCAAGGCCGTTGAGCGCGTAAGTTGTCATAAGGGATCAGTCCTGTTCAAGGGGCGTTTTGCCGATATCATCGACGTGTTTTTGGAGCGACCCGCGATCTAGCTGGTCGAAGGGAAGAGATGAGAAGGCCAACATCCGGTTGCGCAGCGCCCCGTAGGTCTGTTGAAACGCAAGACGCCGTTCGGCCTCGGTCCCTTGCGCCTTAACCGGATCGGGCAGACCCCAGTGGCCAGACAACGGTTGCCCCGCCCATGTCGGACACTCCTCGTTGGCGGCGCGATCACAGACGGTAAAGACGAAATCCATAACCGGCGCATCCGCAGCCTGAAATTCAGCCACGTTTTTCGACCTGAGCGGCGACACATCGTGACCCTTGGCGCGTAGCAATTCGACCGCAATCGGATTGAGATCGGAGCGATGCGCTGTACCTGCCGAATAGGCCACAAACCTATCCCCCGCCATTTCGCGCAGAATGGTTTCAGCAAAAATCGAGCGTGCCGAATTGCCTGTGCAGACGAACAAAACATTGAATTTGGTATCGGACATAGGAGAGACACTCCGAAGAAGGTCAGATAATTGTGGCGGGCAAATGTCGGCGCGACCGCGACAACAATCAACGAACAACCCAGATACGACCTCTTGGGCGGCTGTAAGGTTGACCGCATACAAAATCTGCGTGCCATTGCGGCGTTGCGAAATAAGGCCCGCTTGCGTCAACGCCGACAGATACACCGATGCTGTGCTCGCCTTGAGGTCGAGGGCCTGTGAAATTTCGCCCGCGGGCACCTCATCGGGATAGCGCCGCATCAGTAGACGAAACACGTCCATCCGCTGCGGATGGCTTAGGGTGGCGAGTCTGTCTGTGAGTAATGATTCCATATTTCATAAATAATTAAAATAATAACAGCGAGTCAACATGCGTTTCTAAAAACACGCAAACGCCCGCACAAAATGCGGGCGCTTTAGATCTCTCGGATCACTGTACCACATACGAGGGCACGATGTGGCACAGTGCCGTTGAGTGGCTTAGAAGCTGAGAACCAGTGAGACGCCGAGTGTATTGTCGGTCGATTTCAGGCCCGCCGCAGGATCAGAGTCGAAATCCGTACGGTAGCTGACGCGTGTCGACAACGTGTCGGTCATGTTAAAGTTCAAACCCGCATCGTTGGAGACAACGGTGTTTGTGCTCGAACTCAACACATCTGTATCCATTGTAAACGACACAGTATCGCTAAAGGCGTAGTAGTAGCGTGACGACACGATGAAGCCGAACTCGGTGTCGCTTACGCCATTGATATCACTCACGTAGCGCGCACCAGGGCCGGCCTGAACACGCCATGCGGTTTTGTCGGTGTTGATGAAGCGGTAGCCCGCACCCGCGCCCAAGAACGCGTCCATTTGATCACCCGAAAGCGCATCACCGTTGGAATCGGTCAAGAAGCCATCGTATTCAACGCGCGCAAGGCCAAAGGCGTACACTTCGGGGGAAAAGTAACGGTTGCCTTCATATGTGGCGTAGAATTTTTCTTCGCTCTTGGTGCCGTTGGATTCACCGTATTCAACAGCAAAACCAAACGAGTGGTTCCAATCGCCAACGCCGTAGCTCAAACGACCCGCACCCGACACTTCGCCAGAGTCCGTGTTGCCCGATGTGCCCGATGCGGAAAGCGCGAACGACCCGCGCCAGCCCTGAACAACACCGTTCGGACCAAAGCGCTCGTTGTCGTTGGCATTATCCAAATCGTCTTGTGCAGCCGTTGTGATGTCATCGATCTTATCGTTAAGCGCCTGAACGCCGCTCAGCTTGCTTTGCGCGAATGTCGGAGCGGCAATAAGGGCGGCAACTGCAGACGCGGCCACCAATGTGTATGTCTTTTTCATGGGTTAGTCCTTTCCCAAGTTGCGAGGCCAGATCTTCAGCACCATTGCCAAAGCTCTGATCATCTCTGCTGGGACTGGTATAGAAACCCCGATGTCGTGAGTGAAATTCGTATTACTCATGGTTTAAACGAGTATTTTAAATTTGTAATTTAGAGGACGCCGCCAGTGTCGTAGTCTTCCATATTCTCGATATGGCCCACATCTGTTTCCTGTTCGATTTCAGCCGCTTGGACGACCCTCTTCAACGCGGCTTTGGCGCGCAGGGCAAGATCGGGATCAACATCGTCGCGCCAAACCACCCAAGACGGATATTCAAACCGCGGCGCATCCGCCACAATGTGCAAATTTCCTGCGTCCACACGACGCTTCACCGCGCGCGCAGGCAGATACGCCGAGGCCCGCCGGTTCATAATATAGTCCGCCGCCAGCGCGCCCAGATGAAACTTTAGCCCCGCATTCGTCAGATGAGGCAGGGCCGTGGCGTGCGCATGCGTGAATTCAGGGCCCCAATCGACAAACACATACCCCTCAGGGCCGTTGACATCGGCGTCTGGATAAGAGGCGACCAGAACAAGCTCGTCCTCCAATGCCTTTTCCGCCACAAGGCCGGGGCGCAATTGTGGGGTGTAGACCAAGGCCGCCTGTATAACGCCCTCAATCAAATACCGTGTCATCCGGTCGGCCATCCCCAATTCTGTGCGGATGCTCAAATCCGGCATGTCATTTTGCAAGGCATCGATCCACCGAAAGCCAAGGCGCGGCCAAAGCGAGTATTGCGCGCCAATCGACAGTGATTTGGTGAAGCCTTCGGGGATCGCGATCTGTTGGCGCGCCTCTTCCCATATCTTAACGAGACTCAAGGCATAGTGCCAAAACTGCTCACCTGCGGGGGTTAAAACCGCACCCGCTTTGGAGCGCATAAACACCGCGTGGCCCAAACTGTCCTCAAGGCGTTGAATACGCAGGCTCACCGCCGATTGCGTGACATAAAGACGATCACATGCGGCAACAAAGGAACCGGTGTTCGCGACTTCGATAAATGTTTTTATGAGTGTAATATCCATGCTCAACCATTTGCAAAACTCGTGACAACCATAATTGTTATTCGTTTGCCGTTGATTGTCACCCCCATTTGTTTGGCGCAAAGGCACAGATGACGCGCGATAGGCATTTGCGGCGCCTTTTAGTGAAATCACGGGGCTTGCACGTGAACTGGCCATGCGTCCCCCCCTATCTCAACCCTATCTTTTTCGGTTGCATAGCTTAAAGAGGGGGAATCTTTTGGAGAGAAAACATGTCAGCACCACAAAGCATTCCTGAACTCGTTCGCGCAGCCAAGGACGATGCAAAGATCCACCTAGATCGCATTGCCGCCCTCACGACCGAGCAGGCATCGCCTCAAACCGAAGAGGCCCGTGGTGTTGCGGTTGGCGCACTGGAACACATCGCGGTTGATCTGTTTACGGTGTTCGAGGCGCGTATGCAGCATCATTTCAAACGCGGCCCGTTTTCACGCAAACTCAAAGCGGTGTTGTTGGACGCGGGGCACACGGATCTCGCTGCGCGGTTGCACACATGTTATCTGGCGGTCAATGTCCTCAAGCACGCAAAAGGGGCCAGCTACCGCGAGCTGCTCGCCGCACAAAGCCCCCTACTCGCCGCGCCAGACCCTGACGCAGCCGAGACAGACACACCCGCCAGCCTGATAGACGTTACCACGCCCGGATTTTTGGACACGCTGACGACCACAATCCTAGAGGCCTACACGTTTCTCGACCAACGATAGCACACGGCACCCAGAGTGCGGTGATCTCGGCGCCATGCGTGGCGCGTCAATTCATCGTCCGTCTTAGACGGGTGCGGGTTCCCAGCCGTCATAGGTACTATCGCCAACGTTAAGGGGCAGATGGACCGGTGCGCCTGTGCGCGATGACTGATAGACGGCACTGACGAATTCGATGGAACGGCGCGCCTCGTCAATATTGACGACCTCCGATTCAAGCCCGCGCATGGCGTTGTAAACCTGAAGAGAGAACCCGACTTGTCCACCCGATTGGTCGGGTGTCGCGGCGATAACCGCATCAATCTGGCCTTGGGTCACAGGTGCGCGCGCCACAAATGTCCAGTTGTCCTCGGCGGGGGCATAGGGGCGCGATCCGCTCTCTGCGGTTACCCCCTCAAAGCAAAAGCGCAGCCGACTGGTGTCATTGCCCGCGCCAAGCGTGACCGAACTTGTCGCCAATGCGCCCGATGACATCTGAATGGACAGCGCGCCGCAATCCTCGACTTCGATGTCGTTCACGCGCGTATCCAGACGGGCAAACACCGAGTCAACGGGCCCGAGAATAAACGATAATAAATCATGCATGTGAATGGCATGGCCCAAGATAACGCCGCCCTGCTCGCCCTTCCATGTGCCACGCCAATCCACGGCGTAATAATCCGCATCACGGTTCCAATGGGTTTCCATAGCCGCCACATAGGCCCGCCCCGCCAACCCGCTGTCAATCAACGCGCGCAGCCGCGCAATCCCGTTGCCAAACCGATACTGAAAGACAGGGTAGACGGTGCGCCCCGTCTCCTTGCTAATGGCGATCAAGCGATCCACATCGGCGACGGAATTGGACAACGGCTTTTCGCAAATCACATCCTTACCCGCCCGCATGGCCCGCGCGGTAAAATCGAAATGCAAATGCGGGGGCAGACAAATGTCGATCAACTCAATTTCGGGATTGGCCAAAACGGCCTCGAAATCGCTCGTGATTTCAACGCCACTGTCGTCCTCAATGAATGCGGCAGCGCGTGCTGTATTCATATCGCACACCGCCGTCACCGTGTAGAGATCCGGCAACGCGCGGTAGGCAATGTAATGTTTGTAGCCAATGCCTGCGCCAATAATCGCCACATTTACCTTTTTCATACTTGCACCCCTTCGGCCTGCATCTGTGCGCGGATGGTAATGTCCATCGTGCGAAACGTGTGATCCTGCGTCACGGCGGTTTGTGACCGGTTATGGATATCGGCACAGATGCGGGCGAAATACGGCAACCCCATTTCACGACAATCAATCACCTGCGCGCCCTCACCATTGGCGATCAGCAATTGATCGCCTTTGTTGCCATTCGCCAGATCGATGTATTTGCGCAGCTCGATATACCCGTCACTGCCCATGATCGTCAGGCGGCCATCGCCCCACATCGGCAGGCCCTTGGGGGTGAACCAATCGACGCGGATATATCCGTGGCCTTTGTCTCCTTGTAAAACCAACTCGCCAAAATCCTGCATTCCGGGATGCTCTGGCAAAGTCTTGTTGGCGACCTGGGCGTGTTTGATCTGCACATCCGTGGACCCCGTGAAATGTAAAAACTGATCGACCTGATGCGAGGCGATGTCAGTTAAAATACCGCCATACCGATTGCGTTCAAAAAACCACGCGGGGCGCGTCGACAGGTTTTGTTTGTGCGGCCCCATGCCGATGGTCTGGATCACGGTGCCGATTCCACCCGCACGCACCAATTCCTCCGCCTTGGCCACGCAGGGCACTTGGAACCGTTCCGAAAAGTTGACCGTCCAGATGCGACCCGTTTCGGCGACAACAGCTTTGATCTGTGCGAGGTGTTCGAGGGTTGTGCACCCGGGCTTGTCGACCATCACGTCTTTGCCCGCCCGCATGGCCTCAATCGCAAGTGCTGCGCGATCTTCGGGCACGGCCGCGATCAGGACCATATCGACATCAGGATCATCAAGGATCGTGCGGCGATCAGCCACCCGCTCCAGATCTGGGTATGTCTCTTGGAACTTTTCGGGAAGCGCCCAATCATCGGCGGTCCACCACTGCGCCGCAGTGCAGCCCTCTTTGAGCATATTGCCCAACATGCCGAAAATATGCCCGTGATCAATGCCAATGGCCGCAAGCTTCAATCCGTGTCCAACGCTCATGTCAGTATCCTTTGTCAACAGATACGGTGCGCCCTTGGGCACCGGAATTGATAATTGCCTCGATCAACGCATGCCCATCAAGCGCGCTTGCCCCGCTCGCCACAGGGGTCGCGCCGCTGTCGATACAGGCGATGAAATCCGCAATCACCGCTTGGTGCCACGCGCTGGTAAAGGCCATTGGGTCGCCCCCTGCCCCTGTCGATTGCGCGGAACCGAACACTTGGGTTTCGCCGCTTTGCCACGCAACCACCAACTCAGCGGAGCGCAGCGTGACCGAGGCGTTGGCGTAGTGCAAAATGATCTCTTCGGTGCGGCCGGGGTAACTCGCCGTTGAGGCAATCAGACTGCCCACGGCACCGTTTTCAAACATCAAACCTGCCGTCACGAAATCTTCGGTTTCCATGTCGTGAAACCGTGTTGTGCGGCACATAGCCGTCACGGCGTCAACAGGACCGGTAAATTGCAACGCCAAATCAAGGGTATGAATGGCCTGAGAGATCAAAACTCCGCCGCCATCGCGCGCCAAACTACCGCGGCCCGGCTCATCGTAATAGCCCTGCCCACGCCACCAAGGCACGGAAATTTCAACCAATCGCAGCGAGCCAAAATCGTGCTCAGCCAAAAGGGCGCGCAACTTTTGGGCGGACGGGCGGACGCGGTGTTGGAGCACAATCCCAAGCGAAACACGGGCATGCGCACAGATATCAACCAATTTGCGGGCCGCGTTCAGCGTGCGCTCAACAGGTTTCTCCATCAAAATCGGAATACCCGCATCAGCCAACGCCGCAACATACGGCGCGCGCACGTTGGGCGGTGTGATGATCACGGCAAAATCAGGTTCATCGGAAAGAAGCGCGTCCATATCGGCGTAAGCCTGCGCGCCCGAGAACGCAGCGCCATGCTTGGCCAAAAACGCCGCAGAATTGGCTGGCCGAGACGCCAAAACACCTGACAGGCGTAACGATCCCGACAGGTTGGCAAAGCTTTCCACATAGGCTGACGCCACCATACCACACCCGATCAGGGCCACGTTTGAGCGCGTTGTCGACATGAAAGGAGCCTTATTCTAAAGTAATGCCACGGGTATCGAGCATCGTCTGCACATCCACCGTAGCGCCTGTTTCAATCGACAAGTTTGCGGCGATCCCTGTCAAGATCGACCACCCACCCGCCACATGGTCAGAGGCGCGGTTATAGCGGTCGGGTTCCATGTTATCGGGGTCGAAAATGTAGCCGAGCATGACAGGATCAGCCCCGCCATGGTGGCCCTCCGCCACAGGCACCTCAATCTGTTCGGGCGCTTTGCCCGCGAGGTGCACCTCGGTCCAGACCGCCTCTTTGCCCGCATGCGCCCGTTCGCCCCCAAAAACACCGTGCACCTCCACATGCTTATGGATCAACTCGCCCCTTGTCCCTTGGAACCTGATCTCAAGCCCTTCCCACGGGGAATAGGCGGTCAGCGTATAATTGGCTGTGGCCCCCGACCCATAGGTGATATGCGCCTGCATCGTATCCTCAATGCCGATGTCCTCATCGAACACGCACAGATCACGAAAATAGCCGTCCTCATGTTCGGCCTCACGGTAGAGCGCGCGCAATGCGGCGTCCTCGTCCAAGTTCAATTCAAAATCGCATTTGTTGGCCACTTTGCACGTGGCACAGCGTGGACCGCGCGCCTCAAGCCCCATGTCTATCGCCGTTTGTGGGCGGTAAAATGCACGGCGCCCCGTCGCGGTAACTTTGGTTGGCGTTGACCCCAGCCACCAATTCAACAGGTCAAAGTGGTGGGTGGATTTATGCACCAAAAGCCCGCCCGAATTTTCCTTTTGACGGTGCCAACGCCGAAAATAATCAGCTCCATGTACACGGTCGAGGTGCCAGCGGAAATCAACAGCCGTGACTTCCCCGATGGTGCCAGAGGCCAATATATCCTTGATCTGTGTTCGGGCCGGAGAATAGCGGTAGTTAAAGGTCACACGCACTTGGCGTCCCGTGCGCTTTTGTGCCTCGGTGATCTGTTTGAGCGACGACAAATCAATCGTCATCGGCTTTTCACAGATCACATCACACCCCGCCTCAAACGCGCGTACGATATAGTCGGCATGCAAAAAGTCAGGCGTGGTGATCACCACCGTATCCGGCTTTTGCTCTGCGATCATCGCGTCGAAGGCGCTTGCGTCATATGTGGCAATCCCATTGGTCCCTGCGCGCGCTGCGGCCTGTGCGGCGAGGTCCAAGCGGTGGGGATTGTTGTCGCACATAGCGACGATCTCATGCTGATCGGGATAGTCCTGTGAGACGCTGTCACGGAACATCGAATGGCGCGATCCGCACCCGACGATGGCAAGTTTCATGCTAACGCCTCCTCACCAATATAGGGTACGCGGTCGCCATCATGGTCGAACACATGCACGTCCGAGGGATCAAATCCAAAGGTGATTTTGTGGCCCCTTGCGTAGTCATCTTTTCCGCTCGTTTGAAGCAATACGGTCGCGCCCGACGACAAATGGGTGTGGAGCAAAATCTCCGACCCAAGGTATTCAACAAGATCAATTGTAGCCTCGACACGGACCGCGCCACCGTCAATCATGAACCCTTCGGGGCGAATGCACACCGTCACATTGTCGACTGTACGTTCCAACCCGTCGATCTCGAAATCAGCAAAATCCGCCATAGAGATGTGAATGCCCTTCGCGCCTTTGGTGGCTTGAGCATCGAACATGTTAATCTTGGGCGAGCCGATGAAGCCCGCAACAAACAGGTTCTCAGGGCGGGTATATAACTCTTGCGGGGTGCCGACCTGTTCGATTTTACCGCCGCGTAACACAACAATGCGCGAGGCCATGGTCATGGCTTCAACTTGGTCATGGGTTACATAGATCATGGTGGTGCCGAGCTTGGTATACAGGGAGGCAAGCTCGACACGCATCTGAACGCGCAATTCGGCGTCCAAATTCGAAAGAGGTTCATCAAACAAGAACAGCTTTGGTTCGCGCACGATAGAGCGACCAATGGCGACACGCTGTTTTTGACCACCCGACAACTGACGCGGTTTGCGGTCCATCAAGGGCTCGATTTGCAGCACCTTCGCCACCTCATCCACGCGCTTTGAAATTTCGGCCTTGGGCAGCTTCATATTCTGCAAGCCGAACGCGAGGTTTTTGCGCACCGACATATGCGGATAGAGAGCGTAGGACTGGAACACCATGGCCAACTCGCGTTTGGACGCGGGCAGATCATTAACGATGGTGTCGTCGATTGCCACGGTGCCATCGGAGATATCTTCGAGCCCCGCAATCATCCGCAAAAGTGTGGATTTACCGCAGCCGGACGGGCCGACAAGGACGAGAAACTCACCGTCAACAATGTCGAGGTCCAGCCCCTTCATCACCGTCACATTACCGTAGGTTTTGCGAACGTTTCGTAGTGTCAAACCAGCCATTGAAAAGGGTCCTTATTTCATTCCGGAGGTCGCGATACCGCGCACGATGAGTTTTTGGAAAGCGACGAAGAACACGATGACGGGCACAAGCGAGAGCACCGACATTGCAAACATCTGTCCAAAGGCCGATTGGCCCTCTTGGTCGAGGAACAGGCGCAACGCGAGCGGCACCGTGTAGGATTTGATATCATTGAGATAGATCAGCGGAGCGAGGAAATCCTCCCACACCCAAATCAGCGAGAAAATCGCGGCCGTCCCCATCGCAGGGAGCGACAAAGGCAGGATAATAACCCAGTAGATTTTGTAGGGCGAGCAGCCGTCGATCATCGCCGCCTCATCCAGTTCACGTGGCAACTGGCGAAAGAATTGCACCATCAAAAAGATGAAAAATGCATCAGAAGCCAGAAAACGCGGCACGATCAACGGCAGGTAGGTATCCACCCACCCGAGGTTCAAAAACAACACATACTGCGGGATCAAAACGACATGATACGGGATCATCAACGTCATCATCATCAACGCAAACATCAAGTTTTTGCCGGTAAATTGCAGCCGTGCAAACGCGTAGGCCGCGAAGGAACACGACAACAGGTTCCCGATCACGGAAAAGACCGTGACGATGGTCGAGTTGGTGTAGAAGATCGTGAACGACTTGGGCAACGCCTCCCACCCTTTGGTGTAGTTGTCCCAATTGAACTCGGATGGCCACAACGACAACGTGTTGAAAATCTCGTTCTCGGGCTTGAGCGATGCGGCCACCAGCCAGAACAACGGGTAAAGCATCACCACTGACATCGCGATGAGAAAGAGGTGCTTGTAGATGCGCGCACGACGGTTGCGTTTTTGTTGCGCGACGCGAAGATCATGGGCGATCTGCGCCGTACGGATCATCTCTGGCGTCACATCGGATGCGCCGGACGGATCAGTCGCGTTCGTTTTCATAATGCACCCAGTATTTGGAGGTAAAGAAAGACACGGCCGTAAAGAAACCGATGATGAGAAGCAGCACCCACGCCAGCGCGGAGGCGTAGCCCATGCGGAAGAATTTGAATGCTTCGTTGAACAAATAGACCGTGTAGAACAATAGGCTGTCAGCGGGCGCGCCCGTGCCGTTCGAGATGATGAACGCAGACGAGAACGTTTTGAACGCTTCGATCGTTTGCAGCACGAGGTTGAAGAAAATCACAGGTGCCAAAAGCGGCAAGGTGATACGAAAAAACTGACGCCGCTTTGACGTACCGTCGATCTCGGCCGCCTCATAGAGATCGCGCGGAATGCCGCGCAGACCGGCCAAAAAGATCAGCATCGGCGACCCGAATTGCCACATGGCCAGCACCACAAGCGTGTAGAGCGAGGTGTCGGGGTTGGAAATCCACGCCGCCCCCTGAATGCCGAAATTGGCGAGAACTTGGTTGACCACCCCGTCTGCGGAAAACAATTGCCGCCACAAGATGGCGATCGCAATGGACGAGCCAAGCAGTGAGGGAAGATAGAAAATCGCTCGGTATAGCCCAATGGTGCGCAATCCCTTGTCGAGCAGCATGGCGACACCAAGCGCCATTATCAGACGGGCGGGCACGGCAAGTGCGACATAGGTAAATGTGACCTCTAAAGCCTTCCAGAACCGCCGGTCTTTCTCGAACATGTAAGCGTAGTTATCAAGGCCGACCCAACGCGGGTCTGCAACCATATCGTAGCGGGTAAAAGACAAGTAGAGAGAGGCTAAAATCGGGCCAAGTGCCAAGAAAAAGAAGCCGATGAACCATGGGGTCAAAAAGACATATCCGGGCGCATTGCGTGCGAAGAATTTTTTCATTGGTATGACTTTGCGTTGGGAAAATATTGGCCCCAATGGATTGGGACCAATACCTGATTTCACAAGACCGTGGGGAAAACGCGTTTTAGCGCGCGCGGTCCACGATCGACTGAGCATCGTCGATAAACAACGCAGCCGCCTCTTTGACATCCATATTGCCAAGCACAACTTCGGTGCCTGTGCGCATAAAGTTGTCACGTACCTCACCTGCCCCTTTGGGAGCGGGCAGCGGCAGCGGGCCAACTTTGTCCTGAATGGCGTTGAAGTAGTCAACCGAAAGCTTTTCGGCAGGCGTGAAGCTTGGCGCAAGGGCTGCACGCACGTCCGGGTTGGCCGGAATGCCGCGCTCAAGGCCGATGATAGAGGTCGCGTCGGGCGCATTGATCCAGTCGTTCATGTACATGATCGCGGCCTCCACGTCCTTTGCATCGCGGGTGAGCGACATGAACATGGATGGCTTGATAAACTGGCCGTAACCGCCACCTGTTTTGTGCGCCACCATGGCCGCGCCAATGGGGTCGGACATCAAACTCTGAACCGCCACGAGTTGGTTGGACCAGTACAGCGACATAGCAGAGGCCCCTGTGACGATACCGCTCTCTGACATCGGCTTATCAAGGATCACCGTCATGTTCTTGTCGGTGACAACGCCCGCATCACGTAAATCTGCCCAATACTGCCAATAGCCGGCCACGTCTTCGGCGGTGGCGGATACGTTGCCGTCCGCATCATAGAAATCGCGACCGTTCTGACGCGCCCATGCTTCCATGCTTTCGATCATGAGCGAGTTATCGTCCGACCCTTTGACGCCCGTTTTGGACGTGATCTGTTCACAGACTGCCGCAAACTCTTCGTGGGTCCAGTTGATCACATCCGCATCGATACCGGCCTCGTCAAACAAACGCGCATTGTAGGGAACAACCTGACTGTTAGAGCCAATGTTGAGCGCGTAAAGTTTGCCATCGACCATGCCGCCAGACAGTGGGCCTTTGTCAAAGTTGGACAGGTCAAGACCGTTGCCAATGTGTTCATCGAGCGGCAGAAGCGCGCCACGGCGCACGTATTCGAACAAGAAACGGTAGTCCATCTGCACCAGATCCGCCATGTTCTTGCCCGCAGTTTGCGTGGCCATTTTGGTCCAGTAGTCGCCCCAACCAATGGTCTCGCCAGACACTTCGATGCCGGAATGCGCCTTTTGGAACACGTCGATCACGTCAAAGGTCCGTCTGTCGCGTTCTGGGTTCCCCCACCAGAAATGGCGGATAGAGCGATCCGCCGCGAGGGCGGGCATTGCGGGTAACGTCGCCGCGGCAGCCGCCGCACCAATCGTTCCTAGCGCTTGGCGCCGTGTCATCTTTGTCATGTGGTAGTCCTCCCTTGGAACCGGCGGTCTGCCGGACGTGTCTCATTGGATTGAAGCGCCCCACGTTTGCCCGCAGGGTCGTTTTTTGTCCCTCAGATGTAGGTTCTGAGGTATTCGGACAGACACAGCATGGCCATCGCTTGCCCATATGGCATCGAGGTGCGCGGTATCTCTTTGTAGAATTCAAAATCGTGGCCCATCGCCGTGCCAAAGGACACGTTGAGCAATTCGCCTGCATCATTGATGTTATCGATCACGCCCGCGATGGCTTTCTCCGCCACTGGCGCAAAGCTTTCGTCGAGGTAACGCAGACGCACCGCCTTGAGCAAACCATAGGCAAACCCCGCCGTGGCCGATGCTTCGACGTAACTGGTAGGATCGTCCAAAAGCGTGTGCCACAACCCCGTCTCGGGATCTTGCATTTGCTTGAGCGCCTCCGCCTGACGGCGCAAGGTCGAGAGCAAATGTGCGCGGATCGGATCCCCCTCTTTGAGGCCGATCATGTCGACGAATTCAGGGATCGCGATCGTCACCCAACTGTTGCCTCGCGCCCAAAGTGCATCGGCAAAGTTGTGATGACCTTCAAATGTCCAGCCGTGAAACCAAAGCCCCGTTTTGGTGTCCATGAGGTATTGAATATGCGTGAGGAACTGGAATTTCGCCTCTTCGATATACTCTGGCCGCCCGAGTACTTGGCCTATTTTGGCCAAAGGCAGAACGCTCATCATCAACGTATCATCCCACATCTGGCCTGGATTGACGCTATTGTAGGTGATGTGTTGTAGCCCGCCCTCCTGAACGCGTAGCATGGTGTGCATCACCCACTGCGCCCACTCTTCGAGATAGGGTCGCCATTCCATATTGCCTTGCTGCTCATACAGGCACGCAAGGGTCAAAAACGGCGCCATTGTGTTGATATTTTTCGTCGGAGTTCCCTCGGCCAGACGGTCCGAAAACCACCCGTCAATGATCGCTTTGGCGGTCGCGTTGCGGGTTTGCTCATAGTATTTCAACAGCCCGTAGAGCCCGATGCCGTGGGTCCACTCCCACCCCGCCCACCCTTTGGTGTCGATCTCGCGACCATCCTCTAGCTTGAGAATAAACTCACCTGTCTCGTCGCAAATGTTGATCAGATTGTCGGCCAAACGGTCGATCAACCCACACACATCAGCACGGCTCACAACATGATTTCTTTGACGGAGGAGCGGGTGCATGTGATCGGATCCTTGTGTGTCTCTATTTTTTGAAATCGCATTTCAATTTAGTTTGGACACAAGCGCCATCATAAATCAACATATTTTTAATCTAGTATGTCAGAATTTTATTATTGGTATTTCAGTATGTTAAGTGTAAATAGGATGAAATCCATCGAGCCGTTGAATTTTTTTCAAAACCACGTTCCGAAAAAAGAGGTGCCTGTAAGTGGCGAATTCAGAACATAAAACGGAAAACGTAGCCGCGGTTCTCAAGGTCTTTGCCGTCCTCGAATCACTGGTCGAAGATCGCCGCGCCTCGCTTGCCGATCTGGCCGGACGCGCGATGACGTCAAAGGCCACAGCCCACCGATTGCTCAACACGATGATCGAACTTGGATACGTTGAGCGTGACGAGGATACCGAACGCTACGGGCTCACACTGAAACTGTTTAGTCTCGGTGCGCGCTCCATTCAGGACCGCTCGGACCTTTTATGGGCGGCGGATCGGGTGATGGCAAAACTCTCGCGTCTGACAGGCGAGTCCATCAACCTAGGCGTGATGGACAACATCGAACAAAAAGTGGTCTACACCCACAAATACAACAGCCACTACACCCTCTCGATGCAGTCAACTTTGGGCAAACGCAACCCGCTACATTCCACATCTTTGGGCAAGGCTTTGTTGGCGTGGCGCGATCCAAAGGAAATCGCCGAACGTGTCGCAGCCATGTCATTTACCCCGTCCGCGCCGCAAACCATCACCGATAAAGACAAGTTTCTCGCGGACCTCGCGGCCACGAAAATACGCGGGTATGCTGAGGAAATCGAAGAGAGCGAAGCGGGGGTGCGGTGCATGGCCGTGCCAATTTTTGACCACCTTGGTCGCCCTATTGCAGCGATGTCGATCGCCTTCCCGCTCTTTCGTTTCAACGAGGACAAGAAAGACGAAATTGCAGAAATGATCATGGACTTGGGGCGCGAAGCCTCAGAGTCGCTCGGGTACGTAGAACGCGATCTTCCCTAACCTGTAGCGGTGGGGACATCTGGACCCTCACGCGGAAAAATGGTGGCACTCGGAAAAATGGTGGGTGATAAGAGATTTGAACTCCTGACATCTTCGATGTGAACGAAGCGCTCTACCACTGAGCTAATCACCCGCCGTGGCGCGGTTTCTAGCGCCACGGGTTTGGTGATGCAAGTCATAAACCCCAGAAATCAATCGTCCGTATCACCCTCGACTTCAGACGGCGTGTCTGGCATTTTTGAGGCCTCCACCATCAATTTTGATCGGCGAATTTTGGCAATCACCACATGCGCGTTGGGCGCTTCTTTGAGGCGGTTGATGGACACTTTGCCCAGTGGCGGCAAGTTCACGTTTTCGCCCCGCTGAAGCGCATCCCCCAACTCCATCAACACGGCGTCCACAATTTTCTTTGCGGTCCCGCGCTTGGCACCGGACGTCTCCGTCACGCGGTCCAGAAAATCCTTTTTGGCCAATTCCGTAACAACGGCAGGCACGGGAATGTCGACCGCGCTGGCGGCAACGACCGTGGGTTTTGCCGCCTTGGCCGCTGCCGATTTGGCAACAGCGGTTTTGGTAGCTGCGGTTTTTTTCGGCGCAGATGTGTCGGCGGGGGTCTTTGTCGGGCTCTTGGCCATGATCCATGTCTCACTAGAGAAAAACGATAGCTTCACTATAGAGCGCAACGCGCACAAACTAAAGGGTTTCCAACAAACCATAACTGCGCGCCGTAAATGGGACAAAAAAGCGCGCGTCTCACCGGAGCCACCCCGCCCAAAGTTGCACAAATCGAACATCGCGGTCCGCGCATTCGCTCAAAGTCCAAATAAAAAGGGCACCCAAACTGGATGCCCTTTCATTTTTCGAACATTTGCGGCGTTAGTGAGCAACCGCACCTTGCGCAGGGTTGCTTGACGTCACTTTGGCCAATCGTGCGGCCTCTTCGGCGGCGTCATCCCATTCCACAGGCTCGGGTTGACGCACTAGCGCCAATTTGAGCACTTCGGAGACGTGGCTCACGGGGATGATCTCCAATCCCGCTTTGACGTTCTCAGGAATATCCGCGAGGTCTTTGACGTTTTCCTCAGGGATCAGAACCGTGGTGATGCCACCGCGCAGTGCGGCGAGCAGTTTCTCCTTGAGGCCACCAATCGCCGTGGCATTGCCGCGCAGGCTAACCTCACCCGTCATCGCGATATCCTTGCGCACGGGAATTTGCGTGAGCACAGACACGATGGTTGTGACCATCGCCAGACCCGCAGAGGGGCCATCTTTTGGCGTTGCGCCATCGGGTACGTGGACGTGGATGTCCATCGTATCGAACAGCGGCGGCTTCACCCCGATAGAGGGCGCGATGGAGCGGACATAGGAGCTTGCCGCCTCGATGCTCTCTTTCATCACATCGCCCAGTTTGCCGGTGGTTTTCATCCGACCCTTGCCTGGCAATTTGAGCGCTTCGATCTGCAACAGATCGCCGCCAACGGAGGTATAGGCCAATCCGGTGACAACCCCGATTTGATCCTCTTTTTCAGCAAGACCATGCCGGAATTTCTTAACGCCGAGATACTCCTCCAGATTGAGGGCGGTAATCGCAACGCTTTCGAGCTGTTTCTTGACCAATTGGGTCACGGCCTTGCGCGCCATTTTGGCAAACTCGCGCTCAAGGGTGCGGACCCCCGCCTCGCGGGTGTAGTACCGGATCACATCCATCACGGCGTCATCGGCGATCGAAAACTCTTTCGCTTTCAGCCCGTGATTTTTAATCTGTTTCGGGATCAAGTGCTGTTTGGCGATCTCGAATTTCTCGTCCTCGGTGTAGCCCGACAGCGGAATGATCTCCATGCGGTCCAAGAGCGGGCCAGGCATGTTGTAGCTGTTCGATGTGGTCAAAAACATCACGTTGGAGAGGTCATATTCGACCTCCATATAGTGATCCACAAAAGTGGAGTTTTGTTCTGGATCAAGCACTTCGAGCATCGCAGACGCAGGATCGCCACGCATATCCTGACCCATCTTGTCGATCTCGTCGAGCAAGATAAGCGGGTTGGTGGTTTTGGCCTTTTTGAGTGCCTGAATGATCTTACCGGGCATGGAGCCAATGTAGGTGCGGCGGTGGCCGCGGATCTCGGACTCATCGCGCACGCCGCCCAAAGAGATGCGAATGAACTCGCGCCCCGTGGCCTTGGCGACCGATTTGCCCAAGCTTGTTTTACCCACACCAGGAGGCCCCACAAGGCACATGATCGGGCCTTTGAGTTTCTGGCTGCGCTGTTGCACTGCAAGGTATTCCACAATGCGTTCTTTGACTTTTTCCAACCCGTAGTGATCGGTATCAAGGATGCCCTCGGCGCGGTTCAGATCCTTTTTGATCCGCGACTTGGTGCCCCACGGGATCGACAACATCCAGTCAAGGTAGTTGCGCACCACGGTGGCCTCGGCCGACATCGGGCTCATGTTCTTGAGCTTTTTCAACTCCGCTTCGGCCTTTTCCTTGGCCTCTTTGGAGAACTTGGTCGCGGCAATCTTTGCCTCTAGCTCGGCGACTTCGCCCTCCCCCTCTTCGCCATCGCCAAGTTCCTTTTGAATGGCTTTCATTTGCTCATTCAAATAGTACTCGCGCTGCGTACGCTCCATCTGGGATTTAACGCGGGTTTTGATCTTTTTCTCGACATGCAGCACGGACATTTCGCCCTGCATCATGCCGTAGACCGCCTCGAGACGCTCCTCGATAGACAGCGTTTCGAGCAGTTTTTGCTTTTGCTCGACATCAACGCCCAAATGCCCCGAGACGAGATCGGCCAGTTTGGCGCTATCACGCGCCTCGGACACGGCCACCATCGCCTCTTCGGGGATGTTCTTTTTGATCTTGGCGTAGCGTTCGAATTCCTCGGCCACGGCGCGCACCAATGCGGTCACGGTGGCCTCATCGCCTTGCGTCTCTTCGAGAGGTTCAATCTTGGCGAGAAAAAACGGCTCATGCGCCTCGAAACTGGCGATTTTCACGCGCGTCTGACCCTCGACCAACACCTTGACCGTGCCATCGGGCAGCTTGAGCAATTGTAGCACATTGGCCAACACGCCGGTGCGGTAAATGGCGTCCGCCTCAGGGTCATCCAACGCGGGGTCCATCTGGGCGGACAGCAAGATTTGCTGATCGTTCGCCATCACCTCTTCGAGGGCCTTGACGGACTTGTCGCGCCCGACGAACAGCGGCACCACCATATGGGGAAAGACCACAATGTCACGAAGGGGAAGAACAGGGTACGTTTGAGTCTGCGCGTTCATTTTTATATCCTTAAATCTTGGCAAAAAGACCCGATCCCACTTCGGCGGCAATCTTGGATCTCTTCCGTCATTGTCTGCTATATCTGGGGGGCGAGCCTGATATTTCAACCATGACCAGTATCGAATTTGCAAAGAATTGTGCCTGTCCGCGCCGCCCTTCGCAAGGGCGTTTTCTGCTCAATTCTCAATGAATGCAGGTGATAAGGGGAATTGTGTGCAAACATGCGATGACCGCCAAACATTTGCGCACAAAGCACCATAAACCAATTGAAAACTAAAGTTGACGAAGTGTGATCTTTTGATCATTATGGACCCGCGCAGCGTGTGTTCCACGCCTGCTGTTTGGGGGTATCCATGTCATTTTTGTTTGCATTGCTGTCGCTTCTTCCCGCCTCATTTTTTACGTTTGAACCCGATCACGACACATCGGATGATGACGACGATGATCAGTTTCCGCGCTGGACAGGTCACGGACATAGCCAAAGCGGACACTTTGCGTGGCGCGGCTTTGGTCATTGGGGCGACGACGACGCGCACCACGAAAGCCTATAACCGCAGCGCGGTGGGCTTATGGACGCGTCTTTAAACCCGAGCCTGTTGGGGCCCTCAGTCTCCATCATTATCCCGTTTTACGATGAAACCGCGTTTTTGCACGCGGCCCTCGCATCCGTCAAAGCACAGCGTATCGACGATATCGAGATCATCGTCATCAATGACAATCCTGAGGTGTTCGATGCGCGCGATCTCGAGCGATTGACCGACGGTTTCGATGTCACAGTGGTGCATCACACGCAAAACAGCGGCCTATCGGCGGCGCGCAATAGCGGGCTGGCGATCGCACGTGGCACCTATATCGGGTTTCTTGACGCAGATGATTATTACACCACGCGCGGATTAGAACACCAATTGGCCTATGCCATGCAAACCCGCGCCGACATTGTGCACGCCTGTTGCTATCTGGGCCGTGCTGGCAGCGTTGAAACCCAAATCCTTCCCCGTGATCAACAGCTCCACATGACCCAACGCGTAACGCGGGGCCTAAGGGGCGGCGAAGAGGCGCAATTCATCGTGTCCTCATGGTCGAGCCTTTATAGCCGTGCCTTTTTGGATGAGTTCGATCTGACATTCGACACCGAGCAGCGCAAATTCGAGGACCGGTTGTTTGTTCTCGCCTGCGTCACGCGCGCCGGCTCCATCGCGTATTTGGGTGCGCCTGTGCGGGTTTGGCGGCGGCGCGCAGGATCAATTTCGACCACCTCGGAAGGGATCGATACCCATACCCTCCAAGTGCAGTTGATCGAGAAATGCATGGCCTTGGTGCGCGCACGTGTAGCGGAACGCACCTTGCCCAAACGGTATGAAAAGCGGGAACTGTTCAACACCGTCTCGCGATTGATTTGGGATATGGACATTATCGACGCGCTGGCCGATCCGCACGCTGATGAGGCCTATGTTGCGTTGGGGGCGCGGGTCGCCACCCTTTTGGGGGAGGATAGCTTTGGCAACTCGGTGTTTGACGATGCCATGGTGCGCCGCACATCGCGTGTCGGAATGCGCACAAAGCGTGGACACATTCGGCGTGTCGACTTTTTCGAGCTGCACAGCGCATTGCGCACGGGCAATTTCAGCGAAGCCCACCAGATCCTTGCGCGGCGCGCACCCCCCTCGGCGCCGCCTATGCCAGTCGCGCCCAAGTTTGCCGCCAAACGCCTTGTCATACATATCGGTCAGCACAAAACCGGATCGACCTATCTTCAGCATCAGTTGATTGCACATCACGCAACACTCAAAACCCACGGCATTTTAGTCCCGAAAACAGGGCTTGTGACAGACGATCATGATGACATGCGCCAAGGCGCGATGCCCGGTCATCAAGGACTGTTGGCGGCCTTGCGCAGCGGCGATGAACGCATTTGGGACGCGTTGTGGGACGAAATTCGCAGCGCTAAAACACATACCGTTTTTATATCATGTGAAAACATGAGCATGCCCACAGCGTATGAGCGCACGGCCATGATAGACGCGCTCATGCACAGATTTAGCGGCTTTGGCACCGTGGATGTGGTGGCCTTTCAACGCGACCCCACGCGCTATGCGGAATCGTTTTACCGCGAATGGGTGGCGGGCGGGCGGGCCATGGGCGCGCGCAGTTACGCTGAATTTCTCGTCGACTTCGGGACGGCCCTTTGCGATCTTCCCGCACAACTTGCCCCGTTTGAGGCGGCAACCGGACGGGCGGTTCAACTGGGCGATTTCGACGCCGCGCGCAACGGTGGCGGGATATGGCCCGCGTTTTGCGCACTTGCCGGATTACCCATAGATCCCGTGACGGAGTGTCCCGCGCAAGCTGCCCCGCGCTACACCAGCTTTAGCCGTGAAAGCACTGATTTTCTACGCTTGGTCAATATGTTGCAAGGCGATATTCACACTCGAAAACGCACCTTGCGCGGATACTTCGCAACCGCTCCCGATGGGGATCCGACACTGAGCGCCATTGCACCCGAGGCGCGTTTGGCGGTGCTGAACCAATGGATTGATCTGTCCGCGTCCTTTGCCGCCGCGCGCGGGTATAGCCCTGACACACAGGCGTGGCGCACGGCGCTGACCCAAGAGGCATGGACCCCGCCCGCCGGCGTCAGTCAGGCACAATTGGAGGCGTTGCTTGCGGCCAGTGCATCGGCCCTTCCATCTATCCCGACACCGATTGACCCAGTGCCTGTGCGCACCGAGATACCACGTGCGACAGCCAAGCGCCGCAGATACCGCATTCGCCCCCGCCCGTGGGTCTACAACGTGCTCGACTGGATCAAACAACGCCGCCCGTTTGGCGACAGGTCGCTCTAAACAGGCTCGATATCGCCAAGTGCGCGGGTATCGTGGAACTGTTTTTCCCACGCCGCAAACGTGCCCGCCGCAATGGCATCGCGCATCCCTTGCATGATCTCTTGGTAATAATGCAGGTTGTGCCACGTCAGCAGCATCCCCGAAATCATCTCGCCTGCGCGGAACACATGGTGCAGATAGGCGCGCGAATATTTGGAGCACGCCGGACAGGTGCAGGCCTCGTCCAGAGGACGCGGATCATCCGCGTGACGGGCGTTTTTGATATTGACCACACCACGGCGCGTGAATGCCTGACCCGTACGGCCAGAGCGCGAGGGCAACACGCAATCCATCATGTCGACGCCGCGTTTGACCGCGCCCACGATGTCGTCGGGTTTGCCCACGCCCATCAAATAGCGCGGCTTGTCTTGCGGCAATTGATCGGGCGCGTAGTCCAGACAATCGAACATCGCCTCTTGTCCCTCGCCCACGGCCAAACCGCCGATGGCGTAGCCCTCGAACCCGATTTTGGTCAGCGCCTCGGCGCTTTCGCCCCGCAAGTCTTGTTCCAAACCGCCTTGCTGAATGCCGAACAGCGCGTGACCCGGACGGTCGCCAAAGGCCTCGCGCGACCGCTCGGCCCACCGCATCGACAGGCGCATGCTTTCGGTGATCCGCGCACGGTCGGCGGGCAGTGCGGGGCATTCGTCGAACGCCATCACAATATCGGAGCCAAGCAAGCGCTGGATTTCCATCGACCGCTCGGGCGTCAATTCGTGCTTGGAGCCATCGATATGGGAGCGGAACGTCACGCCCTTTTCGGTCAGCTTGCGCAGCTCCGCGAGGCTCATCACCTGAAACCCGCCGCTGTCCGTCAGGATCGGCTTGTCCCAGTTCATGAACTTATGCAGCCCGCCCAGCCGGTCAATGCGTTCCGCCGTGGGGCGCAGCATGAGGTGGTAGGTATTGCCAAGCAAGATGTCGGCCCCCGTGGCCGCCACACTTTCGGGCATCATCGCCTTAACCGTTGCGGCCGTGCCCACGGGCATAAAGGCGGGCGTGCGAATGTCACCGCGCGGCGTGGAAATAACGCCCGTGCGGGCTTTGCCATCTGTGGCGGCGAGGGAAAATGAGAATCTTTGTGTCATGCGCCGTGCAATACCGCCAAATTGCCCCGTGGGCCAGAGGGGCGCATGCGTTCTCTTTTGAGATCTTCACACAAAGGACATAAAACTCTTGTCAGAATCCCTCAAAGGTGAAAATGGGGCGGCTTGGCTTCTCGCAAATGGAAAGATACGGATATGACGGACAAAGCTGCCTTTGCTTTGGGCTGGGAAGAATGGGCAAGCCTGCCCGATCTTGGCCTGCCCGCTCTCAAGGTTAAAGTTGACACCGGCGCACGCACATCTGCGCTACATGCCTTTGACATTGAGCCGTTTGGTCATGCATCTGCTCCCAAAGTCCGCTTTAACGTGCATCCCGTGCCTGGCCGCGAGGATATCACCATTTCGTGCTCCGCCGATGTTGTGGATCGCCGCGAAGTCACATCGTCGAATGGCGAGACCGAGTTGCGCTATGTCATCGCGGCAGACATTCAGATGGGCGGCACCATTTGGCCCATCGAAGTCACGCTTACAAACCGCATCAACATGGCCTACCGGATGCTGCTTGGCCGTCAGGCAATCACCGAGCAGATGGTTGTAACCCCGTCCGAGAGCTTTTGTCAGCCACAACTCGACAATAGCGTCTATTTCTCGTCGGCCATTCGCGACACAGGCACGGCGCGCGCGCTTCGCATTGCGGTGCTGTCGCGCGAACCCGACAGCTATTCCACCCGCCGCCTTGTCGAAGAGGGCGAAACACGCGGCCACGTGGTCGAGGTGATAGATACCACACGGTGTTACATGGCAATCAACGCGATGGCCCCCGAGATTTACTATGACGGGGCGCGCTTGCCCCGCTATGACGCCGTGATCCCGCGCATTGGCGCGTCCGTGACGTCCTATGGCACGGCCGTCATTCGCCAGTTCGAAACCATCGGGACGTTTTGCGTCAACGGCTCCAGTGGCATCACCCAGTCGCGCGACAAATTACAGGCGCATCAGGTGCTTGCGCGCTACCGCATTGGCATGCCGACAACCGCCTTTGCCGCCTCGCCCAAAGACACCGACAACCTGATTGCCTTGGCCGGTCAAGCACCGCTAATCGTTAAATTGTTGGAAAGCACACAAGGGCGCGGTGTGGTTCTGGCCGAGACAAAGAAAGCCGCGCAATCGGTGATCTCCGCGTTTCGCGGGCTCAAGGCCAACTTCCTCGTGCAGCATTTTGTCAAAGAAGCCTCCGGTGAGGATATCCGCTGTGTCGTCGTCGACGGCAAAGTCGTGGCCGCGATCAAACGCACCTCGTCGGGTGGTGATTTTCGCTCCAACCTACACTTGGGCGGCACCGCGACAGTTGCCAAGATCAGCAAAGCCGAGCGCGAGGCCGCCGTGCGCTCCGCCAAGGCCTTTGGCCTGCGTCTTGCGGGCGTTGATTTACTGCGCGCCGATGACGGGCCAAAGGTGCTCGAAGTGAACTCTTCCCCGGGTCTTGAGGGCGCGGAAAAGACAACGGGCAAGAACATCGCAGGCCTGCTTTACGATACAATCGAAAAACGTGTGCGCCCTGTACCGGCCCGTAAGGCACGAAAAACACAGTGAAAAATAATGGGCGCGGTGTGACAAAACGCGCGGCGTCCAAAAGGTCCAAAGGAATGCACCTACGCCTCTGGACCTCTGCCGCCTAAAAACCTATATCTTTGCTCAGGAATAACGCGAGAGCAGTAGATATGACCGACAGTGACAACCCCGTCGAAGGCACCCCCCTGATCAAACCCTCAAGCACGGATCACCCGTTGCATGAGGCCATAGTCGAGGCGTGCCGCACGGTGTATGACCCTGAAATTCCCGTGAACATCTATGACCTTGGCCTCGTCTATACGATTGAGATCAATGACGAAAACGAGGTCAGCGTGATCATGACGCTCACCGCCGCGGGCTGTCCCGTGGCCGGAGAAATGCCCGGATGGCTGGTCGATGCGATTGAGCCGGTGGCAGGTGTCAAACACGTCGAAGTGGACCTGACATGGGAGCCACCGTGGGGCATGGAAATGATGTCTGACGAGGCACGGTTGGAATTGGGCTTTATGTAATCCGTCTTGTGGGGCGTTGCCCCGCTTGAGATCATCCGCCGGAGACCCTAAGTTAAAGGCGAAGGAGAGATACATGTTTGGCATTCCCGGAAAGCAAGCGGTCAGCATAACTGACAAGGCCGCCATGCAAATCGCAAAACTGATGGAGAAAGACGGCTCCAAAGGGTTGCGCATTGGCGTCAAAAAGGGCGGCTGTGCGGGCATGGAATACACCATGGATTATGTGTCCGATATCGACCCGCTCGATGAGATCGTCGAACAAGCTGGCGCTCGGGTGATGATTGCGCCCATGGCACAGATGTTTTTGTTCGGCACCGAGATTGACTACGAAGTATCCCTTTTGGAAAGCGGCTTTAAATTCCGCAATCCCAATGTTGTGGATGCCTGCGGGTGTGGCGAAAGCATCAAGTTCGATGAAAATATCTCTGCGTTGTCCCTAAAATAATGGCGATCACGGACGAAGAGTTGGCCTTTGCGCTTGAACTGTTCGCCCCGCTTGGTGGGATCAGCAAACGCAAGATGATGGGCGGCGCGTCGATCTATTGTGACGGGCAAATCTTTGCGATCCTGTCCGCTGATGGCCGCGTGTTCATCAAAGCCAAAGACGCCCTCGCCGCCGAAATGGCTGCCGAAGGCGCTGAGAAATTCACCATGGAAGACGGGCGCGGCATGCATTACTGGACCCTGCCCGATAGTGCGCTGGATGATCCTGACGCCGCATGTATCTGGGGGCGCAAAGCGCTCGATGCGCTCTAAACCTCGCCCATAGTCCTTAACATTTCATAGCATCAAACCGTGCGGGCTTGACTGTCCGGCTGCGACTGCAATGATGCGACAAACCAATGAAAAGGAACGCGACATGGCACGCAAACTGGCCGCAGGAAACTGGAAAATGAACGGGCTACGGGCCTCTTTGGCTGAGGCCCGCGCGCTTGCGGATATGTTCCCCGCGCCAACCGTTGGTGTTTTATTGTGCCCACCCGCCACCTTGATCGCCCCCATGGCCGATATCCTCAAAGGCAGCAAAGTGCGCATAGGCGGGCAAGACTGCCACGCAAAACCATCAGGTGCGCATACCGGCGACATTTCGGCGGCGGCGTTGGTCGATGCGGGTGCAGACTATGTGATCCTTGGCCATTCCGAACGGCGCGCAGATCACGGTGAAACAGATCACACTGTGGCCGAGAAAACTCTGGCGGCATTTATGGCGGGACTTGCTCCGGTTGTATGTGTTGGCGAAACCTTGGCCCAACGCGAGGGGGGCGAGACATTGGACGTGATCCGCCACCAGTTGGCGGGTTCCCTGCCCGATGCGTGTGATCTTGATACACTCGTGATTGCCTATGAACCGGTTTGGGCGATTGGCACCGGCAAAGTGCCGACACTGGATCAAATTGCGGAGGTTCACAACGACATGCGTGCCACGCTTATCGCGCGGTTTGGGACGGGCGCGGAGGCGATCCCACTGCTCTATGGTGGATCGGTCAAACCATCGAATGCGGCGGAGATTTTCGCAACTTCCAACGTCGACGGCGCACTTGTGGGGGGCGCGTCTTTGAAAGCTGCTGATTTTGCGGGCATCGTCTCCGCGCTGCAAGACGCCTAAAACACACCGCGAAATCCAGTGATGACATTGAGAAAAGAAGGCCGCTCGGCCTTCTTTTTGCGTCTGGAGCCGCTTAGCCGACAGTCACATCGTGGTCATAGAGCCACGCGAACTTATCCACCATTGCCTTGCCGGCGATACGCCCTGCAATCCGTAGCCCCGTGTGGCCAACCATGCGCGCCGCCCCCTTGAGGTGGTAATTGCGGGCATTGGCATTGGCCGCCTCGATGACTTTGATAACCCGTGTGCGACGGCGCGCCTGATAGGCAGGAAGGGCCTGATCAAGCGGTAGTTTCCCCAAGCAATCCGCCAAAACCCATGCATCCTCAAGCGCCATATTGGCCCCCTGCGCCAAGAACGGCAATGTCGGGTGCGCGGCATCTCCGACCAATGCGGTGCGATCCGAATGCCATCGCGCCGCGACAGGATGACGAAACAACCCCCAGCGCGACACTGTTTCAACCCGCGACAACAATGCTTTGATTCCGGGGCAAAAGTTGGCAAAATGCGTCATCATCTCGGCGGGATCACCGGTATGATGCCACCCCTCGTCGGTCCAATCCGCGCGTTCCTCAACCGCAACGATGTTCATCATCGTCCCACCCCGAAGCGGATAGCTGACCACATGGCGCCCTGCCGCCACATGCACCATCGCCGCCGGATCCTCATCACCTAACGCAGGCACGGTGGCGCGCCACGCGGTCTGACCCGTGAAAAACGGCTTGGCTGGGCCGTTGAGCATAGGACGCACGATCGAATGCAACCCGTCCGCGCCGATCACAATACCATGGCGGGCGGTCGTCCCATCGGCAAATTCAACTGTTACCCCATCGCGGTCGCCATGAAGGGCAGTCACGGTATGCGACACCATCACACGCACATCGACATCGCACGCGCCCTGATGGAGCAGGTCGATCAAATCGGCGCGGTGAAAGAGCAAAAACGCGGCATCGGGTTTATGTTTGGCGAAATCGAGGTGGAGGATTTGCGCCCCCATGTATCCATCGATCAGCCGCACACCGGTCGAACGCATCGCATGTGCAGCGGGATCAAGACCCAAACCGCGCAAAACCGCCACACCATTGGGAGTGATTTGCAATCCTGCGCCCACTTCCGTAATCTCGGGAGCCTGTTCGTAGACGGTGACTTGCGCCCCGCGCAACGCTAAGGCCCGCGCAGTGGCCAATCCAGCAACACCCGCACCCAAGATCGCAATATTCTGACCGATTAACATCTTTGGGCCTCCTTGAGAACGGGCGTGGTGGTGGCAGACGTAGCGCGCCGCGTGCACGCCCGTCACAAACGAAAAACACCGAAGCCCCGCTCCGGTGTTTGTCACATATTTACGTAAAAGTCAGCTGGACGAATTGCCGCGAACCTCGAAATCATAGGCGGGCATCGCGCGTCCGGTCTTATGTATCGCGGTGCACTTTTTCGCGGCGCTCGTGGCGTTCTTGCGCCTCAAGGGTCATCGTCGCAATGGGACGTGCATCCAGACGTTTGAGCGAAATTTGCTCTCCGGTCTTTTCGCAATAGCCAAACTCGCCCTCGTCGATACGGCGCAACGCCGCCTCGATCTTGGTCACAAGTTTGCGCTGACGGTCACGGGTGCGAAGTTCCAACGCGCGGTCAGTCTCTTCTGAGGCGCGGTCGGCAACATCGGGAATATTGCGTGTGCCGTCTTGCAGACCCTCGATCGTGTGACGACCGTCATCCAGTAGGTCCAAACGCCATGCTTCGAGCTTACGGCGGAAATATTCCAGTTGGCGGTCATTCATAAATGGTTCGTCCTCAGCGGGACGATAGTCATCAGGCAGGAAAAGTTCGGCCTTCATCTTACTCACCTCTTTAACGTCAGAGACGGTCTCATCAAATGGATTTGTCATATCGCCGCCTCCTAATCGCCGCCCGTCTACTCTGTTTTGTTAAGGATGTCACTACATGATGTCCCTCCCATTGAACCTTTAGATAGCACTGGTATGATGAATGCTAAATTGGACCTCAAATCAAACTAGTAAGGCAGCCGTTCGCCATGAAATTCTCCACTACTGCCCACTATATTGCGCCTGCGGACCTCACCGTTGCCGTAAATGCCGCGATTGCACTTGAGCGCCCATTATTGGTTAAGGGCGAGCCTGGAACAGGCAAAACCGAACTGGCGCGACAAGTGGCCCAATCGCTTGGCATGCAGATGGTCGAATGGTCGATCAAGTCGACAACCCGCGCCCAGCAGGGCCTTTATGATTATGATGCCGTGTCGCGTTTGCGCGATAGCCAGTTGGGCGATCCACGGGTTGAAGATGTGTCCAACTACATCCGCAAGGGCAAGCTATGGCAGGCGTTCGAGAGTGACGAGCGGGTTGTGTTGCTGATCGATGAGATCGACAAAGCCGACATCGAGTTTCCCAACGATCTGTTACAAGAACTCGATAAGATGGAGTTTCACGTCTACGAGACGGGCGAAATGGTCCGCGCCAAACATCGTCCCGTGATCATCATCACCTCCAACAACGAGAAAGAATTGCCAGATGCGTTTTTGCGCCGCTGTTTCTTTCACTACATCCGCTTTCCTGACGAGGCGGTGATGCGTCAGATCGTCGATGTGCATTTCCCCCAGATCAAGGAACGGCTCTTGGCCACCGCCCTTACCCAGTTCTATGAGATCCGTGACACCCAAGGACTTAAGAAAAAGCCATCGACCTCCGAAGTGCTCGACTGGCTTAAACTGTTGTTGGCCGAGGATCTCACCCCCGAAGATCTCAAACGTGACGGGGTGAATGCCCTGCCCAAACTGCACGGTGCGCTGCTCAAGAACGAACAGGACGTTTCTTTGTTCGAGCGCCTTGCCTTTATGGCGCGGGGGCAAAGGTGATCTGCACAGCCCTTGATCACAATTGTTCACGGTGCGGTGGATGACACGGGCGTAGCATAGGTCTACCAAATAACAAACGATGGTAACGAGACAGCCCGCGACCGATAGTGCGGGATCGGCCCCAAGAGCCCCTGTATCAAATATGCGCGGAACACCTGATGCTTCATGTTCTCACTCACGACATTCTACCCGTGTTCTCCATGTTGGCTCTCGGGTTTGTGTTGGGGCGGCTGGGTAAGGTCAGTTTTGATGAGGCGCGCACGGTCAATCGTGTCGCCTTTATCGTGCTGCAACCTGCGTTGATCTTTCCGCTCATGGCCACACTGTCTATTGCGCAATTCGAACTGCGCACCATGGCCCTGTATGCCCTATGCCAAGCGGTATTATTCATTATCGGCTACCTTGTTGCGCGCCATGTGTTCAAACGCGACCACCTCGAGGCGTGGCTGTTGGGGATGGCGGTTATTTTCGTCAACTCGCTTTTGTATATCCTGCCCATATCGGTCTTGATCTATGGCGAAGGTGGCGCGACCCTACCCATCACGGCGATTGTGGCATGGGACACCGCGTTTTCCTTTGCGTTTTTCATTATCACAACGGATGTGATGGCGGGTGGGACGTCTGCCATTGCCTCGGCCAAACGCGTGGCCCTCAATCCTGTGCTTTTGGCCATCGTGATCGGGATCGCGGTGAATGTCTCGGGGATGGGAGTGCCAACCCCTCTGCTCACCGCGATGCATTTCGCGGGGCCGGCCGCTGCCCCGCTCACCTTGTTCGCGCTTGGGGTGATCCTGTCAGGGCATTCCGTTATTCCCTCTCCCACGGTGGCGGGCATATCGGCGCTCAAACTCATAGGTTTTCCCGCCTTGGTCTTTGGCGCACTGAGCGTCTTTCCCACACAGTCGGATCAATGGCACACGCTCTATGTGCTTGGGGCTGCGGGACCATCGGGGGCGATGGCCTTTTCTCTGGCCATGATCCACGGCATTCGCACCGATGCGATTGCGCCCGTGATCATCTGGACCTCGATCCTGTCCCTCTTCTCCCTCGCAGTTCTGGCCTAAGGATGCGGCATTTGGCGTCTTGAACCTGCTGGTCTTTGCCCTTGCAGGTTTCTACACTCCCTCAACGCTGCCGCAATTCCCCAACGAGGCCGAGCATGTCCCGATTGTCCACACTCACGCCTCCCCGCCATAGCGCCTACCGTGCCATTGGCGCGGGCCTTATGGCTCTGATCCTCGTGGGGTGTGGTGCGCCGGAGATGCGCCCCCAGCGCGATCAAGCCGTGAGCACACCCCTGCAGGTGAGCGCCGTTCACTCTGATTTGCCGCCGATGAAACGTTTCAACACCGCGCCTGTGACTGCACCCACCCGCTCAAATGTCCAAATGGCCCAAGATTTCATGGACCTGTCCTTTCGCTTGGAAACCGGTGCCACGCTGCCGGTATTCTCACGCTTTGAGGGACCACTGTCGGTCCGCGTCACTGGCGCGCAAGTCCCCCCGTCCCTTATCGCCGATTTAGGCGACTTGCTTGAGCGTCTCAAACGCGAAGCGGGGCTTGGCATCACATTGGTTGCTCGCACATCACCCGCCGCGATCACGATCGAACTGGTCCCTGCTGCGGCATTTCGCAGACGTGCGCCAAACACCGCGTGCATCGCCGCCCCCAATGTCTCGAGTTGGGCCGAATTTCGCACGGCCCGTCACGTGAGTTGGACCACGGTGACCACCCGCACACGTGCCGCGATATTCATCCCGACGGGCGGAGCACCACAAGAGATCCGCGACTGCCTCCACGAGGAACTGGCACAAGCACTCGGCCCGCTCAACGATCTGTTCCGCCTGCCCGATAGCGTGTTCAACGATGACAACTTTCATTCCGTTCTCACGGGCTTTGACATGTTGATGCTGCGGGCCACCTATGCGCCTGAACTGCGCTCAGGATTGACGCGCGCACAGGTTGCCGCCCTAATCACGCCCTTGCTCGACCGCCTCAACCCCTCGGGGCGCAGTGGCGGATTGGCCCGCTTGGATGACACGCCTGGCGACTGGATTACCCATATTACCCGTGCGATGGACGGCGGCGCGCTTTCATCGCGGCGTACCGCAGCCGCACGCGCCATGCTCATCGCGCAAAACCGTGGGTGGCGTGACACCCGCGCCGGGCTGTCCTACTACCTGTTTGGTCGCCTACAACAAGGACAAGACACGACGGCGGCGCGCACCGCATTGGCGCAAGCGCGCAGTCTCTTTGCAGGCACGTCACTCACTGAGGTTGCCGCCGCACATGCGACCTTGCAACTGGCCGCCGTCGACCTTGTTCGGGGTGACTATCCAACCGCGCTCGCACAGCTTGACCCCGCCATCGCCACCGCAACCCGTGCTCAAAACGCCGCTCTGCTGTCATCCTTGATGCTGACCAAGGCCGAGCTACTTTCACGCATGGGCAGAGCGGGCGAAGCGCGCGCCGTGCGGCTCGACAGTTTGGGATGGGCGCGCTATGGGTTCGGATCAGATCGTGACGTGAACGCGCACATCGCAGAAATTCAGGCCCTCGCCAGATAACACGAGATTCACACGCGCATATACTTTGGCGCGATGGACAAACCCCGCTCAATAAGGAGCTAGATATGATCGTCATCGTTCTTTCCATCATCGGCGTAATTGTGGGGTGGCGCACTGCCACCAAACGCAAAGGCGACCTTATGGACAAACTGCAATATGGGGCAGCGTATTTTCTGGCCTTTGCCGTTGCGGGCGTGATCATCACCGTGATCGTCGACCGCTTTATCTAGAGCAACGCGCAATGTTCCTGCCGTTTTTCGAGCGCTTGCGGCGCGAAGGCGTCCCTGTGAGCTTACGCGAATACCTTGCGTTTCTTGAAGGGATGCAGGCGGGACTTGTCACCTATGACCTTGATGGCGTCTATTATTTCGCCCGCGCAGCTATGGTCAAGGACGAGCGCAATCTCGACAAGTTTGACCGCGCTTTTTCTGCTTCTTTTGAGGGGCTTGAGGGACTAAGCTCTAGTGATGTCCTAAGTGCGCTTGATCTGCCTGAGGACTGGTTGCGCCGTGAGGCGGAAAAGTTTCTGTCGCCCGAGGAGCTTGACGAGATCGAGCGCTTGGGCGGGTTCGATAAGCTCATGGAGACCCTCAAACAGCGCCTCAATGAGCAAAAAGAGCGCCACCAAGGTGGCAACAAATGGATCGGCACCGGCGGCACATCACCGTTTGGCGCCTACGGGTCCAACCTCGAGGGCGTGCGCATCGGCCAAGACCGTTCGCGCCACGGCCGCGCGGTCAAAGTCTGGGACAAACGTGACTTTAAAAACCTCGATGACACCGTAGAGCTGGGCACCCGCAACATCAAAGTGGCGATGAAACGTCTGCGCAAATGGGCGCGTGACGGCGCACATGAGGAATTGGACCTTGATGGCACAATCCGCGCCACCGCCGAACACGGATACCTCGACGTCAAAACCCGCCCCGAGCGGCGCAATGCGGTCAAAGTGCTGATGTTCTTTGATATCGGCGGCTCCATGGACGGGCACATAAAAATCGTCGA
The DNA here is from genome assembly GCF_001308265.1 of Celeribacter marinus. GTDB lineage: Bacteria > Pseudomonadota > Alphaproteobacteria > Rhodobacterales > Rhodobacteraceae > Celeribacter > Celeribacter marinus. Next base: position 2,215,396 of record NZ_CP012023.1, read on the forward strand.
GGAGCTGTTTTCAGCCGCCCGCACAGAGTTCAAACACCTCGAATACTACTACTTTCACAACTGCCTGTATGAGGGGGTGTGGCGCGACAATGCACGGCGATGGGAGGCGCAAATCCCCACCCGCGAAGTGTTCAATACGTTCGGAAAAGACTACAAAGTGATCTTTGTCGGAGACGCCTCAATGAGCCCCTATGAGATCGCCATGCGCGGTGGCGCCAACGAGCATTGGAACGAGGAGGAAGGCGCACTATGGCTGGCGCGTGCGCGCGAGACATGGCCCGACCATCTGTGGCTCAACCCCGTCCCCGAACATCACTGGGGCTACACACAGTCCATCGCCATGATCCGTGATATTTTTGAGGACCGCATGGTGCCAATGACCCTTGAAGGACTAGAACGCGGGTTTAAAATGCTTGGGAAATAGCATTTAATGCGATGCAACACCGCCCCGCTCACGCCAGCTTTATATGAGATAGCCAAAATCATGATTGCACATATCAAACGCCTTTGGGCCGCAGCCCCGCTTGCCACCGCCGCTGTGTTCGCAGCGTCCGTATTGGCGTTGTTTTTTGTGATCCGCTTGAGTGTTGCCATGGTGTTGTGGGGCAATAGTGACCACCACGAAAAAGAGATCGAGGCGTGGATGACCCCCGGGTTCATTTCCCATGCGTTCAAAGTCCCGCGTGAGATCATTCTGGACGCCGTGGACGCGCCTGTGCCGCCCCCTGCGGGGCGTATGAACCTCGATGAGATCGCCGACTACCGTGGCGTTCCTGTCACCACGCTTTTGGACGCTGCGCGCAGTGCTGTCGACGGTTTTCATGCCGCCCGCACAGACGGGGCGGCGAATGACCGATAGCATATTTGACGCCGTCATCGCTTATGGCATTTGGGGCGTCATGCTCTCCTCGTTCCTGTCGTGTCTGTTGATCCCGATCCCGACCTCGTTGATGATGTTGGCCGCGGGCGCTTTGGCCGCATCTGGTGATCTGGACCTTGCGCCCCTTATTGCGGCGACATTTCTTGGCGCTGTTATGGGCGATCAAACGGGGTTCTTTATAGGACGGACCGGCGGCGCGCGGGTTCTGGCGCGTTTGGGTGCGCGCTCACCCGCACGCAAAGCGGTGATTGCGCGCGCTGAGGCGTTGGTCGAAAGACGTGGCGGTGTTGGTGTGTTTTTCTCGACATGGGCGGTGGCCCCACTTGGCCCTTACGTGAACATTGCCGCAGGTGCCGCGCGTTTGCCATGGATCCGCTTTACCGTGGCGGACATTATGGGCGAGCTGATTTGGGTGAACGTCTACGTCTGGACGGGGTATATCTTTGCGAGCAACATCACCGAAGTCAGTACGTTAATGTCGGATGTGATCGGTCTATTGGTGGCAACCGTTGTTGCCGCAGTTGCACTTTACTGGGCCAAGGGTGTGCTAAAGGCGCAAAAAAACAAGCGCGGCTAAATCACCCCTTTTCACAGCGCCCCCGCGCCCCCATATTCAACCCATGTTGAAGTTCACGCCCATCCTTTTGGCCGTTGTGTATGCGCTCGTCATGTACCGGTTTTCGGTCTGGCGCACCACGCGCGAGTTAAACGAGAAATCTGCCGAACTGGCGGACGCTCAATTGCGACCCGTGTTTGCACGTTTGGCAACGGCGCTCGATCTGCCAAAGGTCAAGGTGCATCTTTATGACATCGAGCCTGTCAACGGTTTGGCGGCGCCTGATGGGCGGGTGTTCATTACGCGCGGGTTTTATCAAAAATTCCGTCAGGGCGAAATCACAGCCGAGGAAATGGCCTCTGTCATTGCCCATGAGTTGGGTCATGTCGCCTTGGGCCATTCACGCCGCCGCATGATCGACTTTTCGGGTCAAAATGCGATCCGCACCGCGTTGGCTATGGTTTTGGGACGGTTTTTACCCGGTATAGGCACCTATATCGCCAATGCTGTCGGATCCCTGTTGGCCGCGCGCCTGTCACGCCAAGATGAATATGAGGCGGACGCCTATGCCTCCGCGTTGATGGTCAAAGCCGGATTTGGCACCGCGCCACAAAAGTCTCTGTTTGTGAAACTGAACACCCTGACGGGGGCCGGCGGGGCCAAACGACCCGAATGGTTCACAAGCCACCCCAAATCAGAAGACCGCATAAAAGCGATAGAAGCCAATGAGGCCAAATGGGGCGTCTAGGCGGTTAGCGCCTTGCCCAGTTTTGGCAAACGCGCCTTTTTGAGCAAAGCACGCATGTCCCACGGCTGACCCGAAAGACGCTCCGCCGTTTGGCGTACCTGCTCGACAGCCTGCGCCACATCCTCGGGGTGATGACTCCAGATTTCCCACAAGAATCCGTCCGGATCGCGGCGCTCTACGCCCTCTTCGGCAAGGACATGTCGGGGGAAATCTTTGGCATTCATGGTCAACAGAATGTCCGCACTGCCCTTAATGGCTGCGGCTAAAACGTGAATATCATTCTCGTCGCTCAGATAAAGACCGCGCTCCAACCCCTCATATTGCGAGACGGAGGACGCGGGCCACGCGGCGCGAACAAGTGCCACTTCACCACGCGCTTGCGCCTCGCCCGTGGGGCCAATTTTACGGGCGGCACGCGCCCATTCTTCCAAAATACGGTCCGACCAAAGGGGGGTAAAATGCCCTTTGGCCGCAACCGATAACAACACTTCGCGCATCACCGTGGGGTAAAGCACACAAGCGTCAAGCAGCACTTTCACGGCATCAGCCGGTAGAACAACGCCTTGAGATAGCCACTTTCGGCCAGTTGCGGCATCAGCGGATGATCGGCACCGGCAAACCCCGTGTGGATCAGTTGTGCAGAGCGCGCCGCGCGACCGATGCCACGGTTACATGCCCCGCGAAACGTATCGAGATCGGCCGCATGTGAACACGAGCACAGACCAAGATATCCGCCCTCTTTGACCAAAGGTGCAGCCATCCGCGCCACGCGTTCATAGGCCCGCAGACCCTTTTCCACGGTATTCTTGGACGGCGCAAACGCGGGCGGATCACAGATCACCACGTCAAACAGCTCACCCTCTTCGCGCAGGGCCGCCATAACGTCAAAGGCATCGCCTTTGCGGGTGACAAACCGATCGGACGCGCCCATCGCATCCGCACCCTGTTCGGCCAAGGCCAATGCAGATGCGGAACTATCAACCGAGACGGCTTGCGCCGCGCCGCTCGCAAGCGACGCCAAGGCGAAACCACCCACATGTGAGAACACGTCCAACACGCGCTTGCCGTTGACCAGACGCTGTGTGAACGCTTGGTTCGGGCGCTGGTCGTAGAACAGGCCTGTCTTTTGACCGCCCATGATATCGGCCATGTAAGTGGCCCCGTTCATCAACACCGGAATTGCGGCGTCGACACTGCCCATGAGAATATCGGTCTTTTCCTCAAGCCCCTCAAGCGAGCGCGCCCGACCTGTGCCGTTCATCACCACCGTGCGCAGGCCCGCCACTTTAGCAAGGGCGGCGCACAACGGCTCGATCATCACATCGGCCCATGCGGCGTTGGGTTGCACCACTGCCGTGTCGCCGAAGCGGTCGATCACCACACCCGGTAGGCCATCGGCCTCGGCATGGACCAAACGGTAGAACGGTTGATCAAACATCGTCTCACGGTGGGCAAGAGCCACGCTCAAGCGGGCTTCGAACCACGTTTGATCAATCACCGCGTCAGGGTCACGGTCAAGAACCCGCGCCACAATGCGCGAATTCGGATTTACGGCCACAAGGGCAAGAAACCGGCGTTCTTCATCCTCAAGGCGCGCAATGCTGCCTGCGGGAATTGATTTCGTGCGGCGGTCCATCACCAGTTCGTTGTCATACACCCAAGGCGCGCCGTGACGGATCGCACGTGCGTTTGATTTGGGCTTGAGACGAATGGTGGAAAAAGAAGAAGAGGGATGCGTCATGCGTCCCTCTTATCTTTGTCTATCGACGTCCGAAAGGGGCAGTCACCCCGTTTGGCTATGTTTCGACAGAATAACTGTCCGAATTAGGCCAGTTTGCCGTTAACAGTCGCTTTGGCGGCGAAACGTGCGCGCACCCATGTTGCGATTGCTTTGCCCATGTTGCGTGCAGCTTCGGCGCGCAGAGCGTGTGCTTTTTGTTCGATGTCAGCGAGAGAGACGTATGTGATATTTTCCATCGGTATAATCCTTTTGGTCCGTTGGTTTCATGTTGGCATCGGGTGGGGCGTCGTTGCGTTGTCTGCTTTGGCGTCCCGCCGTCTGTCCGTTGAATTCAACATAGGTCACACGTTCTGACACAACCAGTGACAGTTACGAATGCCCGCTATGCGCCTGCAGCATTGCTCTTCACAAAAACGCAACACTCTTTCTGCGGCGCGGCAAGTCGACAGGCCATCAAACGCGCCCGTAGCACCACTTCGCCGTCCAGACACATGCGACACTTACGCCGTCATCGCCCATGGACATTTCAGCGCATTTGCGATAGTTAGCGCTAACAAGGCATGGTTTAGCGCTAACGAACCGTGCATAATCGATACGAACAGATACACCGCGCAACACGCCGCTCTGAGGAGCCGACACGTTGCGCATGACCGCACGCACAGTTTACGCACAACTATAAAGGCCCAGACATGTCGCTCAATGCCACCATCGCCGCCGTCACCCAACGCATCATCGACCGCTCCCGCCCCACCCGCGAGGTCTACCTCGCGCGGATGACACAAGCGGCAGAGGACGGCCCCGTGCGTGCGCACCTCACCTGCGGCAACCAAGCACACGCCTATGCAGCAATGGGCGAGGACAAAGCTTCATTGGCGGGCGGACGCGCGCCCAACCTTGGCATCATCACCGCCTACAACGACATGCTATCGGCACATAAACCGTTTGAGAGCTATCCCGACCTGATCCGCGCTGCGGCACGCGAAAGCGGCGGCACGGCGCAAGTTGCAGGCGGCGTACCCGCGATGTGTGATGGCGTCACCCAAGGACAGCCGGGCATGGAGTTGTCACTATTCTCGCGCGACACGATTGCACTTGCTGCCTCTGTCGGACTGTCACACAATTGCTTTGACGCCGCCTTGTACCTTGGGGTCTGTGACAAGATCGTACCGGGTTTGGTGATGGCTGCGGCGACATTCGGCCATGTCCCATCGGTGTTCGTGCCCGCGGGTCCAATGGCCTCGGGTCTGCCCAACGATGAAAAGGCCAAGGTCCGTCAACAATTCGCCACGGGCGAAGTGGGCCGCGACAAATTGATGGAGGCCGAAATGGCCTCGTATCACGGCATCGGCACCTGCACCTTTTACGGCACCGCCAACACCAACCAGATGCTGATGGAGTTAATGGGTCTGCACCTGCCGGGGGCGTCCTTTGTGAACCCAGAGACGGATTTGCGCGATGCACTGACCAAAGCTGCGGCCAAACGCGCGATGGAGATCACCGCCCTTGGCAATGATTTCCGCCCTGCGGGTCACATTCTGGATGAGAAAGCCTTTGTAAACGGGCTTGTCGGCCTGATGGCCACGGGCGGCTCCACCAACCTTGTGTTGCACCTGCCCGCAATGGCGCGTGCCGCAGGGATCATCCTTGATCTGCAAGATTTCTCCGACATTTCCGAAGTCACCCCGCTGATGGCAAAGGTTTATCCTAACGGATTGGCCGATGTGAACCATTTCCACGCGGCGGGCGGTCTGGGCTATATGATCGGCGAATTGCTTGGCGCGGGTCTCTTGCATGAGGATGTCAAAACCATCGCGGGGGACGGGCTTGGCCTGTATACCAAAGAGCCAAAACTCAAGAACGGCGAGATTGTATTCGAAGAGGGCACCACAGTTAGCCTGAACGACAAAATCCTGCGCCCTGTGACGGATGCGTTCCAAACAACGGGCGGCCTAAAAGAGCTGAAAGGCAACATCGGACGTGGCGTGATGAAAGTCTCCGCCGTGGCCCCCGAGCGCCGCATTGTCGAGGCGAAAGCCCGCGTGTTCCACGATCAGCGCGATGTCAAACCCGCGTTCCAAGCGGGAGAATTTACCGAGGACACGGTTGTGGTTGTCCGGTTCCAAGGGCCACGCGCCAACGGGATGCCCGAGCTGCACTCGCTCACACCCACGCTAGCCGTATTGCAAGATCGCGGGTTGAAAATTGCACTTGTCACTGACGGGCGCATGTCGGGCGCATCGGGCAAAGTGCCTGCCTGTATCCACGTCTCACCCGAGGCTCTTGCAGGCGGCGCTATTGCCAAAATCCGTGACGGCGACATGGTGCGCGTCGATGCCGTGGCCGGCACGCTCGAAGTGCTTGAAGAGGGGTTTGATGCTCGCGAGCCCGCGACTGCCGATCTGTCCGCAAATGCATTTGGCATTGGCCGCGAGTTGTTCGACATCTTCCGCCAGAACGCGGGCAACGCCACCGAAGGCGCGGCCTCCATCCTGTGACAACGCCCTGTGCACCCTCATCGATCCTGTTTTACCACGGATTGCCCGGTGCGCCCTCTGATCGCACACTCTTGTCAACCACCGCCCCGACCGAGGCGGTGGATTGGCTGGCCGCATTGCACACAGATGCGCCGTTCGAGACTGCCATTTGCGCACAATTCGAGCGGCTCACACAGGACCGCGATCCTGTTCATTTGATCGGCTTCTCCCTTGGGGCCATGGCCGTTTTAACACTTGCAGCCCGCCACCCCACGCGTGTCTCCCGTGTCACGCTCATTTCCCCCGCAGGTCCGTGGGCTGACGGCGCGTTTGGTGATCAAATGGCGGGCGCACCCGTCTTTCGCGCGGCGCGCCGCTCACGACCACGCCTGACCCTCTTGGCTGTCGCACAGATGACGTGGCTGCGCTTTGCCCCTGATCTATTCCTGCGCACAGTGTTCAAATCGGCACACAGCACCGAACGCGCCCTGATCGCTATGCCTGCTCTGCGTATACATATTGTCGACGGCTACGCGCGGATGTTTGCCACCCATTTGCACGCCTATGTGCGCGCCCTGCGCCATTATGCCTGTGCATGGACCCCAACCACCCTGCCCGCGCATATCCCCGTGGACCTCATTCAGGGCACCAAAGACACATGGACGCCGCCGGATATGGCGCGTGATCTTGCCGCGCGCCTTGGCCCCCAGACCCATCTGACATGGATCGATGATGCGGGGCATTATGGCGCGCTCACCGCACTCACAGACGGGCCGATGCCTGGGTGAGCCGTGATCGTGCCCCCTTGACCCAGACGCCCCTTTGGGGTTGTTAGGGCTAACAGTTCCCCATTTGTGCGAAAGGATCCGCCATGACCCCGCAGGACGCCAGTCTGAAAGCCGCCGCAGTTTGTGCGCTCGCCCCCGTTGTTCCCGTTCTCGTGGTCAACGATGTGGCCCATGCCCGCCCGCTTGCCGAGGCGCTTGTCGCCGGTGGCTTGCCCGCTCTTGAGGTCACATTGCGCACGCCCTGCGCGCTTGACGTGATCCGCGAGATGGCAAAGGTTGAGGGCGGCGTGGTCGGTGCAGGTACGCTGCTGACCCCCGCCGATGTCGCCGCCGCGATTGCTGCGGGCGCTAAGTTTGGCGTCTCCCCGGGTGTCACAGACAGGCTACTAGACGCGTGCGAAGCGCAAGACCTGCCACTTTTGGCGGGCACCTCCACGGCGTCTGATGTCATGAAACTGCTTGAGCGCGGATATACCGTTGCCAAGTTCTTTCCCGCCGAGGCCAATGGCGGCGCACCTGCGCTCAAAGCCATCGGTGGACCACTGCCACAGATGAAGTTTTGCCCAACGGGCGGCATTTCACTAAAAAACGCCAATGATTACCTTAGCTTGTCAAACACGTTGTGCGTGGGCGGCTCGTGGGTGGCCCCAAATGATCTGGTCGTCAAAGGCGATTGGAAAGCGATTGAGGAACTGGCCCGCGAGGCCGCAAGCCTGTCGCGCTAATCTATATCGCACCTATCGACACAAAACGGGCGCTGTTATCAGCGTCCGTTTTTATATGCGGGTGTTAGACGCCGCGCCGCGCGCGAGAGCCGCCACGCCGCCCTTGTGGGCCATGCAGCTTGCCCAATCCATCCGTCAAGACAAGCGTCATCGGATGATCCGCCATGCCGCGCCCGCCGTAGACCGCCAACAGGCGACGAATGGCGATGGATGGCTCAAGCTTTGGATCGAGTTTGATGGCCCAGTCGAGAAAGATCGACCGTGCTTCGGACAGGCCCAACCCCTCAATCCGGTAGGATTCACGGATCAATCCACCGGGATCAAGATCAGGGTCAACATCAAGACGCTCAGACATGCGGGCACTTTCTATGAGGGTGGCACACAAAACTCACATATGCCGTAGCGCGCAGATAGTACGCCCTACGCGGGTGGGCAAGGGGCGGCACGCGCAAGGATCGCATCAAGCATCTGTGCGGCCGCCTCACAGGTTGTGGCAACCTCGCGCGCCAGATCATCCATCGTCTCAACGGCATTGGAGCGACACAGGAACGCGCGCCCGCCCTCGCCCACAGCATCCGGATCAAGCATCCCACCCGTCAAAAGCCGCGCCGCTGATTGCAACTGCCACGTCATGCGGTAGGCCGCGCTCAACGCCACGGCCTCGCTATGCGTCAACCATCCCAAATCAGCCCCCGCCTCGAGTTGCGCATAGATGTTTTGTGCGGGCGTTCCCGACAAAAGTGCGGCTGTCTCTGCGACCAGTTCGATGTCCATCATCCGACCGCGACCGTTCTTAGGATCCCATGTCGCGCCTGGTTTCGCCTCGGTGAGGCGGCGACGCATATCTTGGGTGTCGCGGCGTATATCCACCTCTGCTTTAGGCCGCGAAAATAAGGTGGTGCGAAACGCCTCCACATCCGCCATCAACGCGGCCTCGCCCGCCACAGGTGTGGCGCGGGTCAAGGCCAGATGCTCCCACACCCACGCTTGGGTCTCTTGGTAGCTTTTGAACGCATCAAGGGAGGTCGCAACTGGCCCTTGTTTGCCCGATGGACGCAACCGCATATCCACCTCGTACAGCCGCCCCTCGGAGGTTTGTGCGGTAATTGCAGTGATCAGAGCTTGGGTGAAGCGCGCATAATACGTCCTTGATTGCAAAGGACGCCTACCCTCGGAGGTATCAACCCCAGCGGCATCATAGATCACGATCATATCCAGATCGGAGGCCGCCGTCAGACGTCCCGCGCCAAGCGAGCCCATGCCCAAAACCATCGCACCACGCCCCGGAGCGTCACCGTGTTTGCGTGCAAATTCGGCCACCACACAGGGATATAAAACGGCCACAGATGCACGCGCCAACGCCGCATATTGCTCACCAGCCTCATCCGCCGTGATCAGCCCGCGCAACTGATGCACACCAATGCGAAAATGCCATTCCTTGGCCCAACGGCGCGAGGCGTTCAGTTGGTTTTCGTAGTCGTCTATACGCGCCAAGTGACGCGCCAAATCGGCCTCCAATGCGGACGGCTCGGGCCAAGGCGCAAAGAAATCACCCCCGATAACAGCGTCCAACACATCCGCATTGCGTGAGAGATACTGTGCCAGATGCGGGGCCACCGACACGATATCGAGAAACAGATCCACCAGTGGCGGATTGGCCTCAAACAGCGAGAACACTTGCACCCCTGCGGGCAGTTGTTTGAGAAAACCGTCAAAATGGGTGAGCGCCTCGACGGGGCGGTCAAGCTTTTGCACCCGTGCCAAAAGGTCGGGCTTCAAGCGGTCGAAAATCTCTTGGGCGCGCTCGGAGCGCAAGGAGGGATAGGTTGACCACCGCGCCGTGATTTCGCGCAATTCGTGTGGCAACTCCGGCGCTTGCACGGTGTCGGAGGGTGCAAAGAACTCTTCGGTGAGCGCATGAACCCGCTCACAGCGCTGTGCAATATCAGCGCGCATAGCATCCGTATCCGCCCCCATCAACGCGGCCAGCCGGTCAAATTCGAGCGGCGTGACAGGCAAGCTATGGGTTTGCTGGTCGCGCAGCATTTGCAACCTGTGTTCCACTTCGCGGTGGGCCGTGTAATCGTCGGTCAGCGTGCGCGCCACATCCGCCTCAACCCATCCCTTTTGCGACAATGCCCCAAGCGCCTCAACGGTACCACGCATCCGCAATTCCCGGTCACGCCCCCCCGCGATCAACTGACGGGTTTGGGCAAAAAACTCGATCTCGCGGATACCGCCCAGCCCCAGCTTCATGTTGTGACCCTCAAGGGCAAACGCACCGCCAAGCCCCTTATGCTGTCGAATTTTCAACCGCATATCGTGAGTTTCCTGAATGGCATGGAAATCAAGATGCTTGCGCCAAACGAAGGGTGTCAAATGCTCCAAGAACCGCGTGCCTGCCGCAATGTCGCCGGATGCGGCGCGGGCCTTGATAAAGGCGGCGCGCTCCCATGTGCGCCCCACGCTTTCGTAATATCGCTCGGCGGCGTCCATCGCGAAACAAACGGGTGTGACACTCGGGTCGGGGCGCAGGCGCAAATCCGTGCGAAAAACATACCCCTCGCCCGTCAAATCCGACAAGGACGCCATCGCGCGGCGCGTGGCACGGATATAGGCGGCGCGCGCCTCCATCTGATCCGCCCCGTCAAAGCGGGTCTCGTCAAACAAACAGATCAGGTCAATATCGGAGGAGTAATTCAGCTCCCCCGCCCCTTGCTTGCCCATGGCCAGTGCGACAACACCCCCGCATGTCTCGATATCATCCGCATTCTGTCCCGGCACTTTTCCACGGGTAATCTCGCGGGCGATATGCGCGCGCAAGGCCACATGAGTGGCGGTATCAGCCAAATCAGACAGCGCACCCGTGACCTGAGACAGCGCCCAGATGCCGCCCAAATCACATAGCGCGGCCATCAACGCGATGCGGCGTTTGGCTTGACGCAATCCACCGTCGATCTGATCAAAAGGCAGCTCGGAAATACGCGCCAACTCATCGCGCACCGCGCGCTCTGGATCATCAAGCGCCTCAGGCAGCCATGCCGCCTCGCGCAGCACCAATCCATGCAAATAGGGGGCCGAGCCCGCAGCCCCCGCGACCAACGCCGCCAGATCGCCCGACAAAGACGGCACCACGCCAAGGGCATCAGCGCCCCGATCCACCTCAAAGGCGCGGGGCAAACGGGTGATACGCGAAACAGTCGACATGGTGAGCCTCATTCTATTTGTGTGGCCCTCAACAAACGGTGTGGCGCGCCCTTGTGCAAGATCAAATCGAATGACAAATTACGCCCAAAAGGAATTGCCCCATGTCCAAAAGCCTCAAACGTGTGACCCAAGCTCTGAGTGAGGCTGCACTCCCCTGTGACATACTGGAAATGGATGGCGAGACGCGCACTGCCGCACAGGCCGCTGAACAGGCGGGGTGCCTGCTTGACCAGATTGCAAAATCGATCATCTTTCAAGGCACGGATAGCGGCACGGTGTATCTGTTCGTCACCGCCGGCGGCAATATGGTCGACGCGGACAAAGCGGCACACCTCACAGGCGAGCCATTGGGGCGCGCGGACGGTAAAACAGTGCGCGCGGTGACAGGTTTTGCGATTGGTGGCGTCTCCCCCGTTGGACATCTAAGCCCGCCGCACTCCTATTTTGATCCGCGCCTTGATGATTTTGATACGATTTGGGCCGCTGCCGGCACCCCGCGCCATATATTTGCAATCCGACCGGCGGATTTATTGCGTATTTCGGGCGCAAAACAGGCGGATTTTACGGCCTAGCGGGTGAAATTCCTCGCGGCCAGATACGAAATATCATAAAATTTTTCACTCTAAGATACTCAAATAAAATAATATAAAAAGTAAATGTAAAAAACATTTACATAAAGGCTTGTAGGTCACACACACTCCACCCATATCGGTAATGTGAAAGACATTAACTTTAACATCACACCGAAAGAGAAAGAACCACGATGACCTATACCGCATCCTCACACACTGCCCTTGACGCGCGTCCCGGCTTTTTGCGCCGTTGCGAAATGTGGCTCGACGACAAAGGCAAAGGTGCCTGGATCGCGGCCACGGTCATGGGATTTATCTTTGTCTGGCCCGTTGGCCTCGCACTTCTCGCCTATATGATTTGGGGTAAAAAAATGTCCAGCTGTTCAAAACGATCCAACCACCACAACTTCCGCCGTCACGCGGGCTACGCCATGAAATCGTCCGGAAATTCCGCGTTTGACGCCTACAAGGCCGAAACCCTGCGCCGCCTCGAAGAGGAACAAGGCAGCTTTGAAGCCTTCCTCGACCGTCTACGCGCCGCCAAGGACAAAGCCGAATTCGACCAGTTCATGGATGACCGCACGACCAAGGCACAGACTGAAACCGATGTCGAAGCGACCAACAAAGAAGACGTATAACGACACCATAGTCGCGCCGCCCGTACCGTGTCATCCGTGACGCTGTGCGGGCGGCCAATTGACAAACACGGGTAAAACACCCACTTCGAGCGTGAGAAAGTGAGACATAGCCGATGAGCCATATTGACCAAGACATTTGGGGCCTCCCCGACCCTGTGAGCCAAGCAGGCTTTTACGACAGCGTCCCGACCAAGCGTCTATTGGCGTTTGTGGTCGACTTGATCATCATTGTCGTTCTATCCGCGCTTGTTGTTCCGCTTACCGCATTTACCGGTATCTTCTTTTTCCCGTTTATCGTTGCGGTGGTGAGTTTTGCCTACCGTGTCGTCACCATCGCCAACGGGTCGGCCACATTGGGGATGCGCCTCATGGGGATCGAGTTTCGCACGTCAAAGGGCGAGCGCTTTGATCTTGGCTATGCCCTCTTGCACACGTTGATGTTTACCGCATGGGGATTGATGTTCATCGTCCAAGTTGCCTCTGTCATTTTGATGCTGACCACGGCGCGCAAACAAGGATTGACCGATCTCATCCTCGGCACCGCAGCGATCAACCGCCCCTCACGGTTTTAGTCAGTTGGATTTGACCTACCGTAGGGCTTGGCGTAGCACGCGATTTTGGATAGTCTTGGCGTAATACACCGTTTTCCTTGGTTTTTGGGTCACAGATACTCGTTCGTTCATGCGTCATTCCTTGCCTCTAGCCCCGCAATTCTACGTGACGGCGCCGCAACCCTGTCCATATCTGGACGGGCGGATGGAGCGCAAATTGTTCACCGCATTGCAAGGTGACACCGCTGAAAAGCTCAACGATGCGCTGTCCAAACAGGGGTTTCGTCGGTCGCAAAACGTGCTGTATCGCCCGACCTGTGTGGATTGTGCCGCCTGTATGTCGGCGCGTATTCGTGTGGCGGATTTCAAACCCTCCAAAAGCCAACGCCGTGTCAGCAACAAAAACGCGTATCTCAAACGTGCCTCCACCGCACCATGGGCCACCGAGGCCCAGTTCGATCTGTTTCGTACCTATCTGGAAACGCGCCACGCCGATGGCGGGATGGCCGATATGGATGTGTTCGAATTCGCCGCGATGATCGAGGAAACGCCGATCCGTACGCGTATCATCGAATACTATACCCCGTCACAAGGCGGGCAGCCGCGTGAATTGGTGGCGACCTGTTTAACCGACCTGCTCGATGATGGCGTGTCGATGGTCTATTCTTTCTATAATCCCGATTTTGTCAAAGATAGCATAGGCACCTACATTATTCTCGACCATATCGACATCGCCCGCGAGGCCGGATTCCCCTATGTCTATTTAGGATACTGGGTGCCTGGCTCGGCAAAGATGGGGTACAAAGCGCGCTTTTCCGGCCTGGAAGTCTACCGCAATGGCGAGTGGGAGCCACTCGCCCCCGAGTCCGATTATGTCGCCGAGTTGCACCCGCTCGAGAACGAGCCGATTGCGAGCCAAGTGGCGCAAATCAAACTACCAGAGACATTTACGGCCCGCCCGTCCATCTCGCCTACCGAGGACTGAACGCGCTCAATGGTACGGCACGGCCAAGGCATCGACCCGCGCCAACATCCGCACCAAAAGCCCCAATTGTTCCGCCAGTGACACCGCAATCGGGGCGACCTGTGCGCGGATCATCAAGAGCGCCATAAGTGTCGCATCTTCGCGCTGACCGTCTGCGGCAAGGCGCACGAATTGCACAAACACCGCCTCATCCGCCCCCACGCAATTGCACGATTTAGAATGCGACAACAACGGACGTCGTCCGTGTGAGTGAAACAGGCTTAACAACTGCCCTGAGACATGGGCAATGTCGCCGTCACGCCGCACTTCAGGTTCGCCGCGAAACAGCGAGACGAGAAAGCGGTCTTCGGCGGGGAGCGCATCGAACGCGCCGACCGTGGCGGCCCCTAAGGACAGGCTGTGTTGAAATGACATAAGACCCTCATAAACTAGTGTGCGATTGGGCGCGATTTCAACACGCGCTCTTTTCTTATTGTTTTTGTCAGATATAAAATCAAGTCAAAAAGAAACGGCCCCGCGATTTAGGCGGGGCCGTTTTTAAGGTGTTCTCGTGGCGCGGACCCTGCCGGTGTTAGTGACCGATCAGATTGGGCACGATCGTCACAATAGACGGGAACATCCACAGCGTCCCGATACCCACCACTTGGATCAACACAAACGGGATGATGCCGCGATAGATGTGGCCGGTGGTGACTTCCTTGGGGGCGACACCGCGCAGATAGAACAGCGCAAAGCCAAACGGCGGTGTGAGGAACGAGGTCTGAAGGTTCACAGCGATCATGATCGTCACCCATTTAGGGTCCATCGTGCCGCCGTAAATCACGGGGCCAACGATCGGCACCACGATGTAGATGATCTCCAAGAAATCGAGCACAAAACCGAGCACAAAGAGCACCGCCATCACGATCAAGAACACCGTGAACTCGTTGTCGAACGAGCGCAGGAAGCTTTGAATATAGTGCTCGCCGCCAAAGGAGATGACCACAAGGTTGAGCAATTGCGAGCCGATCAGGATGGTAAACACCATCGAGGTCACTTTCGCCGTTTCGCGCACCACAATGCCCAGAGTGCCGTCTTTGAGCAGCACGTAACAGGCGTAGAGAATACCGAACATGGCAAAGTAATAGGCACCCAGAGCAACAAAATAGGCCACCCAATCCTCAAACGGCACATCGCCGCGTCCCATCCGCAAATCAAAGTTGGAGCCAACGAGGATCATCACGATAATGGAGAAGGCTCCACCAAGGATGATTTTGCTCATTTTGTGTTGGTCCGCGAGTTTGCGGTACGCCGCAAGCAAGAGCGCACCACCGGCCCCGAGACCCGCCGCAGGTGTCGGGTTGGTCACACCCCCAAGGATGGACCCAAGCACCGCAACGATGAGCACCAACGGCGGGAACACCACACGGAACAATTCGTTTTTGCTCAGGTTGATCGCTGCCTGTTTCATTCCATAGGCAATCGCCGCGAACGGGATCGCATACAAAACAAAGGACGTGCCATGGCTCATCAACGGGCCAACAAACAGCGCATCGATGATCAAAACGCCCAAGACCCCCAGAACACCGACCAACAGCTTTTTGGGATCCCCCATCGGGGCGACACCGCGACCCAACGACAACACAAGGCCCAGCAGCGCCATGATGACCAAAAGACCTGTGCCAAGTTTCGGCGCGGTCTTAACCGCCTCACGTGTCAGTGTTTCGATTTCCTCGGCCGTCCGCTCGACGGAGAGTTTTGCACCGCCAGAGGCCTCAATCGCCGCTTGCTCGGCTACTGCCGTGGCCCATGCCTCATCGCCGTGCAACTCGATCATTGCCGCTTCGCAAGTCTCGGAGACATTGGTGCGCAAGGAGGCTGTGGCCCCGCTGTCGGTGAACTGGTTCACGTGGATGGATTGCGAGCCGGACAGACCGGTTTGTGCCGCCATGATAACGCCACCGATGATCAACACAGGCACCGCGAGGAACCACAATAGGCCATCACGGCGCGGGATCACATCGTGCGACGTGTGCTCAAGATGCACAGGGGGCGCTTTGTGTGGGTTGAACATCGCATAGGTGAACGCGTAGGCGGCATAGAGGAAGGCAAGCATGATCCCCGGCAACATCGCCGCTTGGAACAAGGTGCCAACGGATACCACCGCAGGCTCGCCAAGGTATGTGAGCGCGTCAGAACAACCCACCGATTGCGCCCGCGCCTCTTGTGCCGCGGAATACAGATCGCCCGCAAGCGTGCCGAGCAAAACAATCACAATGGACGGCGGAATGATCTGGCCCAAGGTGCCGGAAGCCGCAATCACACCCGTCGCCAGTTCGGGCGAATAGTTGTGGCGCAACATAGTGGGCAAGGACAACAGACCCATGGTGACAACGGTCGCGCCCACGATGCCTGTGGACGCCGCAAGGAAAGCCCCAACGATAACAACCGACACGGCCAAACCACCGGGCAACGGACCAAACACCCGCGCCATTGTGGTCAAAAGGTCGTTCGCGATCTTGGAACGCTCAAGCACGATCCCCATCATTACAAACATCAACACGGCCAAGAGCGTCTCGATCGAGGCCCCTGCAAACACACGCTCGTTCATCCGGTTGACGATAAAGGACAGATTGCGGTCAACCGCCTGTTCCCACCCGTTTGGAAACAACGGTTCGGCATAAAGGGGCAGATCAGGGAACCTGAAGTGCGAGATATTGACGGGATTCACGCCACTGCTCACCAGATCACGATAGGCTTGCGATCCTGTATCAATGGCTTGGTGGACGAGAATACCCGCCCCGTCCAATGCCGCGATGATCCCAAAGGACAAAAGACCCGCGCCACCAATGGCAAACGCCACGGGAAAGCCGGTGAGAATTCCGCTGAACAGGCAGAGGAATACGATGATGAGGCCGATTTCTACGCCATCAAGTCCAAAAATCATGTGTCTATTCCTTCGCCGCGAGGTCAGGGATCGCGTGGTCGTGTGTGGCTAGGTGAGCGGCGCAAACCGCCAGTATCGGTGTGGTCGGACAGTTGGCCATAATCAATGCGTCCCCTCAAAGGCTTCTTCGCCTGCGCCAAGTGTATCTTTGTCGAGGTATTTACCCGCACTTTCCTCGCCTTCGATCATCTCCAGATAGGAGCGATAGAAAAAGGCGATCGCTTGTAAAATCACCAAGGTCAAAAACGCGAGGATCAGGATTTTAAAGAGGAAATAACCGTTAAAGCCGTTGGCCGAAAACGATACGGTTTCGACGTTCCATTTCACGATCCGCGATTTCATCAGCATCCGGTCAAGCGCGTCAGAGGCCGAGACTTTGGGCGTGATCAGGTGACGCCACAGGAAAAACCACGCATACATCCATGTCAGCATCGCCACGGGCAACATAAAGAACAATGCACCGAACATGTCGATCATGCGCTTCACACGGTGGCTCACACCTGCATACACAAGGTCGACGCGCACATGGCTGCCTTGGATAAATGCGTAGGAGACGCATAGCGACACCACGAGGGCGTTCTCGAATTTGAGGCTCTCGGAGAACCAGCCAACGGATTGGGTAAAGCCCGTGCCAAACGGCGCGATGTTAATCTCACCAAGACGAAAGATGGATTGCAAAAACACGACCATGATCTGTTGCAAGACCATGAGCAAACCCGCCCATGCCGCCACACGTCCCACGGTATTGTTGATCTTTTCGAGGCCGCGCACCAATGCCCACAAGAGCGGACGGTGGAAAAAGCCGATGACCGTTAGCACGATCACCAGATCGAGGAACACAAACAAAAGCTCGTTTGAGCCGCCGTAGTACACAAAGCGTAAAAGGCTTTCTTTGTTCGACCAATCGAGCCATGCCGACGGGTTCAAAATGGCCTGTAGTATATGCCAGAACCCAAGACCCAAATTGACGAACAACGCCAATATGCCGTCGAATACGAGTTCGAAAAAGCCACGTGTTGCTTGCTCTTCCATGTCTGAGGTGTCCCCTTCCCAAACCGTTTTGGCCATACAGACGCGTCCATAAATACGGCACATCTACAGGGCGAAAACGGTGTTTGTTCAATCGCTTTTGGCGTGATCTGAATGTTATATTTTGACGCCGAGATGCGCGCAGACTCCCGCGCGCATCTCTTTATCTTTGAAACAGGGCGCGCCTTATTTCAGGTTTGCCAATACGCGGTCGCGCTGTGCGGTGTATGCGCTGTCGGAGCGTGCGGCCCAACCGGATGTAGACGCCATTGCGGCCTCGGCGGAGGTGCGGATTTCTGCAAACAGCTCGTCATCCATGTAGCCGTCAAGAACCTCTTTGGAGGCCGCGCCATACGCGTCCCAAATTTCGCTCGAGAATTCTTTGACCTGCGTGCCGCCAGAGATCAAGCGCTGCAAAGCCGGACCGTTGTTGGCCATGAACAAGGAGTAGTTGTGCTGATGCGCATCACCGGCGGCAACTTCGATTGCTTTTTGCTGCGCGGGTGTGAGTCCTTCGAACACTTCGAGGTTGGTCGCCACGGAAAGTGCTGCACCTGGCTCGTGGAAACCGGCAGGGTAGTAGTAGTCGCAGACTTCCTGAAGGCCGAGTTTCTCATCGGACCACGGGCCAATCCACTCGGTGCCGTCAAGCGCGCCAGAGGACAGAGCCTGATAGATTTCGCCGCCGGCGATGGTCTGAACAGACGCGCCCAATTTGGACAGCGCTTCGCCACCAAGACCCGGCATACGGAACTTGAGACCTTGGAAGTCGGCAGGGGACATCATTTCCTTGCGGAACCAACCGCCACCTTGAGCGCCAGTCTGGCCCGCGATGAAGGATTTAAGGCCAAAGATTTCACCAAGGTTGTGGTGCAGCTGCATGCCGCCCATACCGTAGTACCACACCATCATTTCAGGCGCAGTCATGCCGAACGGCACGGTTGTGAAATAGGCCATCGCAGGGTGCTGACCGGTGAAGTAATAATCCGCACCGTGGTACATGTCGGCCTGACCGGCAGTCACGGCGTCAAATACTTCGAGGCCGCCAACGAGTTCGCCCGCTGCTTTGGGTTCGATGGTCAATGCGCCATCGGTCATCTCGGTCACGGATGTTGCGAAACGCTCAACGCTATCCCAAACGCCCGCAAGGCCGCGTGGCCAAGTCGTAACCATGGTCAATGTGCGTTTGCCCTGCGCGAATGCAGGGGCCGCAAGTGTCGATGCTGCGGCAGCAGACGCGCCACCAAGTGCTGTAGTTTTCAAAAATGAACGGCGATCCATAGAGATAAATCCTCCCAGAGTGGTCTATGGCCAGTATTTGGACCCTAATTCGCGCGCATTTGGGGAAACCGTTTTCGCGCCGTTTCGATTGCGAAACGACCCATATTGAAAACGCAAAGCTCCTCCCATACGCGCAGATCAAGGACCGGCTCGTGTCGGGACGTTAACGAGCGATGTGGTTGGGATAAATACCCAAGACTACGCAGAGCGGGTTTATTTTTCGGCCCAGCCTACAAACTCACCCGATTAGGCCGCATAAAAAGACAATGGACGCCCCATTTAGGTGCCAAAGCCGCGATTGACGCGCCCGCCGCGGTCTTTATCTTGTGATTCGAGCGACGATCCAGACCCGCAAGGACGCCCCCACACGGATGAAACGCCTATTGCCTCGCCTTAGCGCGCCGATCAAACGGCCGATCAGCTACGCGCAAAAACTGTTTTTGCTCGCCACCGTGCCGCTGTTGTTGGCTGTGGCGGCGATTGCGTTTTTGGTGGCGCATCAGTCGCGCGCAATGGCCGAGCGCGAGATTGCCGATCTCGAAGCACAGCTTATTTCCGCCAAACAAGACGAGTTGCGCAACTACGTACAACTTGCGCGCGCCTCGGTGTCGGACACCTATAATCCTGCCCCCCCCGATGACGAGACCGCCAAGCGGATCGTGACACAGCGCCTCGCAGCTATGACCTACGGCACCGAAGGGTACTTTTTCGTTTACGACTATGATGGCACCAACCTAGTGGCACCGCGCCAAACCGATCTCATCACCCGAAACTGGGCCGGCCTGTCCGATAGTGCCGGCACCCCCGTGGTGGACCGGCTGATCGAGTTGGCCCGTCAGGGTGGCGGCTACCATGAATACCTGTGGCCCAAACCCTCGACTGGCGAAGAGGCCCAAATGGTGTCGTACGTTGTTGGCCTACAAGACTGGCAATGGGCGATTGGCACGGGCGTGTTTTTAGATGACGTGCTCAACTCTGTGGCCACCACACGCGCGCAGGTAGAATACCGCGTCCACCGCACATTCTTGTACATTGGTGCGATTGCTTTGGCTGCCGTGTTGTTGGTGTTCATGTCGGGCGTGAGCATCACCATCCGCGAACGCCGCCTTGCCGATGCCAAACTCAAAGAGCTGACACAACGCATTTTCGACACCCAAGAGGAAGAGCGCGGGCGTGTGGCGCGCGAACTTCATGACGGTATTTCGCAAATGCTTGTCGGGGTGCGCTACGCGCTTGATCTCGCGCGACGTCGTTTAAAAACAGGTGACGACCGCGCGCCTGAAAGTCTTGATAAGGGCGTGGATATGCTCGGCGGGGCCATTTCCGAAGTGCGCCGTATTTCGCGCGACTTGCGCCCTGGCATTTTGGATGATCTTGGCCTCGGCCCTGCCCTTCAGGCGCTAACCGAAGAGTTCCAAAAACGCACAGGAATCTCCACCGAGCTTGAAACCGTGGTGTTTCGCAACCGTTTGGACGAAGAGGCCAAAATCGCGCTGTTTCGCATTGCCCAAGAGGCCCTCACCAATATCGAGCGCCACGCGGACGCCACCGAAGTCAAAGTGCACCTGTCGGGCCACCGCACCGGTGCGTCCATGCACATTATGGACAACGGGCGCGGGATTGCCGATCTGCGCGGGCATGGATTGGGTCTGCGCAATATGGCGGAACGCATGGAACAACTTGACGGCACATTTACAATCAGCCACCGCAATCCTGGCACTTGTCTTGATGCTACCGTCCCACTCAAACACATGCTCCCCCCCGCCTCCGCCAATCGCACCGACCCTCCCAAAAAGGCAGCCCCATGACCAAACCCATCACACGCGTATTGATTGTGGACGATCACCCGATGGTGGCCGAGGGCATTCGTGCCTTGCTCGAGACATTTGACGACCTTGACGTGGTGGACTGTCTCACCAACGGCCAAGAGGCGGTGGACCAACTGGCCGCTCTGTGCCCAGACGTCATTTTGCTCGATCTGAACATGCCGCACATGGGCGGGCTGACAGCGACCGAAATCATACTGGAACGCGCCCCTGAGACCCGCATCCTGATCCTGTCGATGCACGACAGCCCCGAATACATCTCAGCCGCACTGAGTCACGGCGCTATGGGTTACGTGCTCAAAGACGTACCGACAGATGACGTAAAAGACGCGATTGATACGGTGATGCGTGGCGAGCGGTATTTGTGTAACGGTGCACAAGCCGCAATGAGCCCAAAAACCCGCGATGGCCGTGAGGCGCTAACGGGACGCGAACAAACAATTCTATTGGAGTTGGCACAGGGGCACTCAAACCGCGATGTTGCCGAAGCACTCGATATATCGGTGCGCACGGTGGAAACCCACCGCAAAAACATCAAACGCAAGCTAGGTATTTCATCGACCGCAGGCCTAACCCGCTACGCGATGGAGCACGGGGTTTTGCAAGGCACAGGACGGTTTTAACGCCAGCGCACGCGATCACTTCTTATCGCGTGCTGCTTTCTCTTCTTTGGTCAGCTTGTTGTTCCAAACGTTCTTGCTCAGGCCCAATTCGGCCGGCAGGGGTTTGGTTTTTCCGACACTGACCTTGCCGCCTTTGTTCAAAAATTCCTGAATAAGGGCGTCATCGGTGTTTGGTTTTGGCACTGTTTTCATAGGGGCAATGTTAATGCGGCGCGCCGCGCAACACAATGGCCCGCCCCGACAAATCCTAAAGAAACATCACACAATATGCGCCTTTGGCGAGACTGACATGTGCACCATTTGCCGTTGCCCCCCTATGCGCGTCACGTTAGCGTGCCTCACATCAAAAAAGGGACACGCACATGCCAACACCAAAACCAATCGCCGGTGATCACCTCGACGCCATTACGTTGCCAAAAGTCGGCGGAGGCACCGTCACCCTTGGAGGGATGCGTGACAACTGGTCCTTGCTCGTCGTCTACCGCGGCAAACATTGCGGACGCTGCAAGAAATATCTCAAAATTCTCAATGAGATGCGCGACAAATGGTATGACGCCGGATTTGACATTGCTGTCGTCTCGGCCGATCCGCTCGACAAAGCCCAAGCAGACCGTGATGCGTTCGATTGGCAGTTTGATTTAGGCTATGATCTCTCTGAGGCACATATGGCCGCCCTTGGCGTCTATGTCTCGGAGCCGTTGACTGCGGCAGAAACCGATCGCCGCTTTGCCGAACCAGGCGTGTTTGTGGTCCGCCCTGATGGCAGCCTGTTGCTCATCTCGATCTCCAACGGCCCCTCGGCGCGCCCTGAATTGGAAGAGCTGCTTGACGGGATGATTTTCACCATCGAAAACGAACGCCCGCCACGTGGCACGGCCTAAAAAAACGCGACAGGCATCGACGTTGTCATAGACATCGGAGTTGCCCTTCGTGACATAGAGGCCCCATGCAAAGCTGCCCGCACCGTGATTTTCGCTCGCAGGCGTCCCGCGTCCATCACGGCCGCGCCAGACCCAAACGCCAGAACCGTGCGCGATCTGTCACACCATCGCGCAGGTTTCTAAACGCAGTGTTTCAGCTATTCGAAAGTTTTGTGACCTCGGCTTTGGCTATATCCGCGCGGCACACGACACAGCGGCGGGCCAATAATTGCCGGTCTATAGGTCATCATGGGGCCATCATGTTTTTGAAAAGATCGGCAACGCCCCCTAATTTTGTAACTTAATTTCAAAATACAGTCCACATTGGATACTTTATGTATTTTAAGTCGCAATTTTGCGGTTGACGCCCCTTTGTGTCAGCCCTAAGTTCTGGCAACGCAGTAAAGGAGCGAACGCCATGCTTGGCATTCTTGTCGTACGAGTGGGATATCCGCGCATGGGCCTCTGAAGAGAGGTTGACCCTATCGGTTCCCATGCGCCCCCGAAATCGGGGGCTTTTTTATTGCTAAACGACCATCTACTGCCCATGACCATGACACGAGACGCGTAAGAGGAAAATGAGATGACACGTCAGATGACCGGCGCTCAAATGATCGTCCAAGCCCTGAAAGACCAAGGCGTCGATACGATATTCGGCTACCCTGGTGGGGCTGTTCTACCGATCTACGATGCTATTTTTCAGCAAACCGATATCAACCACGTCCTCGTGCGCCATGAGCAAGCAGCCGTTCATGCCGCCGAAGGCTACGCGCGCTCGACAGGCAAACCCGGTGTGGCCCTTGTCACCTCTGGCCCCGGGGCTACAAATGCCGTCACGGGTCTGACAGATGCGCTGCTCGACAGTATTCCGATTGTTGTTCTCTCGGGTCAGGTTCCGACATTCATGATCGGCACTGACGGGTTCCAAGAGGCCGATACCGTTGGCATCACCCGCCCGTGCACCAAACACAACTGGCTCGTCAAAGACACCGAAAAACTCGCGGAGACGCTCCATCAGGCATTCCATGTCGCCACCTCCGGCCGTCCGGGCCCTGTGTTGGTTGACCTGCCAAAGGATGTGCAGTTTGCCGAAGGGACGTATGTCCCGCCATCGAAAGCCAAAGTGAGCCATTACCAACCCGTGATGAAAGCCTCGATTGAGGATATCACGGACGTTGTGGCGATGATCGAAAAGGCAGAGCGCCCCGTGTTCTACACAGGTGGCGGCGTGATCAACTCCGGCCCGGCCGCATCGCAGCTGTTGCGCGAATTGGTTGAGGCCACAGGATTTCCGATCACGTCCACATTGATGGGCCTTGGCTCCTACCCCGCCTCTGGGAAGCATTGGCTTGGTATGCTCGGGATGCACGGTCTGTATGAGGCCAACATGGCGATGCACGGATGTGATCTTATGATCAACATCGGCGCACGCTTTGACGACCGCATCACCGGCCGGATTCAGGACTTTTCGCCCAACTCAAAGAAAATCCACATCGACATTGACCCGTCATCCATCAACAAGGTGATCCGCGTTGAAAAGCCCGTCATCGGCGACGTGGCACATGTCCTTGAGGATATTCTCAAAGTCTGGAAATCACGTGGCCGCAAGACCGCTGATATCAGCGCATGGTCCAAGCAGATCCAAGAGTGGCGGGACGTCAAATGCCTGACCTACAAAAACTCGGACACGGTGATCAAACCGCAATACGCGCTTGAACGGTTTGAAGCACTAACCAAAGGCATGGACCGCTACATCACCACCGAAGTGGGCCAGCACCAGATGTGGGCGGCGCAGTTCCTTGGCTTTGAGGATCCGAACCGCTGGATGACCTCGGGTGGTCTTGGCACGATGGGCTACGGCTTTCCGGCGTCAATCGGCGTGCAAATGGCGCATCCTGACGCGCTTGTGGTCAATGTCGCGGGTGAGGCCAGTTGGCTGATGAACATGCAAGAGATGGGTACGGCGATGCAATACGGCGCCCCCGTCAAACAGTTTATCCTCAACAACGAACGCCTCGGCATGGTGCGCCAGTGGCAGCAATTGTTGCATGGCGAGCGCTATAGCTCCTCGTGGTCCGAAAGTCTGCCAGACTTTGTGAAACTCGCAGAGGCCTTTGGCGCGAAGGGCATTCGTTGTTCCGATCCCAAAGATCTCGATGACGCAATTATGGAAATGATCAACTACGATGGTCCGGTGATCTTTGATTGTTTGGTTGAAAAGCACGAGAACTGTTTCCCGATGATCCCATCGGGCAAACCCCACAATGAAATGCTGCTCGGCGAAGCGTCCACCGATGGTGCGATCAAGTCCGATGGCGCGGTTTTGGTGTAAGGAGAGAACACATGTCTGCCCTACAAATCAAAGAAGGCTCAAGCAGCCACTCCGCCTATGATCTACGTGATTACCACGCGGAAATCATCGAGAAACACACGCTCGCGGTGCTTGTCGATAACGAAAGCGGCGTTCTGGCGCGCGTGATCGGTCTGTTTTCGGGTCGTGGCTACAACATCGAAAGCCTGACCGTGGCCGAGGTGAACCATGACACGCATCTGTCGCGCATCACCATCGTGACCACTGGCACGCGTGATGTCATTGAACAGATCAAGGCACAGCTCGGCCGGATTGTGCCTGTGCATCAGGTCAATGACCTGACGGTCGATGGTCCCTCCATTGAACGTGAGCTGGCGCTGTTCAAAGTCGAAGGCACAGGCAACAACCGCATTGAGGCCTTGCGCCTTGCGGAGATTTTTCGTGCCAATGTGGTCGATAGCACATTGACCAGCTTTGTGTTCGAGATGACAGGTCAGTCGGAAAAGATCGACGCCTTCGCCGATCTCATGCGTCCTCTTGGCCTGTTGGAAACGGCCCGTACAGGCGTGGCAGCTTTGGCACGCGGCACGGAGTAATCCCGCGCCACACCGATGAAATCAAAAGCGGGCATCGGTATCGACGCCCGCTTTTTTCATGGCTGCACAGCGCGCAGCAGCGGCGGCCTACTCAATGCGCCGGTGTCATCCGGATTTCGGCGCTATGGTGGCAATGGCCGCCACGGCCAGATGTGCGGAGGCGGCAACACCGTCGATCAACGGCACCTGCGTGCGCGCGCTCAGATCGGCGTGCAGGGGAGCCATGCCCGCACAGCCAAGCACGACCGAGCGACACCCCTGCGCCTGAGCCGAACGAATTTCATCAGCCAACTGCACCCGCGTGGCCTCGCTGCCCGCGTCGATATCAAGCACGGCCAGACCGCTGGCGCGCACCTCTAGGCAGTGATCCGACATCCCCGCCGCATCAATATTGCCCGCAATCACCGGCACCGAAACCGGCAGGGATGTGACAACCGAAAACCGCCCCCCAGAGAGGGCCGCGACCGTATAGGCCGCCTGCCCTATGCCCAGCACAGGACACGTTGCGACAGCGCGCGCTTGGGCCAGACCCGTGTCGTCAAAACAGGCGATGATGATGGCGTCCGCGCCGATGGACTGTGCGGTCGCGACAAGGCGCAACACACCCTCCAGTGCCGCAGCGCCGTCTTGTGGCCCCTCTATGGCGGGCGGGCCATCGGTGTTCGTCAGACCCGTTACGTTGGCATGGGGCACCGCGGCGCGGGCCACGGCCACCACCCCGTCCGTCATTGCCTGTGTCGCGTTGGGGTTGATATAAACCAGATGCATCACATGGCCTTTCCCGCATCCGAACCACCGCGCGATCGACGTTTGCCCATGGCCCAGACGATAATGAGAAACGCGCCGATGATGCCCAAAGAAAACAGCGTGGTGAACGTGCCCAGCGCATAAATCACGGGCGTGGTCACATTGGTCGTCATCCCGAATATTTCGAGCGGCAGAGTGTTGTAGCTACCGGCGGTCAACAGCGTGCGCGCAAACTCGTCATACGACAGCGTGAACCCGAACAAGGCCACCCCGATCAGCGAGGGCGCAATAATGGGCAACACCACATGGCGTAGAGTTTGCACAGCACTTGCCCCTTGGTCGCGGGCGGCTTCCTCGAACGATTTATCAAAGCGGTTGAAGACCGCGAACATGATCAGCAATCCAAACGGCAGGGTCCATGTCAACTGGCTGCCAAATCCCGATGTCGCCCAATGGATTTTGAACCCCAATTGATTGAAAATCAGACCCACCCCTAAGGACACGAGGATTGAGGGAATAACCAACGAAGTAATTGCCAGATAGAACAGCACAGCCGAGCCTGCAAAGCGTTTGCGAAACGCCAGCCCCGCAGAGACTGACACCACCACCGTGGTGACCATCACCATAAGGCCCAACGCCAAAGAGCGGCGAAAAGACCCCCAAATATCGCCCACGGCCTGTTGCTCGAACAGTTCGCGAAACCAATTGAGTGATGTGCCGCGCATAGGAAAGGTCAGACCACCCGTCTCGCCTTGGAACGACAGGATGCCGATGGTCAGTGTAGGCCCGTAGAGGAACAACAAGAACAGGCCAAAGAAGCCGGAGAGGACGTAAAACGAACGAGGACGGCGGTCCATGTTATAACTCCTTGCGAATATTGACGAAGCGCAGCAACACGCCAATGACGATCAAAACAGTGCACAACAACACCACCGCCGTAGCCGCCGCAGACGGGTATTGAAGCAATGAAATATCGTTTGAAATCAAGCGTCCGACATTGGCTTTTTGACTGCCCGACATGAACCGCACGGTGATGAAATCGCCCATCACCAAGGTGACGACAAATATCGTCCCGATCATGATCCCGGGTTTGGTGAGCGGAACAATGACGTGCCACAGTGTTTGCAATCCGGTGGCGCCATTGTCATAGGCCGCCTCAATCAGACTGCGGTCGATCCGCATCATCGTGTTGAAAATTGGCACCACCATGAACAGCGTGTAAAGGTGGACAAACGCGAGGATCACCGCGAAATCGGAATAGAGCAACCAGTCAAGCGGCGCATCTATCACGCCCCACGAAATGAGTGTCTGGTTGGCAATCCCGTTGCGCCCCAAAAACGGAATCCATGAAATCATCCGGATGATATTCGACGTCCAAAACGGAATGGTGCACAGCAAAAACAGGGCGATCTGCATGGTTTGCGACCGCACATGAAACGCCAAGAAATAGGCAACGGTGAAGCCGATTGCGAGGGTGAACACCCATGTAATTATCGCGTATTTGAACGTGGCCAGAAACACCTTGTAGGTGACTGGAGAGCCGAACAAGAACGCATAGTTGTCGAACTGGAATGCGGGATAGATCGAAAACTCGGTCGCCCCCCAAAAGCTGACCACAACGATCATTCCGATCGGAGCCACAAGAAAGGCAAGCAACACCACCATAAGCGGCGCAGCCTGTAGATACGCAATCAATTGTCTGCCTCTGGCCATGCTGCCTCACATCGCGCGCAGTGCGCGTTTTAGTTATGTATCAGGGGGTAGAAAGTCTGTGCGGGCCGCAAAGCCCGCACAGTGGAGGGGCACACCCCCGTTTCGAGATCATCACGCCGCGATGAATTCATTCCATTTGCGGACCATGTACTGGTTTTCGTCCATGACGGAGTTCCAGCATGCGACAGAGCCCATGCGGTCAGTGAACGACCCACCGTCACGCAAATCGCCCGCCGTGGCCAACACGTCACCCGTGGGCGATGTGATGTCGCCCGTGGCTGCCTTGCCCTCGAACCAGTAGCCCCATTCATTCTCAGACATGAACTCTTTGGAGGTTTCGGGCACAGCCGAATAATAGCCCTGACGCATCAGGTAGCCGCCGACCCAACCAGACAAATACCAGTTGATGTATTCATATGCCGCGTCCAGCTCCATTCCCGAGAGGTTCGCAGACAGGCCCAAGCCGCCACCCCATGAGCGGTAGCCCTCTTTAAGCGGTTGATACACGCATGGAATGCCGCGTGATTTGACGGCTGTAATCGCGGGTGACCACATGGACTGAATCACCACTTCGCCAGACGCCATCAGGTTGACGGACTCGTCGAACGATTTCCAGAACGCGCGGAACTGGCCGTTTTTCTTGGCTTCTGTGAAGATCGCGAATGTTTTGTTGATCTCCTCTTGGGTCATGTTGCCCTTATCGCCGTATTGGATTTCGCCCATGGCCTCACAGACCATCGCCATATCCATGATGCCGATGGACGAAATATCGAGGATCGACGCCTTGCCCTTGAACTCAGGGTTCAACAGCTCGGTCCAGCTCTCAATCGGGCGGCCGATCAAGTCGGGACGGATGCCCAGCGTATCCGCGTTGTAAATCGTCGGGATCAAGGTCATCCAACCTGTTTCGCCCTCGGCGAATGTCGTGCCACCCGGACCATCGGTGAAGCCCACGGTGTGCGGTGCCGTGCCCTGTGCAATCACGCTTTCAGGGGTCAATTTTCCAGAACGGAACGTGCCAACGATCTTGTCGTAGTTGGCGATTTTGGAGGTATCCATCGCCTGAAGGTTGCCCGTGGGCCAGACCTTTTTACAGATCCAGTATTCGATATCGGCAATGTCGAAACTGTCGGGCTGTGTCGCTGCGCGCTGTGTCACGCTATCGGAGTCAAGCGCGGTCATTTCAAGGGTGAACCCAAGGTCTTCTTTCACCTTATTGGCCACATCGTTGAGGTTGGACACGCCCGTGCCAAACTGACGCAATTTGATATCTTTGATTTCTTGCGCCCACACCATGGGCGCAGGCAGGAGGGATGCAGTGGCAGCAGCGGCGCCACCTTTCAAAACAGCACGACGGCTATAACGCATTTTCGACATTGGATCGTCCTTTGTTGGTTGCTTTGAGGGGATTGATTTAGCCTAGGAGGCGGTGCAGCCGCCCCTCGTCCCATGCGAGCTTGACCGCATCGCCGGGGTTTTTTGGTGACTTGAAAAATGTGGCTTCAGGCACGAGGGCAAGCACCTCATCGCCCGATTGCATCCGCGCGTTCAGCGCGACATGGCCACCTTGATATTCAACGGTTGTGACGGTGGCAGGCAGTCCTTTGGCCCCCACTTTCACGTCATCCGCCCGCAGCGCGACCTTGCCGCCGTCCAGCGTGATGACATTGTGACCGCCCATAAAGCGGGCCACAAATTCGGTCTTTGGTGCACTCCACACATCGCGCGCAGGTCCGGCCTGCTCAATCACCGCGTTGTTCATCACCACCAACGTATCGCCAAGTGCGAGTGCCTCGTCCTGACCATGGGTGACGTGGATAAAGGTAATGCCAAGGGCGCGTTGCAGCTTCTTCAACTCGGCGCGCATCCGTACCCGTAAAAACGGATCAAGCGCGGAGAGCGGCTCGTCGAGTAACAAAACCTTTGGCTCGGTGATGAGCGCACGCGCCAATGCGACCCGTTGTTGTTGTCCCCCCGACAGTTGCGCAGGCAAACGATCGGCCAGCGCAGTCATATCGACGAGTTCCAATAGCGCATTGGCCTTGGCATGGCGCGCGATCTTGTCCATGCCTTTCATCCGCAGCGAGAAGGCCACGTTGTCGCGCACAGTGAGGTGTGGAAACAGCGCGTAGTTTTGGAACATCATCGCCGTGCCGCGTTTGGCAGGCGGCAGGTGCGACACGTCGAACCCGTCCAGAACCACGGAGCCGTCAGACAGGCTTTCGTGTCCTGCAATCATACGCAGCGTCGACGACTTGCCACAACCGGACGGACCCAAAAGGCACACGTAACTACCTGCTTTGAATTGATAATTGATACGGTCAACCGCGAGGGTTTCGCCGTATCTCTTGGTCATATTGATCAATTCAAGATCATATCCGGTGCTCATATCCGCTCCATCACGCTCAGCGCTGTGTGTTGTGTTGCTCCTTATGTTCACGCCACGCCGCCCCCAATCGACCAGCATTTGTGATGCATTTAGGTCCCAAAAACGGCCAATGACGCATTTTTGTGCAGCCGCAGCACGACTGTCCTCATATTTGCGCACATTATTGTATACAATCTTGCCGACAAGGCATCCTGCCCGATCTTGCTTGAACTATGCCGTGCGTGATTCCACTATCGAGACAGAGGATAAAACATGACCGAACCACTCACCGCGCCACCCACCGCAGACCAGCTGTTTGAAAAACTCGAACTGGCCATCCACGAGCACCAACTCGCCCCCGGAACCAAACTTGGTGAGGATGACATCGCAGAGATTTACGGGGTCAGCCGCACCACGGTGCGCGCCGCATTCCAATCGCTCTCACATCAGCGGCTGATCGAACACAAACGCAATCGCGGGGCTTTTGTCGCACAACCAACCGTCCAAGACGCCCGCGAGGTGTTTGAGGCCCGCGCCCTGTTGGAGCCGCGCACGGCCTACTCCGCCGCACAGCGTGCAACCCCCGACGATATCATCAAACTACAGGCGCATATCGACGCCGAACATACGGCACTTCATGCAGGTCAGCACGGCCACGCCCTATATCTGTCGGGACAATTTCACATCGAAATCGCGCGGATCGCCGACCAAGCCACGATTGCCGCGTTCATCACTCAATTGATATCGCGCTCGTCGCTCATCATTGCACTGTATTGGCAGCGGCGCGCGGCCATGTGCGAAAGCCATGCGCATGACGCTTTGATCGCCGCCCTTGCCAATCACGATGGCGCGCGGGCCGAGGAGTTGATGAAGAACCACCTGCTCGATCTGGTGACCTCTCTCGATTTGCGCAACAAAACCTCGGCGCCCCTCTCCCTCAAAGACGCACTCTCGCGCGCGCCGCGCTGATATGAGCCCCTCAAACATTTGCCTCCAAAGCAACTGGGTTTGTATTGTTCTTGGCGCTGAAGCGGCGTCTCCTACGTGCAAAGCCATACATGAATCTGCTTTTCGCAGCGCGAGACTAGATATCTATCCGCTTTCTTGATACTCACATCATAAGAACCAATGATAAACCCTTTGGGAGGCAGCCATGGACAAGCGGTTTTTGATGGTCACGCCGGAGACCGGCGGCCCCGTGCTCAAGGCTCTATCAGCCCCTGCGCGCCTCGCGATCCTCACACTTTTGCATGAACGCGGCGCGATGAACGTCAACGACATTGCGGATGAGCTAGATTTACCGCAATCGAGCGCCTCAACCCATATCAAT
This sequence comes from Celeribacter marinus, assembly GCF_001308265.1. Taxonomy (GTDB): domain Bacteria; phylum Pseudomonadota; class Alphaproteobacteria; order Rhodobacterales; family Rhodobacteraceae; genus Celeribacter; species Celeribacter marinus. The sequence goes on from NZ_CP012023.1 coordinate 2,246,931, forward strand.
CAACTTGAAGATTGTGGATTGATCGAAACCGAAAGCCAAAAAGCGCGCAAGGGCAGCCAGAAAATATGCCGCGCAGTCCACGACGAAATCGTGGTGTCTTTTGCGGGATCAAGCAAGCCGCAAGACGATGTCATCAAGGTCGCGATGCCCGTTGGCCTGTATTCAGGATATGAGGTCGCAGCCCCGTGCGGGCTATGCTCAGACACAGGGATTATCGGCTTCCTCGATAGCCCGGACACATTCCTTTTGCCCGACCGGATGAAGTCAGGTTTGATATGGTTTACAAAGGGATACCTAGAGTATCAGTTCCCGAACAACGCCCGCATTGCTGGCAAAGCGGTGCGCGAACTCGACGTCCAAATGGAGCTATCATCAGAGGTTCCGGGCACATCGGACAATTGGCCATCCGACATCACCATCGCCATCAACGGTACGGTTATTGGCGCATGGACCGCGCCCGGAGACTACGGTGACAGACGCGGAAAATACACGCCCGACTGGTGGAAATTGGAAGGTAGCCAGTATGGCCACCTCAAGACATTTCGCGTCACGCCAGAGGGCACGTTCCTCGACGGGACACGCCTGTCCAATGTGGGTCTTGATGACCTTCACCTTGATGAACATCGCTCGATTCGGGTCCGTATTATGGTTCCTGACACAGCCGATCACCCCGGCGGCGTGAACATCTTTGGTCGTGGTTTTGGTAATTACGACGAAGATATTGTTCTAAGTCTAAGGACTTAATTATATCCGAAAAACTGATATGCCAGTATCCGCAAAAAGCATTGACCGAACGACACATCACCCCTTACCATCACATCAACTGATATAAATCAGATATACTGATACATAGGGACGAGACGCATATTATGCGTGCTACGGTGACTGCTCACCGCGATTATACAGTCGCGGAAATTGACCCCCGTCTATACGGATCGTTTGTCGAACATTTGGGACGTGCGGTTTACACAGGTATTTACGAGCCTGACCACCCGACAGCCGATGCTGATGGATTTCGCCAAGATGTCATTGATCTTGTGAAAGAAATCGATGTGCCGATTACGCGCTACCCCGGCGGGAATTTTGTGTCTGCCTACAATTGGGAAGATGGTATCGGCCCAAAAGAGGACCGCCCCGTACGCCTTGATCTGGCGTGGCACACCTCCGAGAGCAATGAGGTTGGCATCCATGAGTTCGCGGATTGGGCGGAAAAGGCAGGCACCGAAATGATGCTCGCGGTTAACCTCGGCTCACGTGGTCTGGATGAGGCGCGTAACTTTCTTGAATACGTCAACCATCCGGGTGGCTCCTATTGGTCCGATCTGCGCAAGGCAAACGGGCGGGACGCACCATGGGACGTCAAACTTTGGTGCCTTGGCAACGAAATGGACGGCCCGTGGCAAATCGGTCAAAAAACCGCTGCCGAATATGGCCGGATTGCATTTGAAACCGCCAAAGCCATGCGCGCATCCGACAAATCAATCGAATTGGTGGTGTGCGGGTCATCCTCGCCCAAAATGGCGACCTACCCTGAATGGGAGGCCACCGTTCTCGACTACACGTACGATGCGGTCGACTACGTGTCCTTGCATATGTATTTCGACGATCACGATGCAAATCCTCAAAGTTTCTTGGGGAAATCTGTTTTACTCGACGATTACATCGACACAATCGCCGCCGTTATCAAACAGACGAAGACCAAAAAACGCTCGTCCCATGATGTCTACATTTCCTTTGACGAATGGAACGTCTGGTATCATTCCGCCGAACAGGACAAAGCGATCTTGCAAGGCAACGAAGGATGGCCGTTTGCGCCGCCGTTGCTCGAAGACACCTATGACTTCGCGGACGTCCTCCAAGTCGGATCGATCATCAACTCGTTTATTCGTCGCGCAGATGTCGTGAAAATCGGCTGCCTTGCGCAATTGGTCAACGTGATCGCCCCTATCATGACGGTCAAGGGCGGACCCGCGTGGCGACAAACGATCTTTTACCCCTACCTTTACGGCTCACAATATGGTCGCGGTACATCTCTCGACATCCGCATTGACAGCCCAACCTTTGATACAGACTTTGCGAAAGGTATCAAATACTTGGATGCCTCCGCAGTGGCCGCGGATGACGGCGCGCTGACGTTCTTTTTCGTCAACCGCAACCTGTCTGAACCCATTGAATTGGATGTGGCGCTTGGTGGTTTTGATCAGTCCAAAATTATCATGGATAAGGTCATCGAAGGCTTCGACCTAAAGGCCGTTAACGGCCCCGATGGGGAACCTGTCGCTCCGACAGATGGCAAAAACGCCACCGTGACCAATGGTCGCCTGAGCGCGACCCTGCCCCCCGCAAGCTACCGCATGATCCGGATCGGGGCGTAATCGCCCCCATCCTCTTCGCGTCGCTCATACGGCCTACCAAAGGAAACCTCATGTCTGCGCCTATCGAAATTACAAACCTGACCAAACGCTACGGCGCGGTAACAGTGCTTTCTGATATCTCATTGTCGATAGATGCCGGTGAATTCGTGGTCTTCTTGGGGCCGTCGGGCTGTGGGAAGTCCACACTTTTACGCATGATTGCGGGGCTAGAGGCCGTAGATGGCGGCGAAATCCATTTGGGCGGGGCGCGCATTGATGCCCTGCCCCCCGGCCAGCGTGGTGTGGCCATGGTGTTTCAATCCTACGCGCTTTATCCGCACATGACCGTGGCGCAAAACATGAGCTTTGGCCTTGAAAACATTGGCACCGGCAAAGCAGATATTGAGCGCCGCGTGACGGAAACCGCCAAAGTCCTTGAAATCGATCATCTTTTGGACCGCAAACCGGCAAAGCTATCGGGCGGCCAGAGACAGCGCGTTGCCATTGGCCGCGCAATCACCAAAGAGCCAAAAGCGTTTTTGTTCGATGAGCCATTGTCCAATCTCGATGCAGCGTTGCGCGGGCGTACACGGCTTGAGCTGGCGCAACTCCACCGCCGTTTAGGGGCAACGATGATTTTCGTGACCCATGATCAGGTTGAGGCCATGACACTGGCCGATCGCATCGTCATTCTCAACAATCAAGGCATCGAACAGGTCGGCACACCGATGGACATCTACCATCGCCCCGTAAGCAAATTTGTTGCGGGCTTTGTCGGCTCGCCTGCAATGTCATTTTTGCCCATCGCCGCTGTCACGTCGTCCACTGGTGGAACGGTCGTAAGTGTAGATGCCGTGGGCGATATCGATACGAACGTTGTGGTGCCAGAATACTTCAAGCCGCAAGGGGCCGAAATCGGCATTCGCGCAGAAGATGCCCATGTCATCCGTGATGGGTCCAACGGCTTGCGCCTGTCCGTCGATGTTGTCGAGCGCCTGGGCGAGCGCACGTTGATTTACGGCACATTGGACAACGGATCGGAAATTGTCGTTGAGGATGATGGGCGCTCGGACGTCACAACGGGCACAACGATCTGCGTTTCCATCGACGCCGCATCCATCCACATTTTTGATGCTGACGGACAAGCCTACCCGCACAAGGAACCGGTATAATGGCACGGTCCTACCGCCGCTCTTCATGGGCCAACGGGCTATTTGCCCTGCCCTTTCTCATCTTCTTTGTCGTCCTTCTCGTGTTTCCACTGATCTGGGGCATGTGGTTGTCCCTCAATAAAGTCGACCTGTTTGGTGGCGCGCAATTTATCGGCCTCAAAAACTATTCTCCCGTGCTCAAAGATCCCGTTTTTGCCCAAGCGGTACGCAACACGGTGTTGTTCGTTGCGGTATCAGTCCCGACATTGGTGACCCTTGGCCTGTTCCTCGCCCTCGCGTTGAACAAGGCCTCTCGCGGGTCGTCCTTTCTGCGCGGCTTGTTCTTTTCGTCCTCCATCCTGTCGGTCACGATCGTCACCTTGATCTGGCGGATCGTGTTTATCCCCGGAGACGGGCTTATGTCTGTGATATTTGACCATTTCGGTTGGGCGCAAATCGGCTTTTTGTCCGAACGCGGATGGTCGTTGTTCTCGGTCGGCGTGGCGACCGTGTGGTGGAGCCTCGGCCTGCCCATGATCTTGATCCTTGCGGCGTTGCAACAGATCCCCAAAGACCTCTATGAGGCCGCAGCCCTCGACAACGCCTCCAAATGGCGTGGCCTTACGCGTATCACCCTCCCCTCGATCAAAGGCACGTTGGCGATGGTCGCGATCATTCAGATTGTTTTGCAATTCCAACTGTTTGGACAGGCACAATTGATGACCAATGGCGGCCCTGCGGGATCATCGCGCCCCATCGTGATGTATATCTATGAAACGGGGTTTGTGCGGTGGGAAATCGGTATGGGCACCGCCGCATCCGAAATCCTGTTCCTCATCATATTGGCCGCCGCAATGGTCCAATATTGGCTCTCAACCCGCAAAGAGGAGCAGTGATTATGGCGCGCCCTTACGATCCCGATACGTTTACTGCGCACAGACGCCTGTTTTGGATATCTGCCGTCTTTGCGGTGATCATGCTTGCCCCTGTCGCATGGATTGTCGGGTTATCGTTCAAGGATAACGCGGAGCTGATGGTGGGCACACAATCTGTGTTCTCGCCCCCCTACACGCTGGCCAACTATGTCAACATATTCAAATCCAGCTCGGTCTTTGGGTGGCTGTGGAACTCGATCATCGTGGCCACGGGACAAACGATTGGGGTGCTGATCTTGTCGTCTATGGCCGGCTATGCGTTTGCCCGTCTTGAATTTCCCTTTCGCAAAACGTTGTTCATCATTGTGCTGTTTGGTTTGGCCGTTCCCGAACAGGCGATCATTATCGCGCGCCACCAAATGTTTAATTGGTTCGCCCTGCATAATACCTATCTGGGCTTGATCCTTCCGGGGATGTCATCCGCATTTGGCGTCTATTTGATGACACAGTTTTTTCGGGCGATTCCCAAGGAAATTGACGAGGCGGCATTGCTTGATAATGCATCGGCGTGGCGCATTTTCTGGAAAGTCCTTTTGCCGCTCACGCTGCCTGCACAGGCGACACTCGGTATCTTTACCTTTTTGATGGCGTGGAACGATTACTGGTGGCCCCTCATCTCCGCGACCAAAAAAGAGATGTTCACACTGACCATCGGCATCGCGTCCAGCCAGTCCAATTTCGCTCAGTCAGAGGGCTTGGGCTTTTTGACCGCGCAGGCGGTGTTTGCCTCGCTGCCCGTGGTGGTCGTCTACATTTTCTTTCAGCGCCACATCGTGACCGCTGTCTCGGGCGGCGCGGTGAAATAGCTGCGCCCGCCCCACATGAATACCCCACTCGGGAGGAGACTTGAGCGGGCAATTTGCGGGACTATCCCGCCACACAAACCTAGGGAGACGACCAATGAAACGACTACTGCTCGGCACCGCCTCGGCTTTCATGCTTTCCGGCATGGCCGCCTCGGCACAAACCACCATCGAACTACAGCGCTTTTTCGGCGCCTGTGACGCAGAGTACGGCGATGTGACGGATGTCTCCGCCGCGGTGGGTGAATGTGGTATTATCACGGCGCTCGTGAATGCGTTCGAGGCGCAAAACCCCGACATCGACGTTAACGTCACCACCGTCGAATGGCCAGGTTACGATCAGCTGAACGCACAGCTGGCATCGCGCGCCGCACCTGACGTTGTATCCATGCACTACTAGGTCATTTCCGATTACCAGTCGCGCGGCCTTCTCGATCCGATTGATGATATCCTTGCCGCACAAGGTATTGATCCTGCGGCCTTTACCGATGCGGGCCGCGGGGGCGTAACCAAAGACGGTCAAATGTTCGGCCTCCCCTTTGACAACTGGACCATGTTGTTCCACGTCAACACCAACCTGATGGCAGAAGCCGACATGATGAACGCGGACGGCACGCCGATGCTACCGTCCTCGGTTGACGAGTTTTTCGAAATGGGCGCCAAATTCAAAGCGGCGACTGGCAAACCGTTCCTCGTGCAGATCCTTGCGAACGAAACGTCCGCCTACACGCGCATGCTGTACACCCTCTTGCAACAACAAAACTCTGACTTCTTTTCAGACCCAAGCGCTATCAAGCTGGAAACACCCGAAGCCAAAGCCGCCGTGGAATTCATGAAACGGATCGTCGACGAAGGTCTCACAACGGTCAATCTTGACTACCCTGCTGCGGTGTCGGGCTTTACCGATGGCGAGGGCGCGATCGCGGTCAACGGCACATGGCTTATCGGGGCGTTTGAGGATCAGGCCCAACAAGACGGCAACGCGCTTTCTGGCGGTGGCTACACCGTATATCCGGTCCCCCAATTCTTTGGTGGCAAAGACAGCACCTACGCGGACGGACACGGCTGGGTCGTACCAAAGAACCCCAACCGCGATGACGAGACCACAGATGCCATCGGCAAACTGTTCAAATATCTCTCCGACAATGACTTCCAATGGGCGCGGACAGGCCATTTGCCCGCCGTTTCGGCCGTCTTTGACATGGCTGAATTCAAGGCCTTGCCGCATCGCGACAACATTGCTGAAATTGCGGACACAGGGGAAAGCCTCCCCGCTGAAGTGCAACGCCAGTTCGCCATTCAAGACATTATTGGCGAAGAAGTTGGCTCGGCGATCACCGGCAACAAGTCGGTCGACGATGCCTTGTCCACTGCACAAGCCCGCATCAACGATTTGCTTGCCAACCTATAAGCCGCCTCCCAGGGCTTAAGTCAGGACGTCGAACGACCGTTTCTCTCCACGTCACGGCGTTTGACGTCCACATAAAACCCCCTGCGAAAGACGTCTTTCGCAGGGGGTATTTTTGATCGGTTATAGATATGTCGGATTTAAACGATACCGCCGCCGGCGCCCGACACTTTGGGCCGAACTGACGCCACTTGGGCGCGGTAGCCTGAGGCGCGGTAGGTCATAATCGGGTCAATCGCCCCACCTGTCTCCAAACGCGCCCTTGCCAAAATCGGCTCGACATCGGTGCGAAACGCACCGCGCAACGTGGCCGAAGCCATCAACGCATCATTGTCATCTTGGTAGCCCTTGAGAGCATCGCGGTCCACGAGAGACGCCTGCACAAAGGCGCGTTGAATCTCGATCGCCGAAATCATCAGGCTCTCTATCGGGTCGGTGACATTGTGGGACTGGTCGATCATATGTGCCAGATCAAGCCCCGATGTCGCCTGCGCATCCACCAATTCATTCCACACAAGGAACAAGCGATAGGGTTCGATGGTTCCGCTATCCAGATCGTCGTCGCCGTACTTGCTATCGTTGAAATGGAACCCGCCAAGCTTGCCTGCATGAATCAGGCGCGACACGATCATCTCGATATTCACATTGGGCGCATGGTGGCCGAGATCGACAAGACACATCGCCTTGTCACCCAACTCCTGCGCCGTCAAAAGCGAGCTACCCCAGTCCTGAACCACGGTGGAATAGAATGCAGGCTCGTAGATTTTATGCTCGGAGAAGATCCGCCAATCGTCTGGCAAGCCTTTGTAAATCTCTTTCATCGATGCCAGATACCGTTCGAATTGACGCCCCATGTGGGTTTGTCCGGGGAAATTGGCCCCGTCCCCGATCCAAACCGTCAATGCCTTTGACCCGAGCGACTGGCCAATCTCGATACATTCGAGATTGTGCTCCACCGCCTGCGCGCGCGTTGCCGCATCCGTATGGCTCAGTGAGCCGAATTTGTAGGATTGCGCTTGGTCCGGTTGATCTTGGAACGTGTTGGAATTCATCGCATCAAACGACAATCCGTATTGCGCGGCCTTTGCCAGCAAATCGGATGGATCGGCCTTATCCCACGGGATGTGCAACGATACAGTAGGCGTGGCTTGCGTCAGGGTTTGAATGACGCCGCAATCGTCAAGTTTGTCGAAAATATCGCGCGGCTCACCTGCACCGGGAAAACGCGCAAACCGTGTGCCCCCTGTGCCCGTCCCCCACGATGGCACCGCCACGCCAAAGGTTTTGGCACGCTCCACAAGGGCATTAATATCCACACCACGGCGGGCAAGTTTCGCGCCCAAGGCGTCGAAATCGGCATCCAAGTCAGCGGCGCGTTTGGCGTTTTGCGCCTCAATTACGGAACTCTCAATCATGATCTATCCTCTCTCGACCGGATCAGCGCGTAAACGCCTGAACGTTGCCCGCATCCACGTTGATGATATTGCCCGTCGACTTTGACGACTTTTCAGACGCAAAGAAATAAGCAGCTTCTGCGATATCTTCAGGCAGCACAGACCGCTTGAGCATGGACCGAGCACGATACATCTCCTCAAGCCCTTCTTTGTCGGTGCCATAGGTGGATGCACGTTGATCGAGCCAATCGCCCTCCCAAATCTTGGAACCACGCAACACCGCGTCAGGATTGACCACATTCACACGGATGCCCGCCTCAGCGCCCTCAAGAGCGAGACAGCGCGCAAGGTGGATTTCGGACGCTTTCGCCGTACAATACGCTGCGGCGTTCGGGCTTGCGGCCAAACCGTTCTTGGATGCGATAAACACGACCGATCCGCCAATATCCTGTGTGCGCATCATTTTGAACGCTTCGCGCGAGACGAGGAAATAACCCGTGGACAAGATATCCATGTTCTTGTTCCACAAGGCCAAAGTTGTCTCCTCGATCGGAGCCGACGAGGCAATACCGGCGTTGGACACCAGAATATCGACGCCCCCGAATTCAACCGCCATATCCGCATAGGCCGCAATAATAGCGTCCTCATCTGTGACGTTCATTTCGACCGCACGCACCACGTCCGCGCCGAACTGTTTGGCGAACCCGTCACGCACTTCGCCAAGGGCATCCATGTTGATATCGGCGAGCATGACACAGGCCCCTTCAGACAGGTAACGCGCCGCGGTAGCGGCACCGATCCCGCCCGCGCCACCCGTAATAAGCGCCACACGACCAGCCAGCGATTTGGGCTTTGGCATACGCTGTAACTTGGCTTCCTCGAGGAGCCAGTATTCGATATCAAACGCCTCTTGTTCGGGCAATCCGCAATACTCGGAGACAGCAGACGCGCCGCGCATCACATTGATTGCGTTGACATAGAACTCGCCCGAGATTCGCGCGGTTGCGCGGTCTTTGGCAAAGGTAATCATGCCCACACCCGGAACGATATAGACCACTGCATTGGGGTCGCGCAGTGCGGGACTGTCATCGTGTTTACAGCGATCATAATAGGCTTTGTAGCCCTCACGGTAGGCGGCCACTTGTGCCTCAAGACCTGCGAGAACGGCGTCGATATTGTTTTTGGCCGGATCGAAATCGACCACAAGCGGGCAAATTTTGGTGCGCAAGAAATGGTCGGGGCAAGAGGTGCCAAGGGCAGCTAAAGCACGCATATCCTTTGCATTAACGAACTCGAGCACCGTTTCGCTATCAACAAAATTACCCGTCATATGCTGATCACCCGACACAAAGCCGCGAATAGCGGGCATCAACTGTGCCGCCACCGCACGGCGCGCATCGGCCGCTAGACTTTGATGAACAGCGCCACCAAATGCGGGGACGTTCGCGGTCTTTTCCTCGAAATACCCAATCGCTTTATTGATGATCTCAAGTGTGATTTCGTAGCAGGTTTTGGCGTCATCATCCCATGTGAACAACCCGTGAGATTCGAGCACGACCCCCTTTGCATCCGGATTTTTGAGGCAGAAATCCTCAAGCCAAAGGCCAAGCTCGTAGCCCGGTTTTTTCCATGGAAGCCAACCGATATCATTGCCAAAAATCTCCGCCGTCATAGCCTTGCTGTCCTTGGACGCAGCGATGGCGATGATGGCATCGGGGTGCATGTGATCGACGTGATTTTTAGGCACGTAGGCGTGCAACGGCGTATCAATGGAGGCCGCGCGCGGATTGAGGTTAAAGGTGCAATGGGGCAAATAACCGACCATTTCGTCCTCGAACTCAAGCCCGCGATACTTTCCCTTCAGGGCGCGCAGCTTGTCCATATACAGCGTGGAAAACCCGTCCATTTTGATCGAGCCAACATCACCACCCGACCCTTTCACCCAAAGAACTTCGGCTTTTTCGCCCGTGAGCGGATCATCCTCCATGACTTTCGCCGAGGTGTTGCCGCCACCGTAATTGGTGACGCGCTTGTCCGAACCCAACAGGTTCGAACGATACAGCAATTTCTCGGATTCGCTCATTTTGGCAGCTTTTGCGTCATCCCAAAGTGATGCAAGCCGCGTAGGTGCGGATGTCATAGTGATCTCCTCCCGATCGTCAGGTATTAGTGAACTTCAATTTAAACCAAGTCTGCGCAGGGTGCGTCAGCTTGTCAATCACAAACGATCATATACAGTCATTTTGCAGTCGCAGCATGATTTTTTTGACAATTTATGATTGACAGTGATCATTTCTTTGCGGCAGTCTCATCGTCATTGGGAGGAATTCAATGCACGAAAAGGAACGCCACGGGGTTATTCTATCCGCAGCTCAGGACCGTCCGGTCGTGACTGTGGTGGAGTTGTGCAGCCTCACAGGTGCCTCAGAGGCCACTATACGTCGCGATATCGCGTCGTTGGATACGGCTAAAAAGCTGCGTCGTGTGCGCGGTGGAGCCGAAGCGCTTTCCCCAAAACCTTTCCCGGGACTCGCGGGACGTCCATTTGCAATCAACAAAACTCTCAACAACGCTCAAAAACAATCAATCGCACGCGCCGCAGTGGAACTGTGCGAGGATGGCGACCCCATTATTATCAACGGTGGGACCACAACATTCCAGATGGTTCACCCGCTCGCCTCGCGCCGCTGTCAGGTCTTTACCAACTCGTTCCCGATTGCAGAGCACCTGCTCAAAAATTCCAAGAACACCGTGCTTTTGTCGGGTGGGATCGTCTACCGCGAGCAAAATATCGTGCTCTCGCCGTTCGAGAATGATGTGACAGGCAATTTCTACGCCCGCCGCATGTTCCTTGGCGCGCAGGGTGTCGGCCCGCTTGGCGTTATGGAGGGGGATCCGCTCATCATTCAGGCGGAGCAAAAACTAATCGGTCAGGCCGACGAGGTCGTGTTGCTGGTCGATTCCACGAAATTCGAAAACCGGTCAAGCTTGGTCCTATGCCCGCTTGAACGGATCGACGTTCTGATCACCGACGAAGGGATCAGCGACCGCGCTGCCGCCATGATCGAGGCGGCGGACATCAAACTTATCGTCGCGGGCCCATCCACGACGAAGGAGGACGCGGCACCGTAGCATAGACCACGCGCGGCGCCGTCAAACACGGGTAAACCAGGGAGGAACCCACGATGAAACTGACCAAACTTTTGACGACCGCGGCCGTTGCCACGGGTCTGTTTGCAGGTGCCGCACAGGCGGACGACATGCGCATCGCGCTCGTTGTCAAAGCCCTCGGTATCGGCTTTTTTGAGGCCGCAGCAAAAGGCGCAGAAGAAGCCGCAGGCGAACTTGGCGGCGTAGAAATCATCTATACCGGCCCCACCGACACGACAGCAGAGGGCCAGATCGAAGTGATCAACTCGCTGATTGCCCAAAACGTCGATGCGATTGCGATATCCGCAAACGACACCGATGCCCTTGTCCCCACGCTCAAAAAAGCGATGGATCGCGGCATCACCGTAATCTCATGGGATAGCGGCGTGGCCGACGATGGCCGTCAGGCCCACCTGAACCCTTCATCCAATGCGCTCATCGGCAACATGATCATTAAACTTGCCGCCGACCATCTGCCCGAAGGTGGCGATGTTGCCGTGTTGTCGGCCACCACCACCTCCACGAACCAGAACATCTGGATCGAGGAAATGACCAAGGTGATGGGCAATTACCCCGGCATCAATGTTGTCGGCACCGTTTACGGCGACGACCTAGCCGATAAATCTTACCGCGAGGCCACAGGCCTGATGCAGTCCTATCCTGATCTTGACGCCATCATCGCACCTACATCTGTTGGAATCGTGGCGGCGGCACAAGCCGTAGCGGATGCGGGCAAAATCGGTCAGGTCAACGTGACAGGTCTGGGCCTCCCCTCCGAGATGGCGGGCGCAATTGAAAGCGGCGCATCGCAGTCGTTTGCGATCTGGAACCCGATTGATCTGGGCTACTCGGCAACGATGCTTGCGTATCAGCTTGCCACCGAGGCGGCCAAAGCCGAACCAGGTGCCGAGATTGCGATCGGTCGCATGGGCACAATCACGCTGGACGAGACAAATTCAGCGGCCATGGCGGATCCGTTCGTCTACGACAGCTCCAACATCGACGCGTTCAAGGATATCTTCTAAACGCTGCGGCTGATCCGAGGCGGCGCAGAGCAATCTTGCGCCGCCTTTCTTTCCTCACATTCTCAAGAACGGTAGGGCTGAGCCATGGGCGCGGACCAAAACATGCGAACGCAATCGACCGACACGGGGACACCCGTTCTCGCACTTGATCGCATCACCAAAACCTTTCCGGGGGTCAAAGCACTTGATGGTGTCACGCTTGAGCTGTTCGCGGGCAAAGTCACATCACTGATCGGCGAAAACGGCGCTGGAAAATCAACCGTTGTTAAAATTCTAACGGGTATTTACCAGCCTGACGGCGGGCAAATCCTACTCGACGGCACGCCTTTCTCCTTTCCGATGGCGCAAGATGCCTCGGACGCGGGTGTGACGGCCATACACCAAGAGACGGTCCTGTTCGACGAGTTGACTGTCGCCGAAAACATCTACATCGGGCACGCGCCCAAAGGTCGGTTTGGCCTGATCGACCGCACAGCAATGCGCGACAAGGCCCATGCGATCCTGACCGAAATCGGCGCGCACATTGACCCGATGATCAAACTCAAAGACCTATCGATCGCCTCACGCCACTTGGTCGCCATTGCCCGCGCCCTGTCGGTGGATGCGCGCGTGGTCATCATGGACGAACCGACTGCCGCCCTCTCTCAAAAGGAGATCGAGGAGCTTTATGATCTCGTGGATGTGCTCAAAAAACAGGGCAAAGCAATCTTGTTCATCTCCCACAAATTCGACGAAGTGTTCCGTATTTCAGACCGCTATACCGTGTTTCGCGATGGCCAGTTCGTTGGTGCGGGCGATATTGCGGGCGTTGCCGAGGATGATTTGGTGCAAATGATGGTTGGCCGCTCGGTCGATCAGATTTTCCCGAAGCGTGTTCCAAACATCGGCGACGAGGTTATGAAAGTTGTGGGCTACAGTCATCCGACCGAGTTCGAGGACATCACATTCGATCTACATCGTGGTGAAATCCTTGGCTTTTACGGTCTCGTGGGCGCGGGCCGCTCCGAGTTCATGCAATCTCTGATCGGGATCACAAAACCTGCCAAAGGTGTGACGCGGATCGATGGGCACATTACCGTTATACGCTCGCCCGCTGATGCAATTGCGGCGGGTGTGGTCTACGTCCCCGAGGATCGTGGCAAACAGGGCGCGATTTTGGACATGCCTATTTTCCAGAACGTCACCCTGCCCTCTTTGGGGCAAACCTCCCGCAGAGGCTTTATCAAACTGGCTGAGGAATTTGCCCTCGCGCGTCAATACACCGAGCGGCTCGACCTGCGCGCGGCCTCGCTTGATACATCGGTAGGCAGCCTGTCGGGCGGCAACCAGCAAAAGGTCGTGATCGCAAAATGGCTCGCCACAAAACCGCGTGTCATTATCCTCGACGAGCCAACCAAAGGCATAGACATCGGATCAAAGGCAGCGGTGCACGGATTTATGTCCGAATTAGCGGCACAAGGGCTATCCGTGATCATGGTCAGCTCCGAAATCCCCGAGATCCTTGGCATGTCCGACCGTGTGATCGTCATGCGTGAGGGCCGGATTGCGGCAGAGCTATCAGGGGACACCCTGACACCCGAAACATTGGTGCGTCACGCCGCAGGCATAGGTATCAAAGGAGACGCGTCATGACGATTTTGAAATCGCGCGAAGTCATCTTGCTTGGGGCGATCCTCGTCTTGGTGGCACTCATTTCAACCCGGTTTATTGGCTTTATCGCGCCCAAGAACCTCGTCAATGTGTTCAACGACACCTCACCATTGATCATTCTGGCCCTTGGCCAGATGGTGGTCATCCTCACGCGCTGTATCGACTTGTCGGTGGCCGCCAACCTCGCCCTCACGGGTATGATCTGTGCCATGATCAATGTGGCCGCCCCCGGCCTTCCGGTATCGGTCATTATCGTGGTCGCGGTGAGCATTGGAGCGTTTTTGGGGGCTATAAACGGTCTACTTGTCTGGAAACTCGACATTCCGCCAATCGTAGTCACGCTCGGCACAATGACGATTTTTCGCGGTGTGATTTTCCTTTTGACTGACGGTCAATGGATCAATGCACATGAGATGAGCACCGCCTTTACCGGTGTGCCGCGAGGTGTGATTTTAGGTATTCCTGTGCTGGGGTGGATTGCCATTGCCATCGTGGTCATCATGGCGCTGGTGATGTCGCGAACGACACTTGGTCGCGCGTTTTATGCGGTGGGCGGCAACCCGCACGCAGCGGTGTACACAGGCATTAATGTCGGACGCACCCAATTCTTTGCCTTTGTTATTTCAGGCGCTTTGGCGGGTCTTACCGGCTATCTTTGGATCGCGCGCTACGCTGTGGCCTATGTTGATATCGCGGGCGGATTCGAATTGGACGTGGTTGCGGCCTGTGTGATTGGCGGGATTTCGATTGCTGGCGGTTCAGGCACCGTCATTGGCACATTGCTTGGCGCACTGTTCCTTGGCGTGGTCAAAAATGCGCTGCCTGTGGTGGATATCTCACCATTTTGGCAGCTCGCCATTTCAGGCGCGGCCATCATCATCGCTGTTACCTTCAACTCACGCGCAGGCCGCACCAAAGGCCGCGTCATTCTCAAATCCGCAGAGGTGACACAATGAGCCGTACCGACCCCCAAGCGCCCCATCACGTCTCCCGCCACATCCCCGACCAATTGCGATCCTCGTTGGAACGCAAACTGAAAAGTTGGGAAACGCTCTTGCTGGCTGTGGCTGTAGGGATCTTTATTTTGAACTCCTTCGCCTCGCCGTACTTCTTGAACGCGTGGAACCTAAGCGACGCGACATTCAACTTTACCGAAAAGGCGATGATCGCCTTTGCCATGGCGCTCTTGATCATTTCGGGCGAAATCGACCTGTCGGTGGCGGCCATCATTGCGCTGTCCTCAACCATCATGGGGGTCGTAATGCAGGCAGGGTTCGGCACACCCGTCATCGTCCTCGCGGGTCTGGGTGCGGGTCTTATATGCGGTGCCTTTAACGGTATACTCGTCACCCGACTGGGCCTGCCGTCCATCGTCGTGACCATCGGCACCATGAGCCTGTTTCGCGGCATCAGCTACATCATATTGGGGGACGGCGCGTTTCGCGGCTACCCCGCAGATTTCGCATGGTTCGGTCAGGGCTATGTTTTTTGGGTGATCTCCGTCGAACTGGTGATCTTTGCCATTCTCGCCGTGATTTACACAATCGTTTTACACAAAACCAATTTCGGCCGCGCCGTCTATGCCATTGGCAACAACCCTACCGGCGCGTTGTTTTCGGGCATTCGCGTGCAGCGGGTCAAGATGATCCTGTTTTTACTCACGGGGTTGATGTCGGGGCTGGCCGCCGTGTGCCTGACCTCTCGCCTCGGCTCGACCCGCCCGTCGATTGCAACAGGGATGGAGTTGGAAGTCGTCACGATGGTTGTGCTTGGCGGGATTAATATTCTGGGTGGTTCGGGGTCAATCCCCGGCGTTGTGATCGCCGCATTTGTGATGGGGCTTGTCACCTTTGGTCTTGGCCTGCTCAATATTCCGGGCATTGTGATGTCGATCTTTATCGGCTTGTTATTGATCGGCGTTATCGCCTTGCCGCGCCTGTGGGTCAAAATCAAAGGATGAACGTGATGGAGAAATACGCCTTTCGCATGGTTTTGAAAGCGGGCCAGTTGGCCGAGTACAAGAAACGTCATGACGAAATCTGGCCGGAGTTGTCCGCGCTCATTTCGGACGCGGGTGTCGAGGACTATTCAATCCACTACGACCCAGAAACACGTCATCTGTTTGGGGTACTCTGGCGGCGCAAGACCCACACCATGGACGCCCTCCCCGATCACCCCGTGATGCAAAAATGGTGGGCCTACATGGCGGATATCATGGAGACAAACGCAGACAACAGTCCCCGCCAAAGCGACCTGCAAACGGTGTTTCATCTGCCATGACCGTGTTGCGCCATATCGCCGTACTTGATGTTGGAAAGACCAATGCAAAGCTCGCCTTGGTGGACGAACAAACGTTCACCGAGATCGCAGTGGTCACACGCCCGAACACCGTCATCGACACGGCACCCTATCCCCATTTCGACCTAGACGGGCATTGGGCGTTTTTTGTCGACCACCTTGCACAGTTCCACAAAACCCACGGGATTGATGCAATTTCGATCACCACACATGGCGCGTCCTGCGTGCTTTTGGGGGCGGACGGCGCATTAGCCACGCCGATGCTGGATTACGAGCACACCGGCCCAGACGATCTGGCGGTGGCGTATGATGAGATCCGCCCTGATTTTGCACAAACCGGAAGCCCGCGCCTCCCTGCGGGTCTGAATGTCGGGGCGCAACTGTATTGGCTGTTCAACCGTGATCCGGACCTGTTGGACCGCACAGCGCATATTGTGACCTATCCACAATACTGGGGGTTTCGCCTCACTGGCGCCGTTGCCACTGATGTTACATCATTGGGCTGTCACACCGATCTTTGGCAACCGCGCGAGGGGCAATTTTCCGATCTCGTGGACCGTCTCAACATCCGCGCCAAACTCGCGCCCGCGCAGACATCAAACACAGTCCTCGGCACCTTGACCCAAGAGGTTGCAACCGCCACGGGCCTCCCCCGATCGACACCCGTGTCGTGCGGCATTCATGACAGCAATGCCTCGCTACTGCCGCATATAATAAGACGCAAAGCACCATTTAGCGTGATATCGACCGGCACTTGGGTCGTTGCATTGGCGGTTGGAGCCGATGAAAGCCAACTCGATCCAACCCGCGACACTCTCATCAATGTTTCGGCATTTGGCGATCCAGTGCCGTCAGCGCGCTTTATGGGCGGACGTGAATTCGACATGATACGCGATGGATCAACTGCGACACCAACGGATGGCGACCGCAAGGCGGTGCTCGGTGGCACGATAATGCTATTGCCATCTGTTGTGCGTGACAGCGGGCCGTTCAAAGAGCGGAACCACGTCTGGACACATGCGCCAACAACAGATGGCGCGCGGATATATGCCCTCTCCCTGTATCTGGCGCTGATGACACAGACCTGTCTCGACCTGATCGGGGCGCGCGGCCCCGCGGTTGTGGAAGGCCCGTTTGCGCGAAACTCCGACTACCTCAACATGCTCGCGGCCCTGCGCCCCGATGGTGTCGAGATCGAAGGCTCCGCCACGGGAACGAGCATCGGCGCGGCCATGTTGCTCGGTCAAGGTACGACAGAAAACACAGCCACCCGTATCGACGCGCCCAGTCAGGACGAATTGCGCGCCTATGCGCGCGACTGGACACGTATGGTCAACGCGCGGGCCTAAACGCCGTCGAACACGCGACCCCTATGTCATTGCTTTACTGGCAAACGCAGAGCGTTGGTTTTTTGTCATGTAGGTCCACGCAATAAAGCGACTGGTTTTTTGCCCCTGCGCCATATCAACGACTTTCACATCGGCAACTCTGGATTTGCCTAGAAGCCGGTGGAGCGGCTCGAGGTTGTCTTTCTTTGACACAAGCGATGTAAACCAGAGGCATTGATTGGCGAACTGCGCGCTTTGTCCAATCATCCGCGCGATAAATTTCACCTCGCCCCCCGGATACCAAAGCTCAGCGTTTTGCCCGCCAAAATTGAGCTGTTTTGACGGCCCCTTTCCAAGGTTCGACCATTTGCGTTGCGTGCCTTTGCGCGCCTGTTCCATAGACGCGTGAAACGGCGGATTGCACATCGTCACATGAAAGGCATCGCGAGGCTCGATGACACCGCGAAAGATGTTCTCAGGAGCGGTTTGCATCTTCAGCGTGATATCCATCGCATTGCTGTCGCAAATCTGCTGTGCCGATTTGATCGCGCCCGCGTCAATATCAACACCCGTAAAGTGCCACCCATATTCGCGTTGTCCTATCAAAGGATACACCAAACTCGCACCCGTTCCGATGTCTAACACTTTGATCTGACGCCCGCGCGGGATGCCGTGGCTATGACTCTCGGCGAGCAAGTCCGCCAGATAGTGGATGTAATCGACACGACCGGGAATCGGCGGGCATAGATAACCGCTCGGAAGATCCCAAAAATCGATGTCGTAATGTGTCTTCAACAACGCCCGATTGAGCATCCGAACCGCATTCACGTCTTGGAAATCAATCGTCGTCTGACCGCGCGGATTGCGGATCGTAAACGCCTCAAGGTCAGGGGTCTGCGCCACCAAACGCGCAAAATCGTACCCTGCCATGTGTTGATTGCGTGGATGCAGCTTTGTCTTCAGGGCCATGTGGGACGCTTTCATGAAAGGTGGTAGACGCCACGCGCCAGACGGTCGGTTGGTTGTAGTCGCTCACGCCCAAAGAGTAAAACCATGAGCCGCACCCCATTCGCCTGTCTGGACGGCACAGTGTCGTCACGGCCCCCAACGCGAATCCACAAGCGGCGCTTGCGCGCCTTGATACCCGTGTAAGTGCTTGGGCGGCGCGCATTACTTTGGTGACTCGGAGGGGCGGCGTCAGACTCCTAGGCAACGGAGACGGCCAGATTCTAGATTCGCGGCCAAATGCGCGACCCGTTCCACAGTAGCCTTTAGACACAAAAATTTCCCCTACACCTTCTTCGTTCACGAAGGTGTAGGGGAAATAAGGACTATACAGACCGCATAACACTCACGAATTCGGAGCCGTTCAGCAGGTCTGTTGATTTACGTAAGCTAGCGCAAAGGCCGCCCACGCAAGCGCGGTAGGTTACCCTTCGCGCTCTGCCTTTTTGCGCGCCAGTTTACGCTGACGGCTCACGGCTTCTTTCTTTTCGCGCGCTTTGCGCACGGAAGGCTTTTCAAAGTACTCTTTGAGCCTCATTTCACGAAATACACCTTCACGTTGCAGCTTTTTCTTGAGCGCACGTAGAGCTTGATCGACGTTGTTGTCGCGAACACTGACTTCCATTTGAATTCTGCCATCTTTCCTGAATTGATTTGCGGAATTGTGCAGGAAAGCGGGGATGAGATCAAACGAAATCGTACCAATCGGAGCCATTATACCCGTTTGAGCCAAAAATTGTGCGCTACCACCAAGGGTAATACAAAAAATCAAGCCGCGAGCGCGTCAATATGGACCTAAAGCAGCAGTGACACTGGAGGGGCTGCTGTTGCAACGCCAAGAGAGGACCACAATGGAACCGCAGTCTTTAATTTGAGTGGGTTTCAACAAAAATCAAATGGCGGAGGCTCAGACCGCCAGCGTTACATTCGCAACGCATCGGCAACATCCGCAACATTTTGAAAACAATCACTTTAAAGCTTTCTCTTGTTCGCCGTCATTCGCTGCAGTACGGTGAAAGTCGCGATGCATTGGGGGAAGAAAAGGGGGAAGCTCAAATGGGGGACGATACGGTCGAAGCCAAAGGCGGCGGGCTGACAGTGGCCAAGGTGAAAACTGCCAAGCCCGGCAAGTATCACGACGGCGCAGGCACCGGCCTATTCTTGCGCGTGGATCCTAACGGCGGGCGCTTTTGGATTCAGCGCGTGACCATTCATGGCAAGCGACGAGAGATTGGCCTCGGTGGCTTCCCCATCGTCGGGCTGGCAGATGCGCGCAAGGCAGCACTCGCCAACAAGCAGCTAGCCTATAGCGGTGGCGACCCCCTAGCCGAACGTCGGAAGGCGCGCGAAACGCTTTCCTTCGCGGACGCGGTCGACCGCTACCTTTCCGTAAAGCTGGATGAGTTTAGGAACGACAAACATCGCAAGCAGTGGCGCGCGACGCTCGACACATACGCCCGCCCTGTGCTGGGGGATATGCCTGTGCGCTCAGTCGGCGTCTCCGATGTGCTGCGTGCCGTGCAACCGATCTGGTCAGACAAGACGGAAACCGCCTCGCGGCTGCGCGGGCGCATTGAAAACGTGCTGTCTTGGGCAACGGTGGCCGGGCATCGCGAAGGGCCAAATCCTGCCCGATGGAAGGGCAATCTATCAGAACTCCTTCCCAAGGCCGCGAAAGTGGCGAAGTCCGAAAATCAACCCGCTTTGGCGTTGACCGATGTCGCGGGCTGGTGGTCTGATCTGGCTCAGCGCGACGGCATGGCTGCCCGGGCTTTGGAGTTCCTCACCCTTACTGCTGCCCGCTCGGGCGAAGTGCGGGGCATGACGTGGGACGAGGTCGACTTTGGGCTACAAAGCAAAGCCGACACACAGCCTAGCGGGGCTTGGACGATCCCCGCTTCGCGAATGAAGAACGGGCGTGAGCATCGCGTCCCATTGACGAAAGAGGCGGTGGCGCTGCTAGAGTCGCTCCCTCGGCTGGAGGATAGCCCATTCGTTTTCTTCGCCCCGCGTGGTGGGGCATTGTCCGACATGAGCATTTCAGCCGTTATGCGGCGGATGCAGGAAACCGAAGTTAAGGCAGGTCGTGCTGGCTGGCTCGACCCCAAGAACAAGCGCCCAGCCGTGCCGCACGGTTTACGCTCGACCTTCCGGCAATGGGCAGCGGAGCGTGGCCACCCCCGCGAAATGGCAGAAATGGCCTTGGCGCACTTCATCGGCTCGGAAGTGGAGCGGGCCTATCAGCGTTCTGACATGCTGGACCGTCGGCGCGCGATGATGGCAGATTGGGCTGATTTCCTGCGCGGTAAAGCTGTAGCTAGCAACGTGGTAAAGATGGGAGAAGTCGGATGAAACGGGATGAATACCCAACTTTTCTCGATTGGTGGGCTGCCAACGAAGTAGAATATTGCGCGCTCACCGATGCACAGGACGGGAACCCTACCACTTTAGCAGATCTGATACGCTCGGTTGGAACCCTAAAAACGCGGGAGGCCAGGGAATTCATTGCGGATCGACTGGAAGGCAAGAAAAAGCGGAGAGGAAATAAGCGTACAATTGCACAGCAAGCCAAAGAGCTGGGCATCCTCGGAATGGTCCGGGAGATTCAGTTAGAACTTGGATGTGCCGAATACCATGCACTTGGGATTTTCTTGGACCGCTATCCCAATGAGTGCGGCAATAATCTAGACACTTTAAGGACGTACATTAGAAGAGCAAAAGCCACAAGCAAGGCTGCGGTCGGCCGTGAGCCACCACCAGTGGTTCAGAAAAGACGAAATTCTGAACCTGAATAACTGAAAAGAAATCCGACAATGTCCAGAGACGATATTTGAACGTCAAAGGATACGGATATGACCAACGAAATTCTGCGCAAACCGCGCGTTCTCGCACTCATCGGCATTGGGAACACTTCCCTGTATGCCGCAATCAAGCGCGGAGACTTTCCTGCACCGGTGAAGCTTGGTGTGCGTGCCGTCGGCTGGCGACGCTCGGACATCGAGAACTGGCTGGCCAGTCGCGAAACCAAGGTCACTTGATATGAGTGGCCGGCAAATAAAAACTCCGGTGCGCGGGCAAGCGCAACCCGAGCAGGATAACCGCTTTGCGACTGCGGCGGGCGTCCCCTCACACCGTGAAAAAGACGATAGTTATCGTTCGGTGATCGTACGGCTCGCGCCACGCTGGCGCGTCATCCTATGTAAGGATCGCGCTCAGTGGATCATCCAATATCGCACGGCTGACCCTTTGCACCGGGGCGTTTGGCGAGGGCGCGTGTATGTGACGACCAAAGACAGCCTCATCCGCTCCTGTGCAAGGCTAGGATGCCGGTCAGGGTCGTCCGTGACGGCCATCCTCTCGGCCCTGCCTGATCGAATTGGGGGCGAAGCATGAAAGATCAATCGTCAGCCGAGACCGCAATCGACAAAGCCAAAGCGATGATTGAAGGCGGCTGGCGCATTGTGCCAATTCTGCCCAAGCAAAAACGGCCCGCCCACACTGGTTGGACAGAACGCGAGTTCACCTCGGAGGACTTTCGGCCAGACAGCGGCATTGGAATTGTCACGGGTCAGGGTATCGTGGCTCTGGATGTGGACGCCTATTGCGAGGACGTGAGCGCGGCTATCGTAACGGAAGCCATGCGGCGTTTCGGCGCCACGCTAGAGCGCGTCGGGCACCCCCCCAAGACGGCGCTGTTCTATCGTGGTCTCGACATCAAGAAACGCGACGTCACGCTCAAGCCGACTGGCAAAGCGCCCAATGGCAAGCAAGAGAAGCTCGAAGTGCTTGGCAACGGCCAGCAAATCGTGGCCTTCGGAATTCACCCAGACACTGGCCAACCCTACAAATGGAGAGACCTGAAGCCGTGGGACACGTTTGTGGGTGGAGTTGATGATTTGTTGCCTGAGATCACCCAAGCGGGGTTGGACGATTTCCTTGATTGGGTCGCCGCTGAATACGGCGAACAACGCAAGCTTTCACAACGGGCCGCGCCAATGATGGTAGCCTCTGCCGCTCGTGGTTGGGGGGAAACCGCTCTGTCAAACGAGACCGCTGAACTGGTCAGAACGCCCGAAGGCGACCGAAACAACGCGCTCAATACAGCCGCCTTCCGCATGGGCCAGATTGTCGGTGGCGGTCACTTGGACGAGGACGAAGCGGTGGCCGCGTTAAAACAGGCGGCATTGCAGATGGGCTTGGAGGCTCGCGAGATCCACCCCACGATCAAGAGTGGTCTGACCGCAGGGAAGAGTGAGCCGAGGCACCCCGAAAACCGCGCAGCAGAAGCCCATCTGGACGCCAAAACAACAAAGGACGCCGATCGGATTGCTAAGCGTATCAAAGACGGCCTGAAAGCCGTTTTGGCAGAAGTCGGAATCAAAGTCGACGCCATTGCCGTTGATGCCGAGCGCGTCGGGAAGATGATAGGTCGGTCGTTCTGGTCCGCGTCTCAATCGAAGCTTCACTTTCTTAACCGAGAGGGTCACTTGGTCAAATTCACTCAATCTGAAGGCTGGAAGTTCTTGCTGGCTACATTCGGCTCGCCAATCGATCCAGATGACGTCAACGAGTGGGTGTCGCAAGTCATACCTAAGGATCAGAAAGCGGTGGAAAAGTGCCTGAGGGCAGCCATTCGTGCACCAGTCATGGATCACATCCTCCTGTATCGGCAGCGAGATATGATTGCATGGGCCGTGGATATGTTTGCGACTCATGAGGTATTCGTATTGCGCGAAAATGACGCCCAGATTGTCCTACCCCACATACCGTGGATGACCGGACCAATCGAAATGCTCTACATAGATGACTTTCGTACTCACTGGCCTGACGTTGATCAGGTGCTAAAATTCATCATTGACACGCGTTTTGCAGGGGATCGCAAGAAGGCCTACCTTTGGTGGCAAGCCGACTCTGACTTCGGTAAAGGCCTGTTTACGGGTCTTCTCAAGGACCTTGGGGTGGTGGTTGAAACATCAACAAAGGAAATCGAGAAAGTGATGGAGGGCCAGCCCGTGGGCTTGAGCGCCGACAACTTCAAGCGGGCGATTGTCTTGCTTGTGGACGAGTTCAAGTCGGTTAAATCCGAGCTGAAGCAGCTTCAGAACGAGATCGAGTTGTCGCCCAAGAACCAACTGCGCCAACGGGCGGCGATCTACACAAAGCTGTTCATGAGCGCGGAAAACGTGGCCAGCCTTGTGACCTCCCACGGGGTCGAGGACCAGTTTGCGAACCGGATGAGCTTCATCGAGAACTCCGGTCGGATTGATGATCGCCCAGTCTTTGCTGCAAACAAGTCGGCCTACGCGGTAAACCTGCGGAACTGGATAGCCCTAACCCTCAATCAGCACGTCGAAGAATACCGCAAGTTAGGCAGCAGCGGGGCCGTCACTGTTGCAGATGCAGCTGTGACAGCGTTTCATGCCAGCCGGGGGATCGGCAAGCAGCTGGGGCGAGTGTCTGAAAGCCTATACCAGATCGCGGACGCCTTCCGCGAAGCGATGCTTAACAAGGACCACGATTTCAGTCCTGATGTCATAAACCTGACCAATGGTGGCGTCGGGTTAATTCGCCCGCGCAAACTGTTCGAAGATTGGCTGGCCGACAATTACGACCAGTCGGAGCGCATGACGTTCGTGAAAAAGGCGAAGAACGTTCTTGCCCTCGCCAGTAGGGATGGCGAAGTTAAAGTTCGGCTCACATCAGACCGGAAGTCGGTCAAGTGCCTTCTCCTGAAGGAATAAGCCCCACCGCGCCTGCTGGGCCACCCGCCGCGGTGGCTCAGTTCGTTGCCAATGATTACCTCTGATTACCTCGATATTACCTCCATATTACCTCCATATTACCTCCATATTACCTGAAAAATCGTTTAAAAACAGTATGATTACCTGATTACCTCTGATTTCTATTTTTGGGATAAAAGAAGAAGAAATAAGAGAAGAGTAGTACCGCCGCTGCGGCAACTGGAAAATACAGGTAATCAAGGTAATCAAGGTAATCACATTGAATTTAAAGGGCTTTTTTTGCCATCTTGAGGTAATCGAGAGATAATCAAGAGGTAATCACTCTCCCCTTGGCCCACTGCCGCGCCGCCATTCAGGCGTAGGATACAAAACCCCAAAACAGGCATTTGAAGATATGACTTGGAAAATGGCCGCATAGGGTCAATAATCAAACTGTTCGGAAACAGGGACGAACTTCATCGCCCACGGCGGCAAAAAAAGATACGGCCCCGTCAAATTGGGGGCTTCACAGTAAAGAGATAGCCTACAAGTAACACAGCCAGCTAGCAGGGCGAGCCTTGCGCGCGCACGCAAGGACCTCCTCCCCGCTGTAAAATAAAAATCCTCAGGTTGAAGAAGATGCTAGAGCTAGCTCAGCTGTTCCGAAGCGTGGTGATGCAAACTGCTGCTGATGCCAGAGAGGGTAAACCTGAGCTGGCCGGCTGACAGCATCTAACCGGCTCAGATCATCGGCGGAGAGTGTGAGCGAAACTGCACGAAAGTTATTCTGGAACTGTGCTACCGATGTGCCGCCGACGATCAAAGAGGCCACAGCGGGGCGTGTCAAAGTCCAGGCGAGTGCCACTTGCGCAGCTTCAACCTCGTGGGCGATTGCGATATCGGTCAACACATCGACGATGTTCCAAAGTCGATCGTAGTCACGGATTGGCGGTTCGCTCCAGCCCCGGTCCTGACGGCTTTCCGGGGCAACGGGCTGCTTACGTGTGTGCTTGCCACTCAGCAATCCCGCGGCCAATGGACTCCATACCGTTACACCAACCCCCTGATCAACCGAAAGCGGAAGCAACTCATATTCCGCTTCGCGTGCTTCGAGCGTATAATGAATCTGCTGGGTCACGAATCGTTGAAAATTACATCGCTCTGACGCCATCAGGGACTTCATGATCTGCCATCCGGTGTAATTCGAGCACCCAGCGTAGCGGATTTTTCCCTGACGGATCAAGGTATCAAGAGCTTCCATCGTCTCTTCGACAGGCGTCTGACCATCCCATTCGTGAATGTGATAAATATCAATATGATCGCGCCGCAAACGCTTCAGCGAGCGTTCGCATTCGCGGATAAGATGCCAGCGGCTAGCGCCTTCGTCATTGGGACCATCGCCGATCCGCATCCGCGCTTTGGATGAAATCAGAAGGTCGGGACTACGATCTGCAAGAACCTCGCCCACAATCTCTTCGGATAGGCCGGTCGAATACATGTTTGCCGTGTCGATAAGATTGACGCCGTGATCGGTACAGCAGTCGATTAAGCGAGCAGCATCTGGCACGTCCTGACTGGCGATGGCACCGAATGGACCCCGGCCCCCGAAGGAAAACGTGCCCATGGCCAGCGTTGAGACCTTTAGGCCAGTGCGCCCAAGCGTGCGATATTCCATTGTTAGTTCTTCCCTTCAGACGCCAAGATCAAACGGCTTGCGCCGCATCGCCATTTACGAATTGTGCCATCGTGTCGATCAGAATGACCGCCACCGTGCTGCCCGCGTCTTGAATGCCGCGAGTCTTTTCTTGAAATGCTGCGGCCTTGCCACGCTGCGCCACAAGATCCTTGCCCTCTTCCAAGGCCGTCACCGCCCGTGTGTGAGCTGCCGTCAGAGCGGCAGACAAGGGAATGCCGGCTTCTGCCTGCGCGGTCATGGTGTCGGCGATCGGATGAAGCACATCCAAAACGGTCTTGTCGCCGACCTGGGCCCGCCCACGTTGGGCAACACCTTCACAAAAAGCAGTCCAGAAATGGGCCAGTTCTAATGTGCCAAGCGCGTCTTGATCCTTGGCTGCAACCGATCCGCGCATGAATCCCGTGGCCATCAGGGTGCCCATTGTAGACGGCGCGGCGCGGGCGATGGCTGCCCCAGCAGTTTTCAACTGCTTTTCGATCGGAGCGTCATTCAGATCGGCGACCGCGGCGCTTGCCGCGGCAAATCCCTTAGCCATTGTCAGGCCAAGATCGCTGTCGCCGACCTTGCCGTCTAAGGCGATCAGCGCCTCTTTCTGCTCGGCAAAGACAGTTGCAAACCGGGCAAACATGCCCGGGATATCTTTTGCTGTTAGGGTATCCATGGTGCCTCTCTTAACGCGCGATGTGTTTAAAGAACGGTGTGTTGGCTCCGACGGCGATCAGCGGCTCCAATTCGTCATCCAACTGCAGGACAGAAATCGAGGCACCGGCCATTTCCATTGATGTCGCATATTCACCGATAAAGACGTGACGGATGTTCGCACCTGCCTTTTCCAGCACCTGCGCCGTACGGCGGTAGATGACGTAAAGCTCCTCCAACGGCGTTGCACCAAGGCCGTTGATCAAGACAGCAACGTCTTTTTCCGTATCATAGGATTGCTCGGCAAGGACGCGCTCCATCATCTCATCGACCAATGCATCGGCCGGGGTCAGCTTTTTTCGCGTGATACCCGGCTCACCGTGGATACCCATGCCGATCTCCATCTCGTCCGCGCCGATTTCGAAGCTGGGCTTACCCACCTCGGGCACAATGCATGGCGAGAGCGCCACACCGATGGTGCGGGTACGTGCGCTGGCTTTCTCTGTCAGGCGCACGACCTCAGCCAAAGGCTTCATTGCGGAGGCGGCGGCTCCTGCCACTTTGTATAGAAAGACAATACCAGCCACACCACGACGCTTATGCTCTTCGCCGACGACGGACGACGCAACATCATCACGACCCACTACCGTGGCGGTTTCGATCCCTTCGAGGTCGGCCAGTTCGCCCGCCATGTCAAAGTTCATTAGATCGCCGCTATAATTCCCATAAAGATAAAGGACGCCCGCGCCCTGATCAACGTAGCGGGTCACCTCCAGCACCTGTTCCGACGACGGGGATTGGAAAACGCCCCCGACCCCTGCACCGTCAAGCATGTTGTCGCCAACGTACCCCAGAAACAGGGGCAAGTGGCCCGAACCGCCACCTGTTACAATGGCGACCTTGCCCTTTACCGGAGTCGTGCGGACGTAGCAGTGCAGGTCTTCACCGACGTGGGTTACTTCGGGGTGCGCGAGATAGATGCCTTCCAGCATTTCGTCGACGAAATTTTCAGGATTATTGATAAATTTTTTCATTGGTTTCTCCGGTATCAGTATTTTATTTTGCGGTCCCGCAGGACAAAAAAGGCGGCTGCCATCAGGATGAAGGCACCAACGACGACCCGCTGCCATGTGCTTGGGATGCCAACGAGGACCAGCACGTTGTTCACCACTGTCACGAGGAAAACACCGATTACGGTGCCCAGAACTGACCCCGTGCCCCCTGTAATCCGTGCGCCGCCTAGTATGACGGCGGCGATAACGCCGATCTCAGTGCCTGCGAAATCGAAGGGGTTAGCCATGCGGTTGGCGCTGGCCTGAATGACACCGGCCATGCCGGCCAAAGCACCAGCAAACGCGAAGGCAAAGACATTGACCGTCCGCAGATTATAACCGAGGCGACTCGCGACCTGCGCATTGCCGCCGACGGCGAAGATTGCACGGCCCATTAGTGTCCGGTTGAACACGAACCATGTAAGAAAGGCGGCCAGTGGGAAACTAAGGAAGTAGACTGGCAGGCTGACGGTCACCCCGCTGTTCGCCGTGATGTCGATGAGTGACCATTTGCCGAAGGCTACCATTTGTGAAGGCAATTCCATCAGCCAGACCGTCCCAATACAAACAAGAAGGATGCCGCGATAGAAATATTGAGTACCGATGGTGACGATCAGCGCGGGAGCTTTCAGGCCATGGACCAAAACTCCGTTGATGGCACCCAGAACTGTCCCAACAAGCACCGATAAGACGATGATCAGTGCCATAGGCATATCCGGAAATACGTCGAGGACCAGTTTGCTAATGCCGTACATTGCAAGCGCTCCGATGGCGGGGAAGGACACATCGATCCCCCCTGCTGCTAGAACAGTGAATACACCTAATGCGAAAAGACCCGTCACCACGCTGGCGCGCCCCATGTCGATCAGGGACGAAGCCTGCAAAAACGAAGGATTGATGACCGCGACTGCGACGCAGATGATCACCAGTAACAAAAGGCTCGCCGACTCTGGGTAGCGTTGCAAGAAGACGAATGGACTTTTCGAAACGGTGACCTGCGCATCAAGTTTAGGAGTCTTTTGGTTCTTGTCGGTCATTGTCTGCACCACCGTCATTCTGCTGCCTCGCGCTGGTTTGCGAGCATGGATTGATAGATGCGATCCTCGTCAACCTGAGCCGCAACAAGATCCTCAACGATGCGTCCTGCGTTCATCACAAGGATCCGGTCGCAATTCTGAAGAAGTTCGGGCAGATCGTCAGAAATAATCAACAGCCCAATACCGCGCTGCGCCATCTCTTGAATCGCATGAAAAATCGTCTCTTTAGAGCCAACGTCGACACCAACAGTTGGCCCATGCAGAATCAGAAGACGTGGATTAATACTAAGCCAACGGCCGATTAAGACCCGCTGCTGGTTGCCACCTGACAGCGCCCCAACCGGCAGGTCGATGTCTACGGTGTTCAGCTTCATGCCGGCCGAAATTTCGCGGGCTGCGGCGCGGCCCTTCTTGTCGTCGATCATGCCGGACTTGCGCGAGATCCGGTCAAGGATCAGCGGCACCTCGTTTTCATAGATCGATTTTTCGATGAATAGGCCCTCGGCCAAGCGATCTTCGGGTACATAACCGATGCCATGCGCGATCGCCTCTGCGGGCGACCCTACGCGGATCTGCTCACCTTCCAGCGTTACCGTCCCGCTTTGGATCGGAATATGCCCAGCCAGCGCCAGCGCCAGTTCGTTGCGGCCAGAATCGGACAGACCAGTGATGCCAAGGATTTCGCCGTGCTTCAGGCTAAAGCTAATCTCACGGAAGCTGTGACCAGCATTCAGGTTTTTCGCCTCTATTAAGACCGTATCGTCAGGGGTCCCCGTGCGATAACGTACTGAATCGATGGAACGTCCTGTCATCAGTTCTGCTAACTGACTGCGACTATAGTTTTCCAATGGCCCCTGCGCGACGCTCAGGCCATCGCGAAAGACGATCGCCTCGCCGCCAATCCGGTAACATTCTTCCAGCTTATGAGTCACGAACAGTACAGCCACGTTGTTATTCAACAAGCGCCCCACCACTTCGATCAATGCCTCGACCTCGTGACGTGTTAGTGACGTCGTTGGTTCGTCCATGATTACAAGGCGCGCCTCGGCGGCGATGGCGCGCGCGATGGCGACACGTTGGCGGATTGCCAGCGGCAGGTCAGATACAATACGACCCAGCAACGCCTTATCCGGATCAAGGCCGACCTGGCGCAATGCCTTTACCGCAGTGGTCTCGATCCGCTTGCGATCCAGCATACGTAGCAGGCGCCCTTTTCCCGCAACAAGCTGTTCGCCTAATGCCACATTCTCAGCCACAGAGAGGTTCGGCAGCAAGGACAGGTCTTGATAGACGGTCTCTATCCCGGCCTCCAAGGCCGCCATCGGTGTCAGATGAGCGATTTGCTTGCCGTCGAGGAAGATGTCGCCTTCGGAAGGTGCGTGCGCGCCCGACATGATCTTGATGACAGTGCTTTTGCCGCAGCCGTTTTCGCCAAGTAGATGATAGGCTTTGCCCTCTTGGATTGTCAGATCTACGCCGGACAGGGCATGAACACCCCCGAACCGCTTATGAATTCCACGAAGTTCGAGAAAGGGAGTGGTATTGGTAGATTGTTCAGTCATGGCGCAAAGCTCCGGAGCGGCTGTCGTGTGCGCCAATGGGCGCAGGTAAACCGGTCGGACCGACGCAATACATTGCTCAGTCCGGACCGACCGGTCCGTTTTATTGGATAGCCTTTAGAAAAGGCGCTCTTTGTAGGTATCCTTATCGACGATCACCATTCCGTTGCCGACGACCAGCTTACCCTCGCCCGCACCCTGACGGACGGAAACGGCATTATAGCCTTCGACGCCCAGATCCATGCCATCGGTGAGCTCGCCGCCGTCCAGCAGAATCCGTGCGACTTCGTTCATCGCCATACCTGCTTTCTGGGGATCCCAAAAACCAATGGCTGTGATTGCTCCGCTATCTAGGTAAGCAGCCGAAGGGTTCGGCAGACCGGTACCAACCAGACAAACCTTGCCCGTCAGACCGGCTTCCTCGATCGCACGACCAACACCGAGAACGTCGTTTCCAGCAGAGGTTTGAAAGCCCTTTATGTCAGGATGCTTGCGCAGAATTTCCTTTGCCTTTTCATAGGTGCCGTTGGCATCATCAAAGGATTCGTTGTTCGCATCGACAAGTTCCATTCCGGGATATTGGCTGGCGTTTTCTTCACCCGCGCCGACCCACTGCATGTGCGTACGACTGCCCAGCGAGCCAACAAACGTGGTCCACTTGCCTTGTTGATCCATGCATTCGGCTAGTCGCGCATTCAACGCCGCACCGTATTCTGCGTTATCAAAGGCTTCGACGTCGGCCATCGTGTTGACCTGGTTATCAGCCTCGTGCGTCACGACGATCGTGCCGCGATCCATGGCACGCTTTAGTAGCCCCTCAAGAATGGTCGGATCCATCGGAACTACAGCAAGCGCATCTGTACCCTTGGCGATTAAGTCCTGAATGATTTGAAGTTGCTGGGCAGAGTCGGCCGTTGCCGGCCCGACTTGACTGATGTTCAGCTCAGGGTGCTCTTGCGCGTATAGATCGACGCCGGTTTCCATGCGATCAAACCATGGAATACCGCTGATCTTAACCACGGTCGTTATAGTCTTTCCGTCCTGCGCCCAAGCCGCCTGCCCAGCTACGCCCATGACGGTCGTGACGAGTGCAACCTTTAGGCCTGTATTTAATACGTGACGTGCGTTCTTCATTTTCTAACTCCTAACCAGAAATCCCTCATCCTCCCTTTACTTCGTGGCGTGAGGGATACGCCGCGAAGGTCGGAACACCATGACCTGATTAATCAGGTCAAAGCGTGCCACGGCCAGGAAGCACAAAAGCAATGCGCCCCAAGCCAAATCTCGAACGAAATTGGACAGCCCGATGAAGTTCAACAGACTGGACAAAAGTTGCAGCACAATGGCCGACAGAACGACGTTGACAACACGCCCGTAACCGCCCTCTGGCCGCACGCCGGCCATCACGGCAATCAGGATGGCGACAAGAAGGTAGGACGTGCCGTAATCCCATTTCACGTTCACATTGCGCGCAGCGATGATGATCCCCGCAATACCGGCCAGTAAGCCAGAGATCGCATAAGTCGTCATGATAATCCGCCCGCTGGGAAAACCACTGTAAATTGCGGCCTTAGGATTTGCGCCAGTCAACATTAGACGCAGACCATAGGGCGTGAACCGTAAAATCAGCCCCAGCACGATTCCAATTAAGATGAATATTAGAAAGCTTGTCGGAACCCCAAAAATGAGGCCGTTCCCAAGCGCGTACAGCGGATCCGGCGCACCGATGGTCACGGATCGGCCATCGGACAGAACCACTGCAAGCCCTGTGAATAGCATTTGCGTCCCAAGGGTGCCTAGGATGGGCGTGATGCCAAATCGCGAGATGATGATGCCATTCAAAATACCCCCCATTAGGCCAACAACCATGCAGCCGACCGCGAAGGTCACGGTGAAAAGCATTGGGGATTGGTAGGCATCGAAAAGGGACAGTGCAAAAATACCGGACGCGACACCAGACATGTTTGCATTGGCAATACCCGACAGGTCAATACCGCCGTTTCCGGCGCACATAGCCAGCATGACGCCAATAGCAAGCAGGCCAATTTCAGGCACTTGGGTCGCCATCGATTGCAGATTGAACATTGATAGGTAAGTGCCGCCCGAAACGGCCCCACCAAGGCTCAGTAGGACCACTATCAAGGCGCAAAGCACCAGTAAGTTTGCGTCGCGTTTCACCACCGCTCCTCCCGAGACTTTAGTAAAACTGTACTTAATTTAGTAAATTACTAGCAGTTCGTTTTGCACCGTGCAACAAGTTTCTGGGGGCCATCAGCAGTGCGCCCTTGGATCAAGGGCGGATTGCTATATTATGTATCCTCACCCGAAGCGGCGGATTTAATAATGGACAAGATCGACACAAAGCCAGTGACCCTGCGACAGGTCGCAGAGTCTGCCGGGGTCTCCGCTTCGACGGCGTCTTTGGTACTGAATGCAAAGGGGGACATCCCAAAAGCAACACGCGACCGCGTACTAGAAGCTGCGTCCAAGCTGAACTACACACCTCGCGCCTCTAAATCTAAGCCCGGGACAACACGTACGCTTCGCTTCATCAAGATTTCGAAGCATGGCGAAACCGTGAACCGTGACCACAACCACTTCATCTCGGATTACATTGACGGCATGTCGATGGAAGCGACGCGTCGCGACTACGCGCTAGAAGTCGTAACCTACAACGACGCAGATCTATCTGGACTGCTGTCATCTAGTGATCTGCGGAACCTGCACGGCGCAATCATACTTGGCACGGAGTTGTCAGAAAACGATATCCAAATCCTTGCTGGATGCGGCGAGCATATTGTCTTTGTCGACACCTTCTATCCGCAATTGAACGCAAATTTCGTGGATATGGATAACGACCAGACAGTCTTTGCCGTCATCTGCCACATAAAGGATGCGGGGTTTGCGCGTGTCGGTTTCGTTGGCAGTAATTCTGACGTCACGAACTTTCGCCTGCGTGAAGACGCCTTCCATCGCGCTTGCGACAAACTTGATATAAAAGTGTGCAATCAAGACAGTATCTCGGTCGCTGCGACGCGGGATGGCGCTTATAAGCAAGCAAAAATGCATCTTGAAGCGCAGGATAGCATCGCAGACGCATATTTTTGCGTGAATGACATCGTCGCTTTCGGGATGATGCGCGCCCTGCAAGAGCTTGGATACGCCATTCCCGCTGACGTCTCGGTTTACGGGTTCGACAACCTACCGATGAGCAGCCTGCTATCTCCAAGCCTATCGACGGTCGATGTGCCCAAACAGCAAATCGGTGCGATGGCTGTGCGCCTGCTTGACGATATGATCATCAACGGTAATAGCCAGCCATCGATGAAGGTTCTAGTGACCGGGCGACTGATCCTGAGGAAAAGCACTCGCAGAGTCCCGGCAAGGTAGACCCTCGCCATCCACTCCGAAAGTGTACGTGAAGTGGCGCGACACGCCGCCCCTGATGAAAGGATTCCGTCGCACATATCTATCCGATGGACAGTTTCACGACAGTAGCGCAGCTTGTCTAGCAATTGACTGGAGCTGTTCAAAGATCGCGAACCGCGCATCGTGCCGGGCACTCACTGCACCGCTTTGTGGCGCAAACTTTTTCGATAGCGACGACATCTTGGCCATGGCAACTGAAACATCCGGATGCACCCCTGCGGCCACACTTCCAAGGATCGCAGCTCCTAGCATAACAGGCTCCTCAGTTCCAGGTGCCGTCAATTCGATACCCGTCGCGTCGGCCAGCAGTTGGCGAACCAGCCCGCTCCGGCCGGCACCACCACTGATGATGATCCTTTCGACATGCGCGCCTTCTTTGTGTTGCGCCGCGATGATCTGGCGCAACCCATAACCGATCCCACAAAGTCCCGCGATGTAAAGTGAGACAAGGCTGTCGAGATCGCGCGCCATGCCCAGACCGGCAATAACGGCCCGAGTTTCAGGATCTGCAAAAGGTGCACGATTTCCTAAAAACTCTGGTACAACATGGATCTTTCCCGCAAGGCTGGAGGTATCACGATCCCCTGCGAGCTGTTCCTCGGCCCGGTTCGCCAACCAAGTCGGCAATGTCATGCCCTCGAGTGTAGCGGCGGCGCTGGCCTCTGTTGAATGAGGATGAAAATTTAGCAATTGATCAATGGCAGCGCCGGCGGCGGATTGCCCGCCTTCGTTCAACCACAGCCCAGGCACCATAGCCGAAAAATACGGCCCCCAAACACCCGGCACGAAAAGAGGCTCTGTCGTGCTGGTCATCGTGCACGAGGAGGTTCCGAAAACGTAGGCCAGATTGTCGACCGCACCTCTGCCACCTTCAGCACCAACAGACCCGACACCTCCTGCATGTGCGTCGATCAAGCCGGCCGCCACTGGCGTTCCGGCTGTCAGTCCAAAGTCGCGGGCAGCCTGTACAGACAGACCGTTCGCAAGCCGGGTCCCCGCGGGCACAATATTAGTACCGATCCGCTGAAAGCCTTCGTTCGCCAGATCACCCAAGCCGATAGTGTGGAAATAGTCCGCGTCCCAACTGTTCTCGTGTCCCATGTAAGTCCACTTACAGGTCACCGTGCAGATCGAGCGGGCAAGATCTCCTGTTGCCCGCCACGTCAGGTAGTCAGTCAGGTCCAAGAATTGCCAGGCCCCGGCATAGATGTTGGGGCGGTTTTCCTTCAACCACAGCAACTTGGGCGTTTCCATCTCGGGAGAAATACGTCCACCGACATAATCGAGGACACGGTGGCCCGTCGCGTTGATACGTTCAGACTGGTCCAGCGCCCGGTGGTCCATCCAGACCATGATGTTCCGCTCTGGATGGTTTGGGTCCCCCACGGGCAGCGGTGCGCCATCAGGTCCGAGCACGACCAGCGAACAAGTCGCGTCAAAACCGATGCCTTTCACGGCCCGCGGCGTGACCTCCGCATGCGCAATCACACCGCGCACGGATGTGACGACCGCCTGCCATATCTCCTCGCTGGATTGTTCTACGCTGTCGCCGTCCCGGTGGATAGAAATGGCACAGGTATCGGTTCCAACCATTCGCCCATCGGTCGTGAACAACCCTGCGCGGGCACTGCCTGTCCCCACGTCGATCCCAAGCAGGTAGCCGCTTGCATCATCCGATGCCTGTTTCATATCAATTCCTTCCAACGAGGTCCCCTACAGATTGATGCTTTTAGGCAAAATGACTGTTGATTTCCACTTAGAAGTGAGCCGGTTTAGCGAATAATTTCCACTGAGAATTGAGCCATGTGACCCTTCCCCCAGCGCGCTGCGCCACGGGGAGCAATGGAGTGATACACATGGGACTTTTGAACATAATTCGGCGCATGTCTTTGCGCGAGAAGCTATCGATCCTGGAGATTTCGCGCCGCACCGGTTTGTCGCGCAATACGATCACGAAGAATCTGAACGCGGGCACGATTGAGCCGCAGTTCACGACGCCAGAGCGGCAAAGCAAGCTTGATCCTTTTGCTGACAAACTGACCGGATGGCTAAAGACGGAGGCGGGCAAGTCGCGCAAGCAGCGGCGAACATCGAAGCAGCTTTATGAAGATTTGGTGAATCTGGGTTTCACTGGGTCCTACGGTCGTGTGGCCGCATTTGCTCGTGATTGGCGGGCCGATCGGCAGCGTGAGCAGCAGACAACAGGGCGCGGAACCTTTGTGCCTCTGACTTTCCGTCCTGGAGAGGCGTTCCAATTCGATTGGAGCGAGGACTTTGCGGTTCTGGCCGGTGAACGCACCAAACTGCAAGTGGCCCATATCAAGCTATCGCATAGCCGCGCATTCTTGATCCGCGCCTATTTGCTCCAAACCCATGAGATGCTGTTTGACGCACATTGGCATGGGTTTCGTGTCTTTGGCGGCGTGCCTGAACGTGGCATCTATGACAACATGCGCACCGCCGTTGACCGTGTCGGGCGCGGCAAAGAGCGTCAAATCAACATGCGCTTTCTGGCCATGACGAACCACTATGTGTTCGGACCAGAGTTCTGCAACCCGGCGGCTGGATGGGAGAAGGGCCAGGTTGAGAAGAATGTCCGGGATGCTCGCCATAGGTTTTGGCAGCCTATGCCCGAGCTTCCCAATCTCGATGCGCTGAATGATTGGCTAGAGCAGCGTTGCATGGAGATGTGGCATGATATCCCGCATGGCGGAGTGCTCGGCAGTATTGCCGATGTTTGGGCCGCCGAACAGGTGGCGTTGATGCCGCTGCCCTGCGCCTTCGATGGTTTTGTTGAACACAGTGTCCGTCGTCAAATAAAATGGGACATCAGAGCGGTTTGAGTTTTGGAGGCTCTGGTACGTTTGTGTGATTGATTATGCAGCTTGTTTTTGATGTTGCAAGCGGCGTTGGCGGATTGTTTGTTTCTTGATTGTCTCCCTTTCCCTTAGAATGACTTTGTCCCGTCCGAAGTAGACATCGGCTGGTGTGACGTTGTTCAAACTCTCGTGGTAGCGCTGGTTGTTGTAGTAATCGACGAAGGCCCCGATCTGACGTTCGAGATCGCCAGGCAGATAGTAATTTTCTAACAGCACCCGGTTTTTCATCGTCTGATGCCAGCGCTCGATCTTGCCCTGCGTTTGCGGGTGAAACGGTGCGCCGCGGACATGCGTCATTTTATGATCCTCCAGCCATTCCGCCAGATCACCCGAGATATAGCACGATCTATTGTCACTGAGCAGACGTGGCTTGTGGCGCACGACAGCCTGGTCGCAGCCGGATGCCGTCAAAGCGAGCTTGATCGTGGCGGTGACGTCATCAGCTCGCATGTTTGTGCAAAGCTTCCATGCGATGATGTAGCGGCTGTAATCATCAAGGATCGTGCTGAGGTAATACCAACCCCAGCCGATGATCTTGAAGTAGGTAAAGTCGGTCTGCCACATCTGGTTGATGGCCGTGGTTTTGTCCGTGAACTCATCAGCGGCCTTGATCACCACATAATCGGGTGCCGTGATCAGGTCGGCTGCTTTCAGAATGCGGTATGCCGATGATTCAGATATAAAATACCGCTTCTCATCGGTGTATTTGACCGCCAGTTCCCGCGTGGTCAGAGCCTCATGTTCCAGCGCGAACTCAATCAGATCGTCCCGCCTGGCTTGTGGAATGCGGTTCCAGACAGACCCGGGACGCGGCGAGATCGTCAGGTCGCAGAGATCCAAATCCGCGCCGCTATCCTCAACGGTTTCACAGCTCTTGGCATACCCCGTACCGTGGCCGTAGGCTAA
The DNA here is from genome assembly GCF_001308265.1 of Celeribacter marinus. Taxonomy (GTDB): domain Bacteria; phylum Pseudomonadota; class Alphaproteobacteria; order Rhodobacterales; family Rhodobacteraceae; genus Celeribacter; species Celeribacter marinus. The sequence goes on from NZ_CP012023.1 coordinate 2,284,349, forward strand.
ATCCGTCCGGGGTAAGGGGAGGCCCGTCCTCAAGCGGGTTTGTGCAACAAAGCCGGTCAAATGGTGCTGTCAGACGAATGCGAACCAGTCTCTGCAAGGGCAATGAAGCTGCCCTTTATGCCATGCCCAACTGACGCCACTCAGCGAGAGCGGCAGCGCGGTTAAGCTTGAAGTTTTCTCGGCTGTAGAGGTGGCGTTCCTGGTTGAAATGATTGTGGACCGAAGAGTGGACGGAGACGAATTTCTGCAAGGTTCGCATGCGCCTAAAGCGGATCATTGCCCGTTCTCTTCGTCGGAATGGCTGATGTGAATTCTCCGCCCGATTGTTGAGCCAGCGGCCAGTTTCCTGTTTGTCCGCGTTGCCAACGACTTTCATCGCAGCGCCGTAAGATCGCAGTTTGTCGGTCACGATGACATGTGGCGGACCAACGCAATGCAGCAGCAGAGATCTGTCGTCTGCGCGTATGGCTAGCTTGGCTGTGGTGAGGCGATCACACACGCGCCGACACGGCACCGCGCGGGTATGCGCGCGGCTATCACAAGGCGCCCACACCTGCCAACTAAATGTTATATTATAACACTCATGTAATATATTGACGCACCTGACCGCTGTCTCTTTTGGGTACACTCTTGCTGGGTGTCTCCTGTTTTACACGGTATTGAGTTTTTCACGTTAATGGACAGTCGTTTTGCGGAGGCTAGAGCTAAAGAAGACAGATCGTTCGCCACATCTGCATCGGCCGGCGCGATCCGCTTTGATCCGTTGGCAGCCGCAATCAAGAGGGGGAAATAAAGGGGGAAGTGATTTTCACATTCCATTTAAAATCAATTACTTAAGTTGATTTAATGGCGGAGGCTCAGGGATTCGAACCCTGGGGACGCTTTCACGCCCGTCGGTTTTCAAGACCGGTGCATTCGACCACTCTGCCAAGCCTCCGACGAGATGGGGTTTAGCGGCCTCATTGCGATTCTAAAAGCCCATCTTGCATTGTTTGTTGAACTCATTTCACCGCGCCCCCAAACGACGACCTGCTGAATTTCGCGCATTGGCCGTTGCGGGGCTTTCCTCAGCCCCGCCATGTGGTTAGAGTACGCGCAAAGCCCATGTTGGGTGTAGGATGTGCCGTGCATACCTGCCCAAAACGGCGACGAGCAATTATAACGCGCCGAACGCGCGAAACGGGATCAAGGGGCACACGCACATGGCAACTATGGGCAAAACCATGGGAACAAAAACGGGCACAGCGCGCAAAATAGCGCTTTTGCTCGCAGGAACGGTTGCACTCACCGCGTGCGAAGGCGGGCAGATGTCAGGCTTTTTTGACACGATGAAGCCTAAGGCGTCGACAGACGCAAATACGCCCCCAACCGCCGCAACGTCCGCCAAACTGGTCGAGCGCGATGTCGAAGCCCCCGATGTGTTCCAAGTCACGGACAAAGGCCTGTGGGACGGACGCCCCTCACTTGGTGGGGTTTGGGTCGCACATTCATCCGTCACGGACCCCGAACGTGTGATCATTCGCAACACCAAAAACGGCAAGTTCGTCATCGGCGCGCTGTTCAAACGCGAAGCGACATCACCTGGCCCCGAGGTTCAGGTGTCATCTGACGCCGCCGAGGCCCTTGGCATGTTGGCGGGATCTCCGGTTGAATTGAACGTCACGGCACTGCGCCGCGAGGAAGTTGCCGTAGCGCCCCCCGCGCCTCAGGTCGATATGATTGATGCGCCAGATGCGATTGCGGCTACGCCACTTGACCCGATTGCGGATGCCGCGGCGGTCCTTGATGCGCTTGACGCCCCAGCGATGACGCCAACCGCGCCGATCGCGGCACCAACTGCACCGCGCCCCAAACCCGCCGCCGCGCCAAAGCCCACATCGTCGCTGGATAAATCCTACATCCAGATCGGTATTTTCTCTGTTCAAGAGAACGCCAATCGCACCAAGGAAATGCTGGCCAGCCAAGGCCTCGTGGCGACAATCAAGACGGGCGAAAGTGCGGGCAAATCATTCTGGCGCGTTGTTGTCGGCCCCGCCACAAATGCGACTGAACGCAGAACGCTTCTCACAAATGTGAAGAAAGCGGGCTTCACAGACGCCTATGCCGTCACGCACTAATACGGTGAACACGCGCTGCCACTCGGCGGCGCGCCCTTGCCCCATACGGCCCAAGCAAAGGACAAACTGCCCGATGTTGCGCTTTTTCGCCCGCCTACCTCGCCTGATCCTCATAACCACAACGTTTGCGCTCGCCTGTGCGACTGCGGCAACGGCGTTTGAAACCCGTGCGCGGGCGGCATGGGTCTATGACCTGTCGACGCAGACGGTTTTGATGTCAAAAGAGGCGCAAACGCCCCTGCCCCCAGCATCGATGTCCAAATTGATGACAATGAACATGTTGTTCGAGGCCCTGCGTGACGGGCGCGTCACCCTTGATACACAGTTTTCGGTGTCGACACGAGCCAAGGAAATGGGCGGCTCCACCATGTTTCTCAACGAGACTGACCGCCCCACGGTTGAGGAGTTGATCCAAGGGATCATCGTGCTGTCAGGCAATGACGCCTGTGTGACCGTCGCGGAAGGCCTTGCAGGGACCGAGGATAATTTCGCCCGCTTGATGAATGACCGCGCCAAAGAAATCGGCATGACCAACTCGACCTTTGCCAATGCAAGCGGGTGGCCGAACCCCGCGCAGCGCATGTCAATGGAAGATCTGGGCGTTTTGGCCACACGTCTGATTACCGAGTTTCCCGAGTATTACGGCTACTTTGGTCAGCGCGAATTCCCCTATGACAACCGCGCACCGCAAAACAAGAACAACCGCAACCCGCTTTTAAGGCTTGGCATTGGCGCAGACGGTCTAAAGACGGGCCACACCCAAGAGGCGGGATACGGCCTTGTTGGATCAGCGACCCAAGGGACGCGCCGCATTGTGTTCGTCATCACTGGGCTCGACTCCGAAGCCGAGCGCGCCCAAGAGGCAGAGCGGGTTGTGAACTGGGCCTTTCGTCAATTCGTCGAAAAACCCATAGCCGATGAGGGCCACGAATTTGCCCGTGCGCCGGTTTGGATGGGCAGCGAAAGTGACGTTGGACTGGTCGCACCGCGCGCCATGAGCTTGTTGTTGCCCGGATCGCAACTGGATGGATTGACGGCCCATGTCGTCTATACAGGCCCACTTGAGGCACCATTTCAACAAGGCGATATGCTTGCCGAGTTGGTGATTGAACGCGACGATCTCCCCGAGGCCCGCTTGCCCCTTGTCGCGGATCGCACCGTGGAGCGCGGCGGTATCGGCCCGCGCCTGCGCACGGCCGCCACGGTTTTGCGCCGCAAACTCGAAGGACAGGCCGTTTCGGCCGAGCAATAATCCGACATGTTCATTACACTTGAAGGCATCGACGGGTCTGGAAAATCCACACAAGCCCGTCTTTTGGCGGCGATGCTTGAGGCGCAGGGCATCAAGGTTGTATTGACCCGCGAACCGGGCGGCTCAAAGGGTGCCGAAGAAATTCGGACACTTGTGCTTGAGGGCGATCCGGATCGTTGGTCTGCCGAGACGGAGATTTTGCTCTTCACCGCAGCGCGGCGCGACCATCTGGAAAAGACAATCCGCCCCGCATTGGCAGCCGGACATGTCGTAATTTGCGACCGTTTTGCCGATAGCACACGCGTATTCCAAGGTGTCACACGCGGCGATCTCCAAGATAAGGTGAATTTGTTGCATGAGGCGATGATTGGCGTTGAGCCCGACTTGACCTTGTTGTTCGACATGGACCCGACCATAGGACTGTCACGGGCCAAATCGCGCCAGACCGCAGAAGAGCGGTTTGAGGATTTCGGGGCTGATTTTCAAATCAAAGTGCGCGCCGCATTTCTGGAACTGGCCGCTGTTCATCCGCGCTTTGCCCTGATCGATGCGGGGCGTTCCATTGATGCAATCGCCGCAGACGTGGCGCAGGTTGTCACCGCACGCCTCGCCAAGCACCGCACACAGGCCCACGCATGAGAGCGCCCGTGGGCGACATGGAACTGCCTCCCGAGGCCGACCGCACCGCCGGCGCGCCGCATCCGCGCGAGACCTTGCACTTGTTTGGACAAACGGCAGCAGAGACCGATTTTCTGGATGCGTTCAACGCGGACCGCTTGCACCATGCGTGGCTCATCACGGGACCGAAGGGCGTTGGCAAAGCCACCTTGGCGTGGCGCATTGCGCGGTTCTTGTTGGATCGTCCCATTGATGCGGGCCATGATGGCGGCATGTTCGGGGACGCGATTGCCCGACCAAACGCCGACACATTGCAGATCGGTTACGACACCCCCGTATATCGGCGCTCCGCGCAATTGGCCGAGCCGCGTCTGTGCCTTGTGCGCCGCGCGTGGGACGCCAAAAAAGGCAAACATGCCGCCCAAATTTCGGTCGACGAAGTGCGCAAGCTGAATTCATTTTTCCACATGTCCGCAGCAGACGGCGGACGGCGCGTGGTGATTGTCGATGCCGCCGACGAACTGAACGTTTCGGCGGCCAATGCGTTGTTAAAAACGCTCGAAGAGCCGCCAAAAGATGCGTTTCTTTTGCTCGTGTCCCATCAGCCCTCGCGCTTGTTGCCCACCATCCGAAGCCGGTGCCGCGAATTGCGCCTTGGCCCACTTGATCCCGAAAATCTCGCACAAGCCCTTGACGCGGCGGGGTTTGATGCCGCAGATCGCACTGACGCGCTTGCCGAATTGGCGGGCGGCTCAGTGGGAGAGGCGTTGCGATTGACCAATCAAGACGGGATAGAGACCTACGCGGAACTCATCGCGCTGTTTTCCAAAATGCCCCAGTTCGAGCGCCCACGCGCCCTCAAACTCGCCGAAAGCTGTGTCGGAGCGGCCAATGTGGCGCGCTACGATTTGGTGGTTGGCCTCATGGATAAATTCCTCATTCGCTTGGCGCGCTCTGGCGCGGGACGCCCACCCCTTGTGGAGGCGGCAAACGGCGAGGCCGCGTTGATGGTGCGACTGGCCCCCGAGGGCCAAGCGGCCAAAGCATGGGCAGTTTTGCAACAGACCTTATCGGCACGCGCCGCCCACGCAAAGGCCGTCAACCTTGACCCCGCCGCGCTGATCCTTGATATGATATTCGAGATCAACGACACGGCGTCGCGCGTGGCCGCCCCGTAGAGGCCCGCACAGACGCCCAAGACCAACAGGCGCTTTAAACCCATGCTCCCGACCCTCACTGACAGCCATTGCCATCTCGATTTTCCAGATTTTGACACCGAGCGTGACGCCGTTGTGCAACGCGCGTTGGACGCGGGTGTCAAACGCATGGTGACAATCTGCACCAAGCTCAAAAACGCGGATCAGGTACGTGCGATATCAGAGCAATACGCGCCGGTATTTTGGGCCGCAGGCACGCATCCGATGTCGGTGGCGGACGAGCCTATGGCGACCCTCGACGCGCTTTTGACACTCGCCAAGCATCCCAAGTTTGTGGGCATCGGCGAGACGGGTCTGGATTATCACTACACCGCCGAGAGTGCGCAAAAGCAACAAGAGAGCCTCAGACTTCATATCGAAGCGGCCCGTCAAACGGGCTTGCCGCTGATCATTCACGCCCGCGCAGCCGATGACGACATGGCGCGGATTTTGACCGAAGAGCACAACGCGGGCGCCTATACCTGCGTCATGCATTGTTTTTCCTCGTCGCGCGAACTGGGTCAGGCCGCGCTTGATCTGGGGTTTTACCTGTCGATGTCGGGTATCACCACATTCCCGAAATCCGAGGAGCTGCGCGAGATTTTCCGCGCCGTGCCTCGCGACCGTATTTTGGTGGAAACTGACAGTCCCTATCTGGCCCCCCCGCCCCATCGCGGTCGCCGCAACGAGCCGTCTTATGTAGCGCACACCGCCGCCAAAGCGGCCGAAACGTTTGGGATGGAATTAGCCGACCTCGCGACACAGACCGAAGCCAATTTTGACCGCCTGTTCACCAAGGCGCGCCTATGAGCCTGCGCTTTACCATATTGGGCTGTGGCTCATCGGGGGGCGTGCCGCGCATCGGCGGGCTTTGGGGGGCATGCGATCCAAGTAACCCCAAAAACCGCCGCCAACGCTGTTCGGCACTGGTTGAGCGCACAGGGCCAAACGGCACCACAACCGTATTGATAGACACCTCGCCCGACATGCGTGCACAGCTTTTGCAAGCCGAGGTGGCACGTCTTGACGGGGTCATTTATACCCACCCCCATGCCGATCACGTCCACGGGCTGGACGATCTGCGCCAAGTCGCTTTTTTGATGAAAGACCGGATCAAGGTCTGGGCGGACAGTGAAACAGAGAACGACCTGATCTCGCGCTTTGGCTACGCCTTTGTACAGCCGCATGGCTCGGACTATCCGCCGATCCTTGATCTGCATGCAATACGCGGCCCTGTTACAATCGACGGTCCGGGCGGTCCAATTACGCTTACTCCGATCCCCGTGCAACACGGACGGATTACGGCGCTCGGGTTTCGCATCGGCGATCTAGCCTATGTGCCGGACGTGTCGGATATTTCAGAGGACAGTTTTGCGCTTTTGGCGGGGTTGGAGCATTTCGTGATCGACGCGCTACGGTATACGCCGCACTCATCGCACGCGCATGTGGCCCGCACATTGGAGTGGATTGAGCGCCTACGGCCATCACGGGCAATCATCACCAACATGCACATCGACCTCGACTATGAGACGCTAGATCGCGAGACCCCCGATCATGTCACCCCTGCCTATGACGGCATGACCATCGCGTTCGGAGACTGACATGCAAGCGCTGCTCGAAGTTGTCTTTCCCGTCTTCATCATTGTTGGCTACGGATACCTTGCGGCGTGGCGCAAATGGGTGTCGGAGACCACAATCGACGGCGTGATGTCGTTTGCGCAAAACTTTGCCGTGCCGCTTTTGTTGTTTTCGGGCATCTCGCAAATCAATCTGGGGCAGAACTTTCACGCGCCCCTCTTGCTATCGTTCTACGCAGGGGCATTTGCGGGCGGTGCATTTGCCTTTTTGGGGGCGCGCTACATCTTCAAACGTAGCCTGACAGATTGCGTCGCCATCGGGTTTATCGGCTTGTTTTCAAACTCGCTCCTGCTCGGCATTCCCATTACTGAACGCGCTTATGGCACGGACGCCTTGGGGTGGAATTTTGCCATTGTCTCTATTCATGCGCCCATCCTGTATTCGGTTGGCATCGCGTTCATGGAATACGCCAAGGCGAAGGGGCAAGGCCTCTCACCCGCCAAACTGGCGCGCCAGATTGCCCGTTCGGTGCTCCGTAACCCGCTTGTCCTTGGGATCGCTGCGGGGTGGATCGTCAATATCGGTCAGATCGAGTTGCCTAAGTTCGCGTGGGACGCGGTGGGCATGATGAAATCTGCGGCCATTCCCGCCGCCCTATTCGGTTTGGGTGGCGTGTTGGTGCGCTACAAACCCGAAGGCGACATGCGGGTCATTTTGTGGGCCATCACGGCCTCGCTTTTGGTGCATCCGCTGATCACTTACGGCATGGGTCACTTTGTGTTTGACCTTGAGACCGGCGCGCTGCGCTCGGCCACAATCACCGCCGCGATGGCCCCCGGCGTGAACGCCTATTTGTTCGCAAATATGTACGGATCTGCGAAACGTGTCGCCGCCACATCGGTGTTGCTCGCAACCGCGCTGACCGTTGTGACCTCTTGGGTTTGGCTCGCGGTCCTGCCGTAAATCTCTAGGCGCGTTTGGGCAAACGGATATGACCCGCGCGCCAGTCGCGCCCCTTGGCAAAGCGCAGCACGGGTTGACCATACATGCGGGCCGCATCCGTTGCAGGTGCACCAGAGCGCAAAATGGTTTCGAGCGCGGGGAAAAGGTCGAACAACTCGGCCTTTGCCGCACGGTCGAAACCGGACAGTGCAAAACGACCCGGAAAAAGGCTTTCCGAGGCGCATCCATTCGCCAAAATCAATGCATGCCGGGGCAACAACAGGTGATGATACGTCACATCGCGGCTCCCTTTTGCGCGCCGCACGCGACCGTCCCCATGCTCCAGTAGATGTTTTGCACGCACCAAAACACCTGCCTTTGCGTGTGAGCAAAGATCCGGCAACACAAGTCCATGCTGAGGCGACACCCATAAATCGCCCGAGTTGCCCAATGTCCCGTCACGAATGCGGATCGGCAATAGGTCGGGTTGTAGGGCAAGTCGCGCCCGTTTGAGAGTGGTGCGCCCCGCCCACAAGATCGGTTGCGCCCCACTGTTAAGGGTTGAGACGAGATCACCATGGCGCAACTCCTCGATCAAGCGGTTGCCCGACGGCGTCATGATCCGCGTGCCCGACACGAAACACGGAATCCCAATCGCATGCATCTGTTGTGCACCGTCCACCTGTGTCGGTGCGATCCCGGTCAACGTGATGCTTTCGCCATTGGGGAAGGTGAGAACGGCATTTCCCAACCCGTCATCTGACACGACAACGTCCCATGCGTTGACGGGATTGCCATCGCTGTCCGTTAAGGCAGACACATCCAGTTGGTCGTCGGTATAGCCATCGGAGTTGCTATCGGTGAAATCGAAATCCGTGATGATGTCATTGCCGAACCCGTCGGCGAAGACCATGGTATCCTGACCGTTGGAAGAGGTGATGGTGTCATCGCCCGCCCCCCCCGTGATTGTGTCGTCTCCGCGGCCGCCGTCGATCGCGTCATTGCCTGCGCCACCAAACAAGGTGTCAACCCCATCGCCGCCATACAGTTCATCATCGCCCGAGCCACCTATGATGGTATCGCCCCCATCCCCGCCATCAAGCAACAGTCCTGATCCGTCAGGGCTCGCGTCAATAGTATCCGCACCCGAACCGCCTCGAATGGCCTCGATGTTATCAAAATTGACTGAGTCGGCTCCGCTCGTGGCCGTGCCGTCTTCCCAATCTGAGAATGTGACAGTGACGTCGGTCGTCACATTGGAAAAATCTAGCGTATCCGCGTCCGAAATGCCTGCACCGCCAAAGACCGTATCCGAGCCCCATCCATCGCTATAGAAAAAGGTATCCGCGTCATCGCCGCCATAAAGGGTGTCGTTGCCCGTACCACCCTCAATCCAGTCTTCACCCGCATCACCATAGATCGTGTCGTTTCCCGCGCCACCTTCGGCGTAGTCACCGCCAGCTCCGAGGGTAATGGTATCCGCACCGTCGCCACCATAAACCGCGTCGTTGCCCGATCCGCCCGTAAATGTGTCATCCCCCGCGCGTAAGTCATATGTCGCACCGGTCGCGTCCAATGACGCGTCGACCGTGTCGTTTTGGCCTGTCAGGATGAAATTCTCCATCGAGTTACCGCTGCCCGAACTGTTCCCCGTGTCGAAGGCGAAGTTGAACGCGTTGTCACCGCTATAGGTGACATCAACAGCACTGCCCGTGGAGTAGGCAAAGTCGACCGTATCCCAGTCGTCATCCCCGTACATCGTGCTCGTGCCGTCGCCCTCAAGGACGTAGAAACTGTCATTGCCGGTGCCGCCCGACATGGTGTCGTTGCCGGTGCCGCCGTAAAGGTGGTCGCCTCCGGCATCCCCCGAAAGCGTATCGTTGCCCGCGTCGCCATAGAGGACGTCGATTCCTGCGCCGCCATAAATCGTGTCGTCGTCGTTGCCCCCATACAGGGTATCATTGCCGTCATCGCCCCAGATCAGATCGTAGCCATCACCGCCGTAAATCGTGTCGTCGCCGGTCCCGCCATGCAGTTCGTCATGCCCCCCCTCGCCGTGGATCCAGTCGTTGTCCGCGTCCCCGTAAACCTCATCGTCCCCACCCCCCGCGTAGATGGTGTCGTTGCCTGCACCGCCATAAAGCGTGTCATCGTAGTTGTGTTGAACAACGGCTTCATCATCGATGATGTCATCGCCGTCGCCGCCATAGACCGTATCGCCATCGGCTTGTGTGGCGCCGCCGGTGCCATAATAAATGGTGTCGTTACCGGCGCCGCCCTCGATGCTGTCCGCACCCGCACCCGCATTGATGATATCGTCACCCGCACCTGCGACGATCTCGTCGTTATACGCACCCCCATTATAGGTTTGCGCCAGATCGGGATCATAGGTTGGCGTGGCCATGTCAACATAGTCGGGAAGGTTGAACGCGCTGACGTTGCTGACACTGCTGACCTGGTAGGTGACACCGGGGACGAGTTCGGGGTTGCTGACAACACCGACCTGAGTACCGCCGATCTCTACCGAGTAGACGTCAAAAAGGTTGCCCTGCCCGTCGGACAGGGTGATCTGATCCTCAAGATAAACTCCTCCAGACGCGACCGTTCCGCCACTCACATTCGTGACGACAGCAGTCTGGGTGAAATCATCCCCCACCTCGTTGATTGTTGCATCACCGCCAAACCGTACATCGTCGTCGTTAATCGTATAGGTCAGGTGATCGTTCGAATTGTCCCATGACGGATCAAGCCGCCACACATGACCAACCTGCGCCGTCAGATTACCTGACGTCGACGAGAGGCTTGATGCGGCATAGCCCTTGAGAATATACGTCGCCATAGAACCAAAACCCTAACAAATCAGAGTTAGATTTATGGTTTAAATCCAAACAAATTGTGTATTCGCGCGTTCCAATTGCCTCAATTTTGAAAGATTTTTGGCCTGCCGTGCGCATGAGGTCCACAGACGTCAAATGAATGGGCCGTGCGCGGGCATATCTGTGACCCTATGGAAACAAGCCACCCTAAAGTTTTAAGATTTCGTCAATTGAGCAAACATGTGCCCCATTCTTGCCACATTTGGACGGTGTTTATGATCCTGAGCAGATCCGCGCCGTCAGAGTGTGGACTAAAAATAAAGATGCAGGTTCACAATGCCAACGTATACGGTTCAGTATTACGCCTATGATCCCCGTGGAAATTTGCCCAATTCGGGCATATTTACTTATGGTGGGCCAAGCACCTATGCAGGGTCCGCCCTGATCACCGACACTCAAACGGGAACCGATGGTGCGGGCCTTGACGATGACAACGCGGGTGAAAACGCAACTGTCGATATCACGCTTGGCGGCACCGCATATACGGGACTAGCGATCGACGCCGAAGAAAGCTGGACGCTGACCAACGCAGCCACGGGCCAAGAATTCAATGTGGTGGCCGTCGAGGTCGATACCCCTGGCGGCAACCAGTGGATTATGCTGTCCGAAGCCCCTCTTGTTGCGGGCACCGCCTATACCGTCATTTCACACGATACCTTGCCCGATGGTGGCACGGACGATCCGGGCTTTGTCTATTCCTTCTACGAGGATGGCGTGATCACGGGCACGTCTGGCGACGACACCATTGATACAACCTACGCAGGCGATCCTGAGGGCGAGCGTGTCGATGACGGCATCCTGAATGGCGGCGTATTCCACTGGAATGACTTGGGCAATCAGACCAACTACATGAACGGTTCGGGGTCGTTGACCTCCGAAGGCATGACGATGAATTTCGCGGTCGTCGATGATGGAACTGGGCAAATTGCCTATGACCCAACGGGCAACGGTGCCTACAACGCGAACGGCTATACCGAGTCAGGCGAAGTCTTTGATCCGGATAGCACGATGTTCCTGTTTGGCGATCGTGGCGCGGGCGATGGTGCGGACACCATGACCATGACCATGGATTTCTCGGCTACAACCCCTGCAAGCGGGTTGAGCGACGAAGTCCGCAACGTCTCCTTTCGGCTCAATGACCTCGATCAGGTTGCGGGCGGTTTCACAGACGTTATCACGATCAGAGCCTATGACGCCTTGGGCAACGAGGTGCCTGTTGCGTTCGACATAGCGGCCAGTCAATCCTTGTCCGGCAACACCGTCACAGGAACAGGAAGTACGAACACAGGCGATCAAAACGGCTCGCTTTTGGTGAACATTGCGGGGCCAGTGGCCTCCATCGTGATCGACTACGACAACACAGGCACGTCCACACAGGGCGTGTGGATGTCTGATGTGGCGTTTGACGCCTCCTACCCAGATTACGACGATGTGATCGAAGCGGGTGACGGCGACGACATCATTGACGCCGGTCTTGGCGATGACATCATCTACGGCGGCACAGGCAACGACACGATCATGGGAGGCCTCGGCGCCGACCAAAACTATGGCGGCATCGGTCAGGACACCCTCGATTATTCCGGCTCGGACGCAGGCGTCAACGTCAACCTTGCTACCAACACCTATTCGGGCGGCTATGCGGCAGGTGACACAGGCAGCGGCATGGACGGCATCATCGGGTCTGATTTTGACGACACGCTGATCGGCTTTGACGGGATGGATCCCGACCCTCTCACAGGCTTTACCAACGTCTTTTACGGCGGGGACGGCGACGACTATCTCGATGGTGCGGGCGGCGATGACGACCTATACGGCGAGGCTGGCGAGGACACCATTCTAGGCGGCGCAGGTGACGACTACATTGACGGCGGCACAGGTGATGACACCCTTGACGGTGGTGACGGCGATGATGACATTTATGCAGGCGCAGGGGATGACATCATCACTGGCGGCGCAGGCAACGACAACCTCCACGGCAACGCGGGGAGCGACTGGGTCGATGGCGGCGATGGTGACGACTATATCAACACGCGGACCACACTCGGCACAGGCTTGCCTGACACGGGCTACACCCACCCTGACGATCCCGCACTCAGCTACGGCGCGGACACCAACCCGACCAATGACATGGACACCGTGTATGGCGGCGCTGGCAATGACACGATCCTGACAGGCGATGACAACGATTATATCGAGGGCGGCACAGGCGCCGATAGCGTCGATGCGGGTTTTGACGACGATACGGTTCTGGGCGGCGCAGGCGATGACCTTTTGGAAGGCAACGAAGGCAACGACACGATCTACGGCGGCGATGACGACGATATTATCTACGGCGAACTTGGCCCGACCAACGCGGATTACGCACTGAGCGAGCTGTACAACCTTGATGACGCAGGAGAAACCACCTCCGCCGATACAGACCCAACCAACAATTCCGACACGCTCTATGGCGGCGCGGGCAATGATACGATCTACGGTCAGGACGATGCCGACACGCTTTATGGCGAGGACGGCGACGACACACTGGACGGCGGCGTCGACGACGATAGTCTTTCTGGCGGGGCCGGAAACGATACGCTGATCGGGGGTCAGGGCAATGATACCTTGAACGGTGATGGCGGCTATGACATCCTGAATGGCGGCTTGGGTGACGACATCATCTACGCGGGCAGTGGCGACACGGCCAATGGCGGCGACGGATCGGATATCATCTACATCGACCCCTCCCAGCTTGATGGTACGGCCATCACCATAGACGGTGAGGAAACCAACGACACCGGCGCGGGCGATGTGCTCAACCTCTCCTTGCTTGGTCCGGGGCTTTACACGCCCGGCTCGGCCGTGTTCACCACACCAGATGAGGAAAACGGATCGGTCACCTTGTCGGATGGCACGGTCATTACCTTTGCCAATATCGAGACGATCATTTGTTTCGGGCGCGGCACCCGCATTGAAACCCCCTACGGTCCCCGCCCTGTCGAGAGTCTGCGTGCGGGCGATTTGATCCTCACCATGGACAACGGCCCGCAACCGTTGCGGTGGGTCGGCTCACGCGAAGTTCCCGCGTTAGGCACCTTTGCCCCTATCGAATTTGCCGCAGGTGCGATGGGCAACACCGAGACCCTCATCGTCTCTCCACAACACCGCATGTTGATACAGGATTGGCGCGCGCAAGTCTTGTTTGACACCGAGCAAGTGTTCACGGCGGCCACCCATTTGGTCAACGACGACACCATCCGCCGTCTTGAGGGCGGAACAGTGGAGTATTTCCACCTGATGTTCGACGGCCATGAGGTCGTGTTTGCCGAAGGCGCACCATCCGAAAGCCTCTACCCCTCCGATCACACACTCGGCGCGCTCGATGACGCAGGGCGCGAGGAACTGTTCCAAATCTTCCCTGACCTGCGCGCCATGCCCTACGCCGCTCACCCAACCGCGCGGCGCTGCCTCAAAGGGTACGAGACCAAGCTATTGATTGCATAACACAAAACCCCGCCCAATGAGGCGGGGTTTTGTGTTTAGTGCCACGCGTAGCACCGAAAATCTCTGGACAATGCCGCGCAGCTGCTATTTTGGTATACCAAATCAACTAGCATATTAGGCAGTACCATGACCCAGCGTTTTGACCGCACCGCCCTGTTCACCCTCGCCCGCGATCTTTTGACCGGTGCCGGTTTGGAAAAAGCCAAAGCTGACATTGTGGCCGAACTTCTGATCCAGACCGACGAGATCGGCGTGACCACGCACGGCATCTCTATGGTCCCCTACTATGTCCCCGAACTCAAAGCCGGAAACATGACCACCACCGGTAGCCATGATGTGATTGCCGACAATAAGGTGACGATGCTGTGGGATGGGAATTACCTGCCCGGTCACTGGGTGATGACACAAGCGCTTGAGACCTGCATGGCGCGGGCGGCTGAGTTTGGCATGGCCGCAATGGCGATCCGGCGCAGCCATCACATCGGGTGTCTGTCTGCCCTGACGCGCATAGCCGCGATGCGGGGCTACGTGTGCTACATCGCCACCTCCGATCCATCAGGTGAATGGGTCGCGCCGTTCGGCGGCACCGAGCCGCTTTTGACGCCAAACCCGTGGGCTGTGGGCTACCCGGCCACCGATCACCCCGTGCTGATCGACACCTGCGCCTCCATCACCACCGTGTCCAAAGTGCGAGAACATATCAACACGGGGGTGCCGTTTGCGCATGAATGGATGCTCGACAACACGGGGCACGCCACAACCGATCCGACCGTGTTCAACACCACGCCCAAAGGGTCCATCTTGCCCGTGGGTGGCATGGATCACGGCCATAAGGGCTTTGCTATGGGGCTCATGGTCGAAATGCTCACACAAGCCCTCGCCGCTCATGGTCGTGTCGAGGCCCCAACCCGTTGGGGCGCGAACGTCTTTCTCCAAGTACTTGATCCCAAAGCATTTGGCGGACTTGACGCGTTCAAGGCACAGACCGACCATCTCAATGCCGCCTGCCGCGCCAATACACCAATTGATGCCGCCCGCCCCGTACGCGTGCCCGGGGACCGCGCCGCAAGCGCACGCGCGGCAAGCGCGTCCAAGGGCGTGGTTGTGGTCGACGAAGTGCTCACCCGCGTGGCCGCCTGTGCGACAGACGCAGGGCTCACCATGCCGACACCCCTAAGCTGAGGCGCGGCCCCACTTAAACACATCTAAACCTCATCTGAAGCAAATCTTCTCGTCCGTGCTGTATCTTTCCATTTTCCAAACGGCCGATGTTCTCTAGGATCATCGGCCAAGGGAAGGCCGTAACCGCGGTCTTTATCAAGACATAGGGAGAGCGCCATGAAACTCGGACTAGGCAGTTACGCCTATCGTTGGTCTATCGGGATCAAAGATCAGGTTCCCGCCAACCCCCTAGATGCGTTCGATATTCTGGATCGCGCCGAGGCACTTGGCCTTGAGGTTGTGCAATATGCCGACAATATGCCGCTTGACCGCTACTCAGAGGCCGATCATCACCGCCTGTATGAGGTCGCTCAAGACAAGGGATTGATCCTTGAACTTGGGACGCAGTGTTTCGATGCCGACGAAGTGGACCGCTATCTCGACATCGGGCAGAGGTTGCACGCAAAAATCATGCGTGTTGCCCTTGATGAGGCCGACAGCCATGTGCCCGTCACCGAACTGGCCGAGCAATTGCGCCCGCGCGTGGAAAAAGCCCGCTCCAAAGGCATGAAAATCGCAATCGAGAACCATTTCAACTACCCCTCGCCGCGTATGGTCGAATTGCTCGACGCGGTGAACGACGATCACCTTGGGGTTTGTTTGGACGTGGCCAACTCGATCTGTGCCAATGAGTGGCCCGAGCAAACCATTTCCATGCTCGCGCCCTACACAATCAACCTGCACCTCAAGGACTATGAGATCACGCCTGACCCATATGGCGTTGGGTTTCGCATTCACGGCGTGCCACTCGGACAGGGCCGCGCGCCGATTGCGTGGACCCTTGATCAACTCAAACACTGCCCTGCGGATATGAGCGTCATTTTAGAGCACTGGCTGATGTTGGACGAGGGTGGCCTCGACGTGGCCATTGCCAAAGAACAACCATGGATCGAGGCGACAACCGCCGCTGCCAAAGATTTTGTAGGGGGACGTTAATATGACCGACGACATTCGCACCAAAAAGCTGATCAACGCGCCTGAGGACATCATCACCCACGCCCTTGAGGGCATGATCGCCGCCCACCCCGACATGCTCACAATCGAGGGCGCAACAGGGCGTGCGGTCGTGGCAAAAGACGGCCCGCGTGACGGCAAAGTCGGCGTGATCATCGGGGGCGGATCGGGACACGAGCCTGCGTTCGCGGGCTATGTCGGGCGAGGACTGGCCGATGCCGCCGCCGTTGGCAACGTGTTTGCCTCTCCCTCTCCCGAACAGATCCTTGACGCGGCCAAAGCCGCTGATGGCGGTGCTGGCGTGTTCTTTCTCTACGGAAATTATACCGGCGATGTGATGAATTTCGACATGGCCGCCGAGGCGTGCGAGCGCTTGGGCATCCCTGCCCGCTCTGTCCAAGTGACTGACGATGTGGCCTCCGCGCCCAGAGGCCGCGAGGATGAGCGGCGCGGTATTGCGGGCGACTTTTTCGTGTTCAAAATCGCGGGGGCCGCCGCCGAGCAGGGCCGCGATCTGGACGCTTGCGTGGCTGCGGCTCAATCGGCCAACGACAATTGCCGTTCTATGGGCGTGGCACTCACCGCGTGCTCCATGCCGCAAACGGGCAAGCTGAATTTCGAGATCGGTCACAACGAGATGGAAATCGGCATGGGCGTACACGGCGAGCCGGGAATGCGCCGTGGTCCCCTTGAAACCGCCGACGCCGTGACCGACGAATTGATGGGGATGATCCTCGACGATATGGCGCTTGATACGGGCGACGAGGTGGCGGTTTTGGTCAACGGACTTGGCGCTACGGGCCAGTTGGAGCTTTACATCATCCACCGCCGCGTGGCGCAGATTTTGGCCGAACGCGGTGTGAGCATCCATTACGCATGGGTGGGCGAATACTGCACCTCACTGGAGATGGCTGGCGCATCTGTGACGCTGCTTAAACTCGACGCCGACCTCAAAAACCTGCTCGACACACCGTGCCGCACCCCTGCGCTCACGGTCGCTGGCGCGCTTGCCCCCAAAGGGACGCGCACCGCGCGCCACCATGAAAGCGCGGCTGAAACCACACGTATCGACCGTTCTCTCCTCAAAACCGATGGGATCATCACGCCCGAGCGGTTCCGCACCATGATGCTCGCGGTTGCGGATGCCATTTTTGCCAACCGCGACTGGTTGTCCGAACTGGATGGTGTCATTGGCGATGGCGACCACGGCGTGACGATGGACATCGGGTTTGCCGCCGTGCGTCAGGGGTTTGACACGCCACGCGACGAGACCATAACGCAGATGTGCGACCGCATGGGCAAGGTATTCTTGGACGCTGTTGGCGCCTCATCTGGCCCGCTTTATGCCTCAGCCTTCCAATCGGCAGGCGCGGCCGTGTCGGACCGTCTCAATCTTGATGCCGCCGCAATGGTGGCATGGATCGAAGGGCTAAGTGACGGGATCGTCGCCCGTGGTGGCGCGTGCGTGGGTGAAAAAACCATGGTTGACGCCTATGTGCCTGCGGTCAACGCCGCCAAAGCCGCGCTTGGTGCGGGCGCGGATATCACCGATTGCCTAAACGCCGCGACCATAGGCGCAAAAGAGGGCCGCGATTACACAGCCACAATCGAAAGCAAACGCGGGCGGTCAAAAAAGCTTGGCGACAGATCAATCGGCCATATGGACCCCGGTGCGGCCTCAGCACATGTGATCCTTGCGACCCTACAAAAGGCCGTCTCTGCGTTCTAAGGCTTGGGAAAGGTGAACACAGCACTCACGCCATCGTGCGCACCAATCGCGGGCGACAACAGCGTGAGCGTCCCACCCAGATTTCGGGCCACAGTGTCGGATATATATAGCCCAAGACCAAGCCCGCCACCGCGCGCATCGTGGCGGGCAAATCGGGTGGTCAGCATAGACAAATCATCGGCGGCAATGACAGACCCGCTATTTGAGACACTCAGCGCGTGAATTCCAAGCGTGATAACAACGGGCTGTGTCTCGTCGCCGTAGCGCACAGCGTTGTCGATGAGGTTGGATGCAATGATCGCGAAATCATCCGCACTGATCCGCGACATGACAGGCGCGTCCTCGACGCAGACCTCCAATCGCGCCGCGACCAACGGATCGACACCACTGCGCTCTTGGACAATGAGGGCCAAGACGTCCCCCAGATCGGTTGGGATGCTTGACGCACGCGGCCCCGCGTCCGCACGCCCCAATTGCAACAATCGCTCGACGAGACGCGTCATGCGTTTCAATGCTTGTTCGACGGCTTCGATCTCACCCACATCGCCATCCCTGTGACGAGATTTTAGATGTTGCGTCTTGGCAAGGGCCACGGCAAGCGGCGTGCGCAATTCATGGGCGGCGTTCGAGGCAAAATGGCGCTCGGCGTCCAATGCTTTCGACAGGCGCGCCATGAATCCGTTTACGGTTGTCACAACCGCGCGCAATTCACTCGGCAAGCCCGCGCGTTCAATCGGCTCCAAAAGTTCATGACCACGTGCCGAAATCTCGTTGCTCACCTCAATGAGCGGACGCAGCGCACTGCGCGTCACCCAACGCACCAATAAAAATGCAATCGCAATCAGCGGAATCATCGGACCAGAAAAGGCCAACAGGCTTTCCAATACGGCCTCTTTTCGTTCCGCAGCGACCTCTGCGAGGATCACAACTTCACCGCGCGCATTGGGTGCGCTAATATAAAACCGATGCATCGCATCAGCGTAAAACCGATCGGTGCCGACACGTTGGGGATCGGGAAACGCGGCATCGCCGTGCGACTTCAAAAGGAGACCTGCGCGCGGGTCCACAAGCGCAAACACCAAAGACGTCTGATGATCGTCAAGATCGCCCAAACCGTGTTGAGCGATATCAACACCCGCCGCGCCGCTCAACGGCACCGCACGCGTCAACAACGCCATAACAATCGGTGACATCTCGCGCAAAGCCTCGTCGCGCTGCTCGGTCGTCTCGGATTGAAGCACGGACGCCATGATCAAAATGGACAAGGACACAACTACGGCAAAACCGAGACTGGTGAACACCGCGACACGGCGCGCGAGGCTATGGGAGCGCGCAAGGCTATGAGGGCGCACGAGGCTCATGTCCGCCCCATTTTATAGCCGATGCCGCGCACCGTCATCACCGCTGTCTTGCCCAACTTTGCGCGCAAACGGCTAACATGGGCCTCGATAGCGTTGCTTTCGACCTCATAGCCGTGCCCATACAACGTGTCTTCCAGATCAGATTTAGAAAAGGTCATATCGGGGCGCGACGACAAGCGATCAATCAGCCCCCATTCGCGGCGCGTAAGATCAACAGTGTGCCCCGCCACCGTTACGGATTTTGTCGAGCAATGCACACAGACGTCACCAAACGCGCGCACCGGTGTCGCCAAAATTGTCTGGCGGCTCAAGTTTGCCTCGATCCGCGCGACCATCTCATCGAGATCAAAGGGCTTCACAAGGTAATCATCTGCCCCCGCCTTTAGCCCCTCGATACGCTCGGAAATGCGGTCGCGCGCCGTGGCAATCAAAACCGGTGGCGTAAACCCATCGTGCCGCAGCGCGCGCAAAAACGTCAGCCCGTCCCCGTCAGGCAAACCAAGGTCCAGCAACAGCAAATCATACATTGTCCCCGCCATACTTGCGCGGGCTGACGCCAGATCCGTGACGTGGTCAGCGGCGTGACTGGCATCGCGCAAATATGCGCACACGGTCTCACCCAAAGCCACCTCGTCCTCAATCACCAACAATCGCATGGCCTGCGCCCCTCGCCGCTCTCTCTTTTGCCCTCTTATAGACCGCCCGTCAGGTTCTCGTAAGGCGCGATCGCCATAGGGCGTCAAAACACATCGCTATCAAAGGACAACGCGCATGTCGGACAGCTTTTGGATCAGCATCGGGTTTATTGGACAACTGCTCTTTACCTCACGCTTTTTGGTGCAGTGGATCGCCAGTGAACGCAAACGCCAAAGCGTGGTTCCGCATGCGTTTTGGTGGTTCAGCCTTGCAGGCGGCTCAACCCTCTTGGTCTACGCGCTCTGGCGCAAAGACCCCGTGTTTATCCTTGGTCAGGGGATGGGTCTGTTTATCTACGTGCGAAACCTGATGCTCTTGTCCAATACGGCAAAAGAGGACGCGGCATAATGGGACATCCAAACCGCTATGCTGCGCTCGCCGTGTTTGCTGTTGTGACCTTGTTCGGGATAGCCTTGCGCCCACTTTTACCGATTGATGAAACCCGTTACGTTGGTGTGGCCTGGGATATGCACCTAACAGGCGACTACCTTGTCCCCACGAAGAACTTTGAGCTTTACACGCATAAACCACCGCTGTTGTTTTGGGTGATGAACCTGCTTTGGGGGGTGTTTGGCGTGAGCGAATATGTCGCGCGCTTGGCCGCCCCCATGTTCTCGCTTGCCACGATATGGCTCACGGGTCGCTTGGCCACACAGCTTTGGCCAGACGACGCAGGCATCGGCGGACGTGCGATGTGGGCCTTGGCGGGCACATTTTCATTCGCCATTTACGGCGGGGCGACGATGTTCGACACCGCATTGGCCACCGCGACATTGCTAGGCCTGCTGTCACTTGTGGCCGCGCTCAAAACGGGTCGTTGGCGCTATTGGACGGGCTTTGGTGTGGCGCTGGCCGTGGGCGCATTGGCCAAAGGTCCGGTGATCTTCGTGCATCTCCTGCCCGCCGTCCTCTTTGCACCGGTGTGGGCCAAACACCTTGGCCCCGTCACACCGACCCGATTGGGCGCGGGACTTGGCCTCGCTTTGATAACAGGTCTTGCAGTGGCCGCACTTTGGCTTGTGCCCGCGATCATCTCGGGCGGGGCGCAGTACCGTGACGCCATTTTGTGGAAGCAAAGCGCAGGACGTATTGCCCAATCGTTTGCCCATGCGCGTCCCTTTTATTGGTACGCGGCCCTCACCCCGCTGTTGTTGTTTCCGTGGGTCTTTGTCCCGCAACTTTGGCGCGCTATGGCAAAAGCCTCATGGGCGGACACAGGTCTACGCCTTGCCGCGATTTGGGGCGGCGCATCATTGATCTTGTTCAGCTTTATCAGCGGCAAGCAATTGCACTACCTTGTCCCTGAGCTGCCTGCCATTGCCCTAATTGTTGCCCGCTTAAGCCCCTCTTTTGGCGATGCACGCCCTTGGATTCCCGCCGCACTTATCGCGTTGGCGGGCGCGCTGTTTTGCGCCGCGGGCGTGGGGGTCGTGGACGTGACGCACCTGTCCGAGCTGTTAACACCCCAAATCACCCTATTGGCAGTGGGCTTCACGCTTTTGGCTCTATCTGGATTGGCGATGAGCGATAACATAGTGCGCGGCGGGGCGGTTCTATCATTGGGGCTCCTGCTTTGCCTTGGCCTCACGATCCGGTTCACCGATCTGTTTGACGCCTATGATGCGCGTATCATCGCCCAGACCCTCGCGCCCTATGAGGAGGGCGGCATTGCCGTCTTTACCGACGAATATCATGCGCAGTTCAACTTTGGCGCGCGGGCCACCCGCCATATGACGCCGATCGCAACAATGGATGCCCTTAAGGACTGGGCCCATGCGCACCCAAATGGCGCTATTGTCGGCAGGCGCGACAAAACGCCGATCACCGATGCGCCCGCAACCACGATTGTGTACGACTCGCACCCCTACGCAATTTGGCCCGTCGACGAGTTGACGCGCGAGATGTCACAAAAGTGACTGCGTTGTCCCGTCATTTGGGCCACAACAGTCTCGCAAACGCCACCCCAAGCAGGTCAAACGACAACATGAGGGCCGTGCAATAAGGTGATCCGTGTGCTCTTGTGATGCGAGAA
Organism: Celeribacter marinus; assembly: GCF_001308265.1. GTDB lineage: Bacteria > Pseudomonadota > Alphaproteobacteria > Rhodobacterales > Rhodobacteraceae > Celeribacter > Celeribacter marinus. Next base: position 2,306,404 of record NZ_CP012023.1, read on the forward strand.
AATCCGCCGAAAGGTAAAATTTGTTACCCGCGTGATGCATGTCACATTTGCGCTAGCGTCATAATCGGCTATGAGGTTGGCCGACACATAGAAAAAAGTAGGCGCATGTCTGATAATTCCAAAATTGCCACACCCTCCCCTGCAATGCCCGAAGCCAAAGAATGGGTTCGCATTCTCGCAGGATACCGTGACCCCAATGTTATGCGCAGCGTCTTTGAACTCGCCGTCACAGTGGGTCCATTCCTGCTTTTGTGGGTCTTGGCATGGAAGGCGCTTGCGGTCAGCTATTGGCTGACCTTTGCGATTTCGATCGTCAACGCGGCCTTTTTGTTGCGCCTGTTCGCCATCCAACACGATTGCGGCCACGGATCGTTTCTCAAGAATCGCACGGCCAGTGATTGGCTCGGGCGCGTCCTTGGCGTTATGACCCTCACGCCCTATGATGTGTGGCGCAGCTCGCATTCGATTCATCATAGCTCGGCCGGCAACCTTGGACGGCGTGGAATTGGTGATGTCCACACGCTCACCGTTGCAGAGTATACCGCGCTGTCAGCGCCCAAGCGTCTGCTATACCGCCTGTACCGCCACCCGATTGTGTTGTTCGGGTTTGGCCCCGGCTATTTATTCTTTCTCCAAAACCGTCTCCCGCTCGGTTTGATGGCCCGCGCAAAATACTGGGTCAGCGCCATGAGCACCAATGCGGCGATCTTGATCATTTTGGGTCTGATTTGGCATTTCGGCGGCGCAGTTGCGGTGTTCTTGATTTTCTTGCCTTCAACCCTTTTGGCGGCAACGGCAGGTGTCTGGCTGTTCTACGTACAGCATCAGTTTGAAACCACGCACTGGTCCTTTGAAGAGGATTGGCAAGTCCACGAAGCGGCACTTGAGGGCAGTTCCTACTACGTCCTGCCCCCCGTATTGCAATGGCTGAGCGCTAATATCGGCATTCACCACGTGCATCACCTATACGCGCGCATTCCGTTTTACCGTCTGCCTGAAGTGCTCAAAGATCACGCGGAATTGTCGCAAATCAACCGTATGACCATTCGCGAAAGCCTGCGTAGCGCACAATTGCACCTCTGGGATAGCAAGACAAAACGCCTCTTGTCGTTCACACAGGCCAAGGCTCTTTATAGCTAGGTCCGCGACCACCCCAGACATCGACCGCAAGCGCATGAGAATGGCGCTTGCGTTACCAAGGCAGATCATCCACTGGTGTTGACGCGCAATCGCGCCGATTGACGCTCACACCAAAGGAAACGGCCATGCCACGCCGCGCGCCCTTTACCATAAAAAACACACAGATCGAGGCCGGCGCGCAGCGCACAGTCGCCCTACCCGTCAGCGTGTTATCCGACCACACCCCTGTCGCCATGTCCGTCCACGTCATCCATGGACGCCTAGACGGCCCCACGGTCTTTGTGAGTGCGGGAGTGCACGGTGACGAGGTCATCGGTGTCGAGATTGTGCGGCGACTATTGCGCACACCCAACCTTAAATCCTTACGCGGCACCCTGATTGTGATCCCCATCGTCAATGCTTTCGGATTTATGAACCACTCACGCTACCTACCCGACAGACGCGATCTCAACCGCTCGTTTCCGGGAAACTCGGACGGATCATTGGCCTCACGATTGGCGCATCTGTTTTTGAACGAAATTGTTGCGCGGTGTGATTTGGGCATTGATCTGCACTCTGCCGCTATCCACCGCACCAACCTGCCCCAAATTCGCATATCGCCAGACAATGCGCGCACCGCTAAGCTGGCTGAAGTGTTCGGCGCACCTGTTATCTTGCAGTCCCCTTTGCGCGAGGGGTCACTGCGCGGGGCGGCCAAAGACATCGGCAAAGATGTGTTGCTGTTCGAGGCGGGCGAAGGGTTGAGGTTCGACGAAATGTCGGTGCGCTCAGGCGTAGCCGGCATCCTACGCGTTCTCCATCATGTCGGCATGGTCTCCGCCAAAGGTATCTCGAAAACCAAAACACCGTCTCAATACTGTAGCTCTAGCAAATGGCTGCGCGCGCCCGTGGGCGGCTTGTTGCGGACCTTCAAAGCGGATGGTGATGTTGTGGCCGAGGGCGATGTGATGGCCGCAGTGTCCGACCCGTTTGGACAGGTGGAGCGCGAAATTCTAGCCCCGTTCAGCGGAATCATTGTTGGGCGCGCGGTCATGCCCGTGGTCAATGAGGGTGATGCGGTCTTTCACCTCGCCCGCGTCAAATCCGTAATCCGCGCCGAAGAGATGATGGTCGAGATGAACGACCAACTCACCGACGATCCACTCTTTGACGAAGACGAAATCATCTAAACCGCACCATCTCGCCACGACATTACGAAAGACAGCCCACCACGCGCAAATACTGCGGGTGTTTCGGTCAAATACAGGCTGGAAAATGGTGCCCCCACACGGACTAATCTCAAAATGCTAAAGCATTTCTCTAACCGCCGTGAACTCACAAAGGTAATACCTGCAAGAGATATTATCAAACCTACTCAATTGCTTAGCCAATCTGACTGCCCATGAATCTTGCTGGATTAACTTCGGCATGTCAACCTTGTGTTCAGAGCCAAACACCACAAACACTGAAATGTAACCCAAAATGTATCCAAGAGGTGGAATTAAGGGGATTACAGAATAGCTGTTGTTTTCCAGTAAGTTAAAGAAAAATTTGTTGAATTACAGGTGTTTATTCTTTGAGGATGTATCCCAGCTGCCTAACACCGCATCCATGTTGCTGAGACAATCACTTTGATTTCACCTTCATCATAGGCCAAACACCCAACTGATCATAGAAAGCTTGGCGGTATATCTGTTCAGCTTGCTCTTTGTGTTTGAGGGGTACGATGATGCTGTCATGTAGGGGCAGCACCCCTACCCCGTGCTCGAGTAGCTGCTCCATTGTCACACGTAGAACCTCTGACTCACGGTAGTCTAGGTAGGCCCAATCCATGTGGCGCTTCTCTAGCATCACAATCTGAGGCATTCCCTTCATCATGGCTGACTTGATGTCCCGCCAAGGTAGAGTTGAGGCTACGTCTGGATGTGTCAACGGCAGAGTAAAATTGGACCAAAGGGCAGCGCAAAATGTTGCCACATTGAAGGTGGCGTGATGAGGGTGCAGCCGTAGGCCAGCATCCGGGCGGCCGCGCTTGTCATATAGCTGGCGGTTGCCCGGATGCTGTGGCCCGTCAGGGCCAATCTGTGCTGATTGTGGTTTAGGTTTTGGGTGTTGCCTGACGCGCCTTGCTCTGGCCAAGGCGGTAGCTTTCGCCATTCATCTCAAGGATGTTGACGTGGTGGGTTAGGCGGTCGAGCAGCGCGCCTGTCAGGCGTTCTGATCCAAAGGTCTCGGTCCATTCGTCAAATGGCAGGTTGCTTGTGATCAGCGTGGATCCGCGCTCGTAGCGTTGGGAGATCAACTCGAACAAAAGCTCGGCCCCTGTTTTGCTCAACGGCACAAAGCCCAACTCGTCGATGATCAGCAGCCTGTAACCCACCATCTGCTTCTGAAGCCGCAGGAGCCTGCGTTCATCTCGGGCCTCCATCAGCTCGTGAACCAGCGCTGCAGCCGTGACAAAGCCGACAGACAGGCCTTTTTGACAGGCAGATAGGCCAAGGCCCAAGGCGACATGCGTTTTGCCGGTGCCTGAGGGACCGAGCGCTATGACATTCTCGCGCCGGTCAATCCATTCGCAACGCGCCAACTCCAGCACCTGCATCTTGTTCAAGGCAGGGATTGCCTTGAAGTCGAAGCTGTCCAGGCTTTTGACGGCCGGGAACTTGGCCGCTTTGATGCGCCGTTCGATCATCCGCCGTTCACGGTCGATCATTTCCAATTCGACCAAACGTGCAAGGAACTGAACATGGTCATGCCCCTCTGTGGCGCATTGCCGGGCCAGTTTGCCATATTCCCGCAACACTGTTGGCAAGCGGAGAGATTTGAGCCGGTGATCTAGTAGGATTTGAGGCGCTTGTGTCATGCGGCTTTCCCCCGCTTCATCAGGGACATGTAACTGGCCGCCGACGTCGTGCCAACATTGGCCTTTGGCAGATATGGATAGACATCCAGGTCCAGTTTGGGCGGTCGCTTCTCGACCTGGCACAAGACAAGATGCTTGATGGCATCAAAACCGATCGCGCCCATGCGCAGCGCATTTTTGACGGCGACATTCAGATCGGCCATCTCGAACGTTTCCAAGAGCCGCAAGACCTGCACATACTCGCGCCGGCCAGCCTTGATCATGCGGGCCTCCATCAAGCGGCGCAGGGTCGCAAAATCTTCTGGCAGTTCCCATGCGACCAGCGGAGCAGCTTGATCCAGAGCCCCGGTCTTTTGCTCCAACAGCGGCAGATAGTGAACAGGATCAAAGACCATGTCTTCGCGGTCCCAGCACCGCGGGTGGCGGGCGATCACATCGCCACCACAGCCAATGACGACCCGATCGACATAGCCGCGGACCCAGACGTCACGGTGGCCATAAGCAACGGGCACCGAGTAATCATTGGTTTTGTAGCGCACCAGGGATTGCGAGTTCACCTGGCCACTGGACTGATCGCAGGCATCAAATGGAGACGCCGGCAGATCCATCATCGCTTCAAGGTCGCGGGCCAGTCGTTGCCCGATGCTGTCGCCATGCCCGCGCAAGACATCCGTCTGGCGCTTGCGGCATTGCTCTTCCAGCCAGAGGTTAAAAGCCTCCCAGGTCGGGAACTGAGGCATCGGCACCATGAAGTTGCGCCGCGCATACCCGACCAGCCCCTCAACAGCGCCTTTGTCATTGCCCTTGCCGGGGCGACCATAACGATCCTGGATGAGGTAATGCGACAGGAACCCGCTGAACAGTTTGGTCCGTTTGCGCGAACCGCCCGGCAGGATCTTCGCAACAAGGCATCGGTCATTGTCATAAAGAACCGACTGTGGAACCTTGCCGAAGAAAGCAAAAGCATGGACGTGACCGTCAACCCAAGCTTCAGACACCGCCGCAGGGTAAGCACGCACAAAGCAGGCGTCACTGTAGGGCAAATCAAGTGCAAAGAAATGCGCCTTCTGCTCAACCCCGCCGATTACAACCATGGCTTCGCCGAAATCCGCTTGGGCGTGGCCAGGGGCATGGGCCAGCGGCACAAACATCTCCCGCCTGCGCCGGCCATGTTCCCGGACGTAATTCTTGACCGTCGTGTAGCCGCCCATGAAGCCATGCTCATCGCGCAGCCTCTCAAAAACCCGTTTGGCAGTGTGCCTTTGCTTGCGGTTCCGGTTGAGGTCGTCCTGCAACCACTGATCGATGAAGCCGGTGAACCCGTCCAACTTGGGCCGCTTGATCTGCGCCGTTCGTTGATATCCGGGCGGGACCGAAAACATCATCATCTTCGCCACGCTCGCACGCGATATCCCAAAATGGTTCGCTGCCGCCCGTTCGCTCATGCCGCCCCGACGCGCGAGGCGGACCTTCCTGTAAAGTTCCACGCTGAAAATACCCCCGCCCTCCCTGCAAACAGAAAGGGCCAAAGTGGCAAAGTTTTACTCTGCCCGCAGCAAGACAATCTCGCCACTTCCATGGCTCACTTTTGCATTGCCGTTCTCATGTGTAGTCTCCGTTACTTTCGATCTGGCCAACTACATCAGCATAAAGATCAAAGTCACGATCAGAAAACTCACCGTCATATTCTAACTCTTCTGGATCAGACTTCATATTTGAAATGTCAGCACTTAGTGATGTGGCTGTGCTCTCGTCTGGAACGGTCAAATCATAGGGGCTGTCAGTATCAAGCTTGATAAGAATGTGCTGACCACCCTCTTCTGTAATCCATCCAGACATACCAGATTGCCTGTGCATCTTAATGTCAGATGCATTGTCTTGCTCTGCTTTTGCTAGGAACTCTTCATCAGTTAGCTGTCGGACAATCGTGCCATCAGCCAACTTAAGGGTCTGGGGGCTTTTGGTTCTGAACTCACGAAGGTCACCAAGACTCCTGATGTACGCAGGTGCAGCCGATTGTTTGATCGGGTCCTTTGACCACGGCTTAGCTTCATTCTGCATTTGGTTGCTCCTTGTGACCTGCTCCCCGAAACTTCCCTCACTTTAATGTAGAGTTTGCTCAACCTTTGTAGGAGCAAACAAATGCGACAGAGTCGTTTTACCGAAGCCCAAATAATCGGGATGATCAAAGAACAAGAAGCTGGAATGCCCACGGCTGAGGTGTGTCGCAGACATGGCCTGAGTCCTGCGTCGTTTTACAAGTTCAAAGCCAAATACGGTGGCATGAACATTTCTGACACCCATCGCCTCAAATCGCTGGAAGACGAGAACGCCAAGTTGAAGCGTCTGCTGGCTGATACGATGCTCGACAATGTTGTTCTGAAAGACTTGCTGGGAAAGAACTGACGACACCGAATGTGCGACGGGCTGCGGCACAAAAGGCAATGCGGGATCATGATATCTCGCAACGCCGGGCGTGCAGGCTTGTTGGTGTCGATCCCAAGACTGTCCGGCGCGATCAACCGCCGGATAATCCTGAAGTTCGCGAAGAGATGACGGCGATTGCCAACAAACGGCGGCGGTTTGGTTATCGCCGGATCGGCGTGCTGTTGGAGCGCAAAGGCATGATTATGAACCACAAGAAGCTGTATCGACTTTATACGGAAGAAAAGCTGGGCGTCAGGCGACGAAGAGGCCGTAAGCGTGCGCGTGGATCACGCACGCCGATGCCTGTGGCGTTGAGACCTGGTGAGCGTTGGTCGCTGGATTTTGTCTCCGACACATTTGGCGCGTCTCGCAAGTTCCGCATGTTGGCTGTGAATGACGATTGCTGCCGTGAGAACCTATGCCTGATGGCGGACACCAGCATATCGGGCGCTCGAGTTGCGCGAGAACTGGATGCGCTTGTGCGCGTCTACGGAAAGCCAGCTTGTATTGTCTCAGACAATGGCACTGAGTTCACCAGTCGGGCGATCCTTAAATGGGCTGGCGATAACGACGTGGATTGGCATTACATTGATCCAGGCAAGCCCCAGCAGAATGGTTTTATCGAAAGCTTCAACGGCAGCCTACGTGACGAACTGCTAAATGAGGAGATCTTCGACACGCTGGATGATGCCCGCCGCAAACTGGCACTCTGGCGCTACGACTACAACAACGTAAGACCGCACTCATCGCTGGAGAATCAAACACCCGCTGAAGCGCGTCGTGCGCTTGAGCAATTTGAGGGCTCCGCGTCCGACGCGCTTGCCCAAACCGACGACGAAGAATATGAAATCCAAACCCGCAAACTCTCGTTATGAATGAGGGAGCCTCGGGGGGCAGGTCACTTGCTAGATTGTTTAATCAGATCAACTTCGATGGCTTGCAGCCAAGCCGATAAACCCGTGAATAAAGCCTCATCTTCGAATGAACCTTTTGACCTCATAAGGCTTCCCTCCTCTCTCCAAAGGCTGGCCTCAGTGCCATCGGAAAACTGGACCCAAGCCCGAAGACCATGCTTGAATTCAGGGTCCGTCTGCATTGACCGATAGAGAGTGTATCCATTCCGTTGGTATTTATTGGGCTGCTGAGTTCTGTGCAGGATGCGGTAAGTAAGCTCAGTCATGCTGCATCCTCACCATTCACGGCGGTCCTAACTTCCCGAAGGAGTTTGAGAAGTCGCAAAGCAGGTGAGTAAATCCCGCCATCAACTAGAAGCAAATCAGCTTTCACACACAACATTAAGTCACGGGGCATAGCTGTTGGCACATTATATCTATGAGGGTTGCTCAACATGGCACGAGAAAGCTTCACACGACCTTTACCAGTCGAAATCTGCATCAGCATTACCGCAAAGATTGACTCGTATGCAAAAGACGTAGGCCGAGCTTGCTCTGCAAAGATACCACGACTTCGGAGCTCAGCTCTTAGTGCTTCAATCTCATACTGAAAGTTAACGTCAGCTACCTGAAACAGATCACGGGCTGAGTTCAACTGATCTTCAAATTCTATCTGATCATCAGTCATAGAAGCGGTCTCCCAGCTTAGCCATATCTTCCATCATCTGCTTCTGACTTGTCGTGCTATAGTAACCACCGACACCACTGGGCCTTGCTCGGCGAATGTTCTGCCACTGTTTGAATGTTTTGGGTTGATTATTGTCATTGGAGTCCATGACGGAATCCGAGTCCGAAAAAACGGGCATTTGCTCACCTGTATGTTTGTATGTTTTTGGGATTGGTTTTTTTGTAAAGCAGAGTGGAAACTTACCCTGCCTTATATGTTATATTATAACATAAAGTTATCAGTATGTCAAGGTTTATTGAATAAAAAGAGCAGTAAACAGATACTGACAGGGAGTTACTAACTGCTATGGTCCATTGTCTCATGTCATCCGAGCAGGGGTATTACTGGTCCCTTTTGGGCCAACATGAAATGAAAAAAGGGCCAGCACCTAAGCTAGCCCTCTCGTTAATTTTCTTCTACTGTTACTACGGGTTTTAACTGGGGTCAGATGATTGCCACTTGCTCCATGTACCGTCGCAGATGCTCAACCGTATAGCCTTTGCCGTAGCTTGAGCCGATGTTTGAGACCGAGGACCAGCCACCGATCTGGTCTATGGCCTCCAATGGTACCTCAGCAGCCCTGAGACGATCCCTGAACGTGTGTCTCAGGCTGTGAGCAGTGAGGTTCCATCTCTTCTTCGTCCACTTGGCAAGGGCATTGCTTGCGTGTGTGGCATAGCAACCGTCGTCTTTAATGTACCGTGGGAACATCCACTCATCGTCTGCGTATTCAAGGGCCATCGACAAGGCTAAACAGGCCATGTGTGTAAGAGGGAGAGATCGTTCTGACCCAGCAGTCTTTAGTCTTCGTTTGTCATTAGGACGGATGTGCAAAACACGATTAACAAGATCGACATCCCCTACCCTCAACCCAACGATCTCAGCTAAACGACAGCCAGTCTCACCAAGGATGGGAAACAGCAGTGGTATCCCTGTTTGGCTGCTCAATGATTGATTATAACCTTCACGAAGCTCTTCCTCCGTGAACGTACCTCTCTTTGCTGCGTCTAGCCCCTCGCCTGCGATAGTCATCTTCGCAAATGGGTTACGTCCATCAATCTCCAGTTCTTGGTAAGCAAAGTTAAGGATGGCATTGATCGTATTGAACCGTCTTCTGATGGTGGCAGTCTTGTTCCCAATCGACTGAAGGTGAGCCAGCAAAGCCCTTGCATCATCTCGCTTGTAAGATTCAACTTCACGATCACCAGCTACTGTCAGCAAAGCTCTAATGGCTACCATGCTGGACTTGTGATCGACCCTTCGTGTGGTGATATATTCCTCGGCTATTGCAGCAAAGGTTGTCTTGGCTGGACGGACAGAACGTAGAGCCTGATCAATGCACACCTTAACTTTGGTGTTTGATTGCCATGACTGTTTGAGCAGATAGGAAAGATGCGTAGCTAGAATAGCTGCCTCTTCCTCACACTCAGACAACCTAGCCCGAATAGATTGCCCGTATAAGTGCTGATGTTGCTTCGGCACTCTCATCTGAAAGTAGTACGTCCTGCCACGAATAACCGTGTGAGGAATAGATGAAGGTGATTTTGATGTATCCAGAATGTAACCCATGAAGACACTCCCTAAAGTTAAATTAGGCAGTAAAATCAGCTATATATTGAGGATGTTGTGGTGCCCCCACACGGACTCGAACCGCGGACCTACTGATTACAAATCAGTTGCTCTACCAGCTGAGCTATAGGGGCATTGGGGGATCGTTTAGAGCGTCACGCTTTGGGGTGCAAGTCAAAATTTAGCTCAATGTGCGCTTGTTTTATAACTTGTGCCGAAGAGCCTTCGACTGACAGCTCGATCAGGTCGATTTCATCGGCATTTGGGGCTTCTAGCACCGCAAATTGGCTGTCCAGCAAGGTGGGCGGCATGTAGTGGTCGGCGCGTGCGGCCATTCGTGCGTAGATCAAGTCGCGCTCGCCTGTTAGCAACACGAACCGGCATCCGCCCGTTTGGGTGCGCAACAAGTCGCGGTAGGCGCGTTTGAGGGCGGAACAGCTGATCACCGCCCCTCCTGATTCTTGGGCCATGTCCACCGCACTGGACGCCAATCGGGTCAGCCAAGGCCACCGCATCTCATCCGTGAGGGGGGTTCCTGCGGCCATGGCGGCCACGTTGTCAGCAGGATGATACTCATCGCCCTCAAGGAACGGATAGCCCGCCGTGTCGGCGAGCGCTTTGGCGACTGTGGATTTGCCACATCCCGAGACGCCAGCAACGATAATAATGTCGAGTGTTTTCATAGTTTGTAAGTCTCTAGCTCAAATCGGAGGCGCTCTCGGAGCGGGCCATGAGGATCACCGCGACAAGCCCGACAGCGACCACCAAAAGGGCTGCGGGTGAGGCTTGTTCGAGTTGTTCGAGCGATGCTTTTTCATGCACGCGCGTGGCGAGGGTGTTGTAGTTGAACGGGCGCAACAGCAATGTCGCAGGCAGTTCTTTGACGCAATCCACAAAGACCAACAAGAGAGCTGTACCGACAGAGCCACGAATGAGCGGCACGTAGACACGGCGCAATGTGCCCGACAAAGATTGACCGAGAGAGCGCGCCGCCATGGGAAGCGAGGGGGCCACACGCCCCATCGCGGCATCTGCGGCCCCTTGGGCAATCGCAAAGAACCGCACAACATAGGCGAGGATGATGGCAAAGGACGATCCCGTGAGCAAAAGGCCGATATCCTTGCCGGTCAGACGCTCCCACGTATCCGCGATCAGGTGATCAAGCCCCGCCATGGGAATCAAAATCCCGATACCTAATACAGCGCCCGGAGCGGCGTACCCGAGTGTGGTGAAGGGCAAAAGAAGTTTGGGCAATTTTCGCCCCGTCAGGCGCACACCGTAGACCATGAACAACGCCGCACTCACGGTAATTCCGGCGGCCAGACCCGCTACGGTGAGGGTATTTTTAAGGGCTTGGAGCAATCCGGGGGCGGCCCATTGTTCAGGCTCGCCCATCGCATGCACACCGATCACAGCAACGGGAAGCACGAACCCGACGACGAACGGCACGGCACATGCGGCCAAGGCCAGCATACCGCGCGCGCCTGTCAGGCGGATCGGCGTGATCGGGCGCGGATGGCGCGCACCCGCGTGAAACCGCGCCTTGCCGCGTGATGTTTTTTCGAGTGCGACCAAGAGAAAGACGACGAGCAAAACGACTGAGGCAATTTGCGCCGCCCCGCCTGCATTTCCGCCCTCGAGCCATGTCGAAAAGATCCCCGTGGTTAGGGTCTGCACGGCAAAGTAGGACACGGTGCCGTAGTCAGAGACGGTTTCCATCATCACAATCGCCGTGCCTGCGGCGATAGCGGGGCGCGTCATCGGCAATCCCACGCGCCAGAACCGCGCAAATGGTCCCGCCCCAAGCGCGCGAGCCGTTTCATAAATCGAGCCGGATTGCTCGCGAAACGCCGAACGCGCCATCAAAAAGACATAGGGCGTCAACGCGGCGGCCAACACGATGATGGCCGAGCCAAGGGAACGGATTTCAGGAAAATAGTAGTCGCGCGAGGTCTGCCAGCCGAACACGCTGCGCATGGCCGTTTGCAGCGGCCCCGCATACTCAAAGAAATCGACCAAAGCATAGGCACCAACATAGGCCGGAATGGCCAAAGGCAGGAGCAAAAGCCACTCCATCACACGGCTCAAAGGGAAGCGGTACATGGTCACAAGCCACGCCGCGCCTGTCCCGACACAGGCCGCCAAAAGGGCGACACCAAGCGTCAGAACCGCCGTTGTGCGCACGTAGCGCGGCAGCGTCGTCGACAACAAATGCGGCCAAATATTATCTGTGGGATGCAGTGCAATCCAGACAACAGCAATCAACGGCATCAAAACCACGGCGGCAATGACCACCGCGCCGACCGACCACGGCTCGGCCCAGCGCACGCGCCGCAACTTTGGGGAACGATTTGGAGCGGATTTAGGGGTCGCCCGCTGTAATTGAGTGATTTGGTCAGTCATTTCGCCCCACCGCATACGCGAAACATGTTTCCCTGTCCACAAAAGCGCATATGATGGACAAATAAAGTCAGTATTTTTCGACGGTTGGTTCGGAAACCAAACAGGTACGCGGTCCATGATCATTTCCATACATATCGGCGCGCACGCCACCAACGGCCCTGCGCTTATGCGCGGACTGCTCAAGAACGCGGACGGTTTATCCAAGCACGGTGTATGTGTGCCCGACCCTGCTGTCGCCCAACCCCTCATCTTGGACGCAATGAAGGCGGGCAAGGCCACACCCGCGACGAAACAGGCACAGGGCGCGTTGATTGATCTCCTCACACAGGGCAAACCCTGTCAGCGCCTGGTGCTCAGCGATGAGAATATCATATGCCACGCGCAAGGTATTTTCACGGACTCAACGCTCTATGCCAAAGCTCGGTTTCGCCTTGCTTGGCTGCGAAATGTGTTTGCGGATCATCCGGTGGAGTTCGTGCTGGGCCTGCGCAATCCCGCCAGTTTTGTGCCCGCAGCGTTTGCCCAAGATCATAGCAATCGCGGATATGCGGCCTTTATCGGCGATCTGGACCTTGACCACCTGCGATGGTCGCGCCTGATTGCCACCATTCGAGCCATCTGTCCCGATGTCGCCCTAAAGGTTTACGCCTTTGAGGACACGCCCGTGATTTGGGGGCGGCTCATCCGCCGGATTGCTGATGTGAACGGGTCTGTGCCCTTGGCTGGCGCGCTCGACATGATTGCAACCTTGATGAAACCCGAAGGGATCACGCGGTTGCGGTCCTATCTGGAAACGCACAAGCCCAAGACCGAAATCCAGTTTCAACGCATTTTGGGGGCGTTCCTCGAAAAATATGCCGACCCCGCACAGATGGAAGAGGAAATTGACCTGCCCGATTGGGATGACGCATTGATCGAGCGGTTAACCACGACCTATGACGATGATCTGTATTTGATTGAAGGCCTTAAAGGCGTCGAGTTCATCGCTTAGGCGCGGCTAATCGCCTGCTGTCACATAGGTGCCGATCAATCCGTCAAGACCCGCCTCAGGGTGGGCGGCGAGCCACCGAGCCACACGACAGCCTGCGCGTCCATATGCCGAAAAGTCTTGGGCCGAATTTTCCCGCAGCCAGTCTTTGGCGGTGGTCGGCATCGGGCTTACGCCCGCATCACAGGTCTCGGGATTGAGGTCGAACCGGCTGTCTCGTGAGACATAGACAGAAATGCCCTCATCGACCCACGCGGGAAACCCCGCCTGAAGACGTGCACCGAGTTGTTTATGCAGTGTCGAATGTACAAATTCATGCGCAATGATGTCGATGTCGTGGCCGTGCGGCGACAAATAGAAAAGCAACGATCCGTAGGTCATCGCCAAAGGGTCGATATCGCCCATCATCTTATGACAGGTGTCGGTGTAGCAGACCAGAATACGCGGACGGTGCACCGCGCCAAAGGCGGCCTCGACACGGGATTCAGCCACCTCGACGCGCCGCACCAACTCAGGGGCCACCATAGGATCGGCAGTTTCGGAATACACCCCGTCCGCGACTTTGACGAAGCCAAAGCAAGCAGGACAGGCGGCGGCAAGCGCGGGGGTAAACCCCAACGCGACCAGCCCAATACCCAACCCCAAAAACAGCGCGATAAACGACAAGACCACGCGCCGTAAAACCCGCCGCGTCATCTCGTCCCTCGCGCGCACTGATCCATATGCGGACTTAGCTCATGCCCAAAGCTTCTTTGTACATCTCCAAAACAGCCTCTTCTTCGGCGATCTCATCAGACGACTTTTTGCGTAGGGCAATAAGAGTGCGTAGGGCCTTGGTGTCGTAACCACGACCTTTTGCCTCGGCCATCACTTCCTTTTGTTGGTCCGCGATGTCCTTTTTCTCCATTTCGAGACGCTCATAGCGCTCGACGAAAGAACGCAGTTCATCGGCAGTCACACGGTAGGTCGCGTCCGCGCCTGAAGTGGTATCGTCCATCATGCCAGAGACCCTTTTTATCTGGATTATATCAAGCCCGTTTCCTAGCGCGCGCCCGCGATCAAGGCAAGCCCCGCGCACCATGCCTGTGGCGTCACCAGCAAGGTGCGACCGGATGATTGCACCTGTGCGCACGAGCGGATATGAGAGGCACACCTTTAGAGATCAAAGACACAAGGACGGACACAGCATGGCTTGGATGATTTGGGTAGGCGCTTTGTTAACGCTCTTCGGCTTGGCCTTGTTGGTCTACTGTATCGTCACCGCACTCAAGGCGAAAAAGCTGGGCGGAACAGACGAAGAGGTTCTTGCGCGGCTGCAAAAAGTCGTGCCGCTGAACATGCTTGCGCTGATGACATCTGCACTCGGTCTGGGTGCTGTGACCATCGGTATTATCCTCACTTAAACGCCCTCAGGTCGCGCATCACTACGCGTCAATACCGACCTCTTCGTGCCACGCTGTGCCGTGCACGCGAGGCTTTGCTACGCTCGGATACCAAATATCTGCGCCAATCGTTTCACATAGCGACACAATCATGGCGCATGCCCGTCATTGTTCTCTCATGGTGAACAATGAGCCACATTCCGTGCAAATACGCTTTTTATTACCCATAGAACGCCTTAGTTCTTCCTTGGAGCATTAACCATTTTGCGCCAGATATGGGACAGCACGTCCAATCGGACGCGCATGTTTGACGCAGACAAAATGTGAAGAGTACAGATGACTGGCGAAACCGCATATACTCCTTTGGTCTTAGCCGACCTTGACGATATCAGCGCGTTGCCTCGCAACGCATGGTGCGCGGCATTGGACGATACCGCAGAGGAGTTGGGCTATTTCGAAGAGCTTGGCCCAGATCACGCCTGTGCATTCATCGAGGGAAACGGCACATTGCTCGTGTCATTCGACACCTTCGCACACGCCACCCAAACCTCGCCAAACGGCTACCCTGTCGGGTTCAATATCGCGCTGGCCAACGGATGGTCGCACCTGTCGCTGATTGCGCACTCAAACGCCGCAACCGCCCCGTGGTTTCGCGCACAACCGATCTATGACGCCTTTGACCGATACGTTGAAAGCGGCTTTTTCGATGACTATGACCGCGTGGTGTTTTATGGCGCGGGACCGTGTGGATATGCGGCCTGTGCGTTTAGTGTGGCGGCTCCCGGGGCGCATGTGATCGCATTGGCCCCACAGGCCACGCTCGACAGCCGCCTTGCCTGCTGGGACGATCGCTACCCCTCAACAAAGCGCGCGGATTTCACCGCACGTTACGGATTTGCCCCGCACATGATCGAGGGCGCGCAGGCCGCGTGGATTTTATATGACCCGCACGAAACGGTCGACGCCATGCACGCGAGCTTGTTCAACGCCGCGCATGTCGTCAGGCGGCCCGTGCCCTACTTTGGTGCGAACCTCGAGGCGCGGCTGATAGAGATGGGCGGCCTTGAGCCCCTCTTGGCCCATGCGGCGAGCGGGACGTTGACCCCTGCCACACTCTCGCACCTGCTCAGAGCGCGCCAAACCAACAAGCACTACCTGCACAACCTGCTCACCGCGCTAGAGGCGCACGACAACCCCGCGCGCATTTTTGCGCTGTGCCAACATGTCTGTGCAATATTTCCAAAGGCCCGCCGGTTCAGACAGGCCCGCAAACGGGCGCGACTAATGCTTGCCGATCCACAATCCGCACCCTCACACCCCGGTACGGCCTAGAGAAACGGCAGTGGCCTTATGCCAACCCGCCCTCTTCCTCGACAAAGCGCACAACGACATCGACCCCCACCCCATCGCGCAAAGACGCCATGACATAGGGCAGCGCACCGCGTGCAAATCGCGTATCATGCTCCAACAGGACGGGATCGACGCCAACATAGGGGGCCAGATCCACTTTATTCACGACCAACATATCCGAGCGCGTCACCCCCGGCCCGCGTTTGCGCGGAATGTCCTGACCTGCGGCCGTGTCGATCACATAGATGGTCAGATCGGCCAGTTCGGGCGAAAAGGTCGCGGCAAGGTTATCTCCGCCGCTTTCAATCAAGATCACATCAAGGTCGGGAAAGCTCTCGGTCAAATCCGCAATCGCCGCCAGATTGATCGAGGCATCTTCGCGGATCGCCGTATGCGGGCACCCGCCCGTCTCTACCCCGCGAATACGCTCCATCGGCAAAATTTGTTGGCGCATCAACGCCTCGGCGTCCTCGCGCGTGTAAATATCGTTGGTAATGACCGCGACAGAATAGCGGTGCGACAGCGACTTCGCCAAAGCGCCGGTGAGCGTGGTTTTTCCCGCCCCGACGGGGCCGCCGATGCCGACCCGAAGAGGTCCATTTGGGGATGCCATTTCTACGACTCCTACGTCTCTTGCGCCACATAGACAGTATGCGCGCGCCGTTTCAGGTTTTAAAAATACGAACGTCCATGTCCTCATGGCGCGCCGATGCCAAATCGGCCGCAAAGGCGCTTGTCGTCAAGGAGGACTGTGTGGCGTGCACCGCGCGCTCGGCCAGTGCGTCAATCAGCGGATGTAATCGCGCAAGGATCACTTGACCGTCCGTTTGCCCCAAGGGCACGAACCGCACCCCCGCGCTGACCAGATTGGACATATAACTCGACAGGTATAGCGCAATGACGGTTTTGGGCGCGAGGTCAAGCGTCCGCGCCGCCAAACCTACGGCCACAGGCAAGGCGCGTGCAGGATACTCAACGCCCGACATCTGACTTACGGTTTTGGCAAACGCCGTCCCTTGTTGGACCGTTTCCTCCCACCGCTCGCGCGTCCCCGCCACGGCCTGCGCCAACTGGGCCATGTCATCCGCATCCGCACCTTGTAGGGTCATCGACAAAAGCCACGCGTCCACTTTACCGCCGCCGATGGTCAGGGTCTGCTCCAACCACGCAAACACATCATCCGCACTGCGCACATGCCCGTCCGAAATGGCCAATTCCAACCCGTGAGAATAGGCAAACGCCCCCACAGGAAACGCAGGCGAAAGCCACTGTGTGAGCGTTAAGAGAGACGCGTCAGTCATGGGAATGATCGTGCGTGTGCGCATGGTCGTGCGCATGGTCATGCGGCGCGCCGTGGTCATGTCCCATCGTTCGGCCATGTCCGTATGCGCCGCCTTCAGGAGAAAACGGGGCCACAATGTCCGACACGTCCGCACCAAGCTGTGCCAACATCGCTTTTAGGACGGGATCGCGTTGAATGATCAGCCGGTCAGATGCAATTTCGCATGGGGTGTGCCGATTGCCGATATGCCACGCATAATTCAACAACGTGCGCCCCGACACCGAAAGCAACGCCTCATCAGCCGCCACAACGGCCACAACGCGTCCGTCCTCCAACAAGAACCCCTGCCCTGCCATGACCGATTGCGTATGGGGCAAATCGACGAAAAACACCTCGCCCGTAGCGCAGGTCAATTTTTTGCGGCGCAACAAGCGCTGATCATAGGTCAATGCGACGCTCAGGCCCGTATCCTGCGCCGCCGCAATCACTTCAAAACATTTCATTGCTGCCATGACCGTTCTTTTCCGTTTTTGTTTTGGTTTTATTAACCGACTCTGTCGCACATTAGCGTTAAGGAGACTTAACCATGACCGACACCTCTATCGACCCTCAGACTAACCTCGCCGCCCTTCGTGCCGTTGACGACCTCGCACACATCCGTGCCCAGATGGCCGACCTCAAAGTGCGCGAAGCCGAACTTTGCGATGAAATTCGCGCCTGCGCAACCGAACGAGACACCGAACAGGTGTCAGGTGCCACAGTTGATGCGAAAATCGAAACCCGCCGCCCAAGGCGCATTGATATTTCAAAGCTCCCTGCTGAAATTATAAGCGATCCTGAAATGTATCGCCGTGATCCCCTCATCCACGTGCTCATCTGGCCAAAACCGCGCGCGCAGCTGACAGAGTCCCTGCCAGAGGTGCAATCACCGCTTATTCACGAACAGGCGGCAATTGGTGCTGACCAGACAGATATGAGCGCTCAAGACCAGATCACGGATGAGCCACATGACGATTTAACAAACATCTTCACGACACCGGACGAAGCTCCGGCGCCCACGCCCGAATTTGCGTCTACGTCTACACCAATGCCTCTCGACGCGGAACCTGACACCAACGATGGGGCAACAGTGGAGGACCGTATTCCGCTTCTCTTGACCAAGGCCATTGCACGCATCACCGCACGCGCGCCGCTAACCATCACGCCTAACATCGAGGCACCCGAGCGCACGGTCAATACACCT
Organism: Celeribacter marinus; assembly: GCF_001308265.1. Lineage (GTDB taxonomy): Bacteria > Pseudomonadota > Alphaproteobacteria > Rhodobacterales > Rhodobacteraceae > Celeribacter > Celeribacter marinus. The sequence continues at coordinate 2,324,650 of NZ_CP012023.1, forward strand.
ACAGTGGACACCATAGAACGCCCAGCTCCACGCGACCTTAGACCCACCGCATTTGCCGCGTTGCAACCGATGGCGGGCCTGAACGATGAACATGTCACCGCTATTTTAGCCGAGACCGACACGCCGCTGTCCAGTGCGCCGATGATGTCCGAACTCGACGAGGCAAAAGCACTCGAGGCCGAGGCAGACGCCCTTTTGGCACGGATCAATGCCGGTGAGGATATCGGCAATGTGCGCCTTTCAGGGCGCTCCACGCACTACAGCTTTGACGACAATGAGACCAACCGTTTTCAAGGCGCGGCCTTTGCCTCTCGCCGCAGTGCTAGCGGCGACGAGAGTTAACCCGTAGCCCCTGCGCGCATTAGAAAGGACACGCAAATGGACCTAAGCCATTCTCCCGTTGACGAGCTTGCGCAACTGCGGCGCAAAATCACTGAACTGCGTGTACGCGAAAGCATGTTGGAGGCCGCGTTCCTGCAAACCCGTGAGACAGGCGTATTTCACGGCTACCGCGCGAATGTGCGCATTGTGCGCAGCCTACAAGATGTCTTTGACATCACGAAACTCCCCGCACAGATCGTGGATGACCCGCAATTTCAATCGACGCGGGTCATCACAAGCGTGCGTATTGAACCGCGCCTAGACGCGCCGCTAGATCTCGTGCGCACACCGCTTCAAGACGCGCCTGCCACCGCGCGCCACCAAGAGGCGATTGATCATCGCCACGATACAAAACGGCCGCTGATCAGCGCTAGAACATAAAGTACCGCTGTGCCATCGGCAGTTCGGTTGCTGGCTCACAGGTCAGTAACTCACCGTCAGCGCGCACCTCGTAGGTTTCTGGGTTAACCTCGATCTGCGGCTTATAGGTGTTCATCACCATCGACGATTTGCCAATGGTGCGCGTGTTTTCGACCGCCACCGTGTCTTTGGCCAATCCCAATTGCGCGCCAATCCCGTCCGCCTGTGCGGCCCCAGACACGAACAACACCGCCGAGCGCTCAACCGCGCGCCCCATCGACCCGAACATCGGACGGGTATAAACGGGTTGCGGCGTTGGAATGGACGCATTCGGGTCGCCCATCTGCGCCACCGCGATCGAGCCACCTAACACGACCATTTCAGGCTTTACCCCAAAAAACGCAGGGTTCCACATCACCAGATCGGCACGTTTTCCGACCTCAAGCGATCCAATATGCGCGCTCATCCCATGCGCAATCGCGGGATTGATCGTGTATTTGGCAATGTAGCGCTTTACACGCACGTTGTCGTTGTCGCCCGTCTCCTGCGCCAAACGCCCGCGCTGTTTCTTCATCTTGTCAGCCGTTTGCCATGTGCGGATCAGCACCTCACCCACGCGCCCCATCGCCTGACTGTCCGAGGCGATGATCGAAAACGCGCCCATGTCGTGCAAGATGTCTTCGGCGGCAATCGTTTCCTTGCGAATACGACTTTCGGCAAAGGCCACATCCTCGGGGATGGATTTGTCGAGGTGGTGACAGACCATGAGCATATCAAGGTGCTCTTCGAGTGTATTGATCGTGTAGGGGCGTGTCGGGTTGGTGGAGGACGGGATCACATGCTCCTCGCCCACAACCTTAATGATATCAGGGGCATGACCGCCGCCCGCGCCCTCGGTATGAAAGGCGTGAATGGTGCGCCCCTTCATCGCAGCAACCGTATTCTCGACAAAGCCGCTTTCATTTAACGTATCGGTGTGGATCATCACTTGGACGTCCATGTCATCGGCTACAGACAGACAACAATCAATCGCGGCAGGTGTCGTTCCCCAATCCTCATGTAGCTTCATCGCGGCGGCCCCTGCGGTGATCATCTCGACCAAGGCTTGGGGTTGCGAGGCATTGCCCTTACCGGCCAGTGCGATGTTCATCGGCACGCCGTCAAGCGCTTGCAACATCCGCCCGATATGCCACGGACCGGGGGTACATGTCGTCGCAAGCGTACCATGCGCCGGACCGGTGCCACCGCCGAGCATGGTCGTCACTCCCGAATGCAGGGCATCGTCAATCTGTTGCGGGCAAATGAAATGGATATGACTGTCAAAGCCGCCAGCGGTGACAATGCGCCCCTCACCCGCGATGACTTCGGTTCCCGGCCCCACAACGATACTGATGTTGGGTTGCGTATCGGGATTACCCGCCTTGCCAATCGCCGCGATACGTCCGCCACGCAGGCCAATGTCGGCCTTGAAAATGCCCGTGACGTCCACGATCAGCGCGTTGGTGATGACTGTATCCACAGCCCCCTGAGCGCGCGAAAACTGGGACTGTCCCATGCCATCGCGGATCACTTTGCCGCCGCCGAATTTGACCTCTTCGCCATATGGCCCCGTGAGGTCGCGCTCGACCTCGATGATCAAATCTGTATCGGCCAAGCGTACTTTGTCGCCAGTGGTCGGGCCAAACATATCGGCATAGGTCGCGCGGGAAATAAGTGCAGGCATGGTCGTCCCTCTCAATTCATCTCGTAGACGGCGCGCATCTCTTCGGTGCGTTGGCGCGTCAGGTGTTCTTTGCATCCGTGGATGATTAGCGGCTGAATTGATCCGCCCTCATAGGCTGATCCTTCGGCAATACAGGCGGCATCACGGTAGGGAATCCATGCGCGTTGCGCCGCACGAAGGGCATTGGCCGCCTCACCACTCCACCCTTTGGCGACATCCATCGCCCAGCCATAAGTATCGTTCAAATCCTCATCCGCAGCGATGTAGGCGCGCAACGCACAGTGGTTCATCTCATACTGATTAATCGCGTTTGAGCAGTCGATATCATCGGGTGTAGCCTGTTGCGCCGAGGCGGACCCCGCCACGACACACAGCGCGATCACACATGCCCGCATCACGCCAATCCCCCCATAATCTTTGCGTTGAACCCGAACACTTCGCGGTTGCCAGAGAGTGGCACCAAATCGACCTCGCGAGTTTGACCGGGCTCAAAGCGTACGGCGGTGCCCGCCGCAATATCAAGGCGCTGCCCCAAGGCCGCAGGGCGATCAAACGCCAGCGCCGTATTCGTCTCAAAAAAGTGGTAGTGACTGCCCACTTGCACGGGGCGATCCCCTGTATTGGCCACTGTAATGGTGGTTACGGGCGCGCCCCCGTTCAACTCGATGTCGCCCTCAGCGACGAAATACTCTCCGGGGATCATAGGCGTCTCCTTAGCGAATGGGGTGATGAACGGTGACAAGTTTAGTGCCATCGGGGAACGTGGCCTCGACCTGCACATCGTGGATCATCTCCGAAATACCGTCCATGCATTGCGCCTTTGTCACCACATGCGCCGCCGCGTGCATCAAATCGGAGACCATCCGACCATCCCGCGCGCCCTCGACCACGAAATCGGTGATAAGCGCAATGGCCTCTGGGTGGTTGAGTTTCACACCGCGCTCCAGACGCCCGCGCGCCACCATAGCGGCAAGCGAAATCAACAGCTTGTCCTTTTCCCTCGGTGTCAGGTTCATCAGTCTTCCTTTTTCACAGTTGCCAAACACGCGGCAATGGCCCGTGTCGTAGATGGTCAAGTGCGCGGGCCACATAGCGGCGCAGCGGATATCCGTCGGCGGCCATCGCGCGAATAATCAATTTGCCGTTCCAGCCCGAAACACCCGCACTCACGCCCTCTTGGGTCAGGGATTTCAAACTGTCGGCGAGATCCTGTGCGCCTTGGGCGAACACGCCAATGGTCGCAATCGCACGCGCCCCGCCAAGCGTTACCGCATGATGACGCATCGCCAATGTGTCGGCGTCGAATTCAAGCGGCTCAAGATACTCAAGGCGTCCTGCGCGGTGCACCTCGCGGCGATCGCGAAACCGCAGGCTCTCTACCGTCTCGCCCATCGCGGCACGGCCCAACACAAGACTTTCGACAAAGACAAAGCGGCTATCGGCGGCAATCTGTGCGCGGGTCACCCGCGACAAGCGCGATTTGTCAAAGAGGATCGTCTCTTGCGGCAACCAGTCAAGCCGCGCGCCACATCCCGCTTTGAGCGAAATAGCCACCTCGGCGTCCGCGCCCTGCGCCACGCCGGCATAGGCGCGCTCGGCCGTTTGCGATGTGCCGACAAGTGCGCCGCCCGCCTCCACCTCCAACGTGTAATCAAGGCGATCACCGGCCGTGAGCCCGCCGGACGTATTCAAAAATACCACCTCAGGGACTGGCCCGTGGATCTTTGGCAGCATCGCCTTTGCCGACCCCGCCTGATACAAATCGCGCAGGCCAGTCGCTCCCATCACCACACGCGCAACGCCGCGCACCCGCTGCATCGGAGCCGCGTGACGCGGGGCGTCAGATGTCAAATGAGAGTCGAGCATTGGGCCTCCAGATTGCTCGCACGCTATCCCCGCGCGGCGACCGATCACAATGGGACGAGGCCATAGTTGCAGACGCCAAGGCGCATTTTTCGACCGCTTGCTCAAAAAATAGGCACAAAGCCCCACTAGCGCTTTTCTCGCGAACGCGGTAAGCGATAAGCATGACCGATATACTCACGATCCGCCGCCCCGATGACTGGCACTTGCACTTGCGCGATGGCGCAATGCTTGAGGCCGTCTTGCCCGAAACAGCGCGCCATTTTGCCCGTGCCATCATCATGCCGAACCTTGTGCCCCCCGTGGTCACCAGTGCGGATGCGAGTGCGTACCGCGAACGCATTTTGGCCGCCGCACCCGGCGTTGGCACGTTCGAGCCGCTGATGACGCTGTACCTCACCGAGGACACAGACGCCGATGACGTGGCCAGCGCGCACGCAAGCGGGTTGATCAAAGCTGTGAAGCTATACCCCGCCGGAGCCACCACAAATTCCGCCTCAGGCGTCGCGAACTTTGAAAACGTGCGCGCCGTGCTGGAAAAGATGGCCCAGATCGGATTGCCGTTGTGCATCCACGGCGAAGTTGTCACGCCTGACGTCGATATTTTCGACCGCGAGAAAGTGTTCATCGAGACCGTTCTCGATCCGATCCGCCGCGCAAACCCTGATCTCAAAGTGGTGATGGAACATATCACCACCAAAGACGGTGTGGATTACGCGCGCTCTGGCGGCAAAAACCTTGGTGCGACCATCACTACGCATCACCTTGTGATCAACCGCAACCACATCCTCGTGGGCGGGATCAAACCGCATTACTATTGCCTGCCCGTGGCCAAACGCGAGACGCACCGTCTGGCTTTGGTCGAGGCGGCAACATCCGGCGACAGCACGTTCTTTCTTGGCACCGATAGTGCGCCGCATCTGGATGGGGCAAAAGAAACGGCCTGTGGCTGTGCGGGGTGTTTCACCGCGACCAACACAATGTCGATCCTTGCAGAAGTCTTTGAAAAAGAGGGCAAGCTCGACAGGTTGGAGGCCTTCACGTCGATGAACGGGCCGAATTTCTACGGGTTGCCGATCAATGAGACGACGATCACCCTGACAAAGGGTGACCCCGTGCCATATCCCGCCAAAATCACCACGCCAGACGGGCCACTGACCCTGTTTGACCCGCAAATGCCGCTCCATTGGAGTATTGAGGCGTAACGCCTCTCGCGATCAAAGATTAGACCAAGGACCACACCATGATCCCCTCCTCCTTTCCCGATAGCACCGAAATCGCCCGCCTGACTGCGCGGATGCTCCTTGAAATTGGTGCTGTCAATTTTCGCCCTGCCGATCCGTTTATCTTGGCCTCGGGTCTACCGTCCCCCACCTATATCGACTGTCGCAAGCTGATTTCGTATCCGCGTATCCGCTCGACCTTGATGGATTTCCTCACGGTCGAAACCATGCGCGTGGCGGGTTTTGAAGCCTTTGACAACATCGCCGGCGGAGAAACAGCGGGCATTCCGTTTGCAGCGCTTGTGGCGGAACGCATGGCCCTGCCGATGACCTATGTGCGCAAAAAGCCCAAAGGATACGGGCGCGGCGCGCGTATCGAGGGTGATATGTCCGAGGGTCAGCGCGTATTGTTGGTTGAGGATTTGACCACTGATGGCGGATCAAAGCTATCGTTCGTTGATGCCATCCGCGACACGGGAGCGACATGCGCATGGACAGCCGTTATTTTCTATTACGGCATTTTCCCAGAGACGGAAAAAACACTCGGCGACCACGGCGTTGGCCTGATTAGCCTGTGCACATGGTGGGACGTTTTGGCCGAGGCCAAGGCACAAGGATCATTTGACGCCGCCACATTGGCCGAAGTCGAGAAATTCCTGAACGCACCGCGCGAATGGCAAGAGGCGAACAAGACATCCTAAGAGCAAAAGGATAGATCAAAAGAATGGCCGCGCTCGCCCGAGTGCGGCTTTTCCATTTGAGCACTTGGACTTAGCTCAATTCCGCACCCAGCGCGGCGAGTTATCCACAAAACATACATTTTGAAACCGCGCGCGTAGACCGTTAAGACACGTCAACGCCGCGACACCTGCGAGTCGCGCAGTCACGAGATTTGGGGTAGGTACGATGGACGATTACGCGGATATGGATCGGGGCGAGCCAGGCCCGATGGACCAAGGCGCACCAAGTCCCGCACCACAAACCGATGCCCCCGCCAAAGGGGCAATCATATCCTCCTATGCGGGTGCCGTCCCCCACAACATCGAGGCCGAACAACAGTTGCTTGGTGCGCTTTTGACCAACAACGAGGTCTACGACAAAATCGCGTCGATCATCACCAACGAACATTTTTACGATCCGGTGCACCGCGACATTTTTGACAAAGCGGCCGAACGTATTTCGAAAAACATGCTCGCCTCTCCCGTAACGCTCAAGGCGTATATGGAAGACCACGAGGGATTGCGTGAACTGGGCGGGCCGTCCTATTTGGCCAAACTCGCAGCATCCGCGATCTCGACCTATGCTGTGCGCGACTATGCGCAACTGATTTACGATCTGTTCTTGCGCCGCCAGTTGATCGAGCTTGGCCATGAGATCGCGGGGGCCGCCACATCAGGCAGCGATACGCGTGACCCAACAGAGCAAATCGTCGCCGCCGAACAGCGCCTGTATTCACTGGCCGAACAAGGCAAAAGTGATACCGGGTTCCAGTCGTTTCTCTCTGCGGTCACTGAGGCCGTTCAATCAGCCAACACTGCGTATGAACGCGGGGGCGGCATGGCCGGAATTGCCACGCAACTCTCTGATCTTGATCGAAAAATGGGCGGATTGCACAAATCCGACTTGATCATTTTGGCGGGGCGCCCATCGATGGGGAAAACCTCGCTGGCCACCAACATCGCCTACAACGTGGCCAAGACCTACAAAAAGGGCACGCTCCATGACGGCACAATTGGCGCGGTCGAGGGCGGCGTTGTCGGCTTTTACTCGCTAGAGATGAGCGCCGAACAGTTGGCCGCGCGTATTTTGGCCGAAGCCTCCGAAATTTCGTCGCACAAAATCCGTCAGGGTGACATGACGGAGGATGAATTCCGCCGCTTTGTCGACGCCGCAAAGACGCTTGAATCCTGCCCGCTGTATATCGATGACACGCCTGCCCTACCCATCTCGCAATTGGCGGCGCGCGCGCGGCGCTTGCAACGGACGCACGGACTTGACGTGCTGATCGTCGACTACTTGCAACTGGTGCGCGGCACCGCCGCGACCCAAGGCAACCGCGTGCAAGAAATCGGTGAGATTTCGATGGGCCTCAAAGCGATTGCAAAGGAACTCAACGTTCCCGTCATCGCGCTGTCGCAGCTATCGCGGATGGTTGAAAGCCGTGAGGACAAACGCCCGCAACTCTCAGACCTTCGTGAATCCGGCTCGATCGAGCAAGACGCGGATGTGGTGATGTTCGTGTTCCGTGAGGAGTATTATATCGAGCGCGAAAAGCCGTCCGATGATGATCCGAACTTTGCCGAATGGCAGGACAAAATGAACCGGCTGTACGGCAAGGCCGAGGTTATTTTGGGCAAGCAACGCCACGGCCCGATTGGGTCGGTGGGTCTTAGTTTCGAGGCGGAGTTTACCCGTTTTGGCAACCTCGCACAGCCATGGCAAGAACGTCCCGACGAGTATTAAACTCCACACAAAGCGCAGCAGTTTCTGACGTGGGCGATTTTGGCTTGCGTCAGACCGTGAGCGGCGTCAAAACACACCCCCATGGGTACATCTGTTTTACATATCGATCTGAATGCGCTGCGCGACAACTGGCGCGCCCTTGACGCGCTATCTGCTCCACACGTCGAAACCGCTGCGGTGGTCAAGGCCAACGGATATGGCATAGGGTCGGCCAAAGCCGCACGCGCCTTGCAAAAAGCGGGCGTTAAGACCTTCTTTGTCGCCGCTGTCGAAGAGGGTGTGACACTACGAGAGGCCCTTGGCCCCGACCCTGAAATTTGTATCTTTGGCGGGCATATGGCGGGCGATACCGACATGATCGCGGATATGCATCTGACACCTATGCTCAATTCGCTTGAGCAAACCACGCGTCATTTTGAGGCCCTTGCTGGTCATCCGTTTGGCATTCAGTTGGACAGCGGCATGAACCGCCTCGGGATGGAGCCCGCCGAATGGGACGCGATAAAAGAGATCGTGATACAGGCGGGGCCGCGCCTTGTCATGAGCCATCTGGCCTGCGCCGATGAGCCTGATCATCCGATGAACGCCCAACAACTGGCGAGCTTTCGGGATATGACTGACGGGTTGCCTGTGCGGCGTGCATTGTCGGCTACGGGCGGCATTCTGCTTGGGGCAGACTACCATTTCGACCTCGTGCGACCCGGAATTGGCCTTTATGGCGGTTTGCCATTTGAGGACGCCAAACCCGTTGTGCGCGTTGAGTGCCCCGTGATCCAAATCCGCGATGTAGCGACAGGCGAAACCGCAGGCTACGGCAATGCATGGACAGCCGAGCGCCCCTCACGGATCGCAACAATTGCCGCAGGCTATGCCGATGGTATTTTGCGGGCTATTTCCAACAATGCGGTTTTGTTTGAGGGCGACACCCCCTGTCCCCTCGTTGGTCGCGTCTCGATGGATTTGATCACCGTGGATGTGACCCACTTGCCCCACGCCCCTCGCTCGCTCGATCTGATATGTGCACATCAAACCGTGGACGAATTGGCGCTCAATGCGGACACCATCGGCTATGAAATCCTGACGTCCCTCGGCGGGCGCTACGCGCGGCGATATATCGGATGACCCTGACCTTGATCACACGGCCCTTGGCGGGCTTGGGTGCGACTGTTTTGGGCGCATTGGCTCTCATCGGGCGGGTCACGTTGTTTGCCCTCTCCACTGCGCGTCACATTGTAACGCCGCCGTTTTATACCCGCGAGTTTTTGCACGCGCTGCTTCACATCGGCTATCTGTCGCTGCCTGTGGTGGGTCTAACCGCGTTCTTCACGGGTGGCGCATTGGCGTTGCAAATCTATGCAGGTGGTTCACGTTTTTCTGCCGAAGCGGTGGTGCCGCAAATTGTGGCGATCGGTATGGTGCGTGAACTTGGCCCTGTGCTTGTCGGTCTTATGGTTGCCGCACGTGTCACGGCATCTGTGGCCGCCGAAATAGCGACAATGAAAGTGACCGAACAGATCGACGCGCTTGTCACCCTGTCCACGCACCCGATGAAATACCTCACCGCACCACGCGTTTTGGCGGGGCTGTTGACTGTGCCTATTTTGGTCGGCGTAGGTGATATTATCGGCATCTTTGGCGGCTGGCTGGTTGCGACGAAATCCCTCGACTTCAACGCGGTCACCTATCTGCGCAACACCATCGACTTTCTGGAAATGCCCGACATCGTGTCCTCGCTCGTCAAAGGCTCGGTTTTTGGCGGCATCGCCACGTTGATGGGCTGTTATTTCGGAATGGAATCGGGACGCGGCGCGCAGGGCGTGGGCCAAGCAACAAAGTCGTCCGTTGTCGCCGCCGCCGTTCTCATTCTGGCTGCAAACTTCCTCCTCACACAGGCGTTCTTTTCAGTATGATAGAGTTAGAGAATGTCCATAAATCCTTTGGCTCCAAACAGATTTTGCGTGGGGTCAACCTATCAGTCGAAAAGGGCGAGAGCCTTGTGATTATTGGCGGCTCGGGCATGGGCAAGTCGGTGACACTCAAATGCGTTCTTGGCCTCATTCAACCCGATCAGGGCATCATTCGTGTCAACGGTGAGGATGTGACGAAAACAGGCGACAGAGATGCGTTTTTAGCCCGCTTTGGGATGCTATTTCAGGGGGCAGCCCTGTTTGACAGTATGCCGGTTTGGCAAAACGTCGCGTTTCGCTTGCTGCGCGGGTCGCTCAAACGGCCCAAGGACGAGGCCAAAGAGATCGCGATTGAAAAGCTGCGGCGTGTTGGCCTCACACCCGATGTCGCAGAGTTGTTTCCCGCCGAATTGTCGGGCGGCATGCAAAAGCGTGTGGGCCTTGCCCGCGCCATTGCAACCGATCCTGCGATCATCTTTTTCGATGAACCAACCACGGGCCTTGATCCGATCATGGCGGGCGTGATCAACGATTTGATCCGCGAGATCGTGGAGGAAATGGGCGCAACGGCGATGACCATCACACATGATATGACCTCGGTGCGCGCCATTGCCGATAAGGTTGCAATGTTGCACGCGGGAAAGATCCGGTGGTGTGGCCCTGTCTCGCAGATGGACACCGCCGACGATCCGTATCTGCATCAATTCATCACAGGGTCCGCTGACGGTCCGATCGAAACTGTCCGCTAAGTCACGCGGTGACATTGTAGGGGCGTTTCGGGGGCCGCGGCGGCTCTTTGTTTCCGTCTTGGAAACAAAGGTTGAATTTACCTCATACCATTGAATTAATAGCACAAAAAACGCCGATTCAGACATTGATTTGTCGCAGATTCTCAACGAAAATTAACCCTGTTTGGTTTTAGGGGTAACGAGAATGTCGGATGTACAGCCGAGCGACGATTGGGAAACCGGTCCGCTGCTTCAGCATATTTTTCAAACAATGACGATGTGGGGCGTGATCGCGGCGGCGGTGATGGCATGGGGCGCAGTTATTGCATCCGCAACGCAGCTTTGGCCATGGATCGGTCTCGACATGCGGTTCGGCTCAGACACCGTTTTTGATGCGGGGCCGTACGTGCAAATCGGCATTGCGATCTTGCTCACCGCGCTATGTACATACCTGCCAAGTGTGGCGCGGATGCTCTCGCTTGAGCGCTCGCACCGTAGGTTTTCTGTGACGATGGACGATGTGGTGCGCGCCTATCAGATCAGTCACCGCTCGGATCGTGGGCGCGCCTTTGCTCTGTCGTCCGAATTTGACTCTGTGCGTGAACGCCTGTTGCACATGCGCGATCACCCAGACCTGTCACGGTTGGAACCCGAGATTTTGGAACTGGCAGCTCAGATGTCACATACGACACGGAACTTTGCCGATTTGTATTCCGATGAACGCCTTGAGCGGGCACGCGCCTTTCTCAAAGAGCGCCAACACGAACTCAACGCGTTTCAAGAAAAACTCACAATGGCGCTGTCGGTCACCCAAGAGTTGCGACGCTGGCAAGACGATGTCGAGGCATCCGAACGCGAAGCCAATCGCCAAATGGACGTGTTGGAAAAGGATCTGCGCGAGATTCTCCCTTCGCTTGGGTACGAGTTGGATGATCCCGCGACCCTAACCGACGATGATCACAAGGTTGTCCCCCTCCAAGGCGCGACAAGCACCTCCAAAGAACGCAAAACCTGATATGCGGGCTTGAACTGGCGCGGCTCAAACGGCATCTGAAGAGGATGTCGCCCCTTCGCCTCGCCAACCTGTCTCTTTTGATTGCCTTTCCGATCGGATGGGGGGCGCCGCTGTTGCGCGCTGGGTTTCTCCCGCTGTTTGGATTGTCGGAAATCTCGGTCCTGTCTGGCGTGGCAAGCCTTTGGCAAACGGACATCCTGCTTGCCCTTCTTGTGATCGTCCTCGCCATGGTCGCCCCCATCGCTAAGGTTCTCACACTTGAGGGCGTACTCTCGAACCGCCTTCCGGTACGGATAAAGCCATGGTTGTTTCATCTGGGCCGACTGGCCATGGCAGATGTATTTTTAATCGCGATCTACATCACGGTGGCCAAAGGCATCGGCATTGGCCGCCTCGAAGTGGCGTGGGGAATGTATCTGTTTACGGCTTGCGTTGTGACCTCATTGGCTCTGAGTCTGATCTCCGCACGAAAGCAGACTTGAAGCAGGGCGACTTGCGCGGGTAGAACAACACAACCAACTCAAACGATCGACGCGTATCCACAGGAGCCGACATGGCCAAAGCCCAAAAGAATTACGTGTGCAGTAAATGCGCCGCAGTCACGACAAAATGGTCAGGGCGCTGTGATGAATGTGGCGAGTGGAACACCATCGCCGAAGAAAAGCCGCTATCGACATCTGGTCCGACCAAGAAAAGTTTGGGCGGGATGCGCGGCAAGCCTGTGCCGCTGTCCGATCTGTCCACCAAAGACGCGCCTCCGCCGCGCACCTCCTCGGGCATCGCCGAACTGGACCGCGTGTTGGGCGGCGGTCTGGTCCCTGCCTCGGCCATTTTGGTGGGCGGCGATCCGGGCATCGGCAAATCCACGCTCCTGCTGCAAGCGGCGGCACAATTCGCGCTTGAAGGTCTCAAGGTCATTTATGTCTCGGGTGAGGAATCCGCCGCCCAAGTGCGGATGCGCGCACAACGTCTTGGCCTTGGGGGCGCGCCGGTCAAACTGGCCGCAGAGACCAATTTGCGCGATATTTTGACCACGATGGAGGCCGAAGAGCCCGACTTGGTTATCATCGACTCCATCCAAACCATGTGGGCAGACAATGTGGAAAGCGCCCCAGGGTCCGTGAGCCAAGTGCGCGCCGCCGCCCACGAATTGACGACATTTGCCAAAACGCGCGGCGTCTCCGTGGTCCTTGTCGGGCATGTCACCAAAGACGGGCAACTCGCGGGTCCGCGTGTAGTCGAACACATGGTTGATACCGTTTTGTATTTCGAGGGCGAGCGCGGGCACCATTTCCGCCTATTGCGGGCCGTCAAAAACCGCTTTGGTCCCTCCAACGAGATTGGCGTATTCGAGATGACGGGTGACGGGTTGCGCGAGGTCAAAAACCCCTCCGCGCTGTTTTTATCCGAGCGCGATGAACCCGCCCCGGGATCGGTGGTCTTCGCGGGCATCGAGGGCACGCGCCCCGTGTTGGTCGAATTCCAAGCCCTCGTCGCCCCCTCGCCGCACGCCCAAGCGCGGCGCACCGTTGTGGGATGGGACGGGGGCCGTTTGGCGATGATCCTCGCCGTCTTGGAAAGCCGGTGTTCGATTCCCTTTGCGGGGCTGGATGTCTATCTCAATGTGGCGGGCGGCATGAAAGTGTCCGAACCCGCTGCTGATCTGGCGGTTGCCACGGCGTTGCTCTCAGCACGCGAAGATGTCGCCGTCCCAAAGGATTGTGTGGTATTCGGGGAACTTTCGCTGTCGGGTAGCCTCAGACCCGTCAACCAAACCGAAAACAGGTTGAAAGAAGCCAAAAAACTTGGTTTTTCATCCGCAATCCTCCCTGCGCGCTCGAAAGCCGCAGAAAAGAGCGGTATGAGCCTGAGGCAAATGACCGATTTGGTCAATTTCGTCGGGGAAGTGTTCGGCGCGGGCTAACCCCTCGTCGGTGTAATTGTACGGCGCAACGGTGTAGCGCTTAAAGACTGCTCCAATTGGAGCCAGATAAGGAACGAGACGGCATGGAAGGCTTTACACTCATCGACGGGATCGTCGCACTGGTGATCATCGTGTCTGCGCTTTTGGCCTATTCGCGCGGGTTCGTCCGCGAGGGCATGGCAATTGCGGGTTGGGTGGTTGCGGCAATATTAGGCTATGCGCTCGGCCCCAAGGCCGTGCCATTGGTGTCCGAAGTGCCTGTTCTGGGCGATTACATCCGAGACAGCTGTGAATTGTCGACCCTTACGGGATTTTTCGCCGTGTTTGCGGTGGCGCTAATCGTTGTGTCAATCTTTACGCCGCTGTTTTCCTCCGTCATCCAACGCTCGGCATTGGGCGGGATTGATCAGGGGCTTGGGTTCGTGTTCGGGGTCATCCGTGGCATCATTTTGGTTGCCATTGCATTGGTCATCGTGGACCGCGTCACCACTGGTGATCCGATTGAAATGTTGGAGAACTCGCGCACATCAAAGGTTTTTGCCCGCTCCCAAGAACGGCTGGAAAGCAGTTTGCCCGATGATGCCCCGGGTTGGATTACTCAACGCTATGAGAGCCTTGTCAGCACCTGCTCCGAGTAATCTCTCTTTGAGATCTGAAATTTTAGGGTGGCCCGCTTGAATAGCGCGGCCGCCCTTTCCATATGGGGTTGAGATACATGTAAATCAAATTAACATAAATAGTATTAGGATACCTTCCCCATGGCCAACACCCCGCTTTTTTGGAGCTTGATTAGCCGCAAATACATCGCCGCCCCGATTGCCAACGAAGAGGTCTACCAAGACAAGCTTACGCGGACCCGCAATGTGCTACGCCCAGAGTGGACAATGCTCGAAATCGGATGCGGATCAGGCAACACCGCCTTGGCCCATGCGCCCTACGTGTCACAGATCACTGCGTGTGATTTTAGCGCGCCGATGCTGGACCACGGGCGCACGCGCGCGGCCAATGAAGGTGTCGACAACGTCGAATTCATCCAAACCGCCTTCGCCGATCTCGCGACTGATCCGACCTATGACGCCGTGTTGATGCTCTCGGTCATCCATCTGATCCCCGATTGGAAAGCCGCCATTCGCAAGGCTGCGCAATTGACGCGGGCGGGTGGCGTGTTTGTCTCGTCCACCGTTACGATCGACACAATGCCAAAAAAGATGCGCGCCATCATGGCGGTGGTCAATGCCCTGCCCGTTTTGCCAAACATTGCCCGTATCACCCGCGCGGGTTTGATTGCCGAGCTTGAATCGAACGGATTGGTGATCGAGGACAATTGGCAGCAAGAGGGCCACGATTCCGTTTTTGTCATCGCGCGCAAACCCGCATAGGTGACGCCAAATCAAAAAACACGCCGTTTGCGGCAAAGATTTGTGATCCTTTCGTGACACTGGTCGCGGAAGTCCGTAAAGGAGGTGCCAAACGCACCCCCTTTGGATTCGGAGCCTGTAGCCCATGCGCCAGATGCCCCCCGCAACCCCGTTTGACGATGACAAGCTGAAAGAGGAGTGCGGCGTTTTTGGCGTTGTCGGCGTTGCCGATGCGGCCAACTTCATCGCTCTTGGCCTTCACGCTCTACAACACCGTGGACAAGAAGCCGGCGGAATTGTCACCTACGATGCCGAGGCAGGATTTCAATCCGCACGCCGCTTTGGCTACGTGCGCGACAACTTCACTTCACAAAAGGTCATGGAAACTCTGCCCGGCGAGATCGGCATCGGTCATGTGCGCTATTCCACCGCAGGATCCAAAGGCAACACCGCGATCCGCGATGTGCAACCGTTCTTTGGCGAGTTTTCCATGGGTGGCGCGGCAATTGCCCACAACGGCAATATCACAAACGCCGATGCCCTACGCCGTGAGTTGATTGATCGTGGCTCTATCTTTCAATCCTCCTCGGATTCCGAATGCATTATCCATCTGATGGCACGCTCGTTGCAACGCAACATCCCCGAGCGGATGAAAGATGCGCTGCGCCGTGTCGAAGGCGCGTTCTCGGTTGTCGCCATGACCCGCACCAAATTGGTCGGCGTGCGTGATCCGCGCGGCGTGCGTCCGCTTGTGTTGGGGAAGGTGGGCGAAAACGGCTATGCGCTCTCGTCCGAGACATGCGCGCTCGACATCATTGGTGCCGAATTTGTCCGTGAGATTGAACCGGGTGAAATGGTTGTGATCTCCGAGGGCCAAGTGGTCAGCTCCAAACCGTTTGAACAAATGGCCTCGCGGTTTTGCATCTTTGAACATGTGTACTTTTCACGCCCCGACAGTATTTTGGGCGGTCGTTCCGTGTATGAAACCCGCCGTCAAATCGGTGTGGAACTGGCGCGCGAAGCCCCCGTTGAGGCCGATCTCGTCTGTCCCGTTCCCGACAGTGGCACCCCCGCCGCCATCGGGTTTTCGCACGAAAGCGGCATTCCCTACGGCATGGGTATCATCCGCAACCAATATATGGGCCGCACGTTCATCGAGCCGTCCGAGCAGATCCGCAACATGGGCGTGCGCCTCAAACTCAACGTCAACCGCGCCTTGATCCGTGGCAAACGTATCATCCTTGTCGACGACAGCGTGGTGCGCGGCACAACATCGCAAAAAATCAAGGACATGCTACTTGATGCGGGCGCCGCCGAGGTGCATTTCCGCATCGCCTCCCCGCCAACCATGTGGCCGTGTTTTTACGGTGTTGACACGCCCGACCGTGACAAGCTTTTGGCCGCCCACATGAGCATCGAACAAATGCGGGCACACCTCGGGGTTGATAGCCTGCAATTCATTACACTGGATGGCCTATACCGCGCCGCTGGCGTGGCCGAAGGTCGTGATGCGACTGCGCCGCGCTACTGCGATGCGTGTTTCTCGGGCGAGTATCCAGTGGTGCCAACGGATATGATTGCCAAGGGCTTCAAACTCAAAGACGCGGCTGAATAAGTGGCGTCTGTTCTCGATCTGGATCCACGGTGGCGCGCGCTGATAGCGCAAGGCGGGGTGATTGATATCGGGTTCGATCATCCGTCAGACTGGCCACATGATACGCGCGGCGATGCCGCGTTTGTCAAAGCGGGCGACGATCAACTGACCGCGGAACTATGTCGTCTTGGTACAGACCGTTTTTTGCGCGCCACGGTGATGTTGCCGGTCCGCGGCTCCGACGAAGCCGTGGGGATTGCCCTTTGGGCACAGGTACCGCCCGACACATTTTACGCCTATCTCGACACGTTTGAGGGCGGCCCCGCCCCTGAGACCAGTGTTGCTACATTGGCCAATGATCTTCCGCCCGTCGCGACCCCAGACGCCGCACTGACATTGGCATTTGGCGATGACAACACGCGCCCAAGTGCGACGATTGCGGGTGGAGCCACCGACATCTCCCTAGACGATCTGATTGCGCTATATGAGGCCACGGGCACGCTGGCGCACTGGGCATTAAAAAGCGGCGGATGAGCGCAGCGCGCCCTTCCCCACTTGACCCGACTTGATTTCAGCGCCATCACTTCGTCCATGACAGATCAAACCAAAATAGCACTCGTCACAGGCGCGTCACGCGGCCTTGGGTTCCACCTCGCAGAGGCCTTGGCCCCCCATTATCACATTGTCGCTGTGGCCAAAACCACAGGCGCGCTCGAAGAGCTTGATGATCGGATCAAGGCCAAGGGGGGACAAGCAACGCTTGCGCCAATGGATGTGACCAATGTCGACGCCATGGCGCATCTGTGTCGCGGTATTTATGATCGCTGGGGCCACCTTGATCTTTGGGCGCACACGGCCGTGTATGCCCAACTGTTATCGCCCGCCGATCACATGGACCCCAAAGATTTTGATCGCACGATGAACACCAACGTTATGGCAACGGGAAAACTGATCCCGATGATTGCGCCGTTGTTGAACATGGGCGAGACGCGCGCAGATGCTCTCTTTTTCGATGACGCGCACGCAGGCGATAAATTCTACGGCGCATATGGCGCATCCAAAGCCGCACAGATTGCGATGGCACGCAGCTGGCATGCAGAGACAAAAGACAGCACAAAAGCGCCTCGCGTTCACGTGCTGACCCCTGCGCCGATGCCAACCGCCACGCGCGCACGGTTCTATCCGGGCGAGGCGAAAGACGCTTTAGCGCACCCCAAAGACGAGGCGGCCCGCCTGCTCAAAGAGGCAGGCATACTGTAGTCACAACTTGCACATTTCGAACAAAAGGCGCGCCAAAACCAACTGGCGCGCCTTTTGTTTTGGACATATCGAACATTTCAAAGCGGCGCGAACAGATCCACGCGGTATCCATCGGCGTCCATAACGGTGGCGTAGCGTTGCCCCCAAAACGCATCCCACGGTGCGACCAAGACGGTGAACCCCGCCGCCGCAATTGCCGCCGCGTGTGCGTCGACATCGGCAGGGCTATCACACAGCATCGCAAAAGACGCATGATTGGGCGCGCGCGGCGCCTCCCCCGTCAGCTTTTCCATCAATGCGGCACTGTCGATCATCAGGCGTGGCGCACCGTCATCGCGCACGGGTTCAACGTGATCCTCGGACACAAACGCACCCTCGCCTTCAAAATCAAACCCCAAGAGCGTGTAAAACACTTTGGCGCGCTCTATATCGTGCGCGCTCACCGCCACGGCGTCTAAAACAGGCTTTCCCATAGGATTCTCCTTATAAAAACAGGGTGCGGCTTGCCGCGATTCGAAGCCTGCTTTATGGAGGGAGCAACAGCAAGGAAAAGGCAGGCGGTCCATGCGCATTCTCATCACCAACGACGACGGCATCAATGCACCCGGTTTGGTCACACTCGAGGCCATCGCCGCCGAACTGGCGGGCCCTGAGGGGGAAATCTGGGTCGTTGCTCCCGCGTTCGAGCAATCGGGCGTAGCGCACTGTATTTCCTACACCCACCCGACGATGATTTCGCAAATGGGCGAACGCCGTTGGGCCGCAGAAGGCTCGCCCGCCGACTGTGTTCTCGCTGGCCTGCACGATATCATGCCGCAAAAGCCCGATCTGGTGCTGTCTGGCGTGAACCGTGGCAACAACGCGGGCGAAAACGTCATGTATTCGGGCACCATTGGTGGCGCGATGGAGGCGGCGCTCAAAGGCATAAAGGCGATTGCCCTATCCCAGTTTTTCGGGCCTGAAAACGCAAGTCTAGACAATCCGTTCGAGAGCGCGGCAGCACATGGCGCTGGCGTCATTCGTCAATTGCTTGATCACGCGGATTGGGGCGAAACCGACGATTACGCGCTGTTTTACAACGTTAATTTTCCGCCCCTGCCCGCCGAACAAACCGGTGGCATGATGGCGACACGTCAGGGCAAACGCCCCACATCCGGCTTTGGCATAGAGGCGCAGACCTCCCCCACAGGACGCAGGTTCCTTTGGGTGCGCGGTTCTGAGCAAGCCGTTGAAACGGGCGCGGGCACAGATGTATCCGCCAATCTCGCCGGCGCAATCTCCGTCACCCCGATGCGCGCCGATCTCAGCGATCATTCCGCCGTGGCCGGACTGGCAAAGGCGCTCGTAAAATGATGGACGCCGAGGCGCAAATGCAATTCCTCTACACGCTCAGATCAAAGGGCGTCACGGACACGCGCACCCTTACTGCGATGGAAAAGGTCGATCGCGGTCTGTTCGTCAAAGGGTTGTTCGCCGAGCGCGTCTATGAGGATATGCCACTGCCCATTGCGTGTGGCCAAACTATTTCGCAACCCTCCGTGGTGGGCCTGATGACACAAGCGCTCAACGTGCAGCCCCGCGATAAGGTACTAGAGGTTGGCACAGGCAGCGGATATCAAGCGGCTGTATTGAGCCAACTGGCACGGCGCGTCTACACGGTCGACCGTCACGCCCGTTTGGTCCGTGAGGCACAAAGCGCATTCGACGCCATGGGCCTCGTCAATATCACCGCCTTTACCGCCGATGGCAGCTACGGCCTACCCGACCAAGCACCGTTTGATCGCATTATCGTGACCGCAGCGGCCGAAGACCCGCCCGGCCCCCTCTTGGCGCAATTGAAAACGGGCGGTATCATGGTGGTGCCTGTGGGCCAATCCGATGCGGTTCAAAGCCTGATAAAAGTCACACGTACGCCAAACGGATTCGATTACGATGAACTTCGCGCCGTACGCTTCGTTCCCTTGTTGGAGGGAATTGGTCAAGAGTAGTGCCCCACCAAGAGGGCAAGAGGGCGATGACGCCCCACATATATGAGGACGACAGAGCAATGACGATGACCTTCCCCCGCGCCCTTCTTGCAGGATGCGCTTTGATAGCGCTCAGCGCGTGCCAAAAGCCACTGGATTTCGATCTGCGCGGCTTGGCTGATGGATTTAACACCGCTGAGGCGGCGAGTGAGGCGCGCACCGCCGCGCGCCCCGCGACTGATGCAAAAGGCATCATTTCCTACCCCAATTACCAAGTCGCAATTGCCAAAAAAGGCGATAGCATCACCGATATCGCCGCCCGCACGGGCCTGCCTGCGGATGAACTTGCGCGTTACAACGGTATCTCCGACAGCTCGGTTTTGCGTCAGGGCGAAGTGATCGCACTGCCCCGCCGCGTCGATGTGCCGACCGCAACAACGCAATCGGGCACCATTGCGTCAGGTGAGCGCATCGATATCACGACCTTGGCCAACGATGCGTTGAATGACGCGGGCACACAGACACAAACGGCGACGACCCCGACCGCCACCACGACACCAGTCAATTCATCAAACCCCGTTGAGGGCATGGAACCCGTCCGCCACCAAGTGATGCGTGGCGAAACCGCCTATTCCATCGCGCGCAAATACGGTGTTTCTGTGCGCGCCTTGTCCGACTGGAATGGTCTCGGCTCGGACCTCGCGGTGCAAGAGGGTCGCTATCTGTTGATCCCCTTAAAGGCAGCAGGCAATACGCCCGTGGAGCAGCCAACAACCACGACACAACCCGGTCAAGGCACATCGACGCCGACACCGCCCTCTGCCGCGGCCCCCTTGCCCGACCCCGAAGAGGCAAAGCCCGCGGCCGCCGCACCGCCCAAACCCACCACCGACCTTGGCGCGAGACAAACCACGACATCCGAAATGGCCAAACCCGTTTCTGGCGCCATCATCCGTGACTATGACAAGGCCAAATCCAAATTTGTTCTGTTCTCCGCGCCTTCAGGCACATCGGTGAAAGCCGCAAAAGACGGCACGGTCAAACTGATTTCGACCAACGCCGATGGCGTGAAAATCATGGTCGTGGATCATGGCGATGGATTGCAAACGGCCTACAGCTTCATCGACAATATCGCCGTGAAAAAGGGCGATAGCGTAAAGCGTGGCCAAGCCATCGCGAAAGTCACCGCCAACGAGTTCAATGCGCTTCAATTCATGGTGTTCAAAGGCACGCAAACGGTCGATCCGTCTCCTTACATGAACTGATCCGCCTGCAAACCGCCCTAAAATGCAAAACGCGCGCCCTTAGCGATATGGGCGCGCGTTTTTATGTCGTACGAATTGCTATGGATTATCCGAGCTTTACGCCTTTGCGCCCTGCAAGATCGACGAAGAATTGCCATGCAACACGGCCCGATCGCGACCCGCGTGTGGCTTGCCATTCAATGGCTTCGGCTCTGAGCGTTGCATCATCAATCTCAACGCCATTGGCATCGCAATAGCCACGGATCATTGCCAAATAGTCGTCCTGATCACATGGATGAAAGCCGAGCCAGAGACCGAAACGATCCGACAACGACACCTTTTCCTCGACCGCTTCGGAGGGGTTTATCCCCGATGAGCGTTCGTTCTCGATCATATCGCGTGGCATCAGGTGGCGACGATTGGAAGTGGCATAAAACAGCACATTCTCGGGCCGTCCCTCTATGCCACCATCAAGCACCGCCTTGAGCGATTTGTAGTGCTGATCATCATGGCTGAACGACAAATCATCACAAAATAGCAAAAACCGATGCTCGGACCCGCGCAGCAAATTCAACAGACGCCCAACGGAGGGCAAATCTTCGCGCTGCATCTCCACGATTTTGAGCGGCGTCCCTTCGGCGTTGATTGCGGCGTGTACCGCCTTGGTCAAAGACGACTTTCCCATCCCGCGTGCGCCCCAAAGCAACGCGTTATTGGCGGCAAAGCCACGCGCAAACTGGCGCGTGTTCTCCAGCAACGTGTCGCGGGATCGATTGATGCCAACAAGCATGCCAATATCGACGCGTGAGACGCGCTCAACCGGAACCAAGGCATCGGGTTCTGTGTGCCAGACAAAGGCATCCGCGCCATGAAAATCCGGAGCCGACAGTGGCGCAGGCGCCATGCGTTCAAGGGCTGCGGCGATACGCTTGAGGCTTTTCTTACCCATCACTTATCATCCTCATCGTCTTCGTCGAACTCGGCGAAAATATCGTCTTCGTCCTCATCAAGAAGCCCCTGCTCACGCAGACTATCGTTGCGCTTTTTCTCGACACGCGCGACGAGGAAGATGGAGATTTCATAAAGACCGTACACCACCACGAACAAAATCAGCTGCGTTGTGACATCGGGCGGCGTGACCAAAGCGGCGACAACCAAAATGCCGACAACGGCGTATTTACGCGTACTGCGCAGGCCGTGGGCGGTCGCCAATCCGGCCTTGCCCATCAGGGTTAAAAGCACAGGCAACTGAAAACACAGACCAAAAGCCACGATCATTTTCAACGTGATATCAAGGCTTTCATTGACCTTACCGTTGAATACGATGTCGATGCCTGTGTCGCGCGAGGCTGCAGCTGCATCGCCAGAGTTGGCAACCAACGCGCCCAAGAAAGACGGCAGATCGGCAAAGCCCAAAAAGAACGCCATGGCGAGCGGCACGACGATGAAATGCGCAAAAGACGCCCCCGCCAGAAACAACGCAGGCGAGGCAATCAAGAATGGCAAGAACGCGTTTTTTTCGTTGCGGTAAAGACCCGGTGCCACAAACCGCCACAACTGATAGGCGATAACCGGAAACGACACCAACAAACCGCCGACCATCGAAATCCGGATCAACGTGAAAAAGTACTCTTGCGGCGCGGTATATTGCATCACAGGATTTGCATTGCCGAGCGACCGCATGGTGTTTTCAATCGGCACCAGCAGAAAATCGAGCACATGCCCGCCGACCGTAAACACGATGATCATACCAACGATAAACGCCATAACCGCATTGATCAGGCGCTTTCGCAATTCGGCAAGATGCTCGATCAAGGGCGCGGTGCTATCCTCAATATCTGAATCGGATGTGGTGTCGGTCTGGCTCATGCATCACCCGTTTTTGTCTTGGCAGTCTTTGTTGCCGCTTTTGGCCTAGCTTTTTGGGGCGCCGCTTTTTTAACCGCTGGCTTTTTGGCCGGCGCTTTGGGTGCTGTTTTAGGCTTGGACGGCTTCACCGCCGCCTTTGGAGCAACCTTGGCTGCGGGCGCGTCATTCGTGCCGTTCGCCTGTGCAGCTGCGGCTGCGGCGTCTTTGGCCTCTTTGGCGCGGCGTGCCGTTGCCGACTTTGCGGTGGCGTCCGAAATCACCTTGGCCATTTTCGCGCGTTCGGGATCTAACTCTCCCGTTTTGGGCGTGGTGGCAGGGTTGGCGATTTTCTCCATTGGATCCCATTTATCAAACTCGTCCGCCGCCTCGTTGAGCTTATCAAGGCCAAATTTCTTTGGATTGGCAGCACCTTTCAAGGCGTTACTCGCCTCTTTGATCCCAGCCTCATCCGCGGCGGATTCCATTGCGGAGGAAAACTCCCGCGCCATGGATTTCGCACGCGCCGTGAACCGGCCTAGCGTTCGGAACATACCGGGGAGGTCTTTTGGACCAACCACGATTAACGCCACGATGCCGATCACAAGAAGTTCGGACATGCCGATATCTAACATGAGAAACGCCTTTCAAAAACGCGCGCAACAGCGGCCTGTGCCGCTCTCACTCCACCAAAAGCCAAAGAGATCAGACGGGTCGTTAGACCTTGTCTTTTTCTTCCTCGGGGCTGACGTCTTTGGCGACTTTGGCGGCTTCTTCTTCGATCTCTTTGGTGCCTTCAGAGACGCCTTTTTTGAACGAGGTGATACCTTTGCCGACTTCGCCCATCAGACCGGAAATTTTGCCACGGCCAAACAGGACCAGAACCACGACAGCGATAAGTAGAAGGCCGGGAAGGCCGATGTTGTTGAGCATGTTGTCTCTCCCGTAGAAAGGGGCACGGTGCGCGCCCGAATAACTTGTGGAGACAAGGATTAGGCTGCGCGATGCGGCGTGAAAAGCGAAAACCACCACAAACCGCCCCCCTGCACAACATTGGCGCGACAAAACGGGGTGGAAAAACCCTACTGACAGGTTTATGTCAGTAGGGGCGGGTCAAATTAGGGTATCGAAACTCGAATCGGAGATATCCATGAGAAATATTCAAATCATTGAAACTGTTAGCTATAAATCCAAATCTGGCGTCAGCGACGCTCAATTCATCGCAGCGGCCAAGGGCCTCGACGCCTACATTGACCGGTGTGGTGGCCTGATAAGCCGCAGCCTGTTCAAAAGCGACGACGATGTCTGGTACGAGCAGATGATCTGGGAAACCGAGAGCGCCTACACCAAAGCCAACAGCGGTTTTATGGCCTCTCAAGAAGGCCAAGCGGTCATCGCCTTACTCGATCCCGCAAGCCTCAACATGGGCCACGCACAGGCGGCCTTTGCCCGCGTTTGCGCCCCACTGATGCCATAACACATGGCAGGCGGTCGCAAACAAACCGGTATTCGGCGTAGCGACCGCCTGTTCGATCTGATCCAGATTTTGCGTGACGGACGTTTACACACCGCACGGCAATTGGCCGAGCGCGTTGAGGTGTCCGAGCGCACGATCTGGCGCGACATGGCGACCCTCAAGGCCTCAGGCGTCCCTGTAGAGGGCGAGCGCGGCGTGGGCTATATGATCACCGCCGCAATCACTCTGCCCCCCGTCAATCTCACCATGGGCGAATTGGAGGCGTTGCACTTGGCGGTGGCCATTTTGGGCGAGGCGTCCGATCCGGAACTGGCCAAGAGTGCGGCATCTCTTGCGGCAAAAATCGATGCCGTCTTGCCCGAAAACTCAGGCCCGCCCGAGGCAGGATGGGGGTTTGCCGTGCACCCCTATGCCTTTGCAGATGCCCGCGCAGGGTTCAAACACATGCCCGCGTTGCGCGATGGCGTGCGTGAGCAAAAGGTCTTGCGCGTCAGCTACTTATCCTTGTCGGGCGAAAAAACAACGCGCCTCGTGCGCCCGTTACAGCTTAACTATTGGGGACGGGTTTGGACATTAAGCGTCTGGTGCGATTTACGGGGCGGGTTTCGCACCTTTCGTGTGGACCGCATCGACAACGTGATCGACACAGGCGCAACATTCAAACCCGAGGCGGGCAAAACGCTTGCTGATTTCATCGCCTACCAAACGGCGCAGCATCCGCACGATTAGGCGGGGAACACGAAACACCGCTCACGGCGCAGCATTAGCCATAGCGGGGTCCCAGCTTTAGGCAAAAACACACTCGGCACGGTGGCGTGTAGAACTGATCCGTCAAAATCCATTCGAAACTCAACGATGCTTTCGCGGCCCATAAACCGTGCCCGTTCAACAATGCCGCGCGCAGGTGTGCCATCTTGTGGTGTCGGCGCAGGTCCACGCCCCCCACGATCAAAATCAATCCGCAGGTGTTGCGGACGAATGACAATTTCCACCTCTGTCCCGTCAGGGCGTCCAGGGCATAGGAACGCCCCAAAGGCCGTGTCCACCATAGCATTCTTAACCTTGCCACGGATCACATTGATATCGCTAAAAAATGCCGCGGCAGCCTTGTCCACGGGGGCGTTATAAATGTTGTAGGGCGCGCCTTGTTGAACAATCCGACCATCACGCATCAAGGCAATTTCATCCGCCATCCGCATCGCCTCGTCCGGCTCATGTGTGACGAGCAAAACGGCCGTACCTTCGGCCTTGAGGACATCCAAGGTGCTGTCGCGAATTTCATCTTTCAGGCGCTCGTCGAGACCTGAAAACGGCTCATCCATCAACATGATCGACGGGCGCGGCGCAAGGGCGCGCGCGAGGGCAACTCGTTGCTGTTCACCGCCCGACAATTCATGTGGAAACTGATCAATGGCACGGGTCAAATCGATCTTTTCGAGCAAATCCAGAACACGCGCCCGTTTGTTCGATTTTGACCCTTTTAGGCCGAATGCAATGTTATCAGCGACCGATAAATGTGGGAAAAGTGCAAAATCTTGGAACATCAAACCAATGGAGCGCCCCTCTGGCGGGACGCGGTGAACCGTGTCACAGACCAGATTGCCATCAACATAGATCTCGCCACTATTTTGCATCTCGACGCCGGCGATGATGCGCAGCGTAGTCGACTTGCCACAGCCCGATGGGCCCAGCAAACAGGTAACTTGGCCACGGGTCACTTTAAGGGAGACATCAGACACAACTTCACGACCCGCAAAAGCACGGCGCAGATTGCGAATTTCCAAACGCGGATGCGTATCGGGTGTCGACATGACGGGTTGAGGGTTTAACACAGGTTTTGGGGGCACGGCGTTTCCGACAAAAACGATAAGGTTCAAAACGTCCTAGCAGGCTGCACATCACTTAGCAACCGCAGTGCCGCGCGGCGAAGTCCCTCCCGCGTAGGCCCGACATCTGCCGATACCACCGCAAGAGGGAGAGCCCGTTTACATCGTTGTGTTCGTCGCACCACCGTCGAGCAAGATGTTTTGCCCAACCATATAGCCCGCGAACTGGCTACACATAAACGCGCATGTCGCACCGAACTCTGCCGCTGTGCCGTAGCGCCCTGCGGGGATTGACGCGGCTTTTTCGGCGCGCACTTCGTCAAAGCTTTTTCCTGTCGCCTGTGAGGCGGCGGTGTCGAGGTTCACCATGCGATCCGTTGCGTGCAATCCGGGCAACAAGTTGTTCATCACCACGCCTTTGGGCGCGATTTGGCGCGCCGTACCCGCCACGTAGCCCGTCAGGCCCGCACGCGCAGCATTGGAGAGACCCAACACGGCAATCGGGGCCTTTACCGAGACGGATGTGATGTTGACCACACGGCCCCACCCGTTATCGATCATGTGAGGCACCAGCGCCTTGATCAACGCAATCGGGGCGAGCATGTTGGCATCCAAGGCCGCGATAAAATCGTCGCGCTCCCAATCGGTCCACATGCCCGGAGGTGGACCACCAGCGTTATTGACCAAAATATCAACCTGTCCCGCAACGGCCAAAAGCTGTGCACGGCCCTCTTCGGTCGTGACATCTGCGGCGACCGTCTCAACGGTAACGCCGTATTTTGCACGAATTTCGGCAGCTGCGGCCTCAAGCGCCTCTGCACCGCGCGCATTCATAACCAAATTCACGCCCGCTTCGGCCAACGATTCGGCACACCCACGCCCCAAACCTTTGGATGATGCACAAACCAGTGCCTTTTTACCTTTGATGCCCAAATCCATGTGCGCGTTCCTTTGTGCTCGTTTGAGGAGTTTATTTTGACGATTAAGGAGCGTTGTAGGGCGCGAGGCCACCCTTGTCACCTCGCCAACCACGCACCCAAGTGTGTGCGCCAACGCAAAGCCCGTGCGTTTACCGAAAGGCCTGCCAAGACATCCGCACCATCACGCCGTTATTTGCATTATTATGCCCAAATCCTGACATTGTTTCCCACTAAGTGTTGAAAATAATTGCGTATCCTTCGGGTTCCGTTACGGCATGACGAGTGAATAATAATGTTAGATACTGTAGAATCGGCGACTGATACCTTAGACGCGAGACGCGCGGACATTTATAAAAAGGGGCCTTTCGTGGCAACGACGACGACACCACAGCACGAACAAACAACAGGGAACGCTCAGCCCGTTCAAAACCTGTCTGTTTATCCTGCGCAGGCGTTTCGCGTTACGGATGGCGCCAACCAGGGGGACGCAATCGGTCCGTCTGATGAGCTGGAACTCGCGGACACGTATATGTTGGCGGCAAACGCGCACCGTCTACGCCTCGCCCTACAAATCACCGACGAGACCCTGAGCATCGGCCAAGGGTCTGAAGTGGGCCGTGACGGGGCGCGACTTCACCTTGATTGTGCCGCGACCTTTATGACGCTCGACGGCTCCACACTCGAGGCGTTGATCATTGTTGAAACGGACGACAGCGACAACATCGCTGCGTGCTATATGCTTCCCTTCGCGCCGCTGGACGAAAAACAAACCTATTCCTTGGTCAATATCGACCGCCAAAGCCCGCGCACCCGTTTGGCCGAAATCGCATGTGTCGCCTTTACACGCGGCACGCACATCACGATGGCAAATGGCAAACAGGTCTTGATCGAGGATCTGAACGTGGGGGACCGTGTTCTCACCCGCGATCATGGCGCGCGCGAAATCCGTTGGATTGGTCAGCAAACCATGCGTGCAACCGGAGCCTTCGCCCCCATCACCATCAAGGAAGGCGTGCTCAACAACGCTGCCGATCTGGTCGTCAGCCCAAACCACCGCATCTTCATCTACCAACGCAATGACCGTATAAAAGCGGGGCGTGCGGAGGTATTGGTCAAGGCGCGATTGTTGGTGAATGGCGTTGATGTGGTGCAAAGTGACGGCGGATTTGTCGACTACTTCCAAGTGTTGTTCGATCAACATGAAATCATCTACGCCGAGGGCATCGCCGCCGAAAGTATGTTTGTCGACAAACAGGCCAAAACCTATCTACCTAGCGAAGTGCACGCCCACCTATCTGGCCACGCCATGTCAGGCGAACGCCCGCGCGCGATCGATATAACGGATGGTATGCTCGATAGCGCCAATGCGGTAGAATTGTTGCGCGCGGCGTCACGCGGCTAACACCCATCCCTGCTTGCCCAACTTCGCCCGCACAGTTATATGCGGGCGCATGTCAGATAGCGCACACACCTCCCTCGATCTGCCCGCCGAAATCGCGCGGCGCCGGACCTTTGCAATCATCTCTCACCCCGATGCGGGTAAGACGACATTGACAGAGAAATTCCTGCTGTACGGCGGGGCGATTCAGATGGCGGGTCAGGTGCGCGCCAAAGGCGAAGCCCGCCGCACGCGCTCCGACTTTATGCAGATGGAAAAAGACCGCGGGATTTCCGTATCGGCTTCGGCCATGTCGTTCGATTTTGACGGGCACCGGTTCAATCTTGTGGACACCCCCGGTCACTCGGATTTCTCCGAGGATACCTACCGCACGCTCACCGCCGTGGACGCCGCCATCATGGTGATTGATGGCGCGAAAGGTGTGGAGAGCCAAACGCAAAAGCTGTTTGAAGTGTGCCGTATGCGCGACCTTCCGATCCTGACGTTTTGTAACAAGATGGACCGAGAAAGCCGTGATACGCTTGAGATCATTGACGAAATTCAAGAAAACTTGGCGATTGATGTAACCCCTGCCTCATGGCCCATCGGTGTGGGGCGCGAGTTCGTAGGCTGTTACGACATGCTCCACGATCGTCTCGAATTGATGGACCGCGCGGACCGCAACAAGGTGGCGGCAAGCATTTCGATCAAAGGGCTCGACGATCCCAAACTTGACGAACACATCCCCGCACATCTGTTGGAACAGTTGCGCGAAGAGGTCGAAATGGCGCGTGAATTGCTGCCGGCCTTTGACCGCGAGGCCTTTCTTGAGGGCACACTCACGCCGATTTGGTTCGGTTCGGCGATCAACTCGTTTGGCGTCAAGGAACTGATGGACGGCATGGCGCAGTACGGCCCAGAGCCGCAGCCGCAAAAGGCCGAGCCGCGCTCCATCCATGCAGATGAGAAAAAGGTGATGGGATTTGTGTTCAAAGTCCAAGCCAACATGGACCCCAAGCACCGCGACCGCGTGGCCTTTGTCCGCCTCGCATCGGGTCATTTCCTACGCGGGATGAAACTCACGCATGTGCGGTCCAAAAAGCAGATGGCGATCTCGAACCCTGTACTATTTCTCGCCTCCGACCGCGAATTGGCCGAGGAAGCATGGGCCGGCGATATCATCGGCATCCCGAACCACGGCCAATTGCGCATTGGTGACACCCTCACAGAGGGCGAGGAGATTCGCGTCACCGGCATTCCGTCCTTTGCACCGGAACTGTTGCAAAGCGTGCGTGCGGGCGACCCGATGAAGTCCAAGCACCTCGAAAAGGCATTGATGCAATTCGCCGAAGAAGGGGCCGCAAAAGTGTTCAAACCCGCGATTGGCTCCGGCTTTATCGTCGGCGTGGTTGGTGCCTTGCAATTTGAAGTGCTCGCCTCGCGTATCGAGTTGGAATACGGCCTTCCCGTGCGGTTTGGCCAATCGCAATTCACCTCCGCGCGGTGGATTTCGGGACCACGTGCGGATCTCGAAAAATGTGTGAATACCAACAAACAACACATCTCTTATGACCATGATGGCGACCCTGTGTTCTTGACCCGCTTGCAATGGGACATCGATAGAATCGAGCGTGATTTCCCAACCCTGACGCTCTCCGCGACCAAGGAAATGATGGTTTGACATGACATCGGCGCGGGGTAGGATTTCGATATGAAAAAGGTTCGAAAAACGCCCCCGCCGCAGACGGATTGCACCTATCCGCAAGGGTTTGACGGACTTGCAGCACCGATCAAACGCCGCCTTGATCCGTTCTTTATTACGCAGGGCGATGTGCCCCCCGCAGACGTGCAGTTCGCCCCGTTCAAAACACGCCATATTCCGCGTGGCGAGACGTGGGAGGGGCGCGATCCATTTTTGACCGACTACGCCGGCAATGCCACATGGTTGCGCCAGTTCTTTCAGGGAAAGCCCGAGCTGTGCCACCTTATGGGCTGCCTTGTGATGATCACTCGGCGCACGGCGGTGCCATCCTCCATTCTCGATCTGTGGTTTCGGCTTTGGGACGAAGAGGCGGAATTTTTGGTGGAGCACCTTGATATTAGATGGAAAATATCGGCGATGCGCACCTTTGGCGCGCATGGGCGCACCGAGTTGGAACGCCGTCTGGGGCGTGAATTCTTTTTGGTCACCGGCATGATGAAACTGGCGGATACCGAGCGCAGCTTTTCAGGTCTTGGTCCCGATGAGCCATTTGCATTGGGACGCCGAAAGACCGGCCCCGTCTCCTTGGGACAGGGTGCCTACACGGTCGCCATGGGGGATTTGGATGCGCATATCGTGTTGCAACTGCATGAAACCGTAGAGGCGCTGGCGGACACAGACCAAGGGACAGGGGCCGCCCTGCTTGGGTCCGATATGCTACTGCGGATCAACGCTTGCCCAAAAACCGTGTTTCGCCGCCTAATGTTATTGCGCGAAAAATTGCAGCAAAATCGTGCGTAGCCCCCCGCAAAACCCACGTCACCTTGACGTTTTAATGGGCGCGGCGTATTAGGCAGACCATAGTACGTTTCGGCAATATGGCCGAACGGGCCGCGCGGGTTATATGCGGCCGATTTTACCGCCGTATACCTCGAAAGGCACAATTTGACCAAGTTTACCGACCTAAATCTCGACAAAAAAGTTCTCAAGGCTATCGCAGACGCGGGCTATGAGACCCCCACCCCGATTCAAGCGGGTGCGATTCCCCCCGCTCTTGAGGGCCGAGATGTCCTCGGAATTGCCCAAACGGGGACGGGAAAAACCGCCTCTTTCACATTGCCGATGATCACACTTTTGGGCCGAGGCCGTGCACGCGCACGTATGCCGCGCTCTTTGGTGCTGTGCCCGACACGTGAATTGGCCGCGCAAGTCGCCGAGAACTTTGACACCTACACCAAGTATCACAAGCTGACCAAAGCTCTGTTGATCGGTGGCGTGTCGTTCAAAGAACAAGACCAGTTGATCGACAAAGGCGTAGACGTTTTGATCGCGACCCCCGGTCGCCTGCTCGACCATTTCGAGCGCGGCAAACTGATCCTGTCAGACGTAAAAGTCATGGTCGTCGACGAAGCCGACCGGATGCTCGACATGGGGTTCATCCCTGATATCGAGCGTATTTTTGGCATGACGCCCTTTACGCGCCAAACACTGTTTTTCTCGGCGACAATGGCGCCCGAGATTGAGCGGATTACCAACACATTCTTGTCCAACCCTGCACGCATCGAAGTGGCCCGTCAGGCGACCTCGGGCGAGAACATCAAACAAAACGTGGTCATGTTCAAAGCCTCGCGGCGTGAGCGGTCAGCCACCGAAAAACGCGATCTGTTGCGTGCCTTGATCAATGCCGAGGGCGAGACACTTCAGAATGGTATCATTTTCTGCAACCGCAAGACGGATGTGGATATCGTTGCAAAATCTCTGGCCAAGCATGGCTTCGACGCGGCGCCAATCCATGGCGACCTCGACCAAAGCAAACGCAATGCGACGCTCGATGCGTTTCGCAATGGCGCGCTCAAGATCCTTGTGGCGTCTGATGTGGCCGCGCGCGGCCTTGACGTGCCATCCGTGACCCACGTGTTCAACTTTGACGTTCCAGGCCACGCAGAGGACTATGTGCACCGCATCGGACGCACTGGTCGCGCGGGTCGTGATGGCAAAGCCATTATGATTTGTGAGCCACGCGACGAGAAAAACTTTGCGGACGTCGAGCGTCTGATTGGCAAGGAAATTCCGCGCCTCGAAAATCCACTTGGCACCGCAGCGGTAGAGGCACCGACCCCTGAGGGTGCAGAGGCCAAACCCGAGGACAAGCCAAAGCGTACCCGTTCGCGCGCGCGCCGTGGTGCGGCCAAATCAGACACGCCGACCGCCGTTGAGCCACAGTCCGCAGATCAAAACACAGCCGCGCAAAACGCACCCAAAGCGGCTGAGCCTGCTGCGATTGAGACGGTTGAGGCAACCGCACCACAGGCGGCACCAGTGGCTGTAGCGACCGAGGCCCCTGCCCCAACCGAAGCTGCGACACAAGACGCCGCACCTGAGGCGCGCACACAATCGCGCGACGACAGACGCAATGAACCACGTGACACGGAGCGCGATGACAAACGTGCGCCCCGCTCTCGTGGGGGCCGTGGACGTGGTCGTGCACGCGATGATGACAACAACGTTGTTGGTCTTGGCGATCATCTCCCAACGTTTATCGCCATGAGCTTTGAAGAGCGCCGCGAGGCCGAAGGCAACTAACGCATCGGTCACACCGCGCTCAAGCGATCTCGCTTTGGCACAGGTATCATTCACGCGCCGCGATTCATTTCGCGGCGCGTTTGTTTTGCGGTGCATCAAGTCGTCACCACGATCAGTCGCATATAATTGAATGTGAACTTACCAAAGGGAGAGATGCCATGCCTTCAATTTTATCTGTACTTCTGGTTGGGACGCTCGCGGCCATGCCGAGTGTTGCATCGGCAAAATGCGTCAGCTTAACCGTTCACAACACAACACTCGAAGACCTCACGGCGGTGGGCGTTGCCGACTATGACAACACCAACAATGCGGTTGGCCTGACGGAATGGCTCGGGGACGGCAATTGGGAAGCATATGATTTCTGCCTCGACGCGACACGTTTCATCGTCGTTGGTGTCGGCGGCGGGAAAACGTTCATTTCGGATATTTACGCATTGGACGATGGCGCAATCCATCTCGATATCTCGGATCGCAAAAACTTTTAATCAATCACTTAAAACGTAAAAGGGGGCACTCGCATGCCCCCTTTCTCAGTCGATAAACGCTCGTTTTAGGCAGAGAGGCGCGAAATCACGATCTGGATTTCCGGCTTTTTGCCCGTCTCGTCGTTGGTGGTCTTGCGCAGAATGCGGCGCATGTCCTCCTCGAGTTTGCCGTCATCGCGCATCGTCTTTTTACCAGCACGGTTGAGGAACTGATTGATATCCGCCTCAAGCACATCCACGAGCGGCGCACGCGATAGGCCAATTTCGGGCAACCCGCGCACTTCGCACCAGCAATCACCAAGCGGCTCGTCATCTTCGACGATGACCGTTGCCACGACGAGGCCATACTGCGCCATACGGATACGGTCACGCACAACACCGTCCATCGCGCCAATCTGAACTTTTCCGTCCAAATAGGTGCGACCCGTTTCGACATATTCGGTCACTTTGGGCGTGTCGCCCGTGAGATCGATACCGACACCGTTGGGTGCCACGACACCTTTGAACCCGTTGGTTTCGGCCAAGGCCGCGTGTTCACGCAAGTGACGGTGTTCGCCGTGCATCGGGATCACGATCTGTGGCTTGACCACCTCGTGCATCGTGGTCAGGTCGGGACGGTTGGCGTGACCCGATACGTGAATATCGTTGCGCCCTGTGATACAGTTTACGCCCATCTCGGAGAAGTTGTTGAGAATGCGCGCCACCGGCATTTCGTTGCCCGGAATGGTTTTGGACGAGAAAATAACCGTATCGCCTTCGGCCATTTTCAGACCAAGGTATTTGCCGCGCGACAATTGCGCTGTCGCGGCGCGGTATTCACCCTGCGACCCTGTTGTCAGCAACAACAGGTTTTCGCGCGGAACATCACCCGCCTGTTCTGGGGAAATGGTCTTGGGAAAGTCGGAAATGATTCCTGTCTCAATACCGGCCGTAATCATTTTGCGCATCGCGCGGCCCAACAAAACAACCGAGCGCCCCGCCTTCGTTCCTGCTTCGGCGAGCGATTTCACACGCGCGATGTTGGATGCAAATGTGGTTGCTGCAACCATACCTTTGAGGTCTTTCATCAACTCGGTCAGCGGTTCGACCACTTCGCTCTCGGACCGGCCCGGTGTGTCGGTAAAGACGTTGGTACTGTCGCATACGAGGGCTTTCACGCCATCCTTGCACACGCTTTCCCAAAGGGCGCGGTCGAACGCCTCGCCCACAACTGGAGTCTCGTCGATTTTGAAATCGCCGGTATGAATGACGCGGCCTGCGGGGCTATCGATCACAAGTGCGGAGCTTTCGGGGATCGAGTGCGACACGGGCAGGAACCCGACCTTGAAGGGGCCACATTCAACCTGTTGCGGCCATGCGGAGACGGTTTTGATCATGAGTTCGTCGTGACCGTGCTCCTCGAATTTGAGGCGGGCAAGGTGGGCGGTAAACGTCCGTGCATAGATCGGCGCGCCAAGACGTGGCCACAAGTGGCCAACCGCACCAACGTGATCCTCATGCGCGTGGGTGATGAAAATCGCGTCGATACGCTCCTTGCGCTCTTCCAACCACGACACATCGGCAAAGATCAGGTCCACACCCGGTGAGCCGTCCATCGATGGAAATGTCACGCCGAGGTCCACGACGATGTAGCGTTCGCGCCCTGCGGGGCCGTAGCCGTAGACGTAGCAGTTCATGCCAATCTCGCCAGCGCCGCCCAACGGCAGGTATAAAAGTCGATCGCTCATGTGTTACCCAATTCTGTGTTGTGGTCTTTGTTGTAGTTATGGATCACGACAAGGCCGTGGATCGTCAAAAATTCGTCAAATGCGTCGAACAGCTTGTGGCCCTGATTGAACAGCGGCGCAAGCCCACCCGTGGCAATCACCTGCATCGGGCGCTCATATTCGGCCTTGATGCGGTTACATGTCTCACGCACGAGGCCAACATAGCCCCAAAACACCCCCGATTGCATACAGGCAACTGTGTTGGTGCCGATCACTTTGTCTGGCATCGTCACGTCAACATGCGGCAAGGCGGCCGCTTTAAGGTGGAGACTTTCGAGGGAGGTATTCACCCCCGGCGAAATAACCCCCCCGACATATGCGCCATCTTGCGCCACCACGTCAAATGTCGTCGCCGTGCCAAAATCCACCACGATCAGATCACCGCCAAAGCGGTCAAAGGCAGCGGCGGTGTTCACAAGGCGGTCGGGGCCAACCGTTGTGCCCGCATCGACGCGCGGGGCGTGCGGCAACAGGCACTCGGGCTTGCCGACAACAAGCGGGCGACACTCAAAATAGCGGTTGGCAAACACACGCAGGTTGAACACCACGCGCGGCACGGTCGACGAAATAATCACCTCGGTGATATCCGCCTCAACCTTTTGAAAGGCCATCAAGCTCGACAACCAGACATAATACTGATCGGCGGTGCGCTGCACCTCGGTGGACGTGCGCCAAGTGGCGATAAATTCACTGCCATTCCAGATGGAAAAGACGGTATTGGTATTGCCCGTATCGATACACAGTAGCATCAAAAATAGACCTCCGCTGCGGGAATTGAAAGCGTGCCTTTGGCCGTTTTAAGCACCAGATTACCAAAGGCATCCACGGTTTCAAAGGTGCCGTGGTGTTCCTCAGTGACGGTGCGCGCGCGGATCAGTTCGCCCAATTTGGCGGCGCGCTCCAGCCACGCGGTGCGAATGGGCGCAAATCCGTATGTGGTAAACTGAGCCTCCCAACGAGCATAGACAGGCGCGAGCACGTCAAGGAACTCTTCGGGCGGGACACTCACACCCGTTTCCGACAAGAGCGACACAGGGGCCACGGCCCCCTCTTCGACCTCGGCGCGCGTAGGCGCATCAATGAGATTGACGCCGATACCGATCGACAGGTGCCCCTTGCCGCGTTCAAGCAAAATGCCCGCAACCTTACCGCCGTTCAACAGCACATCATTTGGCCATTTGAGCGCAAAACTCTCTGGCCGGCCTGAAACAACCACAAGCGCCTCATGGAGCGCGAGGGCCGCCACAAAGGACCGCAGGGCGACGATTTCGGGAGCCTCGTTCGGGAACAAAAGCAGCGTGGCGGCAAAGTTGCCCTTGGGCATCGACCATGCGCGCCCGCGCCGTCCGTGTCCCGCCGATTGGCGATGTGCCAAAATCCATTGGGGGAACGCACAAGAGGCCGCCACGCGGGCGGCCTCTGTCATTGTACTGTCCGTTTCGGCAAGGACGGTGCGCCCTACCCCATCTGGCCAGATGTGCGCCTTATTTGACAAGAGCATCCGCCGCCATTGCCGCGTATTCACCGACACCGAACAAGTTGACGATACCCACGACCATGATCAGCGCAGAGGCCATAAGCATGACTGTCGCCACGGGGCTCGACACTTTGTCGAGGGGTTCATGCTCGGAGCCAAAGTAGATGTAGTAGACGATGCGCAGGTAGTAGAACGCGCCAATCACAGACGCGATCACACCAAAGATCGCCAGATACACAAGACCCGCACCCCATGCGGCTTGCAAAACAGCCAGTTTACCGAAGAAGCCGAGCATTGGGGGCACACCCGCGAGCGAGAACATCAGCACCAACAAGGCCAATGCCTTGGACGGGGAGGTGCGCCAGTAGCGGTTCAACGACGCCAAATCAGTGACGGGTTTTCCATCACGTTCCATCGTCAGGATAAAGGCGAATGTGCCGATGTTCATCGCAACATAGATCGCCATGTAGATCATCGCGGCTTGTACACCCTCGGCGTTGCCTGCGGCCAAGCCCATCAGGGCGAACCCCATGTGGGAAATCGACGAATAGGCCATCAGACGTTTGATGTCGGTCTGGCCGATACCCGCAACGGCACCGAGGAACATCGAGGCCACAGAAATAACCGCAAGCACTTGCTGCCAGTCGCCAACAATACCACCGAACGCATCATGCAAAACGCGTGCGAACAGAGCCATAGCCGCCAGTTTCGGAGCGGTTGCAAAGAACGCGGTTGTTGGTGTCGGAGCGCCCTCATAGACGTCAGGCGTCCACATGTGGAACGGCACAGCGGACACTTTGAACGCCAAACCTGTCATCATGAACACGAGCCCAAACAGCACGCCAAGTGGGACATCGTCTTGGACAACGGAGATGATCCCCGCAAAGTTTGTTGTGCCCGAAAAACCGTATGTGAGTGACGCGCCGTAGAGCAAAAGACCCGACGAGAGCGACCCAAGCACAAAGTACTTCAGGCCGGATTCCGTGGATTTCACACTGTCGCGGCGGAACGATGCGATGACGTACAACGCCAAGGACATCAGCTCGAGGCCGAGGTAGAGCGCCATAAGATCGCCCGCCGACACCATCACCATCATGCCGATGGTCGAGTAGAGCACCAAAATCGGATACTCGAATTTGAGCATATCGCGCTTTTCCATCACGTCGACGGACATGACCAAGACCGCCGCCCCCGCGAGGAGTGCGCCAACCTTGCCAAAACGTGAAAACGCATCGTCGATAAACATGCCGTCAAAGGCCGAATTGGACCCCGTACCTGACAGAGCAATCATCATTGCGATGACGACAAACACGCCCGCCGTCACCCATGTGATGGTTTTGGCGAGTTTATCCTTGCTCGTGTAAACAGCGAACAAGAGAGCTGCCATGCCGTATACGGCAAGGAGGACTTCCGGAAGGACGATCGAGAAATCGTGAGCGGTCATTGGTCCGTCCCCTTAATGGCTAATTGCGGCTGCGGCAGTCTGAACCAAATCAGACGGCAGAGCGGCGTTATAGTTATCGAGCAATGCGCCCACCGATGGGCCGATTAGATCGGTCACAAGCGACGGATACACACCAAGCAAAAGCGTCATAAAGATGAGCGGCGCAAAGATCATTTTTTCGCGCGCGGTCATATCCGTGATCGCTTTCAGGCTTTCTTTGATCAGATCGCCAAGGACCACGCGGCGGTAAAGCCAAAGCGCGTAGGCCGCCGAGAAAATCACACCCGTGGTCGCCACTGCGGCAATCCATGTGTTGGCTTGGAACATACCGACAAGCGTGAGGAATTCACCCACAAAACCGGATGTCCCCGGAAGACCAACATTGGCCATGGTGAAGAACATGAATACCAGTGCATAGGCAGGCATCCGGTTTACAAGGCCGCCATAGGCGTCAATGTCGCGGGTGTGCATCCGGTCGTAAATCACGCCCACACACAAGAACAGCGCGCCAGAGATAAAGCCGTGGCTGAGCATCTGGAAGATTGCGCCATCGATCCCTTGTTGGTTGAGCGAAAAGATCCCTGCGGTCACGTATCCCATGTGGGCCACGGACGAATAGGCGATCAGCTTTTTCATGTCTTGCTGCACCATCGCGACGAGCGAAGTGTAGACAATGGCAATCACCGACAACCACATCACGAAGTCTGCAAGGTGGTAGGAGGCAACAGGGAACATCGGGATCGAGAAGCGCAAGAACCCGTAGCCGCCCATTTTGAGCAAGATCGCCGCCAGAACCACAGAGCCCGCAGTGGGCGCCTGAACGTGGGCGTCCGGCAACCATGTGTGCACGGGCCACATCGGCATTTTCACCGCAAAGGAGGCAAAGAACGCGAGGAAGGCAATCGTCTGCATCCCGCCGACAACTCGGAACCCCATGACCGACAACGTGTCGGACGCGAACGTGTGGGTCAAAAGCGATGTCGCCTCTCCGCAGCCACCGATACAGGTGGTGCCCGCGTCGAGATACATGGCGATCATGGCGACCAACATCAACACGGAGCCGAGGAAGGTGTAGAGGAAGAATTTGAACGCTGCGTAAATGCGGTTTTTGCCGCCCCAGATACCGATGATCAAGAACATCGGGATCAGACCCGCCTCAAAGAAGAGGTAGAATAGCATCAGATCAAGCGCCATGAACACGCCGAGCATCAGCGTTTCCAACAACAAGAACGCGATCATATACTCTTTGACGCGTGTTGTGACGGTCCATGTTGACCAGATCACCAGCGGCATGAGGAAGGTTGTGAGCATCACGAAGAGAACGGAAATCCCGTCAACCCCCATGCGGTAGCTCAGCCCCATGATCCACGAGCGCTCTTCGACCATCTGAAAGCCGGTGTCGGCTGGGTCGAATTTCGCCAGTATGAACAGCGAGATCAGGAAGGTGATGACGGTGGCAAACAACGCGAGACGTTTGGCGTTGCGTTGAGCCACTTCGTCATCCCCGCGCAAAAACAGCGCAAGGACCAAAGCCGCCATAGTCGGTAGAAACGTAACGAAGGACAGGACGTTATCCATTAGTGAGACCCTCCGCCGATCGACATCCAGGTAATCAAGATCACAATCCCCAATACCATCGCAAATGCGTATGTGAACAAATAGCCCGACTGCGCGCGACCTGCGAGGCGCGTAAAGAAGGGAACGATACCCAAAGCGACACCGTTGATCGCCCCGTCAATCGTCTTTTCATCGCCGCGCTTCCAAAAGAAGCGGCCAAGAGCCAAAGACGGACGGATAAAGATACGATCGTACAGCTCGTCGAAATACCACTTATTGAGTAGGAAATCGTAGAGAACGGGCTGAGCGGTCGAGAGGCGTTTGGGCAGGCGTGTGTCCCTAATGTAGAACATCCACGCGGTGATGAAACCGATCAGCATCGCAACAAATGGCGAGACCTTAACCCATGTTGGGGCATGGTGCGCGTCATCCATCACAGTGTTGTCAGCGGCGATAAAGATGGCACCTTGTGGTGCCTCGCCCATCTGAGCATGACCCTCGTCGGCCATATCATGCGTGTCTGCGGCCTCCGATGCGTGGCTATCTGCTGCCTCACCATGTGCGGCGTCCGCCTCGGCGTGATGCGCCGGAATGCCAAAGAACGCGTTGTGTTTATCATGGTCGCCAAAGAATGAGCCATACCAGACCATACCGGAGAACACCGCGCCGAGGGCGAGCACACCGAGCGGAACGAGCATAACCATCGGGCTTTCATGCGCGTGGTCGTGCGTGTGGTGATCGCCGCGCGCCTTACCAAAGAACGTGAGGAACATCAGGCGCCACGAGTAGAAGGACGTGAACAAGGCCGCGATAACGAGCATCCAGAAGGCATAGCCAACACCGGACGCATACGCGCTTTCAATGATCGCGTCTTTGGACAAGAAACCTGCAAAACCGATGTGCGTGAGAGGAATACCAACACCCGTAATGGCCAGCGTGCCGATCAACATCGCGTAGTATGTCATCGGGATCTTTTTGCGAAGACCACCGTAGTTACGCATGTCCTGCTCGTGGTGCATCGCGTGAATGACCGAGCCCGCGCCCAAGAACAACATCGCTTTAAAGAAGGCGTGCGTCAAAAGGTGGAACATCGCCGGACCATAAGCGCCCACACCCGCCGCCACAAACATGTACCCCAGTTGGGACATGGTGGAGTAGGCGATGACGCGTTTGATGTCGTTTTGCACCAAACCGATTGTCGCGGCGACAAAGGCGGTGGAGGCGCCGATATAGACAATGAACGTTTGGGCCTGAGGCGCATATTCGAACAACGGCGACATGCGGCACACAAGGAATACACCCGCGGTCACCATGGTCGCGGCGTGGATCAGCGCCGACACAGGGGTCGGGCCTTCCATCGCGTCAGGTAGCCATGTGTGCAAGAACAGCTGCGCCGATTTACCCATAGCACCCACGAACAGGAGGAACGCCAACAGGTTGGCCGCGTTCCATTCGGTCCACAAGAAATGCAGTTGCGTATTCGCAAGCTCGGGCGCTTTGGCAAATACGGTATCCATGTCGATGCTATCGGTCAGATAGAACAGGCCAAAGATGCCGAGCGCGAAACCGAAGTCACCAACGCGGTTGACGATGAACGCTTTCATCGACGCGGCACCGGCTGATGGTTTCTTGAAATAGAAGCCGATGAGCAAGTAGGACGCGAGGCCCACGCCTTCCCAGCCAAAGAACATTTGAGCAAGGTTGTCGGCGGTCACGAGCATAAGCATCGTGAATGTGAAGAACGACAGGTAGGCAAAGAAACGTGCGCGATATGGCTCGTCATCGCCAAACTGGGAATCGTGCGCCATGTAGCCGAATGAATAGAGGTGAACGAGTGCGGACACTGTTGTCACGACGATCAGCATGATCGACGTGAGGCGGTCCATGCGGATCCCCCAATCAACGGAGAGCGACCCGCTTTCCATCCATTTCATAACGGTGATGTGTTTGACCGCTGACGCGTCCAAGCCGAGGAATACGACCCACGACAGAACACACGCGAGGAACAACAGGCCCGTGGTCAAAACTTGCGCATTGCGCTCGCCAATCATACGCCAGCCGAAACCTGCGATAATGGCACCCACCAATGGGGCGAAGAGGATTATCGTTTCCATGTGCCCTTACCCTTTCATCACGTTGACGTCTTCGACGTCGATCGTGCCGCGATTGCGGAAGAAGCCGACGAGAATGGCCAAACCAATCGCAGCCTCGGCGGCGGCGACAGTCAGAACCAACATCGTAAAGATTTGCCCAACAAGATCCCCCGCAAAGGAGGAGAAGGCGACAAGGTTGATGTTGACCGATAACAAGATCATCTCAATAGACATCAAAATGATAATGACGTTTTTCCGGTTCAAAAAGAGACCGAAAATCCCGATCACAAACAGCGCACCTGCGACTGCCAGATAATGTTCAAGTCCGACCATGTCGTCCCTCAGTTCTTTACTTGCGCCACACAGTGGTGGCTTTGGCTCAAAGCGACTTTAGCATCGCCCCATATTCATAGTCTGGGTCAGTCGGCCTAAAGCCCCTGCCCCGGTTTCACGTCTTTTAGTTCCATCGCCTTGGCCGGGTCGCGGTGCATCTGGGCCAGAACGTTCTGGCGTTTGACGTCTGTGCGGTGGCGCAAGGTCAATACGATTGCACCGATCATAGCAACCAACAGGATCAGGCCTGACAGTTGGAACAGCATCAGATAATCGTCATACATCAACTGACCCAAAGCGGCCGTGTTGTGGACATCGTCAGGTGTGATTGCCCCGCGCAACGCCTGTGCGCCATCGGCCGCGTGCCAATCGCCAAAGGCAATCCCGAATTGAAGCAGGACAACAATGGCCATCAAAATGGCAAAGGGTAGATACTGCGCCATTCCCGCCTTGAGCTCGGCAAAATCAACATCGAGCATCATGACGACAAACAAGAACAAAACCATCACCGCCCCCACGTAGACGATGATCAACAGCATCGCGACGAACTCCGCGCCCAAGAGCACAAAGAGGCCGGATGCCGACAAAAACGTTAAGATCAACCACAGCACCGAGTGAACGGGATTGCGCGCCACAACCGTGAACAGCGCCCCCGTCAGCATCAGGATGGCAAAACAATAGAATGCGAAATCAACGACAGTCATTCACTGTCCTCCTGCTGTTCGGCGAACACTTCGTTGGCGAAGTCGAGCGCTTTAGACATAGCGGGCAAGCCGCCGAGCATTGACATTTGATAGATCACTTCCGCGACCTCTTTTTGTGTGGCACCCGCCTCGAGTGCGTGGCGCACGGTCATTTTAAATGGCGCTTCGGCCTGCACGCCTTGGGCGGTGAGGCCCGCGAGCACGACCAAAAGCCGCGTTTTGGCATCGAGACCGTCTTTGTTGAACGCGTTGCCCCAGATCATGTCCATGTACTCTTTGGTCATGGAGGGGAACATTTTGTCAAAACCCGCCGGCGAGAATGTCGCCATCGACGGATTGATCTCAGCGGCCATTTTCTGGCCCTGTTCCATCATCTGTCCAAAGAGTTTTGAAAAGTCGGTCATCAAAGAATACTCGGTCCTGTTGTTGTGATCTTAGCGATATGGCGCGTCGAGTTCGAGGTTGCGGGCAATTTCAGCTTCCCACCGTGCGCCGTTATCCAAAAGCTTGTCCTTGTCGTAGAACAGCTCCTCGCGCGATTCAGTGGCAAACTCAAAGTTCGGGCCTTCGACGATCGCATCCACGGGACAGGCTTCTTGGCAAAATCCGCAATAGATGCATTTCGTCATATCAATATCATAGCGCGTGGTGCGGCGGGATCCGTCATCGCGCGGTTCCGCGTCGATGGTGATCGCCTGCGCGGGGCAAATCGCCTCGCACAATTTGCACGCGATACAGCGCTCTTCGCCATTGGGATACCGGCGCAACGCATGTTCGCCACGAAAACGCGGGCTGAGTGGCCCCTTTTCGTGCGGATAATTGATCGTCACCTTGGGTGAAAAGAAATACCGCAACCCAATGCGAAAGCCCGCAATGATATCCGTCATCAAGAAGTATTTCGCGGCGCGGGTATAATCCATAGCCATGACTTAGCCTCCAATCGCCCAGCGGGCATAGGCCCCACCGAACGCACCGTATTGAGCAAAGAATGCGACGAGTACGACCCAACCGAGTGACAGCGGCAAGAACACTTTCCAACCGATGCGCATCAACTGGTCATAGCGGTAGCGCGGTGTAATTGCCTTCACCATCGAGAAGATGAAGAAGAAGAACAGTATTTTGAGCACAAACCACAAGATGCCGTCAGGCAATCCCGGCACAGGGGACAACCAACCACCAAAGAAGAGCAAGGACACCAGCGCACACATCAACACCACAGCCATCAACTCGCCCATCATGAACAAGAGGAAGGGCGTGGAGGAGTATTCAACCTGATAGCCAGCCACCAATTCCGATTCCGCCTCAGGCAGATCGAACGGGGGGCGGTTTGTTTCGGCCAACGCAGAGATAAAGAACAACACAACCATGGGGAAGTGCGCGACCCAGTACCAAGAGAAGATACCAAAACGGCCATCTTGCGCCGCAACGATCTGGCCAAAGTTCATTGAACCGGACGACAAAACGACACCGATAATGATCAAACCAATCGAAACTTCGTAAGAAATCATCTGTGCGGCGGAGCGCAACGCACCAAGGAACGGGTATTTGGAGTTCGACGCCCAACCGCCCATGATCACGCCGTAGACCTCCAACGAGGACACAGCAAAGACATAGAGGATAGCCACGTTGAGATCGGCAATCACCCATCCGTCATTCCACGGGATCACGACCCAGGCGATACAGGCGGTCACGAATGAGATCATGGGGGCAAGGTAGAACACGAACTTGTCGGCCCCTGCAGGCACGACCACCTCTTTCACGATGTATTTGATGAAGTCCGCAAAGGACTGCAACAGACCGAACACGCCCACAATATTGGGGCCTTTGCGCATCTGGACAGCTGCCCAGATCTTACGGTCGCC
This sequence comes from Celeribacter marinus, assembly GCF_001308265.1. GTDB lineage: Bacteria > Pseudomonadota > Alphaproteobacteria > Rhodobacterales > Rhodobacteraceae > Celeribacter > Celeribacter marinus. The sequence continues at coordinate 2,369,112 of NZ_CP012023.1, forward strand.
ATACATCAAGAAGGCGAGCGCTACGAATAGCGGCACCAGAACCAGCAGACATTGTCCGAGGATCAGGAGAGCTATCCCGAGATTTGTTGTCGTGAAAAATTCGACCATTTTTCAGCCTTTCACACCGTCGGTATCTTGTTGTCCCTACAGTTTGCAACGACGACTTCTGCGTCGATCGTTCGCAAACCTTCGGGGAGCGCTGACGAGATGGTGTAAACAGCATCCGCGCGCCAAATTCCACCCTCATATGCGACATTTGTGCGCACATGACGCGCAAATCCGAAACCACGGATCAGCGCATATTGAGCCGCTGCGCATTGTGCGTAGTCAGCCACCTCGTTTTTATCTTCCGTCCCCGTCATGGAGACGTGAAAATTCACCAGATCACCGTCCAAAAGGCGCGTATCCACGCCGCGGTAAACCTTGTTGCTTTTCACCACACGATCACTCGTAGCAGTGCCATCTGTCGGGGCCACACACGCCCCAAGAAGCGCCGCAGCGGCAAGCGCCACGCCCGTTCCCGAAGTGCGATATGTGATCCCGTGGACAGTCATTATTCAGCCGCCACATCTTGTGTTGTGCGCGCCTTGGCCCCCGCAGACAGTTCCGCCATCAAGGCGGACGCACGTGCAATCGGGTTGGTCAGATAGAAATCCTTCACCGCGTTTCTGAACTCTGCTTTCGCAGGTTTCTTGACGGCAATCGGGGTCCATGTGTTCTCCACCACCTGATCAACCTGCGCCAGATGCGGCACGGCTGCAATCAAATCACGGCGCAGTGCGGCAAGGCTATCAAACGCCAATGGCGCGCCAAGCTCGGCAGACAAGGCCCGCAAAATCGCCCAGTTCTCTTTCGCGTCACCCGGAGGGAAGGACGCACGAAGCGCAAGTTGTGGGCGGCCTTCTGTGTTAACGAACAAACCGTTTTCCTCGGTGTAGGCGGCAGCCGGCAAGATCACATCAGCGCGGTGCGCGCCACGATCCCCGTGCGAGCCTTGGTAGACGACAAACACGCCATCACCAATTTCAACTTCGTCCGCACCTAGATTATAAACGGCTTCAGCCCCATCGAGCGCCTTTGTCAGACCGCCCTGTGTGACCGCATCCACATCCATTGCGCCAACACGCGCCGCAGCTGTGTGCAAAATCATCAACTTGGATTTCGTCGCTTCGGCCATTTTCATTGCAAGCGACAAGACCGCCTCGCCATCTGCCTCAGTCAGGGCACCCTGACCCACGATGATCACGGAATTCGCGTCATCGACGGGACCGGCGGTGTGATCTGCCAACTCTTCGAGCGCGGCGCGGTCGGTGCCAACGTGGACATAGTCATAGGTCAGATCAACCGCTTCGCCGATCAGGCCGACTTTGGCGCCGTTCAACCATGCTTTGCGGATCCGTGCGTTGAGCACAGGCGATTCGTCACGCGGGTTGGTGCCGATCAACTGGATGTATTCGGCATCGTCGATATCCGCGATGGACGCCGTGCCAACATAACCGGAGCGGTTGCCCGCGGGCAGTTTCGCGCCATCGGTGCGGCATTCGACGCTTCCACCAAGACCCTCAACCAATTGTTTGAGCGCAAAAGACGCCTCAACAGGAACCAGATCCCCAATCAGACCCGCAACCTTTTTGCCTTTGAGACCCGCCGCCGCCGCGTTGAGCGCCTCGGCCCATGTGGCTTTGCGCAGTTTGCCGTTTTCACGCACATATGGCGTATCAAGGCGCTGACGGCGCAAACCGTCCCACACAAAACGGGTCTTGTCGGAAATCCACTCTTCGTTCACGCCGTCATGGTTGAGCGGCAAAATGCGCATCACTTCACGGCCCTTGGTGTCGACACGGATGTTGGAGCCAAGCGCGTCCATCACGTCGATGGTCTCGGTCTTGGTCAATTCCCATGGACGCGCAGTAAAGGCGTAGGGTTTCGATGTCAGCGCCCCAACGGGACACAGATCAATGATATTGCCCTGAAGGTTCGATTTGAGCGTCTGGTCCAGATAGCTTGTAATTTCGCTGTCTTCGCCGCGCCCTGTTTGGCCCATCTGGGTGATACCCGCGACCTCGGAGGTGAAACGCACACAGCGCGTACACGAAATACAACGGGTCATGGCGGTGCCAACCAGCGGACCAAGGTTCAATTCGGTCGACGCACGTTTGGGTTCGCGGTAGCGCGAGAAATCAACGCCGTACGCCATCGCTTGGTCTTGCAAATCGCATTCGCCGCCTTGGTCACAGATCGGACAATCCAGCGGGTGGTTGATGAGCAAGAACTCCATCACGCCCTCGCGGGCCTTTTTGACCATCGGCGAATTGGTTTTCACCACAGGCGGCTGACCCTCAGGGCCGGGGCGCATGTCTTTGACCTGCATCGCACAGCTTGCTGCGGGTTTGGGCGGACCGCCAACAACCTCTACGAGGCACATGCGGCAGTTGCCCGCAATCGAGAGGCGTTCGTGGTAGCAAAAACGGGGCACTTCGATGCCTGCAACTTCGCAAGCCTGAAGGATGGTCATCGCCGGATCGACCTCAACTTCGGTCCCGTCAATGATGATTTTGCGCTTGTCTGCCATAGTCAATCACCTGTTCTTCGCGGCCAATTGGGATCGTCCCGCCAGCCAGTTCAGACGCTTATGCGCCCAGTCTATTATCTGCGCTCGTGTCACCACGCGCGCTCATGTTCACTTCGCGCGCAACAGTGATCCAATCACACTGCCCTTCGCGATTTCCATCTCCCCCAAGGCACACAGCCCTGCGGATGTTGTCGGATCGACACCGCGTGCACGGGCATAATCTGCCCCTGCGGCGCGAATGCGGGCCTTTTCGTCTTTGCTTTTGACGTAGGCCTCGATCTGGTCGTTCGAATATCCCATCTCCGAGGCCACTGCCTTGAGCGTCCAAAGAAAGTTCAACCCTTTGAGCGTGCGGGCCGAAATCGTCGGGCATTCATCCGCAATCTCGATCGCAATCCCGACGAACAACATGTTGTTGTCGATCTCTTTGACACTCGATAGCGCCGGCAATGCCGATGCGGAAAGCGGCGCGACAAAAAACGCGGCGCTTAAGAGTGATGAGAGGACAACACGACACATGTTCATATCTTACTCCGCAGCCATCGCGCCGGACCGGCCCGATTTTTGGGTTTTGATACGGTCTTCGATTTCGTCGCGGAAGTTCTTGATCAAGCCTTGGATCGGCCACGCGGCAGCGTCACCGAGCGCACAAATCGTGTGGCCCTCAACCTGCTTGGTCACGTCCCACAGCATGTCGATTTCCTCAAGATCCGCCTCGCCTTTGACCAGACGGTCCATGACCCGCATCATCCACCCCGTACCTTCGCGACACGGCGTACACTGACCACAGCTCTCGTGTTTGTAGAACATCGATAGGCGGTGGATCGCTTTGATAATGTCGGTCGATTTGTCCATAACGATCACGGCAGCGGTGCCAAGGCCGGAGCCCAGTTCGCCGCGCAGGTAATCGAAATCCATGATCGCGTCTTTCATGTCCTCACCGCGCACACAGGGCACGGAGGAGCCACCGGGGATCACAGCTTTGAGGTTGTCCCAACCACCGCGAATACCTCCGCAATGCTTTTCAATCAGCTCTTCGAACGAGATCGACATTGCCTCTTCGACAACGCAGGGATTGTTGACGTGACCCGAAATCGCGAACAGTTTGGTACCCGCATTGTTGGGGCGACCAAAGCCCGCGAACCATTCAGGGCCACGGCGCAAAATCGTTGGGACAACCGCAATAGATTCCACGTTGTTCACAGTCGTCGGACAGCCATAAAGACCCGCCCCCGCAGGGAACGGCGGCTTCATCCGTGGCATGCCTTTTTTGCCCTCAAGGCTTTCGATCAATGCGGTCTCTTCGCCGCAAATATACGCCCCCGCACCGTGGTGCAGATAGAGGTCGAAATCGTAGCCGGATTTGCAGGCATTCCGGCCAAGGAACCCCGCCGCGTAGGCCTCATCAATGGCGTTTTGCAGCGCTTCTTTTTCGCGAATGTACTCACCACGAATGTAAATATAGGCGGCATTGGCATTCATCGCGAAAGACGCAATCAACGCCCCCTCGATCAGGGTGTGCGGATCATGGCGCATGATCTCGCGGTCTTTACACGTGCCTGGCTCGGATTCGTCGGCATTGATGACGAGGTAGGACGGGCGACCATCGCTTTCCTTTGGCATGAACGACCATTTGAGGCCGGTGGGGAAACCCGCACCACCGCGCCCGCGCAGTCCCGATGCCTTCATCTGGTCCACGATCCAATCGCGTCCCTTTTGGAGAATGGCGGCCGTGCCGTCCCAATGTCCACGCGCCTGCGCACCCTTCAGGGAGCGGTCATGCATCCCGTAGATATTGGTAAAGATCCGATCCTGATCCTTAAGCATTGGTCTACTTCCTTCAGCCTTGCTGGCGCGCGCGCCAGATCTGGTAAATGTTCACAAACGCCCACGCAAATGCACCGAGCGCTGCGAGGTCAAAGAGAAACACGAACCGCACAGGCAGTCCCATCTTTCCACCGACCCACTGAGCCCCGAGCCAGATCACCATCGTTGCGGCCATAACAAACCCGACGAAACGGGCCTTTTTGGCGAGACGGATCTCTGTATCGGAACTCATCGTATCTTATGTCCCAAAGCGCTTAGTATTTCGCGCGCTTGGAGAATTCGGTTTGGCCACCCGCTGCGAGTGTCTTTGCATCGGGTTTCCATGTCTCAATCTGACGTGCCGAGGTGCCCACGAGTTTTTCGTCAAGCCATTCGGTTTCTTTTTTGCGCAAAGATGCGATTTGATCAAAGTGGTAGAACCCGAGCGCATGCAGTTGCGTCTCAATCTTTGGGCCTACGCCTTTAAGCATTTTCAAATCGTCCGCTTTGCCGTCACGCGCTGCACTTAGCACCACATCTGACGGATTGCCATCGGCGGCAACAGGTGCGCGCTTGGGCGATGCCGATGCGGGTTTTGCCGCGGGTTTTGCGGATGCTTTAGCTGCGGGCTTGGCCTTGGCTGCGGCCTTCGGTGTCGCCGCTTTTGCTGTTGCCGGAGCCGCTTTAGCTGGCGCGGATTGAGCCGCTGCTTTGGCCTTTGCAGGTGTAGCTTTAGGTTTTGCCGGCGCTTTTTCTTTGGCGGGAGCTTTTTCTTTTGCCGCTGCTTTGGCCTTCGCTGGCGCTTTTACAGGTTTATCAGCGACCTCCACAGGAGCCGGACTTGCGGCCGTCGATGTCGTAGCGGCTTTCGATTTGGTCGATTTTGCCGCTGTTTTCTTAGGCGCTGCCGCCTTCGCGACTGGGGCTTTCGCCGTTGGCGCAGTTGCCTTTTTCGGAGCCGCTTTTTTGGCTTTCGGTGTCACGGTTTTGGGTGCAGGCGCCACGGGCGCATCAGTCGTCACCGCATCGGGTGTCGACATCAGCCCTGCGGGCGAAGTCGCGGGGGTTGCAGACACAGATCCGGTCACCGCACCCGTACTTGTCGCCGACACAGCAGAGTGAGACGCGGCACTGGCAGGAGCCTCTTGGACGGGCTCATCGTACCAGCCAATCCACAACAAAATCGCCACAAGCAATGCGACGAGGACGCCGATAATCAGTGATGCAACCGTTGAATAGCTCGCGATGAACAACAGCGCCAAGAACGCAAGCACACCACAGATGGCTGAGATCAGCCAAATTTTCGACGTCTTTCCAGAATTACTATCACTCATATCGAACTCCTAGTCCCTTGTCCCTATTGACCTTTAGCACTTCGGCCTTTTGGCTCTTTGGCTCGTTTACTTAGTACTTCGCACGCTTTGAAAACTCGGTTTGACCACCCTGTGCGAGGATTTTGGCCTGCTCCACCCAACCATCGCGTTCAATACGACCTTTGAATTTCAGGTTATCATCAACCCATGCGATCTCGTCCGCTGTCCATTTGGCGACCTGATCAAAGTGGTAGAACCCAAGTGCGTTGAGTGTTTGTTCCAATTTGGGACCGACACCTTTGAGCATTTTCAAATCATCCGCACCCGCTTTGCGCGGAGCACTCATGGTGCGTGGTTTTTTGCCTTCGGACACAGCGGCATCAGCCTTTGGTGCAGCGGCAGACTTTGGAGCGGCGGCAGCCTTCGGCGCATCAACGGCCTTCGCCGCTTTTTTCGCAGCGGCGGCTTGTTGAACGGCGGACTTTTGCACGGGTGCCGGCTTTGGCGGTGTTTTCTTAGCGGCGGATGCTTTGCCACCTTTGACAACCCAAGGCGTCAAAATCGGTACTTCGGAGCCATCGATCCGCTTGATGGTATCGCCAAGATCATGGGCGAGCTGCGCAGACGCGTTATACGCGGGGCGTCCGGCCTCATGATCGGTCAATGATGTCAAACCAGACAACGGCTCTGCGGCGTAGCGACCATTTTGTGGACCAGGAAGTGGCACTTGGCCCGCCGCCATGTCGTCGATCAGCTTGCCAAAATTTTCGGCTGTCAAATCTTCAAAGTAGTCTTTGCCGATCTGCGCCATGGGTGCGTTTGAACATGCGCCCAGACATTCGACCTCTTCCCACGAAAACTTGCCATCCGCCGACAATTCATGCGCGTTCGGCGCGATTTTGTCCTTACAGACAGCAATCAAATCCTCAGCGCCACAGATCATGCACGACAAGGTGCCGCACACCTGAATGTGGGCCACGGAGCCAACAGGTTGAAGTTGGAACATAAAGTAGAAGGTCGCCACCTCAAGCACGCGGATATACGGCATGCCGAGTTTGTCGCCAACATATTCAATCGCGGGCTTGGTCAACCAGCCTTCTTGCTCTTGGGCGCGCCACAAAAGCGGGATCACGGCGGATTGCTCGCGACCCTGTGGGTATTTCGTGATCTGACCGTCCGCCCATTCAAGGTTGGCAGGTGTAAATTCAAAGCTCTCGGGCTGTTCGGCATGTAGACGGCGCAGCATTAGCGGTCCACCTCCCCAAATACGATGTCCATAGTCCCGATGATCGCGGCGACGTCGGCCAACTGGTGGCCCGATGCAACGTGATCCATCGACTGAAGATGCAAGAACCCGGGCGCACGCAATTTGGCGCGGTAGGGTTTGTTGGTCCCGTCAGAGACCATATAAACGCCGAACTCGCCCTTGGGCGCTTCGACGGCGGCATACACCTCACCGGCGGGCAATTTGAAGCCTTCGGTGTAGAGTTTGAAGTGGTGGATGAGCGCCTCCATAGAGGTTTTCATATCCGAGCGTTTGGGCGGGGTAAGTTTACCGCGCGCCAAAACATCGCCTTGGTTCTCGGGCATCCGCAACTTGGCGATCGCCTGTTTGATGATCGACGTCGATTGCGTCATCTCTTCCATGCGGCACAAATAACGATCGTAGCAATCGCCGTTTTTGCCAACAGGGATCTGGAAATCGAACTCGTCGTAGCACTCATAAGGCTGTGAGCGGCGCAAATCCCATGGCAGGCCGGAGCCACGCACCATCACACCAGAGTAGCCCCAATCAAGGATCTCTTGTTCGGTGATGATCCCGATATCTGCGTTACGCTGCTTGAAAATACGGTTCTCGGTCAACAGCGTATGAATGTCTGCGAGAATTTTAGGGAAGTGATCCGCCCATGCCTCGATATCATCGAGCAACGTCGAGGGCAGGTCTTGGTGCACCCCACCGGGGCGGAAATACGCGGCGTGAAGACGCGCACCACAGGCGCGTTCATAGAAAATCATGAGCTTTTCGCGCTCTTCAAAGCCCCACAATGGCGGCGTGAGCGCGCCCACGTCCATCGCCTGTGTCGTGACGTTCAACAGGTGGTTGAGCACGCGGCCAATCTCGGAATACAGCACACGAATGAGGGAGGCGCGGCGCGGCACCTCAACCCCTGCGAGGCGTTCAATGGCCATGCACCATGCGTGTTCTTGGTTCATCGGCGCCACATAATCGAGGCGGTCGAGATACGGCAGGTTTTGCAGATAGGTCCGGCTTTCCATCAGCTTTTCGGTGCCGCGGTGAAGCAGGCCGATATGCGGGTCAGCACGTTCCACGATCTCGCCATCAAGCTCCAGAACCATACGAAGCACCCCGTGCGCCGCAGGGTGCTGCGGGCCGAAGTTGATGTTGAAATTGCGGATCTTCTGCTCGCCCGATTGCGCGTCGTCGAAGTTACCGTCCATCATCAGACCTTTCTCCAATTGATCGCTACCCTATGGGCTTTTGATCAAAAGTCTTGTCATCAAAAAGCGCTTGAGCGGCGCGAGATCAATCCCGCGACGCCGCAACGCTCGTCATTCCTATGCGTCGAGATATCCCAACGCCGTGTCGCCCAACCGCACCGCGGTTACGCCCCTGCCTTGTCGCCATCGCCCTTCTCATCCCCTGGAAGGATGTAATGCGCGCCCTCCCATGGAGAGAGATTGTCGAACTGGCGGTATTCTTGTGTCAACGAAACAGGTTCGTACACCACGCGCTTGAGCTCTTCGTCATAGCGCACTTCGGTATAACCAGTTGTCGGAAAATCCTTGCGCAACGGATGACCGCGAAAGCCGTAGTCCGTGAGTAAGCGGCGCAAATCCGGATGACCTGAAAAGATGATCCCGAACATGTCGAACACTTCGCGCTCGAACCAGTTGGCCGAGGGATGCACAGGCATGATTGACGCAATTGTTTCGTCTTCACGCACCGCGGCACGCACACGAATGCGGTGATTTTGGTACATCGACAAGAAGTGGTAGACCACATCAAACCGCTGCGCCCGCGAGGGGTAATCAATCGCCGTGATATCCACGAGCGACGAAAACTTGCACGTGGCATCCGCTTTGAGGAATTCAACGAAATCCACAATTTTCGACGCGGCCACAGTTACCGTCAACTCACCAAACGTGATCTCCGACGACACAACATCATCAGGGCGTTTGAGTTCAATATGAGCGGCAAGCTCCTGAAGTGCTTCAGTCATCTCGTCCCCTCCTATCGGGCAATCGTGCCGGTGCGGCGGATTTTGCGCTGCAGTTGCAACACGCCATACATCAACGCCTCAGCCGTGGGTGGGCACCCCGGAACATAGATGTCCACAGGCACAATACGGTCACAGCCACGCACAACCGAATAGCTATAGTGATAGTAACCGCCGCCGTTTGCGCACGACCCCATGGAGATCACATAACGCGGCTCGGGCATCTGGTCGTACACTTTGCGTAGCGCCGGTGCCATTTTGTTGGTCAATGTGCCCGCAACGATCATTAGATCGGACTGACGCGGAGAGGCGCGCGGCGCAGTGCCGTAGCGCTCAAGGTCATAACGGGGCATGGAAGTGTGCATCATCTCGACCGCGCAGCACGCCAGACCAAAGGTCATCCAGTGAAGGGATCCGGTACGCGCCCAGTTGATAATATCTTCTGAGGAGGTCAGCAGAAACCCTTTGTCCTGCAACTCCTTGTTGAGCACCTGCGTTGAGTGCTCTTTGTCCACACCGGCGGAGTTCTGCGTTGTAATCACGCCCATTCTAGCGCCCCTTTCTTCCACTCATAGGCAAAGCCCACGGTGAGAACACCCAAGAACACGATCATCGACCAGAAGCCCACAATACCGACATCCTTGAACGCGACGGCCCAAGGGAACAGGAATGCGATTTCCAAATCGAAGATGATGAAGAGGATCGATACCAGATAAAACCGGACGTCAAACTTCATGCGTGCGTCATCAAAGGCGTTAAAGCCACATTCGTATGCCGACACTTTTTCAGGATCAGGATTACGAACAGCAATGATGAGGGCGGCGAAAATGAACACGAGACCTAGCGCGATGGCGAGGCCTAGGAAAATGACGATGGGAAGGTAATCCCGAAGCAAGTCTTCCACGAGCGGCTCCTTAAAGTTGCGTCCCTGTCAGCGAGATAGCTATGTGGGACGCGTGGCTTAAGCTAACGGTGGTTTAGCCCTCTGCGACATTGTGGTCAACCAAACGCGCCGTTTTTTATGTCCGTATTTTATGGTGTTTGCTTGGTTTTGCATGACTTTAATCAAAGTCACTTTAGAAAAAGCTGCACAGCGGCATGTTACGGGGCCAAATGGTCGATTCGAGTTGCGGGCAGCTGCACTTAACTGACTTTTTTACTTGGGTTTAGCGCAAACACCTAATGTATCCGCACCACTTCGTCCTTGATGATGCGCGCAATCACCACGCAATCGTCCAATGAAAACGTAAGCGGAAGGCGCATGTCCACAATCGCACGCAACACGCGGTCACTATCGGGCAAAGGCTGCGGATCGGCGTAGCGCCAATTGTCATAACGCGATGTAAACGCGACAGGATCAGGGGCGCCAAACCATTTCAACTCGACACCGCGCGCTTTGCACGCCGCAACCACGGCTTTGATCCGCTCGTCAGCCCAATCGAGCAATAGAAACTGGATCGACGAGCCGACAAAGCCCTCTTGTTGTGGACGATCAATCAACGTGAGGCCCGCAACATCGCGCACCCCCTCCTCCACCACGCGGTAGCGCGCGTTCCAATTCGCGACTTGATCGGGAAGGTGACGCAGCTGCACACGCAAAATCGCCGCGCGCAAATGATCCATACGGCCCGACACATTGGGCGTGTCGTACTTGACCTTTTCGAACACATCGAGCGGCGGACGCGCAGTATGCGCCCCGTATAACATGTACGATCCCGACAATAAGATGGCTTTTGCCGCGATCTCGTCATCATCGGTGACAAGCAAACCGCCCTCGCCCGAATTGATATGCTTATAGGTCTGTGTTGAATAGCATGCGATCGTGCCGTGACGCCCTGACGGAACCCCGTCCCATGTGGCCCCCATGGTGTGGGCGCAATCCTCGATCACCGTCACACCCGCACCATTACAGATGTACATCAGCGCATCCATATCGACGATGTGACCGCGCATATGTGACAGCATCAAAACCCGCGCGCCACTGTCCGCGATTTTGACCTGAAGATCATCCAGATCAATGACCAGACCTTCGGTGACGCCCACAAAGATCGACCGCGCCCCCACGGAGGCAATCGCACCAGGCACAGGGGCAAGGGTAAATGCATTGGTCAAAACGGCATCGCCATGCGCGACCCCGACCGCACGCAAGGCACACCCCAACGCATACCCCCCAGACGCGACGGCAAGCGCGTAGCGTGCGCCCGCCAGAGCGGCAAACTCCTGCTCCAAAAGCGCAACTTCGCCCGCCTCATCTGGCAGAACGTTGTACCGATGCAGCCGCCCCGAGCGCAAAACCTCAACGGCCCGCTCAATCGCCTCTTCGGGAATTGGCTCTTGTTGCGTGAAATTGCCGCGAAAAACCTCACCGCTCATCCAATCAGATCCTTGGTGATGCGACCCAGATCACGGTAGTGATCCAACAACGCCTCGGGTGCGAGATCGCGCACATCAGATCCATCTGGCCCGAACGTGACAAGCGCACAGGGCACCCCCGCCGCCCGCGCGGTTTTGCGGTCCGTCTCTGTGTCTCCAACGATAAAGCTTTGTGCGACAACGCCGCCCGCCTCCTCGACCGCTGCGATATAGGGCTTGGGGTCAGGTTTGCTGACACCAACGGTTTGCGCTCCAATCATGGAGGCGAACAGATCACGAATGCCAAGCGAGACCAAAAGTCGGTCGGCGAGGGCTTCGGGCTTGTTCGTACACACGCCAACCGCGTATCCATCACGCCGCAACGCCTCGACCGCCTCGGCCGCACCCTCATACAAGCGCGTATGCACATCAATCGCTTCGCTATAGGCGTCGAGTAAAATGGGGTACTGCGCCGACACGTCCTCTTGGGTGAACGCAGGGCGCACACGCCCAAAGCCGAGCGCAAGCATGGCCCGCCCGCCTCGAAACGCCGTTTTGGCATCGGCCACCGGATCAAGCACATCGCCATACCCAAGCCCCCGAAAACACGCGTTTGCCGAGGCAATCAGATCGGCGGACGTATCCGCAAGTGTCCCGTCGAGATCAAAAATAACTGTCCGCACCTGCGTCTCTCCCTATCCTCGCGCCCGCCACTGCGCAAAATTATGCCGATCATATGTAACGCAGCGACAAAATTAGTGAAGCCCCGCCCCTTGCGGCGCTGTGCGCTATCGGTAAAACGGCGTATATATTATTAAAAGAGCAGATTGGTACATTTAGATGACGACCGCCCTTATCATTTTAGCCGCAGGCCAAGGCAGCCGGATGAATTCCGACCTGCCAAAGGTGCTGCACGAGGTCGCAAACGCGCCACTGTTCGCCCATGCTCTGAACGCAGGGGCCTCCCTTGAGCCTGAAAAAACCGTACTGGTGGTCGGTCACGGCGGCGATTTGGTCGAGGCCGCTGCCCGCAAAATCGACGACACTATCGTGATCGCGCACCAAACCGAACAATTGGGCACCGCGCATGCCGTGGCCCAAGCCCGCGCCGCGCTTGCCGGTTTTGACGGTGACGCGCTTGTCTTGTACGGCGATACCCCGTTTGTCACATCCCAGACACTGACGAACATGATCGCCGCGCGCGCCACCCATGACGTTGTGGTGTTAGGGTTTGACGCGGCTGACGCAGGTCGCTACGGGCGCCTTGTCACATCGGGCGAAACACTCGAGCGGATCGTTGAGTATAAAGACGCCAATGATGCCGAGCGCGCCATCACACTATGCAATTCGGGTGTGGTCTGCGCCAATGCCCAAACCCTGTTCGCACTGATTGATGCGGTCGGGAACGACAACGCGTCCGGCGAATACTACCTCACCGACATCGTGGAATTGGCATGGTCCGCCGGCAAAACCGCAACCGCAGTGACCTGTGATGAGGCCGAGACGCTTGGCATTAACACGCGCGTTGAACTCGCCCGCGCCGAGGGTATTTTCCAAACCGCCAAACGTGCCGAGGCCTTGGACAACGGTGTTACGTTAACCGCGCCCGAAACCGTCTTTTTCTCACTCGACACCTATGTGGGGCGCGATGCAATCATTGAACCCAACGTAGTGTTTGGCCCCAATGTAACAGTGGAATCCACCGCGCGTATTCGCGCCTTTTCCCACCTTGAGGGCTGTCACGTCTCGATGGGTGCCACAGTTGGTCCCTATGCGCGTCTGCGCCCGGGTGCGGAATTGTCGAACAACGCCCATGTCGGCAATTTCGTCGAGATCAAGAACGCGCGTATCGGCGAAGGCACCAAGGTCAACCACCTCACCTACATCGGTGATGCGGACATTGGTGACGGCACTAATGTCGGCGCAGGCACAATCACCTGCAACTATGACGGCGTGTTCAAACACAAAACCACCATCGGGCGAAATGCCTTTATCGGGTCAAACACCATGCTCGTAGCCCCCGTGACCGTGGGCGATGACGCCATGACCGCAAGCGGGTCCGTCATCACCTCACATGTGGAAGACGGCGCATTGGCAATTGCCCGCGCAAAACAGGTGAACAAGGCGGGTCTCGCCATTAGATTATTTGAAAAGTTAAAGTCCGCGAAGAAAAACGCGCAAAAGGGTTTGTAATATGTGTGGAATTGTAGGGGTTCTTGGAACCCATGAAGTCGCCCCCTTGTTGGTCGAAGCACTCAAACGCCTCGAATACCGCGGCTATGACAGCGCAGGGATCGCAACCGTCGACAACGGCAAACTGGATCGCCGGCGCGCGGTTGGAAAACTGGTCAATCTCTCCGACGAGCTTGTCCACAATCCGCTCGCGGGTAAATCAGGCATCGGCCACACCCGTTGGGCGACCCACGGCGCCCCCAGTGTCACCAACGCGCACCCTCACCAAGCGGGGCCGGTCGCAGTCGTCCACAACGGTATCATCGAAAATTTCCGCGAATTGCGCGCCGATCTGGCCACCAAGGGCTATAAATTCGTCACCGAGACCGACACCGAAACCGTAGCTCTTTTGGCACAAAGCTTTGTTGATGCGGGGCATGCGCCCGTTGAGGCCGCGAATGCGACCATTGATGCGCTTGAGGGAGCGTTTGCCCTGTGCTTCTTGTTTGACGGCGAGGATGATTTGTTGATCGCCGCGCGCAAAGGCTCGCCATTGGCCATCGGGCACGGCGATGGTGAGATGTATGTCGGCTCAGATGCTATCGCGCTTGCGCCCATGACCGATCAAGTGACCTACCTTGACGAGGGGGACCGCGCGATCCTGACCCGCACCTCTTTGGCGATTTTCGACGCGACCGGCACACAGGTGCAACGGGTACGCCGCGAAATCAAACTCGACGCGACCCGCATCGAGAAAGCGGGCCATAAACACTTCATGTCCAAAGAGATTGCCGAACAACCCACGGTGATCTCTGATGCGCTGTCCTACTATCTCTCCTCGGATGGTGCGGGTATCAACTTGCCCGAGGACGGTATCGATTTCACCGCCTTTGACCGTATTGTCATGGTCGCGTGCGGCACGGCGTTCTTCGCTTGTTTCACCGCCAAATATTGGCTTGAGCAAATCGCGCGCATCCCCGTCGAGGTCGATGTTGCCTCAGAATTTCGCTACCGCGAAGCGCCCATTGCGCCGCGCACCTTGGCTATCTTTGTCTCACAATCGGGCGAGACGGCCGATACATTGGCGGCCCTGCGCTATGTCGCGGGCAAGGCCGACAAGATCGTGACCATTACAAATTCAGCCGAAAGTTCCATGGCGCGCGAAAGCGATCTATCCCTGCCGATTTTGGCCGGTGTCGAGGTGGGCGTGGCGTCAACCAAAGCCTTTACCTGTCAGCTCACCGTGCTACTGGCCCTTGCCATTGAGGCCGCCTCACAACGCGGCGTCCTAGCGCGTGATGAGGTTAAAACCCACCTGAGCGCCCTGCGCGCCCTGCCGGGTCTGATCAATGCCGCTCTTGATCTGCGCGACGATATCGATGCCATCTCCCAAGAGTTGGCTGAGGCCACGGACGTCTTGTTCCTCGGGCGCGGCGCGATTTACCCAATCGCTCTTGAAGGTGCGCTAAAGCTGAAAGAAATCAGTTACATACACGCCGAAGGCTATGCGTCTGGCGAGTTAAAACACGGCCCCATCGCCCTTGTTGACACACACACACCGATCATCGTGTTCGCCCCGCGCGACAAGCTGTTCGACAAAACCGTATCGAACATGCAAGAAGTCATGGCCCGTGGCGGCAAAGTGATCCTTGTGTCCGACAAAACAGGGATCGCCGATGCGGGTGATGATGTGTGGCGCACGATTGAAATGCCACGCGTGTCAGATGCTATTGCCCCTATTCTCTACGCGCTTCCTGCGCAATTGATCGCGTATCACACCGCCGTTGCCAAAGGCACGGATGTGGATCAACCCCGCAACCTTGCAAAATCGGTGACTGTCGAATGACCCCACAAGAGGCGCTTACAGCGCTCCAATCCGAGGCGGACGCAACACGCGCCGCCGATCTGGCCACACGTTTTGGAGCGGGGGACTACATTGGTGTAGCCCCTGCCCGCCTCGAAGAGATCGCGCGCCAGTGGCGCCAAGACGTGGCCTTTCCCGACCGTCTTGAGTTGGCCCGAGCTCTGTGGGAGACCAACACGCATGAGGCCCGTCTCATGGCCGCCAAGCTGTTGACCCAAGCCCGCATTAAGGATGACGCGGACATTTGGGCGCAGATTTGCACATGGATCGAACAGGCCGACACTTGGGCGCAGATTGATGCACTTGGGGCTGCGGGCGGTCGTCGCATCGCGGTCGATCTTTCGCGCATGGCCACAGTGCACGCCCTCGCGGCATCTGAACGCAGTTTGGACAGACGCGCGGCCCTCATCTTGTCGACGCCACTGGCAAAGCTGGCCCATCCGTCCAAAGACGAGTTAAACGCCATTGATGACGTGTTGTTCTGGCTCACCCATGCGCTGCAAGACGCAGACAAAGATGTGGCCCGTGCGGCGGACACATGGGTGCGCGCCCTTGGCAAACATGACGGCAAACGCGCAAAAATGGTGCGACGTGTTGTCGAGTTGCGCAAAAGTGATGGTTGATCGTCTTGGCACCCGCCACATGACCGCATAGGCTAATTTCATGACAGATGCCCCTCGCCTCATTGACCCGTTTGCCCGCGCGATCACCTATCTACGGGTGTCGGTGACGGATCGCTGTGATTTTCGTTGTGTCTACTGCATGGCCGAAAACATGACGTTCCTACCTAAGAAAGAGCTGCTCACCCTCGAAGAGTTGGACCGCATGTGTTCGACCTTCATCGGGCTTGGCGTGCAAAAGCTGCGGATCACAGGCGGAGAGCCTTTGGTGCGCCGTGGGATCATGACGTTTTTCAATGCGATGACGCGTCACCTCGACAGCGGTGCGCTCAAGGAATTGACTGTGACCACAAACGGCTCGCAATTGGCGCGGTATGCGGGTGATCTTTACGCGGCGGGTGTTCGCCGGATCAATGTGTCGCTCGACACGCTCGATCCCGATAAATTCGCGCGTGTGACGCGGTGGGGCAAATTAGACCAAGTGCTCAAAGGCATTGAGGCCGCCCGCAACGCGGGCCTGCGCGTCAAAATCAACGCAGTGGCCCTCAAAGGCTTCAACGAGGACGAGCTATTTACCCTAACACAATGGTGTGCGCGCGAAGATATGGACCTGACCTTTATCGAAGTGATGCCTATGGGTGATCTGGGCAACGAGGACCGTGTGGGCCAATACTGGTCGCTTGAGGATCTGCGCGGTGATCTGCGCACCCGCTATACTCTGACGGATTTGGCCGAAAAAACGGGTGGCCCCGCGCGCTATGTGCGCCTTGAGGAAACCGGCCAAAAGATCGGTTTCATCACGCCACTAAGCCACAATTTTTGCGAAAGCTGCAATCGCGTACGCATGACCTGTACGGGTGAGTTGTTTATGTGTTTGGGCCAAGAGGACAACGCCTCCTTGCGCGATATCATGCGCGACAGCGGCGATGATAACGCACCGCTCATTCGCGCCATTGAGGCCGCGATTGCCCGCAAACCCAAAGGGCATGATTTTGATTACTCACGCCAAAAGGCAGACGGTCAGGTGTCGCGGCATATGTCGCACACAGGCGGGTGACATCCGCCGCCAAGCCGTCAGGCGCTCAGACGGCTCTCGACCATTTCAACATACCATGACGAGCCCGCAGGGATGGCCTCATCGTTGAAGTTGAATTTGGGGTGATGCACGGGCGCACTATCGCCGTTGCCAATCAAAATATACGCGCCGGGGCGTTCTTCCAACATATAGGCGAAATCCTCACCGCCCATTATCAACGGCGAGTGCGCACAGCTGCCCGAGATCTTTGTGGCCGCTTCAATCGCGTATTCTGTTTCGCGCGCGTGGTTCACCATTACAGGGTAGCCAAGTTGATAATCCACAGTGGCCACCGCCCCAAAGCTGGCGGCAATACCCGTGGCGATGGTCGTAATGCGCTCGGCGACATCCTTACGAATAGCCGCGTCAAGTGTGCGCGCCGTGCCGCGCAATACAACGCGTTGCGGCAGCACGTTATACGCCGTTGACGAGGTTTCAAATGAGGTGACGGAGACGACAACCTGTTCGGTCGGATCAATGTTGCGCGATGCAATAGTTTGCAGTGCGATCACCAAATGTGACGCCACCACAGTGCTATCAATCGCCTCGTGCGGCTTGGCCGCATGCCCGCCCTTGCCCTCTATCGTAATTTCAAACTCATCGGTTGCAGCAAAGAACGGACCAGAGCGAATGGCAAAGGTGCCGACATCATGACCGGGCCAATTGTGCATGCCATACACCTCGTCGATGCCAAAGCGGTCCATCATACCCTCTTCGCACATCACGCGGCCACCACCACCGCCCTCTTCGGCGGGTTGGAAGATCACCACGGCGGTGCCGTCAAAATTGCGGGTCTCCGCTAAATATTTGGCCGCGCCAAGCAACATGGATGTGTGTCCGTCATGACCACACGCATGCATGACACCGGGCGTTTGCGAGGCGTAGTCCACACCGGTATCTTCCATAATCGGCAGCGCATCCATATCGGCACGCAGCCCAACAGTGCGCCCTGAGGCCGCCGACTTGCCTTTGATCACGCCCACAACGCCCGTGCGCCCAAGTCCCTCGACAACCTCGTCACACCCAAACGCCCGCAACAGGTCCGCGACTTTGGCGGCGGTTCTGTGCACCTCGAACATCAACTCCGGATGGGTATGGATGTCATGACGCCATTCGGTGATTTCTGGCAACATTTGCGCAAGGCGGTTTTTGACGGGCATAGTGCGTGGCTCCTAGGTGTGATCGTTTGGTCAGGCGCGTACGACGAGTGAACGCGCCGACAACACACGGCGCAAGCGTGGCATGTGCGCGCAGTATGTCATGGTTCAAACTGGGCCGACAGTCACCTCTCGTCAAGCACACATGCCCGAATACCGACCACATGTTTTCTTGTCCGCCAGCGTGAGAGCCGCCGCGATGAGGCGCGCGCAAAGATCCATCCACGCACATATTCAAATAAGACCAAAAGTACGGCCCAAATCCATCCCCGCTTTGCATTTGTTTTGCGTGGACGCCACGCCACGCGAATTCGGTTCTCGAGGCCTGCGACATATAGAACAACGTTCCAAAAACTGCGCCAAAATGGCGGTCAGACCCGCTTGATCAGAGTGGTTTCTCTCGCGTAAGAGGAACAAAATCCCACGTCAGAGGAAAAACGCACATGTACGAACAGCTTGGACTTGATATATCTCCCCGTCAGGCCTCAATCCTATTGGGCCTGTTGATCGGCCTCGCTTTTGGCGCACTGGCCGAAGTGTCGCGGTTTTGCTTTCGTCGCGCCGTTGCTGGCCCAGTATCCGAACGCAAATCTGCGGCGGGTGTTTGGCTTGGCGGTCTCGCCACGGCCATGGTCGGCACCCAAATCGCCGTGGCCCAAGGGTTAATCACGTTTGAGGACCACCGCTTTATGGTCGCCGACATGCCAATTTTGGCCATCATTGTCGGTGGCTTGATCTTTGGCGCGGGCATGGTTTTGACCCGCGGCTGTGTGGCACGCTTGACGGTTTTGGCAGGCACAGGCAACCTGCGCGCCGTCCTCGTGCTCTTGGCGTTTGCCGTGATTGCCCATGCAACCCTCAAGGGCGTTTTGACCCCGATCCGCACCGCGCTGTCGAGCGTCACCGTGCCGCTGACCAATGGTGCTCTTCCGGGATCACCGTTGATCTGGACCGTTTTGATTGCGGGCGCTGCGGGTCTTTTGGCGCTGCGTCTGGCAGATAATCGTCGCACCCTCGCCCTTGGCGCGCTCATCGGCCTGTTGGTTCCTGCCGCATGGATCGGCACGGGCTATGTATTGTTCGACGAATTTGACCCTATCGCCCTTGAAAGCCTGTCATTCACCTCTCCCGCTACCGAAGTCCTGTTCTGGACAGTCGCCTCAAGTGCCATTCCCGCAGGGTTCGGCGTTGGACTATTTGGCGGCGTCATTGCGGGCGCAATGGTGCTCTCGCTCATCGCGGGTCGTTTTGAATGGCAAAGCTTCACCTCGCCCCAACAAACCGGTCGCTACCTTGCAGGGGCCGCACTGATGGGTGTGGGCGGCGTCTTGGCGGGTGGCTGTACCATCGGCGCCGGTCTATCGGGTGTGCCAACCTTGTCGGTCGCGGCCATTTTGGCCTTGATCTCCATCGGGACGGGCGGCGCATTGACCGCCCGCCTTATCCGAGATGGTGTTTCTTCAACCGACGCAGGCCAAGCCACATCGTCAGCACCACAAGCGGCGTAAGGATCGCAAGCGCCAATCCTTTGGACAGGCCAAGCGGTTCCAAAAACGGATAGACCGCATAGCCCGCAAGGCCCAAGGCGTAGTAGCTGATTGCGACAACCGACAACCCCTCAACCGTCTCTTGCAACCGCAATTGCAAATCTGCACGGCGATCCATCGACGACAACAATGCTTGGTTCTGCGCCTGTCGCGCCACGTCCACCTTTGTGCGCAACAAATCCGCCGCCCGCGCCGCGCGTTCGGCCACGCCGTCGAGCTGACGCTCGGCGGCTTTAACCGTGCGCATGGCAGGATCATAACGGCGCATCATAAACTCACTGAACAATTGCCGCCCGTGGAACCGCGTCTCGCGCAGCACTTCAATGCGCTGCGTCACAATCGCCTCATAGGCCCCCGTGGCCCCAAACCGGAAATTTGTCTGCGTGACCAAGGCCTCGATACGCGTGGACAGACGCAAGATATCGTCGAGCAGCGCATCCTCCATCCCCCCGTCTTTGCGCCCCTCGGGTGCATCATCCGACATTGCGGCCATCACGCGTGACAACTCCATTTCGATCTGCGCCAAATCGCCCACGACCTTGCGCGCTTGTACAAGACCCAGCATCGACATGGCTTTGTACGTCTCGATCTCACACAACCGCTGAACCACGCGGCCAATGCGCCGCTCCCCCGTGTCAGGGCGCGGAAACACCGCAAACCGCATATGGCCCGCTTCATCAATGCGAAAATCAGACGCCACGACAAGCGCCTCATCAAGGACATGTGCGGCTGCAAGGCTTTCGCGCTCGAACCATCCGTGCAGGCGCTCCAACATCGCGTCATGGTCCTCCACGGGCTCGATCCGAATGAGTGCGGAGGTGATCCGCTGTCCCGGTGCGGCGTCAAGCCAGTCCTGCGGAAAGATATCAAACGTGCCTTTGTCATAGGCGCGGTCCGCCACCCCTTCGGCAAAGACGGTGTAGGTCACAAACTCGGTATGGCTTTCCCATTTGAGATGGTATTTGCCAATCGGCCCCATGAAATGCGTGGCATCTGGTGCAGGATGCGCAGCGCCATACCGGTCCAACAGAGCGATGAGGTGCGCCCGGTCCAGACTGCGATCACGGCGCGCCGCATCGCCTTTGGCGCGGATCGCTAGATAGGCCGCGCGCCCTGCCCGCTCGACCGAGGGAAACGGGCGCGCGTGTAATTCGTTGGCCAATTCGTAGCGGCGTGGATGATCAATGAGGGGTGCCATGACGGGCCGCCTTTGGTGCGATTGCTTTTCGCCACCATAGAGGCCCGTCCTCGGATCACAAAGCCCGAATTGGACGTGATTTCAACGCCTTGAGGGAATACAATCGTATACTGGCAGAAACGTCACAACCTGACAGACCGCGCCCTTACATCCCCGCGGCATTCAATGCGGTGTCCATCAGCGCCTTAATCTCGTCGGTTTTCGTTTGTGCGACGATACGGCCAAGCTCCTGATCACCCTTCAAAACCACCAAAGTGGAGCGGCGCGGGATGTTCAAACCTTTGGTGAATGCATGACGCCCGTAATCGTCCCAATCGACATTCACAAAGGATATGTTTTGCTCATAGGCAGGATTTTCGGCCTTTAACTTGTCAATCACACGTCCTTGGGCGGCACAGGTCGAACACCAAGACGCCTTGAAATCAAGGAAAACAGTCTTGCCCGCAGCGAGTTCTTTGGCCACCAAACCCGGTGTGAATTCCATCGGCGCAGCGATGGAAGCCAATGGTGCGAGGGTCAATGTGGCGGCGGCAGTCAGGATAAAGTCACGGCGTTTCATGTGCGTTTCCTTTCGGGAATTAAAGCGAGACAGAGAGATCAATCAGCCATGCAGGCAGGGTTTGAACCGCCCATGCCTCAATGATGTGATGGATTTTGAACAAGATCATCAGACCCACAGCGAGGAACACCGCGCCAAGAATCGGACGGGATTTTTCGGCCAGACGGCGCATCAGCGCTTGACGGCGTTGAAGCGCGGAACGTGCGCCATAGGACAGTCCGAGAATGAGTGTCGACACACCCATCGCAAAGCCAACCATTATCAACGTGGCTTGGCCTAGCCCCTCGCCTTGGGACGCAAGGGCGATGGCTCCGCCAAGGGTCGGCCCGATACAGGGGCTCCACACTATGCCAAGCAACACCCCCGCAAAGAACTGACCCATAACAGGATCGGAGCGATCAACGCTATCGATGCGGGCATCGGCGCGGGCGGCGAACGATGATGTGGCGCGGGTGAACAACGCCGACAAACGCGGCACCAACAAAATGAGACCAAACACCACCATGAGGCCCGCGCCGATTTGGCTCAATCTGTCCTGATCAAGTCCAATCGAGTAGCCGATGGTGGTCACAAACAGACCAAACCCCACGAACGATACGCTCATCCCCGCCGCTAAAACCACAGGCCCAATGCGCCCTGCCTGTAAAGACGTGGCCAAAACGATTGGCAAGATCGGCAAAACGCAGGGGTTAATCAGCGTCAGCAATCCCGCGCCATATGCGAGTAAAATATCCATGTGCTCAATGTGGCTCAGGGCGCGCGCGCTGTCATCCAACGTTTCCCTGACGCTGCCTCACATGGGTGTCAGGCGGCTGTAACAATGCACTCCCACACAAAAGGGCGCCCCAAACGGGACGCCCTCTTTATCTGTTCACATATGTGTCGCTTAGTCGATTTTGGGCAACAACGCGTTGATGCTGTCTTTGGCATCGCCGTAGAACATGCGGGTGTTGTCTTTGTAGAACAACGGGTTCTCGATACCCGAATACCCTGTTCCTTGACCACGTTTGGACACGAACACCTGTTTCGCTTTCCAGACTTCCAACACGGGCATGCCCGCGATTGGGGAGTTTGGATCCTCTTGCGCCGCAGGGTTCACGATGTCGTTGGAGCCGATCACGATGACCACATCCGTATCAGGGAAGTCCTCGTTGATCTCGTCCATTTCCATCACGATGTCGTAGGGCACTTTGGCCTCTGCGAGCAGCACGTTCATGTGACCGGGCAAACGCCCCGCAACGGGGTGAATGGCAAACCGCACATTCTTACCCTTGCCGCGCAGCTTGTTTGTCAACTCGGACACTGCCGCCTGTGCTTGTGCCACGGCCATGCCGTAGCCCGGAACGATGATGACACTATCCGCTTCATTCAAAGCAGAGGCCACACCATCGGCGTCGATTGCGATTTGCTCGCCCTCGACTTCCATCTGTGGACCCGTGGTGCCGCCAAAGCCGCCCAAGATCACCGACACGAAAGAGCGGTTCATCGCCTTACACATGATGTACGACAAGATCGCACCAGACGAGCCGACAAGCGCGCCAACCACGATCAAGAGATCGTTGCCGAGCGAGAAGCCGATCGCGGCCGCTGCCCACCCCGAGTAGGAGTTGAGCATGGACACAACAACGGGCATATCCGCGCCGCCGATCCCCATGATGAGGTGATAGCCGATAAACAGCGCGGCCAATGTCATCACGAACAACGGGAAGAACCCGCCGGAGTTCACGTACCACAGCAATGTGAGGACGGAGAGCGCAGCCGCGCCCGCGTTGAGCATATGACCACCGGGAAGCTTTGCCGCGTTGGAGGACAGCTTGCCCGCCAATTTGCCATACGCCACCACCGAGCCTGTGAACGTCACCGCACCGATAAAAATGCCGAGGAACAATTCAACCCGCAAGATGTTCAGCTCGACAGGAGCCTTGTGCGCGATGAGTGCGGCAAAGGTGCCAAGGTGCTGATCGTGCATCCACGATTGGAACCCCGCCTCGGTGAGACCCGCAGGCGCAGAGGCGATAAGGCGCGCCACGTTGCCCATCTCGAAATGCGCGATAAAGCCGACGAACACCGCCGCCAAACCGACGAGCGAGTGCATGGCGGCCACGAGTTGCGGCATTTCAGTCATCTGGACGCGTGTGGCGACCATATAGCCGATAGCACCGCCGCCCGCGATCAAGACGAGCGACAGGAACCAAAGCCCCGCACCCGGTCCGATGATGGTTGCGAACACGGCCAACGCCATGCCGACAATACCGTACCATACAGCGCGTTTTGCGCTTTCTTGTCCCGACAAGCCCCCCAAGGAGAGGATGAAGAGGACGGCTGCGACCACATAGGCCGCTGTTGTAAATCCGAATTCCATTGTCCTGAACTCCTTACGATTTCTGGAACATGGCAAGCATGCGCCGTGTGACGAGGAAACCGCCGAAAATGTTGATCCCTGCCATGAACACCGACAAGGCGGCGAGCAAGATCACAAGGAACGAGCTAGACCCAATCTGCATCAATGCACCCAAAATGATGATCGACGAGATTGCGTTGGTCACAGCCATCAGGGGCGTGTGCAGCGAATGCGACACGTTCCAAATCACTTGGAACCCGATAAACACCGACAACACAAACACGATAAAGTGCTGCATGAACGACGCAGGTGCCACAAGACCGACAGACAGCAAAAGCGCGGCCCCAACGGCAATCAGTGTCACTTGCTGTTTGGTCTGTGCCTTGAATGCAGCCACTTCAGCGGCGCGTTTTTCCTCGGCCGTGAGCACCGGCGCGACCTCTTTGGGCTTGGCTGCAATCGCGGCCACTTTGGGTGGCGGTGGCGGGAATGTAATCTCGCCCTCATGGGTCACAGTCGCCCCACGGATCACGTCATCTTCCATGTTATGGTTGATCTGGCCGTCTTTGTCTGGGGTCAGGTCGGTCATCATGTGACGGATGTTGGTCGAATAGAGCATCGACGCCTGTGTCGCCATGCGAGACGGGAAATCGGTGTAGCCCACAATGGTCACGCCATTGTCGGTCACGATTTTCTCGTCCATCACGGTCAGCTTACAGTTGCCGCCCTTTTCCGCCGCAAGATCCACAACAACGGAGCCGGGTTTCATGGCCTTCACCATATCCTCGGTCCAAAGCTCGGGGGCTTCGCGGTTGGGGATCAGCGCCGTGGTGATAACAATATCCACCTCGGGGGCCAGTTCGAGGAACTTGGCAAGTTGGGCTGCGCGGAACTCTGGGCTAGACACAGAAGCGTAACCGCCCGTGGCCGCACCATCTTGTTGTTCCTCTTCGAAATCGAGGTAGACGAACTGCGCGCCCATGCTCTCGACCTGCTCGGCCACTTCGGGGCGTACGTCGAATGCATAGGTGATCGCACCAAGAGACGTCGATGTCCCGATCGCGGCAAGACCCGCAACGCCGGCGCCCACAACGAGCACTTTGGCAGGGGGCACTTTGCCCGCGGCCGTAATCTGACCAGTAAAGAACCGGCCAAAGTTATTGCCCGCCTCGATCACAGCGCGGTAGCCCGCAATGTTGGCCATGGATGACAGGGCATCCATCTTTTGGGCACGCGAAATGCGCGGCACCATTTCCATCGCGATCACGTTGGCGCCCGATTTCTGGGCCGCCTCCATGCCCGTCTCGTTCCCCGCAGGGTTAAAGAAGGAAATCAGCGTCTGCTCTTTGCGCAAGCGTTTAAGCTCGGTCGCATCCGGCTGACGGACCTTGGCGACGATGTCGCTGGCCTTCCAAAGTGCGGCGGCGGTCTTTACGACCTCAACACCTGCCTCTTTGTAATCCGCGTCAGAAAACCCCGCGCGTTGACCCGCGCCAGTTTCCACAACAATATCGTAGCCAAGCTTTTGAATTTGCTTAGCGCTATCGGGCGTCAACGCGACTCGCGCTTCCCCCTCGAACACTTCCTTAGGAACACCGAATTTCACGTGCTAGTCCTTTTCCCCGGTCCAATGCGTTAGTCTGATCGTCTCGTTACATAAAAACACAGTCACTGCGCAACATTATTGCGCACTCAATCACCGTTCCGCGACAAGACGTCATATCCAACGGCGCGTTTTCTTTGCCCAAATCTCGTAGTCTTGTGCGAACGAGTCTTTGAGTTTTTGTTCTTCTTTGCGAATGAACCGCCACCAGATCACCGTCATAAAGACGGGGACCGAGAGCAGCCCAATTGTGCTGCCGTAAAGTAAGGAAAACCCAACAAGTGTAAAGGCATCTCCGAGGTAAATTGGATTGCGCGAATGCATAAAGACGCCATGCGTCACAAGGCGCGCCGGATAACGATGCGGAATGACCGTTGTTTTATGGCGCCACATCGTAAATGCGGCCACACACATTAATGCGACACCGATCCCGATGAATCCAAATGATAGCGCCAACACCAACGATGTTCGCGCTAACGGCTCGATCACATCTCCCGTCACATAGGCCAAAACCATGAATGCGACGAGCCAAACGGGCGGATAATCAAGGGTCAGTGTACGATGTTTTTCCATCACACCACTCTAGGCGTCCGCGCGCCAAGACGCTAGGACACAGATATGAAACTGCGCCCATTGACCACAGCTGACGCGGACGCCTGTTACGCGCTGTTCTACCGCACGGTGCGCGGCGGCACAGGCGCGTTTTACACCATCGACCAACAAGAGGCCTGGGCCCCCGATGCGCCACGCGCCGGCGATGACTGGCCCGCCCACCTCACACAAGGATTCGCAATTTGCGCGACCAAACACGACCGGATCGTGGGGTTTTTCACGATGGGCGCGGATGGCCACATCGACTTTGCATATGTGGCGTTGGAGGAGATGGGCAAAGGCACGGCAACCGCACTCTATGAGATGTGCGAATATACCGCCCGCGCCGCAGGCCTCACAGGTATGACCACAGAGGCCTCACACCTCGCACGCCGCTTTTTCACCAAACAAGGTTGGGTAACGGATGCCCGCCAAACTGTCATTCGCGACGGCGTTGGCATCGATAATTTTCGCATGTTCAAACTGCTTTAGGCAGGTTCGACCTGACGGTTGCGCTGCGCCGCAAATGCCCGTACCGCTGACCCGAAGGCCTCGAACAAGGGCCGCGATACCGGATCTTCGCCCGCGCGAAACTCGGGATGCCACTGCACCGACAATGTGAACCCCTTGGCCCCGTCAACATAAATCGCCTCGGGCGTGCCATCGGGGGCATGCCCGTCGATGACGATCCGCGCCCCCGCGTGTTTGATCCCCTGCCCGTGCAGAGTATTGGTCATCACCTCGTGCGCCCCCAGTAGTCGGGCAAACACACCGTCCGGCGTCAAATGCACAAGGTGGCGCAGCGCAAATTTCTCGTCCACCGTCCCGTCAGGCGGCATACGGTGATTCATCCGCCCCGGTAGGTCGCGAATCTCGGGATAGAGCGTTCCGCCCATCGCCACGTTCACCTCTTGGAACCCGCGACAAATCCCCAAAAACGGCTGGCCCGCCTCGACGCACGCGCGGATCAGGGGCAAGGTCACCGCATCACGGCACCGATCAAATGCACCGTGCGCCTCAGTCTCTGTCTCACCATATTCCTCGGGATGCACATTGGGCCGACCGCCCGTGAACAAGAACCCGTCACAACTCGCCATTAGCTCATCGACCGACACGAAATTGGGATGCGCAGGGATCAACAACGGCATACAGCCCGACACCTCCGCCACCGCCTCCGCATTCATCCGCCCCCCCGTGTAGGCCGGATAATCACCGTGCAGCAGGTCCGTATTCCCAATGATTCCAACAACCGGTCGCGCCATAAAAGCCTCCTTTGACACCTTGACCCTAATGACTTGGGCGGCGAGGAAAAGAGGCATTTGTGCAAGTGGGGGCATCGCGCACGCAAAAACGTAGCGACATCCCAGCGCGCGCCTGAAAATCACTCACATCACGTCTGCATTATTCATCCGCCCCACATGCGAGATCGTGTTGAACCCGCGCGCACCGCGCACTAACGTTTGCACCTCGCACGCACCCACGAAAGGTTCCCCATGACAGCCGCAGCATCCGAAACGATCTACCTCAAGGACTACACCGAGCCGCACCACTGGGTGCGTGACGTCCATCTCACGTTTCGCCTCGCGCCAAAGACCACGCGCGTGCTGTCGCGCATCACCTTTACACCCAATGACAACAACCGTGGCGATCTGGTTTTAAATGGCGAGGGACTGACCCTCATCACCGCCACCGTCGACGCGGCCATCGTCAACATGCAGATCACCGACACGGAGCTGCGCATTGCCGCCGCCGACCTGCCGCAAAAGCCGTTCGTGTTTGAGGCTGAGGTCGAAATCGCGCCCGAGGACAATACCGCCCTTGAGGGGCTGTATATGTCGAGCGGCATGTATTGCACCCAATGCGAGGCCGAGGGGTTTCGCAAAATCACCTATTACCCCGACCGCCCCGATGTCATGGCCACCTTTACCGTGCGCGTCGAAAGCGACATGCCCGTGATGCTGTCCAACGGCAACCCCGTGGCCATGGGCGCAGGATGGGCCGAGTGGCACGACCCGTGGCCCAAACCCGCCTATCTCTTTGCGCTTGTCGCGGGCGACCTGCTCAACCACGCGGGATCCTTCACCACCATGTCGGGCAAAGAGGTTGAATTGAACATCTATGTGCGCCGTGGCGACGAGGACAAATGCGCCTTTGGGATGCAGGCGCTCAAGGACTCGATGACATGGGATGAACAGGTGTATGGCCGTGAATACGACTTGGACATTTTCAACATTGTCGCTGTTGACGACTTCAACATGGGCGCGATGGAAAACAAGGGGCTGAACATTTTCAATTCGTCCTGTGTCCTCGCCTCGCAAGCCACCTCGACCGATGCGAATTTTGAACGCATCGAGGGCATCATCGCCCATGAGTATTTCCACAACTGGACAGGCAACCGCATCACCTGTCGCGACTGGTTCCAGCTGTGCCTCAAAGAAGGGCTAACGGTCTACCGTGATCAGATGTTCTCGGGCGATATGCGCAGCCACCCTGTTAAAAGGATTGAAGAAGTCTTGACCCTGCGCGCACGTCAGTTCCGCGAGGACAACGGCCCGTTGGCGCACCCCGTGCGCCCCGAAAGCTTTGTCGAGATCAACAATTTCTACACCGCCACCGTCTATGAAAAAGGCGCGGAAATCATCGGGATGCTGCGCCGTCTGGTCGGAGATGACGCCTACCGCAAGGGCTGTGATCTCTACTTTGAACGCCACGATGGTCAGGCCGTCACAATCGAGGATTGGCTCAAGGCGTTCGAGGACGCCACGGGGCGTGATCTTGCTCATTTCGCACATTGGTACGCCCAAGCGGGCACACCGCGTTTAAGTGTTTCCGAGGCGTGGGAGGACGGTACATTTACGCTGACCTTCACCCAATCGACCCCCGACACCCCCGGGCAGACCAACAAAGGCCCGCAACACATGCCCATCGCCGTGGGCCTCATCGGTCCCAATGGCGACGAGGTGGTGCCAACAACTGTATTGGAGCTGACCGAGGCCACGCAAAGTTTCACCTTTGACGGTGTGGGCGCACGTCCCATAGCGTCGATCCTGCGCGATTTCTCCGCGCCTGTGATTTTGGATCGCGACATGGACGCAGCCACCCGCGCGTTCCTGCTTGCCCATGACACCGACCCGTTCCAGAAATGGGAAATGGGGCGGATGCTATCGCGTGATACGCTTGTGGCCATGATCACCACGGGGGCCACCCCCGCCACCGACTACCTTGATGCAATCAAAACGGTGGTGACTGACGACACCCTTGACCCTGCGTTCCGCGCGTTGGTGTTGGGCCTGCCCTCACAAGACGACTTGGCGCAAACGCTTGTCGATACGGGTCACACCCCTGATCCGCAGAAAATCTATGACGCGCGCGAGGCGCTGCGCCATACGCTTGCCCGACATCTATCCGACGAGATGCCGACCCTTTTTTCGCGCCATGAAACACCCGTTTTCGTCCCCGATGCCGATGGGTCGGGAAAGCGGTCCTTGCGCCTCTCTATCCTCTCGCTCCTCACCCTTTTGGACGGTGGAACCGCCGCGCGAAACCTGTTTGCGCGCGCAGACAACATGACGGAACAAGCGGGCAGTCTTCAGGCGCTTCTGGCCGCAGGCCTTGGCACGGATGAGTTGCAAGCCTTTGAAACGCAATGGCAAAACGACCGCCTTGTGATGGACAAATGGTTCATGATGCAAGTGGCCTTTGCCAGCCCTGCCGATGCGGCGAGCGTGGCTGAAGGTCTGACACATCACCCTGCATTTACGATGAAAAACCCGAATCGCTTCCGCGCGGTCTTTGGCGCGCTGACCGCCAACCACGCAGGGTTCCACCACGAGAGTGGGGCCGCCTATGTGCTTTTGGCCAAGCAGTTGATCGCACTAGATAAATTGAACCCGCAAACCGCCGCGCGCATGTCAGGTGCCTTTGAGACATGGCGCCGCTATGACACGTCACGCCAAGCGAGCATTTGCTCACAGCTTGAACAAATGCTCTCCACACGCGGATTGTCCCGTGATACCACGGAGATGGTGACACGCATTCTGGGAGATAAATCATGACTCAACAACGCGCCGTTGTACTCGAAGAAAAAGGCAAACTCGCTATTCGCGACATCGACATTGGCCATGAGATGGGGCCAGATGATGTGCAAATCGCGATCAACACCGTGGGTGTCTGTGGGTCGGACGTGCATTTTTACACCCACGGGCGGATTGGCCCGTTTGTAGTAAACGCCCCCATGGTTTTGGGACACGAAGCGGCGGGAACGGTAACGGCCGTGGGGGCCAATGTCGCCCACCTCACCGTAGGGGATCGCGTGTGCATGGAGCCAGGCATTCCCAACCTCACCAGCCGCGCCTCCAAGCTTGGAATTTACAACGTCGATCCCGATGTCAGGTTCTGGGCCACCCCGCCCGTTCACGGCTGCCTGATCCCCTCGGTGGTGCATCCTGCCGCTTTTACATTTAAACTTCCTGATCACGTCAGCTTCGAAGAGGGCGCGATGGTGGAACCTTTCGCAATCGGTATGCAAGCCGCCGCAAAAGCCAAGATCACCCCCGGAGATGTGGCGGTTGTCATTGGTGCGGGGTCGATTGGCGTGATGACCGCATTGGCCGCCCTTGCGGGGGGATGCGCGCGGGTTCTAATCCATGACGTTGTCGCACAAAAGCTTGAAACAGCGGGACAATATGACGGAATTATTCCGCTGGACCCAACCCGATCAGCCGCGGAGCAAGTCCATGAAGCTACGGGGAATTGGGGCGCTGATGTCGTGTTCGAATGCGCGGGCCATCCGTCCGTTTATCCCACCTTGTTTGATGCCGCACGCCCCGGCGGCGCGGTCGTTTTTGTCGGTCTTCCTGTCGATAAATTCGACTTTGATC